>NZ_FNRJ01000013.1 GCF_900107855.1 Marinobacterium iners DSM 11526 | reverse complement strand
TTTTCTCCGAGGGCTGTCGTGGCCACTTGGGCAAACAATTGATCGAGAAGTACGCGCTCGACAAGGATGCCGACCCTCAACACTACGGCATCGGTATCAAGGAGCTGTGGGATATTGACCCTGCCAAACACAAGCCCGGCCTGGTCGTACACGGCTCCGGCTGGCCGCTGAGCGACGGCGCCAGTGGCGGTTTTTTCCTCTACCATGCCGAAGACAACCAGGTCGTTGTGGGTCTGATTATCGACCTGAACTATTCCAACCCGTATCTAAGCCCGTTCGACGAGTTCCAGCGCATGAAACATCACCCCGAGATCAAGCAGTATCTCGAAGGTGGCAAGCGCGTGGCCTACGGCGCCCGAGCCATCACCAAGGGAGGCTTCAACACCCTGCCGAAGATGACCATGCCAGGTGCCCTGCTGATCGGCTGTGATGCCGGCACGCTGAACTTTTCCAAGATTAAAGGCATTCATACCGCCATGAAATCCGGCATGCTGGCGGCAGAGTCGATTGCAGCGGCACTGGTTAATGGCGATGCAGGCGGCAAGGACCTGACCGGCTTTACCGATGCTTACCAGGCCTCATGGCTGTATGACGAGCTGTATCGTGGACGCAACTTCGGCCCGGCGATGCACAAATTCGGCCCTTATCTGGGCGGTGCGTTCAACTATATCGACCAGAACTGGTTCGGCGGCAAAATCCCGGTGACCCTGCATGACCTGCATAAGGATCATGAGCAGCTTAAGCTGGCCAGTGAGAGTACGGAAATTCAGTACCCGAAACCGGATGGCGTCCTGTCGTTCGACAAGCTCTCATCCGTGTTTCTTTCCAATACCAACCATGAAGAGGATCAGCCCTGCCACCTGCAGCTGAAAGACCCGAGCATCCCCATCAACCAGAACCTGCCCAAATATGCCGAACCGGCTCAGCGATACTGCCCTGCCGGTGTGTATGAAGTGGTGGAAGGCGATAGTGGCCCGCAGTTCCAGATCAATGCGCAGAACTGTGTGCACTGCAAAACCTGTGACATCAAGGACCCTGCCCAGAACATCAACTGGGTCGTGCCTGAAGGTGCCGGCGGGCCGAACTATCCCAACATGTAACAAAAACTGAATGGAGTCGGTAAAAAACCGAATGGTCATGGATAAATAAATCCATATGTTATTGGGAAGCCGGATAAGATTTTTACTGATCTGGTTAAAGCAGAATCAATTATAAAAATAACTAGAGGTACTCGATGCCCTTTATACTATCTGCCTGTAATTATTCAATTGCAGGCATTTCGGCTTGCGATCTTTCCAACTTCATGAAACCCCGCCTGGGCGAACACCGTCTTATTCAAACCGGACCGAGTGGTAAAACCTCTTATATAAAATACAAAGAACTCGGACCGCTCGATATATCGGAACATGGTTATGGCAGTACTGCTAAATTGCACATCCCTCCAATACAGGAAAGCTATCATCTTCAGTTTATTCTCAGTGGTAGCAGCGAATGGAACATTGCCGGTCAACACTTCCGCCTGCAGCAGGGTGACTCGATTGTGATCCCTCCCGGTGACGAGTACGGTATGCTCTACTCACCCGACTGTCGCAAACTGATTATCAAAGTACCGCGTAGCTTCCTGCATCAAAGCGCCCGTGAATTCGGCTATCTGGTGCCCTCTAGCCAGATTGAGTTCGGGCGCAGGCCTTTGCCCTTTGATGATTCTGCGACGCTGCACAATCTACTCAACGACATTCTGGCCTTCCAGGAGTGTACCGGTGCCGAGCGGGCATCATTTTACTACTGCAAACTGTTGACTCATGCGATCCTGAAAACCTATGACAGCAACCTGTGTTTACCGCACAGTCAAACCCGACTGCACGATCGACAACTGGAACAGATCCATCATTACCTGTTGGACAACATCACCGGGGAGCTGGCCATCGAAGACCTTGCCCGGCATTGTCGCATCAGCCGCAAATCAGTTTATAACCTGTTTGAGCGCGAACTGAAGATGACCCCTGTGGCCTATATCCGGCGCCTCAGGCTTGAGTCCGTGTACCACGAACTCGCCCACAAACCGGGAATCCGCAACATCACCGAGGTCGCACTCAAGTACGGTTTTACCAATTTAGGCCGTTTTGCTGCCCAGTACCGCGAGCATATCGGCGAGCTGCCGTCCGAAACCCTGCGTCGCCAAAGTCGCTGTGCCTGAGCCTTTGCCATCATCGTTGTCTGCCAGAGTGAGTTCATGCCGATAAAGGAAAACCCGGGGAAGGGGACCCGGGTTGCCTTTGAGCGTTGCTGTCTCAGAACTTGTACATCGCCATCAGCTCAAGCTGCTGACCGGCTGGACGCAGAGAGCTGCCCGCTGATGACGGCGGGCGGTTGGCCGCATTCTGGTCGCGCCACTCAATACCGAACTCCAGTCCGGGAAGGTAGGTATATATCAGGTTGACGTTGGTCATCTTGAAGGTGTCATCAGCAACGTTAGCTGCCACTTCATCAGCTGTTACCTGACCGTAACGGATGTTACCGCGCAGCTTGTCGCTGAAGCGATGACTCACACCGGCAGAGAAACCGGTTGTTTTGACCAGATCCCCATTCGCATTGATCTCGCCTTCGCTAAACGGCTGATTTGCCGGACTAGACGTACCAGCATAACCCCAGCCGGAATAGATGTTATTGCCCTCACCGGTATATGCGCTCAAGGCCAAAGCCGAGTTGCCGAATTTGAACTTACCGGCCACGGAGATCGCTGCACCAAACTCGGAATCGTTGTTCAGCGTTTCCACTTCACGACCGGTAAGTGCCACATTGAAGGCATGGCCATTGTCGGTACGGTAGGTATAGGCCGCGACCATATCCGGAATATTTGCATCGCTGTAAATGGGGTCCTGCAACGTTAAACGGAATCCACCATGTGTATAATGCACTACGAGGTCTGGACGAATGACTGCCCCACTCCCGGCAATTGTCCCAGCCCCCAGGCCAAAGAAGTTGATCGTTTCAACATCAAATGGAGCATTTGCGAAGAATTGCCCATTCCAGGTCTGACCAACAGTCAACCCATCCACCTGAAGATAGGCATGTCTCAAACGCCAGGCATAAGTACTGTCCGCAGATGTATTATTATCCCAGAAATCACCTTCGACAAAAGCTCGTAGCTTATGACCATCAACCTGTCGGTCAGCCGCAAAATTTATACGTGTCTGACGTGCACTTCCCTCAAAAGAGGTATCGCCATCATCAGGGTCTGTAAAAACACCCTCTGCTTTAATATAACCACCAACGCTAAATTTGGTTCCGTTTATCTCACCTAGCTCCAGTGCTGAAGCCTGAGAGATCATACCCGCCACCATAATTGCCAGCGCAATTTTTTTTCTTATCATCATAATTTGGCCTCATTTTATCTAGTAACAGCAAGATAAATATGCCAAACATCCATAGAAACCTATATACATATAGTGTAACAGTCATACAAATATCACTCTTAATATAAAAATCTCCAAAAAAAAACCCGAATGAATTCGGGTTTTTTGTCAGAGTTAAATATTATTTATTCAACAACAACTGCAGACCTGCCCCTGTATTGGAAATCGGCGCCACATAATTGCGGTGCACTTCCTTCACGTTACCCAGCAAACAGCCGCGCATGGCCAGCCACATGTTCAGCTCGACGCCCTGAGCACCGGCAATCTCGACCAGATCATCGTTGCTGTACTTGGTCAGAGCTTCTGGATCGTTGACCAACTTGTCCATGCATTCCAGATCGAAATCGGAGTTGATAATACCGGCACGTTCACCATCCAGCTGATGTGACAGACCACCGGTACCGAATACCACCACCTTCTGATTACCGGCGAAGGACTCAACCGCACGGCCGATAGCTTGACCCAGCGCGAAGCAACGGGAGGGTTTCGGCATAGGATAACGTTCGCAGTTGATGCACACCGGAATCACTTTCAGATGCTTGTAGTTGTGGCCCGGATACATGATCGACAGTGGCACGGTCAGTCCGTGGTCGACTTTAATATCCTGACAGATGGTTGGATCAAAGTCGTTCTCGATCAATTCGTTGGCGATGTGCCAGGACAGCTCGGTCTCACCGGTTACCGGCGGGATGGTGGCGATACCCCAACCTTCATCGGCATTTTCATACTTAGGCGCACAGCCCAGTGCGAAAGTCGGTTTCTTGTCGAGGAACATTTCCAGTCCGTGGTCGTTGTAGAACACGATAGCAATGTCCGGCTGCTGTTCGTTCAGCCACTCACGTACTGGCGGGTAACCGGCAAAAAAATCCTTCCAGTAAGGCGTGTCTTCCAACCCCTTGTCCATGGCGATACCGATCGCCGGAATATGGGATGTGGTGATGCCGCCAATAACCTTAGCCATTGTTTTTCCCCCTACCCTGACTGTCCAGGTATGCCTGAAACTCTTCTTTGGTACGCCCGGTCTGCATGCCACCAATATCCTGCATATTCAGACCCAGAAGACCGGCGAACTTGGCCAGATAATAAACACTGCCACCCAGACGCAGCAGTTCGTTAAGGTCACGCTTGAGAATCGCCTCTTTCTGGGCTTCGGTCAGGCCGAACTTGTCACAGTACCCCGCTTCATCGGCCTTGAAAGCCTCACGGGCATCAGCGTTGTTGAAGGAGTAGCACATTTTGTTCAGCGGATAGCCCTTGGTGGACATGGGGCCGTCGAAAAAGATCGTACCCGGTATCTCGCGGTGCGTTGAGCTCATGATCAGTTCTCCTGTCAGGACCAGTAAAGTCGCATCGGGTTGTCGACCAGCAGCTTCTGCTGCAGTTCGGCGGTGGTTGCGATCTGCGGGATAACGTCCACCAGTTTGCCGTCATCAGGGGTATGAGACTTCATATTGGGGTGCGGCCAGTCGGTGCCCCACAGGCAACGATCCGGGAATTTTTCGACCAGCGCCTTCATGAACGGCACCACATCGCTGTAATCCGGTGGAGTCTGGGTCAGGCGTTCGGGGCAGGTGGTCTTCACCCAAACCTTTTCATTGCCGCCCATGAAATCGATGAAACGCTGGAAATCAGGGTGATCGACGCCCTTGGTCACATCCGGACGCCCCATATGGTCGACTACGATGGTGGTGTCGAGCTGATTCAGGAAGGGGATTAGATCTTCCAGATCCGGTGCTTCGAAGTAGACCACAATATGCCAGCCCAATGGCTTAATCTTCTCGGCAATCGACAGGAATACTTCTTTCGGCGTGGTGTCGACCAGACGCTTGACGAAGTTGAAGCGCACGGCACGCACACCGGCCTTATCCATCGCTTTAAGCTCTTCCACGGTGATCGCAGGATCTACGACGGCCACACCGCGCGCCAGCTCACCGGCGCTTTCCAGTGCATCGACCAGCGCAGCGTTGTCGGTACCGTGGCAGGATGCCTGCACGATGACGTTGCGCTCAAAGCCCAGGTAGTCACGCAGCTCGAACAGCTTTTCCTTGGGTGCATCACAAGGGGTGTACTTGCGCTTGGGGTGGTAAGGGAACGTGTCCGCCGGCCCAAATACGTGGCAGTGCGCATCAACGGCTCCGGCAGGCGCCTTGAACTCAGGCTTGCTCGGGTTGGCGTGGAAAGGAAGGTAGTCAGGATCCATCATCTCATTACACCTGCTTGGAATCAGTTATTGTGGGTGAAGACTTCACCGTCAAAAAGCTTGCGGGCCGTTCTCAGAATCGCGGCGGAGGCCACTTGACCTCTGGCATCCATGTCCAGGATCACGCTCATCTCACCGATCGGGTGTTCGACCGACAGCATCTTGCGTGCACCTTCCGGCACTTCGGCAATCGCTGCGGCGGGTGAACCGGGCAGTACCGCCGCAGTCGCTACGCTGACCGCACCCAGTACACCGATGGAGGCGTGACAGCGATGCGGAATGAACGTACGCGTTGACAGGGCCCCACCGTTGGTGGCATAGCTGACCATGCTCATCTTCGGCACCGATTTTGCGCTGACATCACCGAGATTCATCAGCGGACCAGCTTTGAGACGGATGGCTTCCAGCTTTTCACGCAGCACAGTGTTGGCTTCCAGCTCTTCACGGGATTCCGTGCCGCTGATGCCCATGTCTTCGGCGCGCATCACCACCACGGGCATGCCATTGTCGATAAGAGTGACTTCGACACCCTCAATCACATCGACCGCATTGCCGGTGGGCAACAAGGCACCGCAACTGGAGCCGGCGGTATCTTCAAATGTGATCGGCACAGCCGCGGAACTGCCGGGCACGCCATCAATGCAGGCATCGCCCACATAGCTGACCTGGCCCTCAGGGGTACTGACACGGGCGCGGGCGATCTGGCCGGTGTTTTCCATGAAGATACGCACCTCGGTCTCGCCGTTCTGCGCCGCCACCAGGTCACGCTCGATGGCAAAGGGGCCGACACCGGCAAGGATGTTGCCGCAGTTCTGTGCATCGGTGACGATCGCCTGATCAACGAATACCTGTAGGAACAGATAATCCACATCGGCATCGTCCCGGTCGGACGTTTTGACCACGGCGACCTTGGAGGTCAGCGGATCGCCACCGCCCATGCCGTCGATCTGACGCGGGTCGGGCGAACCCATGACCCGCAACAGAAAGGCGTCGCGTTCGGCAGTGTCGACCGGCAGATCAGACGCGAGGAAGTAACCGCCCTTGGAAGTCCCGCCTCGCATCCACATGCAGCGGACGCCATCAGACATACTTCAGTCCCTTCTCTTTCAAACGCGGGCGCATGTCATAGATGTCCAGGCCCAGTTCGCCGTTGGCCATGCGTACGCGCTTGGACTCCTCCAGCGCCATGCGCTTGCGCGACAGTTCCAGCACTTCGGCGGCCTTTTCGCGTCGAACGACAACCACACCATCGTCGTCGGCGACAATCACATCACCCGGGTAGATCAGCTGATCGGCACAGGCAAGCGGAATGTTTACTGAGCCCAGAGTTTCCTTGATCGTACCCTCGGCGAAGACGGCTTTCGACCACACCGGGAAGTTCATCTGGCGCAGGTCGCGCGTATCGCGTACACCGCCATCAATGATCAGGCCCACCACACCGCGTGACTGGGCCGATGTCGCCAGCAAGTCACCGAAGAAACCATGAACAGAGGGAGAGGTCGGCGCGAACACCATCATGTCGCCCTTCTGACACTGTTCGATCGCCACATGCATCATCCAGTTGTCACCGGCAGCGCCGGAGATGGTCACGGCAGAACCGGCCACAGCCACGTCCTGCTGGATCGGACGCATATAGTGCGCCAGCAGACCGACACGGCCCTGGGCCTCGTGAATGGTGGCCACACCACATTCAGCCAGACCATCAATAACCGCCTGATCGGCGCGTTCAATATGTTGAACGACTACATTTTCTCTCATGACAAAAAACTCCTGTCAGGCCGGAATTTTCAGACGGCTGAATACACGACGGCTGTTGTGCTCGAAGATGTCCTGCTTCTGCTCGACGGTCAGCGCCTTGTTACCATCGATGTAACGCTTGGTGTCATCGAAGAAATGACCGGTTTCCGGGTCGACACCCCGCACGGCGCCGATCATTTCAGAGGCGAACAGGATGTTCTTGGTCGGCACGATGTCCAGCAGCAGGTCGATACCGCGCTGATGATAGACACAGGTGTCGAAGTAGATGTTATTCAGTACGCGCTTTTCCAGTTCAAAGCCCTGATCCAGCGCCAGACCGCGGAAACGCCCCCAATGGTAGGGAACGGCACCGCCGCCGTGCGGAATGATGATTTTAAGATCCGGGAAGTCCTTGAACACATCGGACATCATCAACTGCTGGAAACCAGTGGTGTCGGCGCCCAGATAGTGGGAACCGGTGGTGTGGAAACAATCGTTGCAGGCGGCACTGACGTGCACCATCGCCGGGATATCGTATTCGACCATTTTTTCGTAGATCGGGTAGAAGGAGCGGTCCGCCAAGGAAGAGCCACTCCAGTGCCCTCCGCTGGGGTCCGGATTCAGGTTGATGCCGATGAAGCCCATTTGCTCAACGGTACGGATAATTTCCGGAACGGACTTGGCCGGATCAACGCCCGGAGACTGCGGCAGCTGTGCAACAGGGGCAAAGTTTTTCGGGAACAGATCGCAGACGCGGCGGATCAGGTCGTTCTGGTGCTCGGTCCAGAACTGGCTGGTGTGTTCATTGCCGATGTGATGACCCATCCAGCTGGCACGCGGAGAGAAGATGGTCAGGTCGGTACCACGCTCCTGCTGCAGACGCAGCTGGTTCGTCTCAATGGTTTCACGGATCTCGTCATCACTGATGATGATCTGGCCTTTTTCACCGATGAAGTTGGGGTCCTTGGCAACGGCTTCTTTCTGCTTTTCGCGGTACTCACCCACCTGCGGAGGCGTGGTGGTGTAGTGACCATGGCAATCGATAATCATCTCGGGCACCTTATAAATCGCTTCTAACGCTCAATTTAAGTGCATCTAGTATTCGCCTGTGTAACAGGACTGGCTATTTCAATTTGACCACAATACTATTGATTTTTGAGAACGCCCTATCAGGACACACCCTTCCCAGGAGGGACCATGCAGTTCACCATGCCCAACTTGAGACACCTGCGGGTATTCATGGAAGTAGCCAGATGCCGAAGTATCAGCAAAGCGGCACCACTGGTTTTCCTGTCTCAGCCCGCAATCACCCAAGCGATAGGAAAACTGGAAACACAGCTTGAAACCGACCTGTTTGAGCGCCATTCCAACGGCATGTTTCCCACTCCGTCCGGCGAAGCCTTGTATAACCGTGTCAACCGCTGCATGGGGTATCTCGAGCATGGTATCCGAGCCGCTCAAAAAAGTACCCAATCCCAGAATGGTGGCCCATCAAGCCTGCTGACACTGCTGACGACGACACAGCTGAGAGCCTTGATCGCCATCACCGAAAGCCACAGTTTCAGCGTTGCCAGCCGCAACCTGGACCTGTCGCAATCATCTTTGCATCGCGCCGGGCGCGAGCTGGAACATCTACTGGGTATCACATTATTCGAAAAGGCCAGAACCGGCATTACTCCCACGCGCGCCGCCGAACTGCTGGCTCGCGCCGCCAAGCTCGGATTTGCCGAAATCAAACAGGGCCATTACGAAATCAGCGCCCTGCAGTTCCGTGAAGTCGGCAGGATCACCATGGGCAGCATGCCCTTGGCCCGTACCTCTATCCTGCCGGATGTCATCAACCGCTTCAGCATGGCTCACCCGGATATCGGCATTAACGTGGTGGATGCACCCTATGACGACCTGCTGTTTCACCTGCGCAATGGTGATCTGGACCTGCTGATCGGTGCACTGCGCTTTCCGCCCCCTGCCGATGACATTATTCAGGAAGAGTTATTGGCCCCACCGCTTGCCATCATCGGCCGCAAAGATCATCCACTTCGGCAACACCGTACGCTTACACTGGAGGATATTGGTCAATACGGTTGGGTTGTGCCTCGAATCGGAACACCCACACGTGCATTTTTCGACACCCTGTTCAGTGATCGAGGCGCCAAACAACCTACACGACTTGTTGAAACCAGTTCACAAATACTTATTCGAGAGCTACTTAGTGGCAGCGACCGACTGACCCTGATTTCGACCCACCAGGTAGAGCATGAATTGCGCCAGGGCATACTCGGGGTTATACCCTATTCTCTAAGCCATACAAGACGGCCCATAGGGCTTACACTGCGCCGTGACTGGCAACCCACACCGACGCAAAGCCGTTTTATCAAAATGCTGAAAGAAGCGGCCTCACGTTATTCCGACATTTAAAAAACTCATCGCTTTGCAAAAATTGAATAGCACAAGAGGTTATTCAATTACTCAACTGCGTGGGCCGGTGGTAGATTTTGGTACAAATGCAACGCACCGGCGCAGCATTCCCTTATTTGATTTTTGGCTTCAGTATCAGGAGATACATGCATGAGACTGTGTGTAGCGGGCGCAAGCGGCGCCTTTGGCATGAAACATATGGACGCAATTGCTGCTATCGATGGCGCAACTGTTACTTCGGTTGTAGGCACCAAGGTCGATGTGATCCGCCAGTTCGCTGAAGAACGCAACGTTCCCCACTACACCACTGACCTGGCCGAAGCTCTGGCGCGTGATGACGTTGACGGCGTCATTCTGGCCACTCCGACTCAGTTGCATGCGTCTCAGGCGATCCAGTGCCTTGAGGCCGGCAAGCACGTCATGGTGGAAATCCCCATGGCTGACAATATTGAAGATGCCCGCAAGTTGGTTGAAGTGCAGAAGAAGACCGGTCTGGTTGCCATGGCAGGCCACACCCGTCGCTTCAACCCGAGCCACCAGTGGATCCACAACAAGATCCAGGCCGGTGAACTGAAAATTCAGCAAATGGATGTGCAAACCTACTTCTTCCGTCGCACCAACACTAATGCCAAGGGTCAGGCCCGTTCCTGGACCGACCACTTGCTGTGGCACCACGCCTGCCACACAGTTGACCTGTTCCAATACCAGACCGGTGAAAAAACCACCAAGGTGCAGGCGATGGAAGGTCCACACCACCCGGACCTGGGCATCGCCATGGACATGAGCATCGGTATGAAGGCCGAAAACGGCGCGCTCTGTACTCTGTCTTTGTCATTCAACAACGACGGTCCTTTCGGCACCTTCTTCCGCTATATCTGTGACAACGGCACCTACATTGCTCGTTACGACGACCTGTACGACGGCAACGAAAACAAGATCGACCTGACCGGCGTGGCTGTCTCCAACAACGGTATCGAGTTGCAGGATCGGGAGTTCATCGCCGCCATTCGGGAAGGACGTGAGCCGAATTCCAGCGTGGCTCAATGTCTGCCTGCGATGGAAACCTTGCATCAACTGGAACAGTGCCTGCAGGCCGAGAGCTAATCATCCTGATATCGATAGGGGTCACCACATGAGCACAACGCTTAACAGCCACTTCAACCAGCCTGGCATCGGCCTTGGCTGTATGAATCTGTCACACGCTTACGGCACGCCATTGCCTGAAGCGGATGCGATTCAGGCATTATGTCAGGCGTTTGACATGGGGTATCGCCATTTCGATACCGCCACCCTTTATGGTGGCGGGCGCAACGAAACAGTGGTCGGCAAGGCTCTGAAGGATCAGCGTCAATCATTGTTTCTTGCCAGCAAGTGCGGCATGGCGATAGGTCAGGAAAGCGGCAAGAAAGAGATTGACGGCCGACCCGATACCCTGCGTGCCCAGTGCGAAGCCAGTCTGTGTCGCCTGCAAACCGACCACATCGATCTCTATTATCTGCACCGTCTCGACCCCAATACTCCGATCGAAGACAGTATCGGCGCCCTGTCAGACCTGGTACGCGAAGGAAAGATCGGCGCCATCGGTCTGTCTGAGGTCTCCGCAGCTACCCTTAAACGTGCCCAGCGCGTGCACCCGATTGCCGCCCTGCAAACCGAGTACTCACTCTGGTCTCGCAACTCCGAGATTGCGGTTTTGGATGCCTGCCGCGAATCAGGCACTGCCTTTGTCGCTTTCAGTCCTTTGGCGCGCGGGTTCCTGACCAACACCCTGCTGGACGTGGATACGCTGGTCGAAGAGGATATCCGCAACAACATGCCCCGCTTCTACAAGGAGAACTATCCGCAGAACCTGAACCTGCTGGAGGGATATGTTGCAATCGCCAACGAAGTGGGCTGCTCACCGGCACAGTTGGCACTGGCCTGGGTTCGCTCCAAGGGCGACTTTATTGTGCCGATTCCGGGCACCCGTTTTGTTTCACACATGAAAGAAAACCTGGCTGCCGATAGCGTCAGTCTGACTGCAGATGTGGTCGCGCGTCTGGATCAATTGATCAACCAGAATACCGTTCACGGCCCTCGCTACAGTGCTGTACAACAGGTCGAAATCGATACCGAGGAGTTTGTCTGACAAGGCCTCCTCCGACACCCTCTACACAATCAATAACAACATCGCAGAGAGCATAATAATGAAAACAACACTCAAAAAAACCGTTGCTGCTTTAACCGCATCCATTGCCATGACATCAGCTGCACAGGCCGCCGATGTTACACTGCGTTTTGCTCATTTCTGGCCAGCTGTTTCGCCAATTCACAAGGAAGTATTCCAGGGTTGGGCGGATGCCATAGAGGCTGACTCCAATGGCCGCATTGAAGTTGAAATCTATCCCGGCGCCACTCTGTCGAAGCCACCTGCCCAGTATGATGCTGTCATAAACCGTATTGCCGATATGACGGCTACGGTGCAGGGCTATACCGCCAACCGCTTTCCACTGACTCAGGTTGTCGAGCTGCCGGGGGTCGTCAAGACCGCTGAGCAGGGGTCCTGTGTCATTCAGTCACTCTATGAGGAAGGGCTGATTGCCGATGAGTACAAGGATACCCGTCCACTGTTTCTGTTCACCCATGGTCAGGGGCATCTGCACCTGAAAGGCAAGGAGGTACGTGAACCCGCTGATCTCGCGGGCTTGCGTATCCGTCGCCCCACTTTGGTAGTCGGGTCAATGCTGGAAGGGCTTGAAGCTCAGCCCGTAGGCATGCCTGCACCGAATTCCTATGAGTCCATGCAACGCGGTGTAATCAACGGAGTGTCTCTGCCCTGGGAAGGCGTGAACTCTTTCCGCATCAACGAACTGGCAGACTCTCACACCGAAATCGGACTGTATAGCCTGTCGTTTATGGTGACCATGAACAAGTCCGTTTACAACAGCATGCCTGATGACCTCAAACAGGTTATCGATAAGCACTCCGGCCTGGAGCTGGCCAAGCAGTCCGGCAAGATCTTTGATCAGGTTGACAAGTTGGGCCGTGCCGAAGCTGTTGAGTTGGGCCACACCATGATCACTATTGAAGGCGGTGCAGAAAACCCAGTATGGAAGCCGGTTTTGGATGCTACCACTGAAAACTACCTGCAAGAGCTCGAAGACAAAGGAATGCCGGCGCGCAATGTTTACAAGCGTGCCCTCGAACTTTCCGAGCAGTGCCTCTAAACCCTGCGTTCAGGTAGGAGTTTGTAATGTCTGGATTTGCCCGTCTGGTTGATGCCATCTGTCGAGGCATGCTGTGGATCAGTGCCATGATGCTGACCGCAATGATGCTGGTTGTACTGGCTGATGTTATCACCCGCGCACTGTTCAGGCTCACTGACGGCAGTTTCGATCTCACCTTCAATGGTGGGATCGAACTGGTCCGCTTTGCGCTGTTGTTTGCCATTCTATACGCCTTGCCCTGGTGCGTTGATCGTTCACAGGTAGTGGTTGACCTGTTCACAGAAAACCTCTCCGATCGTTCTAAGGCAGTGCTCGACACTCTGTGCTTTGCCGGCTACACACTATTGGCACTGGGCATGAGCATCCGCTTCTGGCATGCGGTCGAATCATCGCACCTAAGCGGCGAAACCACTCAGGATCTGATGTTTCCGATGTCCTACATTTTTGTTACTACCCTGATCGGCACAGCCATGCTGGCATTGCGCTCACTTATGCTGACCGGCTCACAAATCGGTAAGGTAATGGAGTGTAAAGCATGAGCAGCTCCACTATAGGTTTTATCTGTATCGGCCTTATGCTGTTCATGCTGGCGATCCGCATTCCTATTGCCTTGACCATGGCTATTGCAGGATTTGTAGGCTTCGCATGGATCATCGCCTTTGACCCAGCCATGGCCATCCTCGAAAGCGCTCCTTTCGAAACATTAACCAATTACAACTTCAGCCCCATCCCAATGTTCATTCTAATGGGTGTGCTGGCCTCCCGCTCGAACATGTCGAATCAGCTGTTCTCGGGGGCCCGGTCACTGTTTGGCGCATGGCGCGGCGGTATTTCGCTGGCAGCACTGATGTCCTGCGGTATCTTTTCGGCCATATCCGGCTCCTCTGTCGCTACGGCGGCCAGTATGTCTCGTGTGGCACTGCCCGAAATGCGTAAGCACGGTTACGCCGACTCGCTGGCAACCGGCACGCTGGCCGCCGGCGGCACACTGGGCATCATGATTCCTCCTTCTATCGCCCTGCTGCTGTATGCGTTGATTACCGAGCAGTCTGTGGGTGACATGTTTATGGCAGGCCTGATTCCAGGCCTTCTGGGGCTTGTGCTGTACTGCGTCACCGTTACCGTTTTGGTGCGTCTAAAACCTAAACTGGCTCAGCCGGGCGAAGCAACCTCCCTGGTGCAAAAGCTGGCAGGACTCAAGGGTCTACTGCCATTTACCAGTGTGTTCGTTATTATCATCGGTGGGATCTATCTTGGCCTTTTCACCCCCACTGAGGCTGCTGCAATAGGTGCGTTCTGTACTCTGATGATTGCCATTCAGCGCGGCATGCGCTGGACTGGTTTTGTCGATGCATTGAAAGAAACACTTGTCACCTCCGCCATGATCTTCTTCATGATTCTGGGCGCAGAAATTTTCGGCTTTTTCCTGAGTGTATCGCGCATCTCGTTTGAGTTGGTGGAGTATGTAGATGCTCTGAACCTTTCTCCCTTTATGGTGTTGTTCGCCGTTCTTGTGCTGTTCATGCTGCTCGGTTGTGTTATGGACAGTATCGCCATGCTGCTGCTGACCGTTCCTGTTGTATTCCCGCTGATACAGGCAGCTGGCTTTGATCCGGTATGGTTCGGTGTGGTTGCTGTCATCACCGTTGAGCTGGGGTTAATCACTCCCCCAGTTGGGATGAATGTGTTCGTAATCAAGGCCTTTGCCAAGGATGTGTCGATCGGATCCATATACAAAGGGGTAATGCCGTTTGTGCTGTCAGATCTCGTTCGCCTTGCCTTGATCATAGCCTTCCCTGTGCTGGCTCTGGGGCTGGTGTAACAGAGCACCCTGGGCTTGAGGCTACCAATAACGGCCTCAAGCCCTTCTTGTACTTTCAACCGGAGGCCTCACGTCATGCATACGGCTTCGTCTCGCCTATCGGGCATATCGACCTATTCACTCTACAGCGAGGCGCCCTCTCTCAAAGATCCCGAGTTTTTCCATATCGAGGATATCAAGTCCCGTGCGCGCCTTTTCAACTGGAACATCGGAATTCACAGCCACCCGCGCATGTTCCAACTGGTTTACGTGCACAGCGGTGCTGTTCGCGCTCACCTTGACGGCCAGGAGCATGCCTTTGAAGGCCCCTGTCTCTTTACCATTCCTCCATCGGTCGCACATGGCTTTGAGTTTGAGCATGATGTTACAACCGGCTTTGTAATTACATTATCGCGTCTGTTAATAAGCGAAGACCGTATGGGGCGAAGCTTAAACCTTCAGGAAGAGCTGATGCGCTCTGCACACGCAATACTGTTATGCGATCACCAGGCAGATCAACTGTTTATTGACCAAACACTTGAACAACTCGTGTATGAATACAGTCATAACCAGCCGGGCAAACAGCAGTTGTTCGAGTGTCTGCTATTCTCGATCTTGATCAAGATGGGGCGTCATTTACATGCCAACCGTCGTCAACGCAGTGTTAGCCAATATGAAACCCGTTATCAGCAACTGTGTGAACTGATCGAAAAGCACTACCGGGAACACCAGTCCTGTCAGTTTTATGCAGAGGCTTTATGTACAACCACTATTGGTCTTAACCGGGCATGCAAGGCGGTTGCCGGCAAGAGCGCCGGTGACTTGATTCAGGATCGCTTAGCGCTTGAAGCCCAGCGCATGCTGATCTATTCATCGGCACCTGTGTCATTGATAGCCTATGAGCTGGGCTTTTCTGACCCAGCCTACTTTTCGCGCTTTTTCAAACGCCGTATCGGCACCACTCCATCCGTGTTCCGTGAGCACCGCGAACAAAGCTGAAGCGAACCCGCCCACACATTGCGATGCTAACTCAGTGTTTGAAATGTACCTGCAAGCGTCGACTTTCTCCATTCATCGAGAGTGCTCTGTATTGAATCATAGTGACTGGGTGAACACCCCTTTCAACATGATCAAATATTATAAGAGAACGCCATGAAAACACTTCAGACTCAGGTAGCTATAATTGGTGCGGGCCCTTCCGGCCTGCTGCTCGGACAACTTCTGGCGCGCAAGGGAATCAGCAATATCATCGTAGAACGTGTAACTGGCGATTACGTCCTTGGCCGTATTCGTGCTGGCATTCTGGAACAGGGATTTGTCGACCTGGTACGTGAAGCAGGTGTAGCCGAACGGATGGATAGTGAAGGCCATGCGCATGAAGGTGTTGAACTGGTTGTCAACGGCGCACGCACCCGTATAAATCTGAAAGAATTGACCGGCGGTGATGTGGTCGTCTGCTACGGTCAGGTCGAAATTACGCAGGACCTGATGGACGCACGGCAGGCTGCAAAACTGGACACCTACTACGAAGCCAGCGACGTTCAGCCCCATGATGTAAAGGGAGACAAGCCTTTCATTACCTTTACCCACGACGGTGAAGAATATCGTCTGGACTGTGACTTCATCGCTGGCTGTGATGGCTTTCATGGCGTGTCACGTCAGACCATTCCCGAAGATGTGCGCACCGAACATGAACGTGTATACCCGTTCGGTTGGCTGGGATTGCTGTCCGATACCCCACCTTGCCATGATGAATTGATCTACGCCAAGAGCGAACGAGGTTTTGCACTGGCCAGCCAACGCTCCGAGACCCGTTCACGCTACTACCTGCAGGTACCGTTGACCGACAAAATCGAGGACTGGTCTGACGAAGCTTTCTGGGATGAGTTGAAGAAGCGCCTGCCAGACGAAATTGCCGCCAACGTAGTCACCGGCCCCAGCATCGAGAAAAGCATCGCCCCTCTGCGCTCTTTCGTCTGCGAACCCATGCAGTATGGCAACCTGTTTTTGGTAGGTGATGCTGCTCACATCGTCCCGCCCACCGGTGCCAAGGGTCTGAACCTGGCGGCATCCGATGTAGCCACACTCTATAAAATTCTGACACGCGTGTACGAGACCGGTGACCGCCGTTTCATCGAGCAGTACTCTGAAATAGCACTGCGCCGTGTGTGGCATGGGGAGCGTTTCAGCTGGTGGATGACTAACATGATGCACAACTTCGGTGACGAAGTGAGCAACAACGGTGTTGATGGCCTGATGTTCACACGCTTTATGGAATCCGAGTTTGATTACTACCTGAACTCCGAGAACGGTCGCAGGGTTATTGCCGAACAGTACGTAGGCCTGCCCTACGAAGAGCTGAAAGAGTATTAATAACAACGAGCGCATATCTGAAAGCATGCCTTTCAGAACTTATTTTTCATGAAAAAGGGGGGCAGGATAGTAATGCTATCCTGCCCCCCTTTTTCAATTACCGGCAAGGGTCCTATTGCTGAAATCAGGCCTCCAGCAACACATTGCTGAAGAAATCACAGAACCCCTTGTAATCATCCAGTGGCAGTACCTCCGCCACATATTGATCCGGGCGTACAATCACTACACACCCCTGCTTTTTGTCGATACCGCGCATATCGTAGATGTTCTTGCCACCTCCGGACGATTCCGGACGGCTGTCGACACAGAATACCTTTTCGAAGTCGCGCAGACCGTACTTGCCCTTGCGCGGTGACAGCACTGGGTGCAAGGTGTCGGTTTCAACCGCCTGATGGTGTTGCTGGAATACGGCACGTACGTCAATGACGGAATCCGCGTCGGCACCGGCCGGTGTGTACTTCTTCAGCGGCGAATTGACATCGTTGGCCAGGAACTCGCACAGCGCCCTGACGCCGCACTGATCGGACATCGGTTCAGCATTGCCGGCAAAGGCGTACACGCGGTAGGCACCATCGGCCAGATGGCAGTGCCCCAGTTGCATCGGCTTGGCGTCACCCTGACGCACCACCGGTGCAGAGTGGAAACGCTTGCCCACAGTCAGACCGGTTGCCAATGATTGATGCGCACCTTCGCTGACCATGATCGACGGACGGTACTGAATGGAAACACCGGCGGTGTACTCACCAAACAGCTGGAAGTAGCGCTGGAACTCGGCCGGATCAACACCGTCCGGGTTCTCGGCCGACTTCGGCTTGGCGCTAAACATGCGTGAAAACTCGCGGTCGAAATCGATCAATGCCTGACCGTACTCGCGACGCTCGTCGGAATAGGTTTTGAGGATATTTTCATTGGCCAGACCGGTCAGCACGTGCGCCAGTTTCCAGCCCAGATTCCAGGTATCCATTACCGAGGTGTTCAGACCCTGACCCGCTTTCGGGCTGTGGGTGTGGCAGGCATCGCCGGCCAGGAACACACGCGGCATGTGGCCTTCGTCGGAATCGTCAAACGCGGTGGTGATGCGCTGACCGATTTCGTACACGCTCCACCAGGCAACTTCTTTCACGTCCAGGGTGTAGGGCTTCATCACACGGTTGGCAGCGGCAATAAGCACATCAGCTGTCATCTGATCACGGGCTACACGCTGGTTTTCGTTCAGCTTGTCCAGCTCGATATACAGACGCACCATGTAACCACCCTCACGCGGGATGATCAGCATGTTGCCTTCGTTGTTGGAGTGAATCAGTGACTTGAGACGGATATCCGGGAAATCGGTGTTGAGCAGTACATCCATCACGCCCCAGGCCTGGTTAAGCGCATCGCCGACCAGTTCCTTGCCAATGGCGGTACGCACGCTGGAGCGAGCACCATCACAGCCGACCACGTACTTGGCCTTGACGGTTTCCACCACTTGGCTGTACTGGGAGAAGTTCACCAGACGCTCGACTGTCGCGGTTACCGGATACTCACCGCCGTTGTGATCAATCTCCAGATCCAAAAGGCGACGCTGATAATGCGGCTCAACCTTGCTCGGGCTCTGGCGCATCACATCCAGGAACATGTCGTGCACGCGTGCCTGGTTGATGATCAGATGCGGCATTTCAGACAGATCATCGGCCACATCCTGTACCTTGCTGCTGCGAGCGATCTGATCCGGATTGTCGGCATCCGGTTTCCAGAACGCGGCCTCATTGACCTGATAGGCTTCCTGGATGATCTGATTGGCAAACCCGTAAGCCTGGAACATCTCTACGGTACGGCAGGCGATACCATCAGCCTGACCGACCAGCAGACGATCATCTTTCTGGTCAATAATGGCAATATCGAGGCCGAACCTGGACAGTTGAGCCGCCAGATTCAGACCGGCAGGGCCACAACCCACGATCAGGACATCAACCTGATCCGGCAGCGGGCGCTTGATCGGCGGCGCCACGACTGCATCCTGCGGATCATTGAAACGAGGGTCGCCTGGATGAAAACCATTAAGATGAAACTGCATTGGATGTTCTCCTCTATTTATTGTGCGAATCACTTTAAACAGATTCATCTATCAGCAAAAATAGGTTTTTAACACCAGACTAAAAGAAAACGCATATGAACCCCAATTTGCTGCAGCAACTGGCGATAGTCGTCAAACAGGGCTCTATCAGCCGCGCCTGCGAACAGCTGTACATTACCCAACCTACCCTGACACGCAGCATCAAACAGCTGGAAATGAAAGTGGGCGCCCCTTTACTCATCCGCACCCGCTACGGCGTCGAACCCACTGAGATAGGTGCACGGCTGGCTCAGATTGGCGAGCGCATACTGGCGGAGTCAGAACATGGTAAAGAGGTAATCAGGCAGTGGCACAGTGGTTACCACCACGAGTTCGTCATCGGCATCGATCCTTTGCTTGAGTTCGCGGCGGTCAGTCGACTGACATCCGAGCTACTGCGTGAGAATCGGTTTGTGTTTCATCTGCGCACCGCTTCCGCAGCAGCTCAGATCGAGATGTTACAGGAGGGCAAGCTTGACTTTCTGATTTCACACGCCCACCTGTCGGTGGCACAAAGCGCACTACAGCGCGAAATTCTGTTTCGCGACCGTACTGGCATCTTTGCCGGAAAGCTGTCAAAGCTGATAGGACGCCAACTGCCGGTCTCTCGTGAAGAAATGGCACAGCACCGCTGGATGATCGCCGGTGCAAGTGCTGGTTTTCTCGATACCCAACGTGCACTGACAGAACCACAGGCCGCAAGAATGGCACTGACCGGAAGTATCCGCTCGCTGCTGCACCTGCTCAACACCACCGATCTGCTGGTGCGCCTGCCAGCACGACTGACGTTGATGACCGGTGAGGTAGCACCGGAACAGATGATCAAGGTAGAAGGCCAACCCGGCCCCCGGCGCGACCTGGCACTCTGGTCACGAGCCGAGCAGGAGGGACGCCCGGAAATGCTCAGGGTTCAGGAGCTACTGAGCCGGCTGATCACTGAGCTGGACCACGATACACCCTGCTACGGGCTGGACCTTTAACATCATTAATTATCACAGCGTGTTCCATCGAGTTGTGCAGTTCACAGTATTGCCCACACCAATATCCTGGCGCAGATCCAGGTACCTTTATCATTTTGCTGCCGCTTTGCCACTCGAACGATTCCTGTTACCCTCAGCACGATATTTCTGCGCGAGCCTACCATGTCTGCCCCCTTTACCCTTGAACCCCGCAACCCCGAGCAGTTCCGTCAGGAAACCCGCAAGAGCAACCTGATAGTGATGGGCACTTTTGCCGTCACCGCCATGATCCTCGCCACGCTCAGCGTGAAAATTTTTGGCAGCCCTGAAGGGGGTAACTTCCGCTGGAATCTGGCCGGCGTGATTGCCGGTGTCGTTGTGACCAGTGCGATTTTCAGGCTGGTTTATCTGCAACAGCCCTGGATGGAATCAGCCCGCTACAACTGGCAACTCAAGCGTTGCCTGATGAGCCTGACCAACATCATGCACCAGCTTAATGCGGGCGTTGAGGCACAAGATCCGGTGGCAATGAAAGCGATGCGTTTCTATCACCAGGGTCTGGAGCAGATGTATCGGCTCGAAAACCACGAAAGCGCCTTGGCCGATCTGCTGCCAGAGAGCCGAGCACACGCAACCCGACTTGAAGCGCTGGGTATCGACACCGATCAAAGCACCTTTGATCCCGAGTGGGTCGAACAGCTGAAAGCGGCCTATAAGAAAAAGCCCTGATGCTGGGCTGATGTCATTCAGTTGCCTTTTCACCCACGCGCAAACACCCGTGAGTTGCGCTCGTTGCGGAAGGTGATCGGCGTATCCTCACCGCTCTGCTCGGCGGCGGCACGGGCATCGAGGATCGTCTGGTGATGCGGTGATTTGCTGCACACCGGGTCCGCTGCGTTCATATCACCGGCCAGCATATAGGCCTGGCAGCGACAGCCGCCCAGATCGTTTTCCTTTTCGTTACAGGAGCGGCAAGGCTCTTGCATCCAGTCATCGCCGCGGAAGTGGTTAAACCCGAACGACTCGTGCCAGATATGCTGCAGGGTATTGTCCTTCACATTGGGGAACTCGATCGGCAGCATGCGAGCACTGTGACATGGCAGTGCAGTGCCGTCCGGCGTCACGGTGAGGAAGATTTCGCCCCAGCCGTTCATGCACTTCTTCGGCCGCTCTTCGTAGTAATCCGGCGTCACGAAGATCAGTTTGATCGGGTTACCTTCAGCGGCGAGCTTGTCACGGTATTCGTTGGTGATGCGCTCGGCCCGTTCCAGCTGTGCTTGCGTCGGCAGCAGGGCTTCCTTGTTTTCGTAGGCCCAGCCGTAGTACTGGCAGGTGGCCAGTTCGACAAAGTCGGCTTCCAGTTCCACACACAACTCAATGATGCGGTCGATCCGGTCGATGTTGTGCTTGTGGGTGACGAAGTTGAGCACCATGGGATAGCCCTGGGCCTTCACTTCACGGGCCATTTTCAGCTTCTGCTCAAACGCCTTGCTGGAGCCGGCCAGCATGTTGTTGACGGTTTCGTCCGAGGCCTGGAAGCTGATCTGGATATGGTCCAGCCCTGCTTCACGGAAGGCGGCGATGCGGTCCGCGTTGAGGCCGATGCCGGAGGTGATCAGGTTGGTGTAGTAGCCCAGCGAACGTGCCTCGGCGATCAGCTGTTCCAGATCCCGCCGTACCAGCGGCTCGCCACCGGAGAAGCCCAGCTGCGCCGCGCCCATCTTGCGGGCCTGACGGAACACGTCGATCCACTGATCGGTGGTGAGTTCTTCGCCATGGGCGGCAAAGTCCAGCGGGTTGCTGCAGTAGGGGCACTGCAGCGGGCATTTGTAAGTCAGTTCCGCCAGCAGCCAGAGCGGTTGGCTTTGGTGTTGGGGTGTCTGCTGTTGTGTGGACGCGTGTTCAGACTTGAGCTCAGACATAGCCGATCCAGTTCTGCTCATGGGCGATGGCTAGGAACTCCAGTACATCCGGCCCCAGTTCACCGGCGTCGGGGAAGCGGGTTTCCAGTGCCTGGATGATGGCGGCGCAGTCCTGCTCGCCATTCACTTCACTGAGGATGGCGCCGGCGCTGTCGTTGAGTTTGATCATCCCTTCCGGGTACAGCAGCACATGGCAGTTCTGCGCCTCTTCCCACTGGAAGCGGAACATGGCGTTCAGCTTTGGGATTTGGTCCAGCGCCGGTTTAGTCATTGAACAGGCCTCGGTGGTAGATCTTCTCTTGTGTGACCGTGTGGTATGGCGGGCGTTCCAGTTCGTACGCCATGGTCATGGCATCGAGCATACTCCAAAGCACATCCAGCTTGAACTGCAGGACCTCCAGCATCCGCTCCTGCTGCTCGCGGGTGGTGTAGTGATCCAGGGTGATCTGCAGGCCGTGTTCCACATCGCGGCGTGCTTCGGTGAGGCGGTTGCGGAAGTACTGGTAGCCCTCGGCCTTGATCCACGGATAGTGCGTGGGCCAGGTGTCGAGACGGGACTGGTGGATGTGCGGGGCAAAGAGTTCGGTCAGCGAGGAGCTGGCCGCTTCCTGCCAGGTGGCGCGGCGGGCGAAGTTGACGTAGGCATCCACCGCAAAGCGCACACCGGGCAGTACATGCTCGTGGGACAGGATCTCTTCGCGTGTGAGGCCTACGGCTTCGCCCAGCTGCAGCCAGGCTTCGATGCCACCGACGGCACCGTCGTACCCGTCATGGTCCATGATCCGCTGCAGCCACTGGCGGCGTACGTCGCGGTGCGGGCAGTTGGCCAGAATGGCGGCATCCTTGAGCGGGATGTTGACCTGATAGTAGAAGCGGTTGGCGACCCAGCCGCGGATCTGTTCCGGGGTGGAGTGACCGGCATACATGGCCACATGGTAGGGGTGGTGAATGTGGTAGAGATCGCCTTTGGCGCGCAGGGCCTGTTCGAATTCGCTGCGGCTCATGGGTTCACGGTTGCTCATGTCGGATCTCCTCAGAGTTCAATGCTCATGCCGTCAAAGGCGACCTCGATGCCGTGTTCGTTCAGCACGCCCCGCTCGGGGGAGTCTTCGATCAGGATCGGGTTGGTGTTGTTAATGTGGATCAGCACCTTGCGCGGTTTATCCAGCGTATCCAGGTAGGCGATCATGCCCTCTTCCCCTGATTGGGGCAGGTGCCCCATGTGCACGCCCAGCTTGTCACCGACGCCGGCGTGGATCATCTCGTCCTCGCGCCAGAGGGTGCCATCCACCAGCAGACAGTCGGCGTCTTCCATAATCGGGCGCAGATGGTCTTCGATCCGGCCAAGACCCGGTGCATAGAACAGGGAACGCCCGGTGGCGTCATCCTTCAGCAGCATACCGATGTTGTCACCGGGGTGCGGGTCGTTGCGGTGCGGCGAGTACGGCGGCGCGCTGGAGCGCAGCGGCACGGCCGTCAGAGTAATGCCCGGCACTTCGGCAATGGTAAATTCGTTGTAGGTGTCGGTGCTGGGGATCTGGTTCCACTTCAGGCCACCGTTCCAGTGCTCCAGCATGTTGAATACCGGGAAGCCGGTGCTCAGGTCCTGCTTCACCATGTCGGTGCAGTAGACCTGATGCGGGCAGCCTTCACGCAGCATCAGCAGGCCGGTGGTGTGGTCGATCTGGCTGTCCATCAGTACGACCGCCGCAATGCCGGTATCGCGTTTGCCCTGCTTGGGCTGCAGGGGCTCGAAGCTTTCCAGCTGAGCGCGGATATCCGGTGAGGCGTTGAACAGGATCCAGTCACGTCCGTTGAGACTGGCCGCGATGGAGGATTGGGTACGGGCCTTGGCATTGAGGGTGCCGTTGCGCAGGCCTTTGCAGTTGTCGCAGTTGCAGTTCCATTGCGGAAAGCCGCCCCCGGCGGCGGAGCCCAGTATCTGTATTTTCATTATTGTGTGTATCCGCTGGGGTAAAAAAGGATCGGTAAGCAAAAGCGGCCCCGAAGGGCCGCCGTGTGCTCAGCGGTTGGCGAAGTACATGGTGACTTCGAAGCCGATGCGCAGATCAGTGTAGGCAGGTTTGGTCCACTTCATTTGGTTTCTCCCTTGTTGCGTTGTTCAAGCTCTTGCAGAGTTTGGTGTGCACGATGAATCACATAGGATTTGATCGCCTGTGCATCCGTCGCATCGATCACATCATCAAACGGCACCATGCCCCTGTTTTTATAAAGGCCATCCAGCACGATGGCTTCCCAGTTCTGGAAGGTCCAGTCCGATGCATAACGCAGGTCCGGTATCACACCACCACTGACGGCAGAGTCACCGTGACAGGTAGTGCAGTACGTCTGGTACTGCTTCTGGCCGAATTGCACGGTTTCAGCATCAGCCGTTGCCGGTGGGGGTGTCAGTGGCTTGTTAACCTGTTTGAACTCAGGCAGCTGTGCCTTGCCACCCAGACCAAACACCAGCAGACGGTTGGTTTTGGTCGCCAGAGATTCGGACAGAAGCTCACCACCGACCACCAGCGGTACGGCACCACCCCAGCCTGCCATGATGGCAACATACTGCTTGCCGTTGACGCTGTAGCTCACAGGGGCAGCCACAATGCCGGTCTGGGCGAACCAGGACCATTTTTCCTCACCGGTCTGAGCGTCGAACGCCTTGAAATTGCCCTTGCCGTCGCCCTGGAACACCAGACCGCCGGAGGTGCTCAGCGTACCGCCGTTCCAAGGAACGGGCTGATCCACACCCCAGGCTTCTTTCTGCGCAATCGGGTCCCAGGCAACCAAACGGCCCTTGGTAGCGGCCTTGATGGCAGACTTGATAGCCGGATCCTGCGGCATGGCAGCCGCATTCAGGTCGGCACCCAAGTTGACCTTCTTCTCGCCCGGATCAAAGTTGGTGTCCGGCACGTACGGGAAGCCCATTTCACGTGTCGGGAAGTACACCAGTCCGGTTTCGGGGTTGAAGCTCATCGGCTGCCAGTTGTGGCCACCGAAAGGTGAAGGTGCTGCGATCCAGGGCTTACCGGTGGTGCCGTAGCGTGCTTCAGGTACGATCTGGGGGCGACCGTTTTCGTCGAAGCCGGTCATCCAGTTCACATTGACGTAGTTTTTGGCAGAGATGAACTTGCCCGTCACACGGTCCAGAACGTAGAAATTACCGTTTTTCGGCGCCTGCATCAGTACCTTGCGCAGCTGCCCATCAATCTCCAGATCCGCCAGGATCATGTGCTGGGTGGCGGTGTAATCCCACTCTTCGCCGGGTGTTGTCTGATAATGCCAAACGTATTCACCCGTATCCGGGCGCACCGCGACGATGGAAGACAGGAACAGGTTGTCACCCTCGCCATTGCTGCGAATTTCACGGTTCCAGGGCGAGCCGTTGCCAACCCCCACATACAGAAGATCCAGTTCCGGGTCATAGGCCATGGAGTCCCAGGCGGTACCGCCGCCGCCCAGTTTCCACCACTCTCCGCTCCAGGTAGAGGATACTTCCTTAAGGATCGGACTGGTCTCTTTGGCAGGATCGTCCGGAACCGTGTAAAAACGCCAGACCTGATCACCGGTCTCGGCATCGTAGGCGGAGAAGTAGCCGCGCACACCGAACTCGCCACCGCCGTTACCGATCAGCACCTTTCCTTTCACCACGCGCGGCGCGCCGGTGATGGAGTAATACTTGTCCGGATCGGTGGTCTGGACGGTCCAGACCGGTTTGCCGGTATCGCGATCCATTGCAATCAGGCGACCATCCAGCGTCCCCATATAGAGGTTGTTGCCCCAAGCAGCCAGGCCTCGGTTGACGGCATCACAGCACAGTTTGATCCCGACCGCTCGATCCACTTCCGGATCAAAGTCCCACAACAACTCACCACTGACTGCATCGAACGCATACACATGGTTCCAGTTGCCGGTAGTGTAAAGTACGCCATCAATCACCAGAGGCGTCGCTTCCAGTCCACGGGTAGATTCGAACTCGTGGTACCAGCTCAACCCAAGCTGGTCGACGGTTTCAGTATTGATCTGCTGCAAAGGACTGAAACGCTGCTCACGGTAATCACGCCCATGGGTCAGCCAGCTGCCCGTTTCCGAGGCGGCTTTAACCAAGCGATCGGCGGTAACCGGTGCAGCAAACACAGGCTGAAATGAAGCCCCTGCCAATACCGCAACCAAGGGCAGTGCATGTAATACAGAATGAATACTGCGCATAGTCACCTCCTCAGAACGGGATCGCCAGGCGCAGGGTCACGCCATCTGTTTCAAAACCGTTTTCCACACTAAGGTCACGGGTATATTCAGCCTGCAACTGGAAGTCCTGACCCACCCAATGGGTGTAGCCAATGCTCATGGTGTCGGTATCCATCTCATTATCCAGTGACACACCGTCAACAGACTCTTCGCCACCAATCTGCTTTACATAGCGGCCCCAGACATAGCGCCCCGGCCCCACATCGTAGGACAACATGGTGTTGAAGCGGTAGACTTCATCCTTGGAGAGAGTGGAGTTGCCAAGATAGTCATCGTTATCACCGTACCACTCCACCTCACCGACCACGTCCAGATACAGCTTATCAGTGAGACCCTTGGTATAACCGGCCTCCAAAACGTAGCTCCAGCGGTTGGCGCCCACATTCACGGCCTTGTTGGAGTCATATTCACCGGTCGGCATATAGATGAACGGGGTTATGCCGAACCACTGCTTGTTCTCGTTATCTGCCAACGGCCAGAAGGTTGAGCCGAAAAAGATATCGCCCACACCCTGACTGTCCTGTCCTGCCATACCCACATCAACATCGACTACGGGTACGATGATCTGAGGATCAGCTGGCATGCCCAGCAGCTCGGTATAATGGATGAAACGCTGAATCAGGGCGTTGGCCTCAAAGCCCGCGTTATTGGCTACAGTGTTGCCATCCGCATTTACCTTATCGGCACTGCGGTGGTCCAGATAGGTCACTGACAGATTAACCCCTGAAGGCGCAGGGATATAATCACGAGGATGAACCGTCTCAGCGATGGCCATAACCTGTTGGGAAACGAACAGCGAGCTGGCCAAAACAGCGCCGGACAACAGTGTTTTCTTATAATGAGTCATGCTTTCACTCCAGTATGTTGACTGAAGCAGATTAATGAGTCCTTAAGGCCGCTTAAATATTCTGTTTCCAACCTGTTTGTAACAACTTGAAACGCAATGTAACAAAGTATTTACATTTGATTAAGCCTGAAACATGGTATAGCATTGCATCAATAAAACAATGAAAATAAGCCATGACAAAAGATCGTATAATATCTCCCAAAGGGCGACTTGAGCTTATTCCTTTCAGCCCTACCAAAACCAATTACACTCATTCTTCAGGAAAAATTCTGATTGAAGAATACTCACCCCTGCCTCGCGTTGATCTTACTATTCCCGAGATGGACCATCATGTTCTTATTTTAAATAACCAGCCACCTGCATGCGAAGTGCTGTATAACTGCTCGGGTGAGCGCTACAGGGGCGTCTGGCAGAATAATGACTTTGCACTCGTTCCGGCTTTCAGTGAAAACGAATGGGTAATCGATGAAAAGAACTCAACTTGTATCCACTTCCTAATTCCAACAACAGAAATGAAGCTTTTTGCAGAAGAGGAAGCTGAAATAAATGGTGGTAATATCGAGATGGATCTTTTCTTCAATCGACAGGACGAAGTATTGAAAAGCCTTTCGACACTGCTTTACCATGAAATGCAGCAGAGTTATTACCACGGTACAACCTACGTTGAAAGCCTGGAAAAGGCGCTGATTTCACACCTGATACAGCACTATACGAACACCTCTCTGGCATTGACCAACACCCCTGACATCCCATCCCACCGCTACACCAGGGTGACTGAATATATTGATGCCCACCTGGGGCAGAAAATCACATTGAACGAACTGGCAGCCCTCTGTCACTGCACACCTCATCACTTCTCGCGTGCATTCAAGCGCGATATGGGCGTCACCCCCCACCGCTTCATTATCAGGCGCAGGGTGAACGCTGCCATAAAGCTGATTCGATCACAGGGAAGAAGTGGGTTGTCGCTGTCCGCCATTGCTGATCTGTGTGGCTTTACCGATCAGAGCCACATGACCCGACATATCAAGCAGGAAACCGGAGCGACCCCGATGGAGATCAGGCGCAGTTAGTTAAGTATCAGCGTGTAGCCAACCCCTCTCACATTTTCAATTGCAGGCCCCTGATATTGCTTTTCTTTTCTAAATCGGCATCTCAGCCTTGAAACCAATACATCGATTGACTTATCAGTTGGATCCCACTCTCTTTTAAAAACATATCTAGAGATCTCACTTCGCGTAATAATATCACCCTGCCTTTTCAACAACAGCTCCAAAAACCTGTACTCTTTCTGGCTAATTCTGAAAGACCGTCTATCGGGTGATACAACAACACTCATATTCTTCTGGAAAACCCAGTTTCCAAATCGAATATTATTTTTTTCATCATGATTGCCAAAGCGATCTATCCAGCGCTTTGCCGATCGAATCTGCAAGCAGAAAAAGGTATCGTATTCCAGACCTTCGTGAAAATCATCCACTCCTGCATTACGCAATATATATTCATCAGCCCTGCTCAGATTATTGGCTGCAAGTATAATTGGCACACTGGAACATGAACGTATTCCAAGAACAGATTCCATACTATCCTTATAACCTGCAGAAGATATCAGAATAACAAGGCTTTCTCGGGTATCCAAAAGCGCCTGATATTTTTTCAACAGGATACTATCAACCTTACCCGTTATTACACACTCAGGCCGGACGCAAAAATCAGTTTCGATCTGATCGCAAATAGCCATC
This sequence comes from Marinobacterium iners DSM 11526, assembly GCF_900107855.1. GTDB lineage: Bacteria > Pseudomonadota > Gammaproteobacteria > Pseudomonadales > Balneatricaceae > Marinobacterium > Marinobacterium iners. Next base: position 91,514 of record NZ_FNRJ01000013.1, on the reverse strand, counting down.
GCAGGCACATCTGAAAATATAATGATTTTCATACATTCACCAGATCTTATAGTTATAGTCATGGCAAATTTACCCTTGATACGCTCTCTCTGTATTGCACAATCTTGATCGGTTTTAGTAGATTTCTGCAGCTCCTCCTGCTTGCGCATGACCCAGCCTGTGCCATGCTTGGAACACGCGATATTCAACGCTGAACAAACTACGCAAGGAGATCGTCATGAGCACGCATACGATGGCCCGCTCACTGCTGGGCCTGGCATTGGGTCTGGGCCTCAGTGCATCGGTTTCAGCTCAGGGTTACATGGGGATGGGCGCTGGTCCACACATGCAGGGGCAGGGACCGGGCATGATGGGCGGTTATGGTCCCATGATGGGATATGGCATGGGAATGAGCATGATGCATGGTGGCCCGATGATGGGCGGTATGGGCATGATGCCCTGTCCGATGATGGGGGGCCTTCAGGGAGGTGCCGGATATGCCGTCGAGCTGAACGAAGCGCAACAGAAACAGATGAGCAAAATACAGGAGCAGCTCTGGCAACAGCAACAATCCCACATGCAGGAGATGCAGGCCCACCAGCAGGAAATGATGAAGCTTTACCAGGACGGTCAGCCAGACAGCAAACAGTTGCTGCAGGCACACAAGCAGATGCAGGAACGTCAGCTGAAACTGTTTGAAGCACGCCTCAAGGCACAGGACGAGATGAATAAAGTGCTGACCGAAGAGCAGCGCCAGCAGATGTGGCAGCTGCAGCGTCAAATGTTCCGTCCGTGGCAGTAACACCCGTTTTGTCAACGGGCGCTAGACCAGCGTCCCGTTGCGATAGTCATTGATCGCCTGATCAATCTCTTCCGGCGTATTCATGACGAAGGGGCCGTATTGTGCAATCGGCTCGTTAATCGGTTGCGCCGCCAGCAGTAACAGCGCTGCCCCTTCCGGACCCGTCTGCAGCTGGATCAGCTCACCTTCACCCAGCTCGGCCGCCTCATGCAGATTCAACCCTGCATCGTACAGCTGTGCGCTACCTTCAAACAGATACACGAATCCGGCTCTGTCATCCTGCAGGGGCACACTGAACGTGGTATTGGCCGGCAACCTCAAATCCAGCATCAAAGGAGCTCGACTGATGCCGCTGACGGGACCCGAATAGATCTGTCCGTTCAGCGTAATATCGCCCGCGATCAGTTTCACACGCACCCCTGTCTGCGAGTCCTCAATATTGGTGATCTCCTCGGCTGCAAATTCCTGGTATCGCGCCGGAATCATTTTTTCGGCTGCCGGCAGATTGATCCAGAGCTGAAAACCGCGCATCAGGCCCTCCTGCTGCTCCGGCATCTCTTCATGGATAACGCCACGTCCAGCGGTCATCCATTGCACGCCTCCGCTGCCCAGTACAGCCTCATTACCCAGATGGTCTCGATGGCGCATCTGCCCATCAAGCATGTAGGTGACGGTCTCGAAACCGCGATGAGGGTGAGCCGGGAAGCCGGCAATGTAGTCGTCCGGGTTATCGGAGAAAAAACAGTCCAGCATCAGAAAAGGATCGATACGCTGGCCGGGAGACTGGCCTACACTGCGCAGCAGACTTACACCGGCACCGTCACGGCTGGGGTGGGCTGTGATACGGCGCTTAATGGTACGGTCGGTCATCTCAAGACTCCTCGTGCACGGGGCAACGCTGATATGAATGGAATGACCCCATTATTGTATCTACCATGCAGATAAGGAATAGTAAAAAACAGCGATTAAAGATCAGTTTTGTTGATGATCAGGAATCAACCTTCCCACGCATCGACTTGATATTGCCGCGCTGCTTTTTCTTCTCGATCCGCTTGCGCTGTGAACTTCGAGTGGGTCGTGTCGGGCGTCGCGCTTTCTCCACCCGCGTCACACTGCGAACCAGCTCGACCAGCCGTTGCAGCGCATCTTCACGATTCTGTTCCTGAGTTCGGTACTGCTGCGCCTTGATCACGACCACCCCATCCTGAGTGATGCGGCTGTCGTTGGATGCCAGCAGCCTCTCCTTGTAGAACTCGGGCAGAGACGAGGTATGGATATCAAAACGCAGATGGATCGCACTGGCGACCTTGTTCACATTCTGACCGCCAGCCCCCTGAGATCGAATCGCATTGAGCTCGACTTCACTGTCGGCAATACTGACGGCATTGGATATCTGTAACACTTAACGCTCCTGCTGTTCAGTACGAATTACCGCCAGCGAGACAATGGCCTGAATGGCCGCGTCAGATTCACGGGCCGTCGTCAGAGTCAATTGCAGTTGCTGCAGCGCTGCTGGAGCCGCCCAACGCCAGGCTCGCGTGTATGCCTCTCCGTTGAGTGGAGTATATGTCGATTCATCCAGCACCTGCTGTACTTCCAGCGGCTCCGGTGCCGTTTTGGCCAAAGTGGCAAACCAGCGGCCGGTACTGTCCGGATCAGCTCTGCGCGCCATCACCGCACAGAGATTGTCGCCGGCCGGAAGTGTGAGCACAAACTGGCCGAACTGACCTTCATAGGGCACCGGCCAGGCATCACCTTCACGCCCCTGCAAAAAAGGGGCTGCCTGTTGCACAGACAGTTTGGGCAGCCCCTGCTCTATCAGATTCGCCCTCAACGCACCATAGTCATCAAAATGCTTCAGGCAGAACGACATGTACACTTTCTGCAGAAACAGGGCGCGCTCTTCAGCATGAGCTGTAGTCGGTATCAGCATCAGGAGGGTTAGCAGCGCCGAAGGCAATTTCAATGTCACGGGTGTAATCCTTGCTTAAATGTTTGACACCAGTTTGAACGCTGGCAACAGGTCAGGCAAGCCGCATAAATCTGACAACCCTGATGTTATCAACTAGGCTGCAGGGCATAACAATAAAACATGCATTCTGCAGGGATATTAGCGCCATGTTCTGGATCAAGGTACTGCTGATACTGACACTGGCCGGGCTTGGCATCGTGGTCAGCTGGGCGGTGACGGATACCGCGCTCAACATGACATCTGACCAGCAGTTCTGTGGCAGCTGTCACAGCATGAAACCGATGCAAGCCTCCTTCCTGCGCGATCCCCATGGTGGCCGCTCCACCACTGGCGTGCAGGCATACTGCTCCGACTGCCACCTGCCCCATGACAACTATGTGAGCTACCTGTTTCAAAAAGCCCGCAGCGGTGCCTGGGATGTATGGATGGAGTTTGTCATCGGTGCCGAGGACGTGGACTGGCACGCCAAACGGTTACGCGCCAACGAATATGTCTACGATTCCGGCTGCCTGAAATGCCACAACAACCTGCAGTCCGGCTCTGAGCTCGACAACGCCCAATTCGTCGCTCACAAACCTTACTTTCTCGGCACTATTCAGGACCAGTGTGTCGATTGCCACCGCGTCGGTCATACCGACCTGGAACGCTTCCTGCCCCCGCCCCCGCAACTCTCGCCCATGCCCGCGACTGAAGGATGAGGAAACTGTCATGAGACTGATCAGAATACGCTGGTTACTGCTGCTGAGCCTGATACTCGGTCCTGCCCCCCTGCTTGCTGAAGAGGGCGGTGGCATCGACATGAATCCGGTACGCAGCATCGTATTCAGCAAAAGCCTGACCGAGCTGGACCAGAAGTGTGTCAGCTGCCACCAGGATGAGCACCCCGGTGTTGTGGCCGACTGGAAGAAGAGTCGCCATAGCCATGTCGGTGTGGGCTGTAATGACTGCCACGCTGCCAACAGGGGAGATGTGGATGCCCAGCTGCATGCCGAGGAAGGTCTCAGCAACGTCTATATCACACCGCTGGTCTCGCCCGACACCTGCGGTCGCTGCCATGCCCAGGAGCAGGATGAGTTTAACCACAGCGGTCACTTCCGCGCCTATCGTCAGATCATTCCAAAGAACAGTCTGCACGCGCTGGTTAAGTTCCATGAAGGTCGTGATAACCCCGAACTTGGCAATGCACCGGATGAAACCGGTTGTATGCAGTGCCACGGCACCGAGATCAAACTGATGGCCGATGGCAAGCCTGACCCGTCAACCTGGCCCAACTCAGGTATGGGCAACATCTATCCGGACGGGGCAACCGGCAACTGCGGTGCCTGCCACACCCGCCACCGTTTCTCGCTGGCTGAAGCGCGCAAGCCAGCCGCCTGCGCCAGTTGCCACATGGGGCCTGACCATCCCGATATTGAAGTATTCGAGAACAGCAAGCACGGCCAGATATACGCGACAGAAGGCCATGAGTGGACCTGGGACAGCCCCGCCGATGGCTGGGAGCCCGGTGACTATCGCGCCCCCACCTGTGCCACCTGCCACATGAGCGGTATTGGCAAACTCGGCTCCACCCACAACATTACCGAACGCTTGTACTGGAACCTCTGGGATGAGCGTTCCGAGAAGCGCAACTCCACTGACGTGATGAGTCCGTTGCTGGGAGATGGGGATCGCGGTCGCAAGCTGATGATGCAGGTCTGCAGCTCCTGTCACGGTGAGTCACACACCAAGGGCTTCTTCGCTCAGGGTGACAAGGCCGTCATGCTCTACAACGTGGAATATTATGACCCTGCCAAGAAGATGCTGGAGGATCTGAGAGCCAAGGGACTGCTTAAAGAGAATCCATGGACCGATGAGTTCCAGATTACTTTTTACCACCTCTGGCATCACGAAGGCCGTCGCGCCCGTCATGGAGCCATGATGGCAGGCCCGGACTACGCTCATTGGCACGGTTTCTTCGAGCTGCAGCAGGACATGTACAAGCTGGAAGCACTGTATGAGAAACGGATCAAAAGTGGAAAAATAGAGGACTGACCCTCAAGCGGTCGGTGACCGCCCTCAATAACGAGGGCCGGTCACCGAATCCATTAGTTGCTGTACGTCTTCAGCACTGGTCTGTTCAAAATTGTGCCAATCAAGGTAATACTCGCTCAACAATGGGTTGGCCTGCACCTGATCCGATTCATCATGCGCCTTGTGCAACTCGATATGCATCGGTGAAATAACCAGTACACGCTGTTCCTCTTCCCAAAGCACTTGTTGCAAATCATACAACGCATTCATGATGATGAAGTGTTTGCGGTAAAGCGCCAATGCACCGTCCGCGTTCAGTTCATCGAATGCGTGCTGCTGTTCCAGCGTACGCATCAAATGATACTCACTGACCCCTTCTGGGTGTTGTCGCAGTTCATTGAGCACCTGCGGCAGGATAGGATTGATCATGCGACACCTTCTGCACCTGTCTTTCTGTATAGGACCTGTTGCATTATAGTCAATGAGATTCCAGCGCCGGCAATACGGCAGACAAAGGATATGTGCGAGGTCAAGTATGGATGAACTCTGGCTGCTTTTTCTGGCCCTCCCCCTGTTTTTGCTGGTCGGCGCAGGCCTTGGCATTCGAGCCTGGGTGGTGACCCGCCAACTGCGTGAACAGGTAAGTCAGCTGCAACACCAGCTGAAGGCGCTGACGCAACAGGACTCCCATCCGTCAACAAGCACTTCACAACCTGATCAGGAAAAACGGCCAGCTTCAGCCGCTCAAACAGCAGCACCCATACCACCTGTACATGAGCCCCCGGCAGATGCCAACTGGGGCATCATCACCTCAACTTCTGCAGCTTCAGCCGCACCATCTTCATCGCGCCCAACGCCTGACAAACCGCCATCTCAATCGCAGGCAGGGCTGGTTAGACGCTTAACTGACAGCCTTAAAGAAAACTGGATGATCTGGCTGGGTGGCATCTGTGTCGGCCTTGCCGGAGTGTTCATGGTGCACTACTCCATCGAGCAGGGGCTGATGGGGCCTGAAACGCGGGTCATTCTATCAATGATCGCAGGTATGGGATTGCATGGTCTGGCCGAGTGGCTCAGGCGCAAACGCGGCCAGAACGATGTATTCGCAGCGCTTGCCGGTGGAGCCAGTATCATCCTGTATGCCGCACTCTTTGCCGCTTTCAAGCTGCTGGAGAGTATTTCACCCGGATTGATCTTCGCGGGCATGGCGCTGGTGTCCTTTGCCACACTGGCACTTGCCCTGAGGCACGGGCCCGTGCTGGCAGCACTGGGCATGTTGGGCGGCTATCTGGTACCCATTCTGGTCAGCACGGGTTCTGGGCAGATCGAACTGGCACTGGTCTACATCAGCATCCTGACACTGTTTTCGCTCTGGTTACTGGCCTATGTGGAACGCCTTTGGCTCTGGGCAGGTGTCATCATCGGCAGTCTCGGTTGGTGGGGTTTAAGTCTTGCCACTACACCTGCTGACGGGGTGCGCTCGCTTTATCTGCTGGGGTTGGCGTATCTGTTTCTTGCCGTACCCGCTCAGGACTGGCTGCTGCAACAGACAGGGCCCGCTGCCAACCGCTGGCTCGATCTGTTGCATCAGGTTCGTAGCCAACGCCATTGGCCGGTATTGCCAACCCTGATTCTGATCGTATTGGCTCAGGGTTACACACTGGCACTTGAAACCGTCCATGCCAGCAGTTACCTCACTCTGCTGCTACTGCCTGCACTGTTATTGCTGGCCGCAAGCCGGCGCTCACTTTTCAACCCGCTGCCGGCACTGATACTGGCAACAACCGCGCTGGCTGTGGTGATGCCGATGCTGAGTTATTTCGGCGATCAGCTACTGTTTACAGCTCCCGATGCAACCACTCAGGCCGCACTGGTCTCCCGCTTTGTAATGCTGACCATTCTGTTCACGGCAGGCCCTGCATGGCTGGTGTTCAGGCGGGTGCAACATGCCGCCTTCTGGATCGGCCTCGGCTGTTTTACGCCGTTGCTGATGCTGGCACTGAGCTATTACCTGTTTACCGCTTTCAGCAGTGACTGGGCCTGGGGCGGTGCCGCATTAATACTGGGGCTGATCTACCTGGCTCTGTCACGAATCGCCCTGCAGCAGCCCGGCAGCGACCTGGTGCGAGTACTGCTGATCAGCAGTGCCCACCTGGGACTGTCGCTGGCAGCCGTTATCTGGCTGGTGGATGCGACACTGACACTGGCACTGGCCGTTCAGTTAATCAGCCTGTCGTTGCTGCAACGTCGATACCAGCTGCAGTGGTTGCCCTGGGTTATTCGGCTGGTGCTCGCCATCGTAGTATGCCGATTGACCTTCAACCCCTGGCTGTTGAGCTATGCCAACGACAGCCACTGGTCACTCTGGACCTACGGTGGCGCCAGCGCCTGTGCTGCCGCCGCTGCCTGGATTCTGCGAAGTGATGTAAAAATGACTGCCTGGCTACAGGGCGGTGCAGCCCACCTGCTGATACTCACGCTGGCAGCCGAAGTCCGCTGGTGGCTGTATGATGGCGATATTTTCCGGCAGGAATACAGTTTTCTGGAAGCCAGCCTAAACACCCTGATCTGGGGCAGTGCCGGTTGCATCTACCTATGGCGTGCGCGACTCAGCCAGCATCTGACACGTTTCTATCAGGTGATCGCAACACTCCATTTGCTCGCTGCAGCCGCCAATCACCTGATATGGGTTTTACTAATTTTCAACCCGCTCTGGAGCGGTACCGAGATCAGTGGCACCCCGCTGTGGAACCTGCTGCTGATCAGTTACGGTGCCCCCTCGTTGTTGCTGGTACTGCTATGGCGACAGCTACCTGCAGCAATAGGTCGCTGGGCAGGACTGGCCGCCGGGCTGAGCCTGCTGCTGTTCATCTCCATGGAAATCCGCCACCTGTGGCAGGGTGAACTGAGTCTGGCCAGACCGACTCCGGATGGCGAGCTGTACACCTACTCCGCCATCTGGCTGCTATTGGCCTCGGCAGCACTGCTGGGGGGAAGTTGGCTCCACAGTCGGACACTCTACCGCAGTGGAATGGCATTGCTGCTGGTTGTGGTCGCCAAGCTATTCCTGATCGACATGTCAGACCTGACAGGGCTCTGGCGGGTAGCCTCCTTCATGGGGCTAGGGTTGGGACTGCTGGCGTTGGCATGGCTGCATCAACGGCTAACGCCGGCAGAAGACCTGCCGCATGAGCCTGCCCCTCGGACCGGAGCGGGCTCGTGAAGGGTCAGTGAGTGCTGACAGGCTCGGGGCGCTTCGCCAGTCGACGCCCGAGTCTGCGCAGATCTTCCAACAGCATGAAGTTGACCGGCACCATGATCAATGTGACGACCGTCGCAAAGATGATGCCGAAGCCCAACGAAACTGCCATCGGGATCAGGAACTGGGCCTGCACCGCCTTTTCAAACAACAGTGGCATTAAGCCGATAAAAGTAGTGAGCGAAGTCAGCATCACAGGTCGGAAGCGTGCAACCCCCGCAACCAGCACCGCCTGTCGCGTTGCCTCGAAGTGTGAGTGCTCTCCTCCCGCCTGCAGCTCCTTGCGCCGCTGGTTGGTGAAGTCCACCAGTACCAGGCTGTCGTTCACCACTACGCCAATCAGAGCCATCAACCCCAGCAGGCTCATGATGGTCAGGTCCATCCCCATGATCCAGTGACCAACAATCGCTCCAATGGCGCCAAAAGGAATCACCGACATCACAATCAGCGGTTGCAGGTAGGAGCGGAACGGGATTGCCAACAGGCTGTAGATCACGAAAAACACGAATGCCAGCCCCAGTGCCAGCGAGGCAAAGGACTCCCGCTGCTCTTCGGCCTCCCCTTCAAGGCTAAATTCTGCACCGGGATATTGCAGCACCAGCTCAGTCAAAAATTCGTTTAGATCGCGATTCAGCACCGTGGTATTGGTGTTGACCTTGTCCATATCGGCGACCACATTGGCGGTACGATACTGGTCAACACGGTAGATGGCCGAAGGGCTTTTGCCCGGCACCAGCTGCGCCACTTCATCCAACGGTACCTGCCCGGCACCCGGGGTGTTGATCAGAATCCCCTTGAGGCCGGCAATCGCCTGACGCTCTTCCAGCGGCAAACGTACCATCACCCTTACATCGTCTCGGCCACGCTGTACCCGCTGCACCTCGATACCGAAAAAGTTCTGCCGCACCTGACGAATGATGTCACTGCGAGTCAGGCCAAGCAGATGAGCCTGTGGTGTCAGCTCCAGCTGCAGCTCTTCCTTGCCGTCTGACAGGTTATCGGCGATATCAAACAGGGTGGGATAGGTTTCCAGTCGCGCCTTTACCTGCTGCGCCATGGCACGCAGATCATCCACATCTCCCGAGCGCAACTCGATGCTGACCGGGTCACTGGCTCGCCCTATTTCCGCTCTGAAAGTCAGCGTCTCGGCTCCGGGGATCGGCCCGATTCGCTCACGCCATTCGTTAATGAGTGTCGAAGCGCTCACCTCCTGCTCCCGCTCTTCAGCCGGCTGCAGCTCAAAGCGAATTCGGCCCGTTTCGGCACTGCCACCGGCACCGGTAGTGGAAAATATATTCATGATCACACTTTCACCGGTATTCGGATCCCGGTAGTCCTCCTGCAGTGCCCGAGCCGCTTCGACCATCCGCACGATATGGCGGTCGGTCACTTCAAAGGGGGTACCGCTGGGCATCGTCAGTGAAGCGCGCGCCGTATCCGCTTCAACCCGCGGGAAAAACACGAAGCGTGTCCAGCCCGACAGAATAAAGGCCAGTATCAGAATGAACACGCCGCTGAACAGCGCCAGTGTAGTCAGTCGATGTTTCAGGCTCAGCGCCAGCAACGGCTGATAATACTTGAGAATCATGCGCTCAAAACCATCGGCAAAACGCTGCTGCATCTGCGACAGCCTTCCCTGCTGTTCAACTTCGTTCTGACGCAGCTTGAGGTGCTTCAAGTGGGCCGGCAATACGAACTTGGATTCGATCAGCGAAAACAGTAGCACCGGAATAACAACGACCGGTATCTGGGCGAACAGCGCACCACGGGCACCCTCGATAAAGCCAATTGGCAAGAATGCTGCAACCGTGGTCAGCACACCGAAGGTCACCGGTACCGCTACTTCCTGTGTGCCACGAATGGATGCCTGCAGACCGGACTCGGCATTGCGCAGGTGACTGTAGATGTTCTCACCAGTGACGATGGCATCATCCACCACAATCCCCAGTACCAGAATAAAGCCGAACAGTGACAGCACGTTCAGGGTAACGCCGAACAGTGGCATAACCAGAAAGGCGCCCATAAAACTCACCGGTATACCGATAAACACCCAGAACGCGATGGAGGGGCGCAGGAACAAAGTCAGCAGCAGCAACACCAGGATGCCGCCCTGCAGTGCGTTTGTGGTCAGCGTTTTGATGCGGCTTTTGACCAGCAGTGAACCGTCGCCCCAGTAACTCAGCTCCAGCCCCTGCGGCAGGTTGGCCTGCTGCTTATGAACATAGGCCTTGACCTTGTCGGCCACTTCGATGGCACTTTGATCACCGACACGATAGACATCCAGCATTGCTGCAGGTTTGCCGTTAAACCGGGTACGCAACGCCGACTCTTCAAAGCCATCGGTCACGTTGGCGATATCCCTCAGTCGCAGCAAACTGCCATCGGTGTTGGCCTTGATGACCAACGGCTCAAACTGGTCACGATAGTACGCCTGCCCCTTGGACCGGATCAGAATATCGCCGCCATCGGTGCGGATGTTGCCGGCTGAGAGATCCAGTGAGCTGTTGCCGATCCGCTCGGCCACTTCCGACAGCGTCAGATCGTAGGCGCGCAGCTGATCCTGTGAAAGCTCGATAGCGATCTCGTAGTTGCGTACCCCGTCCAGCTCGACCTGAGTGATCCCCGGCGTGCGCAACAGATCATCACGCACCCGCTCGGCATAGCCGCGCAGCTCCTGTTCACTCAGCTCTCCGGCGACGGCGACCGTAATCACGTCACGCTTGAAAGTGGCCAGTGAGATGACCGGTTGATCCGCCTCACTGGGGAAAGTGCCAATTTCATCCACGCGTGACTTCACATCCGCCAACAACTCACGGGCATCGTAGCCGCTGTCGACTTCGATCGTGATCGTCGCCCCCCCTTCCACTGAACGGCTGTTGATCTGTTTCACCCCTTCCAGATCACTGACCGCCTCCTCGACCCGGGTTGCAAGACTCAGCTCGGCATCTTCAGGAGTTGCGCCGCGCAGACTGACATTGACACTGATGGTGTCGGTCTCGAAACTGGGAAAAACCTCCAGCGGAATATTGTATTTGAGTGACATCAAACCGGTGAAGAGAATGGTGACCATCAGCAGGTTGGCGGCCACATGGTTGCGTGCGAACCAGGCGATCATGGCTGTTCTCCTGCTGCACGGCGCTGACCTTGTACTGCAGGCCCTTCGGAGGGTTGTTCCGATTCAGGCTTGGCCGCACCACGGATTTTGACCGGAGTACCTGAAATCACCTGACCGAGCGACGTCAGCACCAGTTCGTCACCGGGCTCAAGCCCCTCGCCAATCAAGGCCTCGGTCTCATTCTGCCAGTCAATGCGGATCGGCTGACGCTGCAGTACACCGTTCTCAACACGGTAGACATAACTGCCCTGATAGATGGCACGGTTGGGAATCACGATTGCATCCGGAATTTCCCGCCCCTCGATGCGCGCAGTGACGTACTGACCCACTTTCAGCGGAACCCGATCAACTGCTTTCTCGCCATAGGGGTCATCCAGCTGCGCCAGCACATGTAACTGACGGCTGGTGGCATCGATAGCGCCTTCCGTCTGCACAATACGGCCGCTCCAAACTTCACGCTGGACCAGATCAGAGATCAGCTCCACCCGTGGCTGTGTGCCACCGGTCTGGTCAAAGCGATATTCTTCGGGCAGATCCACAAAGCCAAGATCACGACTCTGCAACGGCAGACGCACTTCGAGATAGTCCACTGCGTAGATCTCGGCAAGGGTGGTATTGCTGGACACCACCTGCCCCAAATCAACACTTTTTTCCAGTACACGGCCGGCATAGGGGGCACGGATGCGGGTCCGTTCCAGATTAAGCCGCGCTTTGGCCAACACCGCCTCGGCCGACGCCAGACTGGCACGGGCACTGGCCAGTTGAGGCTTGCGCAACACCAGTGCCGGTGCTTGCCCGGAGTTCCCCAGACGCTCCCAGTCTGCAGCGGCCTGGTCAGCCCGTGCCTGTTCTTCGGCCAGTTGCTGTCGGGCACTGATCACGCTGGCTTCAGCCTGCGCCACTTCGGCCGCATAGTCACGGCTATCTAGCCGGATCAGCTCTTCACCCTTCTCGAAAAAGCCTCCAGCACGGAAATCAGCGGCCAGCCAGACAACCTCACCGCTAACCTGCGGTTGCAGAGTGCTTTGGGTACGTGGCCGAATGCGACCGTAGCTTTCGATCATCACCCGGTAGGGAGCAGCAGCAATGGTTTGGGTATCTACATTGATTCTGGCCGGTTGCGGCGGCTTACCACGGTGCACTTCAGGTGGATTGCTGTATATAAGCCAACCGAGTGTGGCCATTACCAGAATGACGATCAGGGGAAGAATACGTTTGATCATTGTCCGGCAGGCTCCTGCTCAGGCTCTGTTGTTGGAAGGTCGGTTTGAAAAGTGCCGCCCAGCGCACGATACAGCTCGATCCGGTTCTGGAGCAGCTGGCGGCGCAGCCCCAATACACTGGTCTGGGCATCAAAGGAGCGTCTCTGGGCTTCCAGAACGGTGGTGTAGCTGGTCAAGCCCTTCTGATACTGCTCAAAGGCCAGGTTTTCGGCATGCACGGCATTGCGCTGAGCCTCAAGGTACTGCGCATGGCGTTCGAGCAAACTCTGTCGAAGCGACAATGCATTTTCCACCTCGGCCAATGCGGCATACACTGCTTCCAGCCAGCGTTGTTCCAGCTCCTGCCGACGCGCCAGCGCCTGATCCTGCAACGATGCCTTGCGACCGGCATCGAACAGTGTTTGCGTCAGCCTCGCACCTATGCTCCAGCTCAGGTTGCCCAGTGACAACAGATCACTGAGGGCATCACTGCTGCCCCCAAGGCCCGTACTGGTCAGACCAAGGCTGGGAAAGCGATCACGGTGGGCAGCGGCCAGAGCCGCATCGGCTGATAATAGTTCCAGCCACTGCTGCTGCAGATCGGGGCGACGGGTCAACACATCGGCCGGCAAACCTGCCGGTATGTCAGTCTCCAGCCAGGGCAACGCGGCTTCTGCGATCAACCGGGCGGACGGATAGCGCCCGAGCAGCAACTCCAGCTCACGACGAATTTCAGCCAATTGCTGAGTTTGCTGTTCAACACGGGCGTTTTCGGCATGCAGGTTGTTACGCGCCAGATACAGGTCCAACGCCTCATTCAGCCCCTGGCGATAGCCGGATGCAATCACCTCGACATTCTGTGCCAGATTGTCACGACGCTGACGGTACAGGTCGAGCAGCAGCTGGGCTTCCTGCAGAGCAAACCACTGAGTGCCAAGCTTGACCACCAGCGATTGTTCCTGTTGTCGCAACCCGGCTTCAGCCGCAGCCAGATCAAGTCGGGCCTGACGCTGACGCGCACTGAGTCGGCCCCACAGATCCAGATCCAGGCTGATACTGAAATCGAGGGAGTCTACCCGATCACTGTCTTCCCTGCGGGTACTGCCCAGATTAAGCGCCAGCGAAGGCAACCGATCTGCACGGCTTATATCCACAGCTTCACGGCTGCGACTCACATTGTACCGAGCGGCCTGCAGTCCGTGATTGGCCGCCAGGGCTTCCGTCGCCAGTTCCTGCAAACGTGGATCATTCAGTTGCACCAGCCAGCCACGCAGCTCTTCCGAGACCGGTTCCGTGTCGCTCCCTTCAGCGCTGGTCCAGTTGTCGGGCAGTTCGGGTTGCGGCGACATCAATTTTGGCGGGCTGCTGCAGGCGCTCAGCACCAGCAGCATGGGTAAAAGGAGTAGGATTCGCACATCGGTTCCCTGTTTCGTACGGATACAAACCGGCAGCGCGCATCATAGAGTGCGCCAGCCAGTCCCGTGAGAGCCTTATATTAGAGGATTGTTCCTTTAGCGGCAGCGGCTTTTACAGATCTTTACATGCTCAGCCGCCGGAGCGGAGCAGTTCGTAGGCACGGCGAACTTCAATGAACGCCTCACTGTCTCCCCCTTTGTCAGGGTGAAGCTGAGCGGCCAGTTGGCGGTAACGACTGCGAATTTTTTCCTGGCTGGCACCGGCGTCAAGCTCCAGTGTTTCCAGAGCCTTGTGCCGCGCACCGGGATGATCGAGTTGCTCCATGAAACCGGCCAGCAGGCGCTGTACATCTCGTGCACTGGTGTGTTGCAGCTGCGTCCAGTCAAGATAGTAGTCACGCAGAGGATCGGCTGCTCCGGGGACAGATGCCTGCTCGGTGATACTGTCTACCGGTTCAGCATGGCAGCGTACACTAAGCGGAGAAATTTCAAGTCTCAGTTGTTCTTCGTACCAGAGGCGGGTCTGCAAAGTATAAAGACCGTGCATGATCATGAAGTGTTTCTGAAACAGGCGTAGCTGATAGTCATCGGCCAGTTCGGCAAAGGCAGGATGCGCTTCCAGCCCTTTCATCAGCCTGAACTCGCTGATCCCGTCCGGATGGGCCCTCAGCAGGGCCAGCAGTTCAGGGATCAGGGGGTTTGAAGCTATGTCAGGGCTCATTTCGACTCCGTTCAGCGCTGTATTTGTTCAGTGGCGGTCTGGCACAATGCACCTATTATTCGATTCAACTCCCCAGCTCAAACAAAAGGCAGACTCACCATGCTGTTGCGACTTTTTATCCTGCTGTTACTGGCGCCTGTTGTCCATGCTCAGGAGTGGAAAAAAATTCTTGATCTGGCACCTGAAGGCAGTCAGATGGCACTTGTGGTGGCACCCTTGAGTACAACGGGTGCCCTGGAGATCGATTATCGCGGCGACACTCTGCTGCCTCCGGCCAGCACGTTGAAACTGTTTACCGCCACAGCCGCCGAGCTGACCCTGGGGCCGGACTACCGCTTTCCCACTCGCCTTTGGCAACGCGGCCAACAGCAGGGTGGTCGCTGGCAGGGTGACCTGCTGTTTGAATTCACCGGCGCACCTGACCTGAGCGTGGCCCAGCTGGGTGAATTACTGACACAACTGCGCCAACAAGGTGTACGCGAAATAGAAGGAAACATTCTGCTCGATACCAGCCGTTTCAGCGGTTACGACCGTGCCCACGGCTGGCCCTGGAATAATCTGGGCGTATGTTACAGCGCACCCGTGGCGGCATTGACCCTCGAAGGCAACTGTATTCAGGCCAGCCTGAATAGCCGCGGCAGCGGTAAGCCCGCCCGCTTCTTTGTGCCGGCCCACCAGCCGATCGAAGTCACGTCCAGCGTAATGGTGCTGCCAGAAGAACAGATCGAACAACAGCTGTGCGAACTGGAAGCGCGCTTGGGTCCTGGCAACCGTTACCATCTCAGCGGCTGCATCAGTGATCAGCGTGATGTACTGCCGCTCAAGTTTGCCATCAACGACCCTGTTGCACACGGCAAGGCACGTATTCGTCAGGAACTCAGCCGACAGGGTATCGTACTAAGAGGCGATATTGTGCCGGGGGCACTGGGTTCGGGTTGGCAACTGCTGGCGCAGGTACAGTCAGCGCCGTTGGCTGAACTGTTGCAACAGACCCTGCAGCGTTCCGACAACCTGATTGCAGACTTGTTGCTTAAAACCCTGCCGATCCACTCCGGTGAAGCCGGCAGTTTTGCAAGCGGCGTCCGCGCCATGAAAACGATTATCCAACAGCATACCGGTGTTGACCTGCACCTGGCGGCTCTCAGTGACGGCTCAGGCCTGTCACGGGACAATTTGATTCAGGCCCGCCAGCTGGCCAACCTGCTGCGCTGGCTGGCTGCCCACTCCGAACTTCACAGCTACCAGTCACTGCCGGTTTCGGGTGCCAGCGGTACCCTGAAATACCGTGCCAGCACACGACAACCCCCGTTGCAGGGAGCGATCAAGGCGAAAACGGGCACCGTCAACGGAAGCCGCAATCTGGCCGGATACATCGATACGGCCTCAGGTGAACGCTATGTATTTGTACTGCTGCTGAGCAGTATCAGCCTGCCGGAAAAATTCCACGGCCCCAGCCCGATCACGGCATTTGAACGTGAGCTGCTGGAATGGATTTACCACAACGGCTGAAAAAACAAACCCGCCAAGTTCGGCGGGTTTGTTTTCATGTCCTGTTGGCGGCCAGAAAGATTATTTCTGTTTTTTGCCGTCTTCATTCATCAGCTTGCGAACCTTGATAAAGGCCCACACCATCACTGCAGCCATACCCACAATACCCAGCAGGCTCGGCGCCAATACCTCGAAGCTGTACAGATCAATCCCGAACATCACAATCACCTTTACGTTCGTTACCCTAGTTGGGAACAGATTACCTCTTAAGCCTGGAGCACATATTGACTCAGCTCAACGAGTCCTCCTCTCGACTTTTCAGCATAGCTCATCAGTACAATCCAACTTGAAAAACGCTCACATCTGGCGCATATCTAAATCAGCACATTCAAAAAGGAGATCACCATGTACTCACACAAGAACTGGACGCCGGAACAGATCAGCAAGATGAACGAAGAGAAATTCCTGATCGAGATGCTGGACATGTTCCGTTTTTCACCCTCCAACGATGACAACAGCGCTGTTGAGCAGATGCGTAAGCAGCTCGATGCAGTTGAGCAAATCCTGCAGACCAGGCTCGAGACCAAGCGCTCAAACTGATCCGCTCACCGGGCAGCCGTTCAGGCTGCCTGCTTTTCCCGTCTCCCCCGCTTAATCTTGCCCCTTAGCCCCCCTCCCACTGCCAGAACCTGAGCTGACTCATAATCTGCTTTTACATCCTCCCAGGCAGCTATCGACCATACCCAGCAATGAAAAATCAAAAACTGCTTAATGATTAATCATAAATATCATTTCGATCAATCAAAATATTAATAAATAACAAAAAGAT
Source organism: Marinobacterium iners DSM 11526 (assembly GCF_900107855.1). Classification (GTDB taxonomy): domain Bacteria; phylum Pseudomonadota; class Gammaproteobacteria; order Pseudomonadales; family Balneatricaceae; genus Marinobacterium; species Marinobacterium iners. Next base: position 74,722 of record NZ_FNRJ01000013.1, on the reverse strand, counting down.
CTAAGTAAAAAATGAAATATTTTCCTTTATAAACAATAGGTTATGCAAAATCATATCCAGCTGCGAAAAATCCAGAATAAAATCTAAAAAATCCTTTATTTTCAATTGGTTATATATGAAATAACAGGCCTGTTTTTTTGCCATTCATCAGTATTGCATTTATAATTATCATTAATAGATAAATGATGAATCACAAAAGGATTAAGACGATGCAAGAGAAGGAAATAAAATTGCTTTTCAAGGCGGGGGTGTTTGATTCCTGCCAGGCGATTCCGGTCTCGATGTCACGCGGTTGGACCCTGAAATTCATCACGCGTGATCAGGAGGTGGTGACACTCAACCTGCAGCGCTCAAAAGGGGAACGGGAATTCAAAAGCCTGGATGGTGCAGCAGCGGTTGCCCGTCGAATCGGGTTCGACTGGCTCAACGTGCAGATTGGCGACTTGCAGTGGCGTGAAAAGGTGTCTTGAGGAGGAGTCGGCAGGTCAACAACCAGCCAACTCCCGTGTAGCGGTTTAATCAGGGTTGCAGACGTTCTATCTGCCAGCCGGTGTCATTGTACTGGTAGCGGAAGCGATCATGCAGGCGGTTCTCCCGTCCCTGCCAAAATTCGTACAGCTCGGGTATCAGCCGATAACCACCCCAGGTTAACGGACAGGGAATGACGGCTCCCTCAAAGGTTTGATCCAGCTCGGCTACGCGCTGTTCCAGCGTGATACGATGATCAATCGGGAAGCTTTGATGCGAAGCTGCCGCACTCAGCTGACTGCCGCGCGGCCGTTCGTGAAAGTAGGTCTCGCCCATTGCGTGATCAAGCTGCTCGACACGTCCACGGATCCGCACCTGACGCTCAAGTCCGCGCCAGTAAAACAGCAACTCGGCTTTCGGGTTCTGCTGCAACTGCTCCCCCTTCTCGGAGCGAAAATCAGTGAACCAACAGAAACCATCCGCATCGAAACGCTTGAGCAGCACAATACGTGCGGCTGGCCAGCCATCCGCACCGGCCGTGGCAAGAGTCATTGAGGTTGCATCGTCGGGATAGGCCTCCAGCGCCTGCTGCATCCAGTGACCAAACTGCTCCAGCGGGTCAGCCGCCAGCTCGGCACGACTCAGTCCCGCCGCCACATATTCGCGGCGCAGGGCACTGATTTCGGGGGTATCACTCATAGATTTCTCCAGTCGAATGGGCTCAAGCGGTTACTATAACCGAAACAATCAGGGTTATACTGCCCGGGATCACGCGGGGTGCAGTTCAGATCAAGGAGATTGAAATCGATGCATGGACCAAAACAGACAAGACGGATACTTGGGTTATTGCTGACAGGCTTGCTGCTTGGCGGCTGCGCAGCCAGTGGCAATGAGCGTCCGTTCCAGTTTAAAAACCTGGGCAAGTCCGAGATCGATATGGTCGCCGATCTGCATGTTGAAACAGTTACTCATCTGGCGCGAGAGCTGGCTATCAAGCTGTACAAGCGCAACCCGCGGGAACTGGCGAAAGTACCCGGTATGACCATTGAAAGACGCCTGGAATTGCTGCTGAACTCCCCTCGACTAATCACCCACCCAGAACTGAACAACCTGTATGCAGAGAAAGCCGTGCCACTGGCGTTTGATCCCGCGTTTCAGGGCGACCGGGTATTTGCACTGATGGTCGGCATTACCGGGATGCTGCACGCTTCGTACAGTTATCGTGACGAGTTTTACATGCTCAATGAGATGGATCAGCAAAAACTGTACAACTGCGCCCGTAATCTGGAAGCCGTGGCCTGGCGACTCAATACCTACCGGCAGGAAAACGGTGAGCCTTTCCTGTACGCCAACAGCCCAACCAATCTAAGCTACGAGCGCATTATGTCCAAGTTGATCGCCCATCAGGACATGATGGCAAAAATTGTCTCTGACTCATCCAACCGGGCGATCAATACCGTGGTGCATGGCATCGCATCAACCACCTTGCTGCCGATCTAGCTGCTACACAACGGCTTAAGCACGCGAATATCCGCGATTTTGTGGTTTTCGTTCAGAAACAGGGTGACATCAGCCTGATCAGGCATTTCGTCCAGCATGGCCCGGGTCAGGCGTTCATAGTGCTGAATGAAACGTTTGATTTCGTTACCATCCATGATTCGCAGATGGTCAGTCGGCTGCTGAGTGTCATAGATATACTGGATCCGCTCGGCCAGTTTTTTCTCCTGCAGCGAACGCCACTCATACACCGCATCCATACTCGGTACGCAGAGCATCAGCAATACATCCAAACGTGAAAACAGCTCTCGATAGGGCCCTTTCAGCTGTTCATTGACATGCCGCCGCCAAATTCCATGCGGGTCTTCGTTGCGCTCAAGAATATTCACCGGCTCAACCAGCGTTTCCTCCTGCTGCGGCTGCGCGCCGACGCACCAGCCCTCGAGCACGATCAGATCCGCGCCACCGATCCATTCCTGCCACACCGAGTCGGGGCAGCGATCATCGATCGACTTGTCGAACACCGGAATTTTGGTCACCCGTTCGGGATCATCGGCGCACAGGCTGTCGATAATCTCCATGCCCAGCTCTACATCATGTGTACCGGGTACGCCTCGGGTGACAAACAGAGGATGAATGCTGCGCGCCATCGCCTCGCGGTCGGCACGGGTCTTGTAGATATCATCGATGGAGAAACCCACCACTCGCAGATCAAACCCTTCTCCCAGAATCACTTCCAACAGATTGAACAGGGTCGACTTGCCGGCACCCTGCGCACCGTTGATGCCCAGCACCAGCGGTCCTTCCTGCTGTCGCTTGCGCGCCAGAATCCAGGCAGCCAGCGGCACATAGATCTCCTCGAACATCTCCTTCAGGCCGATATCCACCTTCAATGATTCCAGGGTGGCAGCGAACGCCTGCTCCACCGCCTGCACGGCATGACGACGTTCTTCAACACTGAGGCAGAGCTGGTCGCGCGGCCAGCGAGTAAGCAAACTCATGGGTGATCACTCTTGAAGCAGGGAACAGATGAACGGAACGAGAGTCTACCCCATATTATCCAAACACCGATACTTTGCACTCCGGGGTGATCCTGCACCCATCAAACGGTATTTGACGCTATGCGCATCCGCCCCGGATTGTGTATAAACTGATTGTACAACACCCGGTTCGGGACCATTTAAAAACGCACAGGGAGCCAAGCATGAATCCGGAATTTCGCACCGAGCATGACAGCATGGGTGAGGTACAGGTACCCCGTGATGCCCTGTACGCCGCACAGACCCAACGGGCTGTGGATAACTTTCAAATCAGTGATCTGTGCCTGCCGGCTTCGTTCATCACAACGCTGGCCCAGATCAAGGCAGCCTGCGCACGTGCCAATGCGGAGCTGGGCCTGCTGGAAAAAGAGCAGGCAGATGCCATTGTTGACGCAGCCGACCAGCTGATCGCTGGTGAACATCTCGACCAATTCCCGGTGGACGTATTCCAGACCGGCTCCGGCACCAGCAGCAACATGAACATGAACGAAGTGCTCAGTGCGCTGATCAAGCAGCGCACTGGCCTTGAGCTGCACCCGAATGATCACATCAACATGAGCCAAAGCTCGAACGATGTGATCCCCACCTGCATTCATGTCAGCGCACTGCTGCAGCTGGAAAACAGCCTGATCCCGGCACTGCGCCATCTGGTCGGCATTCTGACGCGCAAGCGCTCTGAGCTGTCCCAGATCGTCAAGACCGGTCGTACCCATCTGATGGATGCCATGCCTATCCGCATGGATCAGGAGGTATCAGGCTGGCTGACACAGATACAGGACTGCATCGCACGACTGGAAAGCGTGCGCCCGCGACTGTTGCAGGTGGCTCAAGGCGGAACGGCGGTGGGTACCGGGGTCAATGCCCCGCGCGCCTTCTCACGCCTGTTCTGCCGTCAGCTCAGCATTCGTACCGGCTTGACCCTGCAGCCTGCACAGAACCACTTTACGGCTCAGGCCTGTCAGGATACGGCAGTTGAGCTGTCCGGCCAGCTCAAGACCTGCGCCACGGCATTGATGAAAATTGCCAATGATCTGCGCTGGATGAACTCCGGCCCACTGGCAGGTCTTGGCGAAATCGCCCTGCCTGCCCTGCAACCTGGCTCTTCCATCATGCCCGGCAAGGTCAACCCGGTGATCTCCGAAGCAGTCATGATGGCCGCCGCTCAGGTGTGTGGCAACGATGTCAGCATCAGCATTTGTGGCCAGCACGGCAACTTTCAGCTCAATACCATGCTGCCGCTGATTGCCTACAACCTGTTGCAGAGCGAGATGCTGGTCGCCAACGCTGCCGTCACACTGGCCGACAAGGCGATCGAAGGCTTTACGGTCAACAGCAACAATATCGAGGCGGCCCTGTCGCGCAACCCGGTTCTGGTCACGGCACTCAACCCGGTTCTGGGCTATGAGCAGGCGGCCACCCTTGCCAAACAGGCCTATACCGAAGGTCGACCCATCGTTGACGTGGTCGTGGAACAGACCGACCTTGAGCGCGAAGAGGTGGAAGGTCTGCTCGATCCGCTGCGCTTAACTGGCATCGAATAGGCCGCTTCCGCTATACTTTTGCGCCTGAAATCTGGCCTAAAACCCTGCACTTTGCAGGGTATGACAGGAAACTTGCATGAACCGCGATCTCGACCGACTGCAGCCCTACCCGTTTGAGAAACTGGCCGTCCTCAAGGCCGGTGTTCAGCCCCCCAAAAGCCTTGAGCACATCTCGCTCGGCATTGGAGAGCCCAAACATCCGGCTCCGCCCTTCGTAACCGATGTACTGGCGGAAAACCTCAGCGGTGTTTCCACCTACCCGACCACCAAGGGGATGCCGGAACTGCGTCAGGCGATGGCGAGCTGGTGCGAACGCCGCTTCGGTCTGCAGACCGACAGCATGGACCCTGAGCGCAACATTCTGCCGGTCAACGGTACCCGTGAAGCGATCTTTGCTTTCACTCAGGCGGCGGTCGAGCGCAAGCCCGGTGCTCTGGTCATGTCCCCTAACCCCTTCTATCAGATCTATGAAGGGGCCACCTATCTGTCCGGGGCCGAACCTTACTACCTCAACTGCCTGGCCGAAAACGGCTTTATCCCCGATTATGATGCCGTTCCAGCGGATATCTGGCAGCGAACCCAGCTGCTGTTTGTCTGCTCACCGGGTAACCCAACCGGGGCCGTGCACAGTGTCGAGACCCTGAAAAAGCTGATCGCCCTGGCCGATGAACATGACTTCATCATCTGCTCGGATGAGTGCTATTCCGAGCTGTACCCGGACGAGAACAACAAGCCGGCCGGATTACTGCAGGCCTGTGCCGAGCTGGGCCGGAACGACTATGCCCGCTGCATCGTGTTCCACAGCCTCTCCAAGCGCTCCAACCTGCCCGGCATGCGCTCCGGTTTTATCGCCGGTGATGCCAGCCTGCTGGAACCTTTCCTGCTCTATCGTACCTACCACGGCTGCTCCATGCCGGTTCAGCACCAGCTGGCCTCCATCGCCGCCTGGAATGACGAAGGCCACGTATACGAAAACCGCTGCCAGTATCGACATAAGTTCGATGCGGTGCTGCGCGTACTGCAGCCGGTGATGGATGTGAAACAGTCCGATGCCAGCTTCTATCTCTGGGCACCCACCCCGATGGCGGATGATGAATTTGCCAAGGGTCTATTCGCACAGCAGAATCTGACCGTGCTGCCGGGCCGCTACCTGTCCCGCGAAGTGGACGACGTGCTGCCGGGGTCCGGTTTTGTGCGCATGGCACTGGTGGCAACGGTATCCGAGTGTGTTGAAGCGGCCGAACGCATTCGCCGCTATATTGAATCCCTGTAAGGAGTTGCCCGTGACCACGCTGTACGGCATCAGCAACTGCGACACCGTGCGCAAGGCGCGCAAATGGCTGGAAGCCCGTGGTGTTGCATTTGAATTTCACGACTTCCGCAAACAAGGCCTTGAAGCCGACAAGGTCGAGCATTGGTGCAACAGGGTCGGACTGGACAAGGTGCTGAACAAGCGCGGCACCACCTGGCGCCAGCTGCCAGATGAGATCAAGACCACCACTGATGCCACCGCATTGCAGGCATTGATGGTCGAACAGCCGACTCTGATCAAGCGCCCGGTGCTGGAACTGGACGACGGTCGGGTTGAAGTCGGCTTTAAAGACACCGATTACGCGGCCCTGTTCGACTGAACAGTGCCTCCCTTTTTGATGAATCGAACAACGGAGTAAACAATGGCGAATTTCGCATTTGGTTTGGGTGTAGGTACAAAATCGTCTGCCGGCGACTGGCTGGAGGTGTACTACAACGCACCGCTGCTGAACGCGGATGACACGCTGATTGCCGCCGTGGCCGACAAGGTGGGTTACGAGGGCGGCAACCAGACCATCGAACTGAACGCCTCCCAGCTGAAGGCACTGGAAGCGGCCTTCCTGTCCGTGGACGCCGAAGCTCAGGCTGAAGTGGTTGAGATCCTGGAAGGCACCCAGCAGCCGCTGGTCCTCTGCATCCTGGAAACCGACGCTGCGCCGCAGACCACCGCCGAGGTGTACCTGAAGCTGTCGCTGTTGTCGCACCGTCTGGTCAAGCCGCACGGCATCGACCTGAGCGGCATGTTTCCGCTGCTGCCGAATGTGGCCTGGACCAATGAAGGCGCCGTTGCACTGGACGACCTGCCGCGCCGTCAGCTCTCGGCTCGTGCTCAGGGCAAGGTGCTGGACGTATTCTCCGTCGACAAGTTCCCGAAAATGGCCAACTACGCGGTACCGGCCGGCATTCGCATCGGTGACGCATCACGTATCCGTCTGGGCGCCCACGTGGGCGAAGGCACCACCGTGATGCATGAAGGTTTCATCAACTTCAACGCCGGCACCCTGGGCGTGAGCATGGTTGAAGGCCGCATCTCCGCTGGTGTTGTCGTGGGCAACGGCTCCGATATCGGTGGCGGCGCGTCCACCATGGGCACGCTGTCCGGTGGCAACAACGTGGTGATCTCTGTGGGTGAGAACTGCCTGCTGGGCGCCAACGCCGGTCTCGGCCTGCCGCTGGGTGATCGTTGCACCATTGAAGCAGGACTGTACGTTACCGGTGGTTCCAAGGTCACCCTGCTGGACGAGCACAACCAGGAAGTGGGCGTAGTCAAGGCTGGCGAACTGGCCGGCACCCCGGACCTGCTGTTCCGCCGCAACTCGCAGAATGGTCGCATCGAGGTGAAAACCAACAAGAGCGCCATCGAGCTGAACGCCGAGCTGCACAAGCACAACTGAGCGTAACAGCGCTGACCGACCCCGTTCACCCGATGGTGTACGGGGTTTTATTGTTTTCAAGCCGCAGGATTCAACATGACTTCGACCTCCCCTACGCTGGATCTGGCCATGGAGCTGATCAGCCGCCGCTCCGTCACCCCCGAGGATGATGGCTGTCAGGAACTGATGATCAGCCGGCTGGAAAAACTCGGCTTTCGTATCGAGCGCCTGCCGTTTGAAGAGGTGACCAACCTCTGGGCACGCCGTGGTGATTCAGGCCCTCTGTTCTGCTTTGCCGGGCATACCGATGTGGTGCCCTCCGGCCCCGAAGAGCAGTGGCAGTTTCCGCCCTTCGAGCCACGCATCGAGGAAGGTTATCTCTGCGGTCGTGGCGCGGCGGACATGAAAGGCAGCCTGGCCGCCTTTGTTACCGCCGTGGAGCGCTTTGTCGCCAACCACCCGGACCATCAGGGCTCCATCGCCCTGCTGATCACCAGCGACGAAGAAGGCCCCTTCATTAACGGTACCACCCGCGTGATCGATCATCTGGAAGCACGCAACGAGAAGATCGACTGGTGCATCGTCGGCGAGCCTTCCAGCACGGAAAAAGTGGGTGATGTGATCAAAAACGGTCGCCGCGGTTCACTCAGCGGCACGTTGAAGGTACGTGGCATTCAGGGCCATGTGGCCTACCCGCATCTTGTGCGTAATCCGATCCACGAAGCCGCTCCGGCACTGGCTGAACTGGCGGCCACCGTTTGGGACGAAGGCAATGAATTCTTCCCGCCCACCAGTTTCCAGATCTCAAATATCAATGCCGGCACCGGTGCCACCAACGTGGTTCCCGGCCATGTGGATATTGCTTTCAACTTCCGCTTCTCCACTGAAGTGACCGCCGATGAACTGAAGGTGCGTGTGCGCGAGATCCTCGACCAGCATGGCCTTGAGTGGGATATCGACTGGATTCTGTCCGGCAATCCTTTCCTGACGGCGGCCGGCAGTCTGGTGGATGCGGCACGGGAGGCAATCCGCTCTGTAATGGGTTACGAAACCGAGCTGTCCACCTCCGGTGGCACCTCTGATGGTCGTTTTATTGCACCCACCGGGGCTCAGGTACTGGAGTTGGGGCCCTGCAACGCCACCATCCACAAGATCAACGAGCGTGTACGGGCCAGCGATCTGGATGATCTGTCGCACTTGTACGAAAACATTCTGGCTCGGCTGCTGGTTCAGGCATGAGTACATTTGCGCTGATCTGCCCGGTATGCAAGTCGCCCCTGCAACAGCTGGAGCAACGGCTTGGCTGTGAACACAACCACAGCTTTGACCGCGCCCGTCAGGGGTACTGGAATTTACTGCTGCCGCAGCGCAAACGCAGCAAGGAGCCGGGCGACAGTGCCGACATGGTGCAGGCACGACAGCGCTTCCTGCAGGCGGGGCACTATACCCCGCTGGCACAGGCCATTATTGATCTGCTGCAGCCTTATGTGCAGACAACTCAGGCCGGAAAACTTCTGGATCTTGGTTGTGGCGAGGGCTGGTACACCGATCAGCTGCAGCGCCAGTTGAAACTGAACGTGGCCGGGCTGGATATTTCCAAACCGGCGGTACGCACCGCCAGCCGACGCAACCCCGATATTCTCTGGATGGTCGCCACTGGCGCGGATATCCCGCTGGCCGATGAATCGGTCGACATGGCCAGTCTGATCTTCGGCCGCCTGCTGCCTGAACCCACCGCTCGTGTTCTCAAACCGGGTGGTCTCATGTTGGTGGTCTACCCCGGCCCTGAGCACCTGCGTGCCCTGCGCGGTTTGATCTATGAACAAGTTCGTGACAGTTCGGGCTTCAGCCCTGAGCAGGCACTGGCGCAACAATTCGAGCCCGTCGCACTGGAAAGGCTGGCGTTCGAGTTCAGGCTCGACAACGCCGAGGCGGTGCAGGACCTGCTGGCGATGACACCACACGGCCAGCGCCTGAACAGCGCCGCCCGTGAGCGCATTGCCGCCTGCTCCGCCCTGACCGAACAGGCCGATTTCAGACTGAGCCTGTTACGCAAGCGATGAGCCGACTCAAGGACTGGCTTCGCCAGCAGGCACAGAACCCCCGAGGCAACCTACGCCTGCTGCTCAGTGGAGCCGGGCTGTTCTTTTGTGGCGTCGGTGGCATCAGCATGGCCCAATACAGCCTGCCACCCGGGCTCAAGGCAGAATTGCTGGCACTGGCCGGCTTGATCCTAACCATCGCTGGCAGCATACTCGCCCTTATTGGTTACCTAAGCCTGAGCGTTCTGCGCATCTGGCACATTCTGGACGACGACGATGAGCAGCACCGAGATCCGCCACCCTGACATTGAGATCTATATCAAGAACCGTTCCCTGGAACAGATACTGCAGTGGCTGCGCGATCGGGCCGACAATGTTGAATCACACAACAGTGTCGGCGGCACGCACTCACTCACAGCCATTTTCAGCGGTCAGCGCATTCCGGTCATGATCCATGAAAAGGCGGTTGGCAAAGCCTGGATCAGCGTCTGGTTCCGCTCCGATGCCACCCCCTGGATACGTGACGTTGACTGTGCCCATGAAGTCGCCGCCGCACTGGACACCCAGGTTCGTTGCATCGTTTCTGGATGGCAGGATGGTGACGACCCGGACGAATGGTGGAAAATCGAAGGGGGCGAAATAGACAAAATTACCTGGCGCACCGACTGACAGGAAAACAGCCATGACACCCGCCCGCGAAACACTGCACGCACTGATCCTCGATGGACAGGGCGGTGCCCGTTCTCTTTCCTTCGAGGAGCTGGAACGTTGGCAACCGGAAGATGGCATTCTCTGGTTGCATCTGGACTACACCCTCGACTCCACGCGCCAGTGGCTGGAACAGGACAGTGGCCTGCCGGAGCTGGCCATCGACGCCCTGCTGGCCGAAAACACCCGCCCCCGCGCCGCCATTCTGGATGAACACCTTCTGCTCGCGCTGCGCGGTGTAAATACCAACCCGGGGGCCGATCCCGAAGATATGGTTTCGATTCGCCTCTGCGTCGGGGCGCGACTGGTGGTATCAACCCGCAAACGCCGTTTGATGTCCGTCGCTAAGCTGCTGGCGCTGTTCGAGCAGGGGGAGGGCCCTCGCAGCAGCGCCGAGTTGGTCATTCGCCTCAGCGAACTGCTGGTGGAGCGGATGGGAGTGACGGTTGAAGAACTTGAAGAGCAACTGTCAGACCTTGAGCTGGACCTGCTGACCCAACCCGGCAGCGAGATGCGCCAGGCCGTGCGCAGTCTGCGCCGCCAGACCGTTACCCTGCGGCGTTACTTTGCCCCGCAGCGGGACGCCTTCAACCAGATGCTCAGCGAACGCCTGAGCTGGTTTACCACTGAAATGAAGCTGGAACTGCGTGAAATCAGTGATCAGCTGCTGCGCCACATCGAGGATCTGGACATCATTCGTGAGCGTGCCGCCATGGCACAAGAAGAGCTGGCCAGCCAGCAGGGCGAACAGCTCAACCAGCGCATGTACGTACTGTCGATCATCTCAGCCGTCTTCCTGCCTCTGGGCTTTCTCACCGGGTTGCTGGGGATCAACGTGGGCGGTATTCCAGGTGCCGATAACGATTATGCCTTCCTGATTTTCCTGCTGTTGCTGGGCCTGCTGGTTGGCGGCCTGTTAATCCTGTTCCGGCGTTGGCGCTGGCTCTGAACGCCGGGCGCGCTGCTGCACCACCACTGCCGTAACGATCAGCCCCAGGCCAATGAAGGTTGCCGGGGCAATAGGCTCGTGTAACAGCAAGTAGATAAACACCAGCGACAGAAAGGGCGACAGGAATATCAGGTTGGACACACGGCTGACATGAGTCGCGGCACGCAGTGCGCCCAGCCAGAGCATGAACGTCAGCCCCATCTCGAACACCCCGACCCAAAGCGCCCCGAGAATGCCCTGAGTGCCGGGCCACTGCACTTCGCCTTGCCACAGCATCAAGCCCCATACCAGCGGCGTTCCGCAGAGAAAGCAGAGCAACAAGCTGACCGCAGGAGAACTCTCGGCCCGCGCATTGAGAATCCAGTACAGTGCCCAGATCAGAGTGCTGCCCAATGCCAGCGCCACTCCGAGCGTACTGTCAAACTGAAGTGCCAACAGCTGCCCTCGGGTCGCGATCACCAGTGCGCCAAAGTATCCCAGTGTCATGGCCAGCAGATCTAAACGCTGCAGCTTCTGCTTCAGTAGCGGCACAGCCAGCAGTGACAGGGTCAGCGCCCAGGTGTAGTTCAGGGCCTGAGCTTGTTGCGCCGGCAATAGATCATAGGCCTTAAACAGCACCAGATAGTACAGTGCCGGATTCAGTGTCCCCAGCAGCAGATAGAGACCGGGACGCTTGCGCCACTGCTGCAGCAACTCAGGCCAGCGCTTCTGCCAGCTTACGCAGGCTGCCAGTACCAATGTGGAGAACAGGCCGGACCAGGCCAGCAGCTGCAACGGCGTCATGACCTGTAACGAGAGCTTGAACGCCGTCGCCACCGTGGACCAGAGCAAAACGGCACTGAGTCCAAGCAGCATGGCCCGCGACTGTGATTTTTCCGACATGGGTTATGATCCTTGCAGACACAAACCGACTAGGAAAACATATTGCGCTTGGCCTGTCAGGCCGTTGCGGTCAAGGTATGGCGTGCGGTCTCGATGGTACCGGCCAGTTCACTGGCGGCATACAGGGCGACTTGCTCAAAACGGTCTGACCGCAGTGCCTGCGCACGGGGTGTCCGGGCCTGGGTGTCCAGCCGGCTCACCAGATAGGCGTAGTCGCCGGGAATATGATCATTGATGGAATGATTAAGCCGCGACACCACTTCCGGCGTGTGCAGCTCATTCAGATCGGGATAGCTCAACGGCGCTGCCGGAGGCAACTCGAAGCCGCTGCCGGGCTGAGCCGATGCCTGCGGGCGATAGATTTCCTGGTTGGATGCAATCAGACTGAGCAGAAACGCAAACTGGGCACCATTGGGCGACTGCACTGCCTGTGGCAGTGAGGCCGTATAGTTCTCAATTCGTGTCTGGATAGGATCTGTCTGCATCATGCCTCCGCCTGAGCTGGTATTATCGGCAAGCGACTGTAATCCTTTACCTTTTCTTCAATATCAGGGAAAAAACATGTCACGCTGGCGTCCGGCACAACCCAAAAGCTCGCCCTACATCACGCTGGAGGGCTACGAGCATCTCAATAACGAGCTGAAATACTTGTGGAAGGTCAAACGCCCCGAGGTTACGCAGGCCGTAAAAGAGGCTGCGGCCCAGGGTGACCGTTCCGAAAACGCTGAATACATCTACGGCAAGAAACAGCTGCGCGAGATCGACCGTCGCGTCCGCTACCTGTCGAAGCGGCTGGAACACATCAAGGTGGTGGATCGCGCCCCTGACGACACCAGCCGAATTTTCTTCGGCGCCTGGGTCACGTTGGCCGATGAGGATGACAACACGCGTCGCTACCGTATTGTCGGCGCAGATGAAATCGACCCGGCCAAAGGTTATATCAGCATTGATGCACCACTGGCACGGCAGCTGCTCAAGAAACAGGTGGGCGATGACGTGACCATCGAGCGGGTTGATCAGGATGAACTCTGGCTGGAGGTCGTCGCGGTTGAGTATAAGTGAGCCAAAATACGCCTACACTTCAAACACACATCAGGCGTGTAAACCCAGCTAAAACAGACTGTGATTACATCGTGTACCAGGCAAGCTCATACCCAAGCACAGCGCCCTTCGGTCACAATGGCAAACAGTTGATTCTGCGTTCCAATACCCAGCTTTTCATAGAGGTTCTTGCGGTGTGAGAGCACTGTATTTACGCTCACGCCCAAATCCAGTCCAATGGCTTCAGAGCTATAGCCCAACACTATTCTGCAGGCCACATCCATCTCTCTCTGGGTTAAGCGATCACCGCAGCTGCGCGACAGCCGTGCTCTAACCCACGGCAGATCAAATCTGACCTGGGCCTCCGTCGAAAGACTGATATGACGCTCCAGTGTGGCGGCTATCAGTGCCGTGTTGTCCTGTAGAGCTCCCATCAGTAGACCTTTACGCTGGCGCGATTTGAGCCGGTACAGGTTCAGGCAATAAGCTTGCTCGCGGCCATGGCCTATAAACGCCAGTTTTTCACGGATGCCACAGCGCTCAATCAGGGTACGACGATACTCCGGGTCACTCAACTCTTCCGGGCGTAGCGTGAGAAGTTGTGTTGAGGGTTCATGTGCACCGGCATCCAATAAGGCCCGGTTCGGGTCGCGCTCGTAATAGACCTCGTCGTACAGGCGGCGGCATTCCTGTGCCAGTGGCTGATCGATGGCTCCAGATGAAAACAGCGTTATGGGCGCTGTACGGCTGGCATCATAACTGATCAGAACACAATGGTCGGCACCGGTCAGTTCATGCATGCACTGCATCAGGCGGTGTTCAAATCCCTGACGGCCAATCTCACCCACAAGGCTAGCCAGGCTGTGTTGTACGGTTGTCGGGTTCATTGTCAGACCTCCAGGGCCCTGTTCTTGTTATGCATGGTATCTCTGGCGGACACCTTGATCCGAGTATTACATGCAGTTGCCACAATTTCGAGTACAGCTCACAAGATCCTGTGAGTGCCGGGCCCTCCCCGCCCGAGTAGCCTGAAACCACGTTTAAACAAGAATAAAAACTCGGAGGGATGCCTTATGGCTCTTACCAAAGTACAGCGAGCAGCTCAGGCCGCTGGCAAGACACTGGCCAATCGACAAACCCCGTTCATCTTCAACGAGTGGTATGTGGCCGCCCTTGGTCATGAGATTGGGCGGGAACTTAAGGCTCGCACCATTCTGGGTCGTCAGCTGGTTTTGTACCGTCAGGAAAACGGCGAACCCGTGGCGCTGGATAACCGTTGCGGCCATCGCTCCTTCCCTCTATCACGCAGCAGTCTTGAAGGTGACACCATTGTCTGTGGATATCATGGTCTGCGCTATGATGCCAGCGGCAGCTGTGTCGAGGTGCCATCACAGTGCAACTGCGCCGGTATCTCGATCCGCAGCTATCCACTTGTCGAGCAGGGACCCGTTGTCTGGATCTGGATGGGTGAGCCTGATCAAGCTGATCCGAAACAGATTCCCGCCATGCCGATGCTGGACCAGGGTTGGATCACCTCCTGCGACTACATGCCTCTTAAGGCCAGCTACGTGTACCTGCATGAAAACCTGCTTGATCTGACCCATCTGAGCTTCCTGCATGCCAACACCTTCGGTACACCCGACTATGCCGCCGCCGAGTTTGATACCGAAATCAGCGAAGATCGTTTTATCCTCAAGCGCTACGTGGTACCCACACGGTTGCCACCGGTTTGGGCCAAGCCCACCGGCCTTGAAGGACGGGATGCGGCACGGATCACCACATCAGATTTCGTGTCACCGGCACTGCATATCGTGCATGCTCAGTTTTATGACATCGCCCTGCCTGAGTCTGAGCGACCCGATACCCGTATCAAGACGGCCCATATTCCCACGCCCGAGACCGCGACTTCTACCCATTACTTCGTTGTTCATGGGCGCAATTTTGCCCCCGAGGACGACAGCATCACCGACTTCATGCACCAACAACTCATGGCTGCCTTCCATGAAGACATTGTGGGGCTGGAAGCGATGGAAGAACTGCTCAGCAATATGTCACGTGAAGATGAGTTCTTTGAAATTTCAGTAAAGTCCGATATTGCCAGCGTAGCCATGCGTCGTTACCTCAAGCGCCGTGCCGAGGCTGAACGCAGTCAGCACTCCGCACCAGGGGCAGTTCAGTCACAGCCTGCCATCAATACAGCAGTAGAGGTGTAAACATGAGCATCCAAATCCATGTAATCGATGCCAACGGCCATCAGCAGCGGTTGCAGGCCGATCCCGGCAGCAGCCTGATGGAACTGCTGCGGGATCAATCCTCGGGAGTTGAAGGCGTCTGTGGCGGCTGCTGTGCCTGCGGTACCTGTCACATCGTACTGGAGAGCGACTGGCAACCCTTGTTGGGTACAGCCCAGCCGGAAGAAGAAGCACTGCTGGACGCACTGGATGAGCGTACATCAGGCTCACGCCTGAGCTGCCAACTGCGGCTGAGCCAAGAGATGGATGGCCTTAGCCTGCGCATTGTGCCGGCTGAATGTTGAGCCTTAACTTTCGGGAGAGTCGGCATGCAACATCTGGTTATTGTGGGCGGTGGGCATCTGGCTGCCGCCTTGATTACGGGACTGTACAGGCAGGGTTTTGACGGTCGAGTGACACTGCTCAGTGCAGAAGACTCGTTGCCCTGCAATCGCCCGGTCCTGTCCAAGGAATACCTCAAGGGTGAACTGACAGAGGAGGGACTGGCACTGGTTGCACAACACGTCTGGAAAGATCCGCGCTTCACCTGTCAACTCAATACCCGAGTCAGTGAAATTGATCGACAGCAGAAAACCGTGGTGGCCAACGGCCATCTCGTACCATACGACCAACTGGTTCTGGCTACAGGGACAACGCCGCGTCGGCTGGATATCCCCGGTCATGAGCTGGCAGGTATTCATTACCTCAAGACATTGTTTGACGCCAGACAGTTGCGCGGTGCACTGCAGCCCGGCAAACGCCTGGCCGTGATCGGTGGCGGCTTTATCGGGTTGGAGATAGCGGCTGCCGCACGTCAAAACAGCATGGCCGTGACGGTTCTGGAAGCCGGCGAGCGAATTCTTGGACGCGTGGTAGCTCCTGAGGTGTCCGAGTGTTTCATGCAGCTGCATCAGAATCATGGCGTTGATATCCGCACGGGTGTCGGTGTGGAGAACTTTATGGGCCAGCAAGCGATTGAGGCGGTACGTCTGACAAATGGGGAAGTGTTGGCCGCGGATCAGGTTGTAGTGGGAATCGGGGTAGTCCCGGAGGTTTCACTTGCGCAGCAGGCAGGCCTTGAATGTGACAACGGCATTGTGATCGATCAATGCTGTCGCACCTCTGACCCCGCCATCCATGCTGGCGGTGACTGTGCTGTTCAGTTCAGCCCCCTTTACAACCGTAACCTGCGGTTGGAGTCGGTTCAAAACACCAGCGCCCACGCTCAGACCATCCTGGCACAGCTGACCGGGCAACCAATACCCGAGCCAGCTGTGCCCTGGTTCTGGTCAACGCAGTACGAAGCACGCCTACAAATTGCAGGTCTGAATCCGGATTACGACCAGCTGATCGCGCGTGGTCAAGATACTCAGGCGCGCAGCTGGCTTTATCTCAAACAGGGCCGACTGGTTGCATGCGATGCAATCAATCGACCGGCGGACTTTTTGCAAGCCAAGAAAATGATCATGACAGAAACCCAAATCGACATCCCAAAAGCGGAGGATATCAACATTCCATTGAGCCAATGTATCGCCTGATTCCAGCAATTTCATCACGAGATAACAATAAAAAGGATGCACCTATGCTGACATTCAAACGCACCAAGATTGCACTGCTTGCCTGTTCCATCTGCCTGCCGGTCATGGCAGAGCCGGTCACACTTCACTTTGCAACCGCGGGTCCTCCTGGCCATGTTCAGAACAGTGTAGTTCTGCCGACATGGGCCAGTTGGGTGGAGGAGGCAACGGAAGGCCGGGTCAAGGTAAAGCTAGAGTATAATCTGGGAGATCAAAGCACCTATTTTTCAATGGTGGAAGATGGTGTGGCGGACGCCGCATGGAGTTTTCACGGCTATGTGCCCGGTCGATTCCAACTGTCAGAAATGGTTGAGCTGCCCGGCCTGGGTGTCAACGCTGAACTGGCGTCACAAGCCTATTGGGAGACCTATAACCGCTATTTTTCAGACTCACCTGAACACCAGGGGCTTGTCCTGATGGGACTGTTTACTCATGGCCCGGGCCAGATCCACAGCCGTAAGCCGATCAACTCGATGAGTGATCTCAAAGGTGCCAAAATCCGCCTTGGCGGTGGTGTTCAACAGGAGTTGGGCAAGCGTCTGGGGATCACGCCAGTTGCGGCACCTGGCCCCAAGGTGTACGAGATGATGCAGCAGGGCATCGTGGACGGTGTATTCATGCCGGCAGCCAGTCAACGTGATTTTCGCTTGGCCGAAGTATCATCCCACCTGACACTGCTGCCCGGAGGGCTTTATCTGGGCAGCTTTGCAATCATTGCCAATGAAGATTTCATGGATAGCCTGAGCCCTGAAGATCGTGAAGCAATCATGTCAGTATCCGGGGCACGCCTGTCAGCCATGGCCGGTAAGGCTTGGGATCAGTCTGACCGAGAAGGTATTGAAATGGCAAAGAAAGAGGGTGTGAATATACATTTTGTCGATGCCAACGATCCACTAATGAAGGAGATTCAGCAAGCGACATCAGGTATGGACCAGGCTTGGAGCAAAAAGGTTGAGCGTGATCATCCAGACGCGGCAGAAGCATTAGAACATTTGCGTCACCTGGCATTGGAGCTTAAACAAAAAATGCAGGGTACTGCCACCAGCAATTAAACTCCTCAGCCCTCTCCTGATTGCACGGGAGAGGGCTTTCGTGAAAGGTTGTTTGAATCGAAGCTTAGTCACGCAAGCCCGGTTCGACCAAAGCCCAAGGCCCGCACCATGCCCGTTCTAGACAACATCCTTTCCCGCATCGACAACACGATTGCGTCCCTTGCGCTTGGCTTCGTAAACCGCTCGGTCTGCCATGCGCAGCCACTGTTCAGAGCGCTGCCCTATTTCGGGCACCAGTCGGCAATAACCGATGCTGACACTCACACGAACTTCCTGACCATCAGCGGTTGGCACTCGCAGTTGCTCAATGCCGCGCCTGAGTGTTTCCAGCCGCTCAGCGGCATCAGCAGGCGAATTGGCCACTGCAAAAATAACGAACTCTTCCCCGCCAAAGCGAATCAGATGATCGGTTTCGCGCCGGAAGTGTTCACGCATGGTACGGCTGATTGCACGCAGGCACTCATCTCCCACTGCATGTCCAAACCGGTCATTGACCTGTTTGAAGTGATCGGCATCCATCATGGCCACCATAAACGACAAGCCGTTGCGCTGACATACCTGGTAACAGGCTTCATAGTGTTGCTCAAAACTGGTTCGATTTCCGAGGCCGGTAAGCTCATCCGTTGTACTTGTGACAGCAAGTCGTTCGTTGGCAGCTGCCAGCTCCCGGTTGAGGGCACCCAGCTTGCGATTCCAGTAAAACAGCATAAACAAAACAATGGCTGTTACCGACAGAATCTTCCACAACAGGGAGTAATCCACCCTCTGCTGGAGCCTGACGGTACGCCACTCACTGTCCATTCGATGCAGGTCTTCACTACTCAGGCTTGATACCAGCTTTTGCATCAGCGTACCCAGATGTTGATCGGTCGCTGAGGTTGCCAGGGCCAGCTCAAGGTCCATGGGGACACGGCCAATAACACGAATATCAGCTAGCCCAAGATCCTCCAGCTTCTGACTGGCCGTTGCCAATGTGCTGATGTAACCATACCACTCCCCACGCTGCAGCCCTTGCACCCCCTCCGTTTCGCTGTCTACTTCTATCAGGTTCAAACCCGGGTAGCTTCGGCGCAACTCTGACAATAATGGTGAATCGCGCACAATTGCGATCGGGTGCTGGTCAATATCACTCAGACTGCTGATAAAGGGCGCCTCTATGCGACCAAGTACAATGCTTGGCAATGTGTAAAATGCAGAAGTGAGGACAAGCCCTTCAGACTGCCCCTCTGAGCGCCCAATAAGCGGCACCAGGTCACATTGTCCCTGCTTCAACGCTGCGAGAGAATCCCTCCAGTGCCGGGTCGGACGCAAATTAAAGGCCACCCCTGAGCGGAGGCTGAAGATATCCAACAGTGTTGCCGAAAGCCCCTGATGCTGGCCTTTGCTATCCAGCCCCTCAAGTGGCATCCAGTCAGGATGAATGCAGTAGCTGAGACTGTTGTTGCGTATTTCAAGAAAATCCTGTTCTGCAGCACTGAATCCCGTAAACGCCGAGTTGGTCTCAAGCTGTGCCCCCAACCAGCGATTCTCGATAGTTCGCATTTCCGTTGGTGTAATGGCGGCAAGGGCCGCATCGATGATCGGAACCAGTGGCTCAAGCTCGGGACGCAAGCCGAAGCGCAGATCCTCGCCACTCACATCGGGCAGGCTCAGCTCACCAGCAATGCGGACATCTGTGAGGCCCAATTCACGTACCCAGTGATTGCCGTTTGGCAAGGCAGCCAGTACCAGATCCACCGTGCCGGAGGCCAAGGACCGGAACATGGAGGCCTGACTGTCAAAGCTAACGACCCCTTCAGACGCCAGATCACGTACCTTGCGTTCGTAGAAGATCCCAGTACTGATGGCGATTTTCTGACCACGGAAATCATCAGGCGAGTTCAGGCGGAAGCCAGGC
Organism: Marinobacterium iners DSM 11526; assembly: GCF_900107855.1. Classification (GTDB taxonomy): domain Bacteria; phylum Pseudomonadota; class Gammaproteobacteria; order Pseudomonadales; family Balneatricaceae; genus Marinobacterium; species Marinobacterium iners. The sequence goes on along the minus strand of NZ_FNRJ01000013.1, from coordinate 55,113 downwards.
TTGCGGGTAAAAACCACGATAGGCACGTGGTGGAAAGGTTGTGTGAAACGCGTGAAGCTCCTGCGCTCTTTCAGATCGGAGATATTCGCGATGACATCTATTTCCCCTTGTTGCAACAATTCAATCAGGACACTCCATTGATCAACCACAGGCGTTGCCTGCAAGCCGGTCAAATCCATCACGCGAGTCAGGATGTCTACCGAGAGTCCCTGCACGCGCCCACCGTCTTCAAAACTCAGTGGCGCATAATCGCTCATCAGCCCAACTCTCAAGGGTGCCTGTTGACGCACTGTCAGCTGCTGCGCCGGTGTAAGCTTCAAGGTCTTGTTGTCCAAAGCCTTGCCGCCGAACTCCTGCCAGCGTTCGCGCAAGGCTTCAATCCAGTGCGGGTCAATGGCCGCCAGCCCCTCATCAAGCTTCTGATACAGCTGGGGCTGATCCAGGTGAACGGCAATTCTGAAATCTTCCGTTTCCTTCCCACTCAGGGGTGCTGCAGCCAAGGGCTCGATATTCACAAACCCCTGCTGGCGAGCCATGTAGCGCAATGTCACTTCCGGGCCGATAATCGCATCAACCCAGCCAAAGGCCAACGCACGTACCAGATCCGGCTGCAAGCCATATTCCACGATCTCAAGACCGGACTCTCTCAAGATGCCTGCATAATAGATATCGGTCAGAGTGCCAATCCGATATCCCTTCAGATTGGACAACGTTTCGATGGTAGGCAGCGGTCGATTTTCATCATGCATGATAACGGTATGGCGCAGATGGTAAGGCCGAGTGAACAGCATTTTGTCAGCTCGGTCTTCGCGCCATGAAATCTCATCTACCGCATCCAGCTCACCACGCAAAAAAGCGCCATAGATTTCCGACCAACTCCCGACGCGATACTCAAACTCAACACCACTGGTGCGACTCAACTCTTCGAGGATATCAATGGAGAAACCACGCAGACCGCCGGGCCCGAGGCTTGAATAGGGTGCATTGTCAGCAACAATACCGATGGTGACCGGAGAGAGCTCAGGCTCCGCCCTGACCTGGAACGTCAACAGGTACAAGGCCATTGTTATGAACACAGCAAAATGAAGTCGAAAGGGCTTCATAAAATCCATTATTGATACCACAGCTTCTTATTCACACCAGGCAACCCTGTGGTTATGGAGCCGTTAGCGGATAAAACAGCCACTATGATGTGAACAGCACAACAGAATTAGACATGCAAAAGCATAAGCCAATCACGCTCTGAACATGATAACGGCTTTGGCAGGAAAAACGATGGCTTGGATCAGAAAGGAATCCGGAAATGGTGGGTCGTATAGGACTTGAACCTATGACCAATTGGTTAAAAGCCAACTGCTCTACCAACTGAGCTAACGACCCTCCGGCAGCGAAGAGTGGTGGGTCGTATAGGACTTGAACCTATGACCAATTGGTTAAAAGCCAACTGCTCTACCAACTGAGCTAACGACCCGCTCTTTGCAGTGACCATGCCAGACAGGCAAGGTCATCATGATTTGGCTCCTCGAGCTGGACTCGAACCAGCGACCAATAGATTAACAGTCTACTGCTCTACCAACTGAGCTATCGAGGAACTGTCCAAATCATCATCCTTAATGGCGGAGGGACAGGGATTCGAACCCTGGGGGCCTCTCGACCCGTCGGTTTTCAAGACCGGTGCTTTCGACCACTCAGCCATCCCTCCAAAGGATGGGCGCAGATTCTACAGCCCTGCGCCGAAGTGTCAAGCACGAAGGCTAAATTATTTTGCAAGTTACCGAATTCACTGCCTTTTTACGGCTGTATCGCCCAGATTTTCAAGCCTTCGCGGTGGAGCAAACAGATAGCCCTGCAGTTCATCGCAGGCCTGCTGCCCAAGGAATTCCGCCTGCTCGGCTGTTTCAACCCCTTCGGCCACCACCTTCAACCCCAGCGAATGGGCCAGCAGGATGATGGTTTGCACAATAATCCTGTCATCAGCATCGGTACCAATATCTCGCACGAAAGAGCGATCAATCTTGAGGTAGTCAATCGGCAAGCGCTTGAGGTACTCCAGTGATGAGTAACCGGTACCAAAGTCATCAATCGCCACTTCAACACCGAGTGCCTGCACCTCGGAGAGCTGCGCCACAGTGGTGTTGAAGCTTTCCACCAGTGCGCTCTCCGTCACTTCGATACAGAACTGCTCTGGCCCAAGGTGGTACTCTTCCAAAACCTCACGCAGTGCATCCACCCAGCTGCCACTCTGGAACTGGCGTGGCGACAGGTTGATAGCGACCTGAAGGCCTTTCAACGGCTTTTTTTGCAGGTCTCGCCCCACCTGATGCAACAGCCATACCGTCATCGACTCCAGCGCCTGGCTGGCTTCGGCAATGGGAATGAACTCGGCCGGCGATACCAGCCCCAACTCATGGCTGTGCCAGCGCATCAGCGCCTCGTAGCCGCAGACTGCTCCGCCAGACAATACCTTGGGCTGATAGACCAGATACAGCTCGTCACGCTCCAGCGCATCGTTGAGACCCACCTTGATCCGCATGTTGCGCTGGTTACGAGCATTGATTTGTGGATCGAAGAACGCGTAGCGCCCTCGACCCTGCTCTTTGGCAAAGTACATGGCGGCATCGGCATGGCCTACCAGAGTGTCCTGATCCTCACCATCACGCGGATAACTGACAATGCCGATACTGGAGCTGATGCGCACATCATGCCCTTCGACCTTGAATGGGGTTTTCAGCTGATCAATTAGTTTGTCGGCGACCGCAGCCAAGCTGTCATCCTCCCCCAGCTGTGGCAGCAGTACGGTAAACTCGTCCCCACCCAGACGGAAGGCGGTGTCGGACTCTCGCAGACAGCCTTTCAGCCGCTCAGCCACCTGACACAGCAGTTGGTCCCCTACGGCATGGCCATGGCTATCGTTGACTTCCTTGAACAGGTCCAAGTCGATGAACAATAAACCGAAAGCTTCATCGTAACGCTTGCCCCGGCGAAGCGCTTCTGACACTCGGCGCATGAACTCAGTGCGATTGTAGAGGCCGGTCAGCGTATCGTGGTAGGCAAGCTGATGCAGGTTTCGCTCTGCGTTTTTCTTTTCGGTGATGTCCTGAAAAATGCCAAAGTAACCATCCAGTTCACCCTTGCGATTGAGTATGGTGCTGATTGACAGGCGCACGGGATAGACCGTTTTGTCAGCTCGCCGGTTCCACAATTCACCGTTCCATTTGCCATTGTGCTGAATGTCCTGCCACATGTGGGCGTAGAATGCCGCGTCCTGATGCTCGGATTTCTGAATTGATGGGAGCTGCCCCAACAGTTCCTCGCGATCGTAACCGGTCATATCAAGCAACGATTGGTTCACGTCCATGATGCGATTCTCAGCATCGGTAATCATGATCCCTTCGGCTGAGTGTTCAAAAATACGCTGGGCGATACGTGCCAGATTCTCGTGGCGCTCCCGTTCGGTCACATCGGTTGCAACGGTACATAAGGCATAGGGCATGCCATCTTCCCCCATCAGGGGAAACTTGACCATAAACCAGTTGTGCATCTCCCCTTTGACCGGAAAGTTTGCCTGAAACTGCATTGCCTTGCCTGTTTGCATCACCTCGCGATCACGCTTTGCAACCTCACCTGCCCAGGGTTCGGGAACCAGATCAAACACGGTTGAGCCATTCTCGTCCGGTTTACCAAGGGTTTCGATAAACCGCTCGTTGACCATGCGGTAAACCCCCTTGGGGTCCTTGATGTACACCATGGAGGGGATAAAACGCAGGATGTTTTCCATCTGTCGATTGGCCTGCAGCAATTGCCCCCGGCTTTGCTCAAGTCGCGCCGCCATCTTGTCGATGGCCTGTCCGATCAGGCTCAACTCATCGCGCCCCTTGAGACCCGTACGCTGCCCCAGCTCATCGGAAGCCAGTGCCGCCGCCGTATTGGTGATCAACAGCAAGCGACGACTCACCGCTCGCTCAATCAACACCCATGCCAGGGTCGCCAGCAGCACCACAGCCAATGCTACCCACACAAAAAGCCGGTCCAGCCGGTGCAACAAGGGCGCCATGGAGCGCTCCAGATCCAGCTCAATCAGCACCAACCCCCAGTTATCCTGCAGAGAAGCGCTCTGATCAAAGTAAATGCAGGGCATCAAGCCATACAGGATATTTTCCCCCGCACCCTGATGTTGATATACCGGCTGTCGGGAGCTGATCGCTTGGGCAATCAGCTCTGGATCAAAATGCAGGTTAAGGCTGTTAAGGGATTTGCCCACTTGCGCAATACGACTGGATGCTATCACCTGCCCCCGGGAGTCGGTCACCAACAGGTATTTGACTTCACGATGTGCGCTGCTGGCAGCGACTTCGCGTTTTACACCTTCCAGATCGCCGTGACCCAGCATGTACTCGGTCGTACCCTGCAGTCGATTGAGCGTATAGCGCAGGCTGTCTTCCATGTTCTGATGCAGAAGCTGGCCCAGATAGGGTTTGATCAGACCAAAGGCCAGTACCAGCATCAGAAGTGCAAACAGCACGATGGTAATAGGAATGATACGCCGCAGCGGCAACTCAGTGATCAGTTTCATAGCTCGGATAATCCGCGTAGACCAGCCCTGACAGGTCAGGCAATTGTTGCATCAGTCCCTGTTCAAGCATCAGCCTTGCCAGCGCCTCTGCCTGCTTTTGCAGCTCAGGAGGCTTGCCGCTCATCAGGACTGAGGAGCGTTTCGGGCCCGGCAGTTCCAGTTGTTGCAGGCTTCTGAGTACTTCAGCGGCCGAACCACCAATGCGGGCCGTCATCACCTCGGCCGCCGGCTCTGGCGACTGGTGCAGATACTCCAACGCCCGATGCCAGGCATCTATAAGATGATGGATCTGCCTGCAGTGGGATTTCAGCAGTGACTCACGCACCACCAGCAAATCCACCACCTCTCCGGGAATCATTGAAGAGTCAAACAGTATGACCGCCCCCTGCGCCACCAGCTGTTGACGGACGGGTTCAAACGTCACCACCGCATCCACCTGCCCTTTTAGCCAAGCTTCATGGTGTTCGTTAACTTCAAGGTGAACAATCTCCACATCCGTGGCGTTCATCCCATGCAATGCAAGCGCACGTGACAGCATATAGGCACCCAGTGCAGTCGCCTCTACCCCGACGCGCTTGCCACGCAGGTCTTGTATCTGCTTAAAACCTGGACGCGCCAGAATGACATCAGCCCCGTTGGATATGTCCGCCACCTCAACAATCACCGGCCTCAGGCCTGCTTCACGCAGACTGATCACTTCATCCAGTGTCAGCGCTGCCGCGTCAATGGCACCGTTGCGGTAGGCACGCATAACCTCACTGGCAGACAGGAGTTCAACCAGCGCAACGTCATTTCCCGACAGATAGCCCTGTTCGCGTGCAAGATAAAGCGGCTCATAACCGGGCCAGAGGTTTGTGCCCAGCTTGATAGGGGATAAAGGGGGCGACAGACAGCCCGCTGTCACCAGAAAGGGGATCAGCAGTAGACACAGTGTTTGCAGTCGTCTCTTCAGCCGCATCCCGGCAACTCTTCATGACTAAATATGACGACAGTTTACCGCAACCGAGCAGCCAAGTCCTCGCTGCCGGAACCCAAACGGGATGCCCGATACCAAAGTTCCATACCCTGTGAATTACTCTACAGATCCGAGCCGAACTGCCTTTATGCATACATGTTATGCACTTAAGTATTCACAATCCACAAGCCTTTTCGATGCGGTTGATAACCTGACCCGTTTTGCTCACATATTCTGTGTAAAACCTCATGGATAAGTTCGGGACAGTGTGCAAAACAAAACAATAACTATCTGTAAATAAAAGATATTTCAAAAGCGTACAATTCTTGATCGAGATAGAGATGGTTTTCCTCAGGCCCGTTTTGTCAACCCCAATCCCGACACCAATTCCGTTAAGTTAACGCTTTATCTGAAGTAGAGCCTGATTTTTATTCACACCTCAGACAGGATCGTAAAACATTTCCCTTTGGCTTGTGCATGAAACCTGTATGGGCTGAGGATGAAAGTCCAGAACGCCCCTCAGGGACGCCGCGCCATCCACCACGCGTCTTCCCAGTATGGGTTATCCAGCCGCGAGATCATCACGCCACGACTGGTAGACGCGTGGATAAATTCGCCATTGCCGATATAGATGCCGGCATGTCGCTGCTTCCAGCCAGTCTTGAAAAATACCAGATCAGCCGGTTGCAGCTGATGCCGCTTTACCGGAGAACCTATACGGGCCTGTTTTTCGGTTGTACGGGGTAACTGGGTGCCATTTAGATCTGCATAGACCCGCTGGATAAAGCCGGAACAGTCCACACCTGAACGGTCCTGGCCACCGTAACGATAGGGGGTACCTGCCCACTGGCTGTAGTGGTCAAGGAGTTGCTGTCGCTGTGGATGATGCAGATCAGCGGGCGTATGGCCATAACGCGGAGCGCTGCTGCAGCCCGCCAGCAGCAGCGCCATGAGTGTCAGCAACGTAAATGAGCGTGGCATGACCGTCTCCTGAAGTATTCATGTTTAATGTTTAACCACTCAAGGCATTCAAGGTCAAGCCAATAACCCGCTTCAGTGCAGCTCTATCACGCGCTTTCTGCTAGTATGCTCGCAACTGATTTCAAGCGAGAAAAAACCCGTGTTTGCTGACCTGATGCTGCATGACCGCCTGCTCAAGGCGATCGATAAACTTGGCTTTACCCAACCTACAGCCGTACAGCTGGCGGCACTGCCCCCGGCACTGGAGGGCAAGGATCTGATCGTGGGCGCCGAAACCGGCAGCGGCAAAACGCTCGCCTTTGTTATCCCCATGTTGCAGCACTTTCTGGATAACCCATCGCCCAACACCGGCACCCGTGGTTTGATCCTGACCCCCACGCGCGAGCTTGCCGAGCAGGTGTGTCAAAGCGTCAAGGATCTGGCCACCTTTACCCGCGTCACCACCATGACCGTCTGTGGCGGCACCGGCTTCAAGGAGCAGGCCGCCGAGATGCGCAAGAACCCGGAAATTCTTGTGGCGACTCCAGGCCGCCTGATGGAGCACCTTGAGCGTGAAACCCTGGATTTCGGAGATCTGGAATTCCTGGTTCTGGACGAAGCCGACCGCATGCTGGACATGGGATTCCGTGATGAGGTGCTGGCGATCACCGAGATCTGCCGCAAGGATCGCCAGTCGATGGTGTTTTCCGCCACCCTGACCCACCCCGGGGTGCATGACCTGCTGCCGCGAGTGTTGAACGAGCCGGAACAGCTGCTGCTGAACACGCCGCAAAACGCGCAGGCCAACATCCAGCAGCAGATCATTCTGGCCGATGACGACAAGCACAAGGAGCGTCTGGTGGAGTGGCTGCTGGCCAACGAAACCTATGACAAGGTGATCATCTTCACTAACACCCGTGTCAAGGCGCAGTGGCTGGCCAAGAGCCTGCAGCGCCAGAACCGCCGCTCCGGAGTCCTGCACGGCGAGATGAGTCAGGATGAGCGCAAGCATGTGATGGGGCTGATGCGCAGCGGCAAGATCAATATTCTGGTTGCCACCGACGTGGCCGCCCGAGGCCTCGATATTCAGGGGCTGGACATGGTGATCAACTTCGATATGGCACGCAAGGGTGACGAACACCTGCACCGCGTCGGCCGTACCGGACGCCAGGACAAGCCGGGGTTGGCGATCTGCTTAATCGAGCATACCGAATGGAATTTGATGTCCAGCATTGAGCGTTACCTGCGCATCAAATTCGAGCGCCGCACCTTGAAAGGCGTGGAAGCCAACTACAAAGGGCCGAAGAAGCTGAAAGCCTCGGGCAAGGCTGCCGGTACCAAAAAGAAAAAGAGTGACGGCAAGGACGGCAAGAAGTCAGCCGCCAAACCCGAGGGCAAACAGCGCCTGCGTGATCGCAAACAGGTGGGCAAGCGCCGTACTACCGCAGCACCCAAGCCCCCTGCCGATTTGGCTGATGGCTTTATGCCGTTGAAGAAAAAACGTTCCGACAGCGACAGCTAATCCCGCGTTGTACTGCCACTGATGCCGGCCCGCTGCTTCCTGCAGTGACCGGCTTTCACCATCGCCTCCACCCCGACCTGTCCCCAGCGCATCATAGCTCTCACACAAAGAGCGATCGCTTTTTGTTGTCATAATCGCAACTTAATTTCGCAAAATAGACAACAATAATCACTATTTTTGCCCAATTCAGGCCATTGTTTTACAAATTTGCAACAATCAAACTACATACATTCCCGCATTCACTGCTAGAATCCGCCTCCACCAGACTGCATAAATATTAATCACTATCAGAATATGCAGGCTTGTTGACAACAAACAGGAACGACCATGTCTTCAACTTCACGAATTTTGTGTTCGCGTCTGCGTGAGCGCATCATGAGCGCCGAACAGGCTGCTGAACTGATCTCCCCCGGCGCCAACGTCGGCATGAGCGGCTTTACCGGTGCCGGTTATCCCAAGGCTGTACCCGCGGCGCTGGCCGAGCGTATTCGCCATCACAATGCCACCGGTGGTAAACCGTTTCGGATCAATGTCTGGACCGGTGCCTCCACTGCTCCCGAGTTGGATGGCGCATTGGCGGAGGTGGATGGTATCGAAATGCGGCTGCCGTTCCAGAGCGACCCGATCTGCCGCGGGCGGATCAACAGTGGCACGATGGAGTATGTGGATTACCACCTGTCTGAAGTGTCGCAATACGCCTGGTCAGGCTTTCTCGGCAAGATGGATATCGCCTTGATCGAAGTCGCCGGTATCCGCGAGGATGGCAGCCTGATCCCTTCTTCGTCCGTCGGCAACAACAAGACCTGGATCGAGCAGGCCGACAAAATCATTCTTGAGGTCAACGCCCAGCAAAACGCCAAGCTGGAAGGGATGCACGATATCTATTACGGTACCGCCCTGCCCCCCAATCGCAAACCGATCATGCTGACCCATCCGGCGGATCGCATCGGTGAAGCCTATCTGCACTGCCCTGTGGATAAAGTGATTGCAGTGGTGGAAACCTCGGCGGCGGATCGCAACTCCCCGTTCAAGGCACCGGATGCCACCTCCAGGCGGATCGCCGAGCACATTCTCGAATTCTTCCAGCGCGAGATCGAAATCGGTCGCCTGCCAAAAGAGTTGCTGCCGATTCAGTCCGGTGTGGGCAACATCCCCAATGCGGTACTGGAAGGGTTGGATGCAGGCCCGTTCAAGAACCTGACTGCCTTCACCGAAGTGATTCAGGACGGCATGCTGAAGATGCTCAAGTCCGGCACCCTGGGCGTTGCCTCGGCCACCGCCTTCTCATTGAGTCCCGACGGCATCCGCGAGTTCGATGAGAATATCGACCTGTACCGCGACAAGATCATTCTGCGCCAGCAGGACATCTCCAACCATCCGGAGCTTGCCCGTCGGCTCGGCATCATCGCCATGAACGGGCTGATCGAAGCCGATCTTTACGGCAACGTGAACTCGACCCACATCATGGGCAGCCGGATGATGAACGGTATCGGCGGTTCAGGGGATTTTGCCCGCAACGGCTATCTGTCGATCTTTGTCTCGCCCTCCACGGCCAAGGACGGCGCGATCTCCTCCATCGTGCCGATGGTGTCCCATGTGGATCACACCGAGCACGACGTGAAGATCATCGTCACCGAACAGGGTCTGGCGGATCTGCGCGGACTGTCACCCCGCCAGCGTGCCCATGCGATCATAAACAACTGTGCACATCCGGATTTCCGCGAACGCCTGCTGGACTATTTCAACCGCGCCTGTGCCAGCGGTCGCGGCATGCATACGCCACACCTGCTGGATGAAGCCCTGAGCTGGCACCAGCGCTACGAAACCGAGGGGCGGATGTAACCCACCCCTCAATCCCGATGCTCTAAGCGTTTGGCGCCCCTCCTGAGGCGCCTTTTTTATTCACGCACCCGTCGCCAGACGCCGGTAGAGGTCTGCCGGGAAGTTTTCCGCTTTCATCATCACTGGCTCCCAGACATACTCCAGCGCTTTGAAGTTCCCTTCCAATGTAAACCAACTTACTAGCCTACCGAAAGACAAGTAAGAATTTACCGTAATTACAAGTAGCAAAACGAATGTTTGAAAAACTGGTCACGATACAAACAATCATGTAGCCTCCCTATCTGTACATAATTTAGCCAATGGTGATACTTGTGAAAAAAGGGATCCTTTCACTCTCGCGATTACTTTCAGGTTTGCTGTGTTGCTTCCTGTTTACAGGTGCTTATGCGCAACAAAGTATATTTTATGAACAGGGCTTTGAAGGCAGCTCCTTTCCCCCCGAAGGATGGAGCCGAACCAGCATTATCGGCAATAATCAGTGGGAGCGATCCACAGACGAAGCACGTTTCGGGCAAGCCAGTGCTTACATAAGCTATGCCGACCCCAGTGGAGAAGACTGGTTAATTTCACCTGCATTTACCGTATCCGCAGGAGATGAACTCTCGTTTTACATACGTACAGATTTCAGTGGATACACACCTGATGAGCTCTCGGTGCGCGTCTCGAGCACGGGCACTCTGATTGCCAACTTTACAGACGAAATTCTCAACCTGAAAGAAGGCGTCAACTACCCTGCAGAGGATACGTGGGATAACCATACTCTTTCGCTCAGCGCGTATGAAGGGGAAACAATCCACATTGCTTTTCGTAATACCAACGAGAATGGAGATGGCGTGTACATTGACCAGGTTGCTCTGGGTACACGCCCTCAAGTGGATATCGAAGTGATGAGTATCGAGGTAGAAGGCCCCATCGCAGCAACCACTTTAGAGCCAAAAGTAACGGTATCGAACAGAGGTATTCAAAACCAGCCATTTACTGTGCGCCTGGAGGCGGAAGGAAACTATATCAGTACAAGAACCGTAGACGCGCTGGCTACACATGAAATGGAAACTGTCACTTTCGACTCCTGGACACCGGAACCGGGCATTAAAACCTTGACAGCCACCGTTGAACTGGCAAGTGACGAAATTTCAGATAACAACACCCTAAGCAAAGCAGTTACTGTCCTCAAAACTTTCCCCAACCAGGGCTGGGTCTCTGAAGATCCTTTACCAGGTAGCAAGTGGGCTTCGGCGGTTGTCGGTTACACAACTACCGAAGCCGGGCCAAACAACCAATTGTTGGTTCTCGCGGGTAACAATGGATCAGGCTCCACCGTTAGCGAAGTACTGTCATTCGATCCAGATACAGGCGGTTGGTCATCCCTCTCCTCAGCACCGCAAGCGGTCCAACATGCACAGGCATTTTTTTCTGGCGGCAAGATATTTCTGATCGGCGGTTACGTCGCTGCCTTTTCTCCGCTGTCAAACAACAACGTGCAGATATACGACATCGCAACTGATTCCTGGAGTACTGGCACCAATATGCCCGTTGCCGTTGGCGACTACGCAGCAGCACAGTACCAGGAATCACTGCTGTATATCATCGGTGGGTATACCGGCAACGAAGATGTCAACCATGTACAGGTATACGATACCCAGACCGATGAATGGCACATGGCAACCCCCTTCCCGGGTACCGCTGTAGCAGGCGTTCGAGGGGGCATTGCCCGAGGCAAGCTCGTGGTCGCGGGAGGATACAACCAAACAGATGGTCAGACGAAACAGGCCTATGCTGGTGAAATTGGTGCAGACTTCACGTCTATTAACTGGTCAGCCGTTCAAGACTATCCCGGAGGCTCGCTTGGAAGGCATGCTGGTGTATCGTTGAACCGGGCGTGGGATCCATATGTCTATTTCACCGGCGGAGACCCAACGGGAACAGGAAGCAGTGCAAAGGCAGACACCTGGGCCTTCAATGTCGAGACGCAGGCCTGGGAATCAGGCCCTACAAAACCGACAGCCGCAAGCAACCTGATGGGGTTTGGAACCCTGGAGGTTGATGGTGTGGCTTACCTTGCAACGGTCGGCGGATATGACGGAACCAACTTTGTGGCCGTAAATGAGTGGTTGGCATTGGGCTCTGCAGCGCCCACAACCGACTTCAGCCTTATACCCGAAGGCAATATCCATCCCATTGAAGGCCGTATCATCGGCGGAGGCGATGGATGCAATATCCAGAGCTCCGCATCGATCGCCCCAGAGGCGCTGGCCAGTGAACTCCCGGCCAATGTCAGCTTTCCCTACGACTTGCTGGAACTCAACCTTCAGTATTGTGATGACGGCGCCACAGTCACTGTAGAGCTCACGTTTCCCGAGAGCTTGGCCGAAAATAGCCAGTACTGGAAGTACGGCCTGATACCCGGCACAGAGACAGCAGAGTCCGGCTGGTACACTATTCCCCTTACCATCAACGGCAACACCGCCACTTTTGAACTTGTCGATGGCGGCCAGGGGGATAACGATGGTACGGCGAATGGCTTTATCCAAGACCCTGGTGGTATCGGCATTTTCAGTGCGAACTCGGGACCTGGCACCGGCAACTCTCCTGTCGGTATTCCCACCACACAGCATTGGATGCTGATTTTGATGTCACTGCTGCTCGGGGGGGTCGGTTTAAAGCGTCTACGTTATCGCTAGGAACACGCTGCAAAATATAACCGCGGTACATTGGTCAGGTTGTTAACCTTTCCAGACGTTGCATCGCGGCTGCCTCTGGTCACACTCCCTTTCTATTCAGGACCTGTTACCCTGTAGTGATTCAATCGGGCTGCCTTGGCAGCCCTGCAGGAGGGTACATGGACAACTCTCAACTCTTGCTGTTACTGGTGGCGCTGGCGCTGGGCATGTTGATCGGGCTGCAGCGCGGCTGGCACGAGCGCAATACACCCGCCGGCGGTCGTATTGCCGGAATCCGCACCTTCGGTCTTCTGGCCCTCAGCGGCGCACTGGCCGGAGTGCTGACAACGCCACTGGGACCCGGCATCGCCATCGCCATGGGGCTGGCAGTGACACTGCTGCTGGGGCTGGCGCACTGGCTCGATTCGAACGATGACCACGACTACGGCATGACCACCGTTGTGGCCGGGATCGTCACCTACCTGACCGGCCTGCTCACCGTACTGGGTGACCTGAGTCTGGCCGTTGCCGTGGCGGTCATCACCACCATCGTGCTGCACTTCAAGCAGACACTGCATCAGGCGCTGGAGCACCTGAGCGACAGCGAGATGCGCGGTATCCTGCAGCTGGCTCTGATCTCGGCTGTACTGCTGCCGGTACTGCCCAACCAGAGCTACGGCCCCTGGGATGCACTTAACCCCTACGAAATCTGGCTGATGGTAGTGCTGATCGCCGGTATCAGTCTGGCAGCCTACTTTGCCATGCGCCTGACCGGGCCCGACAAGGGGGTGATGATTACCAGCATTCTGGGAGGGCTGGCATCCAGTACCGCACTGACCCTGAGTCTGGCACGCATGAATGCCCGCGTGCCCATGCCTCGGCTGCTGGCCTGTGGCATTCTGCTGGCCTCGGCCATCATGTATCCACGCATTCTGCTCGAAGTGGCTGTGATCAACCCCGAGTTACTGCCGCCGCTCCTGCCTCCGATGCTGGCCATGATGCTGGCCTGCGTAATCAGCGCAGTGTGGCTCTGGATCAAACGAGAACCCTATGCAGAAGTGGATACCAGCAAGCTCTCGACACAGCCCTTCCAACTGATCCCGGCCCTTCAGTTCGGCCTTTTACTGGCGGCCATCCTGCTGATCGCTCACGGCATTCGAGAGCATATGGGCGAGCAGGGGCTGTGGCTGGTGTCTATTGTCGCCGGCCTGACCGATGTTGATGCCATCACGCTGACGCTGGCTCGCATGGCACAGGACAGCATCGGCAGCGAAACGGCCGTCACCGGAATTACCCTGGCCGCGATCACCAACACATTGGTCAAGGGTGGTCTGGCGCTGTTTGCCGGCCATGCTTCACTGTGTCGCCCGCTCTGGCCCGGCTTGCTGTTCGCAGTTGCCCTGGCACTGCTAACCTTATGGATACTCTGAATCCGCAATCAATGGATGCTGACATGCACGAGACCTTGCTGAAACCCGAACAGTTGCGCCATCGCTGTGACCTTGAAGCGCTGGGCATCACCTCAACCACCGATATCACGCCGGACTACTCGGTTCTGGGGCAATCACGGGCGCTGGACGCGATTCAGTTTGCCATCGGCATGGATCATCCCGGCTACAACATTTTTGTCAGCGGCTCTACCGGCGTCGGCAAACGGGAGCTGGTATCCCGCATCGTCAGCGCCGAGGCCGCCAGCGGTGAAGAACCGAGTGATTGTTGCTACATCCACAATTTCGACCGCCCCAACCAGCCGTTCAAACTGATCATGCCCCGAGGCATGGGGCAAAACCTGCATGAAGATCTTCGCAAGCTGATTGAAGTCCTGCTGCTGCGTGTTCCGGCGCAGTTTAAAAGTGATGAGTATCGTAACCAGCTGCAGCAACTGAACGACGAGTTTCAGGCGCGAGAGGAGCAAAACTTCAAGGCACTGGGGCAAAAGGCGCGCGAGTCCGGTATCACCCTGATGCGTACCCCCGGTGGTTATACACTGGGGCCGGTACGCGACGGCAAGCTGATGACGCCGGATCAGTTCAACCAACTGCCGAAGGAAGAGCGGGCCAGAATCAAGGCAGCGGTGGACGAGCTGAACGAGGAACTGACCGAGCTGGTGCATGAGGTTCCCAAAATGCATCAGGAACATCAGGCACGCATCCGCGAGCTGGAGCAGGAAACCACACAGGGTATCATAGACCCGGCACTGAATAATCTCCGGCAGAAATACGGCAGCCATACCGAAGTGCTCGACTTCCTCGATACCATCCATCAGGACATGATTGAGAATGTGGACGACTTTCTCCCCTCTGAAGAAGAGGAGCGTGCCCCGCTGCACAAACGTGCCCGCTCCGGTAAGTTCCGCCGCTATCAAATCAATGTGCTGGTGGGGCATGAGAAAAACGGTGGGGCGCCCGTCGTCTACGAGGACATTCCCAGCTACCAGAATCTAATCGGTCGAATTGAGTACGAAGCCCACTTCGGCACTTTGAGCACCGATTTCAGCCTGATCCAGCCCGGTGCTCTTCACCGCGCCAACGGCGGCTACCTGGTGGTGGATGCCCAGAAACTGCTCTCCTTCCCTTTTGCCTGGGAGGGCTTGAAACGTGCCCTGCGCAACCGTGAGATTCGCATCGACCCGCTGGAAAAGATGTACGGCATCAGTGGCACCCGCTCGCTGGAGCCGGAGCCGGTACCGCTCAATGTGCGCGTGGTGCTGATCGGAGACCGGCGCCTCTACTATCTGCTCAAGCATTACGATCCGGAGTTCACCACCCTGTTCAAGGTCTATGCCGACTTCGCCGAAGGCTTTGATCGTGACCGCGAGAACCTGCAGGGCTATATCGGCCTGATCGCCATGCTGGTACGTGAAGAGGGTCTGACGCATTTTGACCGCAGTGCGCTGGAAGCGGTGATCGAGCACAGCTCGCGCCAGATGGACGACAGCGAAAAGCTGTCGCTTAACCGCGGGCAACTGATCGACCTGCTGCGCGAGTCCAGTTTCTGGGCCTTGCGCCAGGGCGCATCACAGACCGGTCGCAGCCATGTGCAGAAAGCGATTGAGCAGCAGCGCTACCGCAGCAGCCAGTATTCCGAACTGCTGCAACAGCAGATCGAACGCGGTACCCTGATCGTCAACACCAGCGGCAGCGCCGTTGGGCAAGCAAACGGATTGTCGGTATTCCAGCTGGGCGATCAACGCTTCGGCAAACCCAGTCGAATATCGGCCACCGCCAGAATGGGTACGGGGCGCATGCTGGACATCGAGCGTGAAATCAAGCTGGGGGGGCCGCTACACTCCAAGGGGGTGATGATCCTCGGGGCTTGCATCGGTGCCCGTTATGCCCGTAACCAGCCGCTTTCACTCAACGCCAGTCTGGTGTTCGAACAGTCCTATGGCCCGGTGGATGGCGACAGTGCTTCAGCCATCGAGCTTTGCGTGCTGTTGTCCGCCATCACAGGTTTACCGCTGAAACAGAGTTTTGCCGTTACCGGCTCGATCAACCAGCATGGTGAAATTCAGGCAATTGGCGGCGTCAACGAAAAAATCGAAGGCTTCTTTGAGCTGTGTTGCTCCCGTGGGCTGGATGGCAGTCATGGCGTCATCATTCCGGCCAGTAACGAGCCACATCTGATCCTGAGTGAAGAAGTAGTGGATGCCTGTCGCGAAGGGCAGTTTTCCATTCACGCTGTCAGCCAGTTGGATCAGCTGATTGAACTGCTGTTCGGACGAGAAGCCGGGGCTGCCGACCGTGACGGGCGTTACCCACCCTCTACGGTAAACGGCATGGTGCAGCTGCAACTGTCGGACTGGGCAGAACAGGCGCGCAAGCTCGCCGCCAAGGGAGATGACTAGTCTTGTAAACCTTTCACTCACGCCACAGGCAGGAGGATTCAAACGATGAACGCAGATGAGGTGACACAAACCCTTACACTGGGGTCGAAACAATACACTTACAGCAGTCTGAAACAGGCTGCCGACTCATTGGGTGATATCAGCCGACTGCCCTGTTCACTCAAGGTACTGCTGGAAAATCTGCTGCGCAATATCGATACCGATGCGGTACAGCTTGAAGATCTGCAGGCACTGGTGGACTGGCAGCATCAAGGCGGCCACTCCGAGCGTGAGATCGCCTACCGCCCGGCTCGTGTATTGATGCAGGACTTTACCGGCGTTCCCGGTGTGGCTGACCTAGCCGCTATGCGTGATGCCGTTGCAGCGCTCGGGGCCGACCCACAACAGGTCAATCCGCTGTCGCCGGTGGATCTGGTGATCGACCATTCGGTGATGGTAGACCATTTTGCCAGCGCCGATGCCTTTCATGACAACGTCAAACTCGAAATGGAGCGCAACCACGAGCGTTATGCATTCCTGCGCTGGGGTCAGACCGCGTTTGACAACTTCCGCGTTGTACCACCGGGCACCGGTATCTGCCATCAGGTCAACCTAGAGTATTTGGGTCAGACGGTTTGGCGTGAGGAGCGCGACGGCACAACCTGGGTTTACCCGGACACACTGGTGGGGACCGATTCCCACACCACTATGATCAACGGCCTTGGCATTCTGGGTTGGGGCGTGGGCGGCATTGAGGCCGAGGCTGCGATGCTGGGGCAGCCGATCTCCATGCTGATTCCCGAGGTTGTAGGCTTCAAGCTCACCGGCGCGCTGCGCGAAGGAATCACCGCCACCGACCTGGTCCTGACCGTGACCGACATGCTGCGCAAACATGGGGTGGTGGGCAAGTTCGTCGAGTTCTACGGCGACGGTCTGGCGCAGTTGCCACTGGCCGACCGCGCCACTCTGGCCAATATGGCGCCCGAATATGGTGCTACCTGCGGTTTCTTCCCGGTGGACGAGGAAACCCTGCGCTACCTGCGTCTGTCTGGTCGCAGCGAGGAGCAGGTTTCGCTGGTCGAGGCTTACTGCAAGGAACAGGGCCTGTGGCGCAACACAGGCGATGAGCCGATTTTTACCTCAACACTGGAGTTGGATCTGGATACCGTAGAAGCGTCGTTGGCAGGCCCGAAGCGACCTCAGGATCGAGTCGCGCTGAGCCAGCTGAAATCCCGTTTTGACGAGTTGATGGCGCTGAACCTCAGTGCCCCTCCAGCCGATGCAGTGAGCGATCTGGAAGCCGAAGGTGGGCAGACCGCACCGGGCACTCAGGGTGGAGCGAACGTTGAATACGCCGGAGAACGTTTCCGACTCAATCATGGTGCGGTGGTCATTGCCGCCATTACCTCTTGTACCAACACCTCAAACCCCGGCGTCATGCTGGCGGCGGGACTGCTGGCCCAGAAGGCCATCAACCGGGGCCTGAAACGCAAGCCCTGGGTCAAAAGCTCACTGGCACCCGGCTCCAAGGTTGTGACCGAGTACCTGCAGGCAGCCGGGCTGAATAGCGCACTGGATCAATTGGGCTTCAACCTTGTGGGCTACGGTTGTACCACCTGTATCGGCAACTCCGGCCCGCTGCCGGAACCAATCGAAATCGCGGTACGCGAACAGGATCTCACGGTGGCATCCGTACTTTCCGGTAACCGAAACTTCGAGGGCCGTGTTCACCCTGCCGTCAAAACCAACTGGCTGGCTTCACCACCGCTGGTGGTTGCCTTTGCGCTGGCTGGTCGGGTGGATATCAACCTGTCCGATGAGCCGCTCGGGACTGACCAAGATGGCAAACCGGTCTACCTGAAAGAGATCTGGCCCAGCCAGGCCGAGATTGCCGAAGCACTGGAGCGGGTCAACACCGAGATGTTCCAGCGTGAATACGCGGCAGTTTTTGATGGCGATGCTCAGTGGCAGGCGATTGAAGTTGCCACCGGCAAAACCTATGACTGGCCCGAGTCCAGCTATATACAACAACCGCCGTTCTTCAACGGCATGAGCCGCGAGCCTGACCCGGTACGGGACATCACATCTGCTCGTATTCTTGCTCTCTTGGGCGACTCCGTGACCACCGATCATATTTCCCCGGCCGGTGCGATCAAACCGGACAGCCCTGCCGGTCGCTACCTGCAGCAACTTGGAGTAGCGCAGAAAGACTTCAATTCCTACGGCTCTCGCCGTGGCAACCATGAAGTGATGATGCGTGGCACCTTTGCCAACGTACGTATTCGTAACGAGATACTGGACGGGGTAGAAGGGGGTGAAACCCGCCATTTTCCCAGTGGTGAACAGTTGTCGATTTACGATGCGGCCATGCGCTATCAACAGGACGGACGCGAATTGGTGGTGATCGCCGGCAAGGAATATGGCACCGGCTCGTCACGCGACTGGGCCGCCAAGGGTACGCGTCTGCTCGGCGTGCGAGCGGTAATAGCCGAGTCGTTCGAGCGTATCCACCGCTCCAATCTGCTGGGAATGGGGGTATTGCCGCTGGAGTTTGTCGATACCGACCGCAGGCAGCTGAACCTGACCGGCGAGGAAGAGATCAGCCTGACCGGGCTGGATCAGCTCAAGCCACAGCAGCAGCTGACCTTGAGCATCCGCTACCCTGACGGGCGCGATGTTCAGGCCAGCGTGCGCTGCCGCATCGATACCGGCAACGAGCTGGCCTACTTCCGCCATGGCGGCATTCTGCACTATGTGCTGCGCCGGATGATCGGCGCCGCCTGATCAGGTTCGGAAGTGCACCACCATATCGTGCATTTCCACCGCCAGCCGTGACAGTTCGCGGCTGGCGGCACTGGTCTGGTTGGCACCGGCAGCGGTTTGGGTGGACAGATCACGGATGTTGACCAGATTCTGATCCACTTCACGGGCGACTTGTGCCTGCTCTTCGGCGGCACTGGCGATCACCAGATTGCGGTCATTGATCTGGCCAATTGACTGGAAGATCTCTTCCAGGGCGGTTGAGGCAGCATTGGCCCCCTGCAATGTGCGTTCGGCGCGCTCACGGCTGGTTTGCATCGACTGCATCACGTTGTCGGTACCTTCACGCATCGCCTGAATCAAGCGCTCAATCTCCGAGGTGGAAGACTGTGTACGCTGTGCCAGCGTGCGCACCTCATCCGCCACCACAGCAAAACCGCGCCCGGCCTCTCCCGCCCGCGCCGCTTCGATCGCTGCGTTCAGCGCCAGCAGGTTGGTTTGCTCCGCCACATTGTGGATAACATCCAGAATCTGACCGATGTTGCGGCTGTGCTCGGCAAGCTCACCGACCTGTTTGGCTGTATGCTCCACATTTTCCGCAACCGCATGGATGTCGGTAGTGGTAATACGCACCCCTTCACGGCACTGCACCGCCAGTTGATTGGATGCCTGCGATGCTTCGGAAGTGGTCACCGCGTTGACGGCCACATCATCCACCGCCGTGCTCAACTCTGTTATGGCCGTGGCGGCCTGCTGTAACTGATCACTCTGTTGCTGTAGACCGCGCTGGCTTTCATCGGTCACCGAATTAAGCTCTTCCGCCGCCGATGCCAGCTGGCTGGATGACTCCATCAGCGAGCGGATCATGCTGCGCTTGGTCTGCTGCATCTCCTGCAACGAACGGAACAGATCACCGATTTCATTACGGCTTGCGGTATCAATTGCACGGGTCAGGTCGCCCGATGCGATCGCCTGAAAGTGGCTTTGCGCCAGCAGCAGCGGGTCGATCACCTGACGCCGCACAAACCACAGGCTCAGACTCACCAGCAGGAGTGCCAGCAAAGTCACCGCTATCGCTTCTCCCGTGGCCAGATGGTAGGTGCCTTCCGCCGCTTCCATGCGCTTGGCGTTGTTGATACGCATCTGTTGCTGAAACTCCAACAGCGCCGCATAGTAACCCTCACTGGCGTCCCGGGCTTCCAGGTTCGCAGCCAGGAATGCGTCGCGGTTACGGGCCTCCAGCGCCTGGTTCAGACGTTCAATCGCCTGTTGGAACTGTGTGAAACGGCGCTCCATCTGCTGCGCGATCGGCCGGATCAGGTCAGACTTTTGCGTAACAACAAAGGGCTGGAACAGCTCGGCCGCTTCCCGCGCAAAGCGCACCGAAGCATCATGACTGAAGCGGGCATTGTCCAGATTACCATTCTGGTATTCGGCTTCGGCACCTATCACCGCGAGTCGAGCACGCAGCACGGTGATCAGGGTGTTGGTGACGGGCACCGTTTGTTCACGAGTGATCCGATCCAGTTCGGCCAATGCACGATGAGCATCACGGGCGGCCAGCCAGGCGTTGATACTGGTCAGAACGAGTACGGCACTGAAGGTCAGCAGAATGACCAGCAGTGCCGTACGAATTTTTACATGGTTGAGTTTCATGAGGGCCTTCTAAACTGTTGTTTAAATGCGACTGAAAACGATTAGGATTTTCGCGTATTCAGTCGCAGAAGGCACAACTCAAATCAGCAACGCTGTGTTGCAGTTTCAGGCTGCCTCCTGGCCCAGCTGCGTCAGCCAGTGATTGATGGCACCAATACCCTCCAGTACCGGCTGTGCAACCTGCTCCAGATCGGCATCCGGCTGCAGCGCCAAGTCGCCATCAAAGTTCACATAGGAGAGCCGCGCGACCAGTTCCTGCGCCGGCATGCCGAATGCCGTGCCCGGCAGCAGGGCAACACCGGCCTCTTCCAGCAGTGCAGTGCAGAGCTGATCCGAGCCGTGGATTCCACGTCGTGCCAGCTGGTCACGCCAGGCGGCAAAGTCCGGGAACAGGTAAAAGCCGCCTTCAGGTGAAGCAGTGGCAACACCCGCCTCGTTCAAACGGGCTGCAGCCGCGTTGCCGATCAGGCTCAACACTTCACGCTCACGCGCTACATAGGCCTGAACATCCGGTCCAAATGTATAGGCCTTGATGGCGGCATACTGCACAGGAGAGCTGACGCAGGACCAGGTCTCGGATGCCACACCAAGCAGACGCGGCAACAGATTTCCCGCCAATGCTTCAGGCACATGCATAACGCCCAAGCGCCAGCCACCGGCTCCACACCACTTGGACAGCCCACCGGTTACCAGTGTGCCTTCCGGATAGTAGCGCGCCAGTGAACGATGCTGACCTGTATGGTTGAGCATGCCGTAGATCTCATCACTGATCACCAGAATGTTGTAGCGTCGCATCACACCAACCAGCGCCTGCAGTTCGGCTTCGCCGTAGGTGGTGCCACTGGGGTTGCCTGGATAGTTCAGCACCAGAATCAGCGGCAGTTCGGGCTGCTCACGCGCGGCGCAGAACTTCTCCAGCTGCTCGGCGCTCAGCCGCCAATGACTTTCTGCTGTGGTCTGCAGCCGATGTACCGCATGACCAGCCAAATGCGCCTGCGGCTCATAGGAAACCCAGCTGGGAGAAATCAACAGCACTTCGGCGCGAGTAAACGCCGCCATCACTGCATAAATCAGCAGCTTGCTGCCCGGACCTACCAGTACACGCTCAGCCTGCCAGTCCACACCATCCTGTTCTCGATGAAATGTGGCTACAGCTTCACGCAGAGGCTTCAGCCCTTGCACCGGCAGGTAGGATTTTTCTGCGGCGTGCTCGCTCAGGCGTGTCGACACCTCCGCCGGCACCGGAAAGGGTGACTGGCCAAAACCGAAACGAAACACCTTGCGGCTGGCTTCAAGTGCACCGGAGCGCTCGTTGATCAGCAGTGTTTCAGAGTGGTTGATGGGGCGAAGATAGGCATCGACTGACATGATTGCGGGTCCTGTGGGTATTGATATGTGGGGTAATATGGACCAGCTGAAAATCTTTTCAATAATCGACTATCATATGGAAAATTATTTTCATATTTCAGATGGATTTTCCACCAAATTCCTTATTTATCTTTTATTTTCATAAAGATATGAATATGAGGCAAAAACGGGATAAAAAGGAATAAAAATGCGATGAGTACCCCTTTCACCTTTCCACCCGGCTCGCTGGCTCAGCTGCGCAAGCTGCCATCCCTGCTCAAGCGCGGCGAGTTGCAGCTGCCAATGGGCAAACGGCTGCTGAACGCGCTCTGTCTGATGCTGGATGATCCTCGCCTGGTCGCGACCCAAAGCATCACCGAGCTGGCACAAGCTACGGGGGTCAGCCCCGCCTCCCTGACCCGGCTGGCCAAGCTGCTGGGCTTTACCGGTTTTGTGCAGTTTCAGGCCCTGTTCCGTCAGGCACTGAGCCAACCGGGACGCTACTACAGCGCACAGGCCAGCGCACTGGTGAGCGGTGATCAAAATGCAAGTATATCCAGCCGGGTCGGTCAGCATCTGCAGCGTCAGATCCACAACCTGACCCAAAGCGCCGGCCAACTGAATGAAGAGCAGCTGCTGACGGCTGCCGGGATGCTGGTCAAGGCGCGCCGTATCCGTGTGGCGGGGCGGCGTCAGTCATTCGGCTTGGCGGTAATATTCAGTTACATGCTGGGACTGATTCGCGATGATACGGCGGTGGTCGGCGCGGCCGGAGAAGGTCAGGCGCAGGCGCTGGCCGAGCTGGGCAAGCGCGACCTGCTGGTGATGTTCGGTTCCGAGCCGTACAGTCGGGATTCGGTGATGCTTGCCCAGGTGGCACATCAATATGGCCTGCCCCTGCTGACCCTCACCGACAGCCATCACTCCCCCCTGGCACAGCTGGCCGATTGTACCCTGATCAGCTCTGGCGACAGTCCGCTGTACACCAACAGCATGATCGCGAGCCAGTTTTTGAGTGAAACCCTGTTGTTGCAAACGGCCCGCCTGCTCGGTGAAGATGCGGTGAAACGGCTGAGCCTGCGAGAGGAGTTAATCAATCGGCTGAATGACGAATTTTAATACCGGCTTCCGCCAGATCTTCCGTCTGATCCACAACTTCAAGGATGGACTGAGTCTCCAGTACCTCAGTGTAAAGCCGATAACCGTTACGTCCATCCTGTTTGGCCGCATAGAGCGCGGCATCAGCCTGCCGCAGCACCTCTTCATGGTCTTCGGTGTGGGTCAGACTGGCACCAATACTGAAGGTCATGCTCAGGGATGCACCGCAGGGTGTTCTGACTACCTGACCGCGGATTACTCGCAGCAGACGCTCACAGATATGTTCGACCAAGCCCCTGTCTGCATCACGGATCATGATCAGGAATTCGTCTCCCCCCCAGCGTGAGGCCGCGTCATACTCACGCAACACCGAACGCAACACCGTCGCCACCACCACCAGGGCTTCATCGCCGACAGCATGACCGTAGCGATCATTGATCTCCTTAAACAGGTCCAGATCGATCCAGATGATGCCCAGTGGACGACCTTCGCGGGCACTGCGCTTGAGCTCTTCCCGCAAACGCTGATCCATGCCGCGTCGGTTCAGCAAGCCGGTCAATGGGTCGGTCTGGCTGAGCTGGTTCAGCGCTTCGGTCCGCTCCTGTACCTTCTGCTCAAGGTTGGTGCGCGCCTCGTATACCTCACGACTCATTTTTTCGAACTCTTCCACCAGCCGTGCGACTTCACCACTGGCACGCACATTCAGTGGCTCGCCGGTGTATTCTCCCTTACGGAAACGTCGAATGGCCCGGTCCAGCGCTTGAAGAGGCTCCAGCACCACCCGGCCCAGTACAATGTGAAACACCAGTACCGTAATCAGCAGCGAAATACCAAATATCATCAGAATGGAGTTAAACCGGCTTAGCGGCAGCAAACGGTGCAGGTCCATCAGGGTGACTTCATACCAATCAATATCAGGCAGATACGCCACCCCGGCAAGATAGCGTTTGCCATCGAGGGTGACAAACCGACTGATCACTTCCTGGGGATCTTCCTTCACCTGCGCCATGGCCTGCTTCAACTGTGTGTAGTCTTCGCCCGGCATCATTACGCTCAAACGGCTCTGTTCGTTGTCACTTTTGGTGAGACTGGCAAAATCGATCATCGACTGATCACGATACAGCTGGATCGCGCCCTGATGATTCACGAACAGACTGGTGATGCCCTCTTCACCGCTGTCGACAATATCATTGAGGAAACTACTGAGATTGAGGCCGGTACCGGCAACTCCCAGAACCTCACCCGAGGGATTACGCAGCAGCACATCCACCCATAGCTTGGTAACGCCGAGGTGAGCATCAGGGTTAACATTGATATGCAGGTCGCGGTTTTGCTCGATCAAATCGAAGAACCAGCGATCCGCCGGCTCAGAGGCATTGAGCTGGTAACGCATCTGGTCACCGGCAAACTCGTTTTCGGCATTGTTGTAATAATAGTGCCCATTGCGCAATATACCGAGGAAATAGTTGCTGTCGGTAAAGCTTTCGCGGTAACGCTCAAGCTCCATCAGGCCACGGTACTCGGCGAGGATGTTGTCCGGGTCTTCCAGCCATTCGATCAACACCGGTGAGCTCGACAGCTGACGTGCAAGCACGATCTCACGCAGCAGCGGTTGCAGCACCCGCTCCTTATCGTAAAGAACCTGCTTTTCAACGTATCTGAGCGCCCACTCCGTAATGATCCGTTCTGCCAGGGTCTGAACCGAGATCCAGACAGCGGCGGCTGACGCAAGTATCAGTACGACTGCGAGGAGGCTGAGCCTTGATTTAAGATTCAACCAGCACTTCTCCCCTTCCTCAACCTTGAGGGTGTGTCACTATTTAATGACATATAAATGTATTGAATGACTATAGATGATAACTGATCGGTTAACCGAGAAAAGTAAAAATTCCGCTCCATGAAAAATCTTTTCTCTCTCATGAGACATTTCTTTCGCGTATCGCCTCAAGGGCACCACTGATCCAGTGTATCCAGATAGTTGGCCCGCTCCCAGCCGGAGGGATCCTCGGCACGAGCATAACTGACACTGCCGCGCAGCTGATCCAAAGATTCATATTCATGTTGATCCAGCCAGTTCAGAATCGTGTCCCGCATTTGCTTCAGCACACCCTCTCCCTGCTGCATCAGCACGCTGGCCAATTGAGCGACTTCAGCACCGACGAGCTGAGTGCGAATCACATCTTCACCGGTATGCACGCCACCGGTAATCGCCATATCCAGCGCCACCTGAGCACGGATAATTGCAGCCCAGCGCAGACGCTCATTCAACTCGGCCGGGCTGGACAGCTGCAATTGGGGTTTTATCTTCAGCGTATCCAGATCCAGCGTTGGCTCAATAAAGCGGTTGAACAGGACCACCGCATCAGTACCCGCTTCACGCAACAGGTTCACCATATGCACCGGGCTGGAAAAGCGGGACGACAGCTTCACCGCCAGCGGCAACTGCGGTACGGCTGACCGTACTGAGGTGAGGATATCCAGATAACGCTGTTCCACTTCGGCGCCGCTCTCGCGTACCGAAGCCGCTATATGATAGATGTTCAGCTCAAGTGCATCGGCGCCGGCCTGTGCCAGTTGCACGGCATGCTCTGCCCAGCCGTCTCGGCTGACCCCGTTGAGGCTGGCGATCACCGGTACTTTCAGGCGCGACTTCATACTCTGCAGCCGTTCGAGATAATGCTCTTCAGCGGTACGGAAGGCATCAGGTACGGGCAGGAAATCATCCGATTCAAAGTGCCCTATTTCCTGTTCATACAAGAAATGATGCAGCAGCTCATGGTCACGGCTGCACTCTTCCTCAAACAGGCTGTGCATGACAATGGCCGCGGCTCCTGCATCTTCGAGCCGACAGGCGCCATCCAGTGTGGCTGTCAACGGTGAAGCTGAAGGCACCAGTGGACTATCCAGTTCAAACCCCAGATAGCGGGTATGCAATCGCTTACTCATTCTGGCCTCCTGTTTCCGGCTCTGTGCCGGCAGGCGCACTCTCTGCCGATGCACTTTCTACGGCGGACCAGCTCAGTCCGGCCAATTGTTCATAGCGGTGGTAGCGTTCGTTAACCTCCCTCTGGGCCTGCTCCAGAAACACCTTGGACGCTTCGGGGTTGGCCCGTGCAAGCATGCTGAAACGCGCCTCGGAACGGGCGAACTGAGCATAGGGGATGGAAGGCGGTTTGGAATCCAGTTTGAGCGGATTCTCGCCCTGCTCGGCCCGGCGCGGGTCGTAGCGGAAGAGTGGCCAGTGACCGGATTCCACCGCCAGGCGCTGATGCTCATGGTTGTCGCCAGCCAGATTAAAACCATGCGCAATACAGGGTGAATAAGCGATGATCAGTGAAGGACCGTCCCAGCCTTCAGCCTCCTGAAAGGCGTGCAATGTCTGCATATCCTTGGCGGCATAGGCAACATGAGCGACATAGACGTGCTCGTAATCCATGGCGATACGGGCTAGATCCTTCTTCGCCACCGGCTTGCCGCCGGCGGAAAACTTGGCGACGGCACCGCGCGGCGTTGCCTTGGAAGTCTGGCCACCGGTATTGGAATAGACCTCGGTATCCAGCACCAGAATATTGACGTTACGACCGGACGCCAGCACATGATCAAGCCCACCGTAGCCAATATCGTAGGCCCAACCATCACCACCGATAATCCAGACACTGTGACGACACAGTTTGTCTGCCAAGTGATAGAGCTCATGCGCACGCAAGTCATCCATTCCCTGCAGGCGCTGGCGCAGCCTCGCAACCCGCTCTCGCTGGGCACGGATACCGGCCTCATCGTTCTGATCAGCCTGCAGCAACTCCTCCACCAGGTGCGCTTCCAGTCGGTCACTCAAGGCCTGCAGCAGCTCAATAGCGTATTCCGTTTGCTTGTCCAGCGCGGCCCGCATGCCGAGGCCAAATTCGGCGTTGTCTTCAAACAGGGAATTGTTCCAGGCAGGTCCACGCCCTTCCGCGTTCATCGTCCAGGGAGTAGTCGGCAGGTTGCCGCCATAAATAGACGAACAGCCAGTGGCGTTGGCAACCAGCATGTGATCACCGAACAGTTGGCTGAGCAGCCGAATGTAAGGCGTCTCACCACAGCCGGAGCAGGCGCCACTGAACTCGAACAGCGGCTGCATCAGCATGGATCCTTTCATGGTGCTGGCCTTGAGCCCGGTACGGTCAAACTCCGGCAGCTGGCGGAAAAACTCCCAGTTAGCCCGTTCACGTACCAGGATATCGTCCTTGGGGACCATGTTCAGCGCCTTACGGCTCTGGTTCGATTTGTCATGAATTGGGCATATCTCGACACAGAGGGTACAGCCAGTGCAATCATCAGGCGAGATCTGATAACTGATCAATGTACCCTCAGGGAAGTCTTTCGCGCCTTTGATCGGCACTGCCTTGAAGCCCTCAGGCGCCCCTTTCACCAGTGTCTCGGGAAACGCCTTGGAACGGATCACCGAGTGCGGGCAGACAAATACGCATTTACCGCAGTGGGTACAGAGCTCCTCTTCCCATTGCGGCAACTCAAGTGCCAGATCCCTCTTTTCATAGGCCGCCGTGCCACTGGGCCAGGTACCGTCGATGGGCACCCGGCTGACCGGTACCCGGTCGCCGCGCCCAGAAATCAACTCTGCCGTGACTTCGCGCACAAAAGTAGTCGCGTCAGCAGCATTCACTTGGTGCATCGGTATCAGGCTCTGTGCCTGATCCGGCACGTCAAAGGGCTGCAAATGTGCCAGCGCATTGTCGATGGCTGCAATATTCATCTGTGCAATACGCGCGCTGCGCTTGCCGTAGGTGGACTCAACAGCGGCTTTTACCTGCGCAATCGCCTCATCCCTTGGCAGAATATCGGTCAGCGCAAAAAAGCAGGTCTGCATGATGGTATTGATGCGTTTGCCAAGCCCGACATCAGCCGCCACTTGATAGGCATCGATCAGCCAAACCTTCAGCTGCCTGTCGATCATCTGCCGCTGCACCGGCTGCGGCAGCGACTGCCAGAAAACCTCTCCCGTCAGAGGCGTATTGATCAGCACGGTGGCTTTCGGTTTTGCCTTTTCCAGCATCGGATAGCGATCCAGAAAGACGGGCTGATGACAGCCAACAAAATCAGCCTCACCGCTTTGAACCTCGTAGGCCGAGCGTATTGGCTCAGGACCAAAACGCAGATGCGAGACGGTGACCGCACCGGATTTCTTCGAATCGTAGACAAAGTGCCCCTGCGCAAACCGACCTGGCTTCTCTCCGATAATGCGAATGCTGTTCTTGTTGGCGGATACCGTTCCGTCTGCTCCCAGGCCGTAAAAAACGGCCTGCACCTGCTGTCTCGCGGCACGGTTGCGAAAGCTTTCATCCCAACGCAGGCTCAGGCGCGTGACATCGTCGTCAATACCGATGGTAAATTCACGCTTGCCTTCCGGGCGGGCCAGATGGTCGAACACCGCCTTGACCATGCCGGGAGTAAACTCCTTTGATGACAGGCCAAAGCGCCCACCCAGAATGCGCGGCAGCCCAGTGCCCCGCCAGGCATCTTCGCTGCAGGCGTTGAAAACAGCTGTGGTGATATCCTTGAGCAGCGGCTCGCCATCCGATCCGGGCTCCTTGGTGCGATCCAGCACCGCAATGGCACGCACAGTGTCCGGCAGCTGTTGCAGCAGCCGCTCAGAGGCAAAAGGCCGGAACAGGCGTACGTTCAGCAGCCCAACCTTTTCACCTTCGGCATTGAGATGTTCTACGGTTTCAACCACCGTCTGGCTGGCTGATCCCATCACCACAACGACCCGTTCGGCATCGTCGGCTCCGCTGTACTCATACAGCGAATATTGGCGGCCCGCCACCGCTGCAAAGCGATCCATTGCGTTTTGCACAATGGCCGGAAAGGCGTCGTAATAGGGGTTACACGCTTCGCGTGACTGAAAAAAGAGATCCGGGTTTTGTGAGGTGCCGCGAATAAAGGGGTGCTCGGGAGACAGTGCTCGGTCACGGCAGGCCCTGATCAAACCGGGGTCGATCAGCTGCTGCAGCTGGGCCGTTGTAACCAGCTCAACCTTGCTGATTTCGTGGCTGGTACGAAAGCCATCGAAGAAGTGCAGCACCGGCACCCGCCCTTCCAGCGTGGCCATCTCGGCAATGGTGGCCATATCCATCACCTCTTGAGCATTGCCTGAAGCCAGGATGGCAAAGCCCGTGGTGCGTGCAGCCATCACATCGCTGTGGTCACAGAAAATTGAAAGTGCGTGAGTTGCCACCGAGCGCGCCGCAATATGAAACACCGTCGGCGTCAGCTCACCGGCAATCTTGAACATGTTGGGGATTTTCAGCAGCAGCCCCTGCGAGGCGGTGAAGGTGCAGGTTTTGGCTCCGGCCTGAAGTGAACCGTGCACGGCACCAGCGGCACCGGCTTCGCTCTGCAGCTCAATCACTTCCGGCACACTGCCCCAGAGATTGGGACGCCCCGCATTGCTCCAGCTGTCAGCCAGCTCACCCATCACCGAAGCCGGCGTTATCGGATAGATGGCGATGACATCATTGAGCTGGTGGGCGATGGTGGCGGCTGCTTCGTTGCCATCCATCATCCGTATTTCTGACCTGGCCATGCCCAACTCCTGTTATCCGGGATTAAGCGTTCAGTATGGCAGATCCTGTAGTAGCTGAGATTGACCTGTGCCAACCTCAGCTACGCTCATTCAACGCCCCGTGAACTTAGGGCCCGTGAACAAAGGGATCAAACAGACTCTCCACGACCGAAAAGCACATCCACAAGATCGCGGAAACTGGACGCCTGAAGATTGATTTCGACCGGCACCTGCAAACGACGGGCAATTTCACTGGCAGAAATAATGCCGCAGATCTCCTGTGACTCCGGGTCAACCACCAGCATGTGCATGCTACCTTCATGACGCAGCGTCTTGAGCAGATCGCCGATGGTACCCTGTTGCAGGGCTGACAATGGCACTCCGCGCAGCTTGTCACGACTGACCATCACGTCCTTGATACTCAGGTCCTCACGCTTGAGGCCCAGGCTGGTGGCTTGGCTGAGCACCTTGCGACTTTCCAGATCGATCACGGTCAGAATGCCGCGGAAAGCCTTGCTGCTGTCGGTGACGATGACCGAACGCACATGCACTTTGCGCATCGCCTGGGTGGCATCACTGATGCTTTCGGTCAGATTCATGGTCAGTGGTGGTGTTTGACGAAAATCGGTCATCACCAGTTGTGCCGGTGAATCCAAGTTGGTGATGGCGTGATCTGCACCTTCAGCAAGGCGGGTGTAGTCCTCAAGGCCGATGGTTTTCAACTCATGGTAGTTCTTCATGTTCTTTTCCTCGCGCTGTACCAGCGCTCCGTTCGGTAATCCAGACCGGCCTCTAGCCGATAGTGTTATGGCTGCCACAAAAAAAGGCGACCGGCGGTGCGCGTGACTGGTAAGAAGCCTCAAAGGTTGATGCCCTTTGATCAGCTATTTCGTCGAGACAAGGAGCAGGCAGGCTGTCACAGGAGATATGTAATGGCTGCGGCAGAAACAAATCGGTGTCAGTCTGGGTGTTATCCAGCAGCAAATCGGTACTGTTGACGGCAAGGCTTTCGTCTCCCGGTTTGGGGACTGCACCGCCCTCAAAACCGTAAAACAGCAATACTGCCAAAAGAAACAGAACGGTCGGCTTTCCGATCGTTCTTGCCGAAGGCATCTCGGCAACATGAAACCAACAGGCAAATTTTGATCGCAACGGATCAACCTCAACAGACAAAGGTGTCAAATTCAGGATAGGCCTGTCAGCTTGAGTGTCAATAGGGTTACCCCTGAATCACACGTCCGCGGTACACCATCAGTGGGGTTCTTGACCCATCCGGCGCTGCCACAGAGTCGGTCGGCTCATCCTCTTCAACGAGCGGATGTGCAACAGCCGGCGTGTCGCGATACCCCAGGCGTTCCAGCAACTGCTCCGCCTGGTCAGGCAACAGGGTTTCCATCAGTGGATAGATCAGCTCGGGTGTAAAGGAAAAGCGCAGTGGTGCCAGACTGGCCAGCTGAGCCACCGCGTTTTCATTGTGCAGCCCGTTATATGCAACACCCAGCAGTTGCCCCTTGGACAGCACAACCTGAGCCGCATGATTATCTGCACTGACCACAAACAGGGTGCCTGTTGCCCGCTGTTGAACAAGTTCAAAGAGTTGCGCTGTCAGTCCACCGAAATCAGCCGCAAGTGTGCCCATGGTTGCCTCCGTTTATCCATGACCGCTAACTTTACTCGGATACAGAAGGACTCAAGCAAGAAACGGACCAGTCCCACTCACCGCGCTGTCAGGGCTAGAACGGGTCCGTCGGCCGGAAAACCGCACCTAAATGGTGCAAAGACCTATCCGAACTGGGGCGCGTCGAAGTTTTCCGGCTCGTCAGTATATATACAAACATTCCAGTCTTCGGCCAGACCATCTTCAGCCTTGCAGTAACGCTCGAAAAATTCGACGATTTCCCTGCGTTGGCAGTGCGCCTCAAAGCTTTCCATATCGCTCCAGATTTCGTGGAACACAATCGGAAAACTGGTGCCTTCGGCAAAGGGGCTGCTGATTTGACGCGTCACCGTGTACTGCACACAGGCATCTTCACGGTGGGCGTTGGGTTCCAGCATCTGTAATGCGCGAAACAGCTCGGCTTCCTTGCCGGGCCGAGGCTTAAACTGGGCAGTGCAATAAACCAGTGAGGACATGCCGCCTCTCCTTACTTTGGTGTTCAGGGTTGGGAAAAAATACGGTCCAATTGAGCTGTGTAGGGCCTAACACTCTGCTTGTCTGCCGCCGGTACCTGCGCCAGTGTGCGTGCAATACTCACCGCCTGCTCCATCTGCTGACGCATCTCCGGTGGCACCAGCTGCAGCATTTGCGGATCCATTCCCTGCATCTGCTGTGCCAGCTGCAGGATTTCAGGGCTTTCCGCCTCGGCCTTGATCGCACCGTAAGCGAGCACAACACGGTCACCGGTCAGCGCCCAACTCTCCGCACTGGTAAAGCCATATTGGCGCACAATCCGACCCAGCTCGCTGTAGTCATCAGCTGATTCTCGCTGCAACACTTTTACCCCCCGGGTGTGGGGGTCAAACAGCTCACCGTTGCGCGGTGTGATTTCACGTTCGAGGAAGCTTTGCTTGCCTTCGGCCTGCAGCTTTTCACCCAGCTGCCGCACCGGCCCCAGGCTATCGATATAAGCCTCTATCGCCGCTTCACCCAAACTGTCTGCTTGCACTCCCAACGGGAGTGCAAGCAGGAACATGAACAGAAAACAAGATGAGAAATACGCGCGCATAGGCACCTCCCGGGTGTTAAAAGTGGCAAGGGTTTTGCTGGTTTCAATCGCGGCCCCGTATGATGGCGCGAGTGTAGCAGATCCTGCAGGGGCCACCTATCGAGGTTACGCAGATATAAAAAAACTGTGTAATAATCAAACCGATAGTCACCAACAAATATAACAGGCGGCACCTCAGCCGGGACAGCCGCCCTGACTAGAAGCCCATAGGGGAATAACATGAAGCAGACGTTCGGATCTTTCGGAAAAACCCTGCTGGCGGCAGGTTCACTGCTGGCCGCAGTCTCCAGCGTACAGGCTGAATCTCTGAAAATCGGTATTGCAGGCCCTGTTACCGGCCCCGTTGCCCAGTATGGTGACATGCAAAAGATCGGCGCGATGATGGCGATCCGCCAGATCAATGAGGCCGGTGGCATCAACGGTCAGACGCTTGAAGGCATTATTTACGATGATGCCTGCGACCCCAAACAGGCTGTGGCCGTCGCCAACCGCATCGTCAATGATGATATTCGGCACGTAATCGGCCACCTCTGCTCCAGTTCAACCGAACCGGCCTCGGATATTTACGAGGAAGAGGGCGTATTGATGATCACCGCCGCATCCACTTCTCCCACCATTACCGAAAAGGGATATGAGCTGATTTTCCGCACCATCGGCCTGGATAGTCTTCAGGGCAGCCTGGCGGCGGCGCATATCCGTGATCACGTCAAACCGGAGCGGCTGGCCGTTATTCACGACAAACAGCAGTACGGTGAAGGCCTTGCCACAACCGTTAAGGATCTGCTAGCTGCCGATGGCATCGAAGCCGAGATGTTTGAAGGTGTTACCCCTGGCGACAAGGACTTCTCGGCACTGATCGCCAAGCTCAAGCGCAACAATATTGATTTCGTTTACTACGGCGGTTACCACCCGGAGTTGGGGCTGATTCTGCGACAGTCCCGTGAAAAGGGCTTTGATGTACCGTTCATGGGTCCTGAGGGTGTAGTGAATTCGGACTTGGCTGCCATTGCAGGCGAGGCGATGGAAGGCGTACTGGCCACCGCCCCGAAAAGCTTTGACCAGAACCCGGAAAATGCCGCGTTGACCGAAGCCTTCAAGGCACGCAATGAAGACCCTTCAGGTCCGTTCGTGTTCCCGGCTTATGCCGCAATACAGGTTATGACCGACGCCATCAAGGCCACTGGCGAAACCGACCCCTATGCGCTGGCAGAATATCTTCGAGCCAACCGCTTTGATACCACCATCGGCGAGATTGGTTTCGACGCAAGGGGGGACCTGACCGAATCCACCTTCATGGTGTACCGCCTCCACGCCGATGGCAGCAAGACCGCTCTCAGCGAATAAACTCCGTCCCGTCTGAGCCCCGTCTACCTGACGGGGCTCGCAGCCTGGAGAATGCAGATGAGTGAAACCGCCCTCTATGTCCTGCAGCAGCTGATCAACGGACTGACCATCGGATCAACCTACGCCCTGATCGCCATCGGTTACACCATGGTGTACGGCATTATCGGCATGATCAACTTCGCCCACGGCGAGGTCTACATGATCGGTACTTATACCGCTTTCATCACCATCATCGGACTGGTCACCATGGGGGTGGGGTCATTACCGATCATCCTTTTGCTGGCACTGATCACGGCGGTGATTATTTCATCCACCTATGGTTATGCAATCGAGCGGGTGGCCTACCGGCCCCTGCGTGGCGGCCCGCGTCTGATACCCCTGATCACGGCGATTGGCATGTCGATTTTCCTGCAAAACTATATCCGACTGGCCCAGGGTTCACGCGACCTGGCGATGCCCTCGCTGATTTCGGGCGGTATCAGCTTCGGTGATCCGGCCCTGTTTGAGGTGAGCATTTCATGGATGCAGATGATCATCTGGAGTGTGACGCTGGTCTCGATGACGGCACTGGCACTGTTCATTTCGCGCTCACGCCTGGGACGTGCCTGCCGCGCCTGCGCTCAGGATTTGAAGATGACCAATTTGCTCGGGATCGATACCAACCGCATCATCGCGCTTACCTTTGTCATCGGGGCGGCACTGGCGGCTGTAGCGGGCGTACTGCTGGGACTCTATTACGGCACCATCAACCCCTACATCGGCTTCATGGCAGGCCTCAAGGCCTTTACCGCTGCGGTACTGGGGGGTATCGGTTCCATTCCGGGTGCCATGCTCGGCGGCCTTATTCTGGGCGTCACCGAGGCCCTCACGGCTGCCTTTTTCCCGTCCGAGTACAAGGATGTGGTGGCCTTCAGCCTGCTGGTACTCATTCTTCTGTTCCGCCCCACCGGCCTGCTCGGCAAGCCGGAAGTGGAGAAGGTATAGGAGGGAGCCAATATGCAGAGAGCACTTTTCCCGGCACTGTTTTCCGCGCTGGTCACCTTCCTGCTGACCTGTCTGGTGATCGGTGTCAAGCTGGAGCAGGACGGCCCTGAACTTACCGTAGTCAATGCCGATGCCGCCACCTGGGGCTGGATCGCGTTTGCGGTTGTGGCCGTCTTTCTGGTGCAGCTGTTTCATCAACCCCTGAGTGCCTTGAAACAGCGCCTGCCGACCCCGCACATCAGTGCGCTGCTGCCACGAGAGCAACTACGCAGTCGGCTCACCCCCTGGCTGATTGCACTGGTAGTTCTAGGCCTGTTCATCTGGCCTTTCATGGTGTCTCGCGGTTCGGTGGACCTGGCCACCCTGGCGCTGATCTATGTCATGCTGGGGCTTGGCCTCAATATTGTGGTGGGCTTCGCCGGGCTGCTGGATCTGGGGTATGTGGCCTTCTATGCCGTGGGCGCCTATACCTACGCATTGCTGTCGGAATATTACGGCCTTTCCTTCTGGGCCTGTTTGCCCATTGCCGGGCTGATGGCCGCCACGTTCGGGTGTATTCTGGGCTTTCCGGTACTGCGTCTGCGCGGGGATTATCTTGCCATTGTGACGCTGGGATTCGGTGAAATCATCCGTATTTTGCTGAACAACTGGACCGATGTCACCGGTGGCCCCAATGGCATCAGCGGCATCGAAAAACCTACCCTGTTCGGGCTGGAGTTCAGTCGCCGAGCCGCCGAAGGCAGCCAGACGTTCCATGAATTTTTCGGCATCGATTATGACAGCAGCCACCGAGTGGTTTTTCTGTACCTGGTTGCACTGCTGCTGGTGTTGTTCACCATCTATGTGATCAATCGGGTGCAGCGCATGCCGATCGGGCGCGCCTGGGAAGCGCTGCGCGAAGACGAAATAGCCTGTCGTTCGCTGGGCTTGAATCCGACCGTGATCAAGCTGTCGGCCTTCACCATGGGCGCCTCCTTTGCCGGCTTTGCGGGCTGCTTCTTTGCCGCTCGGCAGGGCTTTATCAGCCCCGAGTCATTCACTTTCATCGAATCAGCCATCATTCTGGCCATTGTCGTGCTGGGTGGAATGGGCTCCCAGTTGGGTGTCATTCTGGCCGCCATTGCCATGACCATTTTGCCGGAGCTGGCGCGTGAATTTCAGGAATACCGCATGTTGATGTTTGGTGGCGTGATGGTCCTGATGATGCTGTGGCGCCCGCAGGGCCTGTTGCCGATGAAACGCCCCCAGCTGGAGCTTAAAACCTCATGACCAATCTGCTGGAAGTCTCGGGCCTGATAATGCGTTTTGGCGGCCTGCTGGCGGTGGATAATGTCAGCCTTACCGTCAAGCCTCGTCAGGTACACTCAATCATCGGCCCCAACGGGGCCGGCAAAACCACTGTGTTCAACTGCATCAGTGGTTTCTACCGCCCCAGCGGCGGTCAGATCCTGTTTCGCGACCAGCCGATCGAACGGCTCACAGGTCATCGCATATCGCGGCTTGGCCTGGTCCGTACCTTTCAGCATGTGCGCCTGTTCAACAGCATGACGGTAATCGAAAATCTTCTGGTGGCCCAACATCGACACTTCAATACCAACTATTTTGCCGGGCTGCTCAATACGCCGCGTTACCGCAAGCGCCATACCGAGGCGATGGCGCAGGCCGTGTTCTGGCTTGAACAGGTAGGTTTGCTGGCATTTGCCAATCGCGAAGCCGGTTATCTCTCCTACGGACAGCAGCGCCGACTGGAGATTGCGCGTTGTATGGTCACCCGGCCCAGCCTGTTGATGCTGGATGAGCCGGCAGCAGGACTCAACCCGAAAGAAACCTCGGAGTTGGATCAACTGATCCTGCGACTTCGGGACGAACATGACATTTCGGTTCTATTGATCGAGCATGACATGGGACTTGTCATGGGGATCTCCGACCATATTACGGTGATCAATCAGGGCGCGCCTCTGGCCGACGGCACTCCACTTGAAGTGCGTGAAAATCCGGATGTAATTAAGGCCTATCTGGGAGAGAGCTGATGCTGAAACTGGATAAGGTCTGTACCTACTACGGCAAGATCCAGGCACTGCACGATGTCACGCTGGAAGTGAACCGTGGTGAAATCCTGACTCTGATCGGCGCCAACGGTGCCGGCAAAACAACCCTGATGATGACCATCTGTGGTGACCCCCGTGCCCAGAGCGGCCAGATCACTTTTGACGGTAAACCCATAGAGCAGCTCAAGACCTCCGACATCATGCGCAAGGGGCTGGCCGTGGTACCGGAAGGACGTCGCATTTTTCCGGGCATGACCGTGGAAGAGAACCTGTTTATGGGCAGTTTCTTTCGATCCCGTGGCGAAGCTCAGGCTCAGCTCGACCATGTTCTGGAGCTGTTCCCTCGTTTGAAGGAGCGTTTCAATCAGCGCGGTGGCACCATGTCCGGGGGGGAGCAGCAGATGCTGGCCATTGGCCGTGCATTGATGAGCAAGCCCCGCCTGCTGCTGCTTGATGAGCCTTCACTGGGTCTGGCGCCGCTGATTATTCAGCAAATTTTCGGCATCATCGAAAAACTCCGGGATGAGGGCGTCACCATTTTTCTGGTGGAGCAGAACGCTCATCAGGCGCTCAAGATTGCAGACCGGGGCTATGTACTGGAGAATGGGCGCATTGTGATGAACGGAACCGGTAACGCCCTGCTCAACGACGACAGCGTTCGCAAGGCTTATCTCGGCGGTTAACGGACAGGACTGATGCGCTTACTGATGATCTCGCTGCTGGCACTCTTCGCCAGCCTTACATTGCTGATTGTCGGCAATTCCTTCCTGATCACCCTGCTCGGGTTGCGTTTCAGTCTGCTCGGTATTGATGCTTCCACCATCGGTATGGTGATGGTGTGCTATTCAGCCGGGTTTGTGGTGGGTTCACTGTATGCGGACAGAATTGTACGCCGCGTGGGCCATATCCGTGCCTTTGCCGTATTTGCAGCCCTGGCTGCCATGGCGGCGCTGATCTATCCGCTGACCTACAATGTCTGGTATTGGGGCATTCTGCGCGGTATCGGCGGGCTCACCATCGCGGCGCTGTTTATCACCATAGAAAGCTGGTTCAGTGCGGTGGCCACCAACGCCAACCGCTCCAAAATCTTCTCTATGTACCAGATTGCGGCCTACTCGGCTGCCGCTGGCGGCCAACTGCTGATCGGCAACGGCAACCCGATCAACTATGCCCTTTTTACCCTGTCGGCACTGTTTATCATTGCCGGCATCATCCCGTTGTCACTATCCCGCATGCATTCCCCCGAGATCAGTGAAGCCACTCAGAAAATGTCGCTGTTACAACTGCTTCGGCTGGCACCACTGGGGGTTGTTGCCGCTTTTACTGGAGGCATTTTCCTCGGTTCCTTCTACTCACTGGTACCGCTGTTCGCCAGCCTGACAGGCCTTGAAAACAACCAGATATCAATCTACATGTTTGCCTCCATTCTCGCGGCCATGCTCTGTGCCTGGCCCATTGGCTGGATCTGTGACCGGGTGCAGCGCAGCTATGTGCTGCTGGTGATCTGCGTGCTGGCAGGCCTCGCCAGCGCCGCCAACGCGCTCACCGTCAATGACCCCTTCACTTGGCGCCTGATCGCACTCTGCGTGCTGATGGGGCTGGCCTCTACGGTGTACTCAATCGCCGTGGCGATCACCAATGATATGATGGACAGCTCCCAGATTATTGCCGCCAGCTCAGGCCTGTTGCTCAGTTATGGCCTTGGCAGTGTACTGGGACCGCTGGTCAGCTCAGCGCTGATGGAACGGTTTGGCCCCGAGGCCCTGTTCCATACGCTCGCCGTTGCCCTGGTCAGCATGGCAGTGTTTACCCTTTATCGGCAGTATCGTGTACCGCCCATGCCGGTAGATGCACAGGAACACTTCATTCCAGCCATCCCGGATGTACATGTCATTCCCGAGATCGACCCGCGTAATGAAGAGTTCGTGGACACACCGATCGAAGAGCTGTTCCGGGAGGAACCGACATCGCCTGAAGTCGAAAGCGGTGACGAAGGCGAACTCATGGCCAAGCCTGAGCCACCTGTGGCGGAAAGTGAAAGCACAGATTCCACAGAAGCAGAGAGGCCTCACCCTCAGACCGATGAGGACTCACCCCGCAACGGCAACTGAAAGGCTTCGGCGCAGCCGAACCCGTTACTGCTGGATGAACTGTAATCCCAACGTTCCAGTTGCAGCTGTCGGCGCAGAGATTGCCACTCAATCAGGTTGAACGAGTTTGGCTTGCCGTCACGGACCCGCCGCGAAATTGCAGTCCCGGCCTGAGCGGTCCAGCACTCTGAGTGAACCCCGGGGTAACGCCGTTCAAGGGGAGCACAAAAGGGATAGTGGATATGGCCGCCCAGATACAGCACCATCCCGGCGTCACTCCACTGCCGTACCGCTGCTTCCGCACCCTCAGCGACATTGCGTTCATCACTTTCCAGTACGCGGTCAACGGGATGGTGCCCCATCACGATTTTAAGTGATGCCGAGCTGCGCCTCAGCCGTTGTTCCACATGCGCAACCATTTCCGGCTGGAAGCAACCGTCCACGTGTCGGTCAGGTCGAGTCGTATTGACCCCAATGACCAGCAGATCTGCATCTGTATACTCAGGCGCCAGATTGGGACCAAAGCTTGATCGAAAGTGGGCATAAGGGGCCCAGAATCGCTGCCAGAGATTAAACAGTGGAATATCATGATTGCCCGGGACCGCCAATACAGGCGCAGCCGGCAACTGCGCCAGAAAAGACTCGCATCGTCGAAACTGCCCCCGCCGCGCCCGCTGCGTGATATCGCCACTGAGCAGCACAAGATCAGGCTGCAGGTTGCATATAGTGGCGGTCAGTGCCTCGATTACCTCAGGCCGCTCAGTACCAAAATGCAGATCCGACAGTTGAATCAGCCGCATCACCTGCCTCCTGTGGGCACCAGACACCGGTAGGCATCATGTCGGGTTTCCAATACCAGCGGAGAACGACAGCGGTGCAGCTCACCATCCACCGCGACGGTCAGTCTGCGCCTTCGGGTCGAGACCCGCAGGCATTCGGTCAGGAAACAGTCGAGTTCTTCCAGTCGCTTAAGCTCACCTCTAAGACTTGCCCACAGGTATCGGCACAGGGCCAGCGGACTGTCCGAGCGCATGACAAACACGAGCATCTTGCCATATTTCAGAGCCTCTACCTCCGGCAGGTCAAAGCTCTCAAGCTGAGTCGGGCTGACACTGGCCAGTAACATGGGCGCGGTCTCGACATGTTGCTTTCCGTCATGCTCAAGGCTGAGCCTTCGCCCCCGTGCGCGCGTCAGGAACACCCAGATTCCACTCAGCAATGAGACCAGACGATTGCGGCCGGTCACCGCACTGACCTGCTCTCGCGCCGCAATGATTCGAGGGTAGACGCCGATGCTGGCACTGACGCAGAAAGGGATGTCATTGATAAAGGACAGCGGACAATGCTGCTCCCGCCCATGCAGCAGAACATCGAGTGCGGCCTCGGTATCGACCGGGATGTTTCGGTCACGCGCAAAGAAATTGAATGTCCCGCAGGGAATCACGCCGAGCGTCACATCACTGCCTGCCAATGCAGAGACTGCTGCATTGAGTGTTCCATCGCCACCGGCAACAACCAATATGGCCCCCGTTTCAATACAACCCCGGACCTGCTGTTGCAGTTGCGGCAGCAGCGCCGTCTTGGGCCTCAGCCGTTGCAGGGACTGAAGGCAGTTTTCGGGAATCCGGCGCCGAATCAGCTGCTCCAGATCAGCGTCAGCCTGGTCACCCGCCCGGGTATTGATACAGATCCGAAACTGACGCCTGGCATCTCCACTCATCAACAACTCCTGGTACTCAAGGACCGTCCTGCACCCTGAAGCTCTGGATGTCAGGCGCTGTTGGCACCAGCTTAACTGAATGCCTGTCGTTACGACCAGTCTCCGCGAAGGTTTAGCCGCGACGGTTTAGCCCTGCCGGCTTGACCACTTACATACAATGGTGGATGATAAATGGCTATCAGCGAGGACCCTCTCATGCAGCCTGTCTGTTGCGCACCCACCATCATGCGACGCGTCGAAACCTTTGGTATCTCGCCAAAGGTGCGATACCGTGCTGTGCTGCCGAGCCCTGATCTTTCCTGATCCCATTGAACCAAGGCCGCAGCTGTTTCTGCGGCCTCTGTCGCTGAAACCGCGGTCTAATGACACGGAGCGGTTATGTCATCGGTCCCCATTGCCTATCTAGCCGTGGTCCTGATCTGGTCCACGACACCACTGACCATTGCCTGGAGCAGTGAAAGCGTTGACCCGGTCATGGCCGGCTGGGTCAGAATGTTGATTGCCTCTTTGCTCGGACTGGGTTTGCTGCGACTGTTGCGAATTCCACTGCCGTTGCACCGCGAGGCACAGACTACTTATGCCTGCGCCTCTCTTGGCGTATTCGGAGCCATGTGCTGCACCTATATCGCGTCACGCTACGTGCCTTCCGGGCTGATTTCGATCATGTTCGGCCTGGCACCGATTCTGTCAGCCATTCTCGGACAGTGGATACTTAAGGAGCCTGCTTTGCGGGCGTATCGCTGGATCGCCTGTGCACTCGCCTTTGCCGGGCTGGGTGTGATCTTTACCAATGAGTTGGCACTGGGAGGGGACAGCCTGCCGGGCCTTCTGCTGCTGTTTCTGGCCGTCTTGCTGTTCAGCCTGAGCGCAGTGCTGGTCAAGCGCACCGGCACCCAGACTCACCCCCTGGCGCATACCGTAGGCGCCTTGCTCTGGTCACTGCCCGGTTTTGGCCTGACCTGGTGGCTGCTCGGCGGTGAGCCGCTGGTGATAGATCCGGACAGTCGTTCGTTCTGGGCTATCCTGTATCTGGCAGTTTTCGGCTCACTGGTCGGCTTTGTCAGCTACTTCCATGTCTTGCGCCATTTGCCGCCCAGCACGGTGGCGCTGGTCACGCTGATCACCCCAATCTTCGCCCTGCTGCTTGGACACCTGCTGAATGACGAGCCCCTGACCGCAAGCCTGTGGCAAGGCTGTCTGCTCGTGGTTGCCGGGCTGGCTCTGTTCTTTTGGGGCCACCGATTACCATTGCGCCGGCCTGCCTGAGGAGACTCTTGATGAAAATCCTGACGCTGATTCGTCATGCAAAATCCAGCTGGGCCGACCCTGCCCTGGCCGATTTCGAGCGCCCACTGAACCATCGGGGACAGCGCGACCTGCCGGGGCTGGTGCAGCGCATGCAGCGGCAGGGCCCCAGACCCGACCAGCTGCACTACAGTCCAGCCTTGCGGACGCGCCTGACGGCAGAGCCATTGAAGGACGCCTTCAACCTGCACGATGATGAAGCCCTGTGCAGTCCGACTCTGTATGAAGCCGATGCATCCGCCCTGTTGGACGTGCTGCGAAGACTGCCGAACTCCGTCAACCACACCATGCTGGTGGGACACAACCCTGGACTGCTGGAGCTGGTACAACAACTCTGCCCCGAGGCACCCGAACGCCTGCCGACCGGGACCATCATTCAGCTGCAGTTGATGATCAGCCACTGGTCCGCACTGCAGTGCGGGTGTGCCCGTAAGCTCTGGCTCGACTATCCAAAGCTGCACCGTTCCGCCAGAAAATAATGCCCTGATCCGCTAAAATCAGCCCCTTTGATACATTCAGATGGAGAGTGGTTTTGAACCTCTACCTCGAAACACTGGGTTATACCGCCAATATTGTTGCACCGATCTTCTTCATCCTGTTTCTGGGCTACCTCCTGCGTCGCCTACAACTGATTGATGATGCTTTCGTTGCTACCGGCTCCAAACTGGTATTCGTGATTACCCTGCCCGCACTGGTATTTATGTCCATTGCACGCATGGACTTCCATGCCGTATTCAATCCACAACAGCTGGGCTATGTACTGGTCACCATTCTGCTCTCTTTTGGCCTGATCTGGTGGCTGGCTGCACGCTGTATCAAGGCGCCCGAAGATCTGGGCGTATTCATTCAGGGCTCCTTTCGCAGCAACTACGGCATCATCGGCCTTGCCGTCAGCTTCAACCTGTTTGGTCAGGATGGACTGGCTCAGGCTTCGCTGCTGCTGGCGCTGGTAATCCCACTGTTCAATGTGCTCTCCATCATTTGCCTGAGCATTCCCATGCAACGCAGCGAAGCGATGCGCCTGAGCGATACCCTGCTGGAGATTCTGAAAAACCCGTTGATTCTGGCTGTGCTACTGGCCCTTCCGGTATCCTGGTTTGGATTGCAGCTGCCCGAGGTTGTGGCCCGAACCGGCAACTACTTTGCCAACCTGACCCTGCCTCTGGCCCTGCTCACCATTGGCGCTTCACTCAACCTGAAAAGTCTGCACGACACCTCATCGCAGGCATTCTGGGCAACCGCACTGAAGCTGGTTATCCTGCCGCTGGTGCTGACACTGGGAGCCTGGCTGTACGGCTTTGAGGGGCAAGAGCTGGCAATCATGATGGTGCTGTTTGGCTGCCCCACCGCTGCCGCCAGTTTTGTCATGGCCCGCGCGATGGGCGGCAATGCTCAGCTGGCCGCCAATATCGTACTGACAACCACACTGGGGTCGGTGCTGACACTCAGCGGAGGAATCTATCTGCTGCGCCTGCTGGGCGTGATCTGAGGCGGACACAAAGGGGTAAAAGTGGATATGCTGAAATCACTGTTTACATCTCACTATGACAAGCTCGCCGCCGCCATAGTGAAGGGCGATGAAGAGCGCACTGTCAGACTGCTAGGCAAGCTCTCGGCAGACGCGCTGCAGCAAGTTGATAACGATGGCCGACCGCTGCTGGAACTGGCCATACGGTCACGCCAGCCGCGCATTCTGCAGCTGCTGCTTCAGCGTACTCCCGCACCGCTACCAAAGGCATCCTGCGGCACACCATTAACCGTATTGGCACTGCGGCAGACTGAAACCAGTCTTCACCTGCTGTCGGCACTGCTCAGAGCCGGAGCCGACAGCAATCTTATCCATACCGGTCGCCCCCTGCTGCATCACTGTATCGAGTATTGTCGAGAAACTGAGCTGATGCTGCACCTGAGCCGGCTGCTGGAGCACGGTGCTGACATC
Organism: Marinobacterium iners DSM 11526; assembly: GCF_900107855.1. GTDB lineage: Bacteria > Pseudomonadota > Gammaproteobacteria > Pseudomonadales > Balneatricaceae > Marinobacterium > Marinobacterium iners. The sequence continues at coordinate 11,196 of NZ_FNRJ01000013.1, read as the reverse complement.
AACCAGCCTGACGATACCGGCACCACATTGTTACTTCGGCTGCTGCCCACAGGCAACCTGCCATTACTGCAGTTTCTGCTGCAATCCGGTGCCAAGTGCGAACCTCAATGGCTGGAAAGCATGGAAGACCCGGCGCTGCTCTCTCAGCTGCGCCGGACTCTGGATGACATCAAGATTCGGAACATGATGCTGGGCCGCTAAGGCCTCAGGCGGCGGGGGCTACCACCCCCAAACGAGGAATCTCGATTGCAGGGCAGCGGTCCATGATCACCTCAAGCCCCGCTGTTTCGGCACGTTCAGCCGCATCTTCGTTGATCACACCCAGCTGCATCCAGACCGCTGGGGCACCAATCTCGATCGCCTCGTCCACAACGTAACCGGCATCCACCGAGTTGCGGAAAATATCGACCAGATCCACCTTGCCCTCAATCTCAGAGAGTTTCGACACAACCTTCTGCCCCATCAGTTCCTGTCCAGCCAGCGCCGGGTTGACCGGAATCACCTCATAGCCACTGGCCAGCAGATAGGACATTACCTGGTAACTGGCACGGTGGGATTTGGCACTGGCACCCACCAGCGCAATACGATGGCTGCGTTCGAGCAGTGTTTTAATCTTGTTATCCTGCATCACGCGTTTTCCTTTTACAGACTGGACATTCAGGGTCAGGACGCAGCCTGAGGCTGCGCCATTGCATACGTTTTCCATCCAACAGCAGTAACCTGCCGGTCAGAGGCTCACCAATACCGGCCAGCAGTTTGAGCGCTTCCATCGCCTGCATGCTGCCGATCACGCCCACCAGCGGAGGAAACACGCCAGACTCGCTGCAGGTCAGTGACGCTTCATCACCCTCTTCATACAGGCAGCGATAGCAGGGCGACTCGGCATCACGCGGATCATAGGCACTGATCTGGCCATCAAAGCGGATTGCAGCACCGGACACCAGCGGCACGCCGGCGGCAAAGCAGGCACTGTTAAGCGCAAAACGGGTGGCAAAGTTATCGCTGCAGTCCAGTACCAGATCCACTTCACGCACCTGACGCTCCAGCGCTTCACCTTGCAACCGCTGATCCACTGTCGTAATTCGGACAGACGGATTGATCGCTTTCAGGCTGGCCTCGGCCGAGCTGACCTTGGCTTCACCGCAGGCCGCTTCGGCATGAATAATCTGACGCTGCAGGTTGGTCAAATCTACTCGATCATCATCCACCAGCACCAGTTCACCCACACCCGCCGCGGCCAGATAGGCAGCCGCCGGGCCACCCAGCCCTCCGAGACCCACGATCAGAATGCGCGCGGCCTGCCAGGCATCCTGGCCGGCAATATCCACCTCCGGCAGCATGATACTGCGACTGTAACGCAGCAGCTGATCATCACTGAGCATTGTCACCTCGCAGGACTGTATCACCGGGCCAGCAGCCACCACTGACACGATCATTGCCACCGTAGTCGCGGGCACTGAACACCTGTGCATACCCCAGCTGCTGCAGCAACCGGCGTACGGCCTGCGCCTGATCGTAGCCATGTTCCAGCAACAACCACCCTTGCGGGCTCAGGTACTGGCGGACAGCTGTCGCGATCTGTTCGATATCGGCCATTCCCTTGCGTTCGGCAGTCAGGGCGCTCAAAGGTTCAAAGCGTACGTCACCCTGTTGCAGATGCGGATCATCCGGATCGATATAGGGTGGATTACTGACGATCATGTCAAACCTGCCGTCCAGCGGTTCGCACCAGCTGCCCTGGCGAACCTCAACATTAGCCAGTTCATATTCGGCCGCATTGATCTGGGCCAGCTTAACGGCATCCGGCTGCAGGTCGGTGGCCACCAGCTGCCATTCGGGTCGCTCACTGGCCAGCGCCAGTGCCAGTGCACCGGTTCCCGTACCCAGGTCTGCAACCCGGGCAGGGCCGGTGTCCAGCCGCAGCAGCGCCTGTTCTACAAGTACTTCGGTATCCGGGCGTGGAATAAGGGTGGCAGGACTGACCCGCAGACGCAGGGTCCAGAAGTCACGGTAGCCCAGCAGATGCGCCACCGGCTCACCGGCCCTGCGCCGCTCAAGCAGTGCCAGAAAGGCCTGTTGCTGATCAGAAGTGAGGCTTTTTTCCGGCCAGGTAAACAGCCAGCTGTGCGGTTGTTGCAACACATCGCACAGCAGCAATTCGACATCCAGGCGTGCACTGTCGCTGACCGCTTCAAGATCGGCCGCACGTGCCAGCGCAGCCGCAACTGTCAGGCATTTATTCACCGGACAAGGCACCCAACTGCTCAGCCTGATACTCGTTGCGCAGCGGCTGGATTACCTGATCCAGGTCTCCAGCCATCACTTCATTCAGGCGGTAGATCGTCAGATTGATACGGTGGTCGGTGAGACGTCCCTGCGGAAAATTGTAGGTACGGATACGTTCGGAGCGATCCCCCGAACCGACCAGACTCTTTCGGGTGCTGGCCTGTGCCGCCTGTTGCTTGTCCAGTTCCGCCTGCTTCAGGCGTGATGCCAGCAGCCCCATCGCCTTGGCGCGGTTCTTGTGCTGTGAGCGCTCCTCCTGACACTCCACCACAAGCCCGGTGGGCAGATGGGTAATGCGGATTGCGGAGTCGGTTTTGTTGATATGCTGGCCGCCAGCACCCGAGGCACGGAAGGTATCCACACGCAAATCGGCCTTGTTTATCTCGATCTCGGCGGATTCGTCCAGCTCCGGTATGATCGCAACGGTACAGGCCGAGGTGTGGATGCGCCCCTGCGATTCGGTCTCGGGGACACGCTGCACGCGGTGGGCACCAGACTCAAACTTCAGCTGAGCATAGACATCCTGACCGACCACTCGGCTGATGATCTCCTTGTAACCGCCGTGCTCACCCTCGTTGGCACTGATTACCTCGACCCGCCATCCCTGACGCTCGGCGTAACGGGAGTACATGCGAAACAGATCGCCGGAAAAAATTGCGGCTTCATCACCGCCGGTACCAGCACGAACTTCCAGGAAGACGTTGCGGTGATCATCGGGATCCTTCGGCAGCAGCAGAATCTGCAGCTCGGCTTCCAGCTGTTCGATACGCTCGCGGGCCGACTCGATCTCTTCACGCGCCATCTCACGCATCTCAGCATCGTCTTCCTGCAGCATCTGTTCGGCGGAGGACTGGTCCTCTACCGCCTGCTGCCAGCGTGAAAAACTCTGGGCCACCGGCTCCAGCTCGGAATATTCGCGGGAGTAGTCTCGGAAACGGGCCTGATCGGCGATCACTTCAGCATCGCTGAGCAGCGCAGCCAGTTCCTCAAAACGCTCGCAAAGGGACTCAAGCCGGTATTGTATGGAGGCTTTCATCGTGACGCAGACTCCTGTTGCTGTCTCATGAACCGCTGTGGTCGGGGGGTGTAAGCTGATACAGTTCCTGTACCAGTTGCAGCAGCTCTTCACGCCCTTCGGCGGACGCCTGGCGCAGCTGAACGGTCGGTTGATGCAGCAGTTTATTAGTCAGTCCGTGGGCGAAACGCTGCAGCACGTCTTCAGCCGGTTTGCCATTGGCCAACATGCGCATGGCTTTTTCCAGCTCCTGTGCTGCCGTTTCATGAGCACTCTGTCGCAGCAGGGTGAGGGTATCAACCGCATCCAGCTCACGCAGCCGACGCATGTACTCCAGGGTGCCGGCTTCAATGATACCTTCGGCATCACGGGCCGCACTCTGACGCTCACGCTGGTTTTCCTCAATCACTTCCTTGAGGTCATCAACGGTATAGAGGTAGACATCGTCCAGCTCACCCACCTGAGGCTCGATGTCACGCGGCACCGCAATATCCACCATAAAGATCGGCCGGTGCTTGCGCTTTTTCAGCGCCGCTTCCACTGCCCCCTTGCCCAAAATCGGCAACTGGCTGGCAGTGGAGGCGATCAGAATATCGGTCTGGGGCAGCTCGTCGGGGATCTGTCCCAGCTCGATGGCACGCCCGTTGAACTCCTCGGCAACGGCCAGCGCGCGTGCAAGTGTGCGGTTTGCCACCGTAATCTGCTGCACGCCGGCACGCTTGAGATGGCGTGCAACCAATTCGATGGTCTCACCGGCTCCGATCAGCAAGGCCCGGCTTTTGCCCAGATCGGCAAAAATGTGTTGCGCCAGGCTAACGGCCGCATAGGCCACCGAAACCGGGTTTTGGCCGATGGCGGTCTGAGTACGCACATTTTTGGCCACCGAAAATGTGCTGCGGAACAGCCGCCCCAATTCAACGCTGACCAGCCCCTCCGCCTGAGACACCGAGAACGCAGACTTGAGCTGTCCCAGTATCTGCGGTTCGCCCAGCACCAGCGAGTCCAGCCCGCAGGCCACGCGCATCATGTGGCGTACCGCTGCATCGTCCCAATAGGCGTAAGAACAGCGCTGCAGCTCCTCTACGTCAAGGTCGTGATAACGCCCCAGCCATTCCAGCAGAGCACGGCTACCCTCCAGCTCGGTAGTAGAGCAGTAGAGTTCGGTCCGGTTACAGGTGGACAGAATCGCCACTTCGGAAAGCCGAGCATGCAGCCGCGCCTCATGCAACGCCTGAGCCAGTTTTTCCGGTGCGAACGCCACCCGCTCGCGTACTTCGACCGGTGCCGTTTTGTGATTGATACCTAACGCCAGCAGAGCCATAGAAGGTTCGTATCACCCCATTACAGACAAGCGCGTAATCATACACCTTTGCCGCGTCCGGATTAACCCACCCGTGGCAGTTCTGCGTACAGAGCAGGACAACCCGCCGTCGGACAGCTGCAGATGGCATGACAGCCCCGACTCAATTGCTCTATAGTGAGATTTCCAACCCACCAGGATCGGAAACGTGCATCAGTTTATGAACAAACCTCTGCTGATCAGCCTGATCACCAGCCTGCTGATCACCGGCTGCAGCCAAATGGACAGGACGCCCTCTTCCGCCAATGCGGATACTCTTGAGCTGGCGCCAACCACCACCTATATCAAGGGCGAGCTCAACGCCGACAGCCTGTACCAGCTGTTAAGTGCCGAGCTGGCCGGCAAGCAGGGCCGCTTTGACCTTGCTCTTGAGCACTACCTGAACCAGACGCGGCTGACCCGAGACCCTGCGGTAGCCGAGCGCGCCACGCGTATTGCCCAGTTTCTGCGCCGCACGGATGCCGTCATGGAGACCAGCCGGCTGTGGAGTGAAATCGAGCCTGGCAACATTGAGCCACTGCACATCCGGGCCAACATCCTGCTGCATGAGCGCCAATTTGAGTTAGCCCTTCCCCTGCTCGAACAGGTATTGGAGCAGGGTGGTGACGAGGCACTGACCCTGATCGCAGCTCAGAGCGAAGAAATGCCGGCCGAAGTTGCCGAGCACTACTATGACTTGCTGACTCGACTCAACCGACAGCAGCCAGAGCAGCTCGACTATCTGCTGACTCGGGTACTGCTTCTGCGCCAGCTGGATAGAACCACAGCAGCTGCCGAGCTACTGGACGCCGGTCTGCGCGTGGAGCCCGACCAGGCTGAACTGGTACTGCAACGTGCCGAGATCTATCGCCAACAAGGGCAGCCGGCCCAGGGGCTCAAACTGGTCCAGCGCGCCCTGCGCCAGGAACCAGAACATACACGTCTGGCCGCCTCACGCGCCCAGTTGCTGCTGCTGTCTGGCCAAACTGAAATGGCCTGGGAAGCGATCCAGCAACTGCTGCAACAGCAGGAAGACAATCAGCAGCTGCGCTATTATTTCGCTCTTTTGTTGCTTGAGAACAACCGGCCCGAACAAAGCCGTCGACTGCTGCAACAGCTGCTGGACCAACAGCCTGACAACTCGGCACCACATTTCTATCTTGGGGTCATTGCTCAGCAGCAGGAGCAGCGAGAGCTGGCTTTGGAACATTTCCTTCAAGTCGACCAGGGCCCCAACCTGATTCAGGCCTACGCCCGCGCCCTGAGCCTGTTTGAAAGCGCCGATGATCAGGCCAGAGTCACCGCACTGATCGCAACAGGTCGAGAAAGTCATCCGGATCAGCGGGAAGATCTGATCATCCTGCAAGTCGAGTGGCTCGACCGGGTTGGCCTGCGCCCCGAGGCACTGGCCATTCTGAACCAGTCGCTGGAGCAGTCTCCCGACAGCGTTAACCTGCTGTACACCCGTTCCATGCTGACCGACCCCGAACAGTCACAACAAATGATCAGTGACCTTCGCCGTGCACTGGTCCTGTCTCCGGACAACCCGATGCTGCAGAATGCCCTCGGCTACACGCTGACACTCTACACAGACGAACTGGAAGAGGCGCACGCCCTGATCAGCCGCGCACTTGCACAGCAACCGGAAGATGCCGCCATACTGGACTCAATGGGCTGGGTTCTGCACAGGCTGGGGCGCAATGAAGAAGCGCTCCACTTTCTGCAACAGGCCCATTCCCGCTACCCCGAACCAGAAGTAACGGCTCATTTGGTGCAAGTGCTATGGGAGTTGGACCAACAACAGCGAGCAACCGAACTGCTGCTGCAGGCACTGGAACAACAGCCAAATGACTCACACCTGCTGGAAGCCGCCGATATGATCGGAGTCACGCCATGAGGCCCCTTTTACCACTGCTGCTGGTATTGCTCCTGGGTGGCTGCAGTCAGTTGCAAACCCGTGAGCCGACAATGCCCACAGATCCACGTCCGGTACTGCAGCTTGAGAGCTGGTCACTGGAGGGACGCATCGGCATTCGCCATGATGGCGAAATCAACAGTGCCAATCTGAGCTGGAAGCAGCAGCCGGCTGCCTATCAGATAGCCCTGACCGGCCCGCTTGGCCAGGGGGGGCTGCGCATCGAGGGTCGAGACAACAGTGTCAGTCTGCAGCAGTCAGGATCTGACGAAATCCACCGGGCAACAACGCCCGAGGCCCTGATGCAGCAACTGCTGGGCTGGCACCTGCCCCTGTCCCATGCACGCTACTGGGTACGAGGCGTACCCGACCCCAGCCTGCACTGGCAGGCGTTGATGAACGAGCAGGGTTTCAGCCAGGCTGGCTGGAAGGTTGAATATGACCGTTACACTCGCGCCGGCACACTGGTGCTGCCGGAGAAGATACGCCTGACCCGCCCGGATCTGCGCATTACACTGGTTGTTAACCACTGGACGACCGACCTGCAGCCTTGAGCCGATCGAATTTGGCAACAAATTTGCCACAGGGGTTGATTTCGACAGGCTCTTTGTTGAGAATATGCGCCTTCTTGGAGCGTGGTCCACACCACAGGAGACGACAGGGGTATCGCCAAGCGGTAAGGCACTGGATTCTGATTCCAGCATGCGGAGGTTCGAATCCTCCTACCCCTGCCAAACACCATGACAGACTTCCTCTCTACTACATCTAACTCCGACGCAATCGAGAAGGTAATCGCCGTGTCTAAAATGATGGTCTTCACCGGCAATGCAAACCCGGAGCTGGCACAAAAAGTTGTCGAACGCCTGGACATTCCCATGGGCAAGGCACAGGTTGGCCGCTTCAGTGACGGCGAAGTAAGCGTCGAGATCCAGGAAAATGTTCGTGGCAAGGATGTATTCATCATCCAGTCAACCTGCGCGCCCACCAATGACAACCTGATGGAGCTGATTGTATTCGCTGACGCAATGCGTCGCGCCTCGGCCACCCGCATCACGGCTGTTATCCCCTACTTCGGCTACGCCCGCCAGGATCGTCGTCCGCGTTCAGCGCGTGTACCAATTAGCGCCAAGGTCGTGGCCAGCATGATTGCCAACGTGGGCATCGACCGCGTACTGACGGTTGATCTGCACGCTGACCAGATTCAGGGCTTCTTCGACATTCCTGTAGACAACGTTTACGGCTCCCCGGTATTGCTCGATGACATCGTGGATCAGCAGTACGATGATATCATCGTGGTGTCCCCGGATGTGGGCGGCGTTGTCCGTGCCCGTGCCGTTGCCAAACAGCTTGACTGCGACCTGGCGATCATCGACAAGCGTCGTGAGCGTGCCAACGAATCCCAGGTGATGAACATTATCGGTGATGTGTCCGGTCGTACCTGCATTCTGGTCGATGACATGTGTGATACCGCCGGCACCCTGTGCAAGGCTGCCAAGGCACTGAAAGACAAGGGCGCCGCCCGCGTCGTCTCCTACGTGACCCATCCGGTTCTGTCCGGCCCGGCAATCAACAACATTATCGGCTCTCAGCTGGATGAACTGGTCGTTTCCGACACTATCCCGCTGTCCGAGCAGGCGCAGAAGTGTGACAAGATTCGTCAGCTTTCACTGTCCCCTCTGCTGGCAGAAGCGGTACGCCGCGTCTGCAATGAAGAATCCATCAGTGCCATGTTCCGCTAACCGGAACGGGTACTGAACCACGGGCACGTCCCGTGACTTGAAGGTCCACCATGGACCGCCCACATGCTGCATGCTTCTGGTCGCGGGGGTGTGCAGCTTTAATATATAAGGTATATAAAACATGGCTAAATTTACTGTAAACGCTGTTGCCCGTGACGATCAGGGGAAAGGTGCGAGCCGCCGCCTGCGTCGTGAAGGTCTGGTACCGGGCATCATCTACGGCTCTTCCGAGCCCAAGGCGATCTCTGTGATCGGCAAAGACCTGTACCGCATGCTGCTGGAAGACGGTTTCTACTCGTCCATCCTGACCCTGAACCTCGACGGTCAGGACCAGCCGGTTATCATCAAGGATCTGCAGCGCCACCCGTCCAAGCCGGTTGTACTGCACGCTGACTTCCAGCGCATCGATGACAGCCAGAAGATCAAGCTGCAGGTTCCGCTGGCCTTCGTGAACTTCGAAAAGTCTGCTGCCGCCAAGGCCGCAGCCAAGTTCGCTCAGGAAGCTGCCACCGTTGAAATTTCCTGCCTGCCGAAAGACCTGCCGGAAGCTCTGGAAGTGGAACTGGGCCAGATCGAAATGGGCCAGACCGCTCACCTGTCCGACATTTCACTGCCGGAAGGCGTTGAAATCGTCGCCCTGCGTCGCGGTGAAGACCACGACCAGAGCGTTGGCTACTGCTACGCACCGCGTGGTGCTCGCGCCGCCAAGTAAGTTCTGACAGACAGGCAAAGGCATGAATGACCGGATTCAACTGATCGTCGGTCTCGGCAACCCCGGGACAGAGTACAGCCAGACCCGTCACAATGCCGGCGCCGAGCTGGTGGAGCAGCTTGCTGCCCACCAGCACATCTCCTTGCAATCGGAGAAGAAATTCTTCGGCCTCTATGGCAAGGTGCTGATCAACCACCAACTGGTCCATCTGCTGATTCCCACAACCTACATGAATCGCAGCGGACAGTCCGTGGCAGCCCTGGCCAACTTCTACAAGATTCCTACCAGCGACATACTGGTCGTGCACGATGAGCTGGACATCCAGCCCGGCACCGCTCGCCTGAAACAGGGCGGCGGACACGGCGGACACAACGGCCTGCGCGACATTATCAGTAAGCTGGGGAACGACCGTAATTTCTATCGTCTGCGCCTTGGCATCGGCCATCCGGGCAGCGCTGCCCAGGTTTCCGGCTTTGTACTGAGCAAAGCACCGGTGGCTGAACGCGACAAGACACAGGCTGCCATTGATGAAGCGCTGCGTGCGCTGCCCCTTGCCGTCAGCGGTGACTGGGCACGTGCCATGAACCAGCTGCACAGTTTCAACGGCTAACCTCAATACAGGATCTGATCATGGGTTTCAAATGCGGTATTGTCGGACTTCCCAATGTCGGCAAGTCCACGCTCTTCAATGCCCTGACCAAAGCGGGCATCGACGCCGAGAACTTTCCTTTCTGTACCATTGAGCCGAATGCCGGCGTTGTTCCCATGCCGGACCCACGCCTCAATGCACTGGCCGAAATCGTCAAACCCGAACGCGTCCTCCCGACCACCATGGAGTTTGTGGATATCGCCGGCCTGGTTGCAGGCGCCTCCAAGGGCGAAGGTCTGGGCAACAAGTTCCTGGCCAACATCCGCGAAACCGATGCCATCGCGCATGTAGTGCGCTGCTTCGAAGATGACAACGTTATCCACGTTTCCAACCGTATTCATCCGCTGGAAGATATTGAAACCATCAATATGGAGCTGGCTCTGTCGGATCTGGATTCCTGCGAAAAGCAGCTTCTGCGTGTTCAGCGCAACGCCAAGGGCGGTGACAAGGACGCGATTGCAGCCAAGGCACTGCTGGAAAAAATGATCCCGCACCTGGCGGAAGGTCTGCCTGTACGAGGACTTGAGCTAAGCGATGACGAGCGCAAGCTGGCCCGCAGTTTCCACCTGCTGACCACCAAGCCAACCATGTACATCGCCAACGTGTCCGAAGATGGCTTCGAAAACAACCCCTACCTGGATCAAGTGAAGGAACTGGCCGCCTCCGAAGGCGCCGAGGTAGTTGCCATCTGCAACAAGCTGGAGTCTGAAATTGCCGAGCTGGAAGACGAGGAAAAAATCGAATTCCTGCAGGAGATGGGTATGGACGAGCCCGGCCTTGACCGCGTCATCCGCGCCGGTTACAGCCTGCTGGGCCTGCAAACCTATTTCACCGCCGGTGTAAAGGAAGTCCGCGCCTGGACCGTCAAGATCGGTGCTACCGCGCCTCAGGCGGCTGGTGTGATCCATACTGACTTCGAAAAGGGTTTCATCCGTGCTGAAGTGATCAGCTACGACGACTTCATCGCCTACAAGGGTGAACAGGGCGCCAAGGACGCCGGCCGCTGGCGCCTGGAAGGCAAGGAGTACATCGTCAAAGACGGTGATGTGGTTCACTTCCGCTTCAACGTATAAGTCCATCGCCTGACACCGACACCGGTGCCAGGCCCCGTCATGGCAGGCGATATCGCCCTTCGCCTGCCATGACCATGCGTCTGGACTAGAAACGCACACTCATCTGAATATATCCCTCCTGCACATCACTCTCATCCGAGTGCTCACCTCTGTAACCAAAGCTGATATCGGTATTTTTCGATACCGGGACAACCAGGCCCGCGTCCAGCACAACCGTATTTTCGGCAATCGGCGCGCCCTTGATCGTGAAACGGCTGTCGCCCCCCAGGAAGCGGTGCTCACTGACCGTGTCAATATCCTCAACAGCATGGCGCCAGCTGATAGAGCCCTGTACACGCACCGGCAAGGGGTCCGCGCCCAGTTCTGCACCACCACGTACACCAACATTGGCAAAACCGGTATTCGACTCCGTGCGTTCCACCGCCAGAGCCGCCGAGCCACCTGATTCCTTAAACGCATCATTACGCT
>NZ_FNRJ01000041.1 GCF_900107855.1 Marinobacterium iners DSM 11526 | reverse complement strand
TACACACTGATCATCTTAATACACCGCAAGTCGTGAGTGATAATCAGGGAACGGTGGTCTGGCGGGCGGACTATGATGCATTTGGGCAAGCATCTATTGCCCCTGGGAGTATCCTGACATTCAACCTCCGCTTTCCTGGCCAGTATTTTGACAGTGAAACGGGGCTACATTACAACTACTATCGGGATTACGACCCCAGTACGGGGCGGTATCTTCAGAGTGATCCGATTGGGCTTCGCGGGGGACTTAATACCTACGTTTACGTGAACAGTAATCCAGTGATGTACATCGATCCTTTGGGACTTACTGCGCTTCAATATGACCAATCAAGTGGCACTCTTACAGTTGATCCGCAAAATGGATCGTCTCCATATAACATTCCGTCATCATCTGGGCGAAATGGTTCAACTGATCAAACTGCAAGAAATCAGGGACCAATTCCTACCGGTGGATATACTGGAAATGCAAGCAATTTAACTAATCCCGGATTCTTTGGCGATTTAGCACGTAATACACGAGGCGACTGGGGTGATTGGCGAATGCCATTAAATCCAAATGATGGAACAAACACCTTTGGTAGAGACGGCTTTTTCTTACATGGTGGTAGTGGGGATGGGTCTGCTGGTTGTATTGATATAGGTGGCGGGATTACCGGAAATGACCAAACGGATAGACTATTAAATGATATTCTTAATGACCCCGATGGCATAATTCCTTTGACAGTAATTCCATAATATGAAAATCAGTAACCCAATCTACATCGGTGTAATTCATATAGCTTGCTTCATTGTTGGATATGTGATGATGCAAGTTATATTTTCACACTCGGATTCACGAAATGCATATTCATTAATTAATGCTTGGTGGCTAAGTCTATATGTCGGTTTGATAGTAGGTGAAAATTTACGGTGTTTGATCGCTGCCTTTCCAGTGGCTGCTGTTGGCTTAACCGTGCTATATCTTACCGGGTTAGGGGATAGTTTTTATCATGATGCTCCAACCACTTTATCCTTCAAATTAGCTTTTGTGGTTTTTATGCAGAGTGTTGTGATAGTTAGTCCGATATTGATCAACAGTGGTGTGGGTTTGGTTACAAAAAATAAAATGAACGTGGCAAATAAATAGGACACTCACTTTAAATAATGGCCCGCAATGCGGGCCATTAATGTTTTAGGGTTATTTACCCCTTCGCAGCTTTCCCCATGACCTTAGTCATCTGGCTTTTCTTCACAAAACTATCAATCACCAAAATCAGCGCTTGCTGGTCGGCGTCTGGCAGATTATCGGCTTGCTGGCACAGCGTGTGTAGCTCGTAGTTCTTGAGTTTAACTTCCTCGCTGGGTGGTTTGCGGCCAACCAGCTCATCAAGTGTGACCTGTAATACATCGGCAATCTTGATAAGTGTCTCAAGCTGCGGTGTGCTACTGCCGCGCTCCCAGCGGTTGTAGGCTCTGGGGTCGATACTCAGCAAATCAGCCAATCGTGCTTGTGTTAAATTACGTGCTTCTCTTAGCAGCTTTAGCCGCCCAGCAAACTCGGTCATGTCCAGACTCGCATACCAATCATAGATGCGTGTCATTGTAAGGCCCTCATCAGACGTGTAGTGTTGAAAAACATAATATATGTAGATGTAGATATAGTTATCGTCAAGAATGTCTATTGACGCGTTTTTGAGGAAATTCCTATGGCACGACTACCTGATGAGATGATTAGCCGGATTAAACACGAGGTCTCGCTGATCCGGTTGGTTGAGCAAAATGGCATCAAGCTCAAAAAGCACGGCAAGGATTATATCGGCCATTGTCCGTTCCACGACCAGCTTCGTGGTCAGCCCGGAATCCAATCTGTGGAACTGCTTAGGTGCTTGCGGCAAAGGTGGTTCGGTCATCGACTGGATAATGCTTATTCAAGGCGTGAGCTTCCGCCATGCGGTGGAGTTACTGCGTGATGGCGCTTCTTCTTTAGTTGCTGAAAACCCCGTCAAACAAAACACGGTGCCAAAGTTGGAAACGCCTGTCACGACCGGTGCCGCCGACCAAGCCATGCTGCGGCAGGTGATCGAATATTACCACCAGACCTTAAAGCAGGAACCGGAAGTTCAGGAATACCTGGCCAAGCGCGGGCTGGACGATGCCGAACTGATTAACCATTTTAAATTGGGCTATGCCAACCGCACACTGGGGCTGCGATTACCGCAGAAGAACCGCAAAGCGGGTAATCAAATCCGTGAACAGTTGCAGCGTATTGGTTTGTATCGCGATACGGGGCGAAAACACTTTAACGGCTCGCTGGTTATCCCTGTCATGGATGAAAACGGCGTAATCCGTGAAGTCTATGGCCGCAAGTTGCTGGACAATCTCAGGAAGGGTACACCCAAGCACACGTATTTACCCGGCCCGCATGAGGGCGTGTTCAATGTGGCAGGGCTGGCTAATATCGAGGAAGTGATTCTCTGTGAATCGCTGATTGATGCCTTAACCTTCTGGCGCTGGGGCTTTAGGCATGTGACCACCAGTTACGGTATTAACGGTTTTACTGACGAGCTTTTACACGCGTTCATCGATCATAAAATCAAGCGGGTACTGATTGCCTATGACCGGGACGAAGCGGGTAATAAGGCCGCTGCTGAATGGTGATCGTGGTCTAGGAGTGCCAGTTTCTCAAGTTAAGTAGGAAATAAATTAAATGACAAAAGAAAAATTTATGTCAGATCTTCATGATTGGGAAATTTATGGGCTCGATATAAATAGAGATGATAGAAAAATAATTATTAATATCTGGTTTCCCGACACCGGAAGCAAAGCTCAAATTATTCTTGAAGGCGTGAGCAAGTTCTTATTTAATGGAGCAATGCTTCAGAATGTTATTCTAGATGTTCTGATATTTGAGGAGGCTTCAAGTTCGGATTATTTTAAATATGGTTGTAAAATCCTAAATATTGACTCATCATTTTTTGATGGGAAAGAAGGGTTTAAGTTAATATACATAGAGCCGTCAGTGGGAGTTGAGCTTTCTTGCCTATGCAAAAAAATCACCTACGAAGAAGCATTGAATAGCTAGAATTATAAGCGAAGTAGTAAGTAGGATCCGAGTCTAATTGGTATTTGCGTTTAGACCGGCACGGCGTGCACATCTTTCCGATTTCGGTGTACAGGCCTAGCCAGCAGGCTGTGCATTTTGGACTAGCGCCTACATTTGTGGGGGCCGGTGAAAGTGACAGGGCCTGCTGGTCTGGCGTGAACGGCTGTGCCGGTTTGCCGTGCATGTGGTGCTATTAGTCGAGATATGTACAATAGTGAACGCTAGGCGCTTGTCAAAGCGCTGTATAGGACTACGTGACATGGCAATCCTGTAGGTCTACTACGCCACGGGAATAGGCCACAGTGAGCTGCACAGCACGACCTGGCGGATATCGATTTCGCGGAGCGAAAGTGTTCAAAACTCTGCATCAGCCAATTAGCCTCACAGACTGATGTGATGCCCTTTTGATTCAGAAACGCGATAAATCCACGTAGGAAACTGTGGG
>NZ_FNRJ01000016.1 GCF_900107855.1 Marinobacterium iners DSM 11526 | reverse complement strand
ACGACTGAAATAGCCGTTGTATCGCTCTATTCGGCATGTCCCTATGCCTCTTTAAAATCTCGCACTCCACCGCGAAGCGGTTATGTTCAACAGTCCATTTATGAGGCCTTCGACCTCATAATAATTATTATCGGGTATACTTTTTAATTTTCCCGAGCTAGTCATAACTCACTGATTTCATTGAATTCGAAACGCTACTTTCAGAATAAAAAGGTACAACAGTTCCCAGACTGCGGCTCAAACGGGTACAGACCACAGCGCCAGAGAACAAAGGCTTGCCAGAAAGAAGATGATCAACTGTTGAAATATGAAAACTGCAAACCGTCCCGGTCACCGACTCATCCTTTTTTCCCTGTCATTGTGGCTGCCGACTTCCCGCTGGCAGACTTCAAGATTGCCCCAGATGTGCACGTTTGGCAACAGGGTTGATTACAGATGTTTTTCCATATGGATGTGCTCAATACCGGCATCCATAAACGTTTCGCCGTAGGGGGCAAAGCCCAGGCGTTTATAAAAGCCGGTGGCATGTAGCTGAGCCCCGAGATAGACGCGTTGATGCCCGGCAGCCGCGGCCTGTTCGGTCAGGGCCTGCACGGTTCCAGCGCCGATACCCTGTCCGCGATGGCTGTTCAGCACAGCGATGCGGCCGATATGACCGTCACTGAGTATGCGCCCGGTGCCGACCGGCTGGTCATCCACACAGGCCAGTACGTGCATGGCACTGGCGTCCAGCCCGTCGTATTCCAGCTCAGCGGGAACGCCCTGCTCCTGCACGAACACGGTTTCACGGATCGAGCAGATGGCGGTTTTGTGTGGACCTTCAAAATCGACAGGGATGATTCGGGGCATGTTGGTTCTCCTGCGCGGATACGTTTCAGGGAAAGGGTTTGAGACGCTTCAAAAACGGCAGCAATGAAAAGTTAAGCTGCTGGCTGATCACGCGGGCGCGTTTTTCCAGCTGGCTTTGGCTCTGGCCGTGGTCATCTTCAGCGGCGAAGACGATCCAGTTGCCGCTTTGAGTGTGGCAGCCGTAAATCGTGCCGAACTGTTGCAGCAGCAGTTCCAGTGTGTCAGGCCCCTGATGTTCGCGCCACAGGTTCATCACCAGCCAGCCACCCGGCTTCAGGCGCTCGGCGCAGAGGGTCAGGTATTCTTCACCCAGTTGCTGATCGCTTAACCCTTCGGCCCCATAAATGTCACTGAAGATGATGTCGGCCTTTCGGGTTTCCACATGACGCAGGAAGCCGAGGGCATCCTGGGTGTGGACCTGTATCCGCTTGCCACGCGGCAGTTGAAAGAAGCGATAGGCTACCTCGACCACTTCCGGGCGCAGCTCGGCAATCTGTTGCTTGCAGCTGGCAAAGCGACCATGCAGGCAGGTGTTGAGCGCCCCGGCCCCCAAACCCAGGCTGATCACCTGTTTGGGTTCCGCGAAAAGCAACGCCAGCAGCATGGCGCGCACATATTCATGCTCCGGCATGAGCGGTTCATTCCTGAGACAACAGCTTTGCTCGTCCTGATCACCAAAAGCAAGATAACGCTTGTCGCCATCGTCCAGCACGCGCACGGCACCGAACTCGTCATAACCGCGATAGATTTCGTGACCGGGCAAAGACATGGTGGCTCCAAAGGCTGCAGGGAATGAACGGGCGCATTATGACAGAGCGCACGACTAAAGTCTGGCGCCGCCCCCTGCCCCTTTCCTTTTGCCTGATGCACACTAGACTGAAACTAACCCACTGAAAGCCGGAGAGATTATGCCCCGCGTACTGGTTGTCGATGATGAACCGAACATTCTGCTGTCGCTGGAGTTTCTGATGCAGCAGGCGGGCTTCGAGGTGACGACGGCAGAGGATGCCGAGCAGGCACAGGTACTGATCAGCCAACAGGTACCCGATCTGATCCTGCTGGATATCAGCCTGCCGGGCATGAGCGGCTTTGATCTGCTGGAAGAGCTGCGCGCGGATGAGGCCACCCGCAGCCTGCCGGTGGTGATGCTCACGGCCCATGGCCGCGAGGTGGAAAAGGAGAAAGGAATGGCACTGGGGGCCAGCGATTACATTACCAAGCCCTTCTCGACCCGCGAACTGGTCAGCCGGGTTCAGGCCCTGCTGGAAAGCGGCAACGGAGGCTAGCATGCCGTCGCGTCAGAACCTGCTGGGATTCTGGATGCTGCTGTGCGGCGTTCTGCTGTTTGGCGGTATTGGGCTGCTACTCTGGCTGGATACCGTACTCACACCCGCCACACCTGAACGAGTCGCCCTCTGGGTGTTGGGCCTGAGCCCTGCCGTTGTGGTTCTGCTGCTGGGTGTGGTGCTGGAGCGCCGTCTGTTCAGGCCGCTGCGGCAGTTTCAGGTGCTGCTGGCACGGCTGGTGGCCAGCCCGGATGCTCGTTCCGATTTCCCGCTGGATGGCTGGCTCAAGCCCCTGCAGCCTGACCTTGACCATATTCGTGACGGCTGGCGCGGTGACCGGTCGCGCCTGCGTGATGCCCATGACGAGGGTGCCGCCGAGGCGCTGCGCATTCAGCAGGAGCTGGAGGGCGTGTTGCAGGTGCTGGATCTGCCGCTGCTGATCTGTGACGACCACCAGCGCTTGCTGCTGTTCAACCCAGCGGCACGCGAGCTGTTTCATGACCAGCCTGCGTTGGGACTGGGGCGTCGCATCAGCCAGCTGCTGCCCCACGCCAGCCTGAACGATGCGCTTAAACAGTTGCCGCAGGATGGCTCGCCCCGCCAGCTGCTGCTGCCCGGCGAGCCGCGCTGGCTGCGCTGCGAGCTGCGCCGCCTGGGGGTACGCCATGGTGGCGCCCTGATCACCCTGCGAGACACCACCCATGAGCTGGAAAGCGACCAGCGCTGGCGCCGTGAGCTGGCGGCCCTGCTGCCCCGCCTGCGTGGCCATGCCGGCAGCCTGGGCAGCGCAGCCGATGCGCTGGTGCAGGTCGAGCACAACCCTGAGCTGCAGCACAGGCTGGAACAGGCGATCAGCCAGGAGAGTCAGGCCCTGTCGCAAAAAGTGGAAGCCCTTACCCGTCTGGTCGAGTCTCATCAGCTGAGCCAGTCGGGGCTGGAAGAGACCTGGTCCAACGACCTGTTCAGTGCGCTCGGCGAGCGCCTGCATGAAGAAGCGATTGAGCTGACACCGGTGGGCATTCCGGTCTGGATTCGGGTCGACGGCCCGGCCCTGTTGGCGATGCTGGAGCGGTTGATTCGTGAACTGGTACAGATCCGGCCGGTGGAGGCACTGGATATCGAGGTGCTGCTGGGCAACAAACGGGTCTATCTGGACCTGATCTGGCAGGGTGAGCCCTTGACCGATCATCAGCTCAGCCTCTGGCACGCGCTGCACCTGTTCGATGACCCGCTCTCTCCACGTATTGAGGATGTACTGGCACAACACGGTGCCGAGCTGTGGTCGCAGCCCCGCAACGATACTGACACCGCCAGCCTGCGCCTGCCGCTGCCAGCGTCAAGCCGTGGTGCCCGCCCACAGCCCCGGGCGGAACAGCCCGCAGACCAGACACGACCCGAGTTTCATGATTTCAGTATTGCCGAACTGCCCGCCCCTGACGCGGCATTGGCGCATACCCGGCTGGAGGAACTTGAACTGGTGGTGTTCGATACCGAAACCACAGGGCTGGACCTGCGCGGCGGTGATCAGATCATCAGCCTCGCCGCCTGTCGCATTCTGCGCGGCCGTCTGTTGGCACAGGACAGCTTTGACCAGCTGATCAATCCACAACGACCGATCCCGCCTGACAGTACCGCCATTCATCATCTGACGGATGCCGATGTGGCCAATGCCCCGCCCATCGAGGTGGTGCTGCCACGCTTTCATCAGTACGTGGGCCCCGGTGTGCTGGTTGCTCACAACGCGGTGTTTGATCTGCTGGCGCTGCGTCTGGCCAGTGGCGAGACCGGGCCCGCGTTCAATATGCCGGTACTGGATACGCTGCTGCTGTCCCGCGCCATCGACCCGACACTGGAAGGTCACGGGCTGGATACGCTGGCCGAGCGGTTCGAGCTGACCTTCCCGCCCGGTACACGGCACACGGCGCTGGGGGATGCACGTGTGACCGCCGAACTGCTGCTGGCGCTGCTACCGCGACTGCGTTCACGCGGTATCGAAACGCTTGAGCAGTTGCTTGAGTTGCAGCGCGAAGTGGAACAGGGGCGTCCATCATGAAACGCAACGAACAGAACCGTCTACTGGCGCTGACCTTACTGGCCCTTCTGCTGTTTTCACCGCCACTGCTGTTGCTGTTCGATCGTGAAGGCCGTTGGGGCTTTTCCACCCTGCCGCTGATCATCTATCTGATCTGGGCGGTGCTGATTTTGTTGGCAGCCCTGATTCTGGAGCGTCCTCATGAGGAATGATGTCACCGTCCTCATCGTCGCGTTCAGCTATCTGGCCTTGCTGTTTGTCATTGCCGCCTGGGGGGACCGCCGCGCCGAACAGCGTCGCTCGCTGGTCAATTCGCCCACCGTGTATGCGCTGTCGATTGCCGTGTACTGTACCGCCTGGACCTTTTACGGCAGTGTGGGACGCGCCGCTACCACGGGGTTGAGTTTTCTGCTGATCTATCTTGGCCCCACACTGGCGATGCTGTGCGGCTGGATGCTGATCCGCAAGATGATCCGCATCGCCCGTGCACAGCGCATCACCTCCATTGCCGACTTCATCAGCGCCCGCTACGGCAAAAGCGGAGGCCTGGGCGCGCTGGTAGCCCTGATCGCAGTGATCGCGATCATGCCCTACATCGCCCTGCAGCTGAAGGCGATCACCGTCAGCTACGCGATTCTGACCGAGTATCCGGATCAGACGCTGCCACAGCTTTCGCTGAGCGGCTTCCTCAGCGACAAGGCATTCTGGGTATCGCTGGTGCTGGCGGTGTTCATCATTCTGTTTGGCACCCGACATCTGGACGCCAGCGAGCGCCATGAGGGGATGGTCACGGCTATCGCCTTTGAATCACTGGTGAAACTGTTCGCCTTTCTGTCCGTGGGTTTTTTCGCCACCTTTGTGCTCTACTCCGGCCCTCATGACCTGATGGCCAGTGCCGCCGCTGAGTTGCCGCACCTGGGGCAGCGCTTTGGCCTGGAGCAGATTCCCGGTGGCGCACTGGGCTGGCTCGGCACGCTGATGCTCGCCACACTGGCCTTTATCACCCTGCCACGCCAGTTTCAGGTGCTGGTGGTCGAGAACGTGAACGAACAGCACCTGCGCCGCGCCTGCTGGCTGTTTCCGCTGTATCTGCTGCTGATCAACCTGTTCGTGATTCCGATTGCACTGGCCGGGCTGCTGGGGGGCAGCGCGACTGGCGAGCCGGACAACTTCGTCCTGACCCTGCCTTTGGCTGCAGGGCTGCAGGCACTGCCGCTGCTGGTGTTTATCGGCGGGCTGTCGGCCGCGACCAGCATGATGATTGTGGAAACCATCGCCCTCTCGACCATGGTCAGCAACCAGCTGGTGATGCCGCTGCTGTTGCGCTGGCGCAGTCTGCAGCTGGCCAGCCGTCCCGATCTATCCGGCTGGTTACTGGGCATTCGTCGGGTGGCCATCATCCTGATTCTGATTCTGGGCTATCTCTACCATGCCCTGATCGGTGAGGCGTACAGTCTGGTCACTATCGGACTGGTGTCGTTTGCGGCAGCTGCTCAGTTTGCCCCCGCACTGCTGCTGGGGCTTTACTGGCGTGGAGCCAGTCGCAACGGTGCCGCTATCGGCATGATTGCCGGTACGCTGGTGTGGGCCTGGACTCTGCTGATTCCCGGCTTTGCCCTGTCCGGCTGGCTGGATACGGACTTCCTTGAACACGGCCCCCTTGGAATTGAGCTGCTGCGCCCCTACGCCCTGTTTGGGCTGGAAGGCTGGGATATCTATACCCATGCGCTGTTCTGGAGCATGTTGGTGAATGTGGGACTGCTGGTAGGCATCTCGCTGTTCAGCCGTCAGAGTCGCATGGAGCAGACTCAGGCCGCGCTGTTTACCAACGCGCTGCGCCCCGAAGCGGAACAGGCCCCAATCTGGCAGGGCCAGGCCAGCCGGTATGAGCTGTTCATGCTGCTGAGCCGTTATCTGGGCCAGCCCGCCACTCGGCGCCTACTGGACGGACAGCAACCGGAACCGGGTGACGACAGCGCCGCTACACCCGCCATGATCGCGGCGGCCGAACAGGGGCTGACCGGTGCTTTGGGCAGCGCCACCGCACGCATATTGATCAATTCGGTGGTGCGAGGCGAAGCGCTGGATATGCCCTCAATCCTAAGCATTCTGGATACCACGTCACAGACGCTTGAGTACAACCGACGGCTGGAGCAGAAGTCATCCGAGTTGGCCCAGATCGGGGAAGAATTGCGCAGTGCCAACGAACGCCTGCGCGAGCTGGATCGGCTCAAGGATGAGTTTGTGGCCATGGTGAGCCATGAGCTGCGCACGCCGCTGACCTCCATCCGCGCCTTTGCCGAGATACTGCGCGATGCCGAAGCAATGCCGGCTGAGAAACAGCAACACTTTCTGGAGATTATCGTCCGGGAGAGCGAGCGCCTGTCACGCCTGATTGAAGAGATTCTCGATCTGGCTCGGCTGGAATCCGGTCGCATGACGCTGAACCCCGAACGCTGCGACCTGGTCGAACTGGTACAACAATCGGTGGATGCGGTTACCCGGCTGTATGAGGATCGTGCAGTGAAGCTGGCCTTAAAACTGCCTGACTGCCCCTGCATGGTCATTGCCGATCCGGACCGATTGCAGCAGGTACTGATCAATCTGCTCGACAATGCCAGCAAGTTCGCCAGCGACGCGAATTCACAGGTATTGCTGACCCTGGCGCCGCACAAACGGCACTATCGCATTCGGGTGGAAGATAATGGCCCCGGCATTGCCGAGGCGGAGCGGGAAAAGGTGTTCGAGAAGTTTCATCAGATCGAGCAGGCGCGCAAGGAAGAAGGCCAGCCTGCCGGCACACGCCCACGGGGAACCGGACTTGGATTGCCGATCAGCCGCGGCATCATCAGCCATCTGGGTGGACGTCTATGGGTAGATGACCCGCAGCAGCTGGGGGGTGCCTGCCTGATAATGGAATTGCCAAAAGCGCCGGAAGAAGACAATCCTTCAGGCAGTTGCGGTTGAGGGCAGCTCGTATGCCAGCGCGGCCAGATCCCTCAGCGGGTTGCTGTCCTGGCCGTTCAACTCACGCAGTATGTCCCGCGTTTCGCAGACACATTTACCACACTGTGTACCCAGTCCGGTTGCCTTGCGAATATCACGCAGTGAGCTGGTACCTTCGTCCACCATCTGGCGGATCTGGCGGTCACTGACTCTTTTACAAATACATACGATCATCAGCCATTCACCACTAAAAGCATGAGAATAGATATCATTTATACAACCAATATAAATAACAAACATTCTCATTACAACCCATGAATGCAAATTATTCTTATCCCACAGCTTTCTGTTGAAGCCCCCTAATCTGTTTCAAATCCCACTGCAGTTGACGCTGTTCAAAATCGTCCAGCTGAGCCTGATCAATCCAGTTGTCCGGTAGCCCGTCACCTTCCGCCCGTTCCAGTTGAGCCTGCAGCAGCCTGTCCAGCAGACGTTCAAATACCTGGGTCAGTACCCTTGCCTGGCCCGCTTGCAACACCCCGGCCTGGTCGAGCCAGGCAAGACGTGTCCGGCAGGACACCTCCGGGCAGCCCTTTTTCAGTGCCAGCAGGCGCAGTGCCGCCGTCAGCGGCAGCAGCCCCTGCCGCTTGAGGTTCAGTGCATTCGGGTGCGGGGCATCCTTGCCATCTCCCTGCAGGCGTTCGAATCGATCAAGTGCCACCGGTGACTCATCAAACAGCTCGGCCATTTCGTGCAGAAACAACCCCGCCGTTGGTATCTGCGCGTGAATAGCATCGCGTAGCTGCTGCGCCAGGGTTGCATCACCGTACACCGGTGCGAAATCAAACAGGATGTTACACAGCTGCACTAGCTTGACCCGCCGAGTCGCCATCCAGAGCCGCATCTGCTCTTTCCATTCGCTGATCGGCTTGCGCCAGAGCGGGCGCGAGGCCATCACGTCGCCCTTGCAGTAGGGAATGCCGGCCTGATCCAGGCGGGCGGTGAAGCGCTCGGCCAGTGTGCGAAACCAGGCATCGATCTCGTTGTGGCGTTCGAGGGGGTAGTCTTCCAGAATCAGCGCGTTGTCTTGATCCGGGTGCAGCAGGCTTTCATGACGCCCGCCCGACCCCATCACCAGCACACAGAAACGTACAGGCGCCGGGCCCCAGCCTTCGGCCTGCATCTCGCCCATCGCTTCGTCTATGGCAACCCGATACAGCAGATCATTGTGGTCACTCAGCAGCTGGGCGATCAACCAGCCAGGCAGTGCCAGCTGCTGCAGCCTGCGCACCAACTCAGGCTGCCAACTGCGAGCCTGTGCCCAACCCACTGGTGCCTGCTGTAACAGTTGCTGCAGCGGTTCAAGCGGTGCTACCGGTAACTGTGGTTGCACGCTGTTCTGTTGACGAAAAAGTTCACGCCAGACCGAATCCATGCCGCTCTCCTCCCGTGATTCCTTTCAGCATAGAGGTCAGGGGGGCAAAGTCCAGCCGATTCAGCCGCTTAGCGCCACACACCCCGGCCCGCTGATGCGGCTGCGGCCACCACTGAGCGGTTGTACTTCGATGCGGGTAGCGATGCGGTCTTTCAGTGCCTGCACATGGGAGATGACGCCGATCAGCTTGCCTTCCTGCTGCAGGCCGGACAGGGTATCCAGTGCCGTTTCCAGCGCCTCTTCGTCCAGGGTGCCGAACCCCTCGTCCAGAAACAGCGAGTCAACACAAACGTTGCGGCTGGCCATGCCGGACAGCCCCAGCGCCAGCGCCAGGCTGATGAGGAAGCTTTCACCACCTGACAGGTTCTTGGTTGAGCGGATTTCGCCCGCCTGATAGTTGTCGATCACGTTCAGCTCCAGCGGCTGTTCGGCATCACGTACCAGCAGATAGCGGTCAGACATTTTCTGCAGCTGGCGGTTGGCGTGACCGATCATCAGTTCAAAAGTCAGCCCCTGAGCGAAGTTGCGGAATTTTTTGCCATCCGCCGAGCCAATCAGGGCATGCAGGGTATCCCAGCGCTCCAATTCACGTTGCTGGGCATCGATCGCCTGCTGCTGGGCACCGAACTGCGCCTTGCGTTCGGTATTGATGTTCAATGTCTGCTGCAAGCTGCCGCGTTTTTCCAACAACAGTCCGTGCTCTGACGTAAGCTGTTCAAGTGCCGCTGTCAGTTCTGCACTGCTCTGCTCGGTCAAGGCCTGCTGTTGCAGCAACTGCAGGCTGCTTTGGCACTGCTCCTGCAACGCCTGCAAGCGTGCCGCGTCCGCTTTCAATCTATCAGCCGCCTGCTGCAACGTTTTGAGCGATGCTTCCGGCAACAGTGCCGCCTGTAATGTCTGCTCGTCGGCAAACTGGCTTTGCGCCAGTGCGGCATCGAAGGCCTGCTGCATTTGAGCCATTTCGGTGTTCAAGTCCGTCATATGGCGCTTGAGGTCACTGATCTGCTGCTGGCGGCGGTTGAGGCTGTTCTGCTGTTCAATGGCAGCAGCCTGCGCCTGTTCCTGCGCCTGACGCGCCTGACGTATTGCCTGCTGCAGGCGCTGTTCAAACGCTGCCGTATCCGGCTCTGGTGAAAGTGCCTGTCGCTGCTGTTGCAGTTGAGTCAAATCAGTCCTTGCCGCATCCAGTGCCAGCCGTTGCTGCACACGCTCCTGTTCGGCTCGTTGCTGCTTCAGAGCCTGCTCCAGCCGGTCAATTTCAGCCAGCCGGTCGCGCAACTCGCCCCACTGCTGACGGGCGGCCTGTTGCACCTGCTCGATCTCATTCGGCGCTGGACAAGTATCCAACGCCAGCAGTTGCAGACAGTGTTGAATGGGGGGCTGAAGCGCTTCCAGGCGCTGGCTGTTGTCAGCTTCCTGCTGGAGCAGTCCTTTCTCGTCCTGCTCCAGTCGCGCCTGCTGTACCGCCAGCGCCTGCAGTTCGCTGCTCAAGGCGGTCAGTTGTTGTTCCAGACGCTGCAAGCGGGCTTTTTCTTCGGTCAGTTGCGGTGGCTGCTCGCTGCGCCAGGGATGCTGCTCCGAACCACACAGTGGACAGGGTTTACCCGGCTCCAGCTCATGGCGTTGCTGCTCCAGGTCGGCAATCCGCTCAGCCAGCCGCTGCAGCTTCTGCAGGTCCAGTTGCTCCTGCTGCAGCCTGCTTTCTTCAGCGTGCTGTTGTTCAAGCGATTGTTGTATCCGATCCTGTTCCGGTTTAAGTGCCGCGCGCTTATGAGCGGCCTCCTGCTGTGCCTGTTTCAGCTCATCGGCCTGTTGCACTCGGTTACGCAGTTCACCCAACTGCTCGCCACGACTGCGAATCTGATCCTGTTTCTGCTGTATCTGTACGCGGGTACTGCCGGCCAGAGCCGCGTGCAGTGCCTGCTCATCACGCTCGATGGCGGCCTCCAGCGTTGCCGGGTCAGGTGCTGACCCTTCAAGCAGCTCGGCTGGCAGGCGGGCGCTTAACTGTGCCACCTGCGCCTGCTGCTCACGCAGTTTCCAGTCCTGCTCCTGTAATTTACGCAGCAGGGGTTGTTGGCGTTCCAGCTCAGCTTCCGCCTGCTGCAGATGCGCCTGTGCCTGTTGTTGCCGGGCTAGCGCCGCATCGGCGGCGTCCTGCAGGGCCGGAAGTCCTGCCTGAAGCGGGTCAAGCTGCTCTTGCGCGCGCTGCAGGTCGCCCCGGCGCTGACGCAGCGGCTCATAGGCAGGCCTGAGTGCCTCCGCTCGCAGCGCCTGCTCCAGCTGTTGCTGTTGCGGCGCAAACGCCTGTTGTGCCTGCTCCAGTTCATGCCACTGTTGTTTCAGTTGCGCGGCCTGCCGGGATTCCCGGTCCAGCTGCTGTCGCCAGTTGAGCAGCGTTTGCTGCTGTCCGATCACGTTTGACCGCTGCTGTACCTGCTCTGACAGCTCGGCCAATTGCCGTGACAGTGTAGCTTCTTCCTCCTCATCCAGCAGCTGCAGGCCGGACTGGGCGGCTTTCAAGTGATCGAGTCTCTGTCGCTCCTCGCCCCTTCGACGATGCACTGCGACAGAGATATCGGAATAGATCGAGGTGCCGGTGATCTGTTCCAGTATGGGGGCACGTGCGTCGGCGTCGGCCTGCAAAAAGGCCGCAAAGCCGCCCTGTGCGAGCAGCATGGAGCGGGTGAAACGGTCGAAATCCATACCGGTGAGGCGCTCAATGGTGTCGGCCACATCCTTGAGCTTGGTATGCAGCACCTTGTCGGCATCGGCGTCTACAATCTCGTGTTTGGGCTGTTGCAGCGCGCCATCGGCCTGTTTGCGGCTGCGGTGCTGGCTCCAGTGGCAACGCCAGCGTCCCTGCGGGGTTTCAAACAGCACCTCGGCAAAGCACTCGCCGGTCTGACGTGACATCACCTCATTCTGACTGGCATTAACCCGGCTTTGGCGCGGCGTGCGCCCGTACAGTGCCAGACAGATCGCATCCAGCAGGGTCGATTTTCCCGCCCCCGTAGGGCCGGTAATCGCAAAGATGCCATCGCTGATATAGGCGGGATCGGTCAGGTCGATCTGCCATTCACCGGCCAGGGAGTTGAGGTTTTTGAAACGGATCTGAAGAATACGCATTGTGTGTCTCTCTGACGCAGGCGCCTATTCGGCACGATGGTCCTGCTCGGCCATGGATTGCAGCACGCTGCCAAACAGACGCTTCAGTTCATCCTGTTGCGTCTCGGGTACCTGATGCAGTTCAAGCGCACGCTCGAATACTTGCATCGGCTCCAGATCATCCAGCGTCTCCTCTTCACCGCTGCGCGCCAAAATGCGCTCCACTACCCGGTTGTTGCGGACCCTCAGTATGGTCAGCTGGGTGCCATCGGTATGCTGTTCCAGCCAGTCGCGCAGGTCGGCTGCCACCTGTTCGCCTTCGTACAGCACTTCCAGCCAGATCGAGGTTTGCTCCTGCGCCAGCTTGTCCAGTGCGGCACTCAGTTGAGCCTGATCACCCTTGATCCGCTCCAGCCTTTGAAAACGCGGGATATCGATCAATTCAAGCTGTGGGCGACGCCCTTCAAACTCGATCAGGCACAGGCTTTTCTGTTGTTTCGCTTCCCCAAATCCCATGGCCAGCGGTGAGCCACTGTAACGAATCTGCTCGCAGCCCGACACGGCCTGAGGTACATGCAGGTGCCCCAGTGCCACATAATCAAGGCAATCGGGAAAGGCATCCACACCCACCTGCGCCAGAGATCCCACATAAAGATCACGCACCCCATCGCCATCAAGCGTTTTGCCACCAGCGGCAAACAGATGGCCCATGCCGATCAGCGGCACATCCACCTGCAGTGACTCTCGCAGCTCTTCGGCAGCGACACAGACCTGCGCATAATGCTCACGAATGCCCTGCACCAGTTTGCGGTCCTTGTCCTCAAGACTTTCGCCCGCTTCACTCTGGCGAATATCACGATCACGCAGGTAGGGAACGGCACAGATAATTGCTTCAGGTGCGCCATTTTCTGCTTTCAGCAATACCACTTCATCTGCCGGATTGTCACAGGCAGCACCGACCACATGCACGTCCAGCGCCTTGAGCAAACCGGATGGCGCATTCAAAAAACTGGGAGAATCATGATTGCCACCAATGATCACCACATGACGACAGCGCGAGCGCGCCACTTGGTGCAGAAAGCGGTAATAAAGCGCCTGCGCCCGGTTGCTCGGGGTAGTGGTATCAAACAGGTCGCCGGCGATCAGCAGTACCTCGACATTCAGATGCTCGATCTGTGCCAACATCCAGTCAAGAAAGGCGGCAAATTCATCGTAGCGCTTCTGGCCGTACAGTAATCGGCCCAGATGCCAGTCGGAGCTGTGCAGGACACGCAACGTTTGACGACTCCCCTCGGCCCCGGTTTTGGCCTTTGCCGGGGCACGTTCCGTGCGCGCCGAGCTAACCGGCACCGAAGGCTGCGGCAGCATCTCTTCATCAAACAGTGAAGGCTGATCAGACACGGTTACTCTCCCTGTAGGGTCGCGATGAGGGTGCGGCGGCCAGCGCGATTACGATGTTCACCCAGATAGATCCCCTGCCAGGTGCCCAGCGCCAACCGCCCATTGGCAATAGGCAGCACCAGACTGACGCCAAGTATGCTGCTTTTGAAATGAGCAGGCAGGTCATCAGGGCCTTCATAGGTATGCTGGTAGTAGGGTTCGTTTTCCGGCACATTGCGGTTAAAAAACGCCTCGAAATCAGCGCGAACGGTCGGGTCGGCATTTTCGTTCAACGTCAGGCTTGCAGAGGTGTGTTGCAATAACAGATGCAGCAGGCCGGTGCTGACTCGGCGTAATTCCGGCAGTGCCTGTTCGATCTCGTCAGTCACAAGGTGGAAGCCGCGAGGTCGCACCTTGAGACTGATGGTTGTTTGATGCCACATATGAAGAACCGATGGATAACTGAATGGCACGACTATAGAGCTGTGTATCGGTGTTCTCAACCACATCTCGTACAGGCAGCGTTTTACATGTGCCAATCATTCAGGCGTGCTAATCGATCATTTGATAGCGCCGATAGAGCACCTCTATCCTTTTCACATAGGCTTGGGTTTCAGCATAGGGCGGTATGCCACCGTACTGCTGCACTGCGCCGGGGCCTGCATTATACGCTGCCGTTGCCAAGCGTACGTCTTGGTCATAGCGCTGGAGTAATCCGGCCAGATAGCGCACGCCACCGTCGATATTCTGCTCAGCATCAAAGGGGTTACCGACACCGAGCTCTGCTGCCGTTTGCGGCATCAACTGCATCAGCCCCTGCGCACCGGCTCTGGAACGCGCTTGCGGGTTAAAGGCGGATTCAGCATGAATCACCGCACGTACCAGCGCAGCATCCATATCATGTAGCGCGGCGATCCGTTCGATTTCATCCCGATAACGGTCGGCAAACAAGGGGGTCGTATCCCAATTAACGGTAGAATCAACCTTGCAGGCAAAACAGTCGAAACGCACCAGTTCATATTGCACGCCACTCGGTTTTGCATCGCTGAAAGAGAGCACACCGTCAGCATTGCGGTATTTGTAGTAGGTATTGACCACAGCTGCCTTTTGTTCAGGCGCAACGTTGGTGTATTCCACCCGACCATCGGGATGCACAATCTTGCGCATCTCTGCGGTGGCATGAAGGCTAGGCAGCAACAGTGTGGCAAACATGAGAGGGTAAACGTATCGGTACATGGCAGCAGGGTCGAGTCTCAAATCCATTTATGCAACATTCTAGAACCTGTGTGCGGGAAATGCTGCCCCTGTGGGGCAGCTTTATCGGCCAGACTTGACCGAGTGCATGTCATTCAGTCGAAAAGGTCGCGGTGCATGATGCCTTCGTTGACCCAGCGTGCCATTTCAGCCTCTGCTTCAGCCTTGCTGGCCCCCTTGCGTTGCAGTAACTGCATCAGCACGCCGTCGATCCCCCTCCCCAGCGTAGATGCGCGACCACAGATATACAGGTTGGCACCCCGGTTGATCCATTCCAGCAGTTGATCACCCCGGTGTTCAATCCGCTCGGTGATATAGCGTTGATCACCACCATCACGAGAGAAGACGGTATCAAGATTGGTGATAACGCCCTGCTCTTTGAGCGCCTTGATCTGCTCTCCATACAGGAAGTCACCTTTCTCGTGACGGTTACCAAACAGCAGCCAAACCGGTCCCTTTCGATCCGTGGCAGCGCGCGCCTCAAGAAATCCGATAAAGGGTGCAATGCCACAACCAGTCGCTACTAGGATCATCGGATGCTCTGAGTTCTGAGGCGGATTGAACCCCGGATGAGCCACCAGTTCGACACTCCGTGATTCGTTCAGCGGCCAGTTCAAACAGAGTTCACTGCTGCCGAGACCCAGAACCTCATTACCCTGTTCAGTTTCATATCGCAGCAACCCTACCGTCAGGCGCACCTTGCCGGGGCTTGTCTCATAATCCGAACCGATTGAGTAGGTGCGCGGCTCTGCATCAGGTCGGGGCTGAAACTGGAACAGGTCACCGGGGGCAAAACGGGTACTTTCCGGCACGGCAAACGTCAGGCTGTAACTGTGAGGGCTATCGTCACCCATCGGAGTATCCAGACGGGTGCGCTCAATCAGTGTCGCCTCACACCGTTGCCGTTGCACGGCCATACCACCGATCTGCAGGTTCCAGTTGTTGTACTCGGCGAGCTGTCGCAACCATTGCTGCCAACCAACGGCGGGGTCACCATCCACCTCGTGCAAAGTCAGTCGTTCATGGGCACCAGCCTTGATCAACTCAGTCCGCAAGCGCTGGCCACCGGCACAAAAATGGGTATAGCGGCGATCACCCAGTGCCAAAAGACTGAATGACACGCCTTCCAGCTGC
Source organism: Marinobacterium iners DSM 11526 (assembly GCF_900107855.1). Taxonomy (GTDB): domain Bacteria; phylum Pseudomonadota; class Gammaproteobacteria; order Pseudomonadales; family Balneatricaceae; genus Marinobacterium; species Marinobacterium iners. The sequence goes on along the minus strand of NZ_FNRJ01000016.1, from coordinate 60,196 downwards.
CTGGCTTTGATTCCGCTCACCCAGCTACGGGCATTATCCGGTAGCTCACCTTCACCGGTAGTCGAACAGATCACCAGCACCTGTTGGTAAGCATGCCACTTACTGGCAGGAAACACGGCAATCGATCCCTGGTCGGCAATAATCCCTGACTTTTCAAAAGTGGCTGCGGTTGCAGTGGCCAAGCCCTGAGCTGTGCCGGTCTGACTGGCAAAGACGATAAGTACCTCTGCACCTGAACGGATATCGCTGATACGAGCGGCTTGTCGACGCCTCAACCAGCTGATGAACCCTGTCAGCGTCAGCCCCATAACGAGCATCCCAACCAGCATGTTGAAAAGCCCGGATACCCAACCACCCCAAAGCCCTTCATGTAACATTTTGGGCCAGTTGGAGGACAAATCGATGGGAGTCGCCTGATCGCCACTGACCACCAACATGGCTTCCTCGGTTTCGATCAACAACGAACCTGACTTGAAACCACGCGCACTGATCAACCCCGACAGGTTATGCTCGCCCGCCGCCTGCTCCAGACCCTGTTGCAACGGGGTGGGCTCCGCCCCGCGCTGCAGGCCCAGATCAGGACGTGCTACATGCAAGGTCATCAGAATACCGGTCAACGGCAGTAGCAGGACTAACGGAAACAGCCACACACCCAGGAATTGGTGCCAGCCCAGCAGTGACTGCTTGAACTTTGGCCAGCCCAACAAAATACCAGCCACTACTATTGCCAGCATTGCCCAAGTCGCCCACTCCACCAACCATCCGGCATCAACCAGCAGATCCTTGTGCAGATCTTTGATCCAGTCAAAGAACGCCCCACCGGACGTCTCACTGGGACCAACACGCACTCCATCGCTCAGGCGGTACTCACCCAGCGCAGGTATAACCCATTGACCGGACGTTGCACTGCGTTCGATGGCGACAACCGGCCCATCGGCAGACGCACTTTCCAGTAAAGCCTGCACCTGGCTAACCTCAACAGCCCCGGTGTAAGGCGGTGCCGAAAGATCGGCCAGCACAGGCTTGAGCGCCAGCACCATACCGGTCAACGTAATCAACAAAAACAAGGGGGTCAGGAGCAGAGCAAGCCAACGGTGCACCTGCAGCAGGTACGATCTCATCATTCACCATCCTTAGCCATAGCGGCCACTGATTCAGTCAGTTGACCTCTATTTTAACTGAGCCTGACTTAAACAAAGATTAAGGTGCGTAAAGATACGTAAATCTGACCAGTGGCTGTCGAATATACATACATCTACAAATGTATCGATGTTTTTATACCGCCGATACGATAAAATAATGGTTCATTTTTCAACGATTTGAGTTGGGGTTCTTTACAGCTATGGCTAGACGCACCAAAGCCGAAGCAGCAGCCACGCGCGAAGCGTTGATTGATGCAGCAGAAGAGATGTTCATGGCTCATGGTGTAGCACGTACCACACTGGAACAGATTGCCCGTCATGCTGGCATGACACGCGGTGCTGTCTATTGGCATTTCAAGAACAAGGCTGACCTGTTCCGGGCCATGCTGGAACGGGTGCGAATGCCGTTTGATGAACTGGTGCAGGAGATTGATGATCCTGCACTGACCGAGTCCCCACTGAACGCAATTCGCCTGGCCTGCCTCAAGGGTCTGGCACGACTTGAGCAGCCCCGCTATACGCGTGTGCACTCCATTCTGTTGTACCGCTGCGAATTTTTCAGTGATATCGACCCTATCACCATGCAGGAAGAGATCGCCTGTGACATTCATGAGGCTCTGCTGCGTTATTTCGCCCTCGCCGCGGATCAGCAGGAGCTTTCAGTTGCACCAGAGGTGGCTGCCGATTTGATGAATACCTGTCTCTCCGGCCTGTTTCATGATTGGCTGCGCAAACCTGACGCGTACTCTATCCTCAGCCGTGGTGAGACACTAATTTCCCACCTGATTGGGCTGATGACCCACCGCTGAATCGTACGGTTTACCCCCTGCTCCCATAATCGTGCAATAAAAAAGGCGCCGTCCCGAAGGAGAGCGCCTTTTTCCAGTTTAACCTGAAGGTCAGTGAGCCGTATTTGACTCAGCCACACCACGCTTGCGTCTGAGCCAGTCAGACACATGTGCAATCATGGCGTAGAAACTCGGCACGAAGCAGCTGGAAATGATCGCCACCGACGCCATACCGACCGACACCGCCGTACCGATATGATGACTGCTCACATCGCTGGCACCGCTGGCCAGTGCCAACGGCAGGGTACCGAGAATAAAGGCAAAAGAGGTCATAACGATTGGGCGGAAACGCAACTCAGCTGCGGTAACAGCCGCTTCATGAATTGATTTGCCCAACTCCCTGCGCTGCAGTTCGGCGAATTCCACGATCAGAATGGCGTTTTTCGCGGCAAGCCCCACCACCACTAACAGGCCGATCTCGACATAGACGGACACTTCCAGTCCCCTCAGCACAATCCCGCCGATGGCACCAAAAAAGGCAAACGGCGTGGCGGTCATAACCGCCAATGGCAGGGACCAGCTTTCGTACTGTGCCGCCAGAATCAGGAACATCATCAGAATACCGAAGATGATCGCCATGGAAGCCGTATTCCCCAGGGTTGTTTCCTGATAGGCCGTACCGGTCCAGCCCATGCCCCAGTTGTCACCCAGCTCCTGCTGTACAATCTCGTTCATGGCAGCTATGGCCTGAGCCGAGCTGTATCCCGGTGCCGGTCCGCCCTGGAACTGGGCACCCAGATAGACGCCGAAACGGGATACCACCGCCGGACCAACCTGACGTTCCAGCGTCACGAACTCGGACAGAGGAATCCGTTCGCCATTTCCGGCGCGCACAAAGATATTATTGATATCTTCGGGCTCATCACGGTACTCGTCCTCGTTCTGCAGATACACCTGGAAGTTGCGGTTTTGATAGCTGAAATAGTTCACAAAACCGTTACCCAGCGTATTCGACAGGGTTGCGTTCAGATCGGTCAGTGGCACCCCGTAGCTCAGGGCTTTCTGCTGGTCGATGTTGGCGCGGAACGAAGGTACATTCACATTGAAGGTGGTGAATACCCGCTGCAGCGCAGGATTCTGGGCGGCGGCCTGCATCACTTTCACCGATGCCATGTACAGCTCTTCCGAGCTGGCACCGCCAAAGGACTGCAGATAGCCGGTAAAACCGCCTGTTGTTGAGAGTCCCATAATCGGCGGCATGTTGAAGGCGATGGCACTACCACCGTCAATCTGTGCACCCAACTGCATTACCTGGCCCACCAGCCGGTCAACTGTCAGTTCACGCTCTTCCCAGGGCACCAGACTAATGAACATGATACCCCGAGCGGTGTTAACCGCACTGGAAAGGATGTCATAGCCTGCAATTGACACGACATGATTAACGCCGGGGATCTGCTCGATCTCCTCACTCAGCTTACCCATGTACTGACTGGTTCGATCCAGTGAAGCGGCATCGGGCAGCTGAACACTGACCAACGCAATCCCCTGATCCGTTTCCGGTACCAAAGAAGTCGGCGTCGTGCTGAACATCCACCAGGAACCGGCACTGAACGCAGCGGTCAGCGCCAGTGCAAGCACCCAACGCTGTACCAGCAGCTTAACGATCCAGACATAGGCAGTTGTAACAGCCGCAAACACGCGATCAAACAGGCGAAGTGGCGCATGCAATACGTGCAACACACCCGAACCTTCGAAACGCGGCTTGTGTTTGATGAAAATGGCCGACAGTGCCGGTGTAAAGGTCAGTGCCATCAGGGCCGAAAAACCAACCGAGATCGCCACCGTCAGGGCAAACTGTTGGTAGATCTGGCCGGTAAAACCGCCCAGGAACGCTACCGGCACAAACACGGCCGCCATGATAAGCGAAGTCGCAATAACCGGGCCGCCCACCTCTTTCATTGCTCGGATGGTGGCATTACGCACGCTGATGTCATCATCTTCACTCAACACACGCTCAACGTTTTCCACCACCAGAATGGCATCGTCCACAACGATCCCGATCGACAGCACCAGCGCAAACAATGTCAGCAGGTTGATTGAGAAGCCGAAAAGATAGAAGCCGGCAAAGGTTGCGATAACCGACACCGGCACCACCGACATGGCGATCACGGTAAAGCGCCAGTTCTGCAGGAACACGAACAGAATCACGCCAACGATCAGGAACGCCTCGATGAAGGTCGTCACCACGGTTTCAACGGATGAACTGATAAACAGCGTGGTGTCGTACGGTACTACGTAATCCAGACCCGGCGGAAAGCGTCCTGCCAGCTCTTCCATCTTGGCCTTGACCGCCAGTGATGTTTCCAGCGCATTGGCGCCCGGCTGCTGGTTGATGATAATGGGCGTCATACCGGCCCCATCAAGACGTGCATCGATACCGTAGAATGAGGCGCCCAGCTCGATACGCGCCACATCTTTCAACAATAGCGCCGAACCGTCAGCATTGGTGCGCAGGAAAATATTACGGAAATCATCCGCACTGGACAGGCGTCCACCCGCCGTCACGGTATAGGTATAGGCACGCGGATTCGCGTTGGGTGTTGCCGCCAGACTGCCTGCCGGCACTTCGGTATTCTGCGACCGAATTGCGGCTGCCACTTCAGTTGGTGTCAGGTCATACTGCGCCAGCTTATCGGGGTCCATCCAGATGCGCATGGCGAACTTGCCACCACCGAGCACCTCCGCTTCACCCACACCCGGCACCTGACGCAACTCGTCCAGTACATTCAGGGTGGCGTAGTTCTGCATGTAGATGTTGTCGTAGTCACCCTGGGGCGAAATCATCGCCACTACCATCAGGATGGAGCTGGAGCGCAACTTGACCGTCACCCCCTGCGCCTGTACCTGTTCGGGCAGCTGCGACAGCGCACCCTGCACACGGTTATTGACGTTGATGGTGTTGGTATCACCATCAGTGCCGATATCAAACGCCACGCTCAGGCTCATGATACCGTTGTCGGCACTGGTCGAGGTCATGTACAACATGTTCTCGACCCCGTTGATTGCCTCGGCCAGTGGGGCTGCCACGGTCTGGGCCACGGTCTCGGCATTGGCACCGGGGAAGCGCGCTTCCACCGACACTGTGGGGGGAACCACACTGGGATACTGCTCGATTGGCAGCACGCGCATGCTGACAACCCCGACCAGGGTCAGGATAATTGCCAGCACCGTGGCAAAGATCGGCCGACCGATGAAGAAATTGGAGAAATTCATTCGGCGTTCGCCTCCTCTGCCGCTTCATCGGCGGCTGCCTGGATCGGCGTACCCGGCTTGATATCGGAAGGATCACCGGATACAACCTGTACACCCTCTTCCAGCCCTTCGAGAATGATCTGCCATTCACCGGCAATCTCACCCAGCTGAACCGCCTGTGCACGAGCCTTGCCTTCTTCATCAATTACAAATACCTGAGGCCCCATCAGCCCCTGAGTAACGGCAATTTCAGGCACGGCAATCACATTGAAACGCTTCAGCCCTTCGATGCTGACACGCACAAACTGCCCCGGCAGTACCTGTGCATCAGGGTTTTCAAAGCGGGCAGAGGCCTGCACAGTACTTGTGCTCTCATCCACTCGAGATCCCAGAAAGTCCATCTGCCCTTGCAGAGTCAGGGACTGGGTACCGTTGTTGCCAGCCAGCTGGAGCGAGGCCCGAATTTCTCGAATATCAGTCTCTCCGACAGCCAGCTGCTTGCGCAGCTCAAAGGCATCCCGTTGGGGTAGCTGGAAGCGTACTTCAAGCGGGTCCAGCGGGGTGATGGTCACCAGTTCTGAACCGGCATTAACCAGATTGCCCAGATTGATCTGGCTGAGTCCAACCATGCCGGCAACCGGTGCCTTCACCTGGGTGTAATTCAAGTCAATACGTGCACTGGCCAGTGCCGCCTCTGCCTGAGCAACACGGGCCTGAGCAACACTCTGTTCAGCCTCTGCCTGATCGACCTGCTGACGACTGACTGAATTACGGCTGAGTAGCTGCTGATAACGCTCCGCATCGCGGCGGGCGCGGTCCAGCTCTGCCTGGGCACTTTTCAGGTCTGCAGCCCGTTCGTTGACGCGAGCCTGATACAACTCTGGCTCGATGGTATAGAGCAGATCCCCCTGCTCAACCCAGTCACCCTGCTCGAACTGACGCGTTTCCAGCACCCCAGTCACACGCGCCACTAACGTGACTTCGTCATCGCTGCGCAGCAATGATGAATATGATTTTTGTAGCGGAATATCCTGTCGCTTGACGGTTAGTACTTCGGTCGTCACCGGCGGAAGTGCCTGCCCGCCGGGGGCGGCGGCACTCTGAGGCGCTTCGTCGCTGCCACAGGCCACCAGCAGCGATGCCGCCAGAGCCAGCAAAACTGCCCGACCGGTATGAAAAGCTGTTTTCATGACGTTAATCCCGTTCCCAAAAGCAGAGTGAAAAGATAGGGTATTTTACATTCATCCATGTATGGATGTAAATCAGACTATGCTGACTAAACACTTTCACGACAGGCCACGTAAAAGCTTGTTGATATCAAGCCTTTTAGGCGATCAGTGGTCTCTGTTGTCCGCTGCAGCATGAAACTCTTTTAGCCGGTTGCAGGTCCTAAGCAGTAGAACATAACGGGAGATGCCCATGATGATCCGAAATGGATACCTTGCTGGCGGCGTACTTGCGCTGGCACTGTCTGTATTTGCATCAACACGGCTGACCGCAGCTGACACCCCAGCTACTCCTGACCTGTCGCAGTATCAAGTAGCAACCTTTGCCGGAGGCTGTTTCTGGTGCGTCGAGCAGGGCTTCGAAAAAATTCCCGGTGTTATTGAAACCATCTCAGGCTACAGCGGCGGCACCGAGCCAAACCCAACCTATGAACAGGTGTCCTCAGGCAGCACAGGTCATACCGAAGCTGTACAGGTCTACTATGATCCGACCCTGATCACCTACAAGGGGCTTGTAGAAGGCTTCTGGCGTTTCATGGACCCCACCGACGCCAAGGGCCAGTTTGTCGACCGTGGGCAACAGTATCGTCCGGCCATTTTCTATCATGATGATCAGCAGCGACAGGTTGCCGAATCCTCCCGTGATATCTTGGCCGCATCGGGGCGCTATGACAAACCTGTGGTGATCGAGATCACGCCCTTCAGCACATTCTACGAAGCAGAAGACTACCATCAGGACTACTACAAAAAGAACCCGGTGCGGTATCGCTTTTATACCCACAACTCAGGGCGTTACCAGTTTATCGAGCAAGTCTGGGGGGATGATCAAACACTCGACTTCAGCCAGTTTCGCCCAACTAAAGCCGAGTCTGGCAGTACAGAGATGGGGCCACCTGGGAAGGACTATCAGCGCCCCTCGGATGAGGTTCTGCGTCAGCGTCTGACACCGGAGCAGTTCAAGGTGGCACGCGAGGATGGTACTGAACGCGCCTTTGAAAATGAATATTGGGATGAAAAACGTCCCGGCATTTATGTTGATGTCATTTCAGGCGAGCCACTGTTCTCATCACGCGACAAGTATAAATCCGGCACTGGCTGGCCCAGTTTTACGCAGCCTATAAGCAAGGGCATGGTCACTGAGCACGAGGACCGTTCATGGTTTATGACCCGAACTGAAATTCGCAGTGCACTGGCCGATTCACACTTGGGCCATGTATTCAATGATGGTCCAGCACCCACCGGACTGCGCTACTGCATGAATTCGGCAGCCATGCGTTTCATCCCGCTTGAGGAGATGGAAGCACAGGGCTATGGTGACTGGATCGACGCGGTTCGCTGAGGCCCGTGGCAGGCGCTGCGGCAATACCGCCTCAGCGCCTGCGTTCGTAGACGCTCAAGCTGACAGCCGTTGCCAGATTGAGCGATTCGATCTGGCCTGAACCCGTAATGGTGAACGGGCATGCCGACAGGCTATCGAGCTGTTCACGCGGCACACCGCGTGCCTCGTTGCCAAACAGATAGCAGTCACACTCGCTGAAAGTGGGCGCGCTGAGCGGCTCCCCCTGCATGTCGAGACAACCGATCCGTTTATAACGCTCAGCAAGGCTCTCCAGCGGTACATCCAGTTCCAGTGGTACGTGGAAAATCGCCCCCATACTGGCACGAATCACCTTGGGGTTGAACGGATCGACGCTGTTGGGACTGAGCAGGCAGCGAAAGCCGCCAAACCAGGCCAAGGTGCGCAGAATTGTGCCCAGATTGCCCGGGTCCTGCACTTCGTGCAGATAGATGGCGATATCGCCATCGGCAGATGCCGGCCTTATCGCATCGATGGGCAGCACCGCCAGAATTCCCTGTGGCGACTTGGTGGCGCTGAGGGCACGCATCTGTTTACTGCCGATTTCATGCTTGACCAGCGGCGTTGGCCAGTCCCGGTATTCTTCGGTCAGATACAGTTCGGCGGCCTGCAGCTCGGGACGGAGCTGCAACACCTGCTGCAGCTCCAGTACCAGATGTTCGCCCTCAACCAGACAGGCGCCCAGCTCGCTGCGGTACTTTTTCTGCTGCAGCTTCTTGATGTCGTCCAGTTTCATGCCGATTCGGTTTCCCGCTGCTGCAGAATATCCAGTGCCACCGCTTCCGCCACCTTGATGCCATCAATACCGGCCGACAGAATACCACCGGCATACCCTGCCCCCTCACCGGCAGGGTAAAGGCCGCGCACATTGAGACTCTGCAGGGTGTGTGGGTCGCGGGTGATGCGAATCGGCGATGAGGTACGCGATTCAATCCCGGTCAGCACCGCATCTTCGCGGTCAAAGCCACGGATCTTGCGCCCAAAGGCCGGCAGCGCCTCACGCATGGCCTCGATCACGTAATCCGGCAACGCTTCGGCCAAGTCACAGAGTTTGACCCCGGGCTGATAGGAAGGCTCGACTTCGCCCAGTTTTTCGGAAGGACGACCGCGTAAAAAGTCCCCTACCAGCTGAGCCGGGGCACGGTAGTCACATCCACCCAACTGATAGGCGATCGACTCCAGCTTTTCCTGCAGTTCGATCCCGGCCAGCGGCCCACCGGGAAAATCCTGTTCCGGGTTGATGCCAACAACAATGCCCGCATTGGCATTACGCTCCTTGCGCGAATACTGGCTCATGCCATTGGTGACCACGCGTCCCTCTTCCGAGGTCGCCGCAACCACCTGACCACCCGGGCACATGCAGAAGCTGTAAACAGCCCGGCCGTTTTTGGCATGGTGGATCAGCTTGTAATCCGCCGCTCCCAGCTCTTCATGACCTGCATATTTGCCTAAACGCGCCCGGTCGATCATCGACTGCGGGTGCTCAATACGAAAACCGATGGCGAAGGGCTTGGGTTCGATATGTACTTCGCGCTGGTGCAGCATACGGAAGGTATCACGCGCACTGTGCCCCAGCGCCAAAACTACATGACGGCTCAGCAACTGACTGCCATCAGCCAGGGTCACGCCCTTGACTTCGCCATTCTCCAGCAGCAAGTCAGTGACTTTGGATTCAAACCGAATTTCGCCCCCCATCTCAATGATGCTCTGACGCATCCTTGATACTACCGTGGTCAAGCGGAAGGTGCCGATATGCGGCTTGTTGACATACAGGATATTGTCCGGCGCACCGTGATCAACAAACTCCTGCATCACTTTGCGGCCATAGAATTTGGGGTCCTTGACCTGTGAGTAGAGCTTGCCATCCGAAAACAGCCCTGCTCCACCTTCGCCAAACTGGACGTTGGATTCGGTACTCAGATTGTGCTGACGCCAGAGCGCCCAGGTATCCTGGGTACGTTTTCGAACATCACGGCCGCGTTCAAGCACGATCGGCTTGAACCCCATCTGCGCCAGAATCGTGGCGGCAAACAGACCACAAGGACCAAAACCGATCACCAGCGGTCGTTCAGCCAGATCGGCGGGTGCCACGGCAACTGGGTGATACTCCGTATCCGGCGCCATGGTCACATGCGGATCATCGACAAAGCGCGCCAGCACGGCAGCCTCATCTTTCACATCCAGGTGGATAATGTAGACGAAGGTAATCTCGGTGTTCTTCTTGCGCGCATCATAGCTGCGCTTGAAAACACTGAAACCGAGTAGCGCATCATCCGCCAGCTCAAGCCGTTTCAGAATGGCCTGACGCAGGGCGATTTCAGGATGATCAAGAGGAAGTGACAGTTCGCTGAGACGGATCATGGCAAGGGTTCCGGCCGGTTTATCCGGCAAAGGGACAATAAACCGCGAATTATAGCGACCAACAAGGGTAAAGTCAGTCTGATACACCCGAGAACATGGCACCAACAGGCTGCGAGACGTACAATCAGGTTTTAATTTTCAGATGGTTTGCAACCCGTATGGCCCGTTCCAAAAGCAGTGCACGCTGGCTCGATGAGCACGTCAACGACCCCTTCGTCAAACAGGCACAGAAAGACGGTTACCGTTCCCGTGCCAGCTACAAGTTATTGGCGATCAATGAAAAGGACAAGCTGATTCGTCCCGGCATGCTGGTGATCGACCTGGGCTCGGCGCCCGGTGGCTGGTCACAGGTCGCCTCCAAGCTGGTCGGCACAGGTGGCAAAGTGATTGCATCCGACATTTTGCCAATGGACAGTCTGCCCGATGTGGAGTTTATTCAGGGAGATTTCACTGAAGACAGCGTATTCGAGCAGATCCTGCATGCGATCAATGACAATCCGGTTGATGTCGTGATCTCGGACATGGCACCCAACCTGAGCGGTATCGCCACGGCAGATCAGGCAGCCTCCATCTACCTGATCGAACTGGCGCTGGACATGGCACAACAGGTCCTGAAGCCCAAAGGCAGCTTTATTGCCAAGGCGTTTCAAGGTGAGGGCTATGAAGCCTTCGTGAAGGAAGTTCGCAACCACTTTGACACAGTGGTTATTCGAAAACCGGAAGCATCACGTTCACGCTCAAGGGAAGTCTACGTGGTAGGCAAGGGCTTCCGTGGTTGAAAGTTTTCACCAATAAATTGAAGTAACCGTCGTTATCAGCTACACCTGTATCCAAACAACAAAAAACGTATCTAAATGAATACACAAGATAGCGGTTGTCTGCCAAAGCTCTCCGGCCAGCTGCCGGCAGCAAAATGATCCACCGGCGGGTCGGTCTTGGTCTTACCACCAAGACGCTGGGCATGACCATGATGATCCTCGCCCTGATTATCGGTGTTACGGCCATCATGAGCCGTGCCTTCGAGCGCCTCCACGATCAGGTCGACACGCTCACCAGTACCGAAATGGAAAACCTGATGACCTCAGTGCGACTGGTGCAACAGGCCGAGTCGCTGAATAGCCTTGGCTTTGGCCTGTCTGTTGCCAACAACCACACCGAGCGACGTCAGGCACTGATAAATCTGACCGATCGAACCCTCTGGGTAAACCAGCTGACCGACCGCCTTGCCCAGCAGGGTGGCAACCCTGATCTGATCAATCAGGTCCGCGAGACACAAGCACAGCTGCAGAGCAACATTGACGAACTGAATGATCTGGTCAGCCAGCGCATCGATACCGGGCGCCAAGCGGGGCTTGAGCGCCAAATCAGAGCCCTGTCACACAACAACCGTGAACTGGCCGGGCAACTGGCTATACTGATGGGCTACTTTTCCGCCACCATGCGCCAACAGATGGTGATGCAAAGCGAGCAGCTTGCCGCCGAGATCAATGTCCAGCAACGCAACCTGATCGCACTTGCCCTGTTGCTGCTGGTCTTTGCCTTGTTGGCCGGGGTTTATTTCGAGGTCGTGGTGGTGAGGCGCATCCTGCAGATGCAGCGCAATGTGAGCGCCCCGATTGTTGATGTTGATGCCTTTGATACTCATGGTGGCGATGAAATTTCCAGTCTGGCCAAAACCGTGCGCAGTTACGTCCAGCGCATACAGCATCAGGAAGCTCGCATGCGCGAAGCACATCAGGAGCTGACCTTTCTGGCTGAGCACGATGTCTTGACCGGGCTTGCTAACCGTCGTCATTTTCAGGCGGCCGCCCGACGTCTGCTGCGTCAGAGCTACCAGCCATTATGTGTGGCTATTGGTGATATTGATCACTTCAAGAAGGTCAATGACCGATTCGGTCATGCCACCGGAGATCAGGTCTTGATTGAAGTATCCCGGCAATTATCCGAAGGACTGAGGGAAAGCGATATTCTGGCTCGATTCGGTGGTGAGGAGTTTGCCATTATTCTGACGACAGGCTCTCTGGAAGCTGGCTATCAGGTACTCGACAAGTTGCGAAGCCTGATTGCTGAGAAGCCGTTTTTATCCAGTCAGAAGCACAAAATTCACCTGAGCATGAGTTTTGGAGTTGCCCTGGTTGATGCAACAGTTCTTCAGAGCGAGACAGATGATCAACGGACCGAACGCCTGCTGGATGCAGCGTTGCACGAGGCTGACAAGGCTCTCTATGATGCCAAGCGACAGGGCCGGAATAAGGTCGCCTTAGCTCCAAAGACCGTTTATGCGCAGGCTCTCTGATCTGTTTCATTTCGCCTGTTTCAGCGTCATTGGCAGGTTGATGCCGCCATTTCTGCTGCTGTGCAGCCTGCCTCTGCAGGCCAGTGAGCATATTCGGCTTGGTATTCAGCTGGAACCGCCCACTCTCGACCCTACCGTTACTGCCGCCGCCTCGGCTGGCGAGATCACCTGGTGCAATCTGTTCGAGGGCCTCACGCTGGTCGATGGTGAAGGTCTTTTGAGGCCGCGACTGGCACGCAAATGGCACCTGTCCGAAGATGGACTGACCTATACCTTCGAGCTGCACAAGGGCGTGACTTTTCACGACGGCAGCCGCTTCGATGCCCATGTGGCCGCCTTTTCCCTCAATCGACTGCTGGATAAAAACAGCGGCAACCCCCAGCAACAATGGTTTGAGCAAGTCGATAGTGTCACCGTTCAAAGTGACGAGCACCTCATCATCACGCTCAAACGGCCCGACGCCATGCTGCCCTTCGCCCTGTCACTGCCTGCAGCCGTCATGGTTCACCCGAACACCGTTGCAAACAACAGCGAACACCCAGTCGGCACCGGTCCCTTCCGCTTCGACCGCTGGGAGAAAGGGCACTCCGTCACCCTGAAACGCAACATTGATTACTGGGGCAAGCCACCTTACCTGCACCAGGCACAGTTTCTGTTCATGCAGACCACAGTAGGCACCGAGAACATTCTGGCCGAAGGGCTGGTCGATGGACTGCTGAGCGTTACCCGAGTTGGCAACCGTTTCATGATTCGACCCGATTACCGCATGAGCGCACGCAAACTGCAGAGCAAGATGATTCTGGCGATCAACAATGCGCGCCCACCATTCAACGATTTGCGCGTGCGCCGTGCTCTGTCACACGCCATTGACCGCAACCGCGTCAGCAAACTGTACGGTGCTCAATTCGAGCCGGAACTTATTGGTACGCATTTTCCGCCTTCACACCCTGCCTATGTGGATCTGGTAGACCGCTACCCCTTCGACCGGTTACTGGCCCGTCAGCTACTGAGTGCGGCCGAAGTACCTGAAGGCCAGACACTCACACTGACAATTCCCCCGACCGATTATGGCCGTTACGGTGGCTTGATGATTGCGGATGATCTGGAAGCGGTCGGGTTCAGAGTCAAGCTGGAGCAGGTGGACTGGAGCACATGGATGGAGCGGGTATTCCGGCAGAAGGATTACGAACTGACGCTTATCATGCATGTCGAGCCCATGGATCTGAACATCTATGCTCGTGACGACTACTACTTCAATTATGACAACGCCGCGTTCAAAGCGATTTGGGAGCGGGTACTGAATGCACGTACTGAAGATGAACTACACCGACTGCTTGGTGAGGCCCAGCGCCGCATCACTGAAGATGCAGTGAATGTGTATCTGTTCATGCGCCCGGAACAGAACCTGATGCACCGGGACCTGGAAGGGATGTGGGAAAAGAGCCCCATCCCCTCCTTCGTGCTGGAAGATATCCGCTGGAAAGATCAGAAGCGGTAGGACCAGGCCAACCCCAGAATATCCTGACTCATGCTCAGGTCCGCCTCACCGCCACCAAATGCGGCAAGAGAACCGTTACCTTCGACAGACTCTTCAAGTGCTCGTGTATAGGCGAATGTCAGTTCCTGCGCTGGAGACGGCCGCCAGCTGGCACCCAGACTGACATGTTCCTGTACCACACCTGGTGCCAGAATATTGAAAAAGGTCTCACTGCTCGGCACCGGCTGGTCCGCGTAGCTGTAACCGGCCCTAAACGTCAGGCGGCTTGACCAGTCATAGCTGACACCCAGCTTGTAGACATTGATATCCTGCCAGCCAAAACCCGAGCCGTTATCCTGCCCCAACTGTGTAATCGGAATCAGCGGGTTGCCCACTGAGGCCACGTCACTGTAGTTGATGCGCTGCCAATCACCCGCCAGGGTCCACTGCGGATTCATCTGCCAGGCAAAGCCGAGACCATAGGTTTCCGGTACATCAAAGCCACCCTGTTCAGCAAACAGACCACGGTAATCGCTGAAGCTGTCGGTCTTGATTTTGGATGACCAGCTGGCAGCCAGTGTCAGAGTATCGGTCACCTGCCCCTGCCAGCCGAGCTTAAGACCGAAACCGTCTGAGCTGTCGTGGCCATTGTCACTCAAGGCGGCAGGATTTGAAGACATGCTTTCGAAGGCTGGACCATTGACGCCTCGGGCTTCAAACATCTGATACACATAGGTCAGGCCGACACCCACACTGTGGCGCTCGGTCAGTCGATAGCCCACGGATGAGGTGACAAACAGCTGGGAAAGATCCACCCCTGCATCGCCAGTTGCGCCAGCGCCTGCATAGGGGTTGTTGGCATAGGAAGTATTCATGCCACCATTGGCATACATGGCCACACCGTAGGCCAGGCGCTCCGAATGCTGGCGACTGAAGCCCAGCTCAGGTATCCAGAAGCTTTTGTCACCGTTGCCGTCATACTGACCATTGAATGCCGGGTTGCCGCTGATACGCGCATCGCGTTCCGGCTTGAACCAGGTCACCCCCAGATCCAACTGATCCCCCAGTGCCGTCAATGCTGCCGGGTTGCTGGCGACCGAGATGCTGTCGTGTGCCATTGCATAGCTGACACCGGCCATCCCCTGGGCCTTGATGCTGTTACCGTGGGTGAAGTAACCGTTGGTCGCTTCAGCAGTCAGCGGCAGGGTTGCCAGCGCAATGGCCGCGGCAAGGGGATGCAGTTTGTTCACGACGCTCTCCGTTAAAACAGTGTCTAATTAAGAACGTCACCATATTATTAAAAGTTATATAAGAAAAATAACTTTGATGCTTAAGATATATGCAAGGTGGTTATAAGCGAACGCCTGCCCGTTCAATAGAACCGAATCAGCACCACGCCCACCAGCAGACACGCCACGCCCAGCACCCGCCCCAACGTGATATCGAACTGGGGAAAGGTCGCCCAGCCGAGATGATCGAGAATCACCGAGGTAATCAGCTGACCGGCTACAAACAGGGCGATCATGGTGGCAGCACCGATACGCGGCGCCAGAAAGACACCGGTAGAGACAAACAGCGCCCCCATGAAACCGCCTGTCCAGGCCCACCAGGGCGCCTGCCTGAGATCACTCAGCAACGGCCATTCAAACCGCATCCCTACGACGATCACAAACAGCGCCAGTGTACCAATCAGAAACGAGATAAAGGACGCCCATATCGCTCCTTGGCTGTGCAGCGCCAACGTGCTGTTCACACCGGCCTGCAGGGGCATCATCATGCCGGCCACAAACGCCAGCGAAAGCCAGAAAAACAGCATGGAGCCTCCTTTCTTCATCATTCACTCAACGGCGGGTCAGATAGACACCGCACTCCAGATGGTCGGTGTAGGGAAACTGGTCGAAGATCGCAAACCGCTCCAGTTTGTGGGTTTTGCTGATCTGTTGCAGATTTTCGTGCAGCGTCTCGGGGTTGCAGGAGATATACAGGATATGCGGATATTCGCAGATCTGCTCCACCGTATGCTCATCCAGACCGGCACGCGGCGGGTCCACCAGGACGGTGGTAAAGTCACACTCGTCCAGCGCCAGCCCCTGCACCTTACGACTGGTTTTCTCGCCCTTGAGGATCAGTGACAGATCTTCCGAGGGCATGCGCAGTACGTCAATATTATCGATACCGTTTTCCTGAATGTTCCACTCGGCGGAACGCACCGATACCTTGGAGATCTCGGTGGCCACCACGCGGCGGAAGTTCTGCGCCAGTGGCAGGGTAAAGTTTCCGTTACCGCAATAGAATTCCACCAGATCACCGCCAGCGTGGGCACTGGCATCAATCGCCCACTCGATCATCTTTTCGCAGACATGGCCGTTGGGCTGGGTAAAGCCGTTTTCGGTCTGCTGATAACGGTAGGCGCGGCCGTTGATGTTCAGGGTTTCGACCACGAAGTCGTTATCCAGCACGATCTTCTGCTTGCGTGAACGTCCGATAATGCCGATGTTGAACTGTTCACGCAGCGGCTTGACCCGCTCGACCCACTCGTCATCCAGTTTGCGATGGTAGATCAGGCTGACCAGCAACTCACCGGACAGGGTGCTGAGAAAGTCGACCTGAAACATTTTGAAGCGCAGTACCGGGTCGAGGCGAATTACCTCGATCAGCTCGAACATCACGTCATGGATGCGTTCGGCTACCATCGGACAGCTGTCCAACCGTACCGGCGTGCGCTTGTCACCGTCGAACATGACGTAATAGAGGTCATCGCCCTCATGCCAGGTGCGGAACTCGGCGCGCAGGCGGTAATGCTCGGGTTCAGAGGTAAACACCTCGATCGCGGGCAGATCGAATTCGGCAAATTGTGCTTCGATACGGGCTTTCTTGGTCGCCAGCAAGGCGTCGTACTGATCAGGCTCCACGCGGGGAAGGGCCATCGGCTAACCTCTGTGTTCTGTTGCTCGGGACGGGCGGCGGATTTTAGCACAGCCACCCCCAGCCTTCATTCAGAGATCAATCCAGCGTAGAATGCAGGGCTTCATTTGTCTTCAACCGACTCAGAGCCAACGATGTCCGACAGCAAGCGCAAGATTCTCGTCACCAGTGCCCTGCCCTACGCCAACGGTCCCATCCATCTGGGCCATCTGGTGGAGTATATCCAGACTGATATCTGGGTTCGTTTCCAGAAGCAGCGTGGCCATCAGTGTACCTACGTCTGTGCCGATGACGCCCACGGTACGCCGATCATGCTCAAGGCCGACCAGCTGGGCAAGAGCCCGCAGGAACTGATCGACCAGGTCAGCGCCGAGCACCAGCGCGACTTCGCCGGCTTCATGGTCAACTTCGACAACTACTACTCTACCCACTCGGAAGAGAACCGCCACTTCTCCGCGCTGATCTACGAGCGCCTGCGCGATGCCGGTCATATCACCCGCCGCACCATCACCCAGGCCTACGACCCGGTGAAGAACATGTTCCTGCCGGACCGCTTTATCAAGGGCGACTGCCCGAAATGCGGTGCCAAAGACCAGTACGGCGACTCCTGCGAAGCCTGTGGCGCCACTTATCAGCCGACCGAGCTGAAGAACGCCTACTCGGCCGTTTCCGGTGCTACCCCGATCGAGAAGGAGTCCGAGCACTTCTTCTTCAAGCTGGGTGACTTTGAAGACTTCCTGCGCACCTGGGTTAATGAGCACGTTCAGAGCCAGATGATCCACAAGCTCAACGAGTGGTTCGAGTCTGGTCTGCAGGAGTGGGACATCTCCCGCGATGCGCCCTACTGGGGCTTCGAAATCCCCGACGCGCCGGGCAAGTACTTCTACGTCTGGATGGATGCACCGATCGGCTATATGGCCAGCTTCAAGAACTGGTGCGATAAGAACGGCGTCGACTTCGACGAGTACTGGAAGCAGGATTCCGATGCCGAGCTGTACCATTTCATCGGCAAGGATATCGCCTACTTCCACACCTTGTTCTGGCCGGCCGAGCTGAAAGGTGCGGGCTTCCGCACCCCAACGGGCGTGTTCTGCCACGGTTTCTTGACCGTCAATGGTCAGAAGATGTCCAAGTCCCGCGGCACCTTCATCATGGCCGAGACCTATTTGAAACACCTGCGCCCGGAATACCTGCGCTACTACTTCGCCGCCAAGCTGGGCTCCGGCATTGATGATATCGACCTGAGCCTTGAAGACTTCCGTTACCGCGTCAATGCCGACCTGGTCAACAAGGTGGTCAACATCGCCAGCCGTTGCGCCGGCTTCATTCAGAAGAAGTTCGACGGCATGCTTGACTCCGAGCTGACCTACGCGTCGCTGTACCATGAAGCAGTTGCCGCCGGTCACGGCATTGCCGAGGCGTACGAAAAGCGTGAATACGCCCGCGCCATGCGTGAAATCATGCACATCGCCGACAAGGCCAACCAGTACATTGATAATGCAGAGCCCTGGGTACTCGCCAAACAGGAAGGCAAGGAAGCCGAGGTACAGGCCAGCTGCACGCTGGGCATCAACCTGTTCCGCGTGATCATCAGCTACCTGGCCCCGGTACTGCCGGAGGTGGCCAAAGAGGCCTGTGCGTTCCTCAACATCGACACTCTGGCCTGGGATGCGATCGAGAAACCGCTGCTGAGCCACAAAATCAACAAGTTCAAGCCGCTGATGCAGCGCGTGGATGAAGCTACCATCGAGAAGCTGATTGAAGATTCTCGCCAGAGCCTGGAAGCCCAACCACAGGTTCAGGCGGCACAACCAAAGGCTGAAGTGACGCAGAACATGGAACCGATCGCCGACACCATCGAGTTCCCCGACTTCGCCAAGATCGACCTGCGGGTGGCCAAAATCGCCAAGGCGGAACACGTTGAAGGCGCCGACAAGCTGCTGCGTCTGACGCTGGACCTGGGCGGCGAAACCCGCAACGTCTTCGCCGGCATCAAGTCCGCCTACAGGCCGGAAGACCTGGAAGGCAAGCTGACCGTCATGGTCGCCAACCTGGCCCCTCGCAAGATGAAGTTCGGCATGTCGGAAGGCATGGTGCTCGCGGCTGGACCAGGTGGTGAGGATCTGTGGATTCTGGAGCCGCACGAAGGGGCTCAGCCGGGGATGAGAATCAAGTGATGTCTTTACTTTCTTTACTTGTGTAAAGAAAGTAACAAAGAAAGCACACCCCTAAGAGCAGGCCTTCGGCTTCTCTGCGCGTCTCGCGTCAACAGGGATGTTTGGAAAACTCGCCACTGCGTGGCTCAGACAATCCAAACATTTTTCCCTGTTGCCGCTGCGATGCTCGACTGCTCACAAGGGGGCTTTTAGGAGTAGTCGTCATCCGGATTCGCCAGCTTCACCTGCAGCGGCTCCATCTTCCCGCCCGGCATACCGATCATTTCGTTGTACGGGCTTTCATGCACCAGCACGGTGTCGGTAATCCCCAGCCCCTTGAACTGAAACTTGGCATCGAGCTGGCTGTTGAAGCGCATTATCGTGCCCTTGTCATCGCACACGTTTAGCAGCTCTTCACCCTTCTTCAGTTTGACCTGAACCAGGTACATGCTGCTTTCAAATGCGCGCACGACCAGTTGTTCGATCTGGCCGATCTGCTTTTTAACTTCTTCGAGCGAAATCTTCATTGATACCCTCCTGTTGCATTACTGCATTTACGCAGGCCCGTTACAGACGGTTTAACTGTGTTCGTATTTAAGGTAAAACATCCCTCCTGCTTGATGGAGGTACAGGATGAAGTGTCTGATTATCGGGGCCGGCGGGATCGGCTGTTATTACGGCGCCAGGCTGCTTGAGGCTAAACATGAGATGACCTTTGTTGCCCGTGGTACGCACCTTGAGGCGATGCAGCAACAAGGACTAACGGTTGAGCATGAAGCCTTGAAATTTCACGCACCCGTTGATGCTGTTTCAATGGAGCAGCTGCTGGCCGAACGTGACTGCGCCGACTATGACCTGATCATGCTGGCACTGAAGGCCGGTGCAACCGCCGACTGGCTTGAGCAAAGTGGTGACTGGCTGAGCACTGCCGACACGCCGGTACTGTCACTGCAGAACGGCGTCGACAATGAGCCTTTGATCGCAGACCGGATCGGTGCTGAACGCACCCTTGGCGGGCTGGCGGTACGGATCGGCGGGCATATCATCGCGCCAGGGCATATTGAGGCAAGGGGACCGGCTCAGGTGGTAATGGGCTGCTGGCCTGCCACCACCGACGATGACACGCGACTGAATATTCTAGCCGAAACCCTGAACGCCGCCGGCATCCCCACCCGCGTCACGGCCAATATCCGTTACGAGTTGTGGAAGAAGCTGCTGATCAACAACGGTGTCAATCCGCTCAGCGCCCTGACCGGGTTGGATACACGTAGCCTGACCGCCGACCCTGTATTGGGCAAAACGGTCTACCGCATGATGCAGGAAGTCGCCATTGCGGCGCGGGCCGATGAGGTTGAACTGACCGCTGTCGATGTAGACGAGATGTTCGAGCTGATCAGCAACTTTGACGCTATTAAGACATCAATGCTGGTTGACCGCGAAAAGGGACGCCCGCTGGAGCTGGACGAGATCAGCGGCGCCGTGATCCGCCGCTGCAAGACGCTGGGCGAAGACGCCCCCTGGACAGAAATGACCGAGCGCCTGCTGCGCCTTGAAATCCGCCCCTTGCAATGGCGACCGCAGCCCGCATAATGCCGCCTTTTGAATCGTCAACCTGAGGATACGCCGATGACACCTGAAGCCTTTTCCGCCCGTTTGGGCACCGATGACAGCATCGATTTTGAAGACACCATGGCGGTGATCAGCGAGCATTTCGACTACGCGCCCTGCGCCTTCAACAACGGCGAAATCTTCAACGAAGCGGGCCAGAACGAGGGCTCCTGCAAGATCTTCGGCTTTGGCAAACTGATGGAGCTGGATGAAGCTCAAACACTGGCCTGTTTTGGCCGCTTCTACCGCGATGTCCTTGCCACCCCTGACGGCACTGATCACGGCAATATTCGCAATTTCATGCAATCCGGCTGGGCCGGCATTCAGTTTGAAGGCGAACCACTGCGCCGCAAAGGCTGATCAGGCATCAGAGTCAAACAGCGGAAGCTGCACCGCTTCCGCGTCGCCTTCAGCCGTATCAAGCCGATACCCCACTCCAACCAGCCGTACCGGCTTCTGGCCCCGCTGCCAGGCCTCTTCAATCAGGGCCATGAACAGCGCCTTGTCGGGACGACTGCTGCGGGTTTCGGCCGTAGTCTGGCTGAAGTCCTTAAACTTAAGCTTGGCAACCGCGCCGATAATGCGCCGCTGCTCACGGTGCTTTTCATAACGCCGCTCAAGATCGGCCAACAACTCATCCAGCTGGGCCTGACAGGCTGCCAGGTCAGGCAGATCACGGCTGAAGGTATGCTCAGTACTGACTGACTTGCGCTCGCGGCTCAGGCGTACTTCCCGGTTATCCTGCCCTCTTGCCAGCTGCCACAGGCGCTCACCAAAGCGTCCAAACAGCTCGGTCAGTTGCTGCTGTGACAGCTGTTGCAACTGGTCACAAGTCTCGACCCCTAGTCCCAATAGCTTCTCCTGCGTCCGCGGCCCCACACCCGGAATTTTCTTCACCGGCAGCTGCGCCACAAATTCGGCCTGTCGCATCGGATCGACCACACAGAGACCATCCGGCTTGTTCCAGTCGCTGGCCACCTTGGCCAGAAACTTGTTCTGCGCCACACCGGCCGATACGGTAATACCAGTCTCTTCCCGCACCTGCTGACGAATGGCCTGCGCAATCCGCGTCGCACTGCCGTCAAACAGTGGGCTGCCCGTCACATCCAGATAGGCTTCGTCGATGGAAACCGGCTCGATCGTATCGCTGTAACGACGATAGATATCAAAGATTCGCTCCGCTACCTCGCGGTAACGCGCCATGTTGCCGGACACCAGTTTCAATTGGGGACAAAGCTGCAGCGCACGGGCAGTCGACATGGCGGAATGCACACCAAAGCGCCGTGCGGGGTAGTTGCAGGTTGCAATTACTCCACGCCTCTCGGCCGCCCCTCCCACTGCAAGAGGAACCTCACACCACTCTGGATGATCCAGCATCTCAACTGCGGCAAAAAAACAGTCGCAATCCAGATGTATTATTTTGCGTGTATTGCCTGACATTCGCCCACCTGTCATCCAGCATTCATCTGACTGTCACTTCAGTGTCAGATCACCGCCATAGTGTACAGGCAGTGAACTGAGGTGACCCAACATGCAGATCGATGTCGAACAGGTACTGGTCAACAAGTACCCCGCTTTTGCAGAAAAACCGGCTCCCGTGCGCCGCTCCACCCTGTTCTGCCTGCGCCGCCTGGTGCGTGAACAGGAGATCAACCACTTCCTCGAAACCCATCGCGGCGTGCGTGGCTTCGAGTTTGTGGATCAGGTTCTGGACTACTTTAATTTCAGTTACGCCATCAGCCACAAGGAGCGAATGAACATCCCTTCTTCAGGCCGCGTCGTGATTGTAGCCAACCATCCACTGGGGGCACTCGACGGTCTGGCGCTGCTGAAATTGGTAGGAGAGGTACGCCGTGATGTGCGCATCATCGCCAACGATGTACTGATGCACTTCGATGCACTGCACAACCTGTTCCTGCCAGTCGATAATCTGGGTGGCAACACCCGCAAAGACAACATCAACCGTATTGTGGAAGCGCTGCAGAATGATGAGGCCATTATCGTCTTTCCTGCCGGCGAAGTATCCCGTGCGGGTCTGACCGGTATCAAGGATGGGCGCTGGAACAGTGGCTTCCTGCACTTTGCTCGCCGTGCCAATGCCCCTATTCTGCCTGTCTATCTGGGCGGCAAGAATTCGACGTTGTTCTACAGCCTGTCATACATCAATCGTTCCATGTCGACCCTGTTGCTGGCGCGTGAAATGTTCAACAAGCACTCGGTGACACTGCCTGTGCGGGTGGGCGAGCCGATCGCCTTCAGTCAGCTGGATGCACTGCCGGTATCAAACCGGGACAAGGCCAAACTGCTTAAAAAACACCTGTATCGTATCGCCCGCAACAAGCCACCACTGTTTCTGACCGAAAAGACCATCGCCCACCCGCAGAACCGACAGGCGCTCAAACTGGAGTTGAAACAGGCTGAGCTGCTGGGCGAAACCGCGGATGGCAAGAAGATCTACCTGTTCGACTACCATCCCGATTCGGTTGTCATGCAGGAGATCGGGCGTCTGCGTGAAATTGCCTTTCGCACCGTGGGTGAAGGGACCGGCGAAAAGCGCGATCTTGACCATTATGACCAGCATTATCGTCACCTGATCCTTTGGGACGAAGACGATCTGGAGATTGCCGGTGCCTACCGTATCGGCGAAGGCCACCAGCGCCACAACGAGTCCGGATACCCGCTATACAGCGAATCACTGTTCCACTACAGCGAACAGATGGAACCGATTTTTGCCGCCGGTATCGAGCTGGGACGCAGCTTCGTTCAGCCACGGTACTGGGGCAAGCGCTCACTGGACTATCTCTGGTACGGCATCGGTGCCTACCTGCGTCGTCATCCGAACGTTCGCTACCTGTTCGGCCCAGTCAGCCTGAGCCACAGCTATCCGAAACGGGCGCGTGACCTGCTGGTCTGGTTCTACCGTCACTACTTCCCTGATCATGCCTGGCTGGCACGCTCACGCAGCCCCTACCTGATCGACAAGGATACCGAAAATGCCATCGCGGACATTTTCTGTGGCAACGACTATCGTGAAGATTTCAGTCGTCTGCGCCAGCAGCTGGAATTCCTTGGCGTAACCGTGCCGACGCTCTATAAACAGTATTCGGAACTCTGTGAGCCCGGCGGGGTCAGTTTTCTCGACTTCGGCATCGATCCCGACTTCAACTACTGTATCGATGGGCTGGTACTGGTGGATACCGAACAGGTCAAGCTGCGCAAACGCGAACGCTATATCGGCACAACTGACGCCGCCAACCGCTGAGCGTAATTTTGACAGGGTTTTGTTAAAGTATCAGTCCACACCCTTTTCGGGAGAACTGGATGCATCCACTGGGACTGGTACTTTTTGCCCTGATCATACTGGGTAGCTGGTACTGGTGGCAGCGACAGCCTGACGACAAGCGAGGCAGCGCCACCCTCAAACTGATTCTGATTTTCGTCACCATCGGCTTGCTGGCGATGGCGATCACCGGACGCATGCACTGGCTCGGCGCCCTGATTGCACTGGTGCTGCCATTTCTGCAAAAACTGCTGCCACTGCTGCTACGCTTCCTGCCCTCACTGGCAGGTACTCTGAATCGCAAGCGCCAGCAGAAAAAACAGCAGCGGTCGAACCGCCCCAACAAACAGATGAGCCGTGACGAGGCACTGGAGATTCTTGGGCTCAAGCCGGACGCCAACCGCGATGATGTCATTCAGGCCCACCGTCGCCTGATCCAGAAACTGCACCCGGACCGGGACGGCAGTGCCTATCTGGCTGCGCGCATCAACGAGGCCCGCGACCGCCTGTTGGAATGACTAGTGCCACCAGTCAAGCTCATGATGCTCCATCATGGGCTTTCCTGAGGGCAGCAGTTCCAGCTCGCTACCATAGGCAGGATGGAAGTGAGTGAGCTTCAGCCGCCCTTCCAGATCCAGCTGAAATACCAGCTTCGAATCACTGCCTGCAGCCTCCTCTGAATCCAGCCACAGCTGCAGCCTTCCAGAGTCGGCCTGCTGCCAGCGGCCGCTGTACTCGATCACAGGCTGCTCATTCAGATAATCCTCAAGCAGCTGCGCGTTACCGTCTGGATCCAGTTGCAGGCTCAACCGGCGCGTCAGGAGTGTGTCTGCAGTTCGGTAGCGGGTAAACAGTCGCCACTGCTGCAAATCACCCAAACGCGCACAGCCATTGTAAAAAAGACCATCCACCTCGGCTGAAAGGGTCAAGGCATACCACCCTCCACGAGGCCCTTCGCAATCGCGTTTTTCGACCTCCATCAGCAGCTGATGGCTGCTGCGACCACCACCAGTGGCCATCGTCTGCTGCCAGCGCCGCACGGCCCCGAGTCGCTCACCTTCAGGGCGCTTGAATCCCAGCTGGCGCAAACTGTCACGGTAATGCACTCGAATCTGCCGTTCACGCAACTCGAAAACGGTATTGCCACGCATGGCAACAGCCCACAGCTTGATATCAGGCAGATCAACATCACAGGCTTTAAGCGACCCGCCGACCAGCAACGGCTGGGTCAGCTCTACACCCTTGATCGATACACGACCAAATGCCTCGACATATACGGGCCAGCCATCACCCAAGCTCTGACGCGCATACTCGCGTTCCAGTGGTTCACCCATCAAGGCAATCGGGTGACGCATTGTCAGGCCACAAGGCTCAAACCAGTACCCTTCAGCATTCTGAACCAGCATCCCTCGCAAGAAAGTACGAGGCTCGGCTGACTGATTGGCCACACCTGCACAGCCGGTCAGCAGCAGGCTAAACAGCAATAACATGGGTCGTCTGAGTATATCGCTCACGGCGTGCATCCTTGTTCTCAACAACGAAATCATCAACTTAAGAATAATACCTTCCAGCCAGGGGCGATATGATCTATCCCATAATCTGGCCTGCTATGGATTTTGGCCTACACTGACATCACTCTACTTCAGCAAGGAGATTCGTTATGTCGGATCATGTCTACAAGATTATCGAAATTGCAGGCTCTTCCGCCGAAAGTCACGATGATGCCATTCGCAATGCGGTTGCCAAAGCAGCCGAGACCATAGGTCACCTCAACTGGTATGAGGTAAAAGAGATGCGCGGGCATATCGCAGACGGCAAAATAGCCCACTACCAGGTTGTCATTCGGGTAGGATTCAGGCTCGAATAAATGACCTTCCATGCACGGCTCACTCGGAGGCTGCCCACGCCTGCCGCGTCCGAGTGAGTCTGCCTTCGTTCACCCAAGGTTCATATCTGTCTGCTTTATAATGCACTCTGTTAATCTCTAACGTTGCCTATCTGCAACAAGCCTATCCTGGAAGGATGACCACTTTGCCCTGGCATACCCATTCTCTCAAGCAGCTGGTTCTGCTCGCCTTCTTTCTGGCAGCGGTACCATTGGCGGTGCTGGTGTACCAGTCAGGCAATGCGCTGGTGACACAGTCAGCGCAGGCACGCCTGCTGGCGAGAGAAATGCTGGAAAGCAGCCAGCGTAATGAACAGCTACGCACTCTGACCGAAGATATCATTCGCGCTGCACGGCAGTACGATATCGTCAACCGTGCCGAGGTACGCCAGCGGCTGGAACAGAATCTGAATGATTATGCCGCCTTGCTGGATCTGGCTGACAGTTCTGCGGCCCCCACCCTGCCACGATCCGATCTGCACCAGTTGCTGACTGAGCTGCGAGGGCTGTCCACACTCGAACAACCACCCCGTTTTGCCAGTGGCCGCCTGGAGCAGCTGATGCATGAAACTCAGCAGCTGATCAGGGCGAGTGATGCCGGCTTCAATGACAGGCTTGAATTGCTGGAGCAGCGCGTACAACAGGAGCAGCTTCGTACCGGCTGGTTTGCCGTACTGCTTATTGCCACGTCCACGGCCCTGATTCTGTTTTTCAGCGGGCGAATCAACCGCCCGGTACAACAGCTGATTCGCCATATTCGCAACATCGGCGAGGGTGAACGCACACCGCAGGCTGATCTCAGCGGTCCTGAAGAACTGGCACAGGTTAACACCCAGCTGAACTGGCTGGCGCAACATCTCGAATCACTGGAGCAGGACAAGGTACGATTCCTGCAGCATGTGTCACATGAGCTCAAGACTCCCCTGACAACGCTGCGAGAAGGCGCAGATCTGTTGGCAGAAGAGCTGGCCGGGCCGCTTACTGCCGACCAGCACGAAATCATCCAACTGCTGCAACAGAACAGCCTGACGCTACAGGAACTCATCGAGCAACTGCTCGACTATAACCGCCTGCAGCAACCGGGACAGGTCCAGCTGGAGAATGTGGTGATACCACCGCTGGTGCAGCGTATAATGAGGCCTTTCAAGCTGCAAATCGAGCAAAAGCAGCTGCAGGTCAGTACCCGTTTCGAGTTCGAGAGCTGCCACACCGATGCCCAGATGTTACAGCGAGTTCTGTCCAATCTGATCTCAAATGCCGTGCATTATTCAGACCAACAGGGCACTTTATCGATTTCAGCCTGTCGCAATGGCAACGTACTTGAACTAAAAGTTGCCAATAGCGGCCCTCTAATACCGAACGAGGATGTTCCAATGCTGTTCGAGCCCTTCTATCAGGGCAAAAATCGTCGCCGCGGGCCCTTGAAAGGCTCAGGTATTGGGCTGAGCATTGCACAGCAGGCCAGCCGGGCGCTGGGAGCAAAGCTGGTGTTGAGTGAAAATGAAAATGCACGGGTAGCCTTCACCCTGACGCTGCCGCCTGAGGATGCCTGAACCATGTTATCGCGAGCCTTAGCTGCGCTGCTTCCACTTTTGTTGCTGACAGGTTGCCTGCCAACACTGCCATCCGACTCGGGCGTCGAGTCGACTTCAAACATGGCGCAGAAATGCCATATTGATAACGATCAGCTGCTTGGTTGGTTAAAATATGAACATCGTTATACTTCGTCTACACTTAACGACAAACAACAGCTACTGATCGACGCAGAAGCAAGACAGCCAAAAACTCTCTACCCTCTGTTACTGAGCACACCCGGACAGTCTCCACAGCATGTAGCCCGGGCTCTGGAAATGCTCACAGCACTACAGCTGCAACCTGTCGAGGTTGACTGCGGTGCCGATCAGTTTCTGCAGCTGCGTTTGCGCCAACTGCAACAGCAGCTGAATACCCTGCAACAGCTTGAACAACTGGAGCTGGACAATCAGGAACTCAAGCGTCAGGTCGATGCCCTGACGGATTTGGAACGACAAATAACGCGACAGCGTGAGGAGCACTGACAGATGACGTCAACCCCCCGTATCCTGCTGGTCGATGACGATACCGCCCTGCTGCGCCTGCTTGAAATGCGCCTGCAGGCGTCGGGCTACGACATCAGCTGTGCCGAAAGCGGCGAAGAAGCCCTGGAGATGATTCGCCAGCACAGCTTTGACCTGGTTCTTACCGATCTGCGGATGGATGGCATGGATGGCCTGATGCTCTTCTCCTGCATCCAGCAGGAGCAGCCAGACTTGCCCGTGATCATTATCACCGCCCACGGATCCATCCCTGAGGCTGTGGAAGCAACTCAGAAAGGCGTATTCGGTTTCCTGTCAAAACCCATTGACAAGGACCATTTGCTTGATACTGTTCGTGCGGCACTTAACACGTCTCAGCGTCACCGTGACCAAAGCTGGCGCGCGGGTATCATCAGCCACAGCGCACGTATGGAGCAGCTGCTGGATCAAGCTCAGCGTGTAGCGGCTTCTGATGTAAGCGTACTGATAACCGGCCCCAGTGGGAGCGGCAAGGAGCTGGTTGCCCGTGCGATCCATCAGGCCAGCGCTCGTGCGGACCAACCGTTCATTGCCATCAATTGTGGCGCTCTGCCCGAGCAACTGCTGGAGTCCGAACTGTTTGGCCACACCAAAGGTGCGTTCACCGGTGCGGTTAACCAACACGAAGGCTTGTTCCGTGCGGCACAGGGCGGCACCCTGTTTCTGGATGAGATCGGTGATATGCCGGTAGCACTGCAGGTAAAACTGTTGCGCGTACTGCAGGATCGAACCATCCGCCCGGTTGGCTCGACCCAGAGCACGCCGGTAGACGTACGTATCATCTCAGCGACTCACCGCGATCTCGAAGCCGCGATGCTGAGCCAAGAGTTCCGTGAGGATCTCTATTACCGTCTCAATGTGGTCAACCTGGAACTGCCGCCACTGCGCGAGCGGCCCGAAGACATCCCGCTGCTGGCTCGTCATTTCCTTACCCAGGCAGCTCATAAACACAACCGCAAGGTTCGTGGCATCTCTCCCGGTGCACTTCATCTGCTTGCCCAAGCGGCTTGGCCAGGCAACGTCCGTCAGTTGGAAAACGTGATGGAGCAGGTGGTTGCCCTTAGCCCTTCTCCCATCATTCCCGAAGGGTTGATATCCAAGGCACTGACCAATCAGGAGCGTGTCATTCCTTCGTTCAATGAAGCGCGCGCTGACTTTGAGCGACGCTATCTGATCAAGGTGCTGCAGATTACGGAGGGCAATGTCACCCATGCTGCCCGTATTGCCCAGCGCAACCGGACCGACTTCTACAAGCTGCTGAACAAGCACCAGCTGGAAGCGGCTCAGTTCAAGGCTGATGCCAAGGCTGCTTTGGCTGCTCAACAGGAAGCCCTGAAACAGGCTACCGAGCAGCGCAAAGTCGGCTGATCCTGCCGAACTCGGCACAAAAAAACCGCGCTTGCTTTTGGTAGGCGCGGTTTTTTGTGTTTGAATGCGCCGTTTATCGGCCCAGCATCTCCAGCGCCTTGTCGGTCAAGTCAATAACATCCAGTACCGTACCGCGGCCCTGAACAACGCGCACCACGCTGTCGCCCAACAGAATCAACTCGGCCGCTTCAGAATCGTATCCGAGCCGCTCAAGATAATGCCGCGGCAGACGCTCGCCTCTGCGATAGAGATCCGAGTCCAGCACTTCACCCTGACGCACCTTGTCACGCCACCCCGGCGGCAGCTCGCCCCCGCGGGCAAGTTTTTTCTGCAAACCCGGTGGCAAGGACTTCATCCTGCCCGGTTCAGAACGAACACCATAGCGCTCTTCCAGCACCTGGTCGCGCAGCAAGCGCCGCTCACGCTCGGACAGGGGTAAAAAACCGTCAACTCGGTCATCAGAGCGACGTTCATCACGTTGCTGAGGTTGATGTACCCGCTCGGGCCACTCCTTCTGAGGTTTCCCATCAGGTCCTGCCCAGGAAGGCTTGTCTGCCATAGTCGGCATAGATATCAGGCAGGCTGACAGTATCAAGGTCAGTTTTTTCATGGCTACCTCTGGTCTTCAGAAGTCCTTCCGGACCGGTGTTGGATTTTATTGCCCATTTTTATAGTATCGCTGTGCCTTTTATTCTCTGTAGACGAGTTTCTAATGTCCTCTCTTCCCAGCCTCAATGAAGCCTTGGCATTAATGAACCAGCAAGCTTTTGCCGCTGCCCGTTCCATCTGCCAGCAGCACCTTGCCCACAAGCCCGACGACTTCAACGCTCGCCACCTGCTGGGACTGATTCAGCTCAAGTCCGGCAATGCCATTGCGGCCTGCCGTGAACTGCAACGTACCACCGAGTTACCCGTACAGGCGCGCTTTAAGGCCCAGGCTCTCAGCAATCTCTCACTCGCATTGCAGGCAAGGGGCCGATCTGAAGACGCGTACAGGGCAATAGAGCACGCCATCACCCTGCTCCCCGACGAATCGGCATTCCAGCTCAACCGACTCGCCCTGCTGGAACAGCTTGGCCGCTGGCAGACAATTGAGCAGCTTTTCACAGTTCAGCCTCAACTTATGCACTACACCGATGCCCGGCTGACCCTTGCAGTAGCGCTGCGCCACCAGCATAAAAGCCCTGAAGCTCTGAATCTGCTGCAAACCCTGTTGGTATCACCTGACTTCAGTATAGAAGCCGAATCTGAATGGGCCTTGAACCTTTGCCTGTGCCAACAAAGTGACAGGCTGTTGGCGCAGTTGCGCCAGCAGGATTGCTCACCGACACGGCTGTTGGAGCTGGCGGATTACATTGCCGAAGAAAGCGACCCTGAGGTGGCTGTTCAGTTATACGAAGAAGTGGTTAAGCAGCAACCTGATAACGCTCATGCACAGCACATGTTGAATGCAGCGGGCGGGCGCTGTTCTGCCGAAGCACCAAAGGGTTATGTGCAGGTGCTGTACGATACCCACGCCGAAGAGTTTGAAAATCGTTTGCAAAAACAGCTTGAATATCGCGCCCCCCAACTGCTGGCCGAGCTGCTGACACAACTGATTGAGCCCGACAATGCAGAGCTTGAGATGCTGGACTTGGGGTGTGGCACAGGCCTGTGTGGACAGGCCCTGAAAGCGGTACTGCCGATTCATCGGCTATATGGCTGTGACCTGTCGCACAGCATGCTTGAGTTGGCTGCCGCCAAAAAGTGCTATGACCAACTCGAATGCCGCGATCTGCAGAGTGCGCTGGCACAATCAGGTCCGGTCGATCTGATTACCGCCACCGATGTACTGATCTATACTGGCGACCTGCAACCCGTTTGTCAGGCAGCCGCCAGAGCCCTGCGAGCGGGTGGCCAATTTGCCTTTACCGTTGAAGCGGCCGAAGATGATCAGGCGGTCAGTCTCCAATCATCGGGGCGCTTCCGCCACAGCCAGTCTCATATTGAAGCGGCTGCAGCTGTTGCCGGGCTTCACGTGAAGTACTGCGCAACCTTTCCGCTGCGGCTGGAACATCAGCGGCAGCTAACCGGTCTAATGGTGGTGCTTGAGCGCCCGAGTCAGGCCGAGGGCAACAACGCCAGCAGTTGATCACACAGATTGCGCAACCGCTGCAGCTGGGCACGTTTGCCCGCGGGTTCGGCAACGGCCGTTGCCGGCTGCTGGCGCAAAATACGTTCGCACAACAAACGCTGATCATCACAGCCAATGCCTGCCTGACCCCATAGAGGCAACGTCTGCTCCAGCAGCCAGCTCAGTGGCAGCAGGCTGCTCTCCAGCGTTCTCTGATCCTGAGCAAACCCCCTAAGGCGCTTCAGCGTGTCCAGGTCGGCAGCATCCGGTTGCCAGAGGCCGCCCAACAGCAACGTCAGGCGCTCAGGTTCAAGATCCTGCAGCGCTCCCGGCAGCCGCCGCAGGACACTCTGACCATACCAGTGTTGCGCCCTGGGCAGCCACTGCCTCACCTGATCGCTGACAGGCCGGACCACCAGCAGTGCATGGGTACCGGCAACCGGATCACGTTGCTCGCCCAGACGTACCGGCCGATAGCCACAGTGATGCCAAAAGGCCAACAAAGATTCTGAAGCCGCGAAACTTGCACCCAGATAGTCAACCCCGGCCGCGACCGCCATACATTCCAGTTCATTCAGCAGCTGAGCCCCCAGTCCCTGCTGTTGCAACAAAGGGTGCACAGCAATGCGCATAATACGCCAGGCTCGCCAGGAGGCCACCTCACCCCAGCCCTCTTGCGCGATCAGGGTTTGCGGCAACAGATGGCCTCGTGGTCGGCGCCGCCCCTCCCACACCGTCTGTGCCAGCGCATCCGGCAGCTCCCCCTCTTCTGCCACCAGCACACAGGCCAGCGGCTGTCCCTGCTGCATCAGGACATGGATCTGAAGGTTGGGGCTGTCGAGCAGAATCCGCAGATCTCCCGGCGTCGTTCGGTAGTGAGCCAGCAGCAGCAGAGCGAACAAATCACGCAGCAGTGCCGGGTCTTGACTCAATTGCGCCTGATCAATGGTTTCCAGCAGCAGTGATTGATCCGGAGATGGAAGGGGCTGTGTATCCACATCCAGCAACAGCATTCGATTACTAAGATGCTCCAGAGGGTCAGGCCCGGCCCAGCGAATCGGTGTTTCAAGTCGATACTCTGCTGTAGTGGGCCGATACAGCTCAAGGTGATGCCGAAAACGCAGCGCAAAACCCTGGCCATTGCCCTCATAGCCATGCAAAGTGGTGGAGAATACGATCCGCGGACAACAATTCAGCAGTTCAACCAATACGGGGGTTGGAATGGCGGCGGCTTCATCAACCAGCAGCAAGTCAGCCTGCACTGGCTGATGCAACAAATCGTCAGGGCTGGCAAACAGCAGCTGCGACATACAATCAGGCGCAAGCGCCTGCACCCGTTCAAACACGGCACTTGTCGCGGCACGAGAAGGGGCTGTCAGTATGACTCGCTTTCCCTGCTGCAACAGACGAGCAGCTGCTATTCCCAGAGCCGCACTCTTGCCCCGACCCCGGTCGGCTGTCAGTACCAGTGCAGCACGGCGCTGCTCAGCCACCGCCAGCACACATTTTACAGCTTCAGCCTGGTCCAGACTCAGACAGGGCTGCTCTGCAGGCTCAGGATCTGCAGTCTGAGGCAATCGAGGCCAAGTGGCTCCGGCTACACTCCAGCACAGCAACTGATCGCTGCCCTCAAGAATGCTGCACAGGTACTGCAGAAAGTGACCTTTCATGTCAGCAGGGGTATGGGGCTCCACACACAGAGATGCATATTCGGGGTCATCATAGCCGCGCCACTGATCGGCTGCGGGTGTAAGCAGCAACAGAACGCCGCCCCCTCGGACAGTGCCACACAGCTGGCCAAAGGCATTGGGATTGAAACCGGCGTACGCATCAACAACGGCAAAGTCGAGCGTTGTACCCAGAACACGGTGCAGCTCAGCGGCTTTTAGGGAGGGAATGGCATGAGCAGCCGCAGTCAGTGGCTGTCCCAGCAGCACACCCTGACCAGAGCACAGGGGCGACAATGCAGTTTCAAGCTGGCGGTGACACCATGCCTGTTCACCCTGCACCCAGACCAGCAATCGTTGACGCGACTGTTTCAGCTGACGCTGCAGCCGCTCCAGCAGCGGCTGTGAGTTCATCCGTCAGTATAGGTCATGCTGGGAGTTGCGGGGTCTGTAGCCGCTTCGGCAGCATAGAACACCCCCGGTGCATCCTGCCTGGCTTCTTGCATTTTCTGTTCCAGATGTTGGCTGACCTTGCTTAGATTAAGGTCGCCTCTTGGCTGATAGGTCTGGGCTACCAGCCAAACCGGCAGATCTGGGTTGGACGAATTTTCCCGAATGTAGCGGTAACAACGCTCGGTCAGTTGCTCGGCATGCTCATTGGTACAGGGCAGCACGGCCCCCAGGTCTGAGTTGGTTTCCCAGCCGATCAGATCGCCCGGTCGAGACAGCTCTTCGCTCAACACCCGAATCACCTCCAGCAGGTGCTTACGCTTTGTGTGCTCGCCCAGGCTGATGCGCATCACGGTCAAAGGGGCAAACTCCCTTACTGCACGCCGACACTCCAGCGCCAGCATGTGCCGGAACCAGTTTTCGGTGGCAATACCGGTGTTGGGATCAAGTGCCAGCACCGGCTCCTGAGCGTACGTTACCGCAGCCGTCATACTGCGATTGCGCAGCATAAACAGCAGTGCAGCGGTACCAATCAGCAGCACAATTTGCAGTGCAACCACTCCTGCCCCGTATTCACCACCGGCCAGCAGCGCCAGTGTCAGCATGTTGAGCAGCAGCAACAGCACCACAAGATGGCGGCTGCGTCTAAGCTGCTGAACGAACATCGAGTCCATGTTCCGAGTTCCTTGATCATCTCGATTTGTCACTCAGTAAAGCGACTTTTGACTCGCGATGCAATCGACTGCATCCGATCAACGTCGCTTCTGGTGCTTTTCCCGGTTTTCCTGCCGTGCCTGCTCGCTTTTTCGCAGCATCAAATACACCGCGCCGGTACCGCCATGATGCGACGGAGCCGAGTGAAATGCCATGACCTGCTCCAATTCAGGCAGCCACTGATTAAGGTAGGTTTTTAACTGATTGGCATGCTCATCCGAGCGCCGCGCACGCCCCTGTTGAATCAATACACACCGAATATTCAGCTCAGCACTCTGGCGTACAAAACCCGCCACTTCATCACGCGCCTGGGCAAGTGTGCAGTGCTGAAGATTCAAACAGGCATCCGCGCTGTAACGGCCAAGACGCAGATTTCGAAACACACCCTCCTGTACCCCATCACGCTTCCAGCTGATCGGATCAGCCGGATGCAACCATTCCAGCGGCGCTAAGGTCAGCCCCTCGGGGGCACCTTCAGCCAGCTGACGTCGAATGCTTTTGTTCGGGTCAACACGCAAGGGGCGAACGGCAGCATGGTCACGCGTGGTATCGGCATAATGGTGTCGACTGATACCCTCAGCCAGCATCTGCTGCATGAATTCATCGTGGTTATCAGATCGCATGACGAACCCTCCTCTCAACAGCCGGGCACTTCAGCCCTGCAGCTGCCAATTGTGACAGCAGCCGCAACAAAATTGAACGCTTTTACCGAATCCGCTTCTCATCTATGGTTAGATAAAGCCTCAGCAGGAGTATGACCGATGCAGCGCTTCATGATCGCCTTGATCATTGTGATATTAAGTACGGCTGTGTACCTGTTTCTACAGCCAGACACTTCCACACCCGCACCACGCCCTGACCAGCCGCCTGAAGTATCGGAACAAACCCGCTCGGAAGCACAGGCTCATATTGATAGCCTGACCCGCCAGGCATCCTCGGACGTGATCGAGATGGACAAGGCACGCCATTTTGTTACCGGCGAACAGCTGCTTAGCCTTCCGCACAGAGAGGCGCTCAAGGCCGAACAAGAGACGTTGGAGCAGGACGGCAACGCCAGCAGCTTCGCCGTGGATATGCCTGCGCGTTCTGCAGGCAGCACCAGCCAGCCTGCACCTGAACTGGCACTTGACCGTCTGAGACTGCAGGAGCTGCTGCAAGACCCTGACCGCTCGGCCAATGAGGTGTTCTATATCCACGCTGTTCAGCCCGCCGACCGACATGGCCTGTGGGGAATCATGCGCCAGGGACTGATCGAAACCTTTGCCCGCGGCATTCGCGTCAATGACCGTTCTCGAGTCCTGAGTGTTGCCATTCCTGAAGATGCGGACACGCTGCAGGAAGACCGCAGCAGTTCATGGCTGGGGCGGTTGCTGCACGACAAGGTTGAGCAGACCTGGGTCTACAACCACCAGCAGGGACTGCTGGGACAGAACCCTGATGTGATTCACCCCGGCCAACAGCTGGTGATCGTGCGTTTCAGCGAAGACGAACTGATCAGCATCTATAACCATTTCAGTGAGTCCACACGCTGAGGCGGTGGACTCCTGCCGCCGAAGTGCGTACAATTATGACCTTATTTCAGGAAGGCGGCACCTGAGCAACACACTCCCGCGGCTTTCCTCCTCTTCTATGACCCAGGTAATACTCACAGCATGTCCAACACTGAAACCAGCCCCGCCAGCTTTGGCGATTTGGGACTGTCCGCTCCTATTCTCAACGCTCTGACTGACGTTGGCTACGAAACCCCTTCGCCGATTCAGGCCAGGAGTATCCCGCCGCTGCTGGAGGGACGGGACCTGCTTGGCATGGCTCAGACCGGTACCGGCAAGACCGCCGCATTTGCATTGCCGCTGCTGCAGCGTATTGACGCAGCCGCCACTCACCCTCAGGTTCTGATTCTGGCACCGACCCGTGAGCTGGCTCTGCAGGTTGCGACTGCCTGTGAGAAATACGCCCACCATCTGCCAGGGCTGCGTACCCTGTCGATCTACGGTGGACAGGGTTACGACACCCAGATCCGTGGCCTGCGCCGTGGCGCCCAGATCATCATCGGCACCCCGGGGCGCGTGATGGACCATATCCGTCGCGGCACGCTGCAGCTGGACAAGCTGCAGGCACTGGTTCTCGACGAAGCTGACGAAATGCTGCGCATGGGCTTCATCGACGATGTGGAGTGGGTACTGCAGCACACACCGGCACAGCGTCAAATCGCGTTGTTCTCGGCCACCATGCCGCAAGCGATCCGCAACATCGCGGAAAACTACCTGAACAACCCGGCCGTAATCAAAATCCAGTCACAGACCGCAACGGCCAGCACCATTCGCCAGCGCGTGTGGACGGTTCGCGGCATGAGCAAGACTCAGGCCCTGACCCGCGTACTTGAAATGCATGAGCATGAAGCCGCTCTGGTGTTCGTACGCACCAAAACCTCAACCGAAAGCCTGGCGGATGAACTGACCCGTGCAGGTTTCCCGGCGGCTGCACTGCACGGCGATATCGCTCAGGTTCAGCGTGAACGCATCGTCAGCAAGCTGAAAAAAGGCGAGCTGGATGTAGTGATAGCTACTGACGTGGTTGCCCGTGGCCTGGACGTTGAGCGCATCAGCCACGTTATCAACTACGACATTCCGTACGATAACGAATCCTATATCCACCGTATCGGCCGTACCGGTCGTGCCGGGCGCAACGGCGATGCCATTCTGTTCGTTGCACCGCGCGAGCAGCGTCTGCTCAAGCAGCTGGAGCGTACTACGCGCCAGCCGCTGGAAACGTTGCAGATGCCGAGCGCCAAGGAGATCAATGCGCTGCGCGCCGAACGTCTGCAGAAGAAGATTCTGGCCGCCGCCGAATCGGCCGACCTCAGCCAGTACCAGCCGGTGATCGATTCCCTGCAGCAGAATTCCGAACTGACTCACGAGCAGATGCTGGCCGCAACACTGGCGCTGATGCACAGTGACAAGCCGTTGTGGATGAACGAAAACGAACCCGATCCCAACCGGCCAGTACGTGAGCGCCCTGAGCGTGGCGAACGCCCTGAACGTGGCCGAGGCAAACCGGGTCGTAACGATCCTGTTGCCGAAGGCATGGAGCGCTACTGGATCGGCGTTGGTCACCTGCACGGCGTCAAGCCGGGCAATATTGTGGGTGCCGTTGCCAATGAAGCCAACCTGGAAAGCCGCCTGATCGGTCGTATCAACATCGCTGATGAGTTCAGCTGCATCGACCTGCCAGCCAACCTGAGCAGTGAGCAAATTCAGAAGCTCAAGCGTGCACGCGTGTGTGGCCAGAAACTGGACTTGCGCCCCTGGACCGATGCATCTGCTCCGCGCCGCTCACGCAGCAGTAACAGCGGCACCAGTAACAGCAACAAGCCATCACGCCGCGCCGCTCGCGCCAACTGATAGCCTGTAGAAAAAGAAAGGCTGCCTCCGCAACGGAGGCAGCCTCACAGGGCCGGAAAAGATTCCGGCTGATGGCCATACCCAGCGGGCATGGTGATAACGAGACACAGCAACCAACTTTCCTCCCAGTATAGTCAATCCGGTGGCCTAACAAGTCTGCCCGGCTCTATAATGCGTGAAACTTTTTCATTCAGGAGTATGTCATGACCACTCTGGGGACCCCTCTTTCCGCCACTGCCACCCGCGTATTGATGTGCGGTGGTGGTGAACTGGGCAAGGAAGTCGTGATCGAACTGCAGCGCCTCGGGGTTGAAGTGATTGTAGTAGACCGTTATGCCAACGCGCCCGCGATGCAGGTCGCTCACCGCTCGCATGTCATCTCCATGCTGGACGGCGCTGCTCTCCGTGCTGTCATCGAGCAGGAAAAGCCTCACCTGATCGTGCCCGAAATCGAGGCCATCGCCACCGACACTCTGGCCGAACTGGAGCAGGAAGGGTTCACTGTCATCCCGACCGCCCGCGCTACTCAGCTCACCATGAACCGCGAAGGCATTCGCCGCCTTGCTGCAGAAGAACTTGGCCTTGCCACTTCTCCCTATCGATTTGCCGGCACACTGGAAGAGTTCCGCCAGGCGGTAACGGAAATCGGTCTGCCCTGCGTGGTCAAACCGATCATGAGTTCATCCGGCAAGGGCCAGAGCACCCTGCGTGAAACGGATCAGATCGAGGCCGCCTGGCACTACGCCCAGGAAGGCGGTCGCGCTGGCGGTGGTCGTGTCATTGTGGAAGGCTTTGTCGAGTTCGATTATGAAATCACTCTGCTGACGGTACGTCATATCGGCGGCACCAGTTTCTGCGAGCCGATTGGCCATATTCAGGTGGATGGTGACTATCGCGAATCCTGGCAGCCACAGGTAATGACAGATTCTGCACTGAAAGCCGCACAGACGGTTGCCGAGCAAGTAACCGGAGCACTGGGTGGACATGGTCTGTTCGGGGTGGA
This sequence comes from Marinobacterium iners DSM 11526, assembly GCF_900107855.1. GTDB lineage: Bacteria > Pseudomonadota > Gammaproteobacteria > Pseudomonadales > Balneatricaceae > Marinobacterium > Marinobacterium iners. Next base: position 21,634 of record NZ_FNRJ01000016.1, on the reverse strand, counting down.
GCTGTTCATCCGCGGTGACGAGGTGTTGTTCAGTGAAGTTTCGCCGCGTCCGCATGATACCGGCATGGTGACACTGATTTCGCAGGACCTGTCCGAGTTTGCGCTGCATGCCCGCGCCATACTTGGCTTGCCGATTCCGGTGATCCGCCAGCATGGCCCATCGGCTTCAGCCGTCATCCTGCCACAGGGAGAATCCACTCAGACCAGTTTCGGCCATCTGCAGGCGGCATTGGCTGCACCGGATACCGACCTGCGCCTCTTCGGCAAGCCAGAGATTCATGGCCGCCGCCGCATGGGGGTTGCACTGGCCCGCGGTGAAAACGTTGAAGAAGCCCGCGAGAAAGCTCGCAACTGCGCCCAGAGCGTGCGTGTAGAGTTCTGATCAGGTATTCACCAGCGCCAGCTTTCGATTACGGGGCAGGCGCTTGAGTGCCGCCTCCCGTCTGTGGGCACTGCTGCGGTCGTGCCCCGATTCCTGCCAGACCAGTGCCACCGGGCGCCGACAGCGGGTATAGCGGGCACCACCAGCACGCTCGCCATTATGTTGTGCCAGCCGCCGTTGCGGGTCTGTGGTCACGCCCGTATAGAGGCTGCCATCGGCACACCGCAGCATATAGACCCACCAGCCATCCTTTTCCTGATTCTCTTGCACCTGTACTTCCGAACCAAATTCGCCTGCTGCGGCTTATTGCCCCTGTTGCCGAAACGGACAGAGGCGTAGAATTCCGCTTTCTAACAATTCTGGGGGCTCGGTCAGACCGATGCAAACACTATTAATCACGATGGCAGGTATCGCCTTCCTGCTGATCGTGCTCGAAGATGTGGTGCACATCAACAAGGCGAAAACCACACTTTTCCTCGGCACACTTGCCTGGATACTACTGTTTCTGTTTCCTCAACACGGTGCCGATGCGGCCATGGTGCAGGAGCAGCTGAATGAAAATATTCTTGAAATCGCCAGCCTCTGGCTGTTCCTGATGGCCGCCATGACCTTTGTGGCCTTTCTCAACCATCAAGGCTTGATCGAAACCTTGATTTACAAGGTGTTGCCGCGCCGACTCAGCGAACGCAAGCTGATGTTTCTGGTAGCCGGTTTTGCCTTCTTCTTCTCGTCCCTGTCGGACAATATCACCGCCACATTGATTTCGATTGCACTGGTACTGTCGCTGCGAATGGAGGTAAAGAAAACTGTTCGCTTCGCCGTACTGGTGGTATTTGCGGTCAACTCGGGCGGTGTTGCCCTGATCACCGGCGATGTCACCACGCTGATGATCTTTATGCAGCACAAGGTAGAAATTGACGACCTGCTCTGGCTCAGCTTGCCGGCACTGACCAGCGTACTGCTGCTGGCAACCCTGCTGTCACTCAAGCTTAAGGGCGAAGTCGAGATCATCCCCTCTCCACGCCGTGATGACCGGGTGGGCAAGATGATCGCCATGATCTTTCTGCTCACCATTTTTTCTACCATTATCCTCAACGTGATCGCGGGGGTACCACCGCTGCTGACCTTCCTGTTCGGCCTGTCGATCATGTTTCTGGTGGGTCGCCTCTGCTATGAGGAAGACGAGCGTGAGAGTCTGCTCGACTACATCCGCGTCATCGAGTTCGATACTCTGCTGTTCTTCCTCGGCATTCTGCTGCTGGTCGGCATGATGAAAGAGATCGGTGTGCTGGATTCGCTGGTGCGGGTGTACGAAGTGATGCCGACTACAGCGGCCAACTACGTCATGGGACTACTGTCCTCACTGGTGGACAACGTGCCGCTGACCGCCGCATTGCTCAAGTCTGAAATCGCCATGAGTACCGCTAGCTGGCTGACGCTGACCTACGCGGTGGGCGTGGGCGGCTCATTGCTGGTAATCGGCTCGGCAGCCGGAATCGTGGCCATGAGCAAGGTGGAAGCGATCACCTTTATCAGCTTCATGCGTTATTCGGGGTTGATTCTGATCGCATACAGTGTGGGATTTGCTGGCAGCTATCTGGTCGGTCAGATGCTGCACAGCTGATGTCAGTCCGGCGAGAACCGCTCAAATGCGGTTCTCGGCTTCCGCCGCACCAAACCAGGACAGCTGCGGCTGTAATGCCACCACTTCGCCAACTATCACCAACGAGGGTGCCGGCAGCTGCGCCTCAGCCTGCTGTGACACAATGGTGTTCAGCGTTCCGGTAAGAACACGCTGGTCCTGCGCTGTGCCTCTGGACACAATCGCAACCGGTGTATCAACAGACTTGCCATGGCGGACCAGGCCATCGCACAGCTTATCAAGCGTATGCAGCCCCATATAGAACACGATGGTTTGATTGGGATGCACCAGTTCGGCAAAATCCAGCTCAGAGGTGCGATTTTTCAGCTGGCCGGTGACGAACTTGACCGACTGAGCATAGTCACGATGGGTCAGCGGAATACCGGCATAGGTTGAACAAGCGCTGGCGGCGGTAATGCCGGGCACTACCTGAAAGGGAATGCCCTCCTGTTTCAACCGCTCCAGCTCTTCACCACCGCGACCGAAAATGAACGGATCTCCGCCTTTCAGACGCACCACCCGCTTGCCTGCTCGGGCATGATCGATCAGCAGCTGATTGATCCCCTCCTGCGGCACGGCATGGTTGTCCCGCTGCTTGCCGACAAATACCAGGTCGGCATCACGGCGACACAAGTCCAGGACGTCAGGCGAGACCAAACGGTCATACAGCACCACATCCGCCTGCTGCATCAGCCGCAACGCCTTGAAAGTCAGCAACTCAGGATCGCCGGGGCCGGCTCCCACCAGATACACTTCTCCTACCTGGTGCTGAGCATTCCCCTGCTCGATCTGCTGTTCAAGCAATGCTTCGGCAGCGCTATCCTGACCGGCAAATACCCGCTCTGCCACCTGCCCCTGCAGCACCGATTCCCAAAAGACTCGGCGTTCATTTACACTGCCAAAGCGTGCCTTCACCTTGTCACGAAAACGCCCTACCAGCTGACCCAGACGGCTGTAGCCGTTAGGTATCCAGGTTTCCAGCTTGGCGCGCAGCAGCCGTGCCAGCACGGGCGATTGACCACCGGAGCTGATGCCGATCACGATGGGTGAACGGTCAACGATGGCCGGAAACACGAAGGTGCAGAGCGCAGGACTGTCGACAACGTTGACCGGCACGTTCTGAGCTACAGCATCGTAATGCACACGTTCATTAAGCTGATCATCATCGGTAGCTGCCAGCACCAGCACCTTACCGTCCAGCAGCTCAGGATGATATTCGCCGATAATCACCAGCCCACGATTGAGCTCCAGCAACGATTCCAGCTCTGGCAGAACACGGTGCGACACCAACGTAATGCGGGCTCCGGCGCGTACCAGAAGGCGCGCCTTGCGCAAGGCCACATCGCCACCGCCAATCAGCAGCACATCACGCTCGCGCAGGTCAAAAAACAGCGGCAGGTAATCCATCGCGGGGCTCCTCAATCAGGCCTATCTCTGCCCACAACTATAGTCAGATTCGATGGGATAAAAAATAAGTTTTTTATAACTTTATTGAAAAGCCCTGAGAATTCAGGGCTCCAGCGGAAAACGACGCTGCAGGTAAGAGACAATTTCGTCAGACTCGTACATCCATTCACTGTGGCCATCTTCATGATCAATGCGCAGGCAAGGCACTTTCATTTTACCGCCGCCATTGATCAAGTCCTGGCGGTGACGACCGTCGGCACGTACGTCACGCAGTTCGATCGGCAGGTTCAGGCGACGCATGGCACGGCGCACCTTGACGCAAAACGGGCAGGTTGGCAGCTGATACAGAGAATGGCTGCGCAGCGCTTCTTCAACCTGCTGCTGGTGCTGCGGGGTGCGCTTGCCACGACGTGGCAAAGTCAGAAAATGCAGAGCCATGACAATCAGGCCCAGAATCCAGCGGACGGCTTTCATCGTGACATCGATTCCTGTTTAGAAGTGATGGCGCATATTACACCATTGACCGAGATCAAAAAACCGCCGTCGCCATTTGCCCCCCTGTCAGCCACCCCGCGCTCCATGGTATTGTTAGCGCCTTTGACACCACATTGACACCCCAGCGCAACCAGCGAAAGTGAAGCGTTACAGACTATGGCCCAGGCTGAATCCAAATCTACCGCCGGCACCGGTTTCCAATTCAAGAGTACCCGTGCGGCCCTGAACGAACTGATCCTGCTTGAATCAGACCCGGCTCTGCTGGCTCCCCAGCTGGCAGCTCACGCTGCACGCGTCCCGATGCTGTTCAACGGTATGCCGGTAGTGCTGAATCTTCAGCAGCTGCCACAGCTGCCCAGTGCCGCTGAGGTACAGGCATTGATTGAGCTGTGCCGCGAACAGACACTCATGCCGGTGGGAATCAAGGCCGAACCGGGCAGCGCCACCGAACTCTGTGCACAGCTGCAAATGGCCGACTTCAGCCAGCAGCGCCGGGTGGCCGAGCCGGCACCGGAGCCAGCCACTGAACCATCGCCCAGACAGCCCGCTGCAGAAGCTGAAACGGCACCAGAACCTGCTCCGGCCCGCGCCGCCAAAATCGTGACCACTCCGGTACGTTCCGGCCAGCAGATCTATGCCCGTGGCAGTGATCTGGTGATTCTTTCATCGGTGGGTGCCGGTGCCGAGGTGATGGCGGATGGCCATATTCATGTCTACGGCCCGCTTCGGGGTCGAGCCATGGCGGGGGTCAGTGGTGACGAAGATGCACGCATTTTCTGCCAGAGCCTTGAGGCCGAACTGATCTCCATCGCCGGCTATTTCAAGACCAGCGAAGATCTGCAAACCGAACATTGGCAGAAACCTGCTCAGGCATTGCTCAGCGGTTCACGACTGGATACAGTCGCACTTTAATTAACATTGATCCATTTACACGGACACACACGCATGGCTGAAATCATCGTAGTCACCTCAGGCAAGGGAGGCGTTGGCAAGACCACCAGCAGTGCCGCTATCGGTACCGGCCTTGCCCTGCGCGGATTCAAAACCGTTCTGATCGACTTTGACGTGGGTCTTCGCAACCTCGACCTGATCATGGGATGCGAGCGCCGCGTGGTCTACGACTTTGTCAACGTGATCAATCAGGAAGCCACTCTCAATCAGGCTCTGATCAAGGACAAGCGCACCGATAACCTGTTCATCCTGCCCGCTTCACAAACCCGTGACAAGGACGCGCTCAGCGTTGAAGGCGTGGAAACGGTATTGAACGAACTGGCCAAAACCTTTGACTACATCGTCTGCGACTCGCCTGCCGGTATCGAAAAAGGTGCCCAACTAGCACTCTATTTCGCCGATACCGCTGTTGTCGTCACCAACCCCGAAGTCAGCTCGGTACGTGACTCCGACCGTATTCTGGGTGTACTGCAGAGCAAGTCCCGCAAGGCCGAACAGGGTGGCAGTGTAAAAGAGCACCTGCTGCTGACTCGCTACAACCCGGGGCGGGTTATGGCGGGTGAAATGCTCAGCGTTGAAGACGTGAAAGACATTCTGGCGATCCCGCTGCTGGGTGTTATTCCAGAATCAGAAGCCGTGCTTAAGGCATCCAACCAGGGCGTTCCGGTTATCATGGACGACGACAGTGATGCCGGGCAGGCCTATGACGATGCAATTGCACGCTTCCTCGGCGAGGATCGGGAGCACCGCTTCCTCGATGTACAGCGTAAAGGCTTCCTGAGCCGGGTATTTGGACGGAAGGGCTGATGGGTATTCTGAGTTATTTTCGACAAAAGAAGCAGTCCTCGGCCAGCGTTGCCAAGGAGCGATTGCAGGTACTGGTCGCATACGAACGCTCACAGCGCAGCCAGCCTGACTATTTGCCGCAGATGCAGCAGGAAATTCTGGCCGTGATTGCCAAGTATGTGGATGTATCGCCGCAGGACGTACAGGTCAATCTGGATGAAGACTGCTCCATCCTGGAGCTGAACGTCACCCTGCCGGAAAAGAGCTGACGCCTGCACCTATCCTGGTTTAAAAAGCCCGCATCTGCGGGCTTTTTAAACCAAAGGTTGAGGGTCTCAGTCTAGAGCAGAACCGCCTCGGCACGTACCGTCGTGGCGTACAGTGCAACCAGCGAATAGTTCATGAATTTGGTACTGGTCGAGAGATAGTCCTTGGCCCAGAAGCTGACCTTGTCAGAAAAGGCTTCAAGCCTTGCCGGCCCATCTTCCGCCTGTTGCAGCACCGTATTCAACGCCGAAAATTGACAGACGACCACCTCTCGCGAGTCCTGTACCTTACCTGCATCCGTAACCGCCAGCCGCAAAACGGAACATGAAGGCGCCCACTCTACCATGAAATAAAGTGACTCGTTTTTGACGTTCGCATCGAGACACGCCACCGCCCGCTCAAGTGCCGCTTCAACAACGTCCTTCACTGCCACATCGTCGACCGCGGTTGATTCGGCGGCGTGAAACACCAACCCAACCGCCGACTCTTCCGCCACATAAGGATTCCGACCCTCATTCACGCTCCAGTTCACGCTCACACTTGCTCCTCGTCAGCTAGCCTACCGCGCAACTGTGTGCTGCTCCGATTTGGCCAATATATTCAATACGGGACAAAGCCCTTGTCCTATTTTTGTGTGCAGCCTTCGGCACACACTGCATCATTTTAATTTATACAGGTACAGATATGGATATTCGATCAGCCAGCATGACTCTCGTAACGCCCGCCCTGGAAGAGACTCGCCACTTTTACGAAACGCATTTTAACGCACGTCCGGTCTTCGACTGTGGCTGGTATGTGGTATTGCGTCTTGGCACAACCGACTCTGATGTTGAACTCTGTATTATGCTACCGCAGGACGGCATGACCACGTTTACCGGTGGTGTGTGCCTTAATCTGAGGGTTTCTGACGCTGATAGCGTCCATGAACGTCTGCACCGAACCGCAGGACTAGCCGTGGAGATACCACTTGAAGACCACCCATGGGGAGATCGCGGTTTTGGCCTCAAGGATCCGGCCGGAACCATGATCTATTGCTACCATCCAATTGCGCCAGATGAATCCTTTCAGCGTTTCATTCTCGACGATTCGCAATAATTGAAAACGCATCCGGTGACGCCAGGCCGACCCATTCGGCCTCTGGCTGCTGCCGCAGTCTGGCTGGAGTGACTCCGAGCCAGCGGCGCACGTCCCGGCACAGATGTGCCTGATCAGCGTAACCATGAGCCAAAGCAATGTCTGCCAATGGCAGGTCCGACTGCACAATCGCAAGGCCAGCACGCCTTACTCGACCAAGCCCTTTCCAGAAGCGAGGTGATGCACCGGTAAGATCCAGAACCCCGCGGCGGATACTGCGTTCGCTGCGGGGATGGCTAATGGATCGTCCCTCATTCAACTCCTGCAGGCAATCTGCCAGCCATTGGGGTGGCAGTTGCGCGTACTCCATTACGTCCAAAAGACACTGCTGCATATCGGCCGGCTCTGCCTCATGGTCCAGCCTCGCGGCAGCATCAAGCAACGGCTGGTCACTATACTTTGCACTCGACTCAGCGCGCTCCCAGGGAAATGAAACACCAGGCGCCAAACGTATCCCCACAAACCGGGTCTCGCCCTCACAAACCACATGTCTGGGGCTTGCATCCAGCCCTGTGCAGATAAAACTCACAGGCCCTCCTTGAGAACTGATGGCAATCAAGTCGCGACAGCCGTCCGGCAGCACAGACATTTCCCCTTTGCCGCACTGTACACTCCATTGATATATGATGCTGTCCATAGATCCTCTTAGCAGTAAGACTCAGCCATGTGCCAGCTTCAGCCCCACAATACCGGCACAGATCAGCCCAAGGCTGACCAGCCTGAGCGGCTCAGTGGGTTCGCCAAACAGCAGCATGCCCAGCACGGCTGTACCGACAGCCCCGATACCGACCCACACCGCATAGGCGGTCCCTACCGGGAGGGAGCGCATGGCAATGCCGAGCAGCGCAAAACTCACCAGCAGTGAGACAACCGTCGCCACACTGGGCCAGAACCGAGTAAAGCCCTCGGTATACTTCAAGCCGATGGCCCAGCCTATTTCCAACAAGCCTGCCAGACACAGAATCAACCAGCTCATACAACACCTCTCTTGCGTGGGGCCGTCCCCAATGGAATGCAGAGAGGTGGGGTCGTCCCCACATCTGTTTGATTTTGGCTCATTATAAAGGTTTACAGGTCCGAGGTGTCTGCCGCCTCACGCAAACGCTCACGGCGCTGCTGATCCTCCTGCAGCACCGCTTTTATCTCTTCCAGCACGGCATCCACATCGGAGTCGTCACCCTCATCCTCAAACTCACCGCTCAGTTCAGAATCCGGGGTCAACTCACCTTCCTCAAACAGCGCCCAGATTTCGTTCGCGTACTGTGTATTCAGCAAATCCGGCGCGTACTGGCCGTAATAGCGACGCATATTATTCACGTCGCGGGCGAACATGGCCTGCGCGCTGTTGTTGGACGCCGCGTTGACCGCCTGCGGCAGGTCGATGATCACCGGGCCGTAATCATCCACCAGCACGTTGAACTCGGACAGGTCACCATGCACTATGCCCTCACACAGCATGAGCGTGATGTAATGCATCATCAGGGCATGATCTTCAATGGCCTGCTCTTCTGACATCGATACATCCGCCAGTCGCGGTGCGACATCGCCGGCATCGTCCGTAACCAGCTCCATCAACAGCACGCCATCAAAGCAACCATAGGTTTCAGGTACCCGTACACCGGCTCTTGCCAGTGTCGAGAGCGCGTTGATTTCGGCGTTCTGCCAGACCTCTTCCTGCTGCTTGCGCCCATAGTTTGAACGCTTCTCCATAGCGCGCGCCTGTCGTCCGCTGCGCACCTTGCGCCCTTCCTGATACTGCGCTGCCTTTTTAAAGCTGCGTTTGACCGCATCCTTATAGACCTTGGCACAGCGAATGGTATCGCCACACCGAACAATGTAGATGTCGGCCTCTTTGCCGCTCATGAGGCGGCTGATGACTTCATCGATCAGGCCATCATTGAAGAGAGGTTGTAAACGTGCGGGGATTTTCAAATAGCGCCTGCCGGTATTGGTCGGTAAAAAGCCTCATTGTACCGTTAAAGGGTCAACGGCCACCATGACCCTGAGCTGCTAAGCTTATGACAGATGCCGAACCCATTGACTGGGAGAAAAATGATGAGCTATCAACATGTTCTGGTTACCGTGGACCTGTCTGAAGCCAGCAAGACGCTGATCGACAAAGCCATCGAGCAAGCCCAACCGGCCAACAGCAAACTTTCAATTGTGTATGTGGAAACAGACCACCTGAGATCATATCCAGATGATGAAGCGCGCCTGGAGGCGCAGCTGCAAACGCTTGCCGATGACTGTGGCTACCCCGTGAACGAGATTATAACGGTCATTGGCGACCTGCATATGAAGGTCGCGGGCTTAGTCGAGAACAGCGATATCGACCTGGTCGTCTGTGGCCATCACCACAACCTGGTCAGCCGCTTTTTCAGCGCCGTACCCAAGCTGGTTAACACTGTTAAAGCTGACCTGTTGGTCGTCAATCTGGGTTGATGATCGGGGTCGGACTGAAGCGATGGTCAGGCGCTCACTCGTGGAGCCACGGCGCATAACTCAGCCCCACCAATACCCCCTCGGGGCTCATGAACCGGGCAACGGTCTGCCCCCAGGGTTCAGTTCGGGCGGTATGAACGAATGCTTGCCCTTTCGCCTTTAACTCGTCTACAGCCGCCTCGACAGATGCCGCATCCGCCAGCTCAAACTCAACCGTGGCGGTAGGCACAGGAACCCCTTCGGGCCATTCATCCTGCCCAAAACAGGACTGGGCGGCCATGGCAAGCGGCCAGACACCAAAATGGTTTGCCCCGGGGAATTTATCCATGAAGCGATAATGGTCAATCTTCTCCAGCGGCAACCCCAGCAGTCCTTCATACAGCGAGGCACTTGCAGCAGGGTTCTGGGTTATCGTGGCAAATCCTGAAATGCATTTAATGTCCATCGGTTCCTCCAGTGCCGGTGTCTCAAAACAGCGGAGACACCGGCACCTATGTGATGCAAAGGCTAGATGCCATTGCTAGTTTCAATTGCATTAATGGCCTGTTGTAACAGCGGCGTCTCCGCTGACATATATGTTTATCCCACCAATAAAGATAATGTATTTATGTATATTGATCATTATTTTCGGTCATAGAACCTAAAAGCATAGCTTTTCAGGCTCTAGTCCGCTTAAAAGAGCAATATAAGTTATTGGAATTTATATGTTTTTAAGAAAGTGCGCTTTAAAGTTATCTAAGTCACTAAAGCTCTGATCTTTAAATGGTACAACCACATCTGATGCCTCCAGAAAGAGAAGATCATTTTCTATACAGTAATCAACTGATCTGCATAGTGAATCCAGTCCATCCGCTTCGAATCTATTAGATACAAAATCTTTATTATTTTCTAACCATTCTTTTAGACTTGGCACATCATTTATAACACCAGATGCTGAATAATTAGAATTGAAAGTGAAGTCTTCACCTTCATTAAATGAACTGAGAGGTGATTTTTCCATCTTGGTATAACCATTAAAAAAACTTTTCAACTCCGGCCTTTCATTAGCCAAAAGCGAAAGTGCACCATCTCGAGAATACCAAAACGGGTGTAAATAACCGGATAAGGCAGCTATCCCTAAAGAGAATGTACTCGAAAAATTTTCAACCCCAATTTCTTGAGATTCAGAATCTTTTCTTTCACGATACCAATAGAGCAAGGCATTATCATATATCCTAAAGATATCTTCAAACTTATCATTATTGCCCTGAGAAATCTCTTTGGCTCTATGCTCTGCACAACTTGGATCATTCAAAACATCAAAAATATATTTTTCTAATTCAGCTTCTGAAATTGAATGAAATGTAACATCAAACCCCATAATTATAACCCCTCTTTATATTAAAAACCTTCAATGGTCATTCCGCCCTTGAAATAAAGTCCCGTCGTGACGGAAGTGCTTCCTGATTTTTACATTTCGTCTATATCTATTAAACCATTAATGCCGTCTTCAGTTGTATAACCATCTTTTTCTAGCTTATCAAAAAAAACATGTAGAAAGCCATTCACTGACTCTTCCTGGTGCTTGCTCAACCAAATATCATACTCCGCAAAGTCCCATTCATCTCCATGTTTTGCATATCCAATCATCTGTCTTCCGGGAGTTTTAAATACTGGCACGAATAGATCATACTGATATTTATTGGGTATATCTTTCAGTTCATCTTTATCAGTAATTTGTTTTGCAAGAGATTCACTAAGTGGTAATAGCTTATGTAGCCCGAACACACCATTGGAGTCGTCTTCTTCCCCATCAAACATTGAGTAAATATCATAGTAATCACTTGGCAAGTCTAGAGACTTTGCCTTAGCTAACAAAGTAGAATCTGTAGTGGGTGGTCGCAGCAGCGTTGAGATCTCTGGGAATTTATCCCGTAGCGAATTAAATTTTTCTTTCATCACTCTCTCCTTGAATGGGATTCTCAGCACTTTCCAAGGCTGAGGTATCGTACGGCTAACACCTAAGAAGCTATATAGTCTGCTACGTACAAATGTCTGCTGGACTCAAGCATCCATCCGGATGGCAACGACTTCTGCTTCGTTTCAGTATCAGCTTCCACGCGTACCAGCCTTACTCTATTAGTCAGGTATTTTATTTTTTAATATTATAGGGTCATAGTCGAGAAAAAAATCTTCCATATTATAAAAACGACGCTTGGGAACTATCTCATCATCTTCAATTTTAGTTTCAAAAAAGCTACCTGCACAACTATCTGTTGTTCCATCTATCGTCATAAACAAGCTTCCTAATATACTTTTCTGGGATTCTCGTATAACTCTAAAAAGATCGTCTTCATCAATACCTTTATCATAAAGGTTTTTGAGTGATTTCAAGGTGCCATCCAAATCAGACTCGTCATAGAAATCAAGAACTCCTTGATGAAGGTCTTCCAAATCAAGCTTTGGTTTTATAGTTCGCTCTAGCCAGCCACTTTTCATAGATGGACTAATAACACCATCCCAGCTAAATCTCATAAATCGAGACATTTCAAAACACGGAACCTTAGACTGATTTTGACCAGTAACATCATTTTTTATTTCTTCAAGACTTCTTTTATCCAAATCTAATCTTTCCAGATATTCGATATGATCCTTTACAAAATTAGGTAAATTATCCATTTAAACCTCCATATTAATCTTTAATTTAAAAAATGGTTAAAATAGCGCATCATCAAAATTGTACAATTCTTCATGCTTAGATGCAGAAATAAATAACTTCCTGTCACACAGAATTAATACCATAGGTTCATCGTCGCTAAAATCTTCCGCAACGACGATACCGATAGCTCCTTTTGCTGATGACATTGAAGCCAACCAATGAACAAGAGGAAGGGTATCTTGCCAAACGCCTTCTAGCTTATTTCCAGGCAAGCAAAGATTAATACCGGCATTGCACACATTGCCGCTTGGATCCTTCTGTATCCAAAAATCTGATTTCCATGCGCCTGAAACAAAGTCTTTGTAAGAATTATGAAAACGATCTATTGGATTAAAGTTTTCAAAGAACGGATGATTTGGAAAATCAGTTGGCTCAGAACTATTATTATTGAAAACAAAATCCAGCACAGAAAAATTATCAGCAGCTAAAGATATTTCCAGTGGCAGTGATAACAATAAATTATAATGGGCTGACATAAATCACCTTATATGCTGACCTTAAGTCGGCTGATAATTGATTCTATTAAGGTATTATCCCAGCCGTTTCCTTTACAGCTTATGTTTGGTTTAGATTCATAGCGTTCTATCAATGCCTGATAGCGATTGGAAAAGTACTGAGAACTGTAGACACCCAGAGCATTGCGCTTCTGAGTGATTCCAGGCGCCCTGTAACTGGCTTGATAGGTGGCAAATGTATCCATAGCTTATCTTCCATGATCTGTCACCTGTGTACACAGGCACTGAAGCCCGGTCCAACCAGGGGCAAAGTCTTGAGGCCGATACATCCCGAACCGGCACATTAACCGTATCGTATACTGCCCTCGATACGACTGTATCAGAGCGTACTTTAATTCGTGTTGGCTCGCAAAGTACGCAGCTGCTTTTTTACAAATTCACGCTCCGTCTTCAAGTCTTCTCGTACAGGCGTCAACTACCGCATGTCTGAATGCCTCGCGGCGAGGCTCCTCGATGCAATGCTGATATTTATCCTGGCCATCTTGCACCTCGTCAGGGGTAAACCTATTGATAGAAGGTGTCTACTGCTCGTGGATAGCCCAGAAAGTTAACTGTCATTTATAGACTACCTGCCGCCAGTGTTAAGAATGCCCCTCCAGCCAACAGACAGAAAGGCGAAAACAGCCAGCTGTCATACGTTGCAAACTTCGAGCCTTTCACACGTTTGAAGAAACCAACATACTTGAATTCTCCTATCGCTCGCAGGACGAGCACGCCCCCGACTGCGAAGCCGAGAAAGACAGAATAAGGAGTGAGCGTAGCGGCGTTACTGGCTCCAAACCCGAGGACCAGCGCGATTAGGGCGAAGCCAGTGAGCACGAATGCAACCGCAATCGTTGCCGCTGCTCCAGGCATGAAGGCTGGTGCTCCATCTATCTCAGGGAGAGCAGCTGACATGCCGAACTTTCCGCCGAGCGCCCAATACAAATGCAATGCCGCCAATCCGGCGAACGATACGACGAGTAGGATCGCTATTGTTTCCATAGCTCCCTCCATTGGATATAACGCTTGCAGCATACACACTCACGGCGCGGAGCCGAAGGGGAGCACCAGTGAGCTGACAGCTCGTTCTTCCGGCAACGAGAAGTCGACTTCAATACCTAAGCCTCACGATTGAAGTCATCGATAATATTCCGGCTTTCTCTTCTGAGTTGCTCTATGGCCTTTACACATACAACCTCGACAGTTCATTAAAAATAAATATATTTTAGTATTGAACCACACTGGCCGCGCATACCCTGTCTATTTATTATTTTAGGTTAAGACAAATTCTTAACTTCAATTAGGCCAACATCTTTTTTGGCAGCATCATCGATTAACCCTTCAATTTTGCTAATATTTTCGAGCTGAGCCTGGAGTTTCAATGAAAGCTTACTCAGCTCAGAGGCAGAAAGGGAGGTCTCCTCCGCAGACGCCGCCGTCGAATGTACTACCTGATCAATGTCTGACATACCTTGATTTACCTGACTCAATCCCACCGCCTGGCTTTGCGATACATTATCGATTTCTTCGATGGTGTCGGAGATGGTTGCCACATGCTTAACAATTTCGCTCAATGCACTTACACATTTTTGTGATATTGCATTTCCCTTTTCGACGTTGTCTGCTGATAACTGAATAAACTGTGCTGATTCGCTGGCTGCGGCTGTACTGCGTTCAGCAAGTTTTCTTACTTCATCCGCTACCACAGCAAAACCGCGCCCCATTTCGCCAGCCCGAGCAGCCTCAATGGAAGCGTTAAGTGCAAGCAAATTAGTCTGAGATGCTATATCATCAATGACATTAATAATTTCATTAATCGCTTTGCTTGAGCGATTAATTTCCTGCATTGCTTGCTCAAGTTCTCTTATTTGATCAGAGGCCATGTTCGCAGCCCGCTGAGCCTCAGATGAAACCCCACTTGCTCTTGATGCACGCTCAGCATTGTCATTAGCCTGGGTAAGAATTTCATTCAGCGAGCTACCAATTTGGGTAATAGAAGCCGCTTGCTGAGTTGAGCCTACTGTCAAAGTATGGCTAGCAATTTTAAGTTCTTGTGCCCCTGTTGTTAGGTTTTCACTGATAGCATCTACATCTTTATAAACTGCCTTTAGCGCTACCTTTTCCGATACTTCCTGTACATATTCGACATGGCCTATCTCGTTACCATCTAAGCCCTTGATGTAAAAAGTATCTACACGGAAATCTTTTCCCCATTGATTAAAGGAGGTGTCCGGCTTACCTTTTCTTAAACAGCTCACACCACAGTCTTCAGTTTTACAGATGACTGCCCCCCAGTTTGAGCAGTGCTGTCCAAGTACGTCCTCACGTTTTACTCCAAGTGGAGCGGTGGCAGCTCGATTGACAAATGTCCACTTCATATCCATGTCAGTGACCGAAAGTGGATTTGGGATAGTATCAAGAATCTGTTCATAAAAGTTGAATTTCTGTTTTGCCAAACGTTCCATTTTTATCAGGCAACCTAACAAACCCAACAGCACAACAACCAAAAACAACAGGCTTGTTTCTTCTCTCGCAAGTAGTAAGGCAATTATTAAGGAGACGGTATTGGCACCTAGTGCCAAGCGGTAATATTTTTTCATATTATTCTCTCTTCATTCCCTACCAAAAGCTATAGAGCCTAAAACTGGAAATTTCCAGTCTCATGGTGTTTCTCACGCAACTGATTCAGCGCTTGTGACAAAAAACACCTCCGCTGGACCAGTACCGAAGCCCTCAACTCCGAAACCTCCCAAAGCCTTCGGCCACTGACCAAGTCTTTGGACTCTTGCTGCCGGAGTGCAAATACGAACTCCAAGGGGCCTGACAGGCAAGTGGTGAGTGAAGTCTTTGGTCATTATAATCGATATATCCACGCGCCACTCACCGATTAGCTGTCGGGCATGTACCAAGTCTCCGAACCAATGCTGATTCAGACATTCATCCCTGAGTTGTCATTGAAGCCTTTGACATACCATACCATACCCGTTTTCCAGCGGTTTTCTAGGCTGTATCTGTGTCAATTCCACCTTTTTCCTATGGGCTTGTTCGTCTGATATCCCCAACGAAACCGGTATATCCAGGTGTGGGTGCTAAAGAGGTTGTGACCTACTCCCCACTTTCTTCGCCTGCATGGATGCCTGAGCCATAGATTGAATTGATTCGGAAAATGCACCTGATAATCATGTGGACTGCCAAACAGGTTGCGCAGGCACTGAAGATTGCGTGCTCCACTGTTACTGCCGTGTTTCGTCGCTTGAAACTCCATTGCGCAGCACACCTGGAACTGGTAGCCGCTGGGCTTTTGCGCGGGTATTACAGATGAGCGGCAAGGCTGCCATAACTTACTTTCTGCAAAATACTCTAGCGGCCTACCGAGAAATAGGTGTGGAGGTGAAAGGCCTGATGACCGACAACGGTCCAGCCTATCGTTCCCGTCGGTTCAATGCAGTTTTACCTATTGACTCCGAAGTGGTTCATATGTGTTATAAATTTGCCGAAATTACGGTTGTGTTAAACCCTTCATCAGGTCTGGGGGCAACAAAATACTTTGTAACAAGTTCAAACATCTCTTCTGTATCAGTCTCCGCTCTCTGGGGCTGCTCTATTCGCCTTTTTGCGATTTGCCCCAAGCAAATATCATCTGGCCGGTCGATGTAAATCAGTTCGTGAGCAGCCTGGATCTCAGAGAAAATGCTTTTAAACCACTCTCGCTGCAAGATAGTATTTGCAGGAAAGTCCATTACCACGTTAGTTCCTGCTGCCAAGATCGACTGAGTCAGCTTCTTCATTTGAGGTTTAAGCAGACCAGAATATTTTACGTAATCCTCCAGTGTCTGGATGCTATCCGGATAAACAGACGCAAGCCACTCGTCCTCAGAAAGCAACACAGCATTCCGCTCATGAGAAATTTCGAGAGACTTTGTTGTTTTCCCAGCCCCCATTTTTCCACAGAAAAATATTAATATTCCTTTGTTCATTTTTTCCTCTTATCGCATAACGACCGCATTATTCACCTCACCTGAATTAGATCGAGATATCCACTAAGCGGTCGGCTGCAGCTTCCTGTTATATGGCCTATCGCAAGCTAACATGTTTGGCCACTCTGTTTTGTAGTAACCGGATGAGCTCGGGGTCCATTCGATCATAGTTGTCTGGTATATCTAGGCACACCAGCTTTTTTCCATGAAGCAATTCTTTGAATTTCTTTGAGACCTTATTCCTGTGGGTCTTTTCCATAACGAATATGACATCGGCCCACTCAACCAAATCTCCGCTTACGACAGTCTCGGCGTCAGCATTCGTTCCTGCTCCTATTGCATTGATCCCTTCATACTGTGAGAAGACTTCTTCTCCTGTAGGACTCCGCAATCTGTTCTCACTGCATACGAAGAGAAGGTTCATAATCTTTTCGCCATATCACGATTGCTAAGGGACTGGACAAGCGTAGCTCGAACATTCCCGCGGAGCCAGCCTTGGCCGGTGGAGTGAACTTGAGCAAGTTGTTAGACCAGATCATTGTTAAGACCAACTTTTTTTGCCCAAGAAACATACCTGTTTTTTGCTCTTGGACGTGACTCAATTGCTTTTTGCAACCTTAAAACTGCAGCTGCCTCGCCACCCGATAAAAACGCTGCTGAAAATGATTCTAAAGTGGGCTGCTGTTCAAGACTTTCTGCTATGGCAGAGACGGATTGATGAGTATTGAGCCAAGGAACACCATAGTTCTTCATTTCCTCCACTACTTCCTGTGCTATATGGCTAAGTTCAGACTCTTTTTCTATTTTCCACCAGTGGTCAACACCGTGTGCCAGTACCCCAACACGCTCACGTACGGTGGCCTCGTATTCCTTTGGCTTTCCAGTGAGAGGGGCTTGCCCGGCTAGAGAGGATATCTCAGCATTGTAAACGCCAAGATTTATGGTGAATGCCCCCTCAGCACCTATGTTTCCGCTGCTCGATTGCACATTGACGACCAACCAGTTATCACCTTCTTGCTTATGCCAGTTGCGTGCTGATTTTTTGAAGCCCTCGGATTTCATAAAGCTAGCGAGATCGAGCTTAATAACTTCATCAATTTTTTTTGTATATTTCACTCATACTTTCTGTATCTAAACGCCAGGAACAGCGGCAGCCTTTCCAGCACGCGCAGTGAGCGTTGCTGCTGCCTCTTATTCTGTCTTACTATCTGATTTTGTTGAAATAATTTGATCACGGTATTTTTGGAAGTCACCCCATGCTGACTGTTCTGGACGATTAGGATCAATAAAATCACCAGAGGAACAATCTAATAAAGACCAATCATTTGGGTTCGAAATTTTCATGAGTGTTGCCACAGGGTCTCCACCTCCACGAATATGAACCATAAAAGAATCTTTTTCATCTTCCACTCCGATACTGAACTCTAAAGAAAACCCTTCTCCTTTGTATATACCCCATGATGGATCTGACCAATCAATTCCTGAGAGTTGTTTGTTAATTAATTCACGCACATGGCCCGCATTTCCTATGCAGAATGGTCGATCATCGTCGGTCATATTCTCAACACGAGGGGGGTTCCCTCTATAGTTCATGATCAAAATATCCCAACTCATATTCTTACTCTCGTTTTAAGAAACATAACGTTTGGTGAAAGGGCTAGCTTTAGCCCGTCCCAGCGAGCTGGTTTGAACCAATTGTTAGCTGCCTTCCATCCTACCAACTATTTTTTTCCTAGAGAAATCAATCAACTCTTCATCTATATTGTCGTCAAACGAGTAGGAGTAAATTATCCATTTATCTTTAGGGCGGTAAAAAACAAATTCCAGCCTAACTGGCTGACGCTCGAACATTGTTAAATATGATATGTAAGTAAGTCTGTCTTCTAATGATTCCTCACCCAACTTTACTTTACCATGATACTCGCCGACGAGAGTTTGCAAATTTTGCATCTGAGTTTTGACATTTTGAATTTCATCACTCTTATTGCTCATCCATTTATTCGTTGAGTAAATAGAGTCTACTGCCTCAACGATTCTTCCTTCTTCGTAAAGTTTGAAAAACTTATCTATCTCTTTTTGATAGGCAAAAGATTCAAAAGAAACAAGGAATAAAATAGTAGATATCAAAATTTTTAATTTCATAAGTATCCTTTTAGTTTATTTGACAGTTTCCTTTACGGCTCATGCTTAGTTTACAACCATGCCGCTCTATCAATGCCTGATAACGATTGGAGCGGTACTGAACACCCCGGTCAGAGTGAATAATCAAATCGTTTTCAATAGCCCGGCGCTTGAACGCCATTTGCAGCGCATCGGTATTCAACTGCTCGGTCATGTGGGTATCCAGTGCCCAGCCGACAATGCTGCGTGAGTACAGGTCCATCACCGTCGCCAGGTATAACCAGCGATCCCGGACCCAGATATAGGTGATATCGGTCGTCCATTTCTGATTCGGACCGTCTGCGTTGAAACGACGCTTGAGAAGGTTGTCAGCGACGCCTGTCATCGCTTCGGTGTTCGGCGAGTACTTAAAGGCTTTACCATTACGCGCCCGTATACCGTTATGTTTCAAGATGTGGGCGACATAGTTAACAGAGCAGTCGACACCCAGAGCATTCAGCTCCTGAGCGATTCTAGGCGCCCCGTAACGGGCTTTGTAGGTGGCAAAGGTATCCATAACCTGCTCTTTCTTCCATGATCTGTCGCCTGCGCACACGAGCACTGAGGCCTCGGCTTAACCAGCGGTAAAATCCTGAGGCCGAGACATCCAGAACTCGGCACATCAACCGTATCGCATGCTGCCCTCGATACTCCTGTATCAGAGCGTACTTTAATCGTGCTGACTTGCAAAGTTCGGGAGCAGCCATCCGTCAGCTGCATTTTGTACGAACTCAAGCTCCTTCTTCAACGCATCACGCTCGCGTTTCAGCTGCCGGACCTCATCACTCTCCGGCTTGGAGTAATCCACCCCATTCAGACTGTTGAACTGTTTGTCAGACAGCCGGGTAAACTGGCGTCTCCAGTTGTAGATCTGACCGGGATGTATCCCCAGTTCCTTCGCCACTGATGAAGCCGTATGTCCGGGTTGGTCAGCACGTCTTACCGCCTCACGGCGAAACTCATCGGTATAGTGCTGGTACTTTTTCCTGGCCATCTTGCACCTCCGCGTCAGGGATAAACCTAACTATAGAAGGTGTCTACTGTTCGTGGGTAACTCGGTTACATAACGCCTAATTTAGGGGCTGGAGCTGCGTAGCAGCGAAGGTCCCAGCCCGCTTGCGGGCGACTACAATTATTTGTTATAGCTTCCAATTAATTTCTTTATAGGTTCCTGCAGTTTTAATATATAGTGCATCACCCAAAAATAACCAATCACCAAGCCTACGAATGCTAAAAACCATCCCCATATACCACCAAATTTTAGTGCAAAGTAAAGAGAAATACCGGCAATAAGGTATCCGAAAAATGTCTTAGATAATATGAAAAGTGTGGATAGCCAAATACGATGGTTGTCATCCGTTTGCGGACAAGTTAATAGCTCAGTAGTGACATGGTAAGCAGCTCCACCACCGAACAACAAAAAGCAAAAATTGAAGAATTGCATTACACTTATTTCTGATTCCATCCCAGCGGAAAATAAGTATAGAAATCCGCTAATTGAAATACACCAAAGCATAATAACTGATCTTTTCGTAGCCACTGGTTCAATCCTCACATTCACTCCTTAATGCTATAACGCCAAAATCAGCCGCCGCTTTTAGCGGTCGGCTGAATTTACTTGTTAGGGCTGCCTCCCTGCAATGCAACCAACTGACTATCTATTTCAGCAATTGTACTTTCAAATGATTTTAATTTAGCTAAATCTGAAAATGCCTTCATGGCGATGAAAGCTGCGCCAAAATAAATACTCATTCTAATTACACTTAAAGGGAAATATATAAAGTCAGTCAAATAGCCTAGCGCACTGCCTAGATAAGCCAAGAAAAGTATATAGAAAAGCAAACCAAGGTAGTGAATTAGCAAATCTGACGTATTGGTATGAAGCTTGGTTAAGCGATCCTTCTGCTTTTGTAAATCTTCTGCTTTCTTAGCTCGTCGCTTGCTACTCTGCCCCACTGCTAGCTTTTGAAACCCCCAGAATATGAAGGCACCAATTACGCTGGATACAACTCCGACAACACCAGATACAAACCAATTAATATTACTGACGTCTGCTTCCATTACTTTTCCTATTCTCGTGTAGTCCTAACGCCCAAAGCAGCGAGCGCGCTTTTTGGCGTCCGCTGCCTTTGTTTGTTATAGCGCCCTATTATTTTTGGCAGTTGCACTCTTTTGCCACTAATTTTAGCTCTTGAATATATTCTTGAGTCGCTTTTTGAAAAATAGGCTCGCCTAGATTTTGAAAGTGCGCAGTAAACTCTGTAAGAGCACTCTTACTCGCTTTAACCTCTTTCTGCCCTATTGGTGATGTATAAAATTCAACCAATGAGTCCAGCTCTTTTTCTGTAAAGTGCTGGCCATAGTATTGTCCCCAAACGCTTACTATTTCTTCAGTTCCCCAAGGGGCTGTAACTTTATCCATATAATTATTGAATGCTGCTGTAAAGCGAGCTTGGAACTCTTCATTTGGTTTTATTTGCGATAGCAATTGATCCATCATTTGCTTTCCGGCTTTCTCGCTTTGAACCTTACCCATTTCCAATTGGCTTTCGAACATAGAGATAATTCCCTGCGCCTCCATTAACTGTCTAATCTTATCTTCTTTGTCTCCTGCCATTGCGAACATGGGGAATACAGCCAACAAAATAATTGAGATTATTTTCTTCATGAACTATTCCTTAGTTTGAAATTGGTGAAGCTATAACGCCGCATTAAAGGGCCGAGCGTAGCGAGGTCCCAGTGAGCGCAGCGAACGATTTTAAATGCTTTGTTATGCATTTGACGTTCCTCCGTAAC
>NZ_FNRJ01000011.1 GCF_900107855.1 Marinobacterium iners DSM 11526 | reverse complement strand
TTACAGCCTTGCGACAACGTCGTCTCAGCAACTCAGCGTGCGCACCACAGGCCTTACAACACAACAACACCTGCTCCATGGGCTCAGCATCTCGAACCTTCATCCGCGCCAGATTACCGTGCTGCGCCAACATCCGTTGGTGCCGCTTCCTGGCTGCCGGGGCGTATAGCCCGTAGTACCGCACCGTATGCACGCCTTTGGCCGGGACATGCTGCAACAACCGCTGAATCATCTGCCACGGCGTCAATTTCTGTTGCTTGATGCGCTTATCTCGGTGATCCAGATAGCTCATCTCCAGCCGTTGCCCGTCCCAACGCTTGATCTGTTCAGGCCTCAACGGCCCGCCTTTACAGTATCTGGCCAGGTACAGCATGATTCCACGTCCATGCGTGTAGCGCTCCTCGATTCGAACACTCCACTCTTTCCTGTACAGGCTTCGGTGCTGTCGCCAGAAAGCCTCTGCACTCAGATCTGGTGGTAGGACCAGACGTTTGTCATCAGCTGCGTCCTTGAGCAGGGCTTGCACCTTGCCACGGTAATAGCGCCTCAATACCGCACTTGGGAGCAGGTAGTCACCAACATCTTTCCACTCACCTGACTTCATCAGGCCACCGGCCGTCACCAGACAGTGCGTATGCGGGTGCAGCGTCAGTTGCCGCCCCCAGGTGTGCAGGGCCATCAAAATACCGGGGCGAATGCCGCCATACTTCTTATCCGCCAGCAACTCCTGCAAGGCTTCCTGACTGGCTCGGAACAGTAGCCGTGCAAACAGTCCTTCGTTATACCGCCACAGCGGCAAATACTCATGCGGCAACGTAAAGATCACGTGAAAGTGCGGCACGTCTAACAGGCGCTGCTTCTGTGCCTCAATCCAGTCTTTACGGTGCTTCTGCGCACACATAACAGCTGCGGTGACGGCAGGAGTGACACTGTTCCCACCACTCCTGACAGTCCGGGCAGGCGTAATAACTCACCCCCATATCCCGCGTTCTACAATACGTAATGGATGTAATCGCCCGCCGGTTTTTCCGTGGCTGAGGCGATTCATCCAACGCCGCTTTATACGACTGAAATAGCCGTTGTATCGCTCTATTCGGCATGTCCCTATGCCTCTTTAAAATCTCGCACTCCACCGCGAAGCGGTTATGTTCAACAGTCTGTTAATGAGGTCTGCGACCTCATAATAATTATTAGCGGGTATACCTTTTAATTCTGATCGCAGCTTCATAACCCATTGATATACAATGACTTGACACCAAGTCGAACTGTCAAAAAGGTACTTTTCTCGACATCACGCCACCCAGCGGGTATAACGGTCTGCATACATTTCATGGATGAGGTGTGGTACATGTCGAAATCTCCTTTTCTCAAGTCCGTTGAGGACTTCATGTTGGTCCAACGCTACAGTCGCCGGACGATCAGCACATATCTTTACTGGATCAAGTACTTCATTCTGTACAGCGGTAAGCGCCACCCCAGCCAATTGCATGATGAAGACATTATCCGCTTTCTGACTTTCCTGGCCGTTGAGCATAATGTTTCTGCCGGGACTCAGGCGCTTGCCCTGAATGCCATCGTTTTTCTTAAAACCAAATTCCTGGGTCAAACGGTAGGTGACCTGTCGAGCTTCAGCCCTGCTCGAAAGCCCCGCAAGTTGCCCATCGTGCTGACCAGTAAGGAAGTGGCCGCACTGCTCTGTCAACTGACTGGAGTCTATTATCTGATGGCCGCCATGTTGTATGGCTCGGGATTGCGGCGTATCGAGTTGGTTCGCCTGAGAGTCAAAGATGTCGATTTCGACTACAGGCAAATTCGGGTGATCAACGGCAAGGGTGGCAAGCATCGTCTGGTGACACTGGCGGAAGAGCTTCTGCCCATGCTGAGTCAGCAGGTTGAGCGGGTTGAAAATTACCTCAAACAGGATTTGATGTGCGAAGGTTACGCGGGCGTTTGGCTGCCTGATGCCCTTGCTCGAAAGTATCCCAATGCGCCGTTTGAATCTAGCTGGCATTATCTCTTCCCTGCTTCTCGCCTGAGTATTGACCCTGCCGGCAAACTCCTGCGCCGACACCATTACGATGAGAGTAACCTGAACAAACTGATAAGAAAAGCCGCTCGGGATGCCGGTATTCGCAAGCCGGTATCCTGTCATACCCTGCGGCACTCATTTGCAACGCATTTGCTGCAGTCAGGCGTTGATATACGCACGGTACAGCAGCAGCTTGGTCATGCCGATGTGAAGACAACCGAGATCTCTACGCATGTATTGAAACAGGGCGCCCAGGGCGTTAGAAGCCCGTTGAGCACCCTGTAAAGGTCTCACAAGGCAGCGAGACCTGCGGGGGCTAACTTACAACTGCGTATGCAGTCCGCACTCACGTGTTTCGAGCGCCTTGGTGGGGTCGAAGTAGTCGTGTTCGTTGGGCAGGTTGTGTTCGGCCAGGTAGGCGTCCATGTCGGCTTCGGTCCAGTTGAACAGCGGTGCAACCTTGATGATTCCGTCCTTGCTGGCCGTCACGATATCCAGTGACTGGCGGAATTCGGTCTGGTCCTTGCGGATCGCGTTCAGCCACAGGTCGGGCTTGAGTTCGGACAGTGCGCGCTGGAAGGGTTCCAGTTTCACCTGACGGGTGAACTCGTCATGCTGCGGATCGTCCACATCCGGGATGCCGCCCATCAGCACGTTGCGACGGGCTGCGCTCATCTGCGGGATGAAGGTGTGGATGTTCAGGTTCAGATCCTTGATCAGCTTTTCCGCGAAGCGGTAGGTGGCCGAGGTGTTGTAACCGGAATCGACCCACAGCACCTGAATGTCCGGCTTGACCTGCACGGCCATGTGCAGAATCACCGACTCATAGGGACGGAAGTTGGTCGTGACCAGTGGCTTGTCGCTGTGGGCGATGGCCCAGGCGATGATCTCCTGCGGGGTTTTGCCCGCCAGTTCCGCGTTGGCGGCAGCCAGATCGATGCTCATCGGTTGTCTCCTGATTCCGGTTCAGCTCTGAGGATAGGCCGGACGCGCCAGTGACGCACCGCCCTGGTAATGGACGCCGATTTCGTCAAACGCCTGCAACACGTCCGGGCTGTAGCGCTCGTCCGGTACCTGCAGGGCGTTGAAGCCGCAGCGCTCCAGATGCGCCAGACGGTCACGGGTCACGTCGCCAATGGCGCGGATTTCACCCTTGAAGCCGCCGCGACGCAGCAGGCGTGCGATGCTGAAACCGCGGCCATCGGTAAAGGCCGGGAACTCCACTGCAAACAGGCTGACACGGTCCTGCAGTGCCAGTACCTGCTGCAGGTCGTCGTCACCGTTCACCTGCACACCGGTTTCGCGGCCTGCCAGTGTGTCGGCTTCTTCCAGCCAGCGTGCCAACGGCAATACGACCGGACCTTCGGCGGGCAGCGCCTGATCATCCGCCAGCCACTGCCAGCGGTCTTCGGTTACCGGTTTGCGATCAATGATCAGCGCCATATACAGCCTCCTTGAAGGGGTCTACACCCACACGGCGTACCAGATCGAGGAAGCTTTCCTCTTCGGATTTACGCTGTTCAATGTAGGTCAGCAAAATCTTTTCGATGGTGTTGGCCACCTCGTCGGCGGCAATCGCCTTGCCCAGTGCCTTGCCCAGTGCCGCATCTGCCTCGGACGAACCGCCCAAGGTGAACTGGTACCAGTCCTCGCCCTTCTTGTCGACGCCGAGGATACCGATGTGCCCCACATGGTGGTGCGCACAGGCGTTGATGCAGCCGGACATATTCAGGCGAACGTTGCCTACGTTATGCAGGAAGTCCACCTGTTCGAACTTCTCGTTGATCTGCTCGGCGATGTTCAGGGTATGGGCGTTGGCCAGACCGCAGAAATCAAAACCGGGGCAGACGATCATGTCGGTCAGGGTGCCGATATTGGGCCGCGCCAGATTGTTGGCGTTGAGGATCTTCCATACCTGCAGCAGATCGCCCTGCTTCACGTCAGCCAGCACCAGGTTCTGGTGATGGGTGGCGCGAATCTCGCCAAACGAGAAGCGCTCCGCAAGATCGGCCACGGCATCCATCTGCACGTCGGTAATATCGCCCGGCGCCTTCAGGTAGGGCTTGAGCGATACCACAACGATGCGGTAGCCCGGCACCTTGTGTTCAACCGTGTTGCGCTCGTACCAGACGCGGAAGTCATCGTTCTCGGCCAGCTGGGCGTTCAGGTCATTGTTGGCCGCATCCGCCGCGTAGGCCGGCGGTGCAAACTGGGCCTTGACCCTGTCGATCTCGCCCTGCGGCAGGCGCAGGTCGGATTCACGGATCTCGGCCCACTCGGCTTCGACCTGCTCGCGGAAGGCATCAATTCCCATGGCGTTCACCAGAATCTTGATGCGCGCCTTGTACTTGTTGTCACGACGACCGTTCAGGTTGTACACACGGATGATCGCTTCCAGATAGGAGAGCAGGTCACGCCCCTCAAGGAAGGGACGGATCTGCTTGCCGATCACCGGGGTACGGCCCAAGCCGCCACCGACCAGCACTTCAAAGCCGATCTCGCCCTGTTCGTTCTTGACCAGATGCAGGCCGATGTCGTGAACCTGCGAAGCGGCACGGTCTTCGGGACCACCGGTGACGGCGATCTTGAACTTGCGCGGCAGGTAGGCGAATTCCGGGTGCAGCGTGGACCACTGACGGATGATCTCGCACCAAGGACGCGGATCTTCCAGCTCACTGGCGATGACGCCGGCGTAGGGGTCAGTGGTGGTGTTGCGAATACAGTTGCCCGAGGTCTGGATGGCGTGCATCTGCACCTCAGCCAGCTCGGCCAGGATATCCGGCACCGACTCCAGCGTGGGCCAGTTGTACTGAATATTGGTACGGGTGGTGAAGTGACCGTAGCCCTTGTCATAGGTGCGGGCGATGTGCGCCAGCTTGCGCATCTGGGTCGAAGACATCAGACCATAGGGAACCGCCACGCGCAGCATCGGTGCCTGACGCTGTATATAAAGGCCGTTCATCAGGCGCAATGCACGGAACTCTTCGTCCGGCAGCTCGCCTGCAAGGTAGCGGCGGGTCTGGTCGCGGTACTGCGCCACCCGTTCGTCTACCAGCTTCTGATCCACTTCGGTGTACTGGTACATGTCAGTTCAACCTTTCTACTGAGCGTCATTGAAACAGGTCGCCATGTTACCCAGTCGTTTTTATAACGTAAAATACTAATTGATAATTTTGTTATAACCATTATTCGATACCGCCCATATCACCAGACGGAATATAAAAATGCTTATATATTCTTTTTTATTTTATTGGCGCTTCGACATAATGCCATCCAGTTATTAGCCCTCCGGGGCTTTCGTGTCGCAACCAAGTGAAAGAGTCGAATGATGAATCTGTTGCCGGAACACCGCCTGACCCATCTCAAGCAGCTCGAAGCCGAGAGCATCCACATCATCCGTGAAGTGGCTGCCGAGTTCGACAATCCGGTCATGCTCTATTCTGTCGGCAAGGACTCTTCCGTGATGCTGCATCTGGCACGCAAGGCGTTCTTCCCGGGCAAGCCGCCCTTCCCGCTGCTGCATGTGGACACCACCTGGAAGTTCAAGGAGATGATCCAGTTCCGTGACCACATGGCGAAGGAGGCCGGCATGGACCTGATCGTCCACATCAACCCCGAAGGCGTTGAGATGGGCATCAGCCCCTTCACCCACGGCTCGTCCAAGCACACCGACATCATGAAAACCCAGGGGTTGAAGCAGGCGCTGAACCAGTACAAGTTCGACGCCGCTTTCGGCGGTGCACGCCGTGACGAAGAGAAATCCCGCGCCAAGGAACGCGTGTTCTCCTTCCGTGACAAGCACCACCGCTGGGACCCGAAGAACCAGCGCCCGGAGCTGTGGAACACCTTTAACACCCGTGTCGACAAGGGCGAGAGCATCCGCGTATTCCCGCTGTCGAACTGGACCGAGCTGGACATCTGGCAGTACATCCATCTGGAGCAGATCCCCATCGTTCCGCTGTATTTCTCGGCGGTGCGCCCTGTGGTCGAGCGCGATGGCATGCTGATCATGGTCGACGACGAGCGCCTGCCGCTGGCGGATGGCGAAGTGCCGATGATGAAGAATATCCGTTTCCGTACGCTGGGCTGCTACCCGCTGACCGGCGCCGTGGAATCCGATGCCGACACCCTGCCCGAGATCATTCAGGAGATGCTGCTGACCACCACGTCAGAACGCCAGGGCCGCGCCATCGACCACGACAGCGCCGGTTCCATGGAGCAGAAGAAGATCGAAGGGTATTTCTGAGCCGCCACCGCCATCTCGTTAACGGATATTTGAGTACAGCATTATGAGTCATCAATCTGATCTGATCGCCACTGACATCGACGCCTATCTGGACCAGCACGAGAACAAGGAGCTGCTGCGCTTTCTCACCTGCGGCAGCGTAGACGACGGCAAATCCACCCTGATCGGTCGTCTGCTGCACGACTCCAAGATGATCTATGAAGATCAGCTGGCCGCGATTCAGAACGACAGCAAGAAAGTCGGCACCACCGGAGACGAGATCGATCTGGCACTGCTGGTCGACGGCCTGCAGGCCGAGCGCGAACAGGGCATCACCATTGATGTGGCCTACCGCTACTTCTCCACCGCCAAGCGCAAGTTCATCATCGCCGATACGCCGGGGCACGAGCAGTACACCCGCAACATGGCCACCGGTGCGTCCACCTGTGATCTGGCGATCATCCTGATCGACGCCCGTCACGGGGTACAGGTGCAGACCCGCCGTCACAGCTTCATCGTGTCCCTGCTGGGCATCAAGCACACCGTGGTGGCGATCAACAAGATGGATCTGGTGGACTTCAGCGAAGAACGCTTTGAAC
The DNA here is from genome assembly GCF_900107855.1 of Marinobacterium iners DSM 11526. Taxonomy (GTDB): domain Bacteria; phylum Pseudomonadota; class Gammaproteobacteria; order Pseudomonadales; family Balneatricaceae; genus Marinobacterium; species Marinobacterium iners. The sequence goes on along the minus strand of NZ_FNRJ01000011.1, from coordinate 133,327 downwards.
AGATCAAGCAGGACTACCTGAACTTTGCTCAGGGGCTGGGACTGAAGGATATCCACTTCGCACCGATTTCCGCCCTGAAGGGCGACAACGTGGTCAACCCGTCAGAGAACATGCACTGGTACAGCGGCGATTCGCTGATGCAGACGCTGGAAAACGTAGAGATCGCCGGCGACGCCAACTTTGATGAGCTGCGCTTCCCGGTGCAGTACGTCAACCGCCCGAACCTGAACTTCCGCGGCTACTGCGGTACTCTGAGTGCGGGTATCGTGCGCCCGGGTGATGCGGTGACGGTATTGCCCTCCGGCAAATCCAGCAAGGTGAAATCGATCGTAACCTTCGATGGCGAGCTGCCCGAGGCGTTTGCGCCCATGGCGGTGACGCTGACACTGGAAGACGAAATCGATATCTCCCGTGGCGACCTGATCGTACACAGTGATCAGGTACCGGAAGTGACTAACCGCTTCGCAGCGCATCTGGTATGGATGTCGGAACAGGAGCTGATTCCGGGTCGCAGCTACGAAATCAAGCTGGCCAGCACCCGCACGGCAGGGCGTGTCAGCGCGATTCGTCACCGCATCGATGTGAATACGCTGGAACAAAGTCCGGCAGCGACACTGGGACTGAACGAGATCGCTCAGGTTGAAGTCACACTGGAGCGGCCAATCGTGGCGGATGACTACCGTCGTCACAAGGGCACCGGTTCGTTCATTATCGTCGACCGCCTGACCAACGCCACCGTGGCAGCCGGCATGATTCAGGCCGAAGCGGAAGATGACAGTGCGATTGAGCTGCACGCCGAGTCCATCATCAGCACTCAGCAGCGTGCCGAGCGCTTTGGTCAGAAAGCTGCACTGGTTCAGATCAAGGCCACTGACGCGACTCAGGGTGCAACACTGCTGTATACACTTGAGCAACAGCTGTTCAATCGTGGCCGCCTGCCGCTGGCATTGACCTTCCAGAACACTGAGCAGGTCGCCGCACTCAAGGCTGCCGGTCTGTTGCTGCTGACTCAGCGTGATGATTTTGAGGCAGATCTGGTGCTTGAGGCCGACGCAGAACTGCCTCCAACCGCGCAGGTCAAGGCACTGTTGCAGAAAATTCAGCAGGCAGATCTGATCTGAGTCGGGGATCGGGCGCTTGCGCTCGGCCTGCGGATCTATACCCTAAGGTTATAAATCCGGTAAAATTCAGCGGAATCTAATACGCCCTGCCCGGTCATGCCGGCAGGGCTTGAGGCATTGACAGGGGCTATGACTGAATTTCTGCTCATCCTGATCAGCACCGTACTGGTGAATAACTTCGTACTGGTCCAGTTCCTCGGGCTGTGCCCGTTCATGGGTGTTTCCAACAAACTGGAAACGGCCATGGGCATGTCCCTGGCCACCACCTTCGTGCTGACGCTGTCGTCGGTGTGCAGCTATCTGGTGTACTCGACCCTGCTGGTCCCCTTCGAGCTGGAATACCTGCAAACCATCGCCTTTATTCTGGTGATTGCGGTAGTGGTGCAGTTCACCGAAATGGTGGTGCACAAAACCAGTCCTCTGCTGTACAAGCTGCTCGGCATCTTCCTGCCGCTGATCACCACCAACTGTGCGGTACTCGGCGTTGCCCTGCTCAACATAAAGAAGCAGAACGGTTTCCTTGAATCGATCGCCTATGGTTTTGGTGCTGCCGTCGGCTTCTCGATGGCGCTGGTGCTGTTCTCGGCCATTCGTGAGCGGATCGCCGTCGCGGATGTGCCCGTTCCCTTTCGCGGTGCGGCCATCGGCATGGTCACCGCCGGTCTGATGTCGCTGGCCTTCATGGGCTTTGCCGGCCTCGTGCAGTTCTGAGGCGGAGGCGACGATGACGACCGTTATTACCGCTATTCTTATCCTGTTTTGCCTCGCCGTCGTGTTCGGCGTGATTCTGGGTTATGCCTCGGTACGCTTTCGTGTCGAGGGCAACCCGATCGTGGATCAGATCGATTCCCTGTTGCCACAAACGCAGTGTGGCCAGTGCGGCTACCCGGGCTGTCGCCCCTACGCGGAAGCGATCGCCAATGGTGAGGCGATCAACAAGTGCCCGCCCGGTGGTCAAAGCACCATCGAAGCGCTGGCTGACCTGCTCGATGTGGAAGCGGTGCCGCTGGATGCCGAACACGGTGAAGAACAGGTCAAAAAGGTTGCCTTTATCCGCGAAGATGAATGCATCGGCTGCACCAAGTGCATTCAGGCCTGCCCCGTGGATGCGATTCTGGGCGCCGCCAAACAGATGCATACCGTCATCGTCGATGAGTGCACCGGCTGCGATCTCTGTGTTGAACCCTGCCCCGTGGACTGTATTGATATGATTCCGGTGGAAACCACCATTACCAACTGGAAATGGCCCTCGCCAACCGAGTCCTCCAGCCTGATCGCGACCGACCGTGGTCGCGGCGCCGAACAGCAGGAGGCACACTGATGGGCAAGGTATTTGCGTTCCACGGTGGCGTCCACCCGCCGGAAAACAAGAAGCAGTCTACCCGCACCCCGATTGCCCATGCACCGCTGCCGAAGATGCTCTATATCCCACTGCAGCAGCATATCGGCATTGCCGCCAACCCGGTGGTCAATGTGGGCGATCGTGTACTCAAGGGACAGTTGATTGCCGAACCGGTGGGCCGTATCAGCGCATCGCTGCACGCGCCTACCTCAGGCATTGTGCGCTCCATCGGGCCACACCCGGTGCCGCATGCATCAGGCCTTGAGTCTGACTGCATCACGCTGGAAACCGACGGTCAGAATGAGTGGATTGAACACCAGGGCCTGCAGGATTACACCCGGCTGGAGCCCTCGGTTCTGATCGAGCATATCCGCCAGTGCGGCATCGCCGGCATGGGCGGTGCTGGCTTCCCAACCGATGTGAAGCTGCATCTGGGTGATGACCATATCGTCAATACTCTGATCATCAACGCCGCCGAGTGCGAACCCTATATCACGGCTGATGACATGCTGATGCGTGAGCGTGCCGCCGACATTCTCAGCGGCATTCGCATCATCAGCCACCTGTTGCGCCCGAGCCATATCATGATCGGCATCGAGGACAACAAGCCGCAGGCAATCCACGCATTGGAAGCGGTACTCAAGGGTTGCGAGCTGAATGTTGATATCCGCGTCGTGCCCACCAAATACCCTTCGGGCGGTGAACGCCAGCTGATCCAGCTGCTCACCGGATTGGAAGTGCCAAGTGGTCGCATCCCTGCCGATATCGGCATCGTGTGCCAGAATGTGGGCACGGCAACCGCCATCCATCGTGCAGTACATTTTGGCGAGCCGCTGATTTCCCGCATTGTTACCGTCACCGGCGATGCCGTGGCCAAGCCACAGAATTTTGAAGCCCTGATCGGCACCCCCTTTGCCGACCTGCTGGAGGCCGCCAGCCTGTATGAAGGCCGTCTGTTCAGGCTGGTGATGGGCGGGCCGATGATGGGGGTCACGGTCGCGCATGATCAGATCCCTGTGATCAAGACCACCAACTGCATCATTGCCGCCAGCGATGAGGAAATGCCACAGGCACCACCTGAGCAGCCCTGCATCCGTTGCAATATGTGTGAGCAGGTTTGCCCCGTTACGCTGCTGCCGCAGCAGCTGTACTGGTTCTCCAAAGGGCGTGAGTTCGACAAGGCGCGTAATCACAACCTGTTCGACTGCATCGAGTGCGGCGCCTGTGCCTATGTCTGCCCCAGCAGCATTCCGCTGGTGCAGTACTATCGCTTTGCCAAATCCGAGATTCGTACCGAAGAAGCCGAACAACGCAAGGCTGACCATGCGCGTCAGCGTTTTGAAGCCCGTCAGGCGCGGCTCGAACGCGAACAGGCCGAGAAGGAGGCACGCCGTAAGGCGCGGGCCGAAGAGGCCGCACGGGCACAACAGTCTCGCAAGAGTACCGAAGCGGACAAGGCACAGGCCGAACCCGGCAACGCCGCCCCTGCAGCCAGTGCAGCACCAGACCTGAAGCAACTGAAAACCGCTGCAGCGGTTGCCCGTACCAAGCTGAAAAAGGCCCGTGACGCTCTCAAGAACGCTGAAGACAAGGGGCTTGATGGCATCGATGCCCTGCGCGTCACCCTGACTGACCTGGAGCAGAAATCAGAAGAAGCCGAGCAGGCCTTTAAGGCAGCTGAGCAGGCAGAGGCCGCTGCCGCCGCCGAAAAGGGCGTAGATCTCAAGCAGCTCAAGATTGATGCCGCCATGGCCCGCGCAGCGGTGACCAAACTGGAACGCGCACTGACCAAGACGGAAGACGAACAGGCACGTCGGGAGATGGAAACCGAACTGGTGGAAGCCCGCAAGAAATCCGACGCACTGAACCAGAGCCTGAGCGAGCACTCGCCGGCCTAAACCCAACTGATACTTAAGACAGGATCGCACACCGATGTCACTGATCCGACTGAGTTCACCTCATGTCTACAAGGCCAACAGCACCGCCAATGTGATGCGACTGGTGATGCTGGCCATGCTGCCCGGCATTCTGGCCATGACCGTCTTTTTCGGCTGGGGCACTGTAATCCAGATTATCTGGGCCGGCCTGCTGGCACTGGGATTTGAAGCTGTAATACTCAAGCTGCGCAAGCGCCCGGTGCTGTTTCACCTCAGCGATGGCAGCGCCATTGTCACGGCCATGCTGCTGGCCGTGGCAATTCCTCCCTTCGCGCCCTGGTGGATGACACTGGTCGGCGTGTTTGTTGCCATTGTATTGGGCAAGCACCTTTACGGAGGTCTGGGCCAGAACCCGTTCAATCCCGCCATGGTGGCCTATGCCCTCCTGCTGATCTCGTTCCCGGTGGAAATGACACGCTGGACCGCCCCCTTCGTACTCAATGGCGACGGCTGGCAGATAGCGCCGTTCCTCGACACGCTGAAGGCCATCTTCGCCGCCGCCGACAACCTCTGGTATGACAGCTTTACCGGAGCGACCCCTCTGGATGAAATCCGCCATCGTGGCGGCCTGACCACCGAAGAAGCCTGGCGCCAGTCCACCGTATTGTCACAAGGCATCGGCGCCTGGCACGCAGTCAGTGCCGCCTGGCTGATGGGCGGTATCTTTCTGCTGTACCGCAAGGTGATCACCTGGCACGCACCCATCTCCATGCTGCTGGCACTGGCCCTGTGTTCAAGCATGTTTTTCGGTTTTGATCCCGACAACTATGCCGACCCCTTCTTCCACCTCAGCACCGGTGCCACCATGCTGGCGGCGTTCTTCATCATTACCGATCCGGTCTCCAGCGCGACCAGTAACCGTGGACGGATAGTGTTCGGTGCCAGCATTGGCATCCTGATTTTCATTATCCGTACCTGGGGCAACTACCCAGATGGTGTGGCCTTCGCGGTTTTGCTGATGAATCTGGCGGCGCCCTTTATCGATATCTATACCCAGCCACGCAGCTATGGCCACAACAGAGCTAAAAAGGGACATGGAGGCAAGGCATGAACGAAGTCTTTCAGGCCATTCGCAATAACGCCCTGGCCATAGGCATTTTCGCGATCGTAACAGCGGCTGTCATCGCCTTCACTCAGCTGAGTACACGCGAGAGAATCGCGCACAACAAGGCCGAATTTCAGGCCCGTGCCTTGTATGAAATCGTGCCTCGCGAGATAGATCCCGATCTGCTGTCGCATGAGATTCAGCTCAGTGCCGCGCCTGAGCTGGGCTACCCTTCCGGCAGCACAGGCTGGCAGGCAATCAATTCCGGCGAGGTGGTAACTGTACTGCTTCCGGTGATTGCACCAGATGGCTACAGCGGCAACATCGAGCTGCTGATCGGTGTGAATGCCGACAGTTCGCTCGCCGGTGTACGCGTCCTAAGCCACAAGGAAACACCGGGGCTGGGTGACAAGATCGAGCTGGCCAAATCCGACTGGATTCTGGCTTTTGAGGGGGCTCACATGGCGGTTAATCGTGACGAGAACTGGGCGGTTAAAAAAGACGGTGGCAGATTTGATCAGTTCACCGGTGCTACTATCACGCCACGTGCGATCGTAAATGCCACCGCCCGCACAATCGAGTTTTTCCGGGCTCACCGCGCACAGTTGCTGCAACCCGTTACTGCTAACGCCGCTTCTGCGGCAGGAGTCACACAATGAGCGTCGACTACCGCAAGATTACATTGGACGGCCTTTGGACCAACAATCCGGCACTGGTGCAACTACTGGGCCTTTGCCCCCTGCTGGCCGTCACCGCCTCCGTAGTGAACGCCCTTGGCCTTGGCCTTGCAAGCACATTGGTACTGGTCAGCTCAAACCTGACTGTATCCGCTTTCCGCAAACTGGTGCCGGAAACCGTACGCCTGCCGATCTTCGTAATGATCATTGCCTCTTTCGTGACGGCGATCGAACTGCTGATGCAGGCATTCACCTATGAGCTTTACCTGATTTTGGGCATCTTCATTCCATTGATTGTGACCAATTGCGCCATCATGGGCCGTGCCGATGCCTTTGCCAGCAAGAACCCGGTGCGCGCCTCAGTATTGGACGGCCTGATGATGGGCGTCGGCTTCACCGCCGTATTGGTCCTGCTGGGCGGTATGCGCGAGTTGCTGGGTACCGGCGCGCTGTTCAGCGACATGAACCTGCTGTTCGGCGAAGCCGCACGCAACTGGAAGTGGCTGATGTTCGAGGACTACCCAGGCTTCCTGTTTGCCATTCTGCCACCGGGTGCCTTTGTTGGCCTTGGACTGCTGATTGCGCTGAAGAACATAATCGATGCGCGCCTGGAAGAACGCCGCAAGCAACAGACTCCCAAAACCTTGACGGGTAGCAAAAGGGTACGCGTTACCGGTTGATGACACTTTTTACTCATTGAAACCCAAACCCTTTTTCATTAACCTCGGCCAAACCTGCATCATTTTCGATCAACAGGAGCCAAGGTGGGCAAACCGCTATCCGTCGTAATCTGTGATGATTCCCGCCTCGCTCGCAAACAGATGGAGCGAGCGCTGAAACAATGGAATGTGGACATTACACACGCCAGCCATGGCCTGGAGGCACTTGAGGCGATCAGGGCCGGCAAGGGTGAGCTGCTGTTTCTCGACCTTAACATGCCGTTGCTGGATGGCTACCAGGTACTGGAACGCATCCGTGCCAATGACCTGCCCACTCTTACCATCGTTGTATCCGGCGATGTTCAGCCGGAAGCCCGTGAGCGTGTGATTCAACTTGGCGCACTTGATTTCATCCGCAAACCGCTGGATACCGACCTGCTGACCCAGTCTCTGCGCTCATTCGGCCTGCTCGAAGAACTTGCCGAACGCCCCGCCGACACCGTAAATGATGCAGTTGAAACCGATCTCGAAAGTGCACGTCCACAGCCACTGAACCGCACTCGCGGCCTGGGCCTCGACCCGGTATCGCAGGCATTTGAACTGACCGAGAGCTACCAGGAGCTGGCTAACGTCGCTATGGGTCAGGCAGCCGATCGCCTTGCACGGCTGTTGAAGGTCTTTATCGAATTGCCGATCCCCCACGTACAGTTGGTTGAGCTGTGTGAATTCGACATGGCGTTGCATCAGGCGACTGGAGACAATCCGATCACCACTATCTGTCAGGGCTTTATCGCTCCAGGCATCGCCGGTGAAGCCTTGCTGATGTTCAGTGACTCCAGCAGTCAGGATCTGGCTTATATGCTCGGCCATGAAGGTGAAATCACCGACCAGGTCGAACGCGAGTTGATGATGGATATCGCCAACCTCTTGATCGGCGCCTTCTTGAACGGGCTTGGATCACAGCTGGATCTGAGTTTTGGCCAAGGTTCGCCACTGATTCTGGGCCAGCACTGCAGTATACCGAACCTGCAACAGAACAGCCGCTGGACGCGAACACTAAGCATCGACATCGGTTACCGGATCGAGGGGCGCGATTTGAGTTGTGACCTGCTGCTGCTGTTTACCGAAGATTCACTTCCGGCCATGAACGAATTAGTGAGGCATCTGTGATGATCAACCCGCCGGAACACATACTGAGCGTGGATGAGTTCCATTGGCAACTGGGACTCCTGCAACACTTGGATGTGGGCCTGATTGTGTTGGATGCCGACCACCGCGTTCACCTTTGGAACAACTTCATGACCAACCATTCCGGTGTACGTGATGCCATTGCTTACGGCAAACGACTGGAAGACCTGTTCGATGACTTCCCTAGACAATGGTTTCAGCGCAAGCTTGAAAGCGTCTTCATGCTTCGCAATCGTGCCTTTATCACCTGGGAAGAGCGCCCTTACCTGTTCCGCTTCAAGCCGTACCACCCTATTACGGGACTGGCTGAGTTCATGTATCAGAACGTGACATTGATTCCGCTCTCCTCTCCCAGTGGCCAGATCGACCATGTCGGCATTATGATCTATGACATGACGGCCGCCGCCATGAGCCAGCTGGGGCTGCGTGATGCCAACGCTGAGCTCGCACTGCTGAGTCGCACAGACAGACTCAGTGGTCTTGCAAACCGAGGCTACTGGGAAGAGTGCCTGCGACAGGAGTATGAGCGCTTCCGCCGAACTCAGACCCCCTCAAGCCTGGTCATGATGGATGTGGACCACTTCAAGGCGATCAACGACACTTACAGCCACCAAGCCGGTGACGAGGTCATCCGTATCCTGTCCGAAACCCTGCGCCACCATGCACGTGCCACGGATACGCCGGGCCGTTATGGCGGCGAGGAGTTCGGCGTTCTGCTGGTCAACACCACAGCCACCAACGCCATGGTGTTCGCCGAACGGGTTCGCCGTGCAATCGAGATGCTGGAAGTAAGGCACGGCCCCAACCGTATACAGTTTACCGCCAGCCTTGGCATTTCTCAGCTTGGCAACCAGCATCAATCCCATGAAGAGTGGATGCGAGATGCCGACACAGCGCTGTATTACTCCAAGGAGAATGGCCGCAACCGTACCACCCTGGCCGAGGATCTGGAATAATCGCAGTTTTGCCCGTAACCGGACAGACCGCGATGAATGCCGACAAGCGATACCAGATTTTCAGCCGCCTGCAGGCCGAAAACCCCAACCCTGAAACCGAACTCGAATACAGCAACGCCTTTGAGCTGCTGATTGCCGTCATGCTGTCGGCACAGGCAACCGATGTCAGCGTCAACAAGGCTACTCGCAAGCTTTATCCCATCGCCAATACGCCTGAAGCCATTCTGGCCCTCGGAGTGGATGGTGTGAAGCAGTACATCAAGACCATCGGTCTGTTCAACACCAAGGCCGAAAACGTCATCAAGACCTGCCGCATTCTGATCGAAGAGCACAACAGCGAAGTCCCTCAGACACGCGCCGAGCTGGAGAAGCTGCCCGGTGTTGGCCGCAAGACTGCCAACGTGGTCCTCAACACTGCGTTTGGCCAGCCCGCCATGGCGGTAGACACCCATATCTTTCGCGTCGCCAACCGCACTCGTATCGCCCCAGGCAAGACCGTACTGGAAGTCGAACGAAAACTGCTGCGCCATGTACCCAAACCCTTTCTGGTGGATGCACACCACTGGCTGATCCTGCACGGACGCTATGTCTGCACGGCACGCAAGCCTCGTTGCGGTGCCTGCGTGATTGAAGATTTATGTGAATACAAGCAGAAAACGGAGCTCGAATAGCCCCTTTCGTTACCCACAATTTCTGTGGATAAAACTGTGAGTACTATTGGGAAGAATGGCTCAATCCAGCGTAATTCGAGGCCTTCAGCAAATTGGTAAGAAAAACGTCAGCTTTCCATCAAATCCATAAAAAACAATAGCTTACATATGTCAATAGAGCAATACGTCTTCGCTGAAACGGGTTATGCACCGGCCTGAGTCAGTACACTTCAGGCATGTGTACAAGTTCAAAAAAAAAGCGCCCTGTCAAGGCGCTTTTTTCACTTCATGTCGATTTTGTGACCCGGTTCAATCTTCGGGCAATTCAATCTCGATATGTGTCTTCGGTCGGCAACAACAGGTGAGTATTTCATCGCCCTGAAGATCTACCAGACTATCCTGCACATACTCCACTTCACCATCCAGCAGGCGCACTTTACAGCAGCCACAGTAACCACCCCGGCAGTTGTAGGGGGCAGGAATCTCCTGTGACTCAAGCGCATCCAGCAGAGAAAACTCATACTGATAGAAGAATGTGTGGTAATTGCTGACCTTGATTCGTGGAATACCTGACATGCGTCCCTCGCTTACAGGTCAAAGCCGTCAAAATCGTCACTGCCGACATCATTGTCGATCTGTCCGACCAGATAGGAACTGATTTCCGCTTCCTGAGGCGCCACCTGCACGTTGTCACTGACCAGCCAGCCATTCATCCAGGGCAGCGGATTCTGCCGCGCCGGGAAGATTTCATTCAAGCCCAGTGCCTTCATGCGTACGTTGGTGATGTACTCGACATAGTCGCCCAGAATACGTGCGTTCAAACCGATCATGGAGCCTTCACTGAACAGATACTCGGCCCACTCCTTCTCTTGCTGCGCCGCCTCACGGAAAATGGCGTAAACCTGTTCCTCACATTCAACCGCGATCTGTTTGAAGTCCGCGTCTTCCGCCCCTGATGCCATCAGATTAAGCATGTGCTGGGTACCGGTCAGGTGCAGTGCCTCATCACGCGCAATCAGCTTGATGATCTTGGCATTGCCTTCCATCAAGGCACGCTCGGCAAAGGCAAAGGAGCAGGCAAAGCTGACGTAGAAGCGGATCGCTTCCAGCACATTCACCGAAACCAGCGTCAGATAGAGCTTTCTCTTCAAGTTGTACAGTGAAGCATCGTAGCTGACGCCGTTGATCTGGTGTACGCCGGCACCATGCACGGAGTAGACGCTGACCAGCTGAATGAATTCGTCATACAGCCGGGTAACCGTTTCGGCCCGCTTGATGATTTCCGGATTGGTCACGATGGTGTCAAACACCTCGGCCGGCTCGGTAATGATATTGCGGATGATGTGGGTATAGGAGCGGCTGTGAATGGTCTCGCTGAATGCCCAGGTTTCAAACCAGGTTTCAAGCTCCGGCAGAGACACTACCGGCAGAAACGCCACGTTGGGCGAGCGCCCCTGAACCGAGTCCAGCAGAGTCTGGTACTTCAGGTTGCTGAGAAAGATGTGCTTCTCATGGTCCGGCATGTCCATGAAGTCCTTGCGATCGTTGGTCAGATCGACCTCTTCGGGACGCCAGAAGAAAGAGAGCTGTTTTTCGATCAACTTTTCGAAGATCGGGTATTTCTGTTTGTCATATCGCGCCACATTGACCGGGCGACCGAAAAACATCGGTTCACGTGTGGCGTCGTGGTTACTCGGACTAAAAGTGGAATATGACATCGGTGCTTTCCTGAAAAAAACAAAACCTGATCAGGCACTCACCGGTTGTGAGCGCCTGTTGAAACATGAACATCAGAGGGTCTGATCAGAGCTTGCAGGCTCCGCCTTCACACCCACCGTCGTCAGCCTGATCAGAGGCGCCGTCACGGGTGTTGTGGTAGTAAAGGGTCTTTACACCGTTCTTGTAGGCTGTCAGCAGATCCTGAAGCAGCTGCTTCATCGGCACCTTGTCGCCCGGGAACTTGGATGGGTCGTAGTTGGTGTTGGCCGAGATCGACTGGTCAACAAACTTCTGCATGATACCCACCAGCTGCAGATAGCCGGTGTTGTTCGGGATGCTCCAGAGCAGTTCGTACTGGTTTTTCAGCTCAAGATACTCGGGCACCACCTGTTTCATAATGCCATCCTTGCTCGCCTTCACCGATACAAAACCACGTGGCGGCTCGATACCGTTGGTGGAGTTAGTGATCTGGGAGGAGGTTTCGCATGGCATCAACGCCGTCAGTGTGCTGTTACGCAGACCGAACTCGCGAATATCCTCGCGCAGCGTCTCCCAGAAGTAGTGCAGTGGTTCCTGACAGTAGTCGTCGACATCACGCTTGTAGGTGTCAGTCGGCAGCAGCCCCTTGGCGTAGGTGGTCTCGTTGAATTTCGGGCAAGGCCCCATCTCCTTGGCCAGCTGGTTGGATGCCTTGAGCAGATAGTACTGAATCGCCTCGAACGTACGGTGCACAAGGCCGTTGGCACTGCCATCAGAGTAACGCACACCGTTTTTGGCCAGGTAGTAGGCAAAGTTGGTAACGCCCACACCCAGCGTACGTCGTGACATCGTGGCGTTGCGGGCGGCCGGGATCGGGTAGTCCTGGTAGTCCAGCAGACTGTCCAGCGCACGCACGATCAGATCCGCCAGGTCTTCCAGCTCATCCAGGTTGGCCAGCGCACCCAGGTTGAATGCTGACAGGGTGCAGAGTGCGATCTCGCCATCGGGGTCATTCACGTCTTTCAGCGGCTTGGTCGGCAGTGCAATCTCCAGACAGAGGTTGGACTGCTTCACCGGCGCCACGGCCGGGTCAAACGGGCTGTGCGTGTTGCAATGGTCTACATTCTGCACGTAGATACGACCGGTAGAGGCACGCTCGGACATCATCAGCCCAAACAGCTCAACCGCCTTGATGGTCTTCTTACGAATCGACTCATCCTGCTCGTACTGCACATAGAGACGTTCAAACTCGTCCTGATCAGCAAAGAATGCTTCATACAGCCCCGGCACTTCATGCGGACTGAACAGAGTGATGTTGCCGCCCTTGATCAGGCGTTGATACATCAGCTTGTTGATCTGCACCCCATAGTCGATGTGACGTACGCGATTCTCTTCAACACCTCGGTTGTTCTTCAACACCAACAGGGATTCAACCTCCAGGTGCCAGATCGGATAGAACAGTGTGGCTGCACCACCACGCACCCCACCCTGAGAGCAGGATTTGACGGCAGTCTGGAAGTGCTTGTAGAACGGTATGCAGCCGGTATGGAATGCTTCACCGTTACGGATCGGGCTTCCAATGGCGCGAATGCGGCCCGCATTGATACCGATTCCGGCACGCTGGGACACATACTTGACGATAGCCGCGGCTGTGGCATTGATGGAGTCAAGGCTATCATCGGCTTCAATCAATACGCAGGAGCTGAACTGGCGTGTTGGAGTACGCACCCCAGCCATGATCGGCGTCGGCAACGACAGCTTGAACAGGGATGTCGCGTCATAGAACCGCTTAACATAACCCAGCCGTGTTTCACGCGGATAATTGGAGAACAGGCAGGCCGATACCAGCATGTACAGCTGCTGCGGGCTTTCGAAAATCTTGCCACTGACACGGTTTTGGACCAGATACTTGCCTTCAAGCTGTTTCACGGCCGCATAGCTGAAGTTCATGTCACGGCTGTGGTCAAGATAGGCGTTCAGCTCGTCAAATTCTTCACGGCTGTAATCTTCAAGCAGGTGACGGTCGTAACGGTTATCTTCGACCATGCGCACAACGTGGTCATAGAGATGCGGCGGCTCAAAGTCGTTGAAGGCCCGTTTGCGCAGATGGAAAATCGCCAGACGTGCAGCCAGGTACTGATAGTCGGGAGCCTCTTCCGAAATCAGATCGGCAGCTGACTTGATCAGCGTTTCATGAATATCCGAGGTTTTGATGCCCTCGTAAAACTGAAGGTGAGCACTGAGCTCAACCTGAGAAACCGAAACGTTTTCGAGCCCTTCGGCAGCCCAGATTATCACGCGATGGATCTTCTCCAGGTCGATCGGCTCGCGGCGTCCATCACGTTTGGTAACCATCAGATTCTGCTGCATATGACGCTCATCCCAGTTTCAGTCAGTGTTGTCGTTCAGGCGTGATGCTGCCTGTATTCCCTGAAGCAGCCCGCCCAGCCCGGCCCGTGGCTGTGACAGCATGTGTCGCTATCAGTACGCACTCTATGAGAACGCCTGATCACTTTTTAGACGGAAAGCACTATATATAGTGTGGCACTGCTTACAGGGCACTAAATATAGATATTAGAGGAAAGATTTCAATCTTGATTTTCAGCCGTTTGGAGTGTAGCCAGCGCCGGCTGGCGGCCACAAATGCGGTATGGCAGGGGCTACAGGGGAGCGAGCTCGAAAATGAGTTTTTTTCATATGAAAAACCATCATCAAGAAAAAACTGCATATCCTAAAAAGCCTGATCAATCTCAGGAAAGTGCGGCTTTACAAGCACCGGCGTGATCATTAGAATGCGCAGCTCTTTGGTGGGGTTCCCGAGTGGCCAAAGGGATCAGACTGTAAATCTGACGCGCGAGCTTCGGTGGTTCGAATCCACCTCCCACCACCATCTGATTCAAACGAAAGAGCCCTGCCCTAACCGGTGGGGCTTTTTTGTTTTTCCACCTGTGCCATTTCAACCAGCCAACGAAACAGACGCAGTTGTGACGGCAGGTAAAACAGATACTCCGGGTGCCACTGCACGCCGATAATCGGCTGTCCTGACGTTGACTCTACCGCCTGTGTCAACTCATCCAGATCGCGCCCTACCACCCGGAGCCCATCTCCGGGTACGCGTACCGCCTGATGATGCAGACTGTTCACACGCAGCTTTTCGCGCTCGCAGATACGCGCCAGTGCCGAGCCCTGTTCCAGCCGTACTTGCTTGGTGGGCAACAGCCCGGGACGGTTATAGGTCAAACGGCGCAGGTGACGAATGTCCTGATACAACTGCCCCCCCAGCACCACGTTGATCAGCTGAGAGCCACGGCAGATGCCCAACATCGGCAAACCGGTATCCAGCGCATGATGAATCCAGCGCATCTCCAGCTCATCCCGCTCCGGATCGAGTCGCACCGGCTCACTCAGCTCACCACCATAATGCTCGGGGCTGATGTCATCACCGCCCCCGATGATCAGGGCATCGACAGCAGTTTCGGGTACCTCATGGCGTACACTGACCCGCACCGCCTCCGCGCCTGCCAGACGCAGCGCCAATCGGGTGCACCACCAAGAGGGCGACCAGCGCCGACTGTTACCGGTTACTGCCACCCGCGTTGCTGTAGCCATCCATCCACCTGTAGAACCCACTGTTTTCGATTGACTCCCAGCAGAGGCCTGTAAGCCTGCAACCAGGCCTGACTCAGCTCAGCTCTCGCTTCAGCGTCCGCCGCCAACTGCTCAACCACCCACCACTTGTTCCATTCGTTTGCCAACGACCAGGCCGGGTTTTCAATCTCACAGTTGGGCAGGCGGTAGTGAAATGCTGGCCGAGACTTGATGCGATCATCCGGCACTTTCGCCTGCACTCGATCAGCGTCGAGATGCGACAGCAGGGGCAGCAGGTCAAGCGCCCGATTGCGGGTGGCGTTATGCGTAAGGTAATGCTCGAACAGCCAGTCAAGGTCAGTATCTGGAGCCTCCAGCAGCTCACGAATGAAAGCTTCAGGGTACAGGTCAACATAGGGGGAGATCTTGCGGGCAATATTGACCGCATGAGACTCAACCAGCCACCACTGCAGCAGGCTATAGGCCACAATATAGGCCGTGATGGTTTCGGCATCCAGCGCGGGCAGTTCCGCGTTAATATGCACACCCAGAGCCGCCACAAGCGAGTCACTGGTACCCTTCGCCCCGGAGCGGCGCAGCATATCAACCAGTGCATCCAGCTCGTCCAGTTTATCCAGCGGCAAGGGTGGGCAAACAACCTCGACCGGAACCAGCAATGCAGCTGCCTGACTAACCATTCCGACCCATTCGGGTTCGGGCTGATCCGAATCAGTGGCCTGCTGCGCCTCGGCGGCCGTGCGCTTGAGCAGCGCCCAATCCAACTCCAGGTTATAGCTGCCCGAATCAGTTTTCAGCTTGCGTTCGGCAGCAGAGACCTGTTCCACCTCGGCCTTCAGCACCCGCTGCATCGCCACCAGCGCTTCATCCACATTGAGCCCGGTAAACTCAAGCTCAAACCCGATTCGGCGCATCTGGCCGTCATCCCTGTTAATCACCGCTGGCATGCGAAACGCCGTTGGCATGGGCTACCTCCAGTTGTCAGGCAGTGTTCATTTCACCCTAACGCAAGTATTGCTCCATGCAAAGACTCTGTAATCGGCTTTAGTGCTATGCAGTATCTGCCAGCTTCGTGCTAGTCTTGCACTAACAGGTAATTCAGGACCGGTTTGAAACGGTAATGACAAACGATAACAACAAGCCTACACGCGACAGCCGCAACAACCTCACTCTGCCAAGCCAGCAGGAGTTGATGAGGATTCTGAACGAACAGCGTGTCATACTGGACAACGCCAGTGTTGGCATCTGTTTCATCCTGCAGCGCCAGATTCAGCGCTGCAATCAGCGCTTTGCCGAAATTTACGGTTACGACAGCGCCGACCAACTGGTTGGCACCAGCAGCGAACAGCTGTATCCAGATAACCTCAGCTTTCGCAAGCTCGGCGTCGAAGCCTATCCCTCTCTTGCCCGAGGCAAGCGTTTCAGTACCGAACTGCAGATGCGCCGCGCCAGCGGTAAACCGTTCTGGTGCCGCGTTACCGGCAAAATGATCAACCCATCCAGTCCCGAACAAGGCTCCATCTGGATCGTTGACGATATCGATCAGCAGCGTCATGCGGCAGATTCACTGGAACAGATTACGCGTCAACAGCAATTGATTTTAGACCATGCCATGGTGGGCATCGTCTTCCTGCACAACCGTCATGTCGCCAGCTGTAACCGGCGTTTTGCCGAGCTTCTGGGCTATGAAACTGACGAACTGATCGGCGTCAGTTCCCAGCTCTGGTATGCCGACAAGTCGATCTGGCAAGCGGCGGGAGAGCGTTACAATGCGGTGCTGTCTTCAGGCCGCGCCTTTGAAGCAGAGATGGAATTGATCCGCAAGGATGGTTCCCGGTTCTGGTGTGACGTTCGCAGCAAGGCGGTAGACCCGAACGACCTGAGCAAGGGCGGCATCTGGATCATCATGGATATTTCCGACCGCAAAGCGACCGAGGCGGCTCTGGTCACCGCTCGCCAGCAGCTGGAGCAGCGAGTTGAAGAACGCACACGTGAATTGGAACAGGTGGTCTCCAGCCTGCACCGCGAGATAGAGGAGCGCAAAATTGCGGAAGAGCGCATCCGCCATCTTGCTCAGCACGACAGTCTCACAGGACTGCCAAACCGAGGCCTGTTCGAGAGCCGGCTGCAAGAGCAAATCGCACAGGCCGAGACCCGTCAAGATGCGCTGGCGGTTCTATTCGTGGATCTGGATCGCTTCAAGCACATCAACGACTCCCTCGGTCATCACGAAGGCGATATGCTCTTGCGCAGCCTGGCCGAGCGACTGCGGCAGGCAGTGGGGCAGCAGGGTACCCTGTCACGCATCGGTGGTGATGAGTTTGTCATCATGCTCAATGACATCAAACCGCGCAGCCGCATTGAACAGCTGATCATGCGTCTCCAGGCTGCACTGGTTCCGGTTTTCCGCGTGGGAGTACAGGAGTTCAGAATATCTTCCAGCATCGGTGTGGCGGTTTACCCGGAAGACGGCCATACGCCTCAGGCACTGATTCAGCATGCCGATGCCGCCATGTATCGTGCCAAGGCGAACGGCCGCAACCGGTACCACTTTTACAATCACCGACTCGATAATGAGCAGAGTGAACGCGTTGAGCTGGAAAATGCGTTGTTCCAGGCCCTGCGCCACGAGGAGTTTGAGCTGCACTATCAGCCTCAAATCGAAATTCAGAGCGGTCGCATTATCGGCGTTGAGGCATTGATTCGCTGGCAACGGCCAGGCCACGGCATGGTATCACCCGCGAATTTCATTCCGCTGGCTGAAGAGAACGGACTGATCACAGAGATCGGCAGTTGGGTACTGGAGCGCGCCTGTGCCCAGCTGCAGCAGTGGCAACAGCAAGGGCTTGACCTTCGGGTGTCGGTCAATTTGTCGGCACCTCAGCTGGACGATGCCAATTTTTGTGACAAGGTAGCACGCTGCCTCAAGCGCTACCGGCTTGACCCCAGCCAACTTGAGCTGGAGCTGACCGAAAGTATCATCATGAAACATGTGGACCAAACCATCCAGCTGCTGGAACAACTGGATAAAATGGGGGTTCACCTGAGCGTAGACGATTTCGGCACCGGCTACTCAAGCCTGAGCTACCTCAAGCGTTTCCCGCTTAACAAGCTCAAGATTGATCAGTCCTTCGTGCGTGAAATCTGTGTTGATCCTGATGATGCCACCATCTGTCGCACCATCATCTCCATGGCAGACAACCTCAACCTGACAGTCATTGCCGAGGGGGTTGAAGATGCCGATCAGCTGGCCATGCTGGCCGAGTTTGGCTGCCATCAGTATCAGGGCTACTTTTTCAGTCGCCCGGTACCGGCAGAACAGATTCCTGATCTGTTTGACAATACCGAGCAGCCGGAGCGGTGGAACTACCAGATCTGAGCTACTTGCTCATGCCACCCATAATGCCTCGGACAGCCGCCGGGATATCGCCGGGCAGCAGTACGATCTTGGCATTCTCACCCGCTGACATCTCCTTGATCGCATCCACATACTTTTCACCCAGCAGGAACATCACCGGCAATTCGTTGCCCTGGATCGCTGAGGTCACCTTTTCGATGGCAGCCTGACTGGCTTCCGCCAATACCACCTTGGCCTCGGCATCACGACGCGATGCTTCCAGCCGCCCTTCCGCTTCCAGTATGGCGGCGGCCTTTTCGCCTCCGGCTCGGGTGACAGTGGCGCGGCGCTGACGTTCGGCTGCCGCCTGCTCTTCCATCGCTGTCTGCATGGTCTGGGACGGATTGATATCCTGAATTTCGACCGTTTTCAGGGTAATGCCCCAGTCAGCAATATCGTCGGAGATCGCGCCCTTGAGCTTGGCCTTGATACTGTCACGATTGGACAGAGCCTCGTCCAGATTCATCTCGCCTACAATGGAGCGCAGCGACGTCTGCACCAGATTCTGGATCGCAAAGCGGTAGTCCTCAACACCGTAGACCGCCTTTTCCGGCGACACGATATTAATGTAGGCCACAGCATTTGCGATGATCACCGCATTATCGAGCGTGATCACATCCTGTGAAGGAATATCCAGCACGATATCCTTGGTCGTCACCTTGTAGGCCACGGTATCAATATAGGGGAAAATGATGTTCAGCCCTGGTCCCAGCGTCTTGTGGTACTTGCCCAGCCGCTGCACCACATGCTTACTGCCCTGAGGCACAATCTTGACACCCAGAAACAGGGTGACTACTACCAAAGCCAGAAATACTCCAGCCATTGTCAATCCATCGATCAGCATCCGTTTATCCTCATGCAATCACTTGAAGGTTTGGTTGTATCAGCGTTTTCTGACAATCAGAGTGTTGCCGGAAATTTCCGTTATCACCACTCGATCACCCACTTCGACCGGCTGCTCACAGATGAACTCCCATTCATCATCACCCAGTACCGGTGTGGTAAATCTGACTCGCCCTCGCCGCTCGGCTTGCGGGGCTTCTATCACCTGCCCGGTTTCACCCAGTACCGCCTCACGTGAAATACCGGCTTTGGTTCGGTCTCGCATCATCGGTCGCAATAGTCGAAACCAGGCCAGCGCAAACAGACCCGATCCGATTGCCCACAGTACCAACTGCAGGTTCAGTGTAAGCTCGGGCAGCAACCAGACCAGCAGCGCCATCAGCAGAGCACCAAGCCCAAACCAGAAAATGGTAAAGCTGGGCACCACCAACTCGGCCAATATCAGCAGCATGCCAAATACGACCCAGTGCCAGTATTCGATCTGAAACTCCATGATGCGTCCTTGTATGGAAAGAGGTAAAAGGGATTATGCAACGCCTGCCATAGCAGGTCGATATGATTAGCACTAATTGAGGATGCTCTGGTATTACGCAGGTGCAGCAATATTATTAAACCCGGCGTATAATTCGCCGCGATAAAAACAACTCAAACTGCATGACAGCCCTTACGGCTGAGAGAGAAACCTGCCATGTCGACGAGCACACCCGGTGCGCTGGCGCACAATTTTCTGGGCAATGCCCCTGCCTGGTACAAGCAGACAATTGTACTCTTCCTGATCATCAATCCGGTTTGTCTCTGGCTGTTTGGCCCTCAGGCGACCGGCTGGCTTCTGATCGCCGAGTTTATTTTCACCCTGGCCATGGCACTCAAGTGCTACCCGCTGTTGCCTGGCGGATTGCTTGCCACCGAGGCCCTGCTGTTGGGCATGACCTCGCCTGAAACCCTCTATGCCGAGATTCAGACCAATCTGCCGGTCATTCTACTGCTGATGTTCATGGTAGCTGGGATCTATTTCATGAAGAGCCTGCTGCTGGTGACCTTTACCAATATTCTGCTGCATGTGCGCTCCAAGTACCTGTTGGCGCTAATGTTCAGCATGACCGCCGCCCTGCTCTCCGCATTTCTCGACGCACTCACCGTCACGGCCGTCATCATCAGCGTAGCGGTGGGCTTCTACTCCGTTTACCACAAGGTAGCTTCCGGCAAGGGACATCAGCACAATACACACGACCACGGCAGCGATCAGGAAGTGGTTGACCTGCATAGGGATGATCTGGAAGGCTTTCGCGCCTTTCTGCGCAGCCTGCTGATGCACAGTGCCATTGGTACCGCCCTGGGGGGCGTATGTACGCTGGTCGGCGAGCCACAGAACCTGCTGATTGCCAAAACAGCCGGCTGGGATTTTGCCGACTTCTTTATCAAGATGGCCCCCATCTCCATGCCGGTACTGGCGGCCGGGCTGATCACTTGCGTGCTGCTGGAGAAATTTAAGCTGTTCGGCTACGGCGTCAAGTTGCCTCGTCCCGTTCTGCAGGTGCTGAAGGAGTTTGCCGATGCCGAGCGCGCCAAGCGTACCCAGAGCCAAAAAGCCGCACTGATCGTTCAGGCAGTTGCTGCCGCCATACTGGTCGTCGGACTGGCCCTGCACTTGGCGGAAGTAGGACTTATCGGCCTGCTGGTGATCATCCTGATTACCTCCTTTAACGGCGTAACCGACGAGCATCAGATCGGCAAGGCCTTTCAGGAAGCACTGCCCTTCACATCACTGCTAGTGGTCTTCTTCGCCATTGTGGCAGTCATTCACGAGCAGCACCTGTTCAGTCCAATTATCGCGGCAGTACTGGCACTGCCGCCAGAGCAACAGCCCGGCATGTTCTTCCTCGCCAACGGCGTATTGTCGATGATCTCCGACAACGTGTTCGTCGCCACGGTTTATATCAGCGAAATCAAGCAGGCACTGGATAACGGCGCTATCAGCCGCGAACATTTTGATCGTCTGGCAGTGGCTATCAATACCGGCACCAACCTGCCCAGCGTTGCCACGCCCAACGGCCAGGCCGCCTTCCTGTTCCTGTTGACCTCGGCCATCGCACCACTGGTACGGTTATCATATGGTCGCATGGTGATCATGGCTCTGCCTTACACTGTGGTGTTGGGCGGGGTAGGACTGCTGTCGGTTATGCTGTTCATCAAGGCTTGAAGGCTTTGCGCTCGCCCTGAGGCGAGCGCATCAACGCACCAGCGGCCAGCCCAGCAGCAATGTGGTCAGCGTAACCGCACCGATCAGCAGGTTCATGGGCACTCCAACTTTGAGAAAATCACTGAACCGATAGCCACCGGGACCGTACACCATGAGGTTGGTCTGATACCCAAGCGGGGTCGCAAAACTGGCTGAAGCGGCAATCATGATGGCAAAAATGAACGGCTCATGCTGCAGACCGGCACGTTCAGTCACCTCCAGTACGATCGGTAACATCAGAACGGCGGCAGCATTATTGGTGATGATTTCGGTCAGGATGGAAACGGCCAGATAAGTCAGCAACAACAATAGCCAAGGCGTGCCTGCACTCAGGTCGACAATCGCATGGGCGATCCAGCCTGACACACCGGTTTTCTGCAGCGCAGCCCCCAGTGCAAAGGACGCTGCGATGGTCAAAATCACGGTCAGATCGAGGCTCTTTTCTGCCTGATACACACTGCAGCAACCGGTCACTACCATTAAGCCGGCGCCCACCAGTGCCGCATTGAGCATACTGGTCGCACCTGTACCGGCGGCAAGCACAATCGCGGCCAGAATACCCCAGGCCAGCCAGGCACGCTCATGGCGTGGCTGGGACTTGTCCAAGTCGTTAATCAACAGGAAATCCTTGTTGTAGCGCTGGCGACTCACAAAGGCCGGGCGTGCTTCAAGCAGAAGAGTATCCCCAGCTTCCAGAACGATATTGCCCAGGTTGCCCTGTACCCGTTCCCCATTGCGTGCTACTGCCAACACAACAGCACCGTAGCGATCCCGAAAACGGGCATCACGGATTGCGTGGCCGACGGCGTCACAGTGAGGTGACACGACCGCTTCAACCAGACTGCGTTCGGCACGGTCCAGGTTGAGCGTATCGGAGTGGCCGTTTTCCGGCGAGGGGATGATTCCATTGATGCGCAGCAGGTCTGAAATGGCCTCGGTATCGCCAGCAAACACCAGTCTGTCACCGTCGCGCAGCTTTTCTTCGGACGGTACTGCGGTCACGATATTGCCGTTGCGCTCAATTTCGACCAGATAGACCCTATCCAGACTGCGCAACCCCGCCTGCTCCACGCTTTGGCCCACCAGCGGCCCACCGGGCGCCACAGCCACTTCAAGGGTAAACTCACGCAGATTGGCAAAAGCGCGTTTTTCACTGCGATCCGGCAGCAGACGCGGAAACACCAGCCAGATAAATGCCAGGCCAACCAGTACCACCGGCAGCGCAACGGCGGTAATCGAGAACAGCGACAGGCCGGCTTCACCGGTCAACTCCTGGTACTGACCGTTCACGACCAGATTGGTGCTGGTTCCGATCAGCGTCAGCGTACCGCCCAGAATGGCACTGTAGCTGAGCGGAATCATCAGTTTGGATGCGGGAATATTGATCTTGCGCGACCAGGCATGGATCGCCGGAATCATGGTCGCTACTACGGGGGTGTTGTTGAGAAAGCCGCTGAGCAGCACCACCGGCGCAAAGATGCGGGCCAATGCACCACGCACCCCTTTCGGTTTGCCCAGTACACGGTTGACCAGCATGTCGACACCGCCGGAAGAGTGAATTCCGGCCGCTACTACAAACATGCAGGCAACGGTTATCAAGCCAGAGTTGGAAAAGCCGGACAGGGCCTCACTGGGGCTCAGCACACCACTGATACTGAGCAGTGCCAGCACCGCCATCATCACGATGTGCGGCCCTATGCGCGTCAGTATCAGTACGGCCAGTGCCGTAACCATCAAACTCAGTGCAAACCAGCCCTGCCACTCCACAGCGATAACCCGTATCCGTTAAAAACCACCAAGATACAGGGTTATTTTGATTCTATAAAAGAATAATAAATAACAAATTTATTCGTTTAAAGAATATAAATTATCAACTTCCCGCGCTGCCTGTAGCGCATCTCAAGCATCTACCGACGTCTTGAAACGGGCGATCAGGCCACGCATGGAGTCCGATTCCTGACGCAGGGCATTACTGACTTCCCGTGCGCTGCCAACGCTTGCCACCAGTGAATCGGCACTCTCTTCCAGCGCCTGTGCCCGGCGACCTACACGGCCGGTTTCATCACGCTGGGTCGCGATCGCATCACTGATACCGGCACTATGACTCTCCAGTTCAACAAACTGCTCCTGCAGCCGTTCCAGGAACGCGCGCAGAACCGTAATATGGGATCGGTTTTGACTACCGGCATCACGCATGCCACCCAGTTGTTGCTCGACCTCTTTTACACCGGCCACCAGCTCTTCAACCCACTGACGTATGTCACGGGTGGAATCCGAGGTGCGCTGTGACAGTACCCGGACTTCATCTGCAACCACGGCGAAGCCTCGCCCATGCTCGCCGGCACGAGCAGCCTCAATGGCAGCGTTCAAGGCCAGCAGGTTGGTCTGCTCGGCAACATCTGCAATGATGCTGATCACTTGGCTGATTCGGCCACTGGATTCGGTCAGGGTCGTAATCGACTCGCTGACCCGGTTGATAATACTGACCGCGTGATCTGCTGCCTGCTCGCTGCTGAGGATGCCCTGCTGCGCTTCCGCATTGGCTGCCAGTGCTTCACGGACTGTATTGGCGGACTGCTCGCTGGCCGCTTCGATGGCGGTGGACTGATTCGCAATGTTGTTCATGGACTGGTTTACATCATCAATCAATCGACGCGTTTGCGTTGACGTGCTGTGCAAGGTTTCCGCCTCTCGATCCAGCTGGGCGGAGCGTTCGGTCAAACCGCTGGCAGCCGTTCTGACGTCACCAACAAAGTGCTCAAAGCGTTGTACCAAACCACTTAACGCCCGATTCACGCCGGCCACTTCATCATTGCCATCGACCATTGGCACACCGCTCAAGTCACTGTTGCGATCCATGGCGCTCAGGTCCCGCTCCATGCGCTGCAGCCGCAGAATGACGGTATGACGCAGCCAAAGCGTCATGCTGGCAACGATCACCAGAAACAGAATTGAGCCCCCAAACAGATAATTCTGCTGACTTGCAAGAAACGTCAGCAGCTCCTGTGCGGCCAGGGACAGCCCATCGCGACTGGTTTGCTGGCGCTCAGCAATCGCCTTAAGCATGGGCTCCAGTGCCGGTACCAGATCAAAGTCCACCACCTGTCCGACACGGTAGTAACTTTTTTCATTGATGCCCTTGTCCATGGCATCCAGATACGCCATCACACGGTCAAACTCCGCCTGATGCGCTTCGGCCCAAGCGCTCAGGCCCGCATTGTTTTCAATTCGCTGCCAATGACTGGGCAGCGCCTGCTTCAAATCAGCATGAGTCGGTTCAATTTCATCCCACAGCAACAGCTGGGCCTTGGTTTTATAGGACAGGTCCTGCAGTTTGCGGTGATCCTGCTCAAGATCCACCAGCAGCCAGGTTTCCTCCAAGCTGGTGTGGATCAGGTTATTGGAGGCTTCTTCAGCCTTGATAATGATACTCCAGGCCAGCGTAGCCAGACCGGCCAGCGCAAGCACGCAGAGGAAGGCAAAAAACAGAATACGAAAACGGACTGTGCCAAGCATAATGACTCCAAATGCATACTACGCTCGGCAGGATATGTCTGAGGGATGACTGTTTGATGACAGCACCGCCGACGGGTCTATTAACTCACCGGCTGCAGCGCTCAATCAGTACTTGATAACGCTCAACGGCGTGCGAGGTCAGGCCCTTTTAACCGTGGCAAGCCAAGGGAGATCAATAGCGTCGTGACCAGCATGGCGGTCGAAATCCAGAGGCAAGCCTGCAAACCGCTGCTACCCATACCTGCCAACTGGAATACCCAGCCGGACAGCAGCGTACCGATCAGACGCCCCATCGCATTAGCCATGTAGTAAAAACCCACGTCCAGCGATACGCCGTCACTGCCTGCGTAACTCACAATCAGATAACTGTGCAGCGACGAATTGACGGCAAAGACTGCACCGAACAGCAACAGGCCGCCGATCAGCACGGCAGCAGGATTCAGTTCGTACAGGAGTCCCAACGCTATCAGGGCCGGCAAAAGCGCCAGCAGTGCGACCCAGACAACCGCCGCAGCGCCGTCAGGCACCTTCCCGGCCGCCTTGCCGGTCAGCCGGGGAGCAAGCGCCTGCACCATGCCGTAACCGATCACCCAGAGCGCCAGAAAGCCACCGGTCTGGCTGTGATTCCAGCCCAGTGTCTGCGACAGAAACACCGGCAGGGCGACCACAAACCAGACATCACGAGCCCCAAACAGGAACATCCGTGCCGCTGACAGTATGTTGATGGCGCGGCTTTTGGAAAAGATGTCGCGAAACTTCGGCTTGTGTTTCGCCTTGCCCAGATCCTGCTTCAGCAGCACCAGACTCAATAGCCACACCAGGGCCAGCGCAACGGCCATCGCTGCCACGGCCCCGGCAAAGCCCAGCCACATCAGCAGCGCCCCACCCACGAAAAAACCCACGCCCTTGAGCGCATTCTTCGAGCCGGTCAGCAGCGCCACCCATTTGTAGAGCGTGCCCTGCGCATCCGTCGGTACCAGCAGCTTGATCGAGCTTTTGGCGCTCATCTTGTTCAGATCCTTGGCGATGCCGGACAGCGCCTGCGCCGCCATCACCCAGGGCACGGTGAACCAGGCTGCCGGCACCAGCAACATCGTCAGGGCGATCACCTGCAGCGCCAGACCGATATTCATGGTGCGGTTGAGACCCAGGTGAGCTCCGAGCCAGCCCCCCACCAGATTGGTGATCACGCCGAAGATTTCGTAGAACAGAAACAGCAGCGCGATCTCCAGCGGCGAATAGCCCAGACCGTGAAAGTGCAGCACCACCAACATGCGCAGGGCGCCGTCGGTCAGGGTAAAGGCCCAGTAGTTGCCGGTGACCACCAGATACTGGCGGATGGCGGGGGAAAGCCGGCTCAGCATTTACGCGCGTCCTACCTTCAGCGCCAGTTCGGCGGTGCGGTTGGCGTAGCCCCACTCGTTGTCGTACCAGACATAGAGCTTCACCTGAGTGCCGTTCACCACCATGGTCGAAAGCGCATCGATGATGCCCGAGCGTGGATCGGTCTTGTAATCGATCGATACCAGCGGGCGTTCTTCATAACCCAGAATGCCTTTCAGCTCGCCTTCGGCAGCGGCTTTCAACATCTCGTTGACCTCTTCCACCGTTGTCTCGCGGGCGACTTCAAACACGCAGTCGGTGATGGAGGCGTTGGCCAGCGGCACACGAATGGCGTGACCGTTCAGTTTGCCCTTCAGTTCCGGGAAGATATGGGTGATCGCGGTGGCGGAGCCAGTTGTGGTCGGGATCAGGCTCATGCCGCAGGCACGAGCACGGCGCAGATCCTTGTGCGGCGCGTCGAGAATGGTCTGGGTGTTGGTGATGTCGTGGATGGTGGTCATGGAGCCGTGCTTGATCCCCAACTGCTCGTGAACCACCTTCACCACCGGCGCCAGACAGTTGGTGGTGCAGGACGCCGCCGTCACAATCCGGTGCTGTGCCGGGTCAAACAGGTGATCGTTCACCCCCATCACCAGATCGAGCACACCCTCCTGCTTCACCGGCGCGGTGACTACTACCCGCTTCACGCCCTGATCCAGATAGGCCTGCAGTACCTCTTTCTTTTTCATCTTGCCGGACGCTTCGATCACCAGATCGCAGCCGGACCAGTCGGTCTCTTCGATGCTCTTGTTACGGCTGATCGCAATACGCTGCGTATCGATCAGCATGGCGTCGTTTTCGGCCAGCGCCTCGTGCTGCCAACGTCCGTGCACTGAATCAAAGTTCATCAAATGAGCCAGGGTTGTGGCATCACCGGCCGGATCGTTGACCTGTACGATTTCGATGTCGCTGTGCTCAAACAACACCCGCATGGTCAGGCGCCCCATGCGCCCAAAACCATTGATCCCCACCTTAATGGTCATGGTGTAACTCCCTCACTGAAAATCGGTTTAAGGTTGCCCAGCACTACCGGCGAGAATACAAAGGCCGACCCAAAGGGTCATGTAGCGTTCAAAAATGTCCATTCCGTTTTTGCTTATCCCAACAGTTTCTGGATCTCGTCCGCGCTGGCCACCTTGCCTTCGACCAGAATTTCATCGTCAATAGCCAAGGCCGGTGTCCGCATGACCCCTGCGTCAATGATGGCATTGGTGTCGGTGACCTTCTCGATCTCGCAGGCAATGCCCTTGGCGTTCGCCGCCTGCTCGGCATTCTCGGTCAACTGTTTGCATTTGGCACAGCCACTGCCGTAAATGGTGAATTTCATCCTGCTTTCCTCATACTCAGCGTTTCGAATCAGACTGGCCTGCTCAGGCATGCCAGATATTGCCGTATATATAACCGGTGATGGTGGCCATCACGACGACCAGTGCACAGTAGACCAGTGTCTTCTCGGTGCCCAGAATGGTGCGGATCACCAGCATGTTGGGCAGTGAGAGTGCAGGGCCCGCCAGCAGCAGGGCCAGCGCGGGCCCCTTGCCCATTCCGGCTCCCATCAATGCTTCTACAATCGGCACTTCAGTCAGTGTCGAGAAGTACATCAGTGCACCGAGGAAAGAGGCAAGAATGGTCGACAGCAGGCTGTTGTCACCCACTGCAGCCGCCACCCACTGTGACGGAATGATGCCTTCACTGCCCGGCCGCCCCAGCGCAAAGCCGGCGACAAACACCCCCGCCAGCAGCAAAGGCAGGATCTGTTTGGCAAAATCCCAGCTTTGTACGGCCCACTCCCGATCCTGCTCGCGCAGGCTTGCAATGATCATCAAGCCGGCAATACCGATGGCAAACGGCAGCTCGGGAGCCGCGGGCACCAGCCAGGCCGCCGCCACGACCACGCCCCCCAACAGCGGCAACTGATGAGCCGGCCAGTGCCAACGCCAGACCAGCAGAGCCGCCAGCAGTGATGCCAGTACGGCGGTGATCGGCCACTTCCATTCATACACCGCCATCCAGACCTCACTGTCGGCCGCCGCCCAGTTGGCAAAGACCAGAATACCGACCATCAGGGCAAAGAAGCCGACAATAACCCCCATAGGGCGATCGCCCGACTCACCCTCAAAACCTCGGCTGCTCTTCACTGAGCGCTCTGCTTCCTCCCTGCGGTAAATCAGATGCATGGTGGTGCCGATCACCAGCGCAAACAGAATGGCACCCACAGCACGGGCGATACCGATCTCGGCACCGAGTACCTTGGCCGTCACCACCACCGCCATCACATTGATTGCCGGGCCGGAATAGAGAAAGGCGATCGCGGCCCCAAGACCCGCGCCCCGCTTGTAGATGCCGCCGAACAGCGGCAGTACCGTACAGGAGCACACCGCCAGCAAGGTGCCCGAAACGGAGGCCACGCTGAACGCGACCGGCTTGGATGCATCAGGCCCAAGGTAACGCATCACGGCACCCTGACTGATATAGACCGCCATGGCGCCTGCGATCAAAAACGCGGGCAGCAGACAGAGGATGACATGTTCACGCGCATACCAGTTGGTCAGGCGCACCGCTTCAAGTACGGCATTGTCAAAGCGCGCCGTACCCGCCGGTACAAAATAGATGGCGAGAAAGGCCGCCAGCATGAGAAACAGCAGATTGCCTTCACGCCGGTTACTGTCATAGAGCCCTAACAGTTGCTTGTACACGACAGGTACCTCTGTATTCAGATGTATTAACCGGCCAACGCCGTACCGCAGACATTGCCACCCTTGCTTGGGCGATCTCCCATCGCCTCCAGACGCGCCAGTGGCTGCCGCAGCATGCGAGTACCGTGCTCACGTGTCTGGCGCAGTACATCCCGCATCCAGTCATGCAACAGAGGGTGCAACCGGTAAAACACCCATTGACCCTGGCGGCGATCCAGCAGTAGCCCTGCCTTGCGCAGCTGGCCAAGATGGCGTGAAATTTTCGGCTGTGGCAGGTCCAGGGCAGTCATCAGCTCGCAGACACACAGCTCCCCTTCCTGCTCAATCAACAGCAAGCTGAGCAGGCGCGTTTCATCCGCCAGCGACTTGTAGAACTCCAGCGGCTGCAACACCTTTACCTCGGAGTTCACGTCCTTGCTGTTCACCAATACAAACAGACGGATTCGCTCGCTGATCTCCTGCAGGGTACGTTCAAACGCTTTCGGATCATTGCTCACCTTGGGGTCCGGAAAGTCCCAGGCCATCACCACACCACTGCCGGGCCAGTAGCGGCACTCACGGTGCGCCTTGTCACACAGACTGATCACATAGTCGAAATGCTGATCTCCAAGGCTCTCAACCGACTTTGAGACAAGCCCCTGAGCCTCCAGTCCGAAGCCCTTCAGCGCTTCCAGGGTACGGGGATCGACCGTTGAGGGCTCTGTGCCGGCACTGAATACGTCAAATCGATCACCGCCGAAATGACGCAGCAGCACTTCAGCCATCTGTGAGCGGGCGGAGTTGGCCGAACAAAGGAAAAGGACACGTGTTTTCATATCTACCCCGTCTTCATTTAAAAGGCAGAATATATGAAAAAACACATATGTAAAGTTTCATATAGCAATGGAGAGGATTGTCACGGGTAACCGCATCACCAGCCATGCTAATCTCAAATAATGTGTAAGTTTTTCAACTACTGCACGACTAAAGACCCTAATCGTACGTTGCTTCACTGAACCGGTATCGCCATGTCAGACGAAAATGCCCCGCAGGGGCTGCAGGATCCCGAATTCCTCGCAGAGTTGCGCCTTCAGATGCTGAAATTTGCCACTCTGCAATTGAAGGACGCGGTATTGGCTGAGGATGCGGTGCAGGAAGCCATGCTCGGCGCACTCAAGAACGGTTCGGCCTTCAAGCGTCAGGCCGCCCTCAAAACCTGGGTGTTTGCCGTTCTCAAGCACAAAGTTGTTGATCTGCTGCGGCAGCAACAGCGTTATGTCAGTCAGGACAGGGATACCGATACAAACGATGAGGGCTGGATGGATAGCCTGTTCAACGGTCGCGGGCACTGGCATCGCACCCAGCGGCCGGTTAAATGGCAGCAGCCTGACCTGGACATTGAGAGAAGCCACTTCTGGAGGGTATTCGACATCTGCCTGAACGCCTTGCCCGAGCACTATGCCCGTTTTTTCATGATGCGCGAATTTCTTGAACTGTCCACGACCGAAATCTGTCACACCGAGTCAATCAGCGAAAACAACCTGAACGTAACACTCTATCGGGCGCGCATGAAGCTGCGTCAATGTCTCGATAACGGCTGGTTTCAGAAAGGAGACACACCATGATGAACTGCAGACAGGCTACTGCACTGCTGTCACAGGCACTGGATCGAGAGCTGACCCTTGCAGAACGTGCCGAGCTGAAAGTCCACCTGATGATGTGTTCCGGTTGCCGCAATTTTGGACAACAGATGCATGAACTGCGCGACATCACTCGACTGTACGCAAAGGGCAGCTCCACTGAAAAAAACTGTGATGACGAGCTGTAATATTCCAGCCCGAGCCGCGACTAATATCAAAACACACCTTTTAAAGGGGGCTGACACATGCTGTCGACCATAGAACTGCTGGAAGTGACCAACTTTCCCACGATACGCCGCGACAGAACACAGACCCTGCAGGTCAATTTGGGCTATCGCTGTAACCAGACCTGTGTGCATTGCCACGTCAATGCCGGCCCCAATCGTACCGAGATGATGAGCGATGCGTTGATTGACCTGATTCCTCAGGTACTGAAAACACGCAAAATCGACACTCTGGATCTGACCGGCGGCGCACCGGAAATGCACCCGCGCTTTCGCGAACTGGTACGCGCTGCGCGTGCGCTGGGCGTGAAGGTGATCGACCGCTGCAACCTGACCATTCTGTTTGAAAAAGATCAGACCGGCCTGGCTGAGTTTCTCGCCGAACAGCAGGTGGAGATCGTGGCCTCCCTGCCCTGCTACTCGGTTGAAAACGTGGACAGGCAACGCGGCAAGGGGGTGTTTGACCTGAGCATTGCCGGGCTGCAGAAACTGAACGCTCTTGGTTATGGCCAGCCGGGTTCCGGTCTGGTGCTCAACCTGGTCTACAACCCGCAAGGCCCTTCGCTGCCGCCGCCGCAGCAGGCACTGGAGGCCGACTACACACGTGAGCTGGCCGAACACTTCGGTATTGTCTTCAATCAGCTGTTTACCATCACCAACATGCCGATAAAGCGGTTTGGCTCCATGTTGCTGTCCAAGGGTCAGTTTGAGCCCTACATGCAACTGCTGAAAGACAATTTCAGCCAGACCAATCTGGATAACCTGATGTGCCGCAGCACCCTGAGCGTGGACTGGCAGGGCCGGTTGTATGACTGCGACTTCAACCAGCAGCTGGAAATGCCCGTACCGGGCAAGCGACACAGCCTTGAGGATCTGCTCGACACTGACCTGACCGACAACCCGATCTGTACCGGCGATCACTGCTATGGTTGCACGGCGGGTCAGGGCAGCAGCTGTGGTGGCGCTATCGGAGACAAGGGATGAAAAAGCGGCTGATACTGGCCATCCTTGCAGCCGTTGCCGGTGCCTTCTTTATGCTGGACCTGCACCACTGGCTGACACTGGAAGGGCTCAAGTCGGGTCTGGGCCAGTTTGAACAGTGGCGCAGTCAGTTTCCGCTGTTGATGGCCGGCGGTTTCTTTCTTCTGTATGTGGTCGTGACCGCGCTGTCACTGCCCGGTGCCGCCGTCATGACCGTTGCTGCCGGCGCTCTGTTCGGCCTGCTTCAAGGCACACTGCTGGTATCCTTTGCATCCACCATCGGCGCCACCCTGGCGTTCCTGGTGTCGCGCTATCTGCTGCGTGATGCGGTACAGCAACGTTTCGGTTCACGACTGGCAGCCATCAATCGCGGTATTGAGCGAGACGGGGCGTTCTACCTGTTCACCCTGAGGCTGGTACCGGCATTTCCCTTTTTCCTGATCAACCTGCTGATGGGCCTCACGCCGATCAAGGCCTGGACCTTCTACTGGGTCAGCCAGATCGGCATGCTGGCCGGCACGCTGGTCTACGTGAATGCCGGCACCCAGATTGCCCAGCTTGAAAGCCTGTCCGGCATTCTCTCGCCTGATCTGCTGATCTCCTTCGCGCTGCTGGGCCTGTTCCCGCTGCTGGCGAAGAAGGTGACTGGATTGATTCAGCGCCGCCGGGTTTATGCCCGCTGGAAAAAACCGGCGCGCTTTGACCGTAACCTGATCGTGATCGGCGCGGGCGCCGGGGGGTTGGTGTCGTCCTACATCGCGGCCGCCGTGAACGCCAAAGTGACCCTGATCGAAGCCCACAAAATGGGCGGCGACTGCCTCAACTACGGCTGCGTCCCCAGCAAGGCGCTGATCAAGAGCGCCCGTGTCGCCCATCAGATGAAGCACGCCGAGCGCTATGGTCTTGAAGCGACCAACCCGAGTTTTTCCTTCCGTACCGTCATGGCACGTATCCATGAGGTGATCCGTCAGGTAGAGCCTCATGACAGCGTTGAGCGCTATACCGGGCTGGGTGTCGAAATCCTTCAGGGGCATGCCAGCCTGATTGATCCCTGGACGGTGGAGATCCGCCTGCACGATGGGAGCCGCCAGCGTCTGACTGCCCGCAGCATCATTCTCGCCACCGGCGCCAGCCCGGTCGTGCCGCCACTGCCGGGACTGGACGAGACCGGCTATGTCACCAGCGATACCCTGTGGGACAGGTTTGCTGAACTGGATACCCCACCGAAGCGGCTGATCGTGTTGGGTGGCGGCCCCATCGGCTGTGAGCTGGCACAAGGCCTTGCGCGTCTGGGATCAGACGTGACACAGGTACAGCGTGGCGCACGCCTGCTGCCGCGTGAGGATGAAGAGGTGGCCCAGCTGGTGCAGGCGTCCATGCAGGCCGACGGCGTTCAGGTTCTGACCGAACACGCCGCCCTGCGCACCGAGTGGCGAGAAGGTCGCAAGTTCCTGATCTGTGAGCACCAGGAACAGGAGACCGCGCTGGAATTCGACGAGCTGCTGATCGCCATAGGCCGACAGCCACGCCTCACCGATTACGGACTGGAAACACTGGGGATCGAAACCCGGCGAACCGTTGTTACCAACGAGTATCTGGAAACCCTCTACCCCAATATCTATGCCGTTGGCGATGTGGCCGGCCCCTATCAGTTCACCCATACGGCGGCCCATCAGGCCTGGTACGCCGCCGTCAATGCCCTGTTCGGGCAGTTCAAGCGCTTTCGTGCCGACTACCGCGTGATTCCCTGGACCACCTTCACCGATCCTGAGGTGGCACGGGTGGGCCTTAGCGAACAGGAGGCCATAGAACAGGGCATCGCCTATGAGGTGACCCGTTACGACCTGGATGATCTGGATCGCGCCATTGCCGAGAGCGAACGCACCGGCTTTGTGAAGGTGCTCACGCCACCGGGCAAGGATCGCATTCTCGGCGTTTGCATCGTCGGCAGCCATGCTGGTGACCTGCTGGCCGAGTTTGTACTGGCAATGAAGCACGGACTGGGTCTGAACAAGGTGCTGGGCACCATTCATACCTACCCCACCTGGGCCGAAGCCAACAAGTATGCCGCCGGCGAATGGAAAAAGGCACATGCCCCCGAAGCCGCCATGAAATGGCTGCAGCGCTACCATGCCTGGAGGAGAGGCTGAGATGACCACCCAGACCGATCTTGCGATCGTGGTGCCGGTCTTGAACGAGATCGAGGCACTGCCCCGGCTCTTGCAGCATCTGCGTCACTGGCAGCAGCGCGGTGCCGAGGTGCTGCTGGTCGATGGCGGCAGTCATGACCAGACGCCCGAAACCGCTCGAGCACAGGGCTTCAGGGTACTGGATGCCGCGCGTGGTCGCGCCACTCAAATGAACAGCGGCTCGCGCGCCTGCAAAGCGGACAACCTGCTGTTCCTGCATGCCGATACACGCCTGCCGGACGGGGCGGATCAAGCGGTACTGGCTGCGCTTGCCAATCACCCTCATGTCTGGGGTCGCTTCGATGTGCAAATTGAAGGACGTTCACGCATGTTGCCGTTGATCGCCCGCCTGATGAACCTGCGCTCCCGCCTGAGCGGCATCGCCACCGGCGATCAGGCGCTGTTCATGAGCCGTGAGCTGTTCGAACGGGTCGGCGGCTTCCCCGAGCAGCCGCTAATGGAAGATATCGAGATCAGTAAACGCCTGAAGTCGGTCGTCGCCCCCATCTGTTTGCGCCAAACCGTCACCACCTCCGGCCGGCGCTGGGACAGCCGTGGCAGCTGGCGCACCATCCTGCTGATGTGGCAACTGCGCTGGGCCTACTGGCGTGGAACCCCGGCACAACAACTGGCGGAGCGCTATCGATGAACGCAGTACGCATCATCATCATCGCCAAGGAACCCCGGCCAGGCCTTGCCAAGACCCGGCTGATTCCGGCACTGGGGGCACAGGGGGCCGCCGAACTGGCCGACCGGCTGTTGCACCACGTGGTTACACAGGCGCTGGCGGCCGATCTGGGTCCGGTGGAGCTGTGTGTGACCCCGGACCGACGTGCCGACTACTGGCACCACTGGCATGACAATGACCGGCTCGAACTGACCGAACAGTCCGACGGGGATCTGGGCCAGCGCATGGCCACAGCGGCTCGACGGGGGCTGGCATCAGGACTGCCGGTGATGCTGATCGGCACCGACTGCCCGCAGCTGGAAGCACCAAAGCTGCAGGCCATGGCTACCACGCTGATGAAACAAGATGCCTGCCTCTGCCCCGTGCTGGATGGCGGCTACTCCCTGCTGGGGCTGCGCCGATTTGATGCATCCCTGTTCAGCGATATGCCATGGAGTACGGATCAGGTAACAACGCTGACCCGTGACCGCCTCAGACAACTGGGTTGGCGCTGGCATGAAAGTGAGCCGCTCTGGGATCTGGATGAGCCCGACGATCTAGTGCGACTGCAACACTATCCATCCCTGTCAGGACATTCGATATGAGAAGCCGTTTGCTGTGTGCCACTGTTTTGAGTGCATCGCTGTGTACCCCGGCCCTGTCGGGGGCTGAAGTCGTCATGCTGGGTGATTTCAGCCGCTACAGCAGCCTGCCCCAGGAACCCTGGCAGCTGGTACGTTTCGAGGACAACATCCCGGCGACTCAATATGGCCTGCGCCAACATCAGGGGGTTGCAGCTGTTGAAGCCCGTGCCGAAGCCGCCATGGCGCTGCTGGCGCGCCCGTTGCAGGTGGATCTGGATCAAACGCCGGTGCTCTGCTGGCGCTGGTGGGTCGACAGCCCCATCGAGCAGGCTGACATGACCACCAAGGCGGGCGATGACTATGCCGCCCGTGTCTACGTCACCTTTGACCTTCCCGACAGTGCCATGAGCCTCGGCACACGCATGAAGCTGGGCCTGGCCCGCACGCTGCAACTTGCCATAGCGTCTGACAGCGACAATACCGGTGTTCAAACCGGCGCCCTGTTTGCGGATCTCCATCTGGTTACCGCCGAGGCGCCGTGCCGGTTTCCTGCCGCTGCAGCCTCACCGTCTAACTCCAACAACCTGACTGACACGAACGGGAACTGAGATGAACACTCCGCTGGCTGTTTTGATTATGATCGTGGCTGCCTTCTCGCTGTATCTGTCCCGCCAAAGGACACAGGAAAACGGCTTTTTCCATGGCCGCTCTGCCGAAGGCGATGCACCGGGGCTAATCACGCTGATTTTCTCTCAGGTCACCACCTGGATCTTTGCCCGTTCGCTGCTCAACGCCGCCATTCTGGGTTTTTACTACGGCATTTGGGGCACGCTTGCCTACGCCGCCTATTACCTCTCGTTTTTTACCGGTGCCCTGATCATCGACCACCTGCGCTTTCGACAGGGGCACACGAGCATTCAGGCCTTCCTGCATGAACGCTTTGGCCACTGGGGCACCCGCTGCTACAACCTGGTGATCGGCGTACGCCTTGTCAGCGAGGTGTTCGCCAACCTGCTGGTAATCGGCATTCTGTTCGGTGTGGCCGGTTCTCAGGCCTATACCCTGGCGGTACTGGCCGTGTCGCTTGTGACCCTGATCTACTCCATGCTCGGTGGCCTGCACGCCAGCCTGCGCACCGACCTGTTCCAGATGCTGGTGTTCCTTGCAGTGCTGGGGCTGCTGCTGATTTTTGCCGTGGCCGGAGGTCACTTTTCTGTCGCCCTGCTCGATTTCAAGCCCTTTGAGATCAGTGATCCCGGCCCCATTTTGCTGTTGGTCGCCCTGCTGCAGGTGTGGAGCTACCCGATGCACGACCCGGTGATGATGGATCGTGGCTTCCTTGCCGACCGCCGCACCACCTGGCGCAGCTTCATCCATGCCGGCTGGATCAGCACCCTGTGTATTCTCGCCTTTGGTTCACTGGGCGTTATTGCCGGTGCCGGTGCTTTTAGTGGTGAAGACATGAACCAGGCGCTGACGCGATTGTTGGGTGAATGGCCCATGCTGCTGTTCAGCGCCACGCTGGTAATTTCGGCCATGTCGACCCTGGACAGCACCCTGTCCAGTTCAGCCAAACTGGTAGTGATGGACATGAAGCTGGTCCCGGCACGGGTAAACAACGGCCGTATCGCCATGGTGCTGTTCATGCTGCTGGGGCTGGCGCTGGTGTTCTGGGGCAACAAGGATCTGTTCAGCGCCGTGGCGGTCAGCGGTACCGCGTCCATGTACCTGGCCCCGGTCATCTTTTTCAGCCTGTGGGACAATCAACGTGACATTCCGCTGTGGAGCTATCTGGGCAGCTTTGTTGTAGCCCTTGGGGGTGCGGTGCTCTATTTCACCGAGTCCTCGGGCTACAGCGCTCTGTTGGGCGAGGCACACAAGTACACCAAGCTGTTGTGGATCTCACTGGCCGTGCTGGTCATCGGCTGCCTGATGTTCCAGATCGGCAGCCTGAGTGCCCGCCGCCCCCGACCATCGGACAGCCGGATGCAGGTACAGCCATGATGATCAACCCTAAGAGGGACCTGGGACTGTTGAACGGGCCTGTATTGCTGTTTGGTGGCCCCTACAGCAACCTGGCCGCCACCGAAGCGATGCAGGCCGAAGCACAGCGGCTGCAGATCCCGCCCGAGCGGGTCATCTGCACCGGCGATATCATCGCCTACTGCGCCGAGCCTGTGGAAACCCTTGAGCTGATCAGGCACTGGGGCATCCATGTGGTGCAGGGCAACTGTGAGCAGTCATTAGGGGCCGGCGCGCCCGACTGCGGCTGTGGATTTGAC
Source organism: Marinobacterium iners DSM 11526 (assembly GCF_900107855.1). Lineage (GTDB taxonomy): Bacteria > Pseudomonadota > Gammaproteobacteria > Pseudomonadales > Balneatricaceae > Marinobacterium > Marinobacterium iners. Next base: position 95,828 of record NZ_FNRJ01000011.1, on the reverse strand, counting down.
AGCGGCAGCAGCTGCTCACTGCTGTCGATCGAGTGGTATCGCTACGCCAGCCAACGGGTCAGCCCGGAGCAGCAGTACTGGATGGCCGAGCTGCCGGGGCAAGTGGATTTTCAGCTGGGTTCACTCCGATTCAGCGTGGTACACGGCAGCACTCAAAGCATCAACGAGTTCATCTTCCCGGGCACCCCGCAGGCACTGAAACAGGCACGCCTGTCAGCCACCGCTGCCGATGTGGTGGTCGGGGGGCATTGCGGTATTCCGTTTGGCGAGCGCCTTGAACGTGGCTACTGGCTTAACGCCGGTGTGATCGGCATGCCCGCCAATGACGGGACTCGGGATGGCTGGTATCTGCTGCTGGAACCCGACAGCAATGGCGTCACGGCCAATTGGCACCGGCTACCGTATCAAGCACAGCAAAGCCGACAACGGATGCAACAAGCGGACCTGTGTGATGCATACGCGCAGGCCCTGACAAGCGGGCGCTGGCCCAGTACCGATATTCTGCCGGAGGCAGATCGACTGGAGCCAGCCACCCCGCTTAAGCCTCAGACGCTGCGCCTGAGTTACTGAGCCCAGGCCAGTGTCCTGGGTTTGCTGTCGGTTCCCACAAACAGGTGCCCCACATCGGGCACCGCGTAGCAGCGGTCACCACGCTTGGGCTGACGCCGGTTGAATTCGGCGTGGCTGATGCCCACTTCCCAGATCTCGTCACCGGCCCAGCCATCAGGGCGCAGCTCAACCCTAACCTCAGAGCCGATCAGGCTGACGGCCTCGATGTTGAACGGCAGGTAGGCATGTTCGGATGGCTGCTCGACCAGCCTGACCTCATGCGGACGAAGACAGAGCTGTGCCTCGCCTTGCTGTGCGGCCTGCGGCAGCCTGACCCAAGCGTCCCCCTGACTCAGTCGATCGCTTTCGATCTGTCCCGAGAGTACATTCACATGCCCCAGAAAATCGAACACGAAGCGGCTTTCCGGTCGGGCATAGAGTTCTGTGGGTGTATTGACCTGCTCCACCCGACCATGACTCATTACCACGACCTGATCGGACAGCTCCAGCGCCTCCTCCTGATCGTGAGTCACGAAGATGCTGGTAAAGTGGAATTCGTCATGCAGGCTGCGCAGCCAGCGGCGCAAGTCCTTGCGCACTTTCGCGTCCAGCGCCCCGAACGGTTCATCCAGCAACAGAATCCGCGGCCGAGTGGCCAGCGCCCGTGCCAGGGCCACACGCTGCTTCTGTCCACCGGAGAGCTGGGCGGGATAGCGATCCGCCAGCTGCGGCAGCTGAATCATCTCCAGCAGCTCCTTCACCCGCTTGGCGATTTCAGCTTTTGCCGGCCGCTCGCGGCGCGGCAACGATTCCAGACCAAAGGCGATGTTTTGCGCCACCGTCAGGTTGCGAAACAGGGCATAGTGCTGGAATACGAAACCGATATTGCGATCGCGCACATGCAGTTTGCTCACATCTTGATCACCAAACAGAATGCGGCCCTGATCATTGCTTTCAAGTCCCGCAATGATGCGCAGCAACGTCGTCTTGCCGGAACCGGATGGTCCCAGCAAGGCCGTCAGCTGGCCTTCGGGAATCTCCAGATTCACGTCATGCAGCGCCTGAAAGTTGCCGAAGAACTTGTTTACCCGTTCAATTCTGATGGTCATGCGCCGGTCCTGTCACTCGGTGTTTCCACGGTTTCGCGGCTTTGATGCCACTCCACAAACCCTTTTACCGCCAGCGTCAGCACCGCGATGCCCGCCAGCAGGGAGGCACTGGCAAAGGCCCCCACGATGTTGTAATCCTGATACAGCAGCTCCACATGCAGCGGCAAGGTATTGGTCTCGCCACGGATATTGCCGGACACCACCGACACGGCGCCGAATTCGCCCACCGCCCGTGCGTTGGTCAGTACCACCCCGTAAATCAGCGCCCATTTGATATTGGGCAACGTGATCTTGCGGAACAGCCGCCAGCCCGAAGCACCGAGCACCACTGCAGCCTCTTCCTCTTCACTGCCCTGCTGCTGCATCAGCGGGATCAGCTCACGGGCAACAAAGGGACAGGTCACGAACACGGTCACCATGACAATGCCCGGCCAGGCAAACATCAGCTGAACATCGTAGTCACTGAGCCAACTGCCCACCCAGCCGTTGTTGCCGTATAGCACCAGGTAGAGCAAACCTGCCACCACCGGGGAGACCGCAAAGGGAATATCGATCAACGTGATCAACAGCTTGCGACCCGGAAAATTGAACCGGGTCACGGCCCAGGCCAGTGCGGTACCGAATACCAGATTCAGCGGCACGGTCAGTGCCGCTACCAGCAAGGTCAGGCCGATGGCGTGCAGGGTAATACTGTCGCTCAGGTTTTCAATATAGCCGGCGACACCGGCACTGAGCGCCTGGGCAAAGATCATCACCAGCGGCACCAGTAACAGCAGTACAGCCAGCGTCAGGGTCAACCCGACCAACAGCCACTTCACCCAGGGCTGATCACCAATGCGGTTATGTTGTGCACGTCTCATGATCAATTACCGACCTGCCAGCCGGCGCAGAAACCGCGCCTGCCAAAGGTTGATTGAAAACAGCAGGACCAGCGATACCAGCAGCACCACGGATGCGATGGCACTGGCGGCGGCGTAGTCAAACTCCTGCAGCCGAATGAAGATCATCAGGCTGGTCACTTCACTCACATAGGGCATGTTGCCCGCAATAAAGATGATGGCGCCAAATTCACCCAGACTGCGGGTAAAAGAGAGCGCAATACCGGTCACCAGTGCCGGCCAGATCGCCGGAAACACCACCTGTCTGAATACGCGCAGATCGGTGGCTCCCAGTGTAATGGCGGCCTCTTCATCCTCAGGGGCCATATCTTCCAGCACTGGCTGAACGGTACGCACCACAAAGGGGATACTGGTGAACGACATGGCGACCACAATACCCAGCGGCGTAAAGGCCACATCGATCCCCAGCTGTGCCAGCCACTGACCGTACCAGCCGTTCTGTGAGAATAGGCCCGCCAGCGTAATGCCGGCAACCGCCGTCGGCAGCGCGAAGGGCAGATCGACCATCGCATCCACCAGCCGCTTGCCCGGGAACTCGTACCGTACCAGCACCCACGCCAGCAACAGACCAAACGCGCCGTTGAAAAGTGAAGCCGCCAGGGCGGTCCAGAGCGTTACCTTGTAGGATTCAATCACGCGCGGGTCGGTTATGACCTGCCAAAAACGCGCCCAACCCATCCCCGAGGTTTCCATCACCAGCCCACTGATGGGCAGCAACAGCACCAGGCTGACGAAGAACAGGGAGATGCCAAGGCTCAGTGCAAAGCCGGGCAGCACCCGCTTGCTTCTGCTGCCAAAAAGACGCCCCCCAAAGGGGGCGCCTGATGATTGCGGTACTGAGTGTTGCCGTGAGGTCACGTGGGGCTCCTAGCGACGCTGCAGCTGGTCCAGCTTGCCACCGCTGGCAAAATGTTCGTCCATCGCCTTCTGCCAGCTGCCGGTAATGGCCTGAATCGGCAGCAGCTCAACTTCAGGGAAACGATCCGCTGTTTCGGCTTTCACGACATCGTTGTGAACACGGTAGTTATAGCCGGCCAACAGACGCTGAGACGCTTCGGAGTACAGCTCTTCCAGATAGGCCTTGGCCAGATCGGTTGTGCCATTGCGCTCGTTATTGCTTTCCAGCCAGGTCACCGGGAATTCGGCCAGGAAGCTGACTTTCGGTGTCACCGCCTGATAGGCACCCTTATGGCTGTCGGCCAGGTTCAGAATTTCGCTCTCGAAGGTCAGCAGCACGTCACCAATGCCACGCTCAACAAAAGTGGTGGTGGCGCCGCGGCCGCCGGTATCGAACACTTTTACCTGTCGCAGCAACTTGGCCAGAAACTGGTCGATTTTTTCCTGATCACCGCCGAACACTTTCTGGGCGTAACCCAGTGCGGCCAAGTAGGTATAGCGACCGTTGCCGGACGTTTTCGGGTTCGGCATTACCAGTGCCACATCATCACGAATCAGGTCATCCCAGTTCTGAATGTTCTTCGGGTTACCTTCACGAACCAGAAACGCCATGGTGGAGTAGTAGGGAGAACTGGCGTTGGGCAAACGCTCGGACCAGTCTGCCGGAATCAGATTGCCACGCTCATGCAGGATGTCGATATCAGTCACCTGGTTAAAGGTAACGACATCTGCACGCAGTCCCTGCAGAATGGCCTGGGCCTGCTTGGAAGAGCCCGCATGGGACTGTTTGATGGCAACGGTTTCACCGGTTTTTGCCTGCCAGTGAGCCTTGAAATGCTCGTTGTAGTCAGCGAACAGCTCACGGGCAATGTCGTATGATGTGTTAAGCAGTTCACGCTCTTCAGCCAGTACCGGCTGCGACAGCAGGGCAGCGCCCAAAGCAGCCGCCTTGATCCAGTTTTTCATCATTGCACCTTTTGTCAGGGTCTTAAGAATGGATTCTTTATAACAAAAGGAAATCAATAATCCAAATCTTATAATTTTATAGCCATATAGAAATTTGCTATAATCGCGCCCCTGCTAATATTCATCGATCTTGAGAGCGCTGTAATGCTGCAAAAAATCAAACAGGACTGGTTCTCCAATATCCGCAACGACTTGCTTGCGGGAACGGTTGTGGCACTGGCCCTGATTCCCGAGGCAATCGCCTTCTCCATCATTGCCGGTGTCGATCCCAAGGTTGGCCTCTATGCCTCTTTCTGTATCGCCGTCATCATCGCCTTTGTGGGCGGTCGCCCCGGGATGATCTCGGCCGCCACCGGTGCCATGGCGCTTTTGATGGTAACGCTGGTTAAGGAACATGGTCTGCAGTATCTGCTTGCCGCGACTCTGCTTACGGGCGTGATTCAGATTCTGGCGGGCTTTCTCAGGCTGGGTGACTTGATGCGTTTTGTATCGCGCTCGGTGGTAACCGGCTTCGTCAACGCACTGGCCATTCTGATCTTCATGGCTCAGTTGCCCGAGCTGACCAACGTGACCTGGCATGTCTACGCCATGACGGCCGCCGGTTTGGGTATCATTTATCTTTTCCCCTATGTACCGATGCTGGGCAAGAACCTGCCCTCACCACTGGTCTGCATCATATCCATGACCGCCGTAGCCATGATCTTCGGCCTCGATATTCGCACCGTTGGCGACATGGGCGAGTTGCCGGACACCCTGCCGATTTTCCTCTGGCCTGAAGTGCCGCTCAACCTTGAAACTCTGATGATCATCCTGCCCTACTCCCTTGGCCTGGCCGTGGTCGGCCTTCTGGAATCCTTGATGACCGCCAACATCGTAGATGAGCTGACCGATACCAGCAGCGACCGCAACCGTGAGTGCAAGGGTCAGGGCATCGCCAATATCGGTTCGGGCCTGCTCGGCGGCATGGCCGGCTGTGCGATGATAGGACAGTCGATCATTAACGTGAAATCCGGTGGTCGAGGCCGTCTCTCCACTTTCGTGGCGGGTCTGTTCCTGATCATTCTGGTGGTCTTTCTGGACGAGTGGATCAGCCAGATCCCGATGGCGGCCCTGGTGGCCGTGATGATCATGGTGTCCATCGGCACCTTCTCCTGGGCATCGATTCGGGATCTGAAGAAACACCCGATGTCGACCAACGTGGTCATGATCGCCACCGTCGCCGTAGTGGTTGCAACACACAACCTGGCAATCGGTGTGTTCGTTGGGGTACTGCTGGCGTCGCTGTTCTTCGCCAACAAGGTGGGTCAGCACATGGCAATCCGCTCACACAAGGACGATGCCAGCGCCACCCGTACGTACACAGTGGTCGGACAGGTATTCTTCACCTCGGCGGAAAAATTCATCGCCTCCTTTGATTTCAAGGAAGCGCTTGATAAGGTCGTAATCGACCTGAGCCAGGCTCATTTCTGGGATATTACGGCCGTTGGTTCACTGGACAAGGTCGTGCTCAAGTTCCGCCGCGAAGGTGTTGAGGTCGACGTTATTGGCCTCAATGAGGCCAGCCGCACCATCGTCGACAAACAGGCGATCCACAACAAGCCTGAAGCGGTCGAAAAATTCATGTCCGGGCATTAAGGGATACTGACCATGAGCAAGATTATTGCGTGTATCGATGGCTCACGGGCCGCCATCAACGTGTGTGCAGCCTCCGCCTGGGCCCAGCAGCAACTGAACGCACCGCTGAAGCTGCTGCATGTGCTGGAAAAAACCGACTACCCGGCCGAAGGCAACATGAGCGGCAACATTGGCCTTGGGACTCGTGAGCATTTGCTGGAAGAGCTGGCCGAACTGGATGGCAAACGCAGCCGCCTGATGCTGGAGCAGGGCCGTTTCATGCTGGCCGAAGCCCGCAAGCAGGTGGAAGAAGCCGGTGTATCCAATGAACAGATCAGCGAGCTGCAACGCCACGATTTTCTGGTCGATACCCTGCTGGAGTTCGAGCCGGATACCCGCCTGCTGGTGATGGGACGTCAGGGTGAAGCCCATGACAGCGCCAGTGATGCCGTCGGCAGCCATCTGGAAAATGTCACCCGTACGCTGCAAAAACCGATTCTGGTGGCACTGGACAACTTCAAGGCCCCCGAACGCTTTATGCTCGCCTATGACGGCAGTGTAACGGCCAACAAGGCACTGAAAATGGTTGCCCAAAGCCCGCTGTTCAAGGGCATTCCCTGCCACCTGGTAATGGCAGGCAAACGCCTTGAGCGTCAGCGTGAGCAGCTGGCCAATGCCAAAACCATGCTGGAAGGAGCGGGGTTTGATGTAACAACCGCCGAGCTGGAGCAGGAAGAGGTGCGTACGGCATTACTGGCTTACGTCGAAGAACAGCAGATCGACATGCTGGTGATGGGGGCTTGGGGCCACTCCCGTATCCGCCAGTTTCTGCTGGGCAGCATGACCCACTGGATGCTGCATAACAGCAAGGTTCCGCTGCTGCTGTTGCGCTGATCAGTGCGCCGGGGCCCTGTTGTTATGTATCAGGGCCCCGTTTTCAACAGATTCAAAGTATTCAACGTTCCAAGGTATAGAGCAGATCTGCACCACTGCCCAGTTCATTGCTTTGCGCTTCAACACGCCATTTTTCACTCAACTTGTATTTCAGGCTAAGTGTGTTGACGGCCTCCATCACGCCTACGCCATAACGCAAATAGAGTCGGGGTGACAGGTATTTGCCAATGAAAAAGGCCGATTCACCGCTCGCATCGCTGTCAAAGCCGAACTCGTCCAGAGCAAAGGCCTCACGCAGGTTACCGGTAATTTTGTTGCCCTGGTTCATGCCCAGTGCCAATGCCGCCTGCAGCATCACCTGCTGCTCACCTGCGGAACTTTCGCCAGGAGCCTTGCCCAGCAACAGGTAGGACAGCACGCTGCTGTCCGGCATGGCCGGCTCACCATAGAGGTCCATGCGCGGTTCACGCAAGGTGCCACTGACATTGGCACCTACCATCACGTCGTCTACCTGGCGGCCGATACGCAGATCCAGTCCCGGGTTATCGACCGGGCCGGCAGCATATACCAGACTGCCACGTCTGATCTGCAAATCCTGACCATAAAGCTGGTACTGACCGCTTTCCACCTGGATGCTGCCAGTTGCCCGCGTGGTCCGGCCCGGCGATTCCTCGATCTGCAGTGCTCCCAGCAGACGCCCCTTGAAGCCCAGCGCATCGACCCGCACATCGTCACCAAGTTCGATGCGAATGTCAGCATACACAGGAATGGCGGGGTCTTTTTCGACGACCTCTCCACCCTTGACAATAACCACATCAGATGAGGGCTGCACGGCACTTTCACGGGACTTGGGCGTGGATATCAGCGTCTGGGGCACACGCAGGGTCCCTCCCAGACGGACCGCTTCAGGTGACAGGTTCAGGGTCAGGTCGGGGCTGATCTGGGCATGAATCTCCTGTGTGTTCATGGCGGTAAATTGCTCGCCATTCAGCGTCAGCTCACCGGTACGCTGTTCCAGATCATATTCCCCGTCCAGTTGCAGCTTTCCGTCACCGGAGCGCGCTGACCCCGTAAAGCGGATCAGACCGGGGTATTCGGCCTGTGCCAACTGCAGCTCAATCGGCGCGATCAGCAGCCCCATCGCCGGCAGCTCTACACTACCCTCTCGATAGCTGATCTCTCCTGCCAGCTCCGGCTTTGCCAGTGTACCCGCCAGGCTCAGCTCGCCACGGACAAAACCCTTCAGGTTTTGCAGATCCGGTATCAGCACCTGCACATCACTCAGATCATCAGCGCTGAGACGCAGTTGTCCACGCAATCGCTGTTGCTGGCTCAGTCCCCTTACATCCAGTTCAAGCGCCAACTCACCGGCTACCATTTCCAGCAGCGTATCTGCCGTCAACTGCAACCGATCCTCAGCCAAGGCAATATGTGCTGTCAGTGGCGCCAAAGCAACTGACTGGTCAGCCTGCGCCGGAGTCAGTTCACCCGCTGTCGTCGTCAGTGTTGCATCAAGTATTGGCAGGCCACCAGGTTGCTGGGTGAAATCAGCCTGCAGCGAGAGCGCCGGGGTTAGTTGCATACCGTTAAGCAGCGGCTCCAGCAGGCTCAGTGCAAGCGCGTCCAGCTCAGCCCTTGCCTGCGTACGGCCGGCAAAATCACCGTCTGCCTGCAGGCACAAACGCCCTCCGGCACTTTGCTCATCGAGGCAGAAACGTTCCAGGCGATAGTCTTTCATTGAGATCATGAGACCCGCAGGTGCCACCGAGCGCCATTGGCTGAATGGTTCGGGCAGCAGCTCCAGTCGATTGAGTTGCCCCTGCCAGCGCTGCTGATCCGGGCTCCAGCCACCGGCGGCGTTCAGCTCCAGCTGACCCGGCGAGCCGTTTGCAGACAGGCTCAAGCGGTGTTGCTCCGGTTTGCCATTGAGGTTCAAACTGACCTGTTCAATGGTCTGGCCAGCTGCAGCGGCATTATCCAGCTGCAGGTCTGCCTTCCAGTCACTGCCACCGGACAGGTCCAGCGACACGTCTCCACTCAAGCGCTCCAGGCTGGCCTGATCGGCATAGCCCAGCCCACTGGCACGAATGCGGGCCGTCACGGCAGGCTGCAGCAATGCGCCCTTCAACTGCCCACTGAGTGACAGTTGCCCACGCGCGTCAGGCAGCAGCCGAGCCAGATTGGGTGCCTGCAGCTCCCAGCTTAAATCCAGACGATCGTTGATCGCACCCTTTGCCTGTGCCCTCGCACCCGCGTAGCGAAGATCCAGCGCATCAATCTGCCACTGCCGGGTATCACTCGCCACGCTGGCGCTCAAACTGATCGGCTGCTGTCGCAATTGACCCTGCAATGACTGCAACTGAAGCGACAGCTGAGGCAGCTGCTCCCCCAGCTCAACGTGGCCGTTGGCCGACAGCTCCAACTGACCCGGCCAGTCAGCAGCTGCCAGTGCCGGGTTGATGCCTTCAGCGCTCAGTTGATAATCAAGCTGGATCGTTTCGCTGGCGTCCACCTGTGACTGCAACCGCAACACTGTTTCACCCTGCTGTGCCTGAAGCTGCAACTCCAGCTGACGCTGGGCGCCATCCAGATCCAGTACCAGATCAGCACTCAGAGGCAGTGACTCCGGCCAGTGATCAAGCTGTACCCAGCGGGTCAGATCGGTTGAGCCCTGCAACTCAAGGTAGCTCAGGAACTGCCGCGCCGGTTCGGTCCAGCCGCTCAACTGCAACTGGCTGCCGGGCTGTTCCAATTTCAGTGAGTCAATCACAAGCAGCTGACCATCACTGTGCAGTGCGAGGCTCACTCCCAGCTCGTCCAGCAACCGCTGTTCTCCCTGGATAATGCGTATATGCCCCACACTAACCTGATCCAACTCAAGCTGCAGCGGCAACTCCACTGCAGGCAGTTCCGGCAGCTGGAAAGTGCCTGTTTCCTGCACCGGAGCCTCTTCCTCAGCCGATGCCGGCAAGGCAACGTTCACAGACGCTGCACTGAGCCCATACACTTTCAGGCGTGGCTCGCGCAGCGACCAGGGGTGCCAGTGCAGAGACAGCTGCTCTACTTCGATGCCCAGCCCATCCTGGGCAAAACGCAGGTATCCAATCTGCAGCTCGGATGTCAAGGTGCCATCAATATCCCTGAGTTCAAGCTGGGGCAGCAGATTGGCACTCAGGTTGAGCGCAAAACGGGTACCGGAGGGCAGAAACAAAATGGCCGCCAGCATCAGCAGGATGCCCAGCAGAAAAATCAGCAGTGTACCCAGACTCCAGCGTAACAGCGGTCTCACAAATCAGGCCCCAGTGTAAAGTGTATGCGCCAGCCGCTCTCATCCAGAGGCATGGCCAGATCAAGACGCACCGGCCCTACCGGCGACTGCCAGCGGGCACCGAAACCTGCGCCGGTTTTGAGCTCTGTATCGGCGTCGTCAAAGGCGTTACCAGTATCGATAAAAGCCGCCACGCGCCAGTTTTCACGAATCAGATAGTCGACTTCAACGCTGCCGGTCACCAGATAGCGCCCGCCAATCACATCACCATCACCGCCGACTGGTCCCAGCGATTGGTAGTCGTACCCCCTTACACTGTTGTCACCGCCAGCGTAGTAACGCATTGTGGCCGGCAGGTCATCGACCGAGTCGATCAATGTGATACCCAGTTCGGCACGGGACAGCAAACGCCAGCGATCAGACAGGCTGTCGACACGCTTTCCACGCAGATCCAGCTGCAAAAGGTCAGTATCGGAGAGCAGGTTTTGTGAGGCCACACCGACGCCAAAACTGATTTGATGTCCCTTACGGGTGTTAAGACGGTTGTCCGCGATGGTTCGGCTGAAACGGGCTCTTGGAATAAGCAGTGTGGAGTCCTGTTCATCCCCCTCAAACACCCAGCTTTCCTGCTCCCAATCCAGCGAGAGATGTCGTTCCCAGTCACCAATCTGTTTCTGCCAACTGCCACCGATGCCGTAGCTGCGGGCATCAATGGTATCCGACTGCTCATCCTGCAGTTTCAGATTCAGCGCAAAGCGATCAGTGGTCGGCTGAAAGCCGGGAATCTCATAATTGGTCGTGAACTGTTGGCGAATTTCAGACAGCCGCAGACGGCTGTTCAGCGTGTGTCCCCGACTGTTAACCCAACGCCGCGTAAGACCCACTTGCATGCGCGCCCCTGTATCGGTTCCGTAACCAAAACCGGCCTGGTAGAGACTGCGCTTGCGCGGTGTCAGTTTTACATCGACCGGCAGTTCTGCATTGTCCAGCTCCGCCAGCTGAGGTCTCACCTCCACATCGGCAAAATAATCACTGTTGATCAGGTTACGCTGCAACTCGATCAGATGTGCGGTATTAACCGGGTCACCCGACTCGAAGGGAAGGTAACGTCGCAGCAGCGCTTCCGACACCGGTGCCTTGTCAAAACGAATTTCACCGATCCGGGCTCGGATTCCGGTGTCATACACCAGCTCGATATCGGCCAGATTTTGTTCGGGGTCAACCCGGATCTCACTGACCCTGAGCATCGCTTCATAGTAACCCCGCTCGGCTGCCCGCGACTGCAGGCTGCTTTTAAGGGCGGTATAGTCAGCATGCCGCAATGGCTCATCGGTTCGGACATTTGTATCCGTCAGCACCTGCTGCAGTACACTGTCCTGGGCGCCTTCGCCTTCAAGCACCAGCTGTGCAGAACGGATGCGGGTGATTGGACCGACATCAATCCGATAGCGAGCCGCCCACTGCTCTGCCGGTCCATCCAGATTGATCTCCAGCTGCAGCACCGGATTGTAGTAACCGAACGGTTGCAGCGCCCGGCGTATCTCTTCTGGCGCCTGACGGTGGAGGTAGCGAAGCCGGCTGGCAGTGGGCGGTGGTGCCTGTAACAGCGCATCGTCAACGCTCAGCATCGCACGCACGTTGTTAGCCAGCTCACCCTCAACCCCATCGAGCTCAAACTGGGCAGCTTGGAGCTGGCCACATGTGCCGCACAATAACAAAGCGGGCAACAACAGCAGTCGGGGACGATAAAACAGAGGCACTCACACAGCTCCTTTGATCGAGTCTGGCACCATTCTAACCTGCCAAGGCATTGAAAATCTTCCCTCGCTGACGCGCCGACACAGCAGGAACTCAAGGAGCACAAGCCAAAGGAGCAAGGCTGTTGCTCGAACCATGACACCCCGACGATGCGGGGCATTTTCGTTTTGATTCAGCAGGGGCACATCGCTCAATTGTTAAAAAGCTGTGCCATCCCATCAATCTTCATGACCTCGTCCATGTCGGCAGAGGCAACACCTGCCACACTCATGCAATCAAGTATGTAAGCAAGCATCGCATTTACCGCTTCTCCAAACACTTCCGGAGCCTGGTCTTTCAGTGCCAAAAGTGCCTTGATCAAGCGGCACTGCACTTCAATCAGTGCTGCACCATCTCTGGCGATGGGCCTGAAGGCATCGGTTACCAGATCTTTTACGGATACGACAGGCACATGGATGTCTGGAAAGCTGGGCTCAGGTTCGTTTTTCTCGGACCACCGCGAGAGCACTCTGAGCAGGCGTCCAACAACGTCAATCGCTGTTCCTGGATCATTGACGGCCGGTGACAGAGCCCTGCTGGCTATTTCAGCCATCACGATCAATCCAAACCGAGGATCTTCTGCAAAGGTACGAGCCGTACCCAACACAATCGCAGCACAGGCCGCCGAAACGGCTTCGCTGTCCAGCTGGGCGCCCGTAATCACCATGAGAGGTTTGCCGTTATAAACAAAGTGGCCGGGCAGCTGACACAGATAAAGGTTTGCACCGCTCTTATCTGCAATAGCCTGCAGTGCAGGCATATCAATGTGCTGTACATAGCCCGTCGAAGCAGCACACACCCGCTGTCCCTGCGGCAAACTACTGAGAAGAGGTTTCCCTCCCAGATATGGGTTTTGAATACGAGCAGCAAGTGAATCGCTGGCTGCCGCTTCTACACGCCCAAGAGTGTCACCCATCCTGCCAAAATTCATCAGGTGATTTGTCCAACGAATCAGTGCAACAATCACCCATACAATGACCACAATGGTAAACGCAAACAGAACAGATCGGCTTGATTCGTCATACAAGCCAGCACTAAGCGCGATCAAGCCAAGCAGACTGAACACAAAAGACCCTATGAATGTGGCCAGCACATTTTGGGTCGTGTTGTCTTCCTGTAACAGTGCAGTGGCACGAGGCGTTGCTGAATTCGCCGCAGCAGCGAAGGCTGAAACGGCAATGGACAACGAGAAGGTGGTGACTGCCAACATGGAAGTGGCCAAGATGGTCAGCAGGTCTTCAACCACAGCCGCACCGGAACGCTGTGTCAATTCAACAGGTAGCCAGCCCGAGAATAGATGCGCCATCACAAGTGAAAGAATGGCCAGCAGCGCAAAGCCTGCAACTCGTACCCAGATCTTCCTCAAGGTGTTGTGCAGCAGCCAAAGGTAACGTCCCGTGTTTTGCATTTTCGCTACCTCTCGGAGTTTATAACGCGCTCAACATGTTCAGCAAAGCCGACTCTTTCAGGGGAGGAGCAAAATAGAACCCCTGCACCTGGTCGCAGCCCATTGCCCTGAGCAACACCAATTGGGCGTTGTCTTCAACTCCTTCGGCTACTGTCGAAAAACCGAAATGAGAGGCCATGGCTATCACTGTTTCTGTCAGCTTCTGGTCTTGCTCGCTGGTCTCCAATTCACGGATGAATGCACGATCGATTTTAAGTATCGAAACCGGCAATTTTTTTAGATATGCCAGTGAAGAATAGCCGGTACCGAAATCATCAATGGCGACTTTGAACCCTTCGTCGCTCAAAGACTGCAGCTGTTTCAATGCAAGCTCCATATCCTGCATTAAACCCGACTCTGTAACCTCGATTTCCAGGCATGTCGATGGCAGGCCCGCTGCCGATACCGAATCCATCAGCCAGTTTGAAAAATTCGGTTGTGCCAGCTGCAATGGCGCCACATTGACAGCCACCGAGAAAGCATCTCCCACCTGCCCCTGAGTACGCCAGCGAACCAGTGCAGCAACAGCTTCCTGTACCACCCAACCGCCGATGGGTACGATGTCACCACTCGCTTCAGCCAGAGGGATGAACTCTGCTGGTGATACCCGCCCATATTCGGGACTTTCCCAGCGCAGCAGTGCTTCCACACCACAAATACGATTGGATTGAAGATCAATTTTGGGCTGATATGCCAGCTTCAGCTCCCCATTTTCTACCGCTGTGCGCAGGGCATTGCGCATCCCCGTTCGCCGCTGCAGTTGCTGCTCGAGCTGGTCGTCATAGCCACGCCAACGTCCTGCCACTGAAGGGAGCGCCAACGCTGCCATACGAAACAGTTGGTCGGTGCTGCGCCCCGGGAGGCTTGCACTGACCCCGATCCGAACACTCAAGTGCAGTGACATCTGCTCTATCTCGAACGGTTGCTCAAAACAGCTCAACACAACCTGTCCCAGTGGCTCAACCGCTTGATCTCGATGCTGGCAGGGCGAGAGGATAACCCATTCCGTACTGTTCCAGACTCCAAGTGTTGAATCACAGAGGTCAGGCTGGGCCTGCAGCCGCTGCGCCAGCTGGGCAGCCAATTGGTCCGCGATAGTGAAGCCGTGCAGACGGGCGATTTCATCCATACCTTCGATGGCAAGGAACATGACGACGGTTTCGTAACCCGCATTCAGCTGTTGCTGCAACACATCGCACAGGGCACGTCGGTTTGGCAGGCCTGTTAATGGCTCCTGCCGGGCTTTGCGTGCCAGCTCTTGAGTCCGTTCCTGAACCAGATACTCCAGCTCATTGGCCCGCTCAAGCCGTTCAGTCATCAGTTTTTGTAACTGAAGGGTATTGTTAATGCGTTGCAACACTTCCAAGTGATCAAAAGGCTTGGTCAGAAAGTCTCGAGCCCCAAGCTCAAGTGCACGGTAGCGGGTCGCGTCGTCAACCTGAGCCGTCAGGATAATCACCGCAGGTACTTGCTCTCCCAACGTATTAAGTTGCTGCATCACATCAAAGCCGCTCAAATAGGGCATGCGCACATCCAACAGAACAAGATCAGGACGGCGAGCTTTGACTCGCGGTTGAACCTCTCTGGGGTCGCAGATGCCTTCAACTCGGCTGTAACCTTCATCTTCCAGCAGCGCCAGCAGCAACTCCACATTGGCGGTATTATCATCCACTACCAGAATATCAGCATCGATATGCAGCGGGGTTGAAAGACTCAATGTGACTCTCCTTGTGACAGAATATGCCGCACCTGGTCGACCAGAGCCTGAATATCAAAGGGTTTTGTCAAATAGTCGACGAAACCAGCTTCGCGCGCACGGCGCCGATTGGATGAGGAGGCTGCAGCCGATATGGCAAGCACTGGAATGTTTCGGGTCATAGGGTTTCGAGCCAGAATCTGCTGGGCAGCAAAACCATTCATGCCAGGCAGATCAATATCCATCAGGATCAAGTCCGGTGATTCTGAAAAGGCCAACTCCAGCCCCTGCTCGGCATCCATAACACAGGTCAACTGCACGTCTGGCAGATCATGAAACAGATCCTGCATCAAACGTTGATTGGCAGGATTATCTTCTATGTACAGCACATGTTGATAGCGAACAGGTTCCGTTATTTCCCTCGATACCATGGATGGCTCAGCTTCGGTCGACGCCACCTCATGGCCGGCACACAGCGGCAACTCAAACCAGAAATCACTGCCTTCTCCTTCTCGGCTGACAACGCCCATCTGACCATTCATCAAACCTACCACTTTACGGGTCAAGGCCAGGCCTACCCCGGTCCCCTCGATACTGCCAGATTCAGCCCCCAGGCGATTGAAGGGCTGAAACAACTCATCCAGACGCGATTCCGGTATACCATGGCCCGTATCGGATATCGTGATGCGATACACCCCGGCATCGGGCACACAGTAAAGGCTGATGGAACCACCATCACGGTTGTATTTAACAGCATTACTGAGCAGGTTGATCAGCACCTGTTTCACGCGGGTATAGTCACCCAAAATACAAACGTCACACTGCCCCACATCCGGTAGATTAAGACTGAGGTTACGCTCGTCTGCCAGAGGTCTGATAATCTCGATTGCATCCTGAAGTACATCCTGCGCCCGGACGGATTCAAGAGAGACTTGCATGTTGCCAGACTCTATACGGGCCAGATCCAACACTTCATTGATCAGTTCCAAAAGATGTCGACCACTGCGAATAATCTGCTGCGCCTGACGCCTCTGGCGCTCTGGCAAAGGGGTACGGCTGTTTTCAAGCAACTGCGCAAACCCAAGGATTGAGTTCAAGGGTGTGCGCAACTCATGACTCATGGAGGAAAGGAAGTCCGTCTTGGCCTGACTGGCTGTTTCGGCCTGTTCTTTGGCAAGCCTCAACTCTTCGGTAAAACGCTCCTGCTCACGCAATTGGCGGTGCAAATTGATCAACAAGGCACAGGTCGAGGTAAAGGGTTTCAGCCATTCGACCAAGGCTTCATCGTAATCGTGTTGGGCGTTGGCAATGGCATACATGCCAATCAACTGCCCACGATCAATGATCGGCACACCCAGGTAGCGAGTCAACACCGGATGCCCCTGTGGCAAGTGCCCGTTACGCTCATCATGCAACATATCGTTGCTCAACACGGTTTCACCGCCAGCAAATACCCGGCCCAGCATGGTATGCGGATTACCCAGCATCATGTCGCCACTGACCAAAAGCTCCATCAAACGCCGCGACTCATCATTCCAGGACAAATCAGTTATGGCATGGATTTTAAGTGCCGGCTTGTCATCCTGAGTAACGACCTCACCGATGAGTGCATATTCACTCTGTGTGAGCTCCTTCAAAGCCTCTCTCAAAAAGCGCCACAGCGTATTTCCGGATACCAACGCCCGGTAGTCGGTCAAGCCCTGATGCAAGACTTCAAGCAAAGCACGCTCTTTCTGCTCACGCTTGCGTGCGGCATGGACATCACGAAGGTCAGACAGGATGCCGATAAAGTGACGCCGTTCATGATCATCAGTTTCTGTACCGAGCTGTACTTCGCTGACCGCCAGGTGAACCGGGATGAGTTCTCCTGTTTTATGCTGCGCCTCAACTTCACGCCCCTTGCCAATGACTTTGGCATCGCCACTCGTCTGATAGGCGTGTAAAAAGCCATCATGCGCCAAAGCTACCGATTGCGGCATCAGCATTTTGACATTTCTGCCCAACAGTTCTCTTTCAGAGTAGCCAAGCATATCGCAGACGAAGTGGTTGACCTCTAACATGGTCCCACGGCCATTAATGCGTACTACGCCGGCTGCTGCACCCCGGATAATGGCTTGATAACGGGCCGAAACCGCACGGTTACTATCCGCCTCTTCAGCC
Source organism: Marinobacterium iners DSM 11526 (assembly GCF_900107855.1). Classification (GTDB taxonomy): domain Bacteria; phylum Pseudomonadota; class Gammaproteobacteria; order Pseudomonadales; family Balneatricaceae; genus Marinobacterium; species Marinobacterium iners. The sequence continues at coordinate 78,532 of NZ_FNRJ01000011.1, read as the reverse complement.
AGCGAGTATGTATATCGATGCAGGCTGATCAACGGCTCGACTTGGTTGGCCAGCAGTTTCAGACGTTCGAGGCATTCTGTATCAAAGTTTCTCGGTCGAGTATCAATCAGGCACAGCGTTCCCAGAACAAAACCCGAAGGAGAGCTGATCGGCATGCCGGCATAAAACCGGATATGAGGCTCATCCGTTACAAGTGGGTTGTCGGCAAACCTGGAGTCCAGACTTGCATCCTGCACGACCAGAGGGGACTGGTTATAGACTACATGGCTGCAAAACGACACATCTCGAGTGGTCTCCGTAACACAGAAACCATAGGATGATTTGAACCACTGCCGATCCCTGTCCACTAGAGACACCAGCGCAATGGGAACATCAAACAGCTCAGCAGCAAGTTGGGTCAGACTGTCGAATGACGCATCACGCGCTGTATCCAACAGATTTAAATCATACAGCTCCGCAAGGCGCTGGTTCTCGTTATCCGGTATCAGGGGGGCCGTCATACTGCCTCCACTCCATTGTCAAAATCGGCAGAAATCATTGGACTGGATTATACGGTAGCCTGCACTTACTGTCTTTGAACACCATCAGCCGCTTAAAGTATCTGAAAACTGCCCGATCGCCTCCACCACGCGCCGGGCATCGGCACGAATCCCCAGCATCATTTCTCCAGCCTGCTCGGCCTTGATTACACCAGCCTCAACCTGATCACGACTGCCACTCATATGGGCTACCGCTTTTTGCGACAGCGTGCCATTCTGCGCCACAACACGCTTGATTTCTTCAGTCGCATCGTGGGTACGGGATGCCAGCTTGCGCACCTCATCTGCCACGACGGCGAAGCCGCGCCCCGCTTCGCCTGCACGTGCGGCTTCTATTGCGGCGTTCAGGGCCAGCAGGTTGGTCTGCTCGGCTATTCCCTGAATCACATGGACAATGCTGCCGATCTCGTCTGACTGGTGACTCAGCGCTCCTATTTCTTCTGCAGCCGTATTGAGTCCGCTGGCGATTCCCTGCACCATGCTGACGGTCGCGCTGACGATTTCAGCACCTTGTGCAGCATTGCTGTCGGTTTCGGCTGCAATTTCGAGCGCCATACGGGCTGCCCGCTGCTCTGCTTTTTGCTGTTCCACCTGATCGGTCACATCAGAAGCAATTTTCACCACACCGTAGAGCTTTCCGGTCGCATCGAACAACGGGTTATAGCTGGCACGTAGCCATATCTCCCGCCCCGTCTTGTCATACCGACGGAAACGATCCGATATAAACTCACCACGGTTCAGCTTGCGCCAAAAATCACGATAGGCCTCGCTGGCAGCATAATCGGCATCACAGAACAGGCGATGATGCTGTCCGAGCAGCTCCTTTTCGTTGTAGCGCATGGTGTTAAGGAAGTTGCGGTTCACCTTGATGATGTTGCCATCAAGATTGAATTCGATAATCGCCATGGAACGGTCAATAGCGCCCAGAGTACTTGCCTGCCCTTGCTCCCGTTTGACATCATCGGTCACATCCGACGCTATTTTGACAACACGCACCACCTGGCCCGTCTCATTGCGTACGGGGAAATAGGTCGCCTCCAGCCAAATCTCCTCACCGGACGCCTTGAAGCGCTGAAAGCGATCACTGCAACCTTCGCCCCGACACAGGATCTGCCAAAACCCCCGATAAGCCGAGCTGCCGCTATATTGCTCGCTGCAGAAAATACGATGATGCCGACCGATCAGTTGTTCTCGGTCGTAGCCCATCACCTCGCAGAAAGGTGCACTGACATCAAGAATCTCACCCTGAGGTGAAAATTCTATCAGCGCCATGTGTCGGTTCAGTGCGCTCAGGATTTCCTGCTGATGGGCGACTTGAACCTTGGCCTTGAGCAGGGCTGATTTATGGCGATTGAACAACATGTATTAACCTCGGGGGATGGGATCGTGCCGAACAACCAGAAGGGGTTGAACGCGTGGCTGCAAACTCTCACCGGGTTATACAACAGGGAAATAAAGGTAGATCATCGCTACATTAAATTATGTTTACTTCAAAACGTTTTTTTGCTGTAACAGCTGATCTTTTTGTTTCGTTTCTTGTCACAGGTGCCGTTGAGTGCACTGAATCATGTTATCAAATAACGTTTCCTTTTTGACAGATGGTATCCGGAGACCAAGATGCGACTGATCACCCCCCTGCTGTTATGCGCCCTTCTCCCGCTTCAGACGGCTGTTGCGGCCGGTGTACACCAACACGGTGTTGCCCAGCTCGATCTGGTGCTGGACCCTCCCATGCTCGCCGTTTCAATACGCTCGCCCCTGGCTAACCTGGTCGGGTTTGAGCATCGTCCAATGTCTGAACAGGAGCAGGCTGACTGGACCTCACTGCAGCAACAACTGCAGCAGGCCGGGCATCTGCTGCAACTTCCGGCTGCAGCCGATTGCAGTCTGAGCAAAGTCGCCTTGCACCAGCCATTCAAGGAAACGGATACTCATGATGCGCACTCTCATTCCCACGACCAGCATGATCACAGTTCGGATGATGAGTATCAGGAACATGCCGATCTGATGGTGGAATATCACTATCTCTGTGCCGACTCGGCACAATTGAAACAATTGCAGTTACCGTTGATGAAGCACTATCCGGGGATCGAGAGACTGGATGTTCAGTTGATCACGCCATCAGGCCAGCACCTGAGCCAACTGCGGCAGGGCGAAACCCTGCTTGAACTGCCATGAAACCGATCATCCGTATCGACAACCTGCGTTTTGCCTGGCCCGGACAAGCGCCCATGCTGGAGATTCAACAACTGCAGCTGCAGGCCGGAGAGCACCTGTTCATTCAAGGCCCTTCCGGCAGCGGCAAAAGCACCCTGCTGAACTTGATAGCGGGTGTCTTGGGCGGTTTCGAAGGAGAAATCAGCCTTGCTGGTCAATCCCTGGCGAGCCTGTCAGAGCGCCAGCGTGATCGCCTGCGTGCAGACCATATTGGCATACTGTTTCAGCAGTTCAACCTGCTGCCCTACCTGAACCTGATCGATAACGTCAGTCTGCCCTGTACACTTTCAGCCCCCCGGCGCGAAGCCGCAATCCGCCGCAGTGACAGTGTTCAGGCAGAAGCACATCGCCTGCTGGAACGGTTGCAGCTGCCCGCCGAACTGTTTCAGCGCCGCACCGTCGCCGAGTTGTCGATCGGTCAGCAGCAGCGCGTGGCCGCTGCCCGTGCTCTGATTGGCGCACCGGAGTTAATCATTGCGGACGAGCCCACCTCGGCGCTGGATGGTGTCAGCCGTGACCGCTTTATGCAGTTACTGCTGGAAGAACTGGATCAGAGTAATACCACCCTTCTGCTGGTCAGCCATGACCCCGCGCTGTCTGAGTATTTCTCACGCCACCTTACACTGGAAGGAGCCAGCTCATGCTGATCCGACTTGCACTGCGCAGTCTGGCCAGCCGCCGCGCCAGCGCACTGCTGACACTGTTCACTCTGGCGCTAAGCACTGCTCTGTTGCTGGGTGTACAGCAGATTCGCGAACAAAGCCGTTTGAGTTTTTTCGATACGGTCTCTGGTACCGATTTGATTGTCGGTGCTCGCTCCGGGCCCGTACAACTGCTGCTCTATTCCGTGTTTCATATTGGCTCAGCGACCAGCAATATCCGCTGGAGCAGCTACGAAGCCCTGAGTGATGACCCGCGCATCGCCTGGACAGTCCCGCTGTCACTGGGCGACTCGCACCGCGGCTACCGTGTTGTTGGCACTCACAACAGCCTGTTTGAACATTACCGCTACGGCGCCAAACAACCGCTTGAGTTCGCTCAGGGTGGCCCGCTGAATGACCTGTTCTCGGTAGTAATCGGTGCCGAGGTGGCACGCGAGCTGGGCTACAACCTTGATGACCGCCTGGTAATCGCACACGGTGCCGGCAACACCAGTTTCAAGCGTCACGACAATCTGCCCTTCAAGGTCAGCGGCATTCTGACCGCCACCGGCACACCACTGGATCGGGCCCTGCTGGTATCACTTGAGGGGCTGGAGGCCGTTCATCTCGGCTGGCGTGCCGGCATCCCCCTACCGGGTATGCAGGTCACGCCCGAGCAGGCCCGCAAGCGCGACCTGACACCCCGAGAAGTTACGGCTGTTTTGGTGGGCCTTGAATCTCGCCTGCAGACCTTCCATCTGCAGCGCGAACTGAACAACCGACGGGACGATCCCCTCACTGCCGTTTTGCCTGGCGTGGCGCTGCAGGAACTGTGGCAAGTGGTCAGCGTGGCCGAAAAAGCATTGCTGGCCGTGTCCGGTGCTGCACTGTTGATCGGCCTGTGTGGCATGCTGGCCGTATTGCTCAGTGGCATGCAGCAGCGCCGACATGAGATTGCCGTACTGCGGGCATTGGGGGCATCCCCCTTGCGCATCGCCAGACTGCTGATGACTGAAAGCCTGCTGCTGACTCTCAGTGGCCTGTTGCTGGGGCTGTTATTGCTTTGGGGCGGAATGACACTGCTGCAACAGCCTCTGCTGGATCTGTTTGGCCTGCGGCTGGTACCTGCAAAGCTGTCACCCGAGCAATGGGCACTTGGTGGTATCATCCTGCTGCTGGGACTGCTCAGCGGACTGATACCGGCCCTCATGGCCTACCGCATGGCACTGGCCAACAGTCTGATCCGGCGCAACTGATGGAGAACTCAATGCGTGTACTGACTACTCTGATACTGGGCCTTTCGCTGTTGCAGCCACTGCAGGCCAATGACGAGATCATCGTCAATGGCGAAACCGCGGCCGAGATACGCTGGGATGATTTGATGCCGGAAGACTATGGCCTCTCACTTGAAGAGCTGTTCAACAGCCCCGAGCTGGATGCATTGGACGATTACAGCCCGAAAGCGCAGCAGATCATGGACCAGATGATGCAGACACTGGCTTCAGCCCCAGTCGTGGAGTCGATGGATGGCCGCATGGTGAGCATTCCAGGCTTTGTGGTACCACTTGAAGGGGTGGGTGACGTGGTTGATCGTTTTTTTCTGGTACCTTATTTCGGCGCCTGTATTCATGTGCCGCCACCGCCCTCCAACCAGATCATCGACGTGCATTACCAGCCCGGCACACGGGTTGAAAGCCTGTACGATGCGGTGCTGATCAGCGGCCGGCTGACGACCGAAGTGTTCAGCCATGAGATGGGAACGGCAGGCTACCGACTGGAAGCCTACCGCATCCAACCCTATGAACTGCCGGATGATGCGGAAGACTGGCCTGAAGAGTAATCTGCTCTCAGGCCATACAGTACCACCCAGATCACACTTGCCAGCAACAGGCTGAGCACCAGAGTGGCGCCCGCCGGCCAGTCAAACTGCCATGCCAGGCCGAGCCCCAGCAGGTAGCCAACACAACCGCACAGCAGCGCTGCGCTGCGACCACCCGCCAGTTGCGCCACCAGCGCCGGTGCAATCAGTGTCACGAACACCAGATAGACGCCGAGAAGCGGTACCGAAAAACTGACCAGCAGCGCAAAACAGGGATAGAACCCTGCAGCACCGAGCCAGTTTGAGTACCGCCACTGTACAGTCCAGAAAGCGACAGTCAGCAGCGCCAGCGGCAACAAGTCATTCCAACTGACCCAAAGAATATCACCGTTAAGGCTGCGGGCCAGCTGATGTCCCGCATGGGGATCGGATGCCAGCAACAACAGCAACGAACAGGCGGCCCCGGCATAGAGCAACCCGATAACCGCCTCCCGCTGGGCTGGATACCATGCAGCCAACCAGCCCACGAGACCGGCACCCAGCACCGCCAGCAAAGTGCCACCTGCCAGCGCGGCCCATGGCACCTCCGGCCACACTAGCTGCGCCAGCAAGGCTCCCAGCGCAGCCAATTGAGCCACCGCCAGGTCGATAAACAGAATGCCACGTTTGAGCACCTGCTCGCCCAGCGGCAGATGGGTCAGCAGTACCAGCAGCCCTGCCGCCAACGGAACCAGTAACAGCCCCGCTTCAGCCAGCATCAACCTGTTCCAGTAGCTGCGCCAGCAGATGATCGAACAACTGATCCAGCCGTTCTATCCCCTGCTCTGGCTCGGTTGTGGACGGCAGTGCCAACACCGGCAGCCCGGTTTTCTGCGCCAACCACTGAGCACTTTGCGGGTCCTGATACCAGCTGTGCACAATGGCCAGCGGTTGTTCTGCCTTCACATCCTCGACCAGTGATGCCAGATGACCCGGAGTCGGCGGCACACCCGGCTTGGGTTCCAGATCGGCCACTACCTCCAGGCCCAGCCAGCGCCAGAAGTAATCGAAGGTGCTGTGTTGAACCACAAGCGTACGACCGCGCAGCGGCTCTGCTCGTTCACGCCACTTATCCATACGCTGCTGCCAACTCAGGGACCAACGCAGGTAGGCCGCACGGTACTGGGCGGCCTGCTCAGGATCGGCCCGACCCAGACGCTCACTCAGTACCGCTGCCACCTGCCGGATTCGTTCCGGATCAAGGTGCAGGTGCGGATTGCCCTCCGGGTGCACATCACCGGCACCGAAAGGTACATGATCGAGCTGATCAATCGTTTCGACATGTTCAGCCGCAAACAGCATACCCGCACGCCCCGGCTGTACCTTTGGGTTGGCCGCCCGCTGCTGCAACGCCGGCAGCCAGCCAGCCTCCAGCGAGGCACCGCTGCAGATGGCCAGATCCGCACGGCGCAACCGGGCGATCAGACTCGGCCGCGCTTCAATATAGTGCGGATCCTGATAGGCATGGGTTGCACTGCTGATACGTGCCTCCGGCGCCAGTGCTTGAGCCAGTGCTGCCCACTCGGGTTCGCAGGCAAAGATCTCAAGTGCCTGAGCCGGCAGTGGCAGTAATGCCGCTACCAGCGCAAGGCCTGTCAAACTAGAACGAATGCGCATCATGAGCACCAAAGCTGATGATGTACTGCAGCGTCAGGACATCATCAGCTGCCGCATCAAAGGTATCATCCCAGTCCTGAAGTACATTTTGATGAGTGTACTGCAGTCGAAGCGTCTGGGTGTGGCTCGGATTCCAGGCCAGCATCACAGCGGTCTCTTCCAGCGCACCCTCATGGAAGTGATCATCATGCCCCATCTGTACATCTATTCGGCCATGTCGCAGCCCTGCACTCCATTGGGGTGCAAAACGATACACCGCAGAACCATACCAGCCTTCGTGGTATTCCTGACTGCTGGCATATTCGTTCGGGTCGGTTACGCGGGCATATTCGGCTGAAAGTGTCAGCTGCTGGTTGCGATTGTTGCCCTGAGGCGCCCACTTCCACACCAGATCGGCCAGGTACATATGCTTGCCGGTATATTCGGCACCATGGCTGTGACCATGCCCTTCTTCTTCATGATCGTGATGGTCGTGGTGGTCATGTTCATCATGCTCACCCGCTTCCAGTGTGCGGTTACGCAGGTAGCTGAAGCCAGCCTGCCAGCTTTGAGAATCACTCAAATCACCGCCCAGGCTGGTTGATAGAGCCCAGGTACCCACCGTACGACCACTATCGGTTTCACTCAGCTGGTCGCCATCAAATGCCTCGGCACTGATGCGCCAGTAAAGATCCGTGGGCATAACCAGGCTCAACCCAAGACCGTCGTCGTAATAGTGACCACCCAAAAAAGCGCGATACAGCAGCGGGCGCTCAACAAAACTGTCAGCATGCGGATGCTGACCATTCAGATAGCCGATATCCGACAGAAAGCGGCCACCCCGCAGCGTCATTCCTGCCGGCAATGACAGCGTCTGCAGGTAGGCTTCTTCAATACTGAAATCGGTTTCCTCCTCATTGGCTTCCATAACGGCGGTCAGTTTGCCGCTCATCAGGTTACCAAACTGTTGCTTGAGCGCCAGCTCCGTATGGCTCAGCCCCCAGCCTTCTGTACGGCCACCCAAAGCCGTATCCGTAGACTTGTGATAGGCATCAATCGTGAGGCTGATATCGGGGGCCGACAGCTCCGCCTGAGCGGTACCGGCCACGAATACAGCTAAGGGCAATGTGCGAAGTAAAGTTGATTTCATTTTCATGGTTTTACAGCTTTAGTACGTTGGAGAAAGGGATGTGTATACTATAGCCTTTGTTATAACATAACAACAAAAGCCAATAGGGGGAGGAGAGCATGATTGTTTGATCGAACTCGCAGACGTGTGCAGGCTGTAAAAAGGGATTTCGGGCCGATTAACTTGTACCGACTACACTATTACGTCCGGCACTCTTCGCACGATATAATGCGTGGTCTGCCTGCTCCAACAGCGCCTCTGCTGGACCCTGTTTCAACTCTGCCGCCGCATAACCAACACTTACCGTTACATGATCCGCGATGGATGAATATTCATGCGGATAGTTCAAACTCTCAACTGCACGGCGCATCGCTTCAGCAACTTTGGCTGCACCGATGATGTCAGTTTCCGGCAAAACGGCCACGAACTCTTCACCGCCATAACGTGCAACCAGGTCACCCGGGCGCTGTATTACCTGCTGCAAGGCTGTTGCAACCTTGATCAAGCATTCATCACCCTTGCCATGGCCGTAGTTGTCATTGAAAGGTTTGAAAAAATCGATATCCAGCATGATCAATGCCAAAGGCTTACCGCTGCGTGACAAACGTCTCGCTTCAGACTGTAATACTTCATCAAAACGGCGCCTGTTGGCTAATTGAGTCAACCCATCAAAATTCGAGAGATTTTCGAGCAGATCCGTTTTGAGTTTCAAGTTCATGTGGTTACGCACACGCGCTTTCACAACCTGAGCTTGAAAAGGCTTGGTGATGTAATCCACTGCACCCAGCGCAAGCCCCCTGGACTCATCCTCAACTTCATCCAGGGCACTCACAAAGATCACCGGAATTTTGCTGGTTTCCGGCTTTTGCTTCAATTCGCGGCAAACAGCGTAGCCGTCCATATCGGGCATCAAAATATCCAGGAGGATCAGGTCAGGCCGGTGATTGCCTTGCGCTATTTCAAGCGCTTTTTGGCCATTGTTGGCCACCTGAATCGTATATTCATCCTTGAGCAGGTTGGCCAAAATACGGATGTTCGCCGCAACATCATCAACAATGAGCAACCTGTTTTTGGCAGCTGGGTTGACCGGCTGCCCTGCAGTGGGCTGCGGTTCCAGCGTCGACGCACTCTCCTCCGGCTGTTGAGCCATTGGCGCCAACTCAAGCCACTGTTCTAACATCTTGAACAGTTGCTGTCCCGAAAAGGGTTTGCCCAAGTGGTCATTCATTCCGGCATTCAGTGCCTTGTCTCGGTCTTCAATCAAGGCTGCTGCCGTCAATGCGACAACCGGTATATCCTGGTTAAAGCTGCGTATAGCTTTGGTCGCTTCATAACCATCCATTACAGGCATCTGTATATCCATCAATACCAGATCCACACCACCCTGCCGCACACGCTCAACACCCTCGGCACCATCACAGGCCAGCTCAACTCCAAGCCCCATCTGTTCAAGCTGGGACTGCACCACCTGCTGGTTAACCGGGTTGTCTTCCACCACCAGCACTCGCTGACTCTTGAACAGGCTAACGGGTCTCCATGAGCCAGGCTCTATAAGATCCCCGACAGGCGCAGTCTCATCACAGAGATACTCGGTTTCAGACTTATCACCCGAGGATGTCTGCACCTGTGCGATCGGCAAGCATAACTCAAAGCAGAAGCAGCTGCCGACACCTGCTTCGCTTTTTACATGGATGTTTTCTCCACCCATCAACATAACCAGGCGTTGACTGATTGAGAGTCCTAAGCCGGCACCGCCATGACGGCGCGTGATAGAGGTGTCGGCCTGACTGAATGCCTGAAACAGTTTTTCTTGCTGTCCTTGAGTCATGCCAATACCGCTGTCCTTTACCCTGAATACAAGCCTCGCACGCTCGTCTGACAGGCATTCACCCTCAATCTGCAGCTCAATTTTGCCCTGCTCTGTAAACTTCACGGCATTACCCAACAGGTTGGTCATCACCTGTGTCAGGCGTACTCGGTCGCCTGTATACCACTGAGGCAGGTCATGCTGGATCGTAAATAACAACTCCACCCCTTTTTGCCGACTTAATGGACCGAAAAGGGTATCGAGCTGGCTGATGACATCAGAAAGCCTGAAAAAGTCGGCTTTAATCGCCAATGTTTTCGACTCTATCTCTGAAAAGTCCAACAGGTCATTCACAATCCCCAGCAATAGCTCGCCTGATTGGTAAATCTGTCGTGCACGATGATGTGCCCGCTTTGGCAAAGACTCGGCTATCTGCAGCTCGCTAAGCCCGATAATGGCATTGAGCGGAGTCCGGATCTCGTGACTCATATTGGCAAGAAATTCTGACTTCACACGGCTGGCGTTTTCTGCCTCTTCCTTGGCACTGACAAGCAACTTTTCAGATTGCTGGCGCTCATTGAAATGATCGGTCAAATCAATGGCTACTGTGGCGAGATAAGCCGGCTGACCATGCTCATCTGGCATGATGATACCGCTCATCAACATCGGGAACTCATAGCCGTTACGACTGTAATGCCACACCTCAGTCGGTGGAAAATAGTCTTGTTGCTTAAGTTGGGATAAAAGCGTTTCTACTGCCGGCATCTGCTCAGGGCAATGAAAAACAGACAGATGTTTTCCCTTCAGCTCCTGCACCGTATAGCCATGAATATTGGCAAAGAAAGGATTGCAATAGAGTACATGACCTCGCAAGTCCGTAATCACATTGCCATACATCGCACTCTCGGCAATGGATCTGAAATGCCGAGTTTCCGCTTCAGCCTTTTGTCGCTGTCGCATCAGATAGGTTAAAACCACAATCGTAAACACCGACAACGCAAGCCCAGCCAGCAACAACAGGATAATGACACGATTGCGCTGGTTAACCTCTGCAGTCTGTTCCTCCACCAATTCTTCAAGACGTTGCTTATAGTGCCAAAGCCCATGATCCAGGTTACGCCCCGGTGTAATATCATGTACCACGGACAACAAAAGCGTTTTTCCCTGGTGCTCGTAAGGGTGTGAGTACACCTCAACCGTGCGAATATCGCCATTGGCCAGTTGGTGCCTGAAAGTAAAGTAATTGCGCCCCTCCTCGGCCGCCAGCGCACGTTCCTCTGCAACCTGCTCAGGACTGAGCAGGTTTATTTCGGAAATACTCATTCCACGCATTACGTCGGGGTCATAGCCATAGAATTGTGCAGCAGCGGGGTTGACGTCAGCAATCTTTCCACTGGCAGGGTCAAGCCAAAGCATGGGAACGCCTTGATCAAGAAACACTCTTTCCAGATCTGCAGGTGCCGCGTGGCCATTTACAGACAACAGCAACATCACGGGAAACAGAAAAGGCTTTAAAAAGAATGGGCTGAATTTGCCTGTCTGACCCCCTTTCGCCGCCATTTCTGCCTCCTGCCGATAAAAAGCTACTCAGATTACGACCCGATTGCGCCCCTGCCGTTTGGCAGCATAAAGTGCGGTATCCGCCCTGTTCAGCAGCTGCTCTGCCGTTGTTTCAGCTGTAACGATTTGAGCACAGCAGCCCACACTGATCGTCACATGATCAGCAACCTGTGAATAGCCATGCTCGACATCGATTGCCTCTACAGCAGCGCGCATTGCTTCAGCCACCTGTGCCACGCCCCCTGCATCTGTTTCAGGCAAAATGGCGGCAAACTCTTCACCACCGTAACGTGCCAACAGATCACCGGGGCGCTTAACCACCTGCTGCAGTGCCGCAGCCACCTTAATCAAGCACTCATCCCCTTTGCCATGGCCGTAATGGTCATTGAACGGCTTGAAATAGTCGATATCCAGCATAATAAGGCCCAGCGACTTGCCACTGCGCTCAAGACGTTTCAGTTCCCGCTGCAGTGATCGATCAAAGTTGCGCCGATTGGCCACTTGTGTCAGACCGTCCACATGCGACATATCTTCCAGCATGTCCGTTTTGACCTTCAGGTTCATGTGATTGCGCACTCTCACCTTCACGATATCAGCATCGAAAGGCTTGGTGATGTAATCAACAGCCCCCAAACTCAGACCTTTTTTCTGATCTTCAATTGCATCCATTGCCGTCACGAAAATGACCGGAATGTGACTGGTGGTCGCATTGTTTTTAAGCTCACGGCACACTTGGTAACCGTCCATCTCCGGCATCATGATATCCAGCAATATCAGATCCGGAGGATGACTTCCACGGGCAATATCCAGAGCCTTTTGCCCTCGGTTGGCTACTTGAATTGTGTAGTCGCCTTTCAACAGGTTAGCCAAAATCCGAATATTGGCCGCCATGTCATCCACAATCAGCAGTGACCGTTTTTGTGCAACCGGCAACTGTGCAGTGCTTGCTGTTTCAGCAGTCGCAGGTGAAAGTTCTGCAGCGTCCTGGCGGGTTTGCAGCCATGAGTGCAGATGGTCAAAGAGCTGTTGTGCTGAGAACGGTTTGCCCAAGTGATCATTCATGCCAGCCTGAAGAGCCTTTTCACGGTCTTCAACCAGTGCTGCCGCGGTAAGGGCAATGATCGGAACCTCTGTATTGAAGGCTCTAATCGTACGAGCTGCCTCATAGCCATCCATAACCGGCATCTGGATATCCATCAATACCAGGTCATATTGTTCACGGCGAGCCTGCTCCACACCTTCGGCACCGTTTCCAGCCAGGCTGACCGTCAGCCCCATCTGTTCCAGTTGCGACTGGACAACCTGCTGATTGATCGGGTGGTCCTCCACAACCAGCACCCTTTGACCACAGAAGTGCTCGGATAGCTGTGATTGTGACTGTGGCAGCTGCACCTGATTCTGTTGATACAGGTGCGAAAGGGCATCGTAGAGTGAAGAACGATGAACCGGCTTTAGCAGACACTCAATATCATCTTCACTATAGAACTGGATGTTTGATTGGTCATGCGCCGAAACCATTAGCATTGCCGGCAGTTGACGCGTCATGCCGGCCTCCTCCATCACCGTACGGATCGTGCGCAACGCATTCAGGCCGTTCATTCCAGGCATTTCCCAGTCCATCAGTACAACGTCGTAGCTCTGCTGATGTTTGAGCCGCTGCTGCACCCTTTCCACCGCCCTCACGCCACCTTCCGCCTCTTCGACCACAAACTGCCAGGACTCAAGAATCTCTCGTAATACCTGACGTGCCAGGGGGTGATCGTCCACTACAAGCGCATGACATGCACCGTTTTCACAGCGAAGTGGTTGTTGTAAGGATTGCTCACTGGTTGCAGCCAAAGGCAACCTCAACCCAAAGCTGAAGCAACTGCCCACACCGGCTTCACTATGAAGGTGAATACCAGAACTGCCCATCAGCCTTACCAGCCGCTGACTGATGATCAACCCCAACCCCGTGCCGCCATGACGCCGTGTGATCGAGGTATCCGCCTGGCTGAAAGCCTTGAACAACCGCTTTTGCTGCTCGGGTGCCATACCGATACCGGTATCACTGATGCTGAAAACAAGCTCGGCTTGCTTATCCTGTATCGCTTTCGCTTCAATCAGTAATTCCACCGTGCCCTGCTCGGTGAACTTGACGGCATTGGCCATCAGGTTGGTGAGAATTTGAGTCAGGCGCAGATAATCCCCTTCGTACGCCTCAGGCAGGTCCGGTTCCAGGTGCAACACCAGTTCAAGACCTTTTTGACTACTGGGAAGCGCAAACAGCGATGCAAGATGTTGCAGCACATCACTCAGCATGAATGGGCGCGACTCCAGCTCCATTTTACCGGTTTCAATTTTGGAGAAGTCGAGCAGGTCATTCACGATTCCAAGCAACAGTTTGCCGGAGTGATGAACCTGACGGGTACGCTGCTGCATGTGCAGAGGCTGTTCCTCTCCTAGCTGCAACTCACTCAGCCCAATAATGGCGTTCAGCGGGGTACGAATTTCATGACTCATGTTAGCCAAGAATTCGGACTTGGACTGGTTGGCCTGATCAGCTTTAGTTTTCGCAGCCAACAACTGCTGGGCCTGTACTTCCTGTTTTTCCAGCAGCTGATTAAAGGCGCTTACCAGCAGCCCAACTTCATCATCCCGTACAACCGTTAACGGTTTAACCTCGGAAACGTTTCCCAGCATACCAGCGATTTGGACAGCTGCATTTCTCAGGCCACGCAACTGCCGCTTGATCAGCCAATACGCCAGCAATGCCACCACGACCAGCATCGCTGTGACTGCCATCACAACTTGCAACAGCAATGCTTTGACCGGTGCCAATACCATGGCCGCAGGAAAGGTATGTACCACAACCCAGCCCGTTTGCTGTAACGGTGTCGCTGTATACAACAGTGATTTCCCGCCGCCATTGGTCATCTGACCCTGCCACTCTTTTTGCTTCAGGCGATTGGGCAACGTATTAAAACCCAACTGCGAGATATGTCCCATGACGTATTCTCGCTTTGAGCTGGTGACTACAAGATCGCTTTCAAGATCCAACACCCACAGTTCACCTTCATCACCGATGGTTTGCAGTGATATCTCGGTCAGCAGGTTGTCTTCAGCCAAGCGAGTTGAACCAAGCGTCATGCCAAGCAATTGGTTGCGCCGGTTCAGTATGGGTACGCTGATCAGAAAAACCGGCGAGTTGACACCTCTACCAATGAGTGGCTTGGAAATATACGGCTGTTGCGTCCGCAATACGTGGCGGTAATGTTCACGGTCTCTCAGATCAATGCCAACACGCCCTTCTAGTACCGGGGAGTCGACCGAGAGCACACCCTCTTTACTGAGCACCGAAAGGCCATTATTAAAATGTTCATGAAGCTGTAGGCGTGAGTCCAGGACAGCCTGTATGGCCTCAAGCGGCAGTAGTTGCTCACCATCATTGAGCAACCCGGCCAAGCCTTTCAGCGTACGCGTGCGCACTTCCAGCCCGTGATCAATACGGCGTGCCACAAGGTCCGTGTAGCTTTTTTGATGCTCAAGCAGGAGGCCACGGTTATGCTGTAACACCAGCCACTCGATCATTGCCGTAAGCAATAGCGTCGTCACAAGAACAGACGCAAGCGTAGTCAGCAGCAATCGTTTGCTCAGCGAGTTGGATACGGGCCTGCGCATCAGTGATGCAGCTCAGACAACAGTTTTTTCAGCTGTGATAACTGAATCTTCGCTTTGTCAAAATCGAAGTCATCAAGGGCCTGACAAAGCCGTCGCCAGGCATCCTGAGCATATGGAAGCACTTGCTTCTCAACATTATTCAACAGAGACTCATCGATGAATTCACTGTTTTGAATGGCCTGCAGCAGTTGCTGAAGGTCAGCTTCCAATGTGTCATTACTACTGCGATAACAGCCAACGACTTCATTCTTTTCCCCCTGTTCATCGAGCCATCGTTTGATCTCTGTGGCTGTCTGTTTCAGGGTGTGCTCCAGTGTATTGATAGACTGGATTTCCGGTAATTGGGCCTGTTTCAACACTCTGTCAAGCGATACTGCACACTGAGCCAAATCCTTGAGGGCAAGGTTGCCGGCAACACCTTTCAGGCTGTGTGCTTTTCTTTGCGCAGCAGCGACAGCGGCTTCCTGGCCGTCTGATTGAAGGCTACGCAGTGTATCCGGCAAGGCTTGATATTCAGACTCAAGCTGCTGCAAAAACTCGGTCAGTACTTTTCGGTACAGAGGGCGATTGCCCGCCAACATGGCAAGGCCTGCTGCGGGATCAAAGCCGTTTGTCCTCGGTGGCAAGTGCTCAAACACCTGCGTATTAGCTGAAACCGCCGATACCGTTTTGTCGACTTTCAGCAGCCAATGAACCAAAACCTGCTGTAGCTCCTGGGTATCAATGGGTTTAGCAAGGTGACTGTTCATGCCAGCGTCAAAAGCCTTTTGTTGATCTTCAGCCATGGCAGCAGCTGTCAGCGCAATGATTGGCAACTGACACCCCCTCGCACGCAATTGACGGGTTGCTTCATATCCGTCCATCATTGGCATCTGTATATCCATGAAGATCAGATCAAAGTCTTTTTGTTCGAACAGTTCCAGCGCCTCCACCCCGTTAGTTGCCACTGTCACGTTAAGCCCATACTGCTGCAACAGCGCTTTCGCAACTTCCTGGTTGATCTCATTATCTTCAACCAGCAGCACTCTGCCTTGCAGATTTTGAAAATACCCCAGGCTATCGGGAATACTCTGTAACAGCGCCTGTTCCTGCCCTGGGCTGCACACCGGCATTATCAGTGAGAAGCCGAAACTGGAGCCTTGATGCAGCTCGCTCTCAAGCTCTATGCGAGCCCCTCCCATGGCTTCGACAAGTCGCTGACTGATCACCAGCCCCAGACCCGAGCCGCCATGCTTACGCGTAATGGAGTTATCTGCCTGGCTGAATGCAGTGAACAGCTTTTGCTGCTGTTCACTGGAGATACCGATGCCTGTATCAGTGACGCAGAAGCTGAGACGACGGAGTCCATCGTCCGTGACCTTGACGCTGACATTCAGCGTTACCGTTCCTTTCTCAGTAAACTTGATCGCATTACCCAACAGATTCGTCAGCACCTGACGCAGGCGAAGCTCATCCCCAACATAAGCTTTTCCCGCACTGTCATCGGTCGAAATATTCAATTGCAAGCCTTTCTCGGCTGCCATCTGAGCAAATAAGCTTTTAAGATTGTCGAGCAACCCAGGCAGGAAAAACGGCTGCGGGTCGATCTCCAATTTGCCAGACTCTATTCTGGAAAAATCGAGAATGTCATTGATAATTCCAAGCAACAGACGACCTGAGCGGTGAATTTTACGCAGCCGATCCTGCAAGGTGACAACGTCCTGTTCATCGATGCTGATCTGACTAAGACCAATGATGCCACTCATGGGTGTACGGATCTCATGACTCATGTTGGCAAGAAAGTCAGATTTGGCACGGTTGGCGGCATCGGCTTCGGCCTTTGCTGTGGCCAATGCTCGGCGAGCTTCTTCCTGCTCTGTCACATCACGGTTGATGCCAACGACCCGGAGTACTTCACCCGCAGAATCCCTGATGATCTTGGCCTCACCGTGCAGAATACGAACCTCGCTATCCGATCGTCTGCAAACGGGCATAGTCAGAACCAGCGTGGTCTCATGCTCCAATGCTGACCGGAACGTTTCAACAACCTGATCGCGGTACTCTTTGACAATTGCATTGCTCCAGTCATTGATCTCACCACTGAACTCGTCTGGACGCATGCCATAGAGACTGAACATACCCTGGTCCCACTCCAGCCGGCCTGTTTTCATATCCAGGTCCCATATCCCAAGATCTGCCGACTCAGTCGCGAGCATGAGACGTTCTCGACTCTTGTTCAGTTTTTCTTCGGTCTCTTTGAGGGCATTGATATTGAAATAGGTGCCCATCATGAAGCAGGGCTTGCCAGCTGTATCACGCTCCGTGACCTTGCCTCGACCCTGGATCCAGACCCAATACCCACCAGCATGGCGCAGCCGAAACTGGACATTGAACCCACTGCCCTGTTCGATGCTGCTCATCACTCCAGACATCATGTTCTGAAGATCATCAGGGTGCACCAACTCCTGGAACTTTTCGAGCGTCACCGCAAACTCATCCGGTTCATATCCCAGCATGGAATAGGCTTGTGGTGACCAGTTAACCTCATTGGTTAACAAATCCCGGGTCCACAGACCTGTGTCCGTTGCTTCCATGGTAAGCTGAAATTGAGCCGTGGTTTCCGCCAGTTTCAGCTCCTGCTGTTTTCGCTCGGTAATATCGTAGATATAACCGTTCCAGATAATTGAGCCATCAGCCATCCTTTCGGGAGTAGCACGCCCTTCGAGCCAGCGTTCGCCTGTTTCGGGATGGTTATATCGATACTGCTCTTCCCAGACCGTTAGCCGATCGGCAGACTCCCCTATACTCGTAGCAACCCGTTCAGCATCATCAGGGTGTAAACGTTCAAGTACAATTCGAGCATCTTTGGCTACCTGTTCGGGAAACACTCCATAAACGTCTCTGATATTCGCAGTTGCAAAAGGGAAGTAGCTGCTGCCATCCGGAAACAGCCGATATTGGTACAACACCCCCGGCACGTTCTCTGCAAGCCGGTTCAGTTGTTGTTTTTGCTCATATTCAGCCGTTATATCGGTATGTGTGCCGATAACACGCAACGGTTTGCCGTCAGCGTCAGTACTGAACACTTTGCCTTTGTCCTGAATCCATTTATAACTGCCATCCTTGCAGCGCACGCGGTGTGTGTTTTCGTAAACGGATGTTTCCCCTGAGAAATGTCGCTCAAGGTCTGCATAGGTTGCCGCTTTGTCGTCCGGATGAATACGCGAGTCCCACTCATCGAGCGAGTCTCCAATTTCATCCTCAGAGTAGCCCAGCATCGATTTCCAGGTCGGCGAAAAAAACACTTTGTTTGTCTGGGCATTCCAGTCCCAGACACCCTGTTGCGTGCCTTCAAGCACAGCTCGCCAACGTTGTTCATTTTCTGTGGCATCAAGGGCGGCTTGAACGTCTTCTTCATGTCGTTTAAGAAGCTCACGCCAACTTTCATAAGCCAGCCCCACCAAATCTTTCTGATGCAGCAGGCCCACCACCTCACCCCGTTTATCCGTGACCACCAGCCGCTTTAACCGACGCTCTCGGCTCACCGTTATGGCCTGTTGGATGGTCAAATCTTCCTCAACTGTAAACGCAGGTGCCGACATGAACTCAGTAACCGGATGCTGCCAGTCAGCATGAGTTTGTAGTGCACGGGTAATATCGCTTTGAGTAATGATGCCGATTGTTTGATTCGGCAGCGATATCAAGGCTGCAGAGTGACCGGCGCTATGCATTTGCTGCATGGCCGTCCTAAGAGTATCGTCTGGTTCGAGATGAGAATAATGCGTAAGTCTAATCAGATCCTTGATACGGACAGTTTCTGCCATATTCTGAGGGTCAATTCGGCTTATCAGATCCGTGTAACTGACAATACCAACCAACCTCTCATTCTCGTCTACGAGGCACAAATGTTCACTTGGAGAGCCTCTCAAGGCTACAAGACCATCAGCTACACTTTCGGTTGGTTTAACGCAGGAAACCCGAGGCAGGCATGCCTGTGACAGCGGAGCAGAGAAATCCGCCTCTGCCAAACGTAACCTGATCACAGTTTGTATCGTGATGATACGTAGCCCATCCGCCGTAACCACGACCACATCATGAATCGAGTGCGCAGCCATCAGGCTGACAGCAGAATGGATAGTATCGGATTCGGCCAACGTGATAACGTCACGACTGGCGATGCTCGATAGGGGGGCAAACAGCATCACAACTCCAGAGCTGGTACGTCAATACACACCAGACTTGACTGTCTTGTGTCAGGTCTGTGGACCGCTATTGAATCACTTTCCCCCGTTTCTGTCAGTAAATCCAAACTGTCACAATCTGACCAACTCTGCCGGAACAGGTTTGCCCATCAAGAATCCCTGCATGCTGTTGCACTGGTGTGTCTTGAGGAAGTCGCGCTGTTTTTCAGTTTCGACCCCTTCGGCCAGCACCTCTACGCCCAGACTTCGGCCCAATGCGATTACCGTCAGGATAACCGCTTCATCCTTGGGGTTACGGCCAATGTCGCGAGTGAAGCTCTTGTCGATCTTGAGTCGATTCAGCGGCAGGTACTTGAGACGGTCCAGTGAGGAGAAACCGGTACCGAAGTCATCCAGCGCCAAATGATACCCCGATAGGCGCAGGCGCTGCAGCTGTTGAATCACAAAGTCAGGATCCTGTTGAATCATCGACTCGGTGATTTCCAGTTCAATGCGCTTGCGTTCAAGACCAAACCCGTCTGCCAGTGCATTCAGGCGCGGGATAAAGTCGGCCTGCAACAGCTGATGCGGTGAAATGTTGATCGCAACCAGCGGAACATCCAGCCCCTGCTCCAGCCATCGAGACATCTGCTGACAGGCCTGTTCGATCACCTGCCAGCCCAGCGGCACAATCAGCTGGGTTTCTTCCGCCAGCGGAATGAACTGGTCTGGCCCCAACAGTCCGCGCTCTGGGTGTTGCCAGCGCACCAGTGCTTCCAGACCACAGAGGCGATCATCATCCAGGCGGTACTGTGGTTGATAGTGCAACACCAACTGATGTTCCTGCAGTGCCTGGCGCAGATCCTGTTCAACTGAAAAGCTTTGCACCGCATCCGAGGTTAACTGCTCGGAGTACAACTCATAACGATCCTTGCCCCGCGACTTGGCGCGGTACATGGCAGTATCAGCATGCTTGATCAGGCTGTCGGCATCACGCCCATGTGACGGGCACAGGCTGATACCGATACTCGCGGTCAGCTGCAGGCTATGCTCGGCAACCGTATAGGGACGGCCCACAATCAGCAGGATCCGCTGTGCCTCGGCAATGGCACGCTGCGCGGCACCGGGCACCAACAGAATGAACTCATCCCCTCCCATGCGGCACAACTTACAGTCTTCTGGTGTTTCCACACGCATCTGATATGCCAGCGCCTGCAGCAAACGGTCCCCTACCTGGTGCCCCAGGCTATCGTTGATCAGCTTGAATCGGTCCAGGTCTATGAACAGCAGCGCAAAGGGACTGTCAGGTGTTTTCAGCCACTCTGTCAGCTGCTCCTGCATACGGGTGCGATTGGGCAGTTCGGTCAGGTCATCGTGTCGGGCTTGCCAGGCAAGGTCCAGTGTTTGTTGCTGCACCCGCGCGACCAGCAGGCGTTCACGGTTGTACATCGACAGGATCAGCAAAGAGGCCAGAGCGCCAAGGCCGACCAGCAAAACCTGCAGATAGAGTGCCTGACTGACCGGGTGAGCGGCCAGATAGTCAGGCCCGGCCACTGCCTCCACCTGCCACTCCTGCTGCGTCAGCAGCACCGGAAACCCCTGACTCAGGCGCACCCCCTGGGAACCGGCCTTTACCGTGTCGTAGAACGAACCACCAAATCGCTCGGAGACTCTCAAGCCCACATGTTCGATGCTTGACTCCTGCAACGCGGCATCAAAAAACTGTGCCACCGTGAAGACGCCCACAATGAAGCCAAGCAGTTCACGCCGACTCTGCAGCAACTCTGTCCCCGTCTGGCGGTAAACCGGCTGCAAAATCAACAAGCCCGGCTCATCAGGTGCCTGGGTCAGATTCAGGATACCGGTTGCCACCGCCTGACCGCGTGACTCAGCCTGCAGTACCCAGCGACGGCGATCTTCCAGCGAGTAGAGGTTGAACCCCAGTGCGGCCCGGTTCTGTTCCAGCGGCTCGACATATTGTACCGGAATCAAGACATCTTCAGACGGCGGGGACTCACCATAAATGGCATACTCAGGGTTACCCAACAGCTCACGTGTGCGCTGCTCGAATTCGGTCCGTTGCGAACGCGGTACCAGCGGGTCCCAGGAATAGGCGCGCAGCGCAGGGTTGTCCTGCATGTGAGCAAATACCAGCTCTCGAAACTCCTCTGGCTTCAGATCCGGGCGACTGGCGATCTGTAGCTCAAGCCGAGTCAAATCACGCAGGTTTTGCTGAATGGTTGCCTGAATACGGGCGTCGATCAGTTGTACGTCCTGACGAAAACTGCGCTCCAACAGGCTGGACAGGTGAGACAGGTAGTATTGATTGATCACGATCAACGCCAATAAGGTTCCCAACAGTCGCACCGACAATACCCAACGGCGAGAGGCAGCATCAGGCTGGGTTGCCGGCAGCAGCGAGAGAATAAGAGGGGTACCGAAAACGGCACCAAAGCTGTCGCCCAGCCACCAGCTGACCCAATCCAGCAGCAGTCCCAGACTGCCACCGGACTGATTGATATACGTGACCGCAAGCGTTCCCAACGTGGCATTCAGGGTGCAGGTCAGCACCCCGGCAAAGAGCAGAAAGCGCAGCATCCAGCGCTCATTGACAGGCAACAGTGGATCAACACCGAAACGGCGTATCAGGTATGCCGCCAGGCCGGTTTGCAAGGCAGCCCCGCTGGCAATCACCAGTGCGGTCAGCAGGTGTCCCGTCTCTGGCAGGCTCCAACCGTTGGGCAAAATCAAATTGACCAGCAGACTGCCGAGCCACACCCCCGGCAACATCTTCGTACCAAAACGCAGTACAACAGCAAGTGCGAGGCCTGCCGGCAACCACAAGGGTACGATCTGGTCGTGTAGTCCAGTGGTGGAGAAGCCGAGTCCAAGGATCGCATAAGCGACGGCCAGTAACAGATTGGTAGCAATTCTGTTGGAGCTGTGACACACGACTGATGAATTCACAGTATCCACTGCACTCCCTGCAGGTCAGAAGGTTGAGACCCGGGTATTAAACATTTGCTCGATCATACATCAAAAGCCAAGACTGGGTATCTTCTCCAGTTGTTACAGATCAACCTTGCGGTGCTGCCAGCAGCATCTCCAGCTCTGCCACGGGCAGAGGCTTGCTGGCCAAGTAGCCCTGATACTGGTGACAGCCAAGCGTGTTGAGCAAGCTGCGCTGAGCTTCGGTTTCAACCCCTTCTGCCAGCACCCTCAAGCCAAGCTTGCGCCCCAGTACGATAATGGTTTCGACGATGGCACGGGCCTCATCACTTTCGAGCAGGTCATCCGTGAAGGATTTGTCGATCTTGAGCAGGTCCAGCGGGAAACGTTTCAGGTAAGCCAGAGAAGAGTAGCCGGTACCGAAGTCATCGATTGCCAGCCGCACACCCAGTGCGCGCAGCTGCTTCAACATGGCCACCGGCTCAAGGTTGGGCGCCATTAGTGCGCTTTCGGTCAGCTCAAGTTCCAACCGCTCCGGTGCAATACCGGTCCGCTTCAGCGCCTTGGCCACTTCATCCGGCAGGCTGTGATAGCGCAGCTGCTGCGGTGACACGTTAACTGCCACACGCGGAATGTGGAGCCCCGCTGCCTGCCAGCGGACAATCTGATCACAGGCTTCGTTCAGCACCCAGCGGCCAATATGGTCGATCAAGACCGTTTGTTCAGCGATCGGGATAAAATCGACGGGCGATATCAGCCCGCGCTCAGGGTCCTGCCAGCGGACCAGTGCTTCTACCCCGGTCATTTCACCCGTTTCCAAAGACCATTGCGGCTGATAATGAAGTCGAAGCTCATTGGCTTCTATGGCGTGGCCCAGTCTCTGCTCCAGCTCCAGACGCTGGCGAGCAGCCTGAGTAAGATCATCACTATAGAAGCTCAGGCTGCCACGCCGCTCCTTGGCTCGAAACAGAGCCGCATCCGCCTGCTGTAAGAGGTCTTCCGGTTTCTGTTTGAGATTGGTGATCAGACTGATGCCGATGCTGGCACCGACCCGAACCTCCACACCGCCGCTTAGCGTAAAGCTGCCGTCAAACTGTCGAATCAAGCTTAAGGCCACATTGGCTGCATCGCCTCCTGACGTTACATCCTCAAGCAATACCGCAAACTCATCGCCGCCCAAACGGAACAGCATATCTTCGTCACGCAGACGCAGTTTCAATCGCTGCGCTGCCTGCTCCAGCAACTGATCACCCACCAGGTGACCAAAGCTGTCGTTTACATCCTTGAAGTTATCCAAATCGATCATTAGCAATGCTGAGATACGCCTGTGGCGGCGGTTGTAATGAATACAGTGCCCCAACTGACTGAACAGCATCTGCCGGTTGGGCAAGCCGGTCAACAGGTCATGCAGTGCCTGATACTCAAGCCTGGACTCACTTTCTTTCAAGCGACTCAGGTCCGTATACACACCCACGTAGTGATTGATGTTGCCACGCGGTCCACGTACCACGCTGATGCTGAGCAGAGCCGGGAATACTTCACCATCACGGCGTCGACTCATGATCTCGCCCTGCCAGTGGCCGCACCGGTCCAGCTCGTGCCACATCTGTTCATAGAAGGCACTGTCATGACGACCGGAGGCAAACTGGTGCGGTGTGCTATCAACCAGTTCTTCCTCCGTCCAGCCAAACATTTCGTTGAACGCAGGGTTGATCTGGATAATGTGCTGGCGAGCATCCGTGATGACTACCGCCTCACGGGTACTTTCCAGTACGGCCGAGGCACGCTCCAGGCGTGCTTCCTGTTGCTGGCGCTCGGTCACATCGGTCAATACACCTTCGATATGCTGAACATTGTTCTGACGGTCCCGCTGCACATGAGTATGATCTTCTACCCAAATCACCTCATCCGAGCCCAGTTGTAGTCGGTACAACTGGTGATATTCATTTTCGCTGCGCTCAAGGTATCCTTCAATCTCAGCATTAACCGTGTCCCGATCATCCGGATGAATCAATTGCTCATAGTTGATTTCCCCCTTAAGCAGGCTCGCAGGCTCGATCCCCCAACGGCGCACATTGTCGGACACATAGGACACGGGCCAGCCAGGGCTATTCTCCCAGCGCACCAGCACCACTGGGCTTGCGTTGATGACCTGATTGGCCTTCTTCAGTGCCTGATCACGCGAGTGGTCAGCCAGGGCAAAGCTGATGTCATGGCTGAGTTCATCCAATGTATTCACAACTTCATCGGTGAAAAAGTCAGGCTCGCCGGCATACAACGTCATCACCACCCGCCGGCCACCGGCACCATTCAAGGGCAGGACAATAGCAGCATGGATATCATGACGCCGCGCCAGCTGATACCAGGGCTGGAAATCGGGATCGGTAAAAATATTGTTTGCCAGCATGCACTCACCCTGCCGGATAGCGGCCATGGTGAGCCCCTGTTCAGGGTAGTTGCGGCACAGTTGCAACAGCATTGGCAAGCTTTCTCCGCCAAAGCCGGCACTGGCCAGTGGTTTCAGCTGGCCACTTTTATCCAGCTGAGCCATCCAGGCAAATCTCAGCTTGCCAAAACGAACGGCGATATCGCAGGCGCTCTGGAAGATTCGATCCGGGGAGTGGCGTCGCACAATCATCTGGTTGATTTGTGACAGCATATTGTACAGGTTGGCCTGACGCTGGATCAGGGCCTCGTTGCGCTTCCGCTCAGATATATCCTGCATGATGGCCAGCATCCAGCCGCCGTTTTCACGCTCAATCTGAACATCAAGCCGAATATCCACCAAATGGCCTTCTGCGTGGCGCAGTTGTTTTTCGATCTGATAGCCATCCCTCAGGCCGTCCAATAAAGCCTGAAACTGATACCCTTCCTCTTCAAGCAAGTGTCCCGGGGTCAGTTCGCGCCAATCTGTTGCCATAAACTGATCGCGCTCATAGCCCAGCATCCGCAGCAGTTCATCATTGACGCGCACCCAGCACCGGGCAGCGGGGTCATAGATGCCCATTCCGATCAATGGCATGTCATAAAAGCGCTGCAAAATTCGGTCACGTGCATCCAGGTCCGCCTTGGCCTGCAAACTCAACCTCAGTCGTTGCTGACGCCAGAGCAGCAACAGAATGAGCCCCACCGCCAGCATGAATATCATGCCCAGCAGCAGCATCCAATGCAGCAGGGTATCGAGTGGCGCGAGCACTTCATCACGATCACGTTTTATTACCAACGCCCAAGGAGAGTTGGTGACGGTTCTGTAAGCCGCCAGCACCGGGACACCTCGGTAGTCCTTTCCAGCAACCTCACCCGAGCCACCAGAAACCAGTGCGACAGCACCAGGAATTGTTTGTTCGATCAGAGAGATGGTTTGCGTCATAGGCCGAGCATCACTGTGCTTCAGCGGTGAAATATAGACTCCTCGGTCCCCTTTCGCCTGCAGCAACAGCAATTCCGCACTGTTTCCACTTAACAGCCACTCAGACAATATCGGCTGCAACGAAGTTTCAAGCGGTCGATAAAGCTCCAGCGCGATGCGATCACCATGGCTGGGCCTAGATAGGCGCACCCAAGCTGTCGCCTCTTCATCCTGCAGCAGCTGCAGCCAATCTCTCTGGCTGATTCTGAAGGGCTTGAGCGTATTACCATTAGCCTCTATACGAGGGACCATTCCCAGCTGAAGCGGCTCCCTCCCCGGAAAGTGGATCTCGGCCCCGGAATAGCCCAGCCCCTGCAACAGGCTGGAAACGGCCTGCTGCATGTGTGCAAAGCGCTCCGAATCGGGAATAACTGTACTGCTACCAGTTTCCAGCAGCTGCTCAATGGCACCCAGCTCCTGACTGCTGTGCTCCAGCCATTGACTGATTTGCGAGCTTTTCAGCTCGGAGACCTGGCCTAGCCGATCAAGCTCACGCTGCTGGAGTTCGGGGCCATAAAGCCGGGTAACCGACACAGCCAGTAACGGTACCACCAGCAGCAGCGTAACAAAGGCAAACACGAGATAACGCTGACGCCCTGGCGCTCTGTGGTTGGAGAGCTCTTCAAAGCGATAATGGGTCAAGGCCAGGAAAATCAGGGCGGCACTGATGAGCACAAAGGCCACACCCTTGTAGCGGCTGACCTCAGCAAATCGGTGAATATCGCCGGCCAGGTAAACGACAAGCTGGTCGCTGAACACAATCCACGCAACCCCCAGTAAGGCATACAGCAGCGTCAACATCTGCGGGGATCGCATTTGTGAAAGTAGCATCCTGTTACCTTCCCTGCCCAAAAGCATTGAGAATAAAATCTACCTGTCCGGCCAACCCATAGCAATCAGACCTCTGCATTAAAGCTCACCAGGGAAGAGTGCTGCCATCGTAATTGATAAAGTCCCCACTTTGTTCCTGTGTCAGCCCATTCAAAAGCGAACGCAGAGCGGTTACGCTCTCTTCCGGCGTAATCAGAGCATTGCTGCCTCCCATGTCTGTCTGAGCCCAACCTGGGTGCAATGCAACCACTTTTACCCCGGCCCCCGACAGGTCGATGGACAGGCTGCGCACCACCTGATTCAGTGCCGTCTTGGAACTGCGGTAGTAGTACCCCCCACCCGCGGTGTTATCGGTGATACTGCCAACCTTACTGCTGAGAAATGCAATCGTCTTCAGCTCACTGGCCGCGATGCGCGGATAAAGCGCCTGCGTCAGCATCAACGGGCTAAGCGTATTGGTTTCGAGTACCTGTCGCCAAAGCTCACGCTCCAGGGTGCCAAACGCCACACCCTTGGGACCGTAATAACCCGCATTATTGATCAGCAAATCAATGCTGATGTTATCCAGCACACGATCCAGCGCCTTGATCTGACCATCCTTGTTCACATCCAGCGTATGCAGGTTGATTTGCTCGGGAAAGCGGGCTTCCAGCGCCTGCAGTGCCTCGGCATGCACCAGATCCCGCGCACAGGCATGTACATGCCAGCCATCCCGTGCATATTGATAGGCGAACTCAAGCCCCAGACCACGATTGCAACCGGTAATCAAAACTGTTCTGGCCATCTGTGCTCTCCTTGAAACATCTACCCTCAGTCAAGCAGGCCGATCACGGTCTGACAAGTTCGCACCCCTCTGGCACAATGCGTTTTTTCTGCTTGGATACCGATATGCGGATTCTTCTGCTGTCAGCCTACGATGCGGTCAGTCACCAGTACTGGCGCAAGGGGCTGGTGAATGCTCTGCCCGAACATGACTGGACGGTACTGAGCCTGCCCGCGCGTTATTTCAGCTGGCGCATTCGCGGCAACAGCCTGAGCTGGGCCTTTGGCGAAAGAGAACGTCTGCAACAACCCTATGACTTGGTCATTGCCACCTCGATGGTGGACCTGACCAGCCTGCGTGGCTTTGTTCCGTCACTGGCTCAGACGCCCTGCGTGGTCTATTTCCACGAAAATCAGTTTGCCTACCCTGCGTCCGGGCATGAACATCAAAGTGTCGAGCCCCTGATACTGAATCTCTATAACGCACTCTGTGCCGATCGCGTGCTGTTCAATTCCGGCTACAACCGAGACACCTTGCTGGAGGGTGCTGACCGACTGCTGCGCAAGCTGCCCGATCAGGTTCCTCCCGGCCTGGTGGAGCAGATACGAGCTCGCTCGGAGGTGCTGCACGTTCCTCTGCCCGAGCAGGTATTCCTGCCTGCCGCACCGGTTGAAGGCCCACTGGAGATCGTCTGGAATCACCGCTGGGAGTTCGACAAGGGCCCCGAATTGTTGCTGGCCGCAGTGGAGCGCCTGCAGACCGATCACGTCGATTTTCGCCTGCATGTGGTCGGGCAGCAGTTTCGGCGGTTGCCTCCGGTGTTCGATCAACTGAAACAGCGACTTGAATCCGGCGGGCAGTTGGGGTGCTGGGGGCACATCGAGAGTACCGAAGCCTATCGTCGGTTGCTGCAACGCTCTGACGTGGTGCTGTCGACCGCGTTGCACGATTTTCAGGGCATTGCTGTTTTGGAAGCGGTCGCGGCAGGCTGTCGCCCGGTGGTGCCGGATCGACTGGCCTACCGTGAACTGTTTGCAGCCGAATATCGCTATGCCGAGCAGCAGGAAACCTCAGCACTGGCCCGAATGCTGGGCGAGCTTTCGGCCTCCAAACACTGCGGCGAGCCGATCAGGACACCTGATGTAGAACATCTTGGCTGGCCTGCCCTGAAGGCGAGCTGGGGTCGGGTCATTGAAACCCTGACCCAAGGCGGCGCGCCGTCTCTATGACACGGGCCGATTCGGCTTTTCAAACGGCCCGTTATCGTTGATCCGTTTGATATTTTTCCAAGGCTGCAGCAACAAGTGTCCCAGCGTCAGCTCACGCGGTTCGGTAAATTCCAGCAGCCCCAGCCGCATCTGTTCGACCCCATCGGCGGGCTTGTGGCGATAGGAGCCAAAGGCGCGATCCCAGATCGACAGAAAAAAGCCGTAGTTGCTGTCGGTTTCCGGCTGATACACCGAGTGATGGATGCGGTGCATGTCTGGGGTGCAGATCAGCCAGCGCAGGCGCCGATCCAGCCCTGCAGGCAGGCGCAGGTTGGCATGGGTAAAAATGGCCGAGATACTGAGCAACAGCTCAAACAAAATCACTGCGGCCGGTGTCAGCCCCAGCAGAATCACCACCAACGCCTTCCACAGCAATGACAAACCGATCTCCACCGGATGAAAACGCAGCGCCGTGGTCACATCCAGCTCCGGGTCGGTATGGTGCACCCTGTGCAGTCGCCACAGCAGCGGCACCCAATGAGTGACCCGGTGCTGCAGCCAAACCGCTGCATCCAGCACCACAACCCCGGTCAGCAGAATCAGCCACTGGGGGGCGGCAACCTGATTGAACAATCCGATGTCCTGATCACTGGCCCAGATAGCGGCGGTGATGGCAAAGGCACCCAACGTCAGTCGGGCCAATACAGTATTCAGCAGGGTCAGGGTCAGGTTGGTCAGCCAGCGTGAGCGTTTGGGAAAACGCCAGCTGCGCCTTGGCATGCGCCGCTCAAACAGGGCACACAACAGCAGCACCAACAGAAAAGCCGACAGCCGTAACCAGACTTCAAAGGTCATTCATTTCCCCCTACCGATGGAGTTTGCTCAGGCCGCGCATTACCATGGCCGCCATGACAGCCAAACGCCCCACAAACACCGCGTTCACCCTGCGTGACTACCAGCAGGAAGCGGTCGACGCCACCCTGAAACACTTTCGCGCCGGCGATGACCCGGCGGTGATTGTACTGCCAACCGGCGCCGGTAAAAGCCTGGTCATCGCCGAGCTTGCGCGACTGGCCCGCAAGCGCATTCTGGTAATCACCCATGTACGCGAGCTGGTCGAGCAAAACCACGCCAAATATGCCGCCCTGGGGCTGGAAGCGGGCATTTTCTCCGCCGGTCTTGGCCGACGCGAATTCAATCACCAGGTTACCTTTGCCAGTGTACAGTCGATCGCGCGCAATCTGGAGGACTTTACGGATCAGTTCTCGCTCCTGATCATCGACGAGTGCCACCGCGTCAGCGAAGATGATACCTCTCAGTATCAACAGGTGATCGGCCACCTGCGGCAACAGAACCCGGGGCTGAAACTGCTCGGCCTGACCGCCACCCCCTACCGACTGGGTTATGGCTGGATCTACCGCACTCACTACCGCGGTTTTGTGCGCAGCGAAGA
The DNA here is from genome assembly GCF_900107855.1 of Marinobacterium iners DSM 11526. Classification (GTDB taxonomy): domain Bacteria; phylum Pseudomonadota; class Gammaproteobacteria; order Pseudomonadales; family Balneatricaceae; genus Marinobacterium; species Marinobacterium iners. The sequence goes on along the minus strand of NZ_FNRJ01000011.1, from coordinate 48,752 downwards.
ACCCCGTGTGTTCGAGCGCTGCATCTATGAGCTGCCGCTGAGCTGGATGATCCGCAAGGGGTATCTAACCCCCCCCGAACTGGTGGATGCCGCCATCGCCCACTACGATTTTTCCGCCCTGACACCCTCTTCAAGCGGTCATTACCCAGAGCGAGAACTGAACAGTCTGCTGCTGAAACACCCGCGTGTTACCCGTGCCATCTGCGAGCAGATCACCGAACTGGCGGAGCAGCGTGAAGGGGTGATGGTGTTTGCCGCCACAGTCGAGCATGCCCGCGAAATTCAGGGTTATCTGCCTGCCGAGCAGACCGCCATCGTCACCGGAACCACACCGAGTGAGGAGCGCGAACGGCTGATTCGGGCGTTCAAGGTGCGCCAGTTGAAATATCTGGTCAATGTTGCCGTTCTCACCACCGGCTTTGACGCGCCCCATGTGGATTTTATCGCCATCCTGCGCCCCACCGCCTCGGTCAGCCTGTATCAGCAAATTGTGGGCCGCGGCCTGCGCCTGAGCGAGGGCAAGCGGGACTGTCTGGTGATCGATTACGCCGGTAACGGCTTTAATCTGCACCACCCGGAGGTAGGCACGCCGCGCCCTTCAACCGACAGTGAGCCTGTACAGGTGTTCTGCCCCGGCTGCGGTTTTGCCAACATTTTCTGGGGCAAGACAGACGACAGCGGTCAGGTGATCGAACACCATGGCCGCCGCTGTCAGGGCCTGCTGGAGCTGGAAGGGGAAAAACCGCAACAGTGTGATTACCGCTTCAAGTTCAAGGAATGTCCCCACTGCGGGGCTGAAAACGACATCGCCGCCCGTCGCTGTCACAGCTGCAATGAAGCGATCATCGACCCGGATGACCTGCTCAAGCGTGCGCTGCAGCTGAAGGACGCCAAAGTGATTCGCTGCGCCGGCATCAGTGTCAGTGCCAGCGGCGAGTGTGTGACGCTGACCTACCACGAGGAACAGGGGGAGGAACTGCAGGAGCGTTTCCACATGGATCGTCCCGCACAAAAGACCCTGTTCAATACCCTGTTCGGTCGCCGCTGTGGTCAGGGCAGACAACCCCGCCGCTTCACCTCCGCAGCCGAGGTCGTTGCCAGTGAAGCATTACTGCCAGCACCCGATTTCGTAATCGCCCGCATGAGCGGCAAGAAAGGCCGCTCCGCAAAAAAGGGGGGCTTTTGGCAAGTCCGTGAGCGCCTGTTTGATTATCAGGGCAGCTACCGCAAGGCCAACTGCCTGTAAGCCGGCAGGATCAGCCCTGTCCCGCCTTGAGGCGATCACTGAAGCTGACCGATGGCCCCAGCAGAATCGGCAGATAACGCCAGCTGAACAGCGCAAAGGCCAGTAGCCACAGCAACGCTGACAACGTAATCAACGGTGGCATCACGGCTGGCCAGAGCGCGGCAACAATCCGCGTGAGCGCCGCCAAGTGCAGGCTGAAAAACGCCAGAGTCAGTATCGGCGTTGACTCTAGCGCGCGGCCGGTATGCCCCAGTGCAGCACGCGACGCAACCGCCATGATCATGCCGCCCATGGCACCGATGGTCAGCGCATGCAAACCGGCGCTGGAGAGCCAGAAACCGGCACTGCCACCGGCCAGCAGCAACTGGCCGATACCGATCCAGCCATAGCCCAGGTGCAGCACCCACAGCAACGGTTCCGAGCGCGTCTGCCAGCCACACCAGCGCAGTACCCGTACCAGCTGCAACCCACCCGCCAGTGCCAGCAGCACTGCGGCAGCCATCGACTGGGGCCAGAATACCCAGACCAGACCGGAAATCGCCGTCATCACAGCCGCAGCTGCATCCAGCGGACCAGATGCTGCCGGTAACCGTTCGGGCGTCGGCGACTGACGATTCAGCCAGTTACGGGTAAAGGCTGGCGTGATGCGCCCACCAATCAATGTAAGCAGCATCAGTACCAGCACCAGAGTCAGGTGTAGGATATCAAGAGGCGCCAGCCACTGCAGATGAAACGCCAGACTGAACAGGGTAAACAGACCGATCAAAACCAGCACCTTCAAATTGCGACGGTTGCCTGACGCTATCAGTTCACGTCCGAACAAAATTGCCAGCACCACCCAGTACAGTGAGGCTGCCAACGCATTGAACAGCGCTGGCCAGTCCGCACCCAGCCACGCAACGGCGCGAGCCAGCAGCCAGCACAGAACCAGCAGCACCAGCGCACCGCCATGAACCGGTCGCCGCCCGGTCCAATTGGCCACTGCAGCCAGCAAAAAACCGCCTATCGCGGCGCCGACAAAACCGAACAGCATCTCATGTCCGTGCCAGAGCAATGGCGTACCCAGTGTTTCCGGAGCGGCCAGCCAGCCATTCCAGAACGCGAGCCAGCCACCGAGTGCCAGCAACGCCTGCAGAGCAACCAGCGTAAACATGGGGCGAAAGCCGTTGCTGAATATCACTTCATAATGGTTGCGCGGTGTATGTTCGAGATTAACAACTGCCATGACTGGACCTCTGGTGCGTCATCCGACTATTTAAATGTATTTATTATACACTATTTTTGTCATTCAGGCTGGAAAAAATCTGACAAGCACCCAAAACTGACGGACAATTAGGTAAATAGGCAGAATTAACTATGGCAAAGAGTCTGCCAGGCGCTACACTTTGCCCCCTTTAACCCTTCATTCACTACAGGATTAAATGAGAATAGTTTCTTCCCGCGCACTTAAGCTAATGCTGGTTCTGACCGGAATGAACCTGCTGTTGCTGTTCTATATCCTATGGAGCGGGGATCGCAATCACTTCAGTGGCTCAGATGCCAACATGGATGCCCGTGCCCTCGGCGTTGCTCTGTTTGGAGTTTTCCTGCTGGTCTTCCTGCTTATGGGTGACCTGCTGCGTCGCTTCATGTTGCTGCGCCGCCAGTCCGAAACTTCCCGTGACCGGATGCACGATGCGGTTGAGAGCCTGTCGGAAGCCTTTGCCCTGTTCAGCCCAGCGGGCCGCCTGATGGTGTGCAACCGACGCTGGCGTCAGGTCTACCCCTGGATGGATGAGCTGCAACTAGAGCAATGGGACGACTTTCAACACCAGCTGCAGCCCCATGTGCTTCGACGCGAACAGATCGGCAGCGAACAGCCCGGCGCCGAGAGCTACATTGAACACTTGGACAGCGGCCACTCCATCATGGCCAGTGATTGTCGCACCCGTGAAGGCGGCCTTGCCTGCGTGCGTACGGATATTACTCATACTCAGAAAATTGAGCAGAAGCTGCGCAACCTGGGCCGCGCCATGGAACAGAGTCCTGCATCCGTCATGATTACCGACACTCGGGGCCGTATCGAGTATGTAAACCCTAAATTCTGTCAGATATCCGGTTACAACCGCGAGGAAGCACTGGGACAGAGTGCCGGCATGCTCAGCTCGGGCGAGATGTCGCCCGAGGTTTACAGTGACCTGTGGGCCACCGTGGAGCAGGGTGAAGAATGGCATGGCCAGCTGCTGAACCGACGCAAGGATGGCAGCCTTTTCTGGGAATCAGCTTCCATCTCCGCTGTAAGGGACGAAGCAGGTAAAGTCCTTAGTTACATTGCAGTGAAAGAAGACATCACTCAGCAGAAAGAGGTCGAAGAACAGCTGCAAATGATTGAAACGGTGTTCCGCACCAGTAACGAAGCGATCATGATTGCCGACCAGAATGGTCTGATCAAGACCATCAACCCCGCCTTCAGCCGCATCACCGGCTATGCCCCTGAAGAGGTTCAGGGCAAGAACCCGAGCATGCTCAGCTCCGACCGCCACGACGAACATTTTTACCAAGACATGTGGCAGGAAATTCTCAAACACGGCTCCTGGAGTGGCGAAATCTGGAACCGGCGCAAGAACGGCACCATTTATCCAGAATGGTTGTCGGTTTCGGTGGTTCACGACTGCGAAGGCAAGGTCAGTGAGTATGTCGCCGTGTTCTCGGACATTACCAAACGCAAGAATGACGAAGCTCAGATTGTGCGTCAGGCCTACTATGACGAGCTGACGGAACTTCCCAACCGAACCCTGCTGTCGGACCGACTTAATTTGGCCATCATCACCGCCGACCGTGACGAACAGATGATCGCCCTGCTGTTCATCGACCTGGATCGGTTCAAATTCGTCAATGACTCCATGGGCCATGAATACGGAGACGATCTGCTCAAACAGGTGGCAAAACGCCTGAACAACTGTGTGCGCGAAACCGACACAGTTGCCCGTTTCGGCGGAGATGAATTCGTGATCCTGTTACACAACGTCAAGTCGGATGCCGACGCAGCCCATGTTGCAGCCAAGCTGATAGATCAGTTGAGTGAACCCTTCCTGCTGGCTGAGCGGGAAGTGATCATCGGTGCCAGCATTGGTATCGCCATGCACCCGGGCGACGCCAATACCGCCGAGACCCTGATTCGCAACGCCGACCTGGCGATGTACAAGGCCAAGCAGTCCGGGCGCAATCAAACTCACTTCTTCACTGCTGCCATGCAGGAACATGCCAATCAGCGGATGACACTGGAGCAGGACCTGCGCCACGCACTGGACCGAGAACAGCTGGAAGTGTTCTATCAGCCCGTGGTCCATGGCCGCAGCGGGCGCATCACCGGGGTAGAGGCCCTGTTGCGCTGGCATCACCCTGAACGAGGAATGATACCACCGGACGCTTTCATTCCGCTGGCGGAAGAAACCGGTCTGATCGGCGCCATCGGCGAATGGGTACTGGAAACGGCCTGTGCCCAGCTGCGACACTGGTCAGACAAGGGCATGAACCTGTATCTGTCGGTGAACATTTCCGAGCGCCAGCGCGAGCTGGGACTGGAAGCCCAAGTGGTGCGCGACATTCTGGAACGCAACCGGATTAATCCGTCCCAGCTGGTACTTGAGATCACTGAAGGGCTGTTGCTGCAAGACTCGGAAGAAACCATCGGTTGGCTCAACGGTTTCAAGCAGGTGGGCGTTAACCTGGCCATTGACGACTTCGGTACCGGTTACTCATCCCTGAGCTACCTGAGGCGTTTCCCGGTCGATACACTGAAGATTGACCGAGAGTTTGTGCGTGACCTCAACACCGACCGCTACGGTGACTCACTGGTAAGCGCCATCATATCCATGGCAGCCAGCCTTGAGTTGCGCCTGATCGCGGAGGGGGTGGAAACCGAAGCTCAGCGCTCCACCCTGGCTCAGCAGGGCTGTCAATTCATGCAGGGTTACCTGTTCAGCCGTCCACTGCCGGCTGAAGAGCTTAGTGCGTGGCTGGAGAGCTATCAGCCGCAGCGTGTTCAACTATCAAGGGTTGCAACGCCTCCACCAGAGTCGAAGTAAAGCTTAGCCGCCCGGGCACCGGCACCATGCCGGCCCTAGCCAGCGCGCGCAACGGCTGAAATTGCAGGTCAGCCACTACCAGCTCAACCTCCTCTCGATCACAGGCACGAATGAAGTGCTCCAGTGCATTCAGACCACCGGCGTCCAGCAACGGCACAGCATCCATGTACAGCACCACGCCTTTCGCCCCCTGGCACTGCTCGTGCAGTTCATCAAACACCCGCTCGGCGGCCGCAAAGAAAAGCGGCCCGCTCAACTTGTATACCTGCCAGCCTGACCGCAGCTGTCCCGGCACATGTTTCTGCTGCTGACTGATATTGGTGAAGCGCGTCATGCCTGCCAGATCCCGCATGAACAGCAGCGAAGCCAGCATGATGCCGGTAAAAATGGCAATCACCATATCGAACAGCACTGTTAGCGACAGACAGGTCAGCAATACCAGTACATCACCTCGCGGCGCACGTTTGAGAAGCTGAACCACCTTGGGTGCCTCACTCATGTTCCAGGCCACGATCAGCAGCAGAGCGGCCATGCTCGCCATGGGCAGATATGCCAGCAAGGGTGCCAATACCAGCAGACCTGCCAGCACCACCAAAGCATGCACCATGCCAGCAATGGGTGACCGTGCACCGGCCCGGTAATTCGCCGCAGAGCGCGCTATGGCCGCCGTGGCGGTAAAACCACCAAAGAAGGGTGCCACCAGATTGCCCACCCCCTGCCCCAGCAGCTCACCGTTGGCATGGTGGCGCTTGCCGGTCATGCCATCCAGCACCACTGCACACAGCAGCGACTCAATGGCACCCAGCATGGCGATGGAAAACGCGGCCGGCAGCAATTCACGCACCAGCGCCCATGACCAGTCCAGCGGCTCACCGGAAGGACCCGGCTGCTGCCAGGGCCAGACAAACTCTGGAAAGAAGGGAGGGATACCCTGTCCGGTTGAACCATCCGGCAACAGGTAGCTGAAGCGACTGCCAATGGTCTCAACGCTCCAGCCAAGGCTTGATGCAATCCACGCCACGCCTACCCCGATCAGCAAGGCAGGCAGGTGACCCGGAATCGGCAAACGCAAACGGGGCCAAAGAATCAATGTGGCAAGAGTCAGGGCCGCCACCAGTAGCGTTGCGCCATCGAATGCAGGCAGGGCCTGCCCCAGCGCCGCCAGCTTGAGCAACCAGGCTTCAGGCATCTCGGCCAGCTGCAGGCCAAAAAAGTCAGGGATTTGCAGGGTCGCTATCACAATGGCAATACCTGAGGTAAACCCCAGTGTCACCGGTTCGGGAATATATTCGATCAACCTGCCAAGCCGGGCAAATGCCAACAGCAGCAAAATAACGGCCGACATCAGCGTCGCTACCAGCAACCCTGCCAGCCCAAACTGTTGCGCTACCGGGTAAAGAATCACCACAAAGGCCGCCGTTGGCCCGGATACACTGAAACGCGACCCACCACTCAGCGCAATCAGAAAACCCGCAATAATCGCCGTATACAGGCCGTACTCAGGCCGCACGCCACTTGCAATCGCCAGCGCCATCGACAAAGGGATCGCGATCACCCCAACAGTCAGCCCCGCCAGCAGATCCTGTCCAAGCGCTCGGCGATCATAACCTTCACGAAACACTTCACGCAGTGCGCTGGCGAAGGAAAGCGAGTGCAACCGGGCATGTCTGGACATGTGGCGTTCCCTTTAGAAAGTAAAGCGATGAGTACAATTCAACCACATTAACGGTTGCCCAAATATGATTCAATGTTAATATGATTAACATATACTCGACTTTAAGGTAATGACTGCTTCATGGAAAACCGTACTGCCCGCCTCACCCTGTTGATCGACCCCAAGAAAAAAGCCACCTTTGAACGCCTGTGCAATGAGCAGGACGTTACCCCCTCCCAGATGGTGCGCAAGTTCATCCGCGACTTTATCGAGCAGGAGCTGGGCCCTGAATGGCAGGAAAAGGTCTACGGCAAGGACGATCTGCTCTAAAAGCGCCATTTTCCCCTACATAGTCTCTGTGTTTATCCAATTCACAATCATGCATAATTTATACAACTTAAAAATCTGGAGATACGTCCATGCGTCTGGCAGAAATCGAAGCCATCATGCTCAACGTTGGCCTGGTACTGTTCGCAGCAGCGATTTTCTACATCATTTATGACTTGGCCAAAAAATCCAATGCCGGCAAATTCGGCACCTTTATTCTGTTTTTCGCACTGGGACTTGGGCTGATCGCCTTCCTGATCAAAACAGTAGTAGTCGAGATCATCGGTGGCGGAAGCATCTGATCATCAGCACCATTTCTACCCGCGATGAAATGCGTTTATAGTGTGAGCCAAAGGATCATTTCCGAGGTTCACACATGGATATTTCGTTCATTGTTACGCTGGTCGTTCTTGCTGTTGCCGTTTTCTATTTCATATCACTCTACAACCATCTGGTGCAGCTCAAGCATGGTGTATCGCGTGCCTGGGCCAACATCGATGTGCTGCTGAAGCAGCGTCATGACGAGCTGCCCAAGCTGGTGGAAACCTGCAAGCAGCACATGGGGTATGAACAGAAAACCCTTGAAGCCGTCATGCAGGCACGCTCTGCGGTTGCCAATGCACGTGAGGCAGGCAATGTGGGGGCCTTAGGCAAGGCGGAAACCCAGCTCCGGTTAGGACTCGGCAATCTGTTCGCCGTGGCGGAAGACTACCCTGAACTGACCGCCAGCGAGAGCTTTCATCATCTTCACAGCCGCATCACCGGGCTCGAATCCGGTATCGCCGACCGCCGTGAGTATTACAACGACTCAGTAAACCGGCTGAATGTTCGTATCGAACAGTTCCCCGACGTCATCATTGCGCGCCGTTTCGGTTTCAAGGCGGCCGAGCTGCTTGAGTTTGACGAGGCAGAACTTGCTGATGTTGATATGAAGCAACTGTTCAACTAAGCCATGCTTCTGGATATCGGCCCCCTGGGCTCCACGGAACGACTGATCGCCCTGCTTGCACTGGCACTGGCCGCCTTGGTGGCCCTCTGGTTCGTATTTCGTAAACTCGGCCACTACCGTCTGATTGCAGACATCCCTACCGCACGTATCCGGTCAGCACCGCAAGGATATGTGGAGCTGATTGGTCATGTGATCGCCGGTGAAAACGGCATGCTGAGCGCCCCACTGTCGGGCCGACCCTGTGTCTGGTATACCTACAAGGTAGAGAAGCAAAGCGGGGGCGAACGCAAGCAGTGGAAGACCGTCCGCAGTGGCCGCTCCGACAGCTGGTTTCAGATCAACGATGGGACCGGCACCTGCCTGGTCGATCCAGCAGGCGCCGAAGTAACAACCCTGCACAAACAAAGCTGGCGCGGCAACACCGAACTTCCTTCCATTAATGCCAGTGGTCTTTCCGCTAAAGGGATTGCCGCGATTCTGACCAGCAACAGTGTCAGTGGTCACTACCGTTATACCGAAAGTCTGATTTTCGAACACGAACAACTCTACGCATTGGGACGTTTCCACACAGTGGGCGGTGGCCGCGATCAACTGGATATGAAAGCCACCGCCCGTGATCTTTTGCGCGACTGGAAGCAGAACCCGGATCGGCTGCGCGAGCGCTTTGACCAGAATGGTGATGGCCAGATTGATCTTCAGGAGTGGCAGCAGGCTCAGAAAGAAGCCCTTCAAGAAGCCAGGGCGCAGCAGCGCGAGTTGCACCAACTACCCAGCATGAACGTACTGACAGACTCTCAAAGCCGGCGCCAACCGTACCTCTTATCGACTTACGATGAAGAGCGTTTGATGCGGCGCTACCGCTGGATATCTATCTGGTGCCTGTCACTGACCGGTGTCGCCTTCTGGCTTTTTCTTGAGGTTTTACTGGCAGGATGAAGCAATAGCACTCAAGATACAGGTATCAAGGCCGACAGACCCGTTGTACCCGTTCAAAAGGCTGGGATCATGCATAATCCACAACGCTACCTGCAACATCCGGATCAGATAGAGCTGAGGTTGCTGCCGCTGGATAAAGCCCCTTCCGACTGCACCTCCCTCCTGCCACTGGGCCTGAGCCTGAAGGCACCAGGCCCCCACCCCAGTGGTGAATGGCTGCGCATCAGCGCCCCGGCGCTTTCATCTGATTTTTGCATCAATGCTCTCGTCACTGAATGCACGCATGAGGGCGATCACTACACACTGAAACTCGCTTTTCTGACCCAAGAGCAGCTTTTCAGAGCTCGCATGCTTGAGCAGATGTGTCAGATTACGCTTTACCAGCGCAAGGCGCCTGCTGAAGAGTCCGAAAAACGTGCCCTGGAGTGGATTGCGCATCAAGCGGCACATTTCCCCTCGAATGGCTTATAATCCTCGTTTTGATTCGCCAGTAACGAGAGGGTGTTATGCAGCAGAAGGTTGTGCGTGCCGGTTCCATCGAGATCAGCAATGATAAGCCGATGGTTCTGTTTGGAGGCATGAATGTACTGGAGTCGCGTGATCTTGCTCTGAGCATCGCCGAACACTACGCTGAAGTGACCCAAAAGCTGGGCATTCCATATGTATTCAAGGCATCTTTCGACAAGGCGAACCGCTCTTCTCTGCACTCCTTTCGTGGCCCGGGCCTTGATGAAGGCTTGAGAATTCTCGAAGAGGTAAAAAACACCTTCAACGTGCCGCTTATCACCGATGTGCACGAACCGCATCAGGCCGCCCCTGCCGCCGAGGTGTGCGATATCATCCAGCTGCCGGCCTTTCTGTCGCGCCAAACCGACCTGGTCAGTGCAATGGCCGCAACGGGAGCTGTGATCAATATCAAGAAAGCCCAGTTTCTTGCGCCGCAGGAGATGAAACATATCTTGCACAAGTGTGAAGAAGCCGGTAATGATCGATTGATTCTGTGCGAGCGCGGCAGCAGCTTCGGCTACAACAATCTGGTCGTGGATATGCTTGGCTTCAGCGTGATGAAGGAGTTCGGCTATCCGGTCATGTTTGATGCCACCCACGCGCTGCAGATGCCGGGTGGACGCTCGGACTCTGCCGACGGCCGTCGTGCCCTGGTGGCGCAACTGTCACGGGCCGGCCTTTCTCAAGGCATCGCTGGTCTGTTCCTCGAAGCACACCCCAACCCCAACGAAGCCAAATGCGATGGCCCCTGCGCCCTGCCGCTGGATAAGCTGGAGCCCTACCTGGCCCAAATGAAAGCGGTAGACGAGCTGGTCAAATCATTTGACCCACTCGATACCAGCGCTTGATTCAGGCAGTGTGTAGCTCACAGCTGTAAGCCACACACATGTCAGCTATGATAAGGATGTTTGCAGCAAGGACCCGGTATCAAGATGGCTAACCCGATCGAAACCGCCTACGCAGGCCTCAAGGAAGAGCTGGTCATTGGGCCCAGCCATCATCGTTTTCAGCTGATCAGCAAGCAGCGCGAACATTTTATGGGCAGTCTCTGGCTGGCCGAAGATATATCCACGGCTGCTCGCACTGAAGTCAGCCTGCTTATATTGCGCCTTGAGCTGGTTCGCCACGAAGGAGTTGCCGACCAGATGCGCAAGCTGGTTACAAAACTGCGCTCGGCACTGCGCCACCCTCATATCGCCACCTGCTACGGTTATTTCAGTTGGCGCGGGCTGGAGTTCATGTCACTGGAACACCTTGACGGGCAAACTCTCTCTGACCTGTTTCAACGCAATCAGGCACGCAAGCTCAATGATCGCCAGAAACAGGGGCTGCTGATTCAGCTGGCTAAAGCCGTGGACAGTGGCCAGCTCAAACTGGGAAAACCTCACTCGTTATTGGCACCTGACCTGATCTTTTTGAATGCAGGCGGCGGCGTCAAACTGACTGGCTTTGGCTGGCGCAGCATTCTCGACCCGTTACTGAGCCTGCTGCCGAAGCAGCCGGACTATCCCAGCTACCAGGCCCCCGAAGCTTTTCACCCACAGAACCAGACCGCCCGATCTGACGTGTACGCGCTGGCCCTGATCGCCTGGGAATTGTACAGCGGCAAGCGTGCCTTTCAGCCTGCCGATGGTGAAGCGGCTCGCTATCGCAAGGAGTTCAAGTCTCCTGGCGGGCTCAACAAGGCACAGTGGTCAAGCCTCAGCCGTGCCCTGAGCCCTGAAACAGAGCCCCGCCCTGCCAGCTGCATGGCGCTGGTTCGGGAGCTGTTTGCCACCGAAACCAGCCCGGAGCAGAGCACGATTCCGGACATGCGCAGCGAGAGTCCCGGCGAGACGCCCCGCGAGACACCAGCGGTAGAGCCGGACCCGCCAGCGGCGACCGCGATCAAACAGGCGGCAGCTGAAGTTCAGCCCACTCCAGCTCAACCCGCGCCCGTCACTGAGCGTCCAGACCTGCCGGCAGCAGATGCTACTGATGACGCGGTTGTTGTGCGAGAACCTGCCTCTGACAATACCGAGAACAGCGTCGGCCCACCTCCTGAGGAACTGCCCCAAAGCGAAGCGACGCCAGACCCCGAGCCAACATCTGCACCGGAACCCCAACCGGTACCGAAACCTGAGGCTGAACCAGATGCTGAAACCATAGAAAATACGCCAGCTGCCAAAGACAAGAAGAATCCCACGCCAGAGCAACACCCACACGACAGTGCCAACGATGCCGAACAAGAGCCTGAAACCGGCACAGGTTCTCTGATTACTCGATTGCGTTCACTCACACAATTGCCCGAGCCGGTTCGCCGCTGGTCCAGGCGCGGCCTGATCTTTGCGCTTGGTTTTGTAGCCGGCTTCTGGCTGGCACTGCTGTTTTATCAAGGGCAGCTTGATGCAATCAGCTCTCAGGCCCTGACGCAAATGAAAAACAACCGTGAATTGCGGGCCGCGTTCGAATCACTTGAGCTGGCACACCAACGCCAGCAGCAGGAACTTGATCGCCTGCACGCAGCTGCAGAGCAGCCCGTCAACGAGAAACCTTCTGCCGGGGTAGAATCAGCCAGCGCCTTGCGGGAAGCTAATCGCCCCGTCGACAACCTGACCCTGTTCCAGGATGAGCTTCAGGAAGGCGGTCTCGGTCCACAAATGGCCGTCATTCCTGCCGGACGCTTCCGCATGGGCGATTTGCATGGTAACGGAGATGACAACGAGCGCCCGGTCCATGAGGTTATCATCAGCAGCAGTTTTGCCCTGGCCCGTCATGAAGTCACCTTCGAGGAATATGACCGCTTTGCCAACGCAACCGGCCGTCCCCTGCCGGATGATGAAGGCTGGGGACGGGGCACTCGGCCGGTCATCAATGTCAGCTGGAATGATGCCAATGCCTACACCCGCTGGCTAGCCGAACAGACAGGACAGCCCTATCGACTGCCGACAGAAGCCGAGTGGGAGTACAGCGCACGCGCAGGGACCGAATCGATTTACTGGTGGGGCAACCAGCCGGGCCAGGGATATGCCGTCTGTGATGGCTGTGACACCCAATGGGGTGGTCAGCAGACAGCCCCGGTCGGCTCGATGAAGCCCAACCCCTGGGGGCTGCATGACATGAGTGGTAATGTGGATGAATGGGTACTGGACTGCTACCAGCCCGACTACAGCAACGCGCCGAATGATGGCAGCGCCACGCGCACCAGCGACTGCACACACAGAGTCATACGCGGTGGCTCATGGTTTGACATTCCTCGGGTCGCACGCCCGGCAAGCCGCTACCGTCACCCCGCCACCAGTTCCCGCAACAGCTGGGGATTCAGGATTGCCCTGGATCTGCCGGCCAGCATGCAATAACAGGAGCCCCCATGATCATTCGACAACTCTCTCTGTCCACCGCTCTGGTCGGTGGCCTGCTTGTGAGCCCACTGATACAGGCTGCAAACGAGATCAGTATTGCGGACGACAGCCGTACTCGTCTTGATCTCACGTTGTACCAGCAGAACCTCGCACTGGTTCAGGAACAGCGCAAGGTTCCGGCACTTCCGGCTGATACCCCGATTCTGCTGCAAGCTGTGAGCCCACAGATGCAGGCTCAAACGCTTAAACTGCGCGGTATGGGCCAGATTCTGGAACAAAACCTGGAACAGGACCTGCTCAGTCTTGGCAGCCTGCTGCAGACGCAAATGGGCAAAACAATTACCCTCGCCCGCTTCAATCCCGTCACAGGGTCCGAAACACGCACCGAAGTGCGTCTGCTGCGTGTTGAAGGCAACACGGCACTGATAGCAAACGAAGCAGGAGAGATCGAAACCCTGCCTCTGCACCAAGGCCAGTGGCGACTGATTGTAAAACCAGACAGTCCCAACTATCAGTTGCAGCCACGCCTTTCATTTCGCACCAAAGGCACCCGCAATGCGGCCGAAGCCGAAATCAGCTATCTGACACAAGGCCTCAGCTGGCAGATGGACTACCTGCTGACCCTCGATAGTGATGGTGAACAGCTGGACCTGGAAGGCCTCGCCACTCTGAACAACCACAGCGGTTTGGCCTGGCCCCAGGCAAACATCAAGCTGCTGGCGGGACAGGTCAACCAGCCTCAACAGACTCGACCTGAAGTCATGCTGATGCGCTCGGCCGCAGCCGATATGAAAGTCGGCGGAGTTGAAACTGGATCGGTACAGGACTATCACCTCTACACCCTGCCCGGGCTACACAACCTGCAAGATCAGCAGCAGAAACAGGTACCCTTGATTCCAAACACCCAGCTGCCCGCAAGCATTCAATACACCTACGCACTTCAGGTGAACGCCCATCAACAGATGCCGCCACAGCTGGATCAGGCTCTGACTGAGCTGCATTTCACCGCACCGGCCACATCCGGATCACGCTTGCCCTTGCCCAGCGGACAGGCGCGAGTGTTCCGGCCTGATGCCGACGGCCAACTGCAGTTTGTGGGGGGCACTCAGGTACCTGCAACCGCTGCAGGCGAAAAGGTCAGAGTGATTATGGGTGAAGCCTTTGACCTGGGGATCGAGCAGGTCCAAACAGGCTTCAGAAAGGTGTTTGAAGGCTATGAGGTGGAGTACCGGATCAGTGTGCGTAACCGCTCGGAACAGAGCAAACCTCTGGACCTGACTGCTCACTTTCCACTGCCGTTCAAGCTGACACTCACCAGTAAACCAACTACACAGGTCAGCGGTGCGTCTGCCAGCTGGCAGATGGAAATCCCTGCCGAAAGTGAAGAGGAGCTGAGCTTCAGCGCGACTCTGACGACACGCTGAGCGCCTCGACCGAGGGCACCTGGTGCTGGCGCTGACGCCAGCAGTTGGCACGCGCCGGGTCGATGGCAACACCCAGGGCGCCCTCTTCATAAACCTCAATCATGCGTCGAATAGCCAGAGGATGAAGCTGTTCCGCCGCCTGGCGGTAGTAATGTAACGCCTTGCCGAGATCAGGCGTGAAGTAATGCTCGAATCCATTCTCGAAAATTCTGCCCATTTGATACTGTGCCTTGGGATCACCGGCATCAGCCGCACGCTGCAGATAGATCCCACCCTGAATGCGGCTGGCCACATCTTCGCCGCGAAAGTGCAGCAGATGACCGTATACCGAAAGTGCCCGCTGGCTGCCATTGTCCGCAGCAAACCGGAACAGCCGCATGACCAGCTGGTGACGCTGACGGGACCGATTGAACAGGGACAAATGAAACAGGCGATCTGCCAGCCAGGCGATCAAAGGTGCCAGTTGCCGCATTAGCCAATGCATATATACCCCCAAGGCATTAGAAATCGTATCTTTATACAGATATGAAAAAATCGTCTCACATTTTACCGCAGTCAGCGGTACACTGAACTATACCTGTTGTCAGCAAGCTTGGAGTAGCCTGCTGACCCTGATTCAAGCCGTCATGGAGTTGAAAAGCTGATGAATATATATGAAGACAACGCGCTGACGATCGGCAACACACCGCTGGTACGACTCAAAAATCTCTGGCCAGCCGGCAATCTCTACGCCAAGATCGAATCGCGTAACCCGGCCGGATCGATCAAATGCCGCATCGGCGCCAGCATGATCTGGGCAGCAGAACAGGACGGCCGTCTGCAGCCCGGCATGACTCTGATTGAGCCGACCAGTGGCAATACCGGTATTGCGCTCGCGTTTGTGGCGGCCGCGAAGGGCTACCGCTTGATTCTGACCATGCCATCCTCCATGTCGCTGGAGCGACGCAAACTGATGAAGGCCCTTGGGGCCGAAATCGTGCTGACCGAACCGGCCAAGGGGATGAAAGGCGCAATCGAAAAAGCCCAACAGCTGGTGGACGAAAACCCGGACAGCTTCCTGATGCTGCAGCAGTTCGAGAACCCGGCCAACCCGGACATCCATGAGAAAACCACCGGCCCGGAAATCTGGCGCGATACCGACGGCAAGATTGATATGCTGGTTGCCGGTGTCGGCACGGGTGGCACCTTGACTGGCATCTCACGCTATATCAAGCGCACTCAGGGCAAACAGATCATCAGCGTCGCGGTTGAACCTGTCGACTCCCCCGTGATTACGCAAACCCTGGCTGGTGATGAGGTCAAACCTGCTCCGCATAAAATTCAGGGCATTGGTGCCGGCTTTGTACCCAAGAACCTGGACCTTTCACTGGTCGACAAGGTTGAGCAGGTCAGCAATGAAGATGCGATCACAACCGCACGTGAGTTGATGCAGAAAGAAGGTATTCTGTGCGGTATTTCCTGTGGCGCCGCCCTGGCGGCAGCATTGCGTCAGGCAGAACTGGAAACCAATACAGGCAAACAGATTGTAGTCATTCTGCCTGATTCGGGTGAACGCTACCTGTCTTCAATTCTGTTTGAAGGCATGTTCAGCGATAACGAAACGGTGCAATAGCTCGCCTGACCACACCCAAACGAAAACTGCCGCACAAGGCGGCAGTTTCTCTTGCTGAATCGGGTGTCGATATCAGCTCATTAATTCGCGTACCTGCTGATGGCTCGGGAAAGTGCTAAGGTCGCGTACGGTGACACTGCGGTCACTGCTGCGGGTTACGATATAAGAGCTTGGCTTGCGTGCGGTGCCCTTGTACACGCCGCTGACAACGAAATTTTCGCCATCCACACCCAGAATGGCGATAGTCCGTTCTTCTGCCTTTACCTGAATATCCATGCTCTTCCTCCTGTTGGTTTTATTTTGTAGTTTTATTACAAGAAGCATAGCCTAATGGCGGAATATAACAAGTGCGTGAGGCTTTCTTTGTCATTTGATGACAAAGAGAGGACAGCGGAAATGAAACAGCCTTTCCGGTCAGGAAAGGCTGTTTCAGGTCATGCAGGAAGAGATATGGGAAGGGGGCTAGAGATAGGCCGCCAGCTCCTCCTTGAGTAGATCCAGCTCATTCTGAGCCTTCTGACGTGCCTTTTTCTTCAACGCTTCAACTTCAGCCGACTTTTCAGCGATCAATGTTACCGCTGCAGCGGTCTTGTCTTCGGCCTGTTTCACTTGCTCCAGCAGGGGACTAATCTGCATCAGGATGGCACGACGGCGCCCTTCCTCGGCGCGGGCCAGCTCTTCTTCACTCTTTTCCTTTTCTTTCGCCACTTTCTGCTGCTGCGTACTGCTGGTATCGGTCAGTGAGCGGATACCGACGGCGTGGCGCACCTTGTCGAGAAACGGAGTTGCGTATTCCCGCGCACGCTCAGCGCCCTTGAGCAGTACCGCTTCCACTTCACCCAGGTCATTCATCAGTTCGTTGTAACGGGCACGCGGCGAAGACAGCTGGGCGTCCAGGTACTCGAAGAGTTCAGTTTTGGCAGCCCCCCAACCGATCCCGTCGATAAACCGCTGACGCATGGCGGCACTTTCCACTTCGGTCGCAAAACAGCGATAGAGGTGCATCAGGGTATTGTCCGGATCTTTGGGTTCACCCGGCTCACGGGTATCGGTCACGATCTGATTGATCAGCCTGCGCAGCTCATCTGACGAACAGAACAATGGAATGGTGTTGTTATAGCTCTTGGACATCTTGCGGCCGTCCAGCCCCGGAATCAGCTGAGTTTCTTCATCCACTTGCGCCTGCGGCAGGGTGAACAGGGGCTCAAACTGATGGTTGAATCGACCGGCGATATCACGCGCCATCTCGATATGCTGCACCTGATCCTTGCCCACCGGGATAGTGTCGGCATTGAACATAAGGATGTCGGCGGCCATCAATATCGGATAGCTGAACAGACCCATGGTGACACCGTCATCCAGGTCTTCCTTACCGGCCTCACGGTTGGCATCCACCGAGGCCTTGTAAGCATGGGCACGGTTCATCAGCCCTTTGGAGGTCTGGCAGGTCAGAATCCAGGTCAGCTCTGTGATTTCAGGAATGTCGGTCTGACGGTAGAAAGTCGCCTTATTGGTGTCCAGCCCCAATGCCAGCCAGGTTGCGGCAATTTCACGGGTTGAACGCGCCACCCGGTCAGGCTCCTGGCACTTGATCAGCGCATGGAAATCAGCCAGAAAGAAGTAGCTGTTGAAAGCGGGGTTTTCGCTCGCTTCAATGGCGGGCTTGATGGCGCCCAGATAGTTACCAATATGCGGCGTACCGGTGGTGGTAATACCGGTCAGAACGGTCTGTTTGCTCATTGCGTACTCGTCAGTCGGTCTGTCCTAAAACGCTATGATACACAACTTGTTAAGTCGCTGCCGCTCAGAATGCGTTGAGAGGCTTGCAAGCCCATGTTATCGCTGTCATTGCCAGAACAACGATTCGATTCGACTCGACACAAAACCAACCAAAATAGTCAGGTTTTGACAATCCTGCAGGCTTGACCATAATGGAGACAGATACGGCTACGTCTGATATTGCCACAGGAGGTTTACATGGATACATCCGCTCACACCTTCAGCGCCCTGTTTGAACAGCTCGGCCTGCCGGCAGACAATGACTCGATTGAGCAGTTTATTCGCACCCATCGGCTGTTCAGCAGCGAAATTCAGCTGCATGAGGCGTCATTTTGGAACGAAACCCAGGCCGAGTTTCTGCGTGAAGCGATCAGCAGTGATTCTGATTGGGCTGAAATAGTTGACGAACTGAACAACAGCCTGCATTAATTCCCTTTTAGATCCGCCGGGGCCGGTCAGGTGCGGCCCCTTCTCTTTTATTGTGCAAGGTAGACCCAACTCATGCTGACACTGGTTTCACCAGCCAAAACGCTTGATTATGAATCCCCTCTCGCTACCGATACCTACACCCAGCCACGCTTTACCGAGCAGTCACAACAGCTGATCGAAACACTGCGTCAGCTTTCGGTTCAGGATGTTGCCGAGCTGATGAAACTCAGTGACAAGCTGGCCAGTCTTAATGTGGCACGCTACCAGAGCTGGGAGCCCAAACATACGCCGGACAATGCCCGCCCCGCCGTATTGGCTTTCAAGGGAGATGTGTACACCGGTCTGGATGCCGAGAGCTTCAGCGAGGCTGACTTCAGCTTCGCCCAGCAGCATCTGCGCATTCTGTCAGGCCTGTATGGCGTGTTGCGTCCGCTGGATCTGCTGGAGCCCTACCGCCTGGAGATGGGAACTCGACTGAAAACCGCTTCTGGCGACAACCTTTACCAGTTCTGGGGCGAACGCATTACCACCGCACTGAACGAGGAATTGAAAACATCCGATGACGTAGTGGTCAACCTGGCGTCAAATGAATACTTCAAGTCGGTACAGCCCAAGGCGCTCAACGCCCGACTGATCACCCCGGTGTTCAAGGATTTCAAGAACGGTCAATACAAGATCATCAGTTTCTATGCCAAAAAGGCACGCGGCCTGATGAGCCGTTACATCATCCAGAATCGCATCGATGCGCCTGAGGCGATCAAGGCGTTTGATCTGGAGGGGTATTATTTCAGCCAGGAACAAAGCAAGGGCGATACCTGGGTATTCCTGCGAGATGAAGTGCCCGCCAGCTGAGCCGCTGCCCGCCCGCCACGGTGGCGAGCGGGCTAGCGCTATTTGGCCGAGCTGACTTCAAACGCGCCCACCAGCTGTTGCAGCTTGGCCGCCGTTCCCTTGACCTGATCTGAGCTTAGCTGCAACTCTCCCACCGCCTGATGCATGCGTGTGGTGATCTCAGCGACAGATCGAGCATGGCCGCCGTGCTCTTGGCTGTGACGGTCGATGTGCTTGATGATATCAAACATCTGCGCCACGCTGTCATGCAGCTCCGTGTTATCCGAAGTGGACTGCTCCGCCAGCTGCAGACTGCGATCCACGTCTTCCACACCGGCCTCCATGAAACGTACTGCGTCGACACTCTCTTTCTGAATCCGCTCGATACGGGCACTGATCTCATGCGCGGCGGTTTCAGTTCGCGCTGCGAGCGCCCTGACTTCATCGGCTACCACCGAGAATCCACGCCCATGTTCGCCTGCACGTGCCGCTTCAATGGCCGCATTGAGTGCCAGCAGATTGGTCTGGGCCGTGATATCGGTGATCAGTGCTACCATTTCGTCGATCTCAACCGTGCGCTGGTTCAGCGCCTGTACTCGCCTCGCGGAGGTCTGGACGATATCGCGAATCGCCTGCGTACCCGAGCGTACCGACTCGAACTGCTCCCGTGCCTTGGCGACAACCTCCTCCATGGCAGACTTCATGACCTCAGCCGTACCGGAGGCCTGACTGATCGCCACCAGTTGCGACTCAACCAGACTCAACATGGTCTCGGCGGCTTCATCAACCGAGGTTGCGGAATCCAGTGCAATGCGGTTGCGCACCTGCATGGTCTGGCTGTTTTCACCCACATCATCGGCAGCCCGAATCACCTGCGCCACAATGCCATCCAGATTATCCACGAAGCTGTTGATCCAGCGGGCCATATCACCGGTTTCATCCGCCACGATGCGGTCACTGTCCAATCGCTGACTAAGATTACCCTGTCCTTCCGCCAGATTTCGGATCACTTCGGTCATCGCTCCCAATCGGCGCGACAGGGGACGTATTCCCACCTGCCAGAACAGCATTACCGACAGCATCACAAACACAAAATTGAGCAACATGCCCGGCAGTGCCGGCAGATTCAGCCAATACTGCAGACCGTAACTGGCGCCAAGCCCCACTGCCAGCGACCCCGCCAAGCTCGTCATCATGCGCACACTGAGCGAACGACGGCGATAGACCTCTTCCAGATCGGATTCACACATCATGCCCCACCGATCCTGCGAGCCCGGCATGCTGAAGGTCACTCCCTTACCGATCACGGGGATGTGGCGATAATCGGAATAGCCCGGGTAAGCCACAAACAGATTTCCACCCTTACGGATCGTCTCCCGCACACCGGGGTGCAACTGACCGGTGGCGGGATCGGTGAAACGGATTTCGAATTCAGTATGACGGTTAACCTTAACAGTTCCCCAGGCGGTATGAATTCCGCTTTTAAGGTTTTCACCGTGGCTGAAGGTGCCATCTTCAAAACGTGAGCGTGACAGCGCCGTTCCCGCTTCGATAGTGGGATCAAACCGCGACTCCACCATGAACAGGTAGTTATCGCCGGACTCCGGAAAGATGTGGCCCGCCTCTCGCTGTATCAGGTCACCCAGCACATCGTTGGGTACACGGGCACACAGTGCGCCCACGACAACGCCATCCTGTTTAACCGGCTGATAGAACATCAATGTCACTTCGTCATGGAAGCGAGAAGAGCTGGCACCCAACTCAAGCGTCACCGGGTCGATATAGGGGCCGTGCAGAAAAGGAGCCTGCAGGCCAGCGTTGACCGCTTTTGAGTTCAGGTCCTGACAGCCTGTGCGGGTCGGTGTTGTCGAACAGGTTACTCGGCCTTCCAGATCGATCAATGCCAGTTCTGAGAGATCCTGAGCCTGGCGCCGTTTGTGCTCCAGTAGCGCCCTGTCACAGTCCGGAAAAGACTCACCCACTTGTTGTGCTAGATCGGCCAGCATATCCCACTTGGCCTGGGCCCAGCCGGTGAGCAGTCTGACGCGTATTTCCGCGATGCTTTCAAAGGTTTGCTCCACCACCGGCAAAGTCCGGCGGTTGAGCCAACAGGCACGGCGCATGGCCAGCTTTCCGGTCGGCCCGAACCAGGGCAACCAGTGACGTTCAGCAGCTGACAACTGCATTGCGGTGCTTTTCAGAACGGCCATTTACAACTCTCCAGACAAAACAACAGAATGACCGGAGCAAAAAACGCGCCAAAAAAACCAGTGCAGAATGGGATCAAAGAATCACTCATGTGATCCATAAAAGTGCAGAGAGTGCCTAAAGAGGTGCAGATGCACCTTGAAGGTGCATCTGACAAACCGGTGGCACAGGGGCCATCGGCAGAAGGGCGTTACACGTTCGGCTGTTCGATACCGACAATCTTCCAGTCACTGCCGTCAGTTGTCATATCGCGATTGAGATGCCAGATTTCGCTGAACTCACTGGTCGGCTGGCCCGACTCGGCAATCCAGCCATAGAAGTGAATACTGGCAACCACATGGTCACCGTTGTCGATGAAGTTCACCAACTCGGCCATCACCGAATCAACTTCGGTATGCTGCTGCTCAGGCAGTTTGGCACGTTCCTGCTGCAGCGCCGCGAACATCTCGTCAGACATGTAGTCGCGAATCTCATCCCAGTTCTGGCTGTCCCAGGCAGTCTGCAGATTCATGAAGTGGCTGCGGGCACCCTCAACAAAGGCTTGCTCGTTGAACCACTGCGGCAGTTTCAGTTCGACCGGGGCAAAGTCGGAACCGGTACTGACTCCTGCAGAGGCAGGCATAACCGGATCAGCCGGCTCATGCTGCGGCGCCTGACGTGCCATGGCCCCATCGGGCATGGCATAGGCGGGCTGCTGTCTCTGCGCCTGCGCACGCTTGCTGCTGAACAGCTTGAACAGTATGAACCCGACCCCGGCCAGCAACAGAATATCCATCAGCTGAATGCCTTCAAACGCACCGCCCATGAACAGCGCTGCCAGCAGACCACCCGCCAGCAGACCACCCATCATGCCACCCAGACCGCTGCGTGCTCCGGCGGTTTTGGTGGACGACGTGGGAGCAGCGGCCTGCTCTTTCGCGGGGGCAGGTGCGACCCGCTTGGGTGTCGTGTAGCTTTTGCCAAAGCTTGAACCGCCGCCAAGGCGTTTGGCCTCCGCTTCCTGCGGCATCAGCATAAAGCCAAGCAGCAACGCAAAGCAGGTGGTCATCAATGTTTTCATCGAGTCTCCTCAAACAGATTTTCGTAACCGACGCAGGGATTGCGCCAGTATCGCTATATACAAGCCGGAAAAGATCAGCAGTACACCGGTAAGGTGGTACCAGCCCAGTCTTTCACCGAGAAAAACAGTTGCCAACAGCAGGCCGAACATCGGCATCAGGTGAATGAACAACCCGGCCGTGGCCGCGCCCAGCCTTTCAACTCCGTAATTCCAGAACAGGAACGACAGGATCGACGGAAAGATCGCCATATAGATCACGGTCCAGACAAAGGGTTCCGTTAATTTGAAGGCTGTACTGCCCCCCTGTTCCCAAAGCATGAACGGAAACAATACGACGACCCCCACCAGCACGGAAAAACCAAAGAACGTAAAACCATCCAGTGCAGCCGGCTTCCAGCGCAGGCTGAGGGTATAAAGCGACCAGCTGAGCATGGCCAGGAAGATCCACAGATCACCTCGATTGAAATCGAACGCGGCCATCACTTCCAGGCTGCCGCGACTGACAAGCACCAGTACCCCGCCGAGCGACAGCGCCACGCCCAGCCATTGTCTGGGGCTGGCCGGCTCGCGCAGAAACAGCGCCCCCAGTAACAGGATGACTACCGGCACTGCGGACTGCATCAACATGGCATTGGATGCCTGGGTATGCTGCACGCCGAAATATACCAGTGTATTGAAGCAGCCCACTCCCAGAATGCCCTGCACCGTGAGTAACGGCAGATTGTCTCGCAGCACCTGACGCAACCGCCAGGCCCGCCCCAGCCACCAGGGGGCGATGATCAGCAGCGCCAGAGTCCAGCGCAGAAACGCCAGCGTAAACGGCTGCAGATCGAGATGAATGGCACGGGCCAGCACGAAGTTGCCTGCCCAAAACAGGGTGGTCAGTACAAGCAGTAGATAAGGCATCAGAGGGCTTCCCGCTCCTGTCGCCGCAGTAATCGAGCCAGCAGACTGTGGGGCGGATCCTCGCCCGTGATCACGTAATACAGCACGTTGTAGTTGTTCACCGTCCACTCCATCTGGCGCAATACATTACCAAGCCCACAGCAGAGAATTTCGTCGCCCTCCTTCAGCTCGGTCAGCTCACCCGGGAGTATACGGACTCCATCAGCGTTACGCAGCAGCAGCGCAAAACAGGGCAGCATCTTGTCCCGTTGCCGTGGGTTACGGTACAACACCCGCAGCGGAATTTTATGTCCCTGCTGCAGCATGTTGACGACAGCCGGCGAATTCTCTGCATCAATCCGGATTGACCAGCTGTCGAGCTCATCATCTCCCACTGTGTTGCTCATGCGATTGAGCAGCTCATGTGCCCAAACATTGCTTTCCTGCTGCAGATGCTGCAAAAACTCCGACAACAGCGGGGTTTTCAGCTGCGCCAGTATCCGATTGGCAATGATTCGCCCCGGCTCCATGACATAGTCACAGCGGGAGTGACGAAACACCAGCGCATTCTGATGCAGATTCTGTCGCACGACTGTGGTCAGTTTCGGATTGAGTTCTCGCGCTGTCATGATGATGGAGAGGTTATCGGTGTCACTGTCAGTACCGGCAATGATGCCTACGGCGCTTTCCACACCGGCTTCAATCAGAGTATGTGCCTCGGTCCCCACCCCAACCACAGCTCCCTCAAGCGGGGTAACGCTGTCATGGTCTGGGTCGATGATGGTCATATCCATTCCCTCTGCCGCAAACGCTGCTGCCAGCGCTCGGCCAAAGCGACCATAACCACAGATAATCCAGCGTCCTTCCGCATGCTTGTACGCACTGGAGAGTTTGCGGTGACGAGGATTCATCAGCCAGTCATACACCAGGTGCTTGTGCGGAGATCGTGCCGCCAATGCCAGATAGTCCGCATAGGCACGGAAAGGATCAACAATCATGTCGGTGCCGAACGAGGCCATGTTGGCGGTGGTCAGATCCGAGTTGGTACGGGTAATGACCTGGCGCTTGGGGACCAGCAACTTACTGGCGATGGCAACGGCCAGATTCACCCTGTCGTGGTTGGTAAGCGCCAGGACCCCGACACATCTGGGGTGCTGCAGACCTGCGTGATCCAGCACATCCGGCAAGGACGCATCGGCGCAGAGTGCTGGCACCGGGGTTACAAGATTATCCAGCTCAAGAGCGTCAATTCGATCTTGATCGACATCGATAACGACTACACGTATACCTCTTTTTACCAGCCGCCTCACCAACAACCGCCCGGTCACACCATAGCCACACACCAGATAAAACGGCTCCTGCAGATCGCGCACCTGACTTCTGAAGCCGCGCAGCCGCATCAGGCGGCCGAACATGGGCTCCTGCAGTACGGCCAACATGGTACCGATACCATACAGCCAGGTGATGACTGTTGCATAAATGGTAAAGGTGACCCACATCCGTTGTGCATCGGTGAATTCGTATGGAATCTCGCCAAAACCGATCGTCGTGCCCATATAGGACACGAAATAGAAGGCATGGAAGAAATCCATGTACCAGACATTGCCATCGGCATCCTGGCCGGGAATCAAGGTCATGCCGAAAATCGACACCGCATACACGCTGATCAGCGTGATCAACGGCGTCCGTAGTCGGCGCAGGAACAGAAACAGCAGGTTGTTCATGCGCTCAGCGCCGTACCAACGCGGTTTCAACCACCAGCAGAACCGCCGAGATCACGTTGGCCACCAGCGCCCCCGCCGCAAACGAGACCACACTGGCCATCAGTTTGGGTGTCATGCCACTGGCGGCCATCTGTTCTCCATACCCCCAGATGCCAGCGGCGATGATCAACTGCAGATCGGCAACCAGACTGGTTGCCAGCATCAAAGCACCCAGATGGGTACGATCACCAAACTTGAGGACGGTACAGATCAGACTTACTACCAAGGCAGCAAACAGCTCAAATACATCATGGTGTTTTATATTGTCGATCTCACCCAACACAAAACCGAAGTTCAGTGTCAGCGCCAGTACAATAAAAAACGCGAAGATTACCTTTTCCCGGTTCATGGGTATTCCTTGAAAGTCAGTGTTCCAGTCGGATTGCACTTGGCACCCGTATAAACGCATCATAGCGAATGCTGCACGGGAATCGAACCAATTTACCCCCGCGCAGTCGTAGATGGCAGACATTCACCCGATCAGTTTCCAACGAGGTCACATGCAGTCACTTTTCCGTTTCCAATTCAGCAAGGCCTTGATGCTGCTGGCCATGCTGCTGTTGAGCCTGACGGTACAGGCTGAAATCATTCAGAGCACGCTCGACACTCGATCATACCGACAGTTTGAACTCGACAATGGCCTGAACGTGATTCTGGTGTCCGACCCTGATGCCGATAAGGCAGCCGTATCGATGAATGTCGGAGTGGGCTCAAATGCCAACCCATCCGACCGACCAGGGCTGGCGCATTTCCTTGAACACATGCTGTTCCTGGGTACCGAAAAGTATCCTGAAGCAGGCAGCTACCAGTCCTTCATCAGCTCCCATGGCGGCAGTCACAACGCCTTTACCGCCTACGAAAACACCAACTACTTCTTCAGCGTGGAGGCTTCGGTCCTGCCTGGTGCACTGGACCGCTTTGCCCAGTTTTTCATAGCGCCGCTGTTCAGCCCTGAATACGTGGACCGGGAACGGCATGCCGTTGAGTCTGAGTTTCAGGCCAAGCGCCGTGACGACAGCCGACGCAGTTTCGAAGCAAGCAAGCAGGTATTGAACCCGGAGCATCACTACAGCCGTTTTGCCGTCGGCAATCTGAAAACCCTGTCCAACACCAGCGACAGTGAAATTCGTGATGCACTGATCCGCTTCTATGAGCGTTATTACTCCGCCAATCTGATGACGCTTGCCGTACTTGGCACCGAGTCACTGGATACACTGGAACAACAGGTCAGGAAAGATTTCGCGGCCGTACCCAACCGCAATGCCAAACCTTTTGTTGACACGGCACCACTGTTCGAAGCCGATCGTTTGCCGGCGCAGCTCAATATCGAAACATTGCGCGATACGCGCCAGCTTAGCCTGAGCTTCCCCATGCCGTCCTACCGTGAGTATTGGCAGCAGAAGCCTCTTTACTACCTGAGTAGCCTGATTGGATACGAAGGCAAGGGCAGCCTGCTGAGTTATCTGAAGCAGGCCGGCCTTGCCCGTGGCCTGTCGGCCTATCCCGCACTTGATCTGCCCGACAGTGCCATGCTGCGCATTCAGGTCGACCTGACCGAGCAGGGCCGGGAGCAAATCGACCATGTCACCGCGTCGATATTCAGCTTTATCGAGCTGCTGCGCCGAGACGGCATCGACCCTGAGCTGTACCGTGAAGAGCAGCAGCTGGCCGAGGTGCAGTTCCGTTTCAGAGACAAGCTGGACCCAACTCACCTGGTGATGCAGCTGTCGCAGGCCGCCGGTCGCTACCCCACTGAATACCTGCTCAAGGGCGACTATCATCTTGGCGAGTTCGATGCTGAACTGATCAGCCGCTATCTTGATCGCATGACACCCGACAACCTGCTTCTGACACTGGAAGGAAAAGGTCTGAAGACCGAGCAGATCGAGCCGCTTTACAACACCGCCTACGGTATTGATACGATCGCAACCGACCGCCTCCAGCGCTGGCGTGAGCCAGCTGTACTGGATCAACTGCAGGTGCGTGGTCGCAATCCGTTTATCGCCTCCGACTTCAGCCTGATTGACAGTGCAAATCAGACAATTCCCCAGGAAGCATGGTCTGAGCCCGGCGCTCGCCTATGGTATTTGCCCGACAGCGATTTTGAGCGTCCAAGGGCAGACTTCTACTTCACTCTGCTCTCACCTGTTGCCAACCAGGGCCCTGAGCAGGCGCTGCTGGCCAGCCTTTACACCCGCATGGTAGAAGATCAACTCAACGAAACGCTGTACGACGCGTCTCTTGCGGGACTGTCCGCCAACCTCTACCCACACCAGCGTGGCATCAGCCTGCGCCTGTCCGGTTTCAATGACAAACAGGCGCTGTTGCTCGAAAAAATTCTGCAGGCGTTGCGCCAGCCATCCCTCGAACAGGCTCGCTTTGACCGCATCAAACGCCAGCTGCATGAACAACTCAATAACAGCCTGAAAGACAAGCCTTATAATCTGGCTTTTGATCAGCTCTATACACGATTGATGCGAAGCTGGTCTACCGAGCAGAAGCTGGCCAAACTGGAATCTCTCTCGCTGAGCGACCTGGAAAAATTCTACCCACTCCTGTTGCAGCCGGCAGAACTTAGTCTGCTTGCACATGGCAACCTGAGCCGTGACCAGGCGATCGAAATGGCCCGCAGTGTCCGCAAACAGCTTCAGCCCAACAACTCCCCCTGGCAAGCAGTACCTGTCGAGGTTGTACTGCTGCCTAAAAACGAGTTTCTGATCGGCAACCTTGAAACCGAACATCATGACTCCACCGCCCTGCTCTATCTTCAGGGACCCGATGAAAGTCTGAAAACACGGGCCGCGACTGCGCTGATCAACGAGATCATCAGTACACCGTTCTACACCAGTCTGCGGACGGAAAAGCAGTTCGGTTACATTGTTTCCAGCCAGTTCATGCCTCTGCGCGAGCGGGCCGGGGTAGCGCTGGTCGTTCAGTCACCCAACACGGACCCTATCCGGTTGCACGGTGAATACAAGTTATTCCTGCAACAGATGCTGGAGCAGTTGATCACCATGCCACAGGAGGAGTTGGATCGTTATCGCCAGAGCCTGCTAAGCCGGATCAACCAGCAGGACAATGACCTTCGCACACGCAGCGACCGACTCTGGCGTGAGATTGACCGGGGCAATCATGATTTTGATACCCGCGAGCAGTTGAGCGAGATTACCCGCGAGCTGAGCCGGGCAGACCTGTTGCAGACTATGGAGCAGCTGCTGCAGCGACAACTGCTGATACGCAGCTTCGGCAGCTCGGTTGAGCATGAAATCAGTTCGGAAGCGATGCAGGATAGTGCCGAACGGCTGGATACACTCAAGCAGGAGCAGCTGGGTGCAACGTTGCCCTACCCCGGGTCAGGCAGCTGAATCAGCTCCACATCGGGCTCGGGCTGCGGCTCGGGCTCCGATTGTGCCGGCACCTCAATGAAGGTTCGACCCGGCCCGAGAACCTCAAGCCCGGGCTCAGAGCCTGACTCCGCTTCGGTAATAACCTCCAGCTCATCATCACGCCCGCTCCACTCCGAGTCACCGCTGTGATCATCGCCCAGATAGACTCCGGGAATCGCCTTGACCTCATCAGTGCAGATCCGCTCAAACACACAGCGCTGAATCGCG
Organism: Marinobacterium iners DSM 11526; assembly: GCF_900107855.1. Lineage (GTDB taxonomy): Bacteria > Pseudomonadota > Gammaproteobacteria > Pseudomonadales > Balneatricaceae > Marinobacterium > Marinobacterium iners. The sequence goes on along the minus strand of NZ_FNRJ01000011.1, from coordinate 20,120 downwards.
GCATCCAGCCGGATCTGGTCAAATACCAGGTCTTCGCCCCGCAGTACTACCTCAACCTGAGGCGCTACCACAACCTCCTGCACCGGCGGCGGATCGGAAGGGTAAACAAGCTGTACCGGCGGCAGCGACGTTTCCCGGTTGGTGAAAGCCACCTCACGCATGCTTTCCCGGTCATAGTCTCCCCTGGCCATCCCTTCGTAGGCATCACGCCCATGAACCTGGCCGCCACTGTAGCGGTCCACCCGGGTCACATCGTAGGGAAGTGGCTGCCTTTCAGCTGCTGCCGGCTGCAGGCAACCGAGTACCAGCAGCAGGCCACTAGAAATACTCGCCCGGGTAGATCGATTCGGCATAGAGTGCCAACTCCTCCAGAATGTGACGGTCCCGCTCCGACAGAGTGCCGGACTGGGCTATTTCATTCATCTCATTGAACAGCTGAGGCAGACTGTAACAGCCGGCGTCGCCCTGCAGCAGTTTACGGCTGCGATATTCTTCCCAGCGCACCGCTTCTTCTTCGGTCAGCGTGTACTCAAAGTTACGTGCCTTGTAACGCAGCAGCATCTCTTCCAGCCGCGGGTCCTGAAACGGCAGTTGCAGCCCCGCCAGCGCGTCCGGTTCAGACTCACGTACCTGTTCCATCAATGCTCGGTCATGGTCCGAGAAAAAGCCGCCGCTGTACAGCATGTGGTCAGGATCACCATCGGCTTCAGGCATGGGTGAGTTAAATATATCGGCCACCTTGGCGGCCACTCCAGTTTCATTTCGCAGCATCTGCAGGTGACGACGGCAGGTGTCCCCGTCTATCTTCAGCCGTTCGGCTTCTACGGCCGTGAGCATCCCTGCCGGAGCAATAATCGGACACTTGTTGGCCAGCACCTGTTTGAGTGCCAGTTGAGGGGCATCTGCCGGCAGTTCGTCACGCCGGGTGTACATCAGCGTCTGCAGTGAGGCCACATCAAGATCGAACAAAGGCGTTGGATCGACGCGCAGGTCCCACACCAACGTGCTGTTGCGATTGCTCGGATGCGAAGCCAGCGGTGCAACGATGGCGGCATTGCCCCACTCTGCCGGATATTTGGAGGAGATGTGCAATACCGGTTTCATCCTGGCCACATCCAGTTGGGCCTGAATCGCACGCTTGCCACGGTTTTGCAGTACATAATTGAACAGCTTGGGCTGCCGCTCCTTGACCAGTTTGGCAACCGCAATGGTGGCATATACATCCGACAGTGCATCGTGCGCACTGCCATGGTCGATGCCATTGGCACGGGTCAAGTCTTCCAGCCGCATACTCGGGCGGCCATCCTCGTACAGAGGCCACTCGATACCTTCCGGTCGCAGCGCGCGCGTCAGCCGTAACATGTCGATGATATCCCAGCGTGAGCAACCGTTTTGCCATTCACGAGCATAGGGGTCATAAAAATTGCGATACAGTGTGAAGCGCGTGATCTCATCATCGAAGCGAATACTGTTGTACCCCACCCCGCAGGTACCGGGGCGGGCCAACTCGGCATGAATGCGTGCGATGAACTCGGCTTCGGTCACCCCCTCTTTCAATGCGGTCTGGGGCGTCAGGCCGGTGACCAGACAGGCTCTGGGATGCGGTAGCACATCCTCGGAGGGGCGACAGTAGAGCATTACCGGCTCATCGATAATGTTGAAGTCCGCATCGGTTCGGACACCGGCAAACTGCAGCGGGCGATCCCGCGCCGGATCGATACCGGTGGTTTCGTAATCGTGCCAGAAGAAGGTTTCGGGGGTCTGCGCCGCCATTGGAGGTATATCTCGACTTTTTATAGGGGTAATGGTTAGATCAGCCTATCGATCAGATTAACATTTCAACACTCAGGGATCATCTGCATGCTGACCGACACTCAGGACCTGGACACTCAATGCCCCTGCGGCTCCGGCAAACCTTTTGTTTTCTGCTGCGAACCTGCCATCAGTGGCCGTAAGCCTGCGGCAACGGCTGAAGCCCTGATGCGCTCGCGCTATACCGCTTTTGCCATTGGTGCAGTGGACTATCTGGTGCAAACGACGGCCGCAGCCAAGCGCTCGCCACAGGATGCCGAGTTGTTGGCCGAACAGACCCAGATCACCACCTGGACCGGCCTGGAGATTGTCACCACGGAAGCGGGACAAACAAATGACGAAACAGGTCTGGTCGAGTTCAAGGCTGCGTTTGAGAGCCCGGAAGGCGGTGCCATCCTGCATGAACGCTCCCGCTTCGAGCGTGAATCCGGGCTTTGGGTCTATCTGGATGGTGAAGTTGAACTGATCCCCAGCTGAGAACATCTGTCTAAACTTCCACCAGCTTTGGCCGATATGACTCCTATCACCAGAGGAATCCGGTCATGCAGATCCAAAGTCACAACCTGCAACTTGCCAGCGATCGCAACTACAGCCGCAGCGAAGAACAGCATGAGCAGCTGCGTATCGGTCGAGTCAGCCAGGACCCCGTAACCGGTGCACGCAAGGTCGACACCCTGTTCGAGGCCAGTCACATCGAGCGCCGTGAGTTGCTGACCTATTCGGCAGGCTTGGCCATGAATGCCAAAAACAGCAATAACGAGCCAGCATCACCCGTAGCAGCACTGACTCGTGGCACTCCGCTTGAATCAACGACCGAAACCGCTCCCCCAGAGGCGCCCTTCGAATTACGCCTTGAGGCCTCAGACCAGTTGAAGCTTGAGCTGATCACCCGACTACACAAGGCGATCACCGGCAAGGACATTCGCCTGCAATTGATCGATCCTGCGTCTCTTCAGCACGCAAGCGGCGCTGAAATCAGTGCCCCCAACCAGGCAAAACCGGCAGCAGATACACCTGAAACACCTGCAGAACCACAAGTCGGCCTTGAATACCAACGCCACAGCCGCATCCATGAGCAGGAGTCCACCCGTTTCGAGGCCAGTGGACAGGTCATCACCCGCGATGGCCGTCGTATCGATATCAACCTGTCTCTGCAGATGGCGCGCTCGATTACGCAGGAAGAGCACGAAATTCTGCGCATCGGCGCTCGTCTGTCAGACCCACTGGTGATCAACTTTGACGGTGATGCGGCCCAGCTGAGCCAAACCCGGTTTGAATTTGACCTGGATCTGGACGGGCAAGCTGATCAGGTACCGACTCTGGCGGGAAACCGTGCATTTATTGCACTCGATCAAAACTCCGACGGCGTAATAAATGATGGATCGGAGCTTTTTGGCGCTCGATCCGGCAACGGCTTTGCGGAATTGGCCCAATTTGACGAAGATGGCAACGGTTTTATTGATGCCGGTGACAGTGTCTTCTCCCGCCTTCGGCTCTGGTCACCGGGTGCAGAAGGACAGGGCTCACTGATGACACTGGCCAGCAAGAATATCGGCGCAATCTGGCTCAACGCCGCTGATACCGAGTTTTCTCTGACGTCGGGCATGACAGAAAGCCGACTTGGAGTGATCCGTTCAAGCAGCATTTTCCTATCAGAAGATGGCCGGGTTGGCACTGTTCAACACGTTGATCTGAGTATCTGAAAAAATTTGTCCTCAGATATTGTCCGTATTCAGCATCTGTCAAGGCTTTTCCTTGCACTACCCTGACCGGTAGAATAGGCGCCCGCCCGCTCATCTGCATGAAAATGGATGCCGGGACTCTTCTCCGGTAGTGGTGACTGATGTTTGCAAACCTGTTCAAGCCAAGATGGCGTCATTCAGATCCTGAAGTGCGCTTAAGTGCCGTCAGCAAACTATGTCCGGACCAGCCTGACCAAGCCAGAATCCTGTGTCAGCTGGCACTGCATGACGACAACCGCCAGGTCCGTATAGTGGCGGTTGGACGTCTGAGTGACACGGACTCTCTGCTAGACGTGCTATCGCACTCCTCCGACCCTGAAGTCCGTGAACAGGCAGGGCTGCGCGTCAGCGAATGCCTGAACGGTGAAGGCTCCGACAGCCTGAGCGAACTGCTCAGGCGACTTGACGATGCCGATACCCGTACCCAAATTATCATCAATGTCAGCAGCGAACAGTTGCAACAAAGCGCCCTCAACTGCATAGATGACGAAGCCGTGCTGATGCAGGTGGCTCTGCATGCCCGCCTGGCTACCATGCGCCGTGAAGCGGCCGAGCGCGTAGAGCGAGCCGACCTGCTGGAAAACCTGCAGCGTCAGAGTCGTGGCCGTGACAAAACCGTACACCGCATCAGCCGCGACAAGCTGAACCGCTTGCGCGAACAGGCCCGACTTGAAACCGAACATGCCAATCGGCGCACCCAACTGCTGCAACAACTTGAACAGCTTGCCGTGGGAGCCGACCTGCAGTTCTTGCATGCCCGCTCTCAAGCGTTGTCGCAGGAGTGGCAGCAACTGCCGGCTGCCGATAATGACAGCAACCGCCTCTTTACACAGTGGATCGAGCAGATACAGGCCCGACTTGAGGCCGCAGCAGAAGCGGAACGACAGGAGCAGGAACAACTCAAACAGCAGGAGCTGGACCGGCACGCGTCGCATGAGCTGCTGGCAGAACTGGAAGCGTTGGTTGCCGGCGATGTAATTGAGGCAGAGGCCCTGCAGAGCCTGCAGCATCAATGGGATGAATTGAACAGCCGTTACGAACCCGCCAGCGAGCAGCGTCAGCAGTGGCAAAGCCTCAGCCAAAACGCCGAACACTGTATGGCGGCAAGTGAACGGCTGCAGCAACAAAGCCCACATATTGAATCGCTGCTGCAACAGCAGGATGGCAGCCCGGAACAAACACTGCGCCGAGCTCAGCGCCTGCTGCGCTCAGTCGAGTGGCCCGATTCACGCCCACTCCCAACGCTGCTTCAGTCGCTGAAGGAACTGATCACACAGCTGCAGCAGACAGTTAAACAGATAAATGCGCAATCCAGCCGGCAGGAAGATGAACTGCTCCAGCAGTTGCGCTTGCTGGAGCAGCAACTTGATCAGGGCGAAATCAGCACCGCCGAGTCCACCCACAAAAGTCTTGCGCGGCATGTTGAACAGCATTCCGGTTTGCCTGAAAGCCTGGATTCACGCTACCGCCAACTTACTGCAAGGCTCGCCGAACTTAAGGATTGGCAAGGTTTCGCAGCCAACGGCAAGAAGGAAAAACTGTGTCAGCAGATGGAATCGCTGGTCGGAGCAGAACAGCCCCCACAGACATTGGCCGACCAGATACGTGCATTGCAACAGGAGTGGAAGGAGATTGACCACACTGATCCTGTGCATTCACAAAAGCTGTGGAAACGCTTTCACGATGCTGGCGAAAAAGCCTATGCACCCTGCCAGGCGTGGTTCAGCGCTCAGCGGCAGAAGCGTGAGCACAACCTGAAGCAGCGACGCGAAATCTGTAACCAGCTCGACAGCTTCATCCACGGTATGGACTGGAGTCAGGCCGACTGGCATGCCGTCGAAGCAATCGGCCGTACCGCACGCGAGGAGTGGCGAACGTTCTCGCCGGTTGACCGGGCACCCGGCAAACCGGTACAACAGCAGTTCAATAGCCTGCTGCGTGATCTCGATGGCCGTATTCGGGCTCATCGTCAGGCGTGTGCCGAACTGAAAGAAAGCATTATTGCTCGCGCCGCCGAACTGGCAAGCGCAGAGGATATCGAAGCCGCCGCCAGCGAAGCCAAGCAGCTACAACAGCAGTGGAAAGCAGCCGGCGCAACCTTCCGTAGCCGCGAACGCGGGTTGTGGCAGGCATTTCGTGAACAGTGCGACCTGATTTTCAGCCGACTCAAACAGGCCCGCAAGGCGCAGACTGCCAAGAAACCATCCCCTGCGCGTGAAATACTGCTGTCCGGGACACCTCTGCAAGCCTTGCAAAGGCTGGCTCAACTGGCCGAGCAGGCAGAAGAGGAACTGGCTGAAACCGCACGCTCGGAAACGCTTTCTACCTTGTTGACGGAAGCGGTTACCGGCCCTTCTCCCGGTCAGCTGTGGCGCGAGCGCATCGGCCAGCGACTGGAAGCGATCCGCCTGATCAGTGCGGGCAACCGCTCCATCGATCAGCAGTTGGCCCTGTCTGAAGCTCAGGCGCGTGAGTTGTGTATCCGACTTGAGATCATGCTCGGACAACCCACACCTGAAGAAGATGAAGTGCTGCGCATGGAATACCAGATGGAGCGGCTCGGCCAAGCACTGGCCGAACAGGATGACGAGCCATCTGAAGCGGCCCTGCAATCCCTTGAGCTGGAATGGCTGACACTGCCGTTTGCATGGCAGTTTGTTGACCTGCGCAAACGTTTTTCGGACATACTGACGCACGCATCATGATGCAGATGGGTGGCCTGTGGCCACCCATCAACAGAAACACCCGTCCTGCATATCTCTTCAGGCGACGACCATCGCCATACCGGTCAAAGCGATTGCCCCACCGGCTACACGGCTGAAGAGCGCTGCACGCGCTTCAACTCCGATCTTGCCCACCAGCATACCAGCCAGATGCAACGCCAGTGTGGCCAGCATGAAGCCGGCGGCATAGCTAAAACCACTGGCATTAAGCGGCATTTCAGCGCCATGAGCCAAGCCATGGAATAGCGCAAAGCTGCCTGCGATTGCCATGCAGACAGGTGTTACAAAGCGTGCAGCAAAAGCCAGCAACAGCCCCAGAACCACTACGGACAGGCCAATTCCCTGTTCGGTGAACACCAAAGAAACACCAGAAAGCGCCAGCAGATTGCCCAACAGCATGGTGGCCACAAAGGCCAATGGCACCAACCAGAGTGCACGGCCACCCAAACGGGCAGCCCAAAGCCCCACAGCCAGCATCGCCAGCAAGTGATCAGCACCACCTACCGGGTGCGCCAGGCCACTAATAAAACCCGATACTTCATGTCCCGTGTGCGCAAGCGCCACGCCCGGCAACAGTGCGACAGTCGCAATCAGTGCTTTTTTCATCGTTATCCCCTTCATAATTGAATTCAATCACACCACCGCATGGGCCGGTGGCAGAGTTTTGGCTTCCAGCATGCCTTCGCTGATGATGAAACCGATAATGTCGTCCAGCCCTTCAGCCTTTTTCAGGTTTGCGAAGATGAAGGGGCGATCACCGCGCATCTTGCGCGCATCCCGATCCATTACCTCCAGCGAGGCTCCCACCAGCGGTGCCAGGTCGGTTTTGTTGATAATCAACAGATCGGACTTGGTGATCCCTGGGCCGCCCTTGCGCGGAATCTTGTCACCGGCCGAAACATCAATCACATAGATGGTCAGATCAGACAGCTCGGGGCTGAACGTGGCGCTAAGGTTGTCACCACCGCTTTCGACAAATACCACATCCAGTACTCCGTGGCGCGCCACCAGCTGATCGATCGCCGCCAGATTCATCGAGGCGTCCTCACGGATGGCCGTATGCGGACAGCCGCCGGTTTCTACCCCAATAATGCGGTCGGCACTCAATGCCTCATGCTCGGTGAGGAATTTGGCATCCTCCTGAGTGTAGATATCGTTGGTCACCACGGCGATATCGTAATACTCGCGCATGGCGGCACAGAGCGAACGCAGCAACGCCGTCTTGCCGGAGCCCACCGGCCCCCCTACTCCCACTCGTAATGTCTGTTTCGGTTTGCTCATGTTGGTTTCCTCTTCTCAACGGCGGCTCTTCAAGAGCGAAACAGCCGTGAATACTGTGTTTCGTGACGGCTGCTGGCGATTGCCAATGCGGGCAGGCCAGCACCGATAAAGTCTTCTTCAACGCTTTTTGCGATCTCGATCGCCTGCGGCAGTAACGGTTGCAGGTCATTCAGCAGCTGCTGTGCCTGCGTCTGTCCCAGTGGCACCAGCTTGGTGGCGGCGGCCACCTGATTTTCCAGCCAGGACCAGCCCAGTCCCAATGCGGTGGCACCAAACTCTAGCCCCCAGTGCTTCGCGGCAAAGGCGAACAGCACGATGAAACTGACCTCCTGCTGCAGCACCTGTGGCACGTCAATGCCCAGGTTCTTCAGCACCCGTCGCAACGCTTCGCCCATGGCGCCGTCGGTCAGGCGCAACTCGCGGGTCTCGCGACAGGCCAGCGACAGGTCGTTCAACGACTGCCAACGTCCATCGCTATCAGCCTGCATAGCCAGCTTCAACAACGGCAGATCGGTCTTTGCCTGAGCATGCAGCAATTGCAGCTCCAACCAATCCGCCACCTGATCTGCCCTGTGTATCCAGCCACTGTCGATGGCGTACTCAAGCCCCTGCGAGAAGGCGTAGCCGCCCACCGGCAGGCTGACGCTGCTCAGCTGCAACAGGCGCATCAAGGCATGGTCAGTGGTCGTGATGGTGCGCATGGCCATGGGCATAGGCTCCGGATTCCGGCATAAATACCGCTTCGGCCTGCCGGGTTTCCAGCCCCAGCAGCTGCAGCATCTCCTCCAGTACATGATCCGGCTTGATCCTCAGCCAGCGATCACCTACTTCAATGCGCACATGGCGGTTGCCGAGGTGGTAACAGGCCCGTGCAAAAGTGTTCCAGTCATCACAGCGCGCCTCCAGCACCGACTCTTTGGCCCCTTCGACCAAAATGTGACGCCCACAGGATGATTTCAGGTATTCACCAACTCGCAGCGGCTTGCCCCGTTCCAGGAAGACACGCACCTCTTCACCGGTATCACTGACCAGCTTCAATCGGCCACGATCACGCTGGTCATGGGTCAGGCTTACTTTCGCCGCGATGGGGGCATGGCAATGGGTGCCCAGCCGTTCATGGATTTCAAACATGCGTCTCTCCTTAAAAGAGGCTGTATCGCTGCGCCAAGGGCAGCACATCAGCAGGCTCACAGGTCAGCAGCTCGCCGTCGGCCCGCACCTCATAGGTTTGTGGGTCCACCTGAATGTCCGGCTGCCAGTCATTCAAAATCATGTCGGCTTTGCTGATGTTGCGGGTATTGCCACAGGCAACCAGACGTCGACTCAGCCCCAGCTGTTCACGCAAACCGGACTCCAGCGCTGCCTTGCTGACAAAGGTGACGGAGGTTTGTGCCGCCGCCTTGCCCTCGGCACCGAACATGGGTCGGTAGTGCACCGGCTGCGGCGTCGGGATGGAGGCATTGGGATCGCCCATGGGCGCCGCCGCAATCATACCCCCCTTGATAATCATCGCCGGCTTGATGCCGAAAAATGCCGGCTTCCACAGCACCAGATCCGCCAGCTTGCCGGACTCGATGGACCCCACTTCATGGGCCACCCCATGGGTGATCGCCGGATTGATGGTGTATTTGGCGACATAGCGGCGCGCGCGAAAATTATCGGCTCCCAGTACCCTGTCTTCCGGCAACAGCCCGAACTGGCATTTCATCTTGTGCGCCGTCTGCCAGGTCCGCGTCACGACTTCGCCCACACGTCCCATCGCCTGAGAGTCGGACGAAATCATGCTGAAGGCGCCGCGATCATGAAAAATGTCCTCAGCCGCGATGGTCTCCTTGCGGATGCGGGAGTCGGCAAAGGCCACATCCTCGGGAATGTTGCTGTCCAGATGGTGACAGACCATCAGCATGTCGAGATGCTCATCCACGGTGTTGACCGTGTACGGGCGCGTGGGGTTGGTCGAAGACGGCAGTACATTTGAATAGCCTGCTGCACGGATGATATCCGGCGCATGGCCGCCACCGGCCCCTTCGGTGTGATAGGTATGGATGACGCGGTTCTTGAACGCCCCCAGGGTGTCATCCACAAAGCCGGACTCATTCAGGGTATCGGTATGGATCGCCACCTGCACATCGTACTCTTCGGCCACACTCAGACAGCAGTCGATGCTGGCTGGTGTGGTGCCCCAGTCCTCATGCAGCTTGAGGCCACAGGCACCGGCATCCAGCTGTTCACGCAGCGCTCCGGGGCGACTGGCGTTGCCCTTGCCGAGAAAGCCCAGATTCATCGGCATCTGGTCGGTGGCCTGCAGCATCTTGCCCAGATACCAGGGCCCCGGTGTACAGGTGGTTGCCTTGGTACCGGTAGCCGGGCCCGTTCCACCGCCGATCATGGTGGTCACGCCAGACATCAGCGCCTCTTCCACCTGTTGCGGGCAGATGAAGTGGATATGGGCATCAATGCCACCGGCCGTCAGGATGCAGCCTTCGCCCGCGATCACTTCAGTGCCGGGGCCTATGACGATGTCGATACCATCCTGAATATCAGGGTTGCCCGCCTTTCCGAGGGTATGAATCCGCCCCTCCTTCACGCCCACATCGGCCTTGACGATGCCCCAGTGGTCCAGAATGAGGGCATTGGTAATCACCAGATCCATGGCCGTGTCGTTGGTCACCTGACTCTGGCCCATACCGTCACGGATCACCTTGCCACCGCCGAATTTCACTTCGTCGCCGTAGGTGGTGTAGTCCTTTTCGACCTCAATCCAGAGTTCGGTGTCGCCCAGTCGTACCCTGTCCCCAACTGTGGGGCCGAACATCTGGGCATAGCTGTGTCGATCCATTTTGGCCATCAGTTGTGCCCTCCTGCTGAGCTTCCGCCTGCTGCAGTGTCCAGCGGTCCCATCACCTCGCCACGGAAACCGTAGATGGTACGGCTGCCGGCATACTCGACCAGTTCCACTTCCCGGCCCTGTCCAGGCTCGAAGCGCACGGCAGTACCGGAGGCGATATTGAGGCGATAGCCACGGGCCGCGTCACGCTCAAACACCAGCGCCGGGTTCACTTCATAAAAATGGTAATGGGAGCCGACCTGTACCGGTCGATCTCCGTGATTTTCCACCCGCACGCGTATGGTCTTGCGACCAACGTTCAGTTCAATCTCGCCGGCGGCTGTCTGAATTTCTCCGGGAATCATGGGATTCTCCTGTTCACACAATCGGTTGATGCACGGTGACCAGCTTGGTGCCGTCGGGAAAGGTCGCTTCCACCTGCACCTCGTCAATCATCTCCGGCACGCCCTCCATCACCTGATCGGCACTGAGCAGGGTCTTGCCGTAGCCCATCAGCTCCGCCACGGTACGGCCATCACGGGCACCCTCCATGATTTCCATGGAGATGTAGGCCACCGCTTCCGGGTAGTTCAATTTCAAGCCACGCTTAAGGCGGCGCTCCGCCAGCAACGCTGCCGTAAATATCAGCAGCTTGTCTTTCTCTCTTGGCAGCAGTTCCATCGGTTTCTCCTCCAGCCCACCTGCTGTGGGTCTGTTCAATTCAGGTCGCCCAGATGCGTGGGGCGCAGGCCTCGCGGCCGATCAGTTCTGGCCGAATCAGGCCCCAGCACTGTTCCAAACACAGCCGGGTGCGCTCCGAGCAACACCCCAATGTTCGGATCAGCAGAAACTCGCCACTGAGGCTCACGCCCGCCAGCAGCTCGTCTCGTTCGCAACACGCTCGCAGCGGCTCCAGCAGTGGCTCAGCCTGTTCCGGCGTAAACGGCCCCGCTACCAGCAGCCCGTTCACCGGCTGTCCCTGCAAGCCCGCCTTTCCCATCAGCAACGCCGGGCTCCGCCCATCGATCATCAGCTGTTCGCGCAGCAGGATGCGGCCTTCTCGGCGAATCTGCAGCCGTTGCTGTAGCTCACCGCGGCCAAAGCCCTCGCCCTGTGCCGGCAGCCCCAGACTGGTCACCTCCCAGCCGATAAAGCGGGCATTTGTGGCCAGCTCTACATCCACTTCCAGCCGGGTGCGAGCACCCGGGTAAAGAATGGTCTCCAGCGGCAGCCACTCAAGGCTGCAGCCCTCGCCCACCTCCAGCCGCACGCGCTGGTGCTGCAGGGTACGGTCAGGACGGGCGCGGTAAACGCGACCGGCTCCGGGGGTGGTGATCAGTGCCGCCGTGTTCGGCTCTAGGCGCGCTTCAATCTCCAGCAGGTCGCCAGAGACCATTCCGCCCGGAGGGTGCAGCAGGTAGAGGTGCGCCAGATCAGGACCTTCCGGGTAGAAGGGCTTCTGCAGATGCAACGGGCCGAAGCGCTCGGCACTGGCGACACGGCTGCCACGGGGCGTACGCTTGATGCCCAGCGACAGACGGGCATGCCAGCGCGAGGGCGCTGTGGTGCCGTTATCCGAGCCTGGTCGTGGCATCAGCGGCATGTTCATCCTGCACTCCTCAGACCGCCAGATACTGACGAATCAGCTCATCATTGAGGTTATCCATGCGATCTGCCGCGACAATCCGCCCCTTTTCCATCAGGCGGAACTCCTTGCCGACACGTCGGGCAAAGCCGAGCTTCTGCTCCACCAGGATCACGGTCAGCCCCTCCTCCTCGTTGAGCTTGAGGATGACGTCGCCAATCTGTTTGACGATGTTGGGCTGGATGCCCTCGTTGGGCTCATCCAGAATCAGCACCTTGGGATCAAGCACCAGCGCACGGCCGATGGCCAGCTGCTGTTGCTGACCGCCGGACAGATCTCCGCCACGACGGTGCATCATCTCGCCCAGTACCGGGAACAGCTCAAAAATCTTGTCGGGAATATCCCTTGCCTTGTCCTTGCGGATCGGCAAACCGATACGCAGGTTTTCCTCAACCGTCAGCAGCGGAAAGATGTCACGCCCCTGAGGCACGTAGCCAATACCGGCACGGGCACGATATTCGGCTGGACGCGTGTGCAGCGCCTGCCCTTCCATCAGGATCTCGCCGCTCTGAATCGGCAGCAGCCCCATCAGGCACTTGAGCAGGGTGGTCTTGCCGACCCCGTTGCGGCCCATGATGCAGGTACAGGACCCCTGCTCTATTTCCAGATCCAGATCCCAGAGGATCTGGGTACCACCATAGAGCTGGTTTACATTGTGGATGGAGATCATGCGCCCTCTCCCAAATACACTTCGATGACGTCACGGTTGTTTTGCACCTGCTCCATGGTGCCCTCGGCCAATACAGTGCCTTGATGCAGTACGGTGACGGTACGGGCGATGCTGCGCACAAACTCCATGTCGTGTTCCACCACCACAACGGTGTGCTCGCCCGCCAGTGAGGTCAGCAGTTCAGCGGTTTTTTCGGTTTCTTCCGCCGTCATGCCCGCCACCGGCTCGTCAATCAGCAGCAGTCGCGGCTCGGCCACCAGCAACATGCCGATCTCCAGCCATTGCTTCTGACCGTGCGACAGTGCACCGGCTCGCATGAAGCGCTGGTCCTTGAGGCCGATGGTCTCCAGTACCCTGTCGATCAGATCCAGCTCGCGTGGGGCCAGGCGCGCCATCAGCGTTTGCCAGATCCCCTTGGCTGTCTTCAGCGACATCTCCAGGTTGTCGAACACCGTGTGCGCCTCGAATACCGTCGGCTTCTGGAACTTGCGACCGATGCCCAGCTGGGCAATCTCCGGCTCGGATTTTTCCAGCAGGTTGATGGTCTGGCCAAAGTAGACACTGCCCTGGTCGCAGCGCGTTTTGCCGGTGATGACGTCCATCAGGGTGGTCTTGCCAGCCCCGTTGGCACCGATCAGGCAACGCAGCTCGCCATCATTGATATACAGGTTGAGATCATTCAAAGCCTTGAAGCCATCAAAGCTGACACTTAACCCTTCCACGTACAGCAGCACCTGATGCGATACATCGACCGGGGCTGCCGGCGGGATCAGAAAGGGCCAGACGCGGTCGGGGCGCATCAGTTCGCGCGCGTTGTCCAGTGCGGTCATGAGTGCACCTCCTGTTTTACTGCCTTGCCGGCCTTGTTGTTACGACGCGCTGCCAACTGTCCTCGCAGCCCGACCAGTCCCTTGGGCAGATAAAGCGTTACCAGAACGAAGAGCGCCCCCAGTGCAAACAGCCAGCCTTCCGGCATAATGGCGGTAAAGCGGGTCTTGGCGTAGTTGACCAGGAGTGCACCGATAACCGCGCCATACAGCGTGCCGCGCCCACCCACCGCGACCCAAACCACCACTTCGATGGAGTTGAGCGGCGAGAACTCGCCCGGGTTGATGATGCCGACCTGAGGCACGTAGAGCGCACCTGCCATGGCCGCAATCAGGGCGGAAAAGACGAACAGCCATACTTTGTAGCGGTCGGTGCGGTAGCCCAGGAAACGGGCACGGGCCTCGCCGTCACGGATCGCCACGATCACCTTGCCCATGCGGGACTTGAGAATCAGATGACTGATGACATACACCGCGCAGAGCACCAGCGCCGTGGTGACAAACAGGGCCACGCGGGTGGTATCGGACTGCAGATCGAACCCCAGAATCTCCTTGAAGTCGGTCAGGCCGTTGTTGCCGCCAAATCCCATCTCGTTGCGAAAGAAGGCGAGCATCAGCGCATAGGTCAACGCCTGAGTCATGATCGACAGGTAGACACCGGTCACACGGGAGCGGAATGCCAGCCAGCCGAACACGAACGCCAGCAGCCCGGGCACGGCCAGCACCATCAGCATGGCAAACCAGAACTGGTCCATGCCCATCCAGTACCAGGGCAGGCTATCCCAGTTGAGGAACACCATGAAGTCCGGCAGATCCGGGTTGCCGTACACGCCACGATCACCGATCTGGCGCATCAGGTACATGCCCATGGCATAGCCGCCAAGCGCGAAGAACGCCCCGTGGCCCAGACTGAGGATGCCGCAGTAACCCCAGATCACATCCACCGCAAGCGCCAGCATCGCATAGGAGAGATACTTGCCCAGCAAGGTGATGGTGTAGGTGCTGACGTGCAGCGGCGAGCTTTCCGGCAGCATCAGGTTGGCCATTGACGCCAGCGTGGTGACGCCAAGCAACACGATCACGAATGGCAGTACCCGGTTACCGGGGGTACGACCGGCGGCAAATAGCTGAGTCAGCCAGTTCATTCAGCCGCCCTCCCTTTCTGCGGGAAGAGTCCCTTGGGACGCTTCTGGATAAACAGGATGATGAAGACCAGCACCAGAATGCTCGCGAGGACGGCACCGGTGACCGGCTCCAGGAACTTGTTGGCGATACCGAGCGAGAACGCCGCAACGAGCGTGCCCCACAGGTTGCCCACGCCACCAAACACCACCACCATGAAGGAATCGATGATGTAGGACTGGCCCAGATTCGGCCCCACGTTGGTCAGCTGGCTCAGCGCCACCCCGGCGATGCCGGCGATACCGGAGCCCAGACCGAAGGTCAGCGCATCAACGCGGCCGGTGGGAATGCCCATGGATTTGGCCATGCTGCGATTCTGGGAAACAGCCCGCACATTGAGACCCAGCGAGCTTTTCTTCAGCAACATCATCAGCGCAAAGAACACCAGCAGCGCGAAGGCGAGGATATAAAGACGGTTCAGCGTCAGCGACAGGACCGGGTTGATCTCCCAGGAGCCGCTCATCCATTCGGGCGATGCTACCTGACGGTTCAGTGGCGAAAACACCGTCCGGACCAGCTGCTGCAGGATCAGACTGACCCCGAAGGTTGCCAGCAGGGTTTCCAGCGGGCGGCCATGCAGATGACGGATTACCAGACGTTCCAGCAGTACACCGGCCATGCCGGACACAACGAAAGCGGCCGGAATGGCAACCCAGAGCGAATATTCGATATGGTTCGGCATCAACAGCTGTACCACGTAAGTGGTGTAGGCCCCCAGCATGATCATCTCGCCGTGAGCCATGTTGATCACGCCCATCACGCCAAAGGTAATCGCCAGACCAATCGCCGCCAGCAACAACACGGAGCCGAGGCTCAGGCCGAAAAACAGCTGGTCGATGAAAGCGTAGAACTCAACCTTCTGCTCGATTCCAACTAATGCCTTCTGCGCGGCCTGCTGTACCTGAGGTGAAGGGTCGTTGTCGGCAATGCGGTTCAGCGCGTTGCGCACATCACCTTCAAGGCTGCCCTCCAGCTGGCCGATCGCTTCAATGCGGTCCGACGCTTCTGCAGCGGTGTTGAGGCGGTTCAGGGCCAGCGCCATGTCCATCACCTCACGGACGTTTGCGGCGCTTTCATTCAGGCGCGCCTCACGAATGACACTGAGGGTATTCGCATCCAGGTCAGACAACAGTGCACGCACGGCGCTTTCACGCACCGATGCACTGGCGGAGCCCAACTGAAGGCGTGCGATAGCATCACGCAGATGGCCTCGCAGACGGTTGTTGACGCGAATTTTCTTGATCTCACGACTGGACAGCGGTTCGATTTCCACACCGCTGAGCATGTCGATGAAGGTATCCTTGCCGGCCGATTCGGTGACGGCAATCACCTGGCGGCTGGACTTGATGAAATACAGATCCCCCTCCAGCAGATGGAGAAACAGCGGTTGCACCGCCTCCCCCCCTTCGGCTTCCAGGGTTTCGAGCACCGGTATCGTCTGGCTCAGGGACGCCTCGGTCAGCGCCTCCAGATGCGGAGCCAGCGCGGGTGGCAAAGGTTTTTCGGCGGCCGTTGCCGACAACGACAGCAGCAGGCCGAAGCAGTAACAGCAGATCGCCAGTAATCGTTTCACGGGGTCACTCCAGAAGTTGTGCAGGCGGCCCCGTCAGACGGGGCCGCTGAGAGTCGATGGATCAGTTGGCCTGACCACCACAGGACTGGGTTTCCACGTTGTAGTTGCCGCATGTGATCGGCGCGGTCCAATCAGCAATCAGATTTTTGGAGCCCGGCAGGAAGTCGGACCAGGCATCACCCGCCACGACACCTTCGGTCTCCCAGACCACCTCGAACTGACCGTCGTCCTGAATTTCACCGATCAGCACCGGCTTGCTCAGATGGTGGTTCTTGTTCATCACGGCAACGCCGCCAGTCAGGTTGGGTACTTCCTGGCCGATCATCGCCTGCTCGACCGCGTCCACATCGGTGGTCCCGGCAGCCGTTAC
This sequence comes from Marinobacterium iners DSM 11526, assembly GCF_900107855.1. Lineage (GTDB taxonomy): Bacteria > Pseudomonadota > Gammaproteobacteria > Pseudomonadales > Balneatricaceae > Marinobacterium > Marinobacterium iners. The sequence continues at coordinate 3,468 of NZ_FNRJ01000011.1, read as the reverse complement.
TGCCTGCGCCCACATGTTGAAGCCGATATAGGTAGCCTCCATCGGGTCGTTGGTCACACGCGAGTCATCACCGGTAAACGCGTGCCATTTCTGGATAAATTCGCTGTTGAGGTCAGTATCCACGCTCTGGAAGTAGTTCCAGGCGGCCATGTGGCCGACCAGCGGGCCGGTGTCGATACCGGACAGCTCTTCTTCACCCACGGAGAAGGCCACCACCGGGATATCCTCTGAAGAGACGCCCTGGTTGCCCAGCTCCTTGTAGAACGGCACGTTGGCATCGCCGTTGATGGTGGACACCACCGCGGTCTTCTTGCCGGCACCGCCAAACTTCTTGATATCGGAGACAATCGACTGCCAGTCGGAGTGACCGAAGGGGGTGTAGTTGATCATGATGTCCTCTTCCGCCACGCCCTTGGACTTGAGGTAGGCTTCGAGGATCTTGTTGGTGGTGCGCGGATACACGTAGTCGGTACCGGCCAGCACCCAGCGCTCAGCACCCAGCTCGTTCATCAGGTAATCCACCGCCGGGATCGCCTGCTGGTTGGGAGCAGCCCCCGTGTAAAAGACATTTTTGGAGGACTCTTCGCCCTCATACTGCACCGGATAGAACATCAGGCCGTTCAGTTCTTCCAGTACCGGCAGGACCGACTTGCGGGATACCGAGGTCCAGCAGCCGAAGATGACATCGACCTCTTCCTGGGTCAGCAGCTCACGCGCTTTTTCGGCGAACAACGGCCAGTTCGAGGCCGGGTCTACCACAACCGGCTCAAGCTGTTTGCCCAGCAGTCCGCCCTTCTTGTTCTGTTCCTCGATCATCATCAATACGGTGTCTTTCAGCGTGGTTTCGCTGATCGCCATGGTGCCGGACAGTGAGTGCAGCACACCCACCTTGATGGTATCCGCCGCCAGAACATTGAAGGACAGAGAAGAAACGCCAATCGTCAGAGCAACGCCGGCAGCCAGTGATTTGATCTTCATTGCAGTACCCCCTTTGGTTCCGCATCCGTGCAGTGCGGGCGAAACCTTCGTTATCGGTCAGGCCTCGACGAGGCCGGGAAAACAACTCAGTGCCTGACCGATTATTCCCAAGGGGGGCAAGAGGGGGTATGCGCGCAATGACGCAGAGGGGTACGTCAAATGACGTAGTGGACGGGGGACAGGACTTGCAGGGGGTCGCAACAGCGCAGGCAGGGGCCCTGTATACCCTGCTTATGGACCAGCGCTATAATCTCGGCCTCACTCGATATCACCCACCGGTTGAAGCCTGAACTTCGGATATACTGCTGTGCGCCCACGCCGTCATACAGAAAAAAGCCCTGCCCAACCTGATCGCAAAGGCCTGCACCCGCGAAATCTGCACAGGTACGGCTATGATTTTCCTGCACTGCTCAACAGCTACCCTCCGCTGGCCCAATATGTCAGCAAGAATGCGTACGGCAACCTGTCTATCGACTTCGCCGACCCGCTGGCGGTAAAAGCCCTGAATGCCGCGCTGTTAAAGCAGCATTACAGCATTGTTGACTGGGATATTCCTGAAGGCGCGCTGTGCCCGCCCATTCCCGGACGAGCCGACTACATCCATTACATTGCAGACCTGCTTGGCCTTGGCGCGCCTGATGCCAATCAAGCGGATGCCTCGCCCAGCGTCACCTTGCTGGACATCGGCACAGGCGCCAATGGCATCTACCCGCTACTCGCCTGCCAGCTATACGGCTGGCAATGCGTGGGTTCTGATATCAATCCACAATCACTGGATAACGTCGCCGCGATTATCGCCAAGAATCCCGGTCTGCAAGAGCGCTTCACCCTGCGTACGCAACACGACAAGAATCACATCTTTGAGGGGGTTATTCAGGCCGGCGAGTTTTTTGATGTGAGCGTGTGCAACCCGCCCTTCCATGCCTCCCAGGAAGAAGCACTCAAAGGTACCCGCCGTAAACTCAACAACCTGGCACGTAACCGCGGTGATAAAACGGCCACGTCGGCCAGGCTGAACTTCGGCGGCCAGGCAGCGGAACTCTGGTGCAAGGGCGGCGAACAGGCTTTCCTTAAGAAGATGATTAAAGAAAGCCAAGCTTTTTCTACACAGTGCCGCTGGTTCACCAGCCTGGTATCGAAAGCCGAAAACCTGAAGCCTGCCACCAAACTGATCCGCAAACTTGGCGCCGTTGACGTGCGAGAAATCGAGATGAAACAGGGTAATAAAATCACCCGCATACTGGCATGGACGTTTATATAACTGATCCTGTACGTGCCGCCATCCCGTTAAATTTCACCAGAGATCGCCAAAGCGATCGCGATGACACAGGTACAGGCGCAGCTCGAATTCCAGCTGGTGGTAATCCGGCTCCATGTGACAACAGAGCTTGTAGAACGCTTTGTCGTGCTCCTTCTCGCGCAGGTGTGCCAGCTCGTGCACCAGAATCATGCGCAGGAACGGCTCCGGCACCTTGCGAAACAGCGAAGAGATCCGAATCTCGTTTTTCGATTTCAGCTTCTTGCCCTGCACCCGCGACGCATAGGTATGCAGACCCAAGGCATTGTTGATGATGTGTATCTTGTCATCGTAGACCACCTTGCTGATCGGCGACGAGCTGCGCATATACTGGTTTTTGATCCCCTGCGCATAGTCATACAGGGCCCTTTCGGACGCCAGTTCATGCGCTTGAGGGTACTTCTTCAATAGCCAGGCGCCGGACTTTTCGTTATCCAGCAACGCCTGTGCCTGCTGCTGAACCTGCTGACTGTAGCCACTGAGGTAATTGAACGCTTTGGGCTTGCTCATGGGCCTGTCACTCACCCCAGTTCTGAATCGTTTGCCAGCTTGTCGGCCACACTCTGAATTTTATCCTGAATGCTTTGTTCCCGGTCGATTCGGGTCCCCAGACGCATGGACGAGCTGATACGCGGCGCCCCCATCTCATGGACAACTTCGTGACAGCGCTTCACCGCTGCCATGACGTCATCCCAGTCCCCTTCTATGTTGGTACCGTAGGCATGCAACTGGTGTTCAAGACCGGCATCTTCCAGCACCCGCTGGCAGGCCGTAACATACTCGGATACCGAAACACCTACCCCGATCGGAATAACACAGAGATCAATCATGACTTTCATAGGCACTCCTGCTTGGCCGTGTTGGCAAGATTACAGGCTGCCTATGTTACCTCCGTGTCGGGCAAAAGGTGAAAGGCAGCGGCCGGGATATGCTGGTTTGCGCAATTTGCAGGCATTCGCAGGAATCAGCTGATCGATCCGTGCACCACTTGGCCTGTGGACAAGCTGATCTGAGTTTCTGTGATTTCATACAGTGTATTGAAGGCCACGTGCCGGTGTTGCCTGCTTTGTCACTTAGCGATGCTCATTTGTCACTGGCAACAGGCGGGAAAATCGTTCAGTATCAGGTAACTATGGTCTGGCCGTTGCAGGATAACACGCACGGCAAAGCTGCAAAACGCGCATGCTCGTTTT
>NZ_FNRJ01000048.1 GCF_900107855.1 Marinobacterium iners DSM 11526 | reverse complement strand
ATTTCCGAATGGGGAAACCCACCCGCTTGCGGGTATCTCTTAGCTGAATACATAGGCTTTGAGAGGCGAACCCGGGGAACTGAAACATCTAAGTACCCGGAGGAAAAGAAATCAACCGAGATTCCCTTAGTAGCGGCGAGCGAACGGGGACCAGCCCTTAAGCTGTGTTGTGGTTAGCAGAACGCTCTGGAAAGTGCGGCCATAGTGGGTGATAGCCCCGTATGCGAAAACCTATATGCAGTGAAATCGAGTAGGACGGGACACGTGTTATCCTGTCTGAATATGGGGGGACCATCCTCCAAGGCTAAATACTCCTGACTGACCGATAGTGAACCAGTACCGTGAGGGAAAGGCGAAAAGAACCCCTGTGAGGGGAGTGAAATAGACCCTGAAACCGTGTACGTACAAGCAGTGGGAGCCGTTTTCGGACGGTGACTGCGTACCTTTTGTATAATGGGTCAGCGACTTACTTTCAGTGGCAAGCTTAACCGTTTAGGGGAGGCGTAGGGAAACCGAGTCTTAATAGGGCGATCAGTCGCTGGGAGTAGACCCGAAACCGGGCGATCTATCCATGGGCAGGTTGAAGGTTGAGTAACATCAACTGGAGGACCGAACCGACTACCGTTGAAAAGTTAGCGGATGACCTGTGGATCGGAGTGAAAGGCTAATCAAGCCCGGAGATAGCTGGTTCTCCTCGAAAGCTATTTAGGTAGCGCCTCATGTCTCACCTTGGGGGGTAGAGCACTGTTTCGGCTAGGGGGTCATCCCGACTTACCAACCCGATGCAAACTCCGAATACCCAAGAGTGCAATCATGGGAGACACACGGCGGGTGCTAACGTCCGTCGTGGAAAGGGAAACAACCCAGACCGCCAGCTAAGGTCCCAAAGTTCTGGTTAAGTGGGAAACGATGTGGGAAGGCTCAGACAGCTAGGAGGTTGGCTTAGAAGCAGCCACCCTTTAAAGAAAGCGTAATAGCTCACTAGTCGAGTCGGCCTGCGCGGAAGATATAACGGGGCTCAAACCAGACACCGAAGCTGCGGATGCCTTAGGGCATGGTAGAGGAGCGTTCTGTAAGCCGTTGAAGCCAAAGGTGTAAACCATGGTGGAGGTATCAGAAGTGCGAATGCTGACATAAGTAACGATAAAGGGGGTGAAAAACCCCCTCGCCGGAAGACCAAGGTTTCCTATCCAATGCTAATCAGGGTAGGGTGAGTCGGCCCCTAAGGCGAGGCAGAAATGCGTAGTCGATGGGAAACAGGTTAATATTCCTGTACCGGCTGTAACTGCGACGAAGGGACGGAGAAGGCTAGGCCAGCGCGGCGATGGTTGTCCGCGTTTAAGGGTGTAGGCTGGGAGAGTAGGCAAATCCGCTCTCCCTTAAGGCT
>NZ_FNRJ01000001.1 GCF_900107855.1 Marinobacterium iners DSM 11526 | reverse complement strand
TTGAAATGAATGGTTCGACTGGAAACAGTCAAAACACGATTATCGGCTCGAAAGAGCACCGATTGAACGCTTGTAGCAACAACACAGACAATCAGAGCAACGTGACATATAAGCACGAGGCTCAATCAGATCCGGTTTGTACCAGTTTCGCCTGGCGACCATAGAGACGTGGAACCACCTGATCCCATACCGAACTCAGCAGTGAAACGCGTCATCGCCGATGGTAGTGTGGGGCTTCCCCATGTGAGAGTAGGTCATCGCCAGGCACTTAATACCAGAAACCCCGGTCTCGTTGAGGCCGGGGTTTTTGCATTGGGGCGAAGCACAGGCAGGCGCCAGACTTACGAGAGAGTGCCTGGATAGCCCGGTTGCACTGGGTGCATTAGGCGAGCAGGTCTGTCGGTCGCTCGATGCTATAGCGGCTTCAGAGGCTATCCGACCGCTGTCAGAACGGGCCCGAGACCTGAATTTACTGGCAAAGCACTGGAGCAATGGGTCTATGAGAATAAGGTGAAACTGAAGCTTATATAGCCTGGAAAGCTGGTGCAAAACGGGTATATCGAGAGCTTCAATGGCAAATTCAGGGATGAATGCTTGAACGAGCATTGGTTCGGGGAACTGGCACATGCCTGAAAGCTAATCAGTGAGTGGCGAGTTGATTACAATGAACCAAGACCAGCATTCATCACTGGGCTACCAAACTCCGCTGGAGTTTGCATCTGCCTTCTGAAAGCAGAAAACAGACTCAGCAACCAACGATATCATTGGAAGCCGACTAGATTAAATGTCGGGGGGGGAGTACCGCTTCGTTCAGTCAGAGGCGAGTGTCTCACCCGTTTGAAGCCCTCAAAGTAATGGCATGTACTAGGCCTTCGTGAGGCGTTTAAACTGGACTATGTGTATCTGAAGGTTCTTCCTGGTGCTGCGACTGTTATGACCAGGTTGCCGAAATGGATCGAGGACGATAATCGCAGCCACCCATATCTGGGATTGAAAATGAAATCTACCTGGGAGTAGCGTGTGGAACTGGCATCAAACGAATGAGGTGGTGTCCGGTTTAGCGGGCCCCGCTACAAACAACAGCCGGAACGGTAAGCGCGTCGGGCAAAAGAAAGGGCCCGGCGCTCTCCCTGCGGCGGGCCCTGTCACTGACTTCCCTGTCAGTCGCTGCTTCAGTCCCGAAGCAGGCGATGAGGTACGAACTCCTGTCGTCTTGGTCACACCTTGTGAACCTCAGGGGCATAATAGGGGTGTGATATGAGCGGGTATATAGGAAAAACTCTTATATTGTCCGTGCAGACATTTAAATAATGATCTATGTCAAAACATGGGGTGCTTTTCTGAAAGGGCTACCCCGTATTCAAAGCGGCGTAGCCCACATACCTCTTCCCCTACGCTCAAGGTTTGTGGGGGCACGCACTTTGATGCCTGTAGTGGTCGGACTTGACCAAGGAAAGCTACAAAACTGAGCTAATTGAATACGCTTTGGTATGGTTTTCATGAACACACCCTGCGCGATGGTGTGCGCAGGAAGACTGCGCTTATGAATATGGCGGCTCGCCTCAAGGACCCGGCAGCAATCAAGCTGACACCGACAGCGTACATGAAAGACCGTCGCAATCGTTCTGAATCAGGGATTACCGATAAGACACTGAACAATGAGCTGACGTATATCCGTGCGGTGTATAACGAACTCTATGCACTGGACCAGGTGAAATACGAAAACCCTTTGGCCAAGGTGAAACCTCTCAAGCTGCAGCAGATAGAATTATCCTGGTTAACACAGGATCAGATACAGGAGTTGCTCGACGTTATCCGCTCCCGATCGGCAGGGGCGAACCCTCACCTGGAGCTGATTGTACTGGTGTGTCTGGCAACGGGTGCCCGTTGGTCAGAGGCCGAAAACCTTAAACCGTCATCTGTACGGAATAGGGCAGTGACCTTTAGTAACACCAAAAACGGAAAGGTTAGAACTGTGCCCATCTCTCAGGAAATGGAACAACGGCTACTACAGCATTGGAAAACGTACGGACCTTTCACCAGTTCAATCGGTGCATTCCGCAGGGCATTGGAAAAGACCACGATAGAGCTACCCAAGGGCCAGGCAGCTCATGTGCTACGACATACGTTCGCCAGTCACTTCATGATGAACGGTGGCAATATCCTGACACTTCAGAAGATCCTCGGACACTCCGCCGTAACAGTCACAATGCGGTATGCACACTTGTCTCAAGATCATCTGACTGAGGCTTGCCGTCTAGGGCCCAGCTTGGTTCAGTATTTCGCATAGAGTCTCGAGTTATTTCTGAACATACCAAATACAATTAATATCCGTGGGATCTCCTGGGCTTATGTTTCTTCTTACGCCGGTCATTGATGCAAGGCTCCTGGCATCTTGAATGAGATGAAGTCCTAAAATTTCGGCGCAGCCTTGATGTAATGAAATAGGGCCTCCTACACCTGCCCAGATAACTGAACCTCCAGTATCTAGAGACTTATTACCAAAAATCGGTTCTCCGCAAAGAAAACAATGCGAGGGTAGGTACTCACCCTTGGGATTGTTAGATTCGTCATAGAATTTCTCTTTTGTAAATGCTGTCATGTTAAGTGCCTGCAAGATCATTGGGGAAATTCAGAGTAGATCCTACTTGAGGCTTGGTCTAGCGTTCAGTTCGACACTTTTTCGACACTTCAGGGGTTTTGTGAAGCCCAGAAACGAAAAAAGCCTGTAAAAACAGGCTTTTAGCTTTTGCAATTTGGTGGAGGTGGCGGGTTTCGAACCCGCGTCCGCCAATCCTCTGCCTCAAGATCTACATGCTTAGGCATCTCTATTCAATTAACCCGTCGCGACCCGAGAGCCAGGGTGCTATGGGCGAGCTCTTTTAGTTTTAACCGTTCAGCTTAGAGCAAAGCATCCAGGCGATTCTGTCTCGTATGACACCGCGAACCTCTGAGTTACAGACACCTTAGAGTGCGGCGCTAGCCGACTTAAGCGGCTAGAGCGTAGTTATCGTCGTTTGCAACTATAACTGTGTGATGAGGGATTAACGAGAATCATCACGTTCTCGGCATGCACCCAAGGGTTCGTAATCAGCGTCGAAGCCAAGTCACCCCCAGATATGTAACGAGTCATTGTACCGGCATTGTAGACCGGAAGAAAGTGAAAAGGTTCAACGGGCTGCAACAGACATTTCGCGATGTTTCTGTCGATTCCAGTCTTTTTCTTTCTCGTCAGCGCGTTTGTCGTGCAGTTTCTTTCCCTTCACAAGCGCAATTTCACACTTGACCATGCCGTTCTTCCAGTAAAGAGCCAATGCTACACAGGTGTAGCCTTTGGCCTCGACGGCGGTAGTCAGCTTTTCAATCTCGCGTCGATGCAGCAGAAGCTTTCTATCACGCCTGGGCTCGGTGACAAAGTGTGTTGAGGCTGAGATCAGGGGTGTGATGTGTGCGCCTACAAGCCAAGCTTCATCATTTTTGAAGACAACGTATGAATCGACCAGTTGGCCACGGCCTTCGCGCAAGCTTTTCACCTCCCAGCCGCTGAGAGACACACCGGCCTCGAATCGGGTTTCGATGGTGTATTCGTGCTTGGCACGCTTGTTCAGGCAGATGGTGTTTCCGCCGGGGGACTTCTTCTTTTTTGCCATGGCGCGATTATATAGAGCGACTGTCCGCATTGAAAGCGGGTGATATAGCTGTCCCAGAGTAATTAATCTCGTGTTTGAGTGTAGAGATGCAGCAAAAGGTTGTCACCCTTGTCCGAAATATGAACAATTGCGGTTCATAAAATTTTTAACCTGAGAGCACTATGCAGTCAAAGCAGTCTATGCACGGTTCATGGGCGAACCGTTGGATTTTCATTCTGGCAGCAACAGGATCTGCAGTTGGCCTGGGTAACATCTGGAAGTTTCCCTATATCACGGGGGAAAATGGTGGCGGCGCGTTTGTGCTGGTCTATCTGGTTTGTATTCTTCTGGTTGGCATACCGATCATGATGGGTGAAATTCTGGTCGGCCGTCGTGCCAGGCAAAGCCCGATCAACGCAGTGCGCGAAACCGCTGTGGAAGCTGGCAGGGATCCTCGCTGGGGCTTGATTGGCTGGCTGGGTGTGCTGGCCGGGTACATCATTTTCTCTTTTTACTCGGTGGTGGCTGGCTGGGTTCTGCACTACATCGCAGGTATGGGTACGGGGCAGTTTGTTGATATAGGCAGCGACCTTGCCGGTAAGAAATTCGAGTCGCTGCTGGCAAGCCCGGATCAGATGCTGATTTGGCACACTGTCTTTGTATTGATGGTGGTCGTGGTTGTAGCAGGTGGTGTAAACAAGGGGCTGGAGCGGGCAACCAAGATCATGATGCCCGCCCTCTTTCTTTTGCTATTGGTGCTTCTTGGATACTCACTCAACAGTGGCAGCTTCGCCGAAGGCTGGTCATTCCTGTTCAGCTTTAACCCTGATGCACTGACATGGGATGCGGTACTGGTGGCTCTGGGACATTCCTTCTTTACCCTGTCGCTGGGTATGGGGGCAATTATGGCCTATGGTTCCTATATGGGTAAAAAGGATTCAATTGGCGCCACAGTCCTGACAATAGGGGTACTGGATACGGTGGTTGCGCTGGTTGCAGGCTTGGCTATCTTCCCAATTGTGTTTGCCAACCAACTGGACCCAGGGGCAGGTCCCGGGCTGATGTTCATCACCCTTCCGGTTGCGTTTGGTCAAATGCCGGGAGGGCAGGTCTTTGGCTTTCTGTTCTTTCTCTTGGTAGGTGTTGCAGCATGGACCTCGGCCATCTCCCTGCTGGAACCGGCAACAGCCTGGGTTGTGGAGCGTTTTGGATTCAAGCGTCTTCACGCAGCCGCTTTGCTTGGCTTTATCATCTGGCTGATGGGGATTGCATCACTGCTGTCGTTCAATCATTGGGCGGATATCAAGATATTCAGCATGGGTATCTTTGATTTCCTGGATTTTATTACTGCCAATATCATGCTGCCGTTGAGTGGGTTGCTGATAGCAGTCTACGCGGGTTGGGTTTTGACACAGAAGATGACTCGCGACGAACTGGCATTGGGCAGCTCTGGTGCTTACAGTGCATGGCAGTTCACCATTCGGTTCATCGCCCCGGTTGGGGTTGCAGTGATTTTTGTGGTCAACCTGTACGACAAGCTGGCCTGAGTCGGTGATCACCATGAGGATGCTATGACACAGGTAAACCGCAGCGCTTTGGTGCTGCATTCAGCTGAGCAAATGTTCGATCTTGTAAATGATGTGCGTAACTATCCGGCATTTTTGCCTTGGTGTGCGTCAACCGATGTTGTTTCTGAGTCTTCTCAGGAGCTGGTTGCTACTCTGCATCTTGCAAAGAGCGGGCTGAAGTACAGCTTTACCACGAGAAATTTCCTGCAGCGCCCAGACTTAATGGAGATTACTTTGGTTGAGGGTCCGTTCTCGTCTTTCAGGGGTAAATGGACCTTCACCCCCCTGAGTGAGGACGCTTCGAAAGTAGAGTTGCAGATGGATTTTGAATTCAAGGGCAAGCTCGCCGGGCTTGCCATGTCCAAGGTGTTTAACTCGGTGGCGACGACATTGGTCGATGCGTTTGTGATGCGTGCCGATACAGTATTGGGTCAGGAGGCGTAATGATTAGTGTCGAAGTAGCCTATGCGTTACCTTACGAGCAGAAAATCATTGCACTGCAGGTAGATGAGGAATGTACGGCCTATCAGGCTGTTGTTCGCTCTGGAATTGCTGAGCTGTTTTCCGGTGTTGACCCTGCGACCGCGTCGATGGGAATCTTCGGCAAGGCGATAAAGGACCCTGCGACGACAGTGTTGAAGGATGGTGATCGGGTTGAAATATACCGGCCGTTAATTGCGGACCCCAAGGAAGTCCGTGCTCGTCGAGCTGCTAAAATGAAAGCGGAAAAGGCATCAGAGCAAACGAAACAGGGGGGCGGGGAGTGATTCCCCGCATCGTATAACCGACTAGCGAGACTGATCCTGCGCTACCCCGGGACGAAAGTCGCCGCTAAGGCGAGTCAGCTTGCCATCTTCAAAGAAAACGCTGATCCGCTCTTGGTAACGCTGGCCATCCCCCTCCTTGATGCTGTACAGGTAGTCCCAGCGTCCCTCGCTGAAGGTGTCGCTGATCAGCGGTGTACCCATGACATAGCGCACCTGAGAGTGCGTCATGCCGGGGCGCAGCTGGTTGACCATCTCCTGAGTAACCACGTTACCCTGAGGGATATCGATCTTGTAAACGCCTGGGAACTCGGAGCAGCCGGCGATCATCAGGGCAAGTGTTGTGCTGAGAAGAACCTTTCGCATCAGTAAATGGCTTCCGTTTTCATGCCTAAACAAAGATAATGGAGTCTAACATTGCAAATCCCGAACAGCATAGTGATTGAGACCTAATATGGCACTGGAAAATCAGGAACTGCGGAAAGCCGGACTGAAGGTGACTCTGCCGCGGGTCAAAATTTATCAAATTCTCGAACGTGCCGGCGAAGGTGACCACTTCAGTGCGGAAGATATATACAAGCTGCTGATGGAGCTTGGCGAAGATGTCGGCTTGGCAACGGTATATCGTGTTCTGACTCAGTTCGAAGCAGCCGGTCTGGTGTCGCGTCATCACTTTGAAGGTGGGCATTCTGTCTTCGAATTGGCGCGCGACGAGCATCACGACCATGTGGTCTGTGTAAAGTGTGGCCGAGTACGCGAGTTTACTGAGCCCAAGGTATCCGAAATCCTCGACAAGGTTGCGGACCAGCTTGGCTTTACCATTACTGACCGTACGCTTTATCTTTACGGTGTCTGCAAGGGCGGTTGTGAAGAAGAGGACAAGAAGTAGGCAGCCTTGCTGTCAGCCGCTCAGGCTGACAGCATTTCTCGTGCATGCTCCATTGACGTCCGCGTAATATCGACACCGCCCAGCATGCGGGCAACTTCTTCTACCCTTTGGGCCTCGCTCAACCTTGATACCCGGGTCTGGGATGTACCTTTCTGTCCCTTTTTGCTTACAAACAGGTGCTGATGCCCTTGTGCCGCCACTTGGGGTTGGTGTGTTACACACAAAACCTGCACCCGTTCACCCAGTTCACGCAGCATCCGACCGACCACTTCAGCAATGGCGCCACCGATACCTACATCGACTTCATCAAATACCAGTGTTGGGGTGCTGGATGTCTGTGCCGTAACCACCTGTATCGCCAGGCTGATTCGGGACAGTTCACCACCTGATGCAACTTTTGCCAGTGCACGGGCTGGCTGGCCCTCGTTGGTGCTAATCAGGAACTCGACCTCTTCAAGGCCGCTAGCACTGTAGCGCTCAGTATCCAGTGGCGTCAGACACGCACTGAAACGGGCGGCAGGCATGCCAAGGGCATGCAGCTGGGCGTCCACTAAGCGGTCCAAGTGCTCGGCCTGTTGTTGCCGTGCAAGGCTGAGCTCAGCGGCGGTTTTGAGGTAGCTCTGCCAGGCCGATTCTACTTCGTCGGCCAGTAATTCAATTTCGTTGTCGGATCGGGTCAGGCCCATCAGCTCCTGCTGTAGAGATTGCTGGAACTCAATAAGCTGCTCAGGCAATAAGCGGTGTTTGCGCGCTACATCGTAGATGGCCGTCAGGCGTTCTTCCACCTCCTGCTGGCGTTCGGGGTTGATTTCTACTGCTTCCAAAAAATGACGGACCTCGCGACCGGCTTCTTCCACCTGTATCAGTGCGCTGTTAAACATTTCATTGGCCTGTTGCAGACGCGAATCTTCCGTGCCCAGCTGATGCAGCAGCTGAAGGCAGTGATGCAACATGGACTGGCAGTTGAGACTATCATCCTCATGGCTGATATTGAGCAATTGCTGACCTGTGCTTAACAGGCTACCGGCATTTTCCAGCAGTTGCTGCTCATGCTCCAGTTGCTCCAGTTCTCCCTGCGTCAGCGCAAGTTGCTCCAGCTCTTCGACCTGGTAGCTCAATAGTTGAATGCGTGCATTGCGCTCGTCCGATACTTGGGTAAGTTGCTCAAGCTCGGCATGCTGGCGGCGCCATTTGTGGTACAGGCGGCGTGCTTCTTCAGTCAGCTCGGTATGGTTTCCGAATTCGTCCAGCAGCACCCGGTGATGATCCTTTTTCAACAGCCGTTGATGCTCGTGCTGGCCATGAATGTCGACCAGGTACTGGCCGAGTTCGCGCAGCAATGCCAGAGGGGTGGGGCGACCATTGATGTAGCTTCGACTGCGGCCTTCACGTGTGATGACACGGCGTAAATGGCATTCCTGAGGGTCACCCTCTAGGTCGTGTTCGCTGAGCCACAGCCTGGCCTGTGGGATTGTGCGGATATCAAAGCTGGCCGTGAGCTCGGCGCGCTCTGAGCCGCTGTTGACACTGTCACTGTCAGCTCGATCACCCAGGCAGAGTCCGAGGGCGTCCAGCATGATTGACTTGCCGGCGCCGGTTTCGCCGCTGATGACGGTCATCCCTCGATTCAGCTCGACTTCAAGGTCGCTCACGATGGCGAAGTTGCGAATGGTCAGTTGGGTCAGCATGATAATCACACATGGTTATTTATACAGTGTTTACTGTATAAGCCATTTGATCGATACCTGCAATCCCCAGCTGAAAAAAATCTTGCTGCCGGTTGAATCCATCTGAGAGAGCCCCATATAGATGCCATCAACGCCAATACTCAAGTGTCAGTTGGAGAGACCTGATGTCGAAAAAGCAGCAGAATCAGAATGAAGCCGTCGAGCCGGTTCAAAACGAACCTGAAGTGCTGGTCGCCGAAGGTGAAGTTGTAGAGCCAGGTGCTGCCGAAGAGACGGAAGTCAGCCTGATCCAGCAGCTGGAAGAATCCCGCGCTGAGGTTGACGCTTTGAAAAAGGAACTGGTTGAGCTCAAACCGCGTGCGCAGGCCGAAATTCAGAACATTCGCCGCCGTGCCGAGCAGGATGTGGAAAAGGCACACAAGTTTGGTCTGGAAAAATTTGCGACAGAGTTGCTGCCGGTGGTGGATAGTCTTGAGCGTGCAATTGAAGCCAGTCAAGGCGATGAGGAGAAGGTCAAGGCGATTCGTGAAGGTGTCGAGATGACACTGGGGCTGTTCCTCTCCAGTCTGGAAAAATTCAATGTGGAGCAACTGAATCCGCAGGGTGAAGTATTTAATCCGGAGCACCACCAGGCGATGTCCATGGTGCCGGCAGAAGGTGTTGAGCCTAACACGGTCGTCACAGTGGTACAGAAGGGTTACCTGCTGAATGGCCGTCTGGTACGTCCTGCCATGGTGATGGTAGCAAAAGGCTGAAGCCGGAGTTGAAAAACGCGCTGCCGTACCCATATAGATGCACAACGGCTAATTGAACAGTTTTTGACCCAATACGGGTCACAGAAAGATCGGAGTAAGACATGGGTAGAATTATCGGTATCGACTTGGGCACCACCAACTCTTGCGTGGCGATCCTTGACGGCGACAAGACCAAAGTGATTGAAAACGCGGAAGGTGATCGCACCACTCCGTCCATTATCGCCTATACCAATGACGGCGAAACACTGGTTGGCCAGCCGGCCAAGCGCCAGTCCGTTACCAACCCGGACAACACACTGTATGCCATCAAGCGTCTGATTGGCCGCCGCTATGATGACAAGGTGGTTCAGAAAGACATCAAGATGGTGCCTTACAAAATCATCGCGGCCGACAACGGTGATGCCTGGGTTGATGTAAAAGGCAAAAAGATGGCTCCGCCGCAGGTATCGGCTGAAGTGCTGAAAAAGATGAAGAAGACCGCTGAAGACTATCTCGGCGAGCCGGTCACTGAAGCAGTGATCACCGTACCGGCCTACTTCAATGACTCTCAGCGCCAGGCCACCAAAGACGCAGGCCGAATTGCCGGTCTGGAAGTGAAGCGCATCATCAACGAGCCGACAGCGGCTGCGCTGGCTTATGGCATGGACAAGTCCAAGGGCGACAAGACCGTTGCCGTATACGACCTCGGTGGTGGTACGTTTGATATTTCCATCATCGAGATTGCCGATGTGGATGGCGAGCACCAGTTTGAAGTGTTGGCAACCAACGGTGACACCTTCCTCGGAGGTGAAGATTTCGACTTGGCGGTTATCAACTACCTGGCGGATGAGTTCAAGAAAGAAAGCGGAATCGACCTGCACAACGACCCGCTGGCGCTGCAGCGTCTGAAGGAAGCTGGTGAGAAAGCGAAGGTTGAATTGTCTTCCGCACAGCAGACTGACGTTAACCTGCCGTACATCACGGCTGATGCGACCGGTCCGAAGCACCTGAACGTGAAACTGACACGCTCCAAGCTGGAGTCACTGGTTGAAGAGCTGGTCGAACGTTCCATCGAGCCTTGCCGTGTTGCGGTAAAAGACTCTGGCCTGTCTGTGTCCGAGATTGACGAGGTGATCCTGGTCGGCGGTCAGAGCCGCATGCCGCTGGTACAGAAGAAAGTGGCTGAGTTCTTCGGCAAGGAGCCGCGCAAGGACGTTAACCCGGATGAAGCGGTTGCCATCGGTGCTGCCATTCAGGGTGCGGTGTTGTCCGGTGATGTGAAAGACGTACTGCTGCTGGACGTCACTCCGCTGACTCTGGGTATTGAAACCATGGGTGGTGTTGCGACCTCCCTGATTGAAAAGAACACCACTATCCCGACCAAAAAGTCGCAGGTGTTCTCGACAGCAGACGACAACCAGACGGCTGTGACCATTCACGTGGTACAGGGCGAGCGCAAACAGGCGAGCCAGAACAAGTCGCTTGGTCGTTTTGATTTGGCCGATATCCCGCCGGCACCTCGTGGCATGCCGCAGATCGAAGTGACCTTCGATATCGATGCCAACGGTATTCTGAACGTGTCCGCCAAGGACAAGGCTACTGGCAAGGAACAGTCCATCGTAATCAAGGCCTCTTCCGGCTTGAATGATGATGAGATCGAACAGATGGTGCGTGACGCCGAAGCGCATGCCGAAGAGGACAAGAAGTTCGAGGAGCTGACCACCGCGCGTAACCAGGGTGATGCGATGATCCACACCGCACACAAGACCCTGAAAGATGCCGGTGACAAAGCGACTGCGGATGAAAAAGAGAAGATCGAATCGGCTATCAAGGATCTGGAAGAAGCGCTCAAGGGCACAGACAAGGAAGCCATCGAGAGCAAGACTGAAACTTTGACCGAAGCGCTGTCAGTGGTGGCTCAGAAAATGTACGCCGATGCGGCTCAGGCTGAACAGGCCGGTGGCGAAGCGGGTGAAAAGGATGCCGCGGACGATGTCGTTGACGCCGAGTTTGAAGAAGTCAAAGACGACGACAAGAAGTAAGCGTTCGCGAGTGTCGATCGTTGCAGTGTGACAACGCGGGCTTCTGCCCGCGTTGTCATGTCCGGCTCTTTGGAGTCAAACCTGACGGGTCAGATTCGGATCATGGCAAAACAGGATTACTACGAACTTTTGGGCGTATCGCGCGACTCCTCCGATCGCGATATCAAAAAAGCCTATCGTCGGCTGGCGATGAAATACCACCCCGACCGCAACCCGGGCGACAAGGAAGCTGAAGACAAGTTCAAGGAGATCAGCGAAGCCTACGAAGTGCTGTCGGATGCCCAGAAAAAAGCGGCTTACGATCAGTTCGGTCACGCGGGCGTGGATGGCCAGGGTGGTATGGGTGGCTTCGGAGGTGGTGGCTTTGAAGGTAACTTCTCCGATATTTTCGGTGATGTTTTTGGCGACATCTTCGGTGGAAGCGGTGGTGGGCGCCGCCGCTCCAGCGTACAGCGTGGCGCCGATTTGCGCTACAACCTCGATTTGACCCTTGAAGAAGCGGTACGCGGGTGTGAGAAAACGCTGCAGATCCCCACCTATGTCAGCTGCGAAACCTGTGATGGCAGTGGCGCCAAGCCAGGCACCAGTGCCAAGACTTGTTCTACCTGTGGTGGCGTGGGGCAGGTGCGGATGCAGCAGGGTTTCTTCTCTGTACAACAGACCTGCCCAACCTGCCGTGGTGAGGGTAAGGTCATTTCCGACCCCTGCGACAGCTGCCACGGTCAGGGCCGGGTGGAAAAAACCAAGACGCTGCAGGTCAAGATTCCGGCCGGTGTTGATACAGGTGATCGCATTCGACTGGCCGGTGAAGGTGAGGCTGGCTCGCATGGTGGTCCGGCGGGGGATCTTTATGTACAGGTACATGTGCGTGAACACGCGATTTTCCAGCGTGATGGCAAGCACCTTTACTGTGAAGTGCCGATCAGCTTTGTGGATGCGGCGCTGGGTGGTGAGCTTGATGTGCCGACACTGGATGGCCGCGTCAAACTGAAGATCCCGACCGAAACCCAGACCGGCAAGCTGTTCCGCCTGCGTGGCAAGGGTGTGACCCCGGTTCGAGGCGGCAGCGTAGGTGATTTGATGGTGAAGGTTATCGTCGAAACACCGGTTAATCTGAACAGTCGCCAGAAAGAGCTGCTGCGAGAATTTGCGGATGCCACCGAAGAAGGCAACAGCAAGCACAGCCCGAAGAAACACGGTTTCTTCGACTCGGTTAAAAAGTTCTTTGAAGATATGACCTGATCATCACACAATCAGGTAAATGGATACAGACCAGCGGGGCAGGTGCATGATCAGAGTAGCGGTGACCGGCGCAGCCGGCCGTATGGGAAAAACCATTATTGAAGCACTGCAACAGGCTGATGACGTCAGTCTCAGTGCTGCCATCGTTGAGCCTGGCAGCTCACTTATTGGTGCTGATGCCGGCGAACTGGCGGGAGTGGGCAGGCTGGATGTCAAATTGGCTGGCAGTCTGGACGATGTGGCATCCGATTTTGACCTGTTGATCGACTTTACCACGCCGGAAGTCACCCTGCAGAATCTGGCGTTCTGTGCTGCTAACGGCAAAAAAATGGTGATCGGAACTACCGGCCTGAATGAGAGTCAGAAAGAAGAGCTGAAACAGGCTGCGGAAAAAACGGCGCTGGTATTCGCTCCCAACATGAGTGTGGGAGTAAACCTTTGCTTTAAGCTGCTTGAGATTGCTGCCAAGGCACTGGGTGATGACGGTGGCTACGATATTGAAGTGATCGAAGCGCACCATCGACATAAGGTTGATGCGCCGTCCGGTACCGCTCTGCGGATGGGAGAAGTCGTTGCTGATGCGCTCGGACGTGATCTGAAGAACTGTGCCGTATATGGTCGTCAAGGGCAAACCGGTGCTCGTCCTGCAAAAGAGATCGGCTTTGAAACCATTCGGGCCGGAGATGTTGTCGGTGATCACACAGTGCTGTTCGCGACCGAAGGCGAACGTATTGAGATCACGCACAAGGCCTCCAGTCGCATGACCTTTGCCAAGGGCGCAGTCCGTGCCGCAGGCTGGTTGGGCGATAAGCAAACCGGACTGTATGACATGCAGGACGTACTGGGCCTGCACTGAACCCAACACGTTGTTGTTCCCTCTGCCCGCTCCAGTAGCGGGCTTTTTTATGCCTGCGCGCAATGTTTGTGTCACCTTGAGCTGGCATCCTGATTTCGATGCTTGCTGCGGCTGCACAGTTGGCGCTATGGTGTAGATCAATGAAGGCACTTGGCAGGGAGACAGCATGTACAAACTCTGTTTTTTCGTCCCTGAAGCCAACTGTGAAGCGGTTAAGCAGGCTTTGTTTGCAGTTGGCGTTGGCCATATCGGCGATTATGATCAGTGTTGTTGGCAATCTCTTGGTACGGGGCAGTTTCGTCCGCTTGATGGCTCCAATCCCCACTTGGGCCGGCAGCATCAGCTGGAACGAGTAACTGAATGGAAGGTAGAAATGGTCTGCAGTGATGAGCTGATAGAGTCGGCTGTGGCAGCCCTGAAGCAAGCGCACCCCTATGAGGAAGTCGCCTACGAGGTCTACCCGCTGGCCGCATTCTGAGTGTGATGGCAAATGAGAAGGAAGTCGGTGTGACACAATTGTTGGTTCGCTACTCGCGCATTCTTGAGATCGTGGGTGATATCGTCAAAGTCCACGTGCCTGAGCCTGAAGAGGGCGAGGTTGCCGCCATCGGTTATGGAGATCTGGCGTTGATCGAAAATATCCTCGACCCCGATCAGCCTCCGTACATGGCGCAGGTGATTCAGCTGGATCGCGACAGTGTCTCACTGCAGGTATTTTCCGGCACAAAAGGTTTGTCCACCAAGGCCGGGGTTCGTTTCCTAGGTCATCCGATGCAGGTGACTTTTTCGCCGAACATCATGGGACGCGCCTTTTCCGGTTCCGGACGCGCCATTGACGGCGGTCCCAGTCTGTCCGAAGAAACCCGTATCGAAATCGATGGCCCCACCGTCAACCCGGCCCGGCGCATTTTGGCGTCACGTATGATCCGCACCGATGTGCCGATGATCGATGTGTTCAACTGCTTGGTCGAAAGCCAGAAAATCCCCATCTTCTCGGTGGCCGGTGAGCCATACAACCGCCTGCTGGCGCAGATCGGTGCTAACGCCGATGCGGATGTGGTGGTCTTTGGTGGTATCGGCCTGATCTTCGATGACTATTACTTTTTCCGCCGCGCTTTCGAAGAGGCCGGTGTTAGCGCGCGCACCGTGATGTTCGTGCACCTGGGCTCCGACCCCACCGTAGAAGGCCTGCTGGTACCGGATATGGCGCTGGCGGTGGCTGAGCGTTTTGCCGTGGAAGAGGGCAAGCGGGTGCTGGTGTTGCTCACCGACATGACCGCTTATGCCGATGCGCTGAAAGAAGTGGGCATATCCATGGAACACGTGCCCTCCAACCGAGGTTATATCGGTGACCTCTATTCCCAGCTGGCGCGTCGTTACGAGAAGGCCTGCGACTACAAGGGCGCAGGCTCGGTGACTATCCTGTCGGTGACCACCATGCCGGGTGATGATGTGACCCATCCAGTGCCTGACAACACAGGCTATATCACCGAGGGACAGTTTTATCTGCACAACGGTGTGCTCGATCCCTTCGGCTCGCTGTCGCGTCTGAAGCAACACGTGATCGGCAAGGTGACCCGCGAAGATCACGGTCAGATCATGAATACCATGGTTCGCTTTTATGCCGAAGCGCGTGATGCGCAGCAAAAGCAGGCGATGTCCTTTGATCTGACCGAGTATGACGAGCGGCTGTTGAAATTTGGTGACTTGTTCCGCGATCGCTTCATGGACATCAGTGTCTCCATGCCGCTGGAGCAGGCGTTGGACCAGTGCTGGCAGACCCTGGCTGAATGCTTCAAGCCGGAAGAGCTGCTGATGAAGCAACAGCTGATCGACAAGTATTTCCCACAGCAGCAGGCAGGCTGAATCGGTTATGGCAAAGCTGGCGCTCAACAAGAGCACGCTCAACCATGAAAACCAGCGGTTGAAATCCTTCCGCCAGTTCGTTCCGGCACTGGATCTCAAGCGCAAACAGATATTGGCGGCGCGGATGAAGTCTCGCCGTGTACTGGAGCAGCTGCAGCAGGATGAGCATCAGATCAACGCCAGTGTAGCTGAGCAAATTCCCATGCTGGCCC
This sequence comes from Marinobacterium iners DSM 11526, assembly GCF_900107855.1. Lineage (GTDB taxonomy): Bacteria > Pseudomonadota > Gammaproteobacteria > Pseudomonadales > Balneatricaceae > Marinobacterium > Marinobacterium iners. Next base: position 604,149 of record NZ_FNRJ01000001.1, on the reverse strand, counting down.
AGACGCGGCTCGACCTGAACAGCCTGATCAGGATTCAACGGGTTGAGCACCAGCTGGATAATCTGGTGGGCATTGAATTGCCTCGCGTGGCGCGTGTTGAGCTGGACAGAGCGCAGTACTCACGACTGGCAATGCCGCAGTGGGTCGACCGTGCAGTGGATTTGATGGGCCAGATGCTTGAGCTGAAAGTGCTGCAGCAGGTTGAGCGGGTACGGCTTGAGCGTCTTGAAGAGGCGCTGCAAAAAACGACACAGCGCCTTAACCTGTTTGATAAGGTCCTGATTCCCCGTACCGAGTCTAATATCCGCCGTATCCGCATCGCCCTTTCGGATGTCGAGCGTGCCGGGGTCGTGCGGGCCAAGATTGCCAAGGGGAAACGGGCCAGGGTGGCACTGCGATGAGTATTGTAACGCTGCAAAAGGCGACCTTGATCGGGTTAACCGAGGACAAGGCTCAGGTGCTGGACCAGCTGCAGGCGCTGGGGCTTGTGCATGTTATTCCGCTGCGCCATGAATCGCAGGAACGTGAGGTGGCGTTACTCGATGGTGTACACCCCGAACAGCTGCAGCAGGCTATTCGGTATCTGCTCAGTTGTCCGCAGAAGCGCAAGCAAGTGACCACGGAGCGCCATTTCAGCCTGCGACAGGTACTTGAGGGTGTCCTGAAAAATCGCAAAAAACGACTGGAATTGAACGAGCAGCGCGACTTTTTGCGCAAGCGTATCAAGGATCTGGAACCCTGGGGCAGCTTTAATCTCCCCGGCGAGCAGGGCCTGTATGGCCAGCTGCTCTGGTTCTATCTGGTGCCCAATTACCGTATGCATGAGCTGGAAGGCAATGAGCTGCCCTGGGCTGTCGTGCACCGTGACAACCGCAACTCCTATGTGGCTGTCATCTCTCGAGAAGAGCCCCGCAGTAACCAGATGCCGGTACCTCGGACTCACACCGGCTCGGTCCCGCTTGAGCAGCTTGATGCCCAACTGGAAGACCTTGAAATTGAGCTGGAAGCTCTGGACGCCGAGCGCGAGGCATTTACCCGTTGGTTGTATCTGCTGCAACGTTCACTTGCCGGCAATGAAGATGAGGCCGAGCGTGAAGAGGTCAGTCGGCAGACGCTGGATACTGAAGAGGTGTTTGCGCTGCAGGGTTGGTTCCCGGCGCAGCAGCAGGACGCACTGGAAAGCTTTGCCCGCCGACAGGGGCTGGCGCTGGTGGTTGAAGCACCTGCCGAAAACGATCTGCCACCCACGCTGTTACAGAACCCTGATCGCATCTCCGGCGGCGAGGATATTGTCCGTTTCTACCAGATGCCGGGTTACCGCAGTTGGGATCCATCGCGGGTGATCTTTTTCTCGTTTGCCATCTTCTTTGCCCTGATCATCTCGGATGCCGGCTATGCGCTTCTGTTGGCAGCGGTGCTTGGATTTTATTGGCGCCGCATGGGCGAAAGTGCCACCGGTCGCCGTCTGCGGGCGCTCGGGGTAACGCTCACTCTGTTTTCAGCTGCCTGGGGTGCGCTGGTGGGCAGCTACTTTGGTGCCGCTCCGCCTGAACAGCTGGAGGGTTTGAAGCTGTTTGATATGAATGATTTCGACAGCATGATGAAAATATCAGTGATCATGGGAGCCGGGCACCTGGTCTTGGCAAACCTGATTACGGCTTGGCGCAGTCGAGGCAGCACTGTCATGTTGGCCCCGCTGGGCTGGATTGTACTGATTCTGGCCGGTGTTAGCGCCTGGCTAAGGCAGCAGGTCGATATTGAATGGGCCATGCTGGCCGCGGGCGTGCTGGCGATTCTGCTCTGCTCCAGCCATCGTCCATGGCAGGGGGCGAAGAACTGGATGTGGCGGCTGATTGATGGCCTGATGGCCTTGACCGGACTGTCAAAAATGTTCGGTGATGTACTCAGCTATCTGCGTCTATTTGCACTTGGGCTGGCCAGCGCTTCGCTGGCCATCACCTTCAACCAGCTCGCCAGCGACGTTGCGGCTGCCGTCCCCGGCATGGGGCTGCTGCTGGAGGTGTTGATCCTGCTGCTGGGGCACCTGCTCAATTTTGTACTGGCCGTTGTCAGTGGTGTGATTCACGGGCTGCGGTTGAATTTGATCGAGTTCTACAACTGGAGCCTTGCGGATGAAGGCTACGCATTTCAACCTTTCACCAAGCGGGAGGTGAACCCTTGGACAACCTGATACTGGCACTGGGATGGGCGGGGCTGTATGGCCCCATGGCATTGGGTGCTATTGGCAGCATCATTGGCTGTGCACTGGCGGGGCAGGCTGCCTGCGGCGCGCTGCTGGAAACGGAAACCGGACATGGGCGGTACGTCGGCATTGCCGCTATGCCATCGTCACAGACCATTTATGGCATCGTGGTGATGTTCTCGCTTAACCGTGAGGTGAATATCGACAATGCGCCGGGTCTGTTTGCCGTTGGCATTCTGGCGGGTCTGGCGCTGCTGTTCAGTGCGGTCCGGCAGGGGCAGTGCTGTGCCAGCGCGATCAACGTTTCCAAAATCAAGCCGGAAATATTCGGTATGTCGATTGCGCCAGCCGCCATAGTGGAAGGCTTTGCCGTGTTTGCCTTCATTTTTGCTCTGGTGATCAGCGCCGGCATTCCGGCCTGAGGAGGTAGACCATGACCGAGCAGGTTAAGGGCCATGCAGCGTCCGGTGTTGAAGAACTGATCTCGCGCCTGCGAGAGCAGGGGGTCGAGCAGGGCCAGCAACGTGCAGCCGAGCTGATAGAGGAGGCGGAGCACCGAGCCGACTGGTTGTTGCAGCAGGCGCATCAGGAAGCGGATGAACTCAAGCGCAAAGCGCATGACGAGGCCGAACGCATGAAACGTGCCGGCGAAGACGCACTGAAAATGGCCGCTCGCGACATGAATCTGCAGGTGCGTGAGATGTTGTCGCGGACCTTTGCCGACCGGGTGAAACTGCTGATCAGCGAGGAGCTGGACAGCCATGCGTTCATGCGTGAACTGATCCGTGAAGTGGTACTGCAGGCCTGTGGTGATGCTGATCTGGCCAGTATGGAAAAAATTGACTTGCTGTTGCCGGCTGATTTCATTGGTCTGGAAGAGCTGCGGCGCCATCCTCAGGCCTACAGAGCCAGCCAGCTAAGCCAGTACGTGCAGGAGCAGCTCAGTGTGTTGCTACGCGAGGGGATAGTACTGGATACCCATGATGGCAAGGGGATCAGGATTCGGACCAATGGCGAGGCTACCGAGATCGACCTGAGCGACCGTGCGCTGGCAGAATTGCTGCTGCGTCACCTGCAGCCACGCTTCAGAGCGATACTGGAAGGGGTGATCCGCTAGTGTCCTCGTCTTCCTACTACACGCTCATTCCTGCACTGCCGGCCTTGCCGGCACGCATGGATCAGCTCAAGGAGCTGCCGATCTCGATTCTGCAGTTGGAAAAGCGGCTGGGCATGCTCGAGGCAGCGGATCAGCGGCAGCTGGCACTGGCGCTGCGTCTGTTTCAGCGTGAGCGTGATGGTGATGAAGAGTTGTCTGATCGGGATGAAGTCCAGCACTGGCAGCAGGAACTGGCACAGATTCAGGACCACGCGCTGAAGCAGTTGCTGGAACAGCACCTGGTCTGGCGTACCCTGATTGCCGCTCAGCGCTATCGGCTGGCGGGGCAGTCGGAGGGTAATGGGTTTCAGGGCTTCGGTGATCTGGTGTGGCTGATACGGCGCCACTGGCAGGAGTCCGACTTTTCCCTTGGCGGGCGTTTTCCATGGTTGGTTGAAGCCCAGAGTATGCTTAAAAAGGGTCAAAGTGCTGAGCTGGAGCAGCAGTTGCTGGTCTGGTTCTGGCAGCAGCTGCGTGAGCTTGAGCAGTGTAACCCCTTCAGTTTTACCGCCGTGGCCGCCTACCGCCTGCGCTGGTCGATTGCCGAATACCGGCTGCGCTGGCAGGGTGAGCAGGCGCAGGAGCAGTTCAGCCGGCTGGTAACCAGCGCGTTGGCAGGATTCAAACAGGACGAGACTCTCCACTCAGTGACAGAGGCAGGATAATGAGTTCAGCGAATACCGTGACCGCACGTGTGACCGGCGTGCATGATGATATTGTCAGTATCCGCATGCTGCGTGATGCAGAGGGTGAGTTTTACCCTCTGACCAAAAACGAAGTGGTACTGATCTGTCCGCAGCGGAGTGAGGCTGGCCGTACGGAAAAGCTGCAGGCCGAAGTGCTTCGGGTGCGCCATGGCGAAGCTGATGTGCAGGTGTTTGAGACCACGCGTGGTGTGGCCATCGGTGATGCGGTTGAGCAAACCGGACAGATGCTCTCCGTAGCGCTGGGGCCGGGCCTGCTGGGGCAGGTTTATGACGGCTTGCAGAATCCGCTGGAACTGATCGCCGGCCAGCACGGCTTTTTTCTGCCGCGTGGCCTGGCCGTTGACGGTATCGATCAGAATCAGAAATGGTCGTTCCAGCCAGTGGTTAAAGTGGGTACCCGCGTCAAGGCCGGTGATCTGTTGGGACGTGTGCCTGAAGGCAAGTTCAGCCACAAGATTATGGTGCCGTTCAATTTGCGCGGCGAAGCAGAGGTCAGCTGGGTGCAGGAGGGCAGCTTCAGTGTTGCGACCCCGGTGGTTCGGCTGCGGCTGGCTAATAGTCAGGAGCGTGAAGTCAGCATGCAACAGCGCTGGCCGGTGCGTGTACCGGTTAACCGTGATCTGTTGCGCGAAGGCTACAACCAGCGGCTGTTTCCACAACAGCCCATGCTGACCAGCATTCGCCTGATCGACACCTTTTTTCCGGTGGCACTGGGTGGTACTGCCTGCATCCCCGGCCCCTTCGGTGCCGGCAAGACGGTATTGCAGGGACTGATTTCGCGCTACTCCAACGTCGATATCGTGGTGATCGTGGCCTGCGGCGAGCGCGCCGGTGAGGTGGTGGAAACCATTACCGAATTTCCCAACCTGCCCGACCCGCGTGGCGGTACGCTGATGGACCGTACCGTTATTATCTGCAACACCTCGTCCATGCCGGTGGCTGCCCGCGAAGCATCCATCTATACCGGTATTACCATCAGCGAATACTACCGTCAGATGGGCTATAACGTACTGGTCATTGCGGACTCAACCTCGCGCTGGGCACAGGCTATGCGTGAAACATCAGGCCGTCTTGAAGAGATTCCCGGTGAAGAGGCTTTTCCTGCCTATCTTGACTCGGCCGTGAGAGCGCTTTACGAAAGGGCGGGTATGGTGCAGACCAACGACGGCAGTACCGGTAGCCTGACCCTGATAGGCACCGTATCGCCCGCTGGCGGTAACTTTGAAGAGCCGGTGACCCAGTCCACCCTGCGTACGGTGAAAACCTTTCTCGGCCTCAGTGCCGAGCGCGCTTACAAGCGCGCCTACCCAGCGGTGGATCCGCTGATCTCCTGGTCACGCTATCTGGATCAGTTGGAAGACTGGTTTACGCGCGAGCTATCCGACGGCTGGGTCGGGCAGGTCAAGCGCATGATTGAGCTGATCCGTGACGGCGAACAGGTTCAACAGATGATGCAGGTAACCGGTGAGGAAGGGGTAACCCTGGACGATTATCTGACTTTCCAGAAGGCTCAGTGTCTGGACCAGGTGTATCTGCAACAGGATGCCTTCGACGACGTCGATGCTTCCACCTCGCTCAGTCGTCAGCAGGAGTTGTTCGGATTACTGGTGCGCTGTCTGGACCACCCGCTGAAGCTGGAGGAAAAGGAGCAGGTGCGTGAGCACTTTGTCCGCCTCAGTGGTCTGTTCCGCAACTTGAACTACAGCCGCCAGGACAGCCCCGACTACACTCGATTCCTGCAGGAGATCGAGATGGTCGGCCTTTCGGCGGCAGACTAATCAGGGTTTGAGCGGCAGGCTGTCGGTACCGGGCTCCATCTCAATATGGCGCAACGGGAAATGGTTCTCGCGCCGGTCCGCAAAGTAAAAGCGCAGGGCGTTCCGAATGGTGGTAAAAGCCAGCTGGTCCCAGGGGATTTCATCTTCACTGAACAGGCGGCTTTCCAGCGTCTCGTTACTGATGCCGAATTCGGGGCGCTCCAGTTCTGCCAGATAAATCAGCTGCACCTGATTGACATGGATAATGGATGTCAGCGTGTAAAGCTGCTTAAGCTGCACCCTGGCCTGGGCCTCTTCCAGCGTTTCCCGCAGGGCAGCCTGCTCGGTGGACTCGCCGTTTTCCATAAACCCGGCCGGCAGCGTCCAGTAGCCATAGCGTGGCTCGATGGCGCGGCGACACAGCAGCACCTGGTCGCCGTACACCGGCAGGCAGCCGGCGATGATGCGCGGGTTTTGGTAATGAATACGACCGCAGCTTTCGCATACGTGTCTTGGTCGGTTGTCGCCTTCGGGTACTCTCAAGCTAACGCGTTCGCCGCAGTGGCTGCAGAAGTTCATTGGCGGTGCCTGTTCCGGTTCAGAGTTGGCAGGGTAACGTCCCGCAATGGCGGGGTGCAAGCAGGGTCGCTGATGCCTGTCGTGCAGGGTATTATAGTGATCCCGTCCACAAATGGATCGTTTCATGTCTGACCCGCTTCACCAACTGCGTCATCGCTTGCAACGACATCGCCCCTGGCGGCTGCGTACGGCTGGGCGTGAAGCCGGAGTGCTGCTGGCGCTCACGGATAGCGCCGACCCGGAAGTGATTGTAACCCTGCGTTCGCCCTACCTTTCTACTCACAGTGGAGAGATGGCGTTTCCTGGTGGCAAGCGAGATCCTGAAGACCCTGATTTGCTGGCAACCGCGCTGCGCGAGGCTGAAGAAGAAATTGCCCTGCCGCTGGGACAGGTTGAAGTGATCGGCTCACTGGGGCAAGTTGTCTCGAAACATCTGTTGCAGGTGACCCCCTGGGTGGGAGTGATTCCATCGTGCCTGCCGCTGGAACCCAATCCCGGCGAGATTGACAGCATCCATCGGGTACCACTCAGCTATCTGCTTGACCCGGCCAACCGACGCCTTGATCAGATCGACTTTGCCGGCAAAGTGCGCTACGTACCCGCTTGGCACTGGCAGGGTGAGGTGATATGGGGGCTGACAGCCTATATTCTGGCGGAGCTGCTTAATGTGGGCTTTGATGCCGACATTCCGATGCGGCCCCGCCCCGAACACCGCGAGACCGAGCATGAATAAATATGCCGATGAAAAACCGGTGCCGAGCCCCTGTGTCAGTGTGTGCGCACTGGGTGAGGGTGATATTTGCATTGCCTGCCACCGCAGCGGCGAGGAGATCAGCCGCTGGGGGAGCATGAATAATGACGAGAAGCGGGCGGTCTGGGCGCTGATTCGGCAGCGGGAACAGGGCGAGATGCTGTGATCTCGCCAGAGTTTAGAAGCTTTCCAGGGCCTTGGCTGTCTTGGTAATGCGCACGGTTTTGACCAAGTTGTCACAGATCTGCAGGGTTTCCATTCGATAGCCAGATACCTCCAGGCAGACGTTGGCGTCCGGAATCGACTCCAGAATTTCCGTGATCAAGCCATTCAGTGTCTTGGGGCCGTCGGTCGGCAGGCTCCAGTGTAGAGCCTTGTTGACTTCACGGATGTAGGCGCTGCCATCGATAAAAAAGCTGCCGTCTTCCTGTGGGTGTATCTCCTGGTTCAGGTCATCATGGTCATTGGACATCTCTCCCACGATCTCTTCCAGAATATCTTCCAGTGTCACGATCCCTTCAACATCCCCGTATTCGTCCACCACGACACCGATGCGGCGGCTGTGGCGCTGGAAGTTGAGCAGCTGAGTCTGGAGGGGTGTGCTTTCTGGAACAAAGTAGGCTTCATGCACAACCTGCATGATGGCCGGCTTGGTCAGATTGCCCTGCTGAATAAGCTGGGCGAGATTGCGCATGTGCAGGATGCCGACAATGTTGTTGATGTCGCCGCGATAAACCGGAAGACGCGTGTGCCCGGTTTTGGACAACAGCTCCAGAATCTGATCCATCTCCAGATCCAGGTCGATTCCTTCCACTTCGTTGCGCGGAATCATGATGTCGTTGACGGTCACTTCGTTCAGCTCCAGCACGCCCAGCAGCATTGACTGGTTGCGGTGGGGCAGCAGGGAACCGGCTTCGTGCACGATGGTCCGCAGCTCCTCGGTACTCAGGTGTTCGTTGCCGGCATCATTGACGTTGACGCCAAATAGACGCAGGAAACCATTGGTAATCCCGTTAATGACCCAAACCAGCGGGTAAGCCAGCTTCAGCAGCGGCTTCAGAATATAGGAGGCGGGAAAAGCGATTCTTTCCGGGTGCAGAGCGGCCATGGTTTTGGGTGATACTTCAGCGAAAATGAGTATCACCAGCGTCAGTCCAGCGGTGGCGATGGCAATGCCGGCGTCCCCCCAGAGGCGGACGGCAATCACGGTGGCAATGGCGGAAGCGAGAATGTTGACGAAGTTGTTGCCGATTAGAATCAGGCCAATCAGCCGGTCCGGTCGTTCCAGCAGACTATTGGCCCTGCGTGCTCCGCGATGACCGCTCTTGACCAAATGGCGCAGTCGGTAGCGGTTGAGGGACATCATCCCGGTCTCGGAGCTGGAGAAAAATGCTGAACAGAAGATCAGCAGAACCAGAATGGCAGTAAGTGTGCTTATCGACGCGTCGTCCAAGGGACAGGAACCTTTGTTTGCGGATTTGGGCGTTCATTTTCTGGTCAGCCACAGGGGCTGTCAAGCGAGCGGGCTACATCTTGAGTAGCATCTCCAATACCAGTTTGGAGCCAAAAAAGCCCAACATCAGCAATACGAAGCCACCCAGCGTCCAGCGTACAGCAGTTTGGCTGCGCCAGCCCAGGAAGTGTCGCCCCGCCAGCAGAAGGGCATATACACTCCAGGCGATCAGCGAAAACAGAGTCTTGTGGACCAAGTGCTGGGCAAACAGGTTGTCAACAAACAGGAAGCCGCTGATCAGGGCGGCGGTCAGCAGCAGGAAACCGGCCCAGAGGCTCTCAAACAGTAAGCGCTCCATGATTTGCAGCGGTGGCAGCGAAGCAACCAATCCGCGGGTATGGTGTTGCTTCAGGGCGCGTTCCTGACGCGACAGCATCAGGGCCTGTACGGTAGCGATGGTGAAAAGGCTATAGGCCAGCAGTGACAGCAGGATGTGCGCCAGCAAACCGCCGGCGTAAGGTTTGTGTATATTGGCTTCGGGTGTGACTGCTGTCAGCAGTGCCGTGATGGCGGCCAGAGGAAACACACCTACGAACAGGTTATCGAGCCGGTGTCTGAGGCTGCTGATAAGTACCAGTCCTGCCACGACCCAGGCGATGAGAGAGCCGACCGGGAAGAAACTGAGGTCGATGCCATTCGGGTGGTGCAACTCCAGATACACGGCATAGCCCTGCAGCAGAAAACCGGCAAGGCCCAGGATGCGAATGGGGGTGCGGAGCTGTTCATGGGCCGTGGACGACAGCCGACGACACTGCAGTACCGTGGCAATCGCATAGCAGAGTACAGCAACGAGTGTCGTGGTGATCAGCATCCATATCCTCCCTAAAGACCGCCAAGTGTGGCACAAATGCGCAGAGGAGGAAATATAAGGTGCCGCCTGGGCGGGGGGTCCTGTATAATATGTCGCCAAAGCGTTTTAAAAAGGTGGCTGCCGGGAGTGCGGTCGCCGGCAGATAGAGGTATGCGATGTTTGATAATCTGACAGAACGGCTTACACAGACACTGCGCAGTGTAACCGGTCAGGCAAAGCTGACTGAAGACAACATCAAGGGCACGTTGCGTGAAGTGCGCATGGCATTGCTCGAGGCGGATGTCGCCCTGCCTGTGGTGAAAGATTTCATCAACAGCGTGAAGGAACGCGCTGTAGGTCAGGAAGTCAGCAAGAGCCTGAGTCCTGGGCAGGTCTTCGTCAAGATCGTTAATGAGGAACTGGTCCGCGTCATGGGTGAAGCCAACGCGGAACTGGATCTTGCGGCAACGCCTCCAGCTGTGCTGATGATGGCGGGTCTGCAAGGTGCGGGTAAAACCACCTCGGTGGCCAAGTTGGCGCGCTTTCTCAAGGAACGCAAGAAAAAGAAAGTGCTGGTGGTGTCTGCAGACGTATACCGTCCGGCTGCGATTCGTCAGCTGGAAACACTGGCCGGTGAAGTGGGTGTCGAGTTCTTCCCCTCCAGTGCTGACCAGGATCCAATCTTTATTGCTGAACAGGCGATTCAGCACGCTCGCGTCAAGGCGTTCGATGTTCTGATTCTCGATACTGCGGGTCGTCTCCATGTCGATGAAGACATGATGCAGGAGATCAAGCGTCTGCATGCCGCCGTTAATCCGGTCGAAACTCTGTTTGTCGTGGACTCGATGACAGGTCAGGACGCGGCCAATACAGCGCGTTCTTTCAATGAAGTGTTGCCGCTGACCGGTGTGATTCTCACCAAAACCGATGGTGATGCCCGTGGTGGTGCCGCTCTGTCTGTGCGTCATGTCACCGGCAAGCCGATCAAGTTCCTGGGGATTGGCGAAAAGACCGATGCGCTTGAGCCGTTTCACCCGGATCGTGTTGCCTCACGCATTCTCGGCATGGGTGACGTACTGTCGCTGATCGAGGAAGCCGAGCACAAGATCGACAAGGAAAAGGCCGAAAAATTTGCCAAGAAGATCACCAAGGGCAAGGGCTTTGATCTTGAGGACTTCAAGGAGCAGATCCAGCAGATGCAGAGCATGGGCGGCATGATGTCGATGCTGGAAAAGCTGCCGGGCATGGGGCAGATGGCACAGGCTGCGCAGGCTGCACAGGCCGAAAAGGGTGTGTTGCAGATGGTTTCTATCATTAACTCCATGACACCGCATGAGCGTCGTCATCCTGATATTGTGTCGGGGTCACGCAAGCGTCGTATCGCCCAGGGTTCAGGCACACAGGTTCAGGATGTGAACCGTCTGCTTAAACAGCACAAGCAGATGGCGAAAATGATGAAAAAATTCGGTTCCAAGTCTGGGATGGCCAAGCTGGCACGTGGCATGAAAGGCATGATGCCCCCAGGCATGGGCGGAGGCGGCGGCTTTCCGCGCTTCTGAGCTGATTAAAAACTGATCTTTTTGCTTTCAACGGGCGGTGGTTTCACGTAAAATCACCGCCCTGTTTAGTTTGGCCTTCGTTTATCTGGGCAGTTTGGCCGGGGAAGCGAAGAAACAAGAATGATGGGCGATCCTAAAACCCATCCAGCGAAATAAAGGGGTCCAGCGCATGGTCACTATTCGTTTGTCTCGTGGTGGCGCTAAAAAGCGTCCGTTTTATCACATCACTGTAGCCGATTCGCGCAATGCGCGTGATGGCCGCTTTATCGAGCGGGTCGGTTTCTTCAACCCGGTTGCACGTGGTCAGGAAGAGCGTCTGCGCGTTAACCTGGAACGTGTTGAGTACTGGGTTGGCAAGGGTGCTCAGGCTTCTGAGCGTGTTGCTCAGCTGCTCAAAGAAGCACGCAAGGCAGCAGAGTAAGGTCGGATTCGGGCCGTGTCAGTAAATAGTGAAAAACAGGAAGGCCTGGTTGTACTGGGACGCTTCACTGCACCTTATGGGATCAAGGGCTGGATCAAGATTCATTCCTATACCGAGCCCATGGAAAACATACTGAACTACAACTCATGGCTGGTTGAGTCAGGCGGGCAGAAAGTGCCTGTCAGGCTGGAAGCTGGCAAACGCCATGGGAAAGGCCTGATCGCCAAATTGGCCGGTGTGAATACTCCGGAAGAGGCAAAGCTCTGGCATGGGCGCGAGATTATGGTGCCCCAGACTGAGTTGCCTGATCTGGAGGCCGGTGAGTATTACTGGAGCCAGCTGGAAAACCTGTTGGTTTACACCGAATCCGGCGTATTGCTGGGACGGGTGAGTCACCTGATGGAAACCGGTGCGAATGACGTGCTGGTGGTGAAGGGTACGGCCGAGAGTATTGATCGCGAACAGCGCTTGATTCCCTGGCTGCCTGATCAGGTGGTGAAAGAGGTTGATCTTGATTCAGGATTGATGCGGGTCGATTGGGATCCGGATTTCTGAGTGATGTGGTTCGGGATCGTCAGCCTGTTCCCGGAGATGTTCGAGGCGGTTACCCGCTATGGCATCACCGGACGGGCGGTTCGTAACGGCCTGCTGCAGGTGGAGTGCTGGAATCCCCGCGACTTCACCCATGATCGGCATCGCACAGTGGATGATCGCCCGTATGGCGGTGGCCCTGGCATGCTGATGAAAGTGCAGCCGTTGCGTGATGCGATTCTGGCTGCAAAAGAAACCGCCGGTGAGGGCGCTCGGGTGATCTATCTGTCACCCCAGGGGCGCCGCCTTGATCAGGCGGGTGTGTGTGAGCTGGCAGCAGCGGAAAAGTTGATTCTGGTGGCCGGACGCTATGAAGGCATTGATGAGCGTCTGTTGCAGAGCGAAATTGACGAAGAGTGGTCACTGGGCGACTTTGTCCTCAGTGGCGGCGAGCTGCCGGCCATGGTGATGGTGGATGCAGTGGCAAGAATGATACCGGGTGTACTCGGTCATCAGGACTCTGCAACCGAGGATTCCTTCTTTGAGGGTCTGCTTGACTGTCCCCACTACACCCGGCCCGAAGAACTGGCGGGGCAGCAGGTGCCCGCAGTGTTGCTCAGCGGCAACCATGCCGAGATTCGGCGCTGGCGACTGAAGCAGCAGCTGGGAAGGACCTGGGAACGGCGTCCGGATCTGCTGCAAAAGATTGATCTGAACCCCGAGCAGCAGACGTTGTTAAGCGAATATGTCCGCGAGGCCCAGGAGGCCAGCGGTAGAAATACTTAGGAGCGAGCGATGAGCAACAAGAGCCTGATTATTCAGCAGATTGAAGCTGAACAGATGAGCAAAGAGATCCCGGCATTTGCACCGGGTGATACCGTAGTGGTACAGGTACGCGTAGTAGAAGGCACTCGTAGCCGTCTGCAGGCGTTTGAAGGTGTAGTGCTGGGCAAGCGTAACCGCGGCCTGAACTCCGCTTTCACCGTGCGCAAGATCTCCCACGGTGTGGGCGTTGAGCGTACTTTCCAGACCTTCAGCCCGACTGTTGAACAGATCGAAGTGAAGCGTCGCGGTGACGTACGTCAGGCCAAGCTGTACTACCTGCGTGAGCGTAGCGGCAAGTCTGCACGCATCAAGGAAAAGCTGGGCTGAGGTACGCCTCACCCAACGATCCAGAAAAAGGCAGCCATTGTGGCTGCCTTTTTTGTTGATCTGGATGCTCGCCATTTGTATGGTCAGGTCCTAGAATTCTTCTCTGAACGGAAACTGAATGGGTGCAGGAGTGTCGCCATGCGCAAGCTGGGAACGGGAGTGGTGGTTCTGATACTGATCGCAGCGGCCTCGTATGGCTTCTATTGGTATCAGGTCAAAAGCAAAGCCGATGAATTGTCGCAGCAGATGGCACCTTTTGCTGAAGTTAGCTATGGGTCCGTCTATGCTCACCCGGATGGCACTGTTGGCGTCAATAATCTGGTGATATCGCCCCGTCAGATGCATGCACCTGTCAGTATCGATGCAGTGCGTATCCGTGCAGGTAACCCTCTTTTCTTTCTCTTTGGTGGTGATGCTCCGCCCGAACAGCTTAACGTCAGTTTGAAGCGGATGAGACAGGGGCTGGACTCGGAGCTGTTCCGTATGGCTCAGCAGCAGTCCGACCTGATGCTTGAATCCAATCCGCTCTATGTCAGCCCTAATGCATTGGGGTGTGGCAATGTACGTCAGTTTGATATCAATACCATGAAACGGATGGGATTCAGCGAAATGCTGATGGATATCAACCTGGACTATCGAGGCGACAACCAGGCGCGCAAGGTGCATCTTGACCTGTTCGTGGATATACAAGACCTGGCTGAAACGCGCATGGAAATGGCCATTAGTGCTGATCCAAGCCAGTTGCAGAATCCGATGATGGCCAGCGGCAATGCGCGCCTTGAAACACTCTCGTTCAGCTATGCGGATCAAGGCTATAATCAGCGGCGTGATCGTTTTTGCGCTGCTGAGTCGGGTATAAAACCTGACGAGTATCGGCAGCAGCACCGGCAGCTTTTCGTTCAATGGCTGAATGCCAGTGGGGTTGAACTGCCCGACAGCCTGTTGACGGCCTATTTTGACCTGCAGCAGCCAGACGCTGACATGGCTTTAAGTCTGCGTCCGGTGGGTGGTGTTGGTGCTGCCGAACTGATGATGCAGGATCCGATGACGGTGTTGCAGTCACTCAATCTGCAGTTCAGCATCAATGGTAAGCCGCTGGCGCTTGATGGCATCAACTGGCCTGAATTGATGACGGGGCTGGCTATGGCCGATAACCCCGGTCGTATCGAGTCTGGTGCTGAGCCTGAAGAAGACGCAGCCGTCGCGGAGGCTGAAGCGGAATTATCGGGCGGCGTAGAGGCCCTGCAGGCAGCAGCGTCTGGTTCAGCTCCAGGACAACGGGTGCGGAAACGGCCGGTGATAAAACGATATCAGCCAACGCCATTGGCAGAACTGCCAGCCTATCTGGGCTCTCCTGTACGCATTTTCACCTACTTCGGCAACGATGTGGAAGGTCAGCTGGTACATGCTGACGGGCAGGGTGTCAGAGTCATACAGAGATTGAAGCAGGGTGTCGCCGAGTACCCTCTGGAAAACGACCGCATTCAGCAGGCTGAGGTCTGGCGTTGAGTGCAGATCGTCGTTGTACCGCAGTAACCGTTGCCGCAGAGGATGAACAACAGATTGATCTGTGGCTCGACAGTCTGTGGCTGGAAAAGGGGTTGAGTGATAACTCGATCGCCTCATATCGGCGCGATCTGCGCCAGTATGCGCACTGGTTGAGCAGCCGTGGTGAGCACCTGCTGCAGGCGGGTCGAAACAGTTTGCAGCAGTATCTGAACTGGCGCCTGCAACAGCAGCTGCGCAGCAGTTCAACCTCTCGCCTGCTTTCCTGTTTACGTGGGTTCTACCGTTACCAGTTGCGCGAGGCGCGCATTGTCGAGGATCCGACACTGAATCTGGACAATCCGCGTATGGGGCGGCCATTGCCCAAAACCCTGACCGAACAGGATGTGGAATCTCTACTGGCTGCTCCGGATGTGAGTGAGCCGCTGGGTCTCAGGGATCGAACCATGCTGGAACTGCTGTATGCGACCGGCCTGCGTGTGACCGAGTTGATATCACTGCAGCTGGAGCAGATCAACAGTCGGCTTGGCGTTATTCGAGTGGTTGGCAAGGGTGACAAGGAGCGGCTGGTACCGGTCGGTGATGAAGCGCTTCACTGGGTGGGGCGTTATCTGGACCAGGCTCGACCGCTGTTGACCGACAACCCGCGGGAAGAAACCCTGTTTGTCAGTCGTCGCGGTCAGGCCATGACCCGACAAACCTTCTGGTACCGGGTGCGCCGCTATGCCATTGAAAGCGGGATCGACAAACCGCTTTCACCACATGTGCTGCGCCATGCCTTTGCTACCCACCTGCTCAATCATGGCGCAGATTTGCGCGTTGTACAGATGCTGCTGGGCCATAGTGATCTGTCCACAACCCAAATCTATACCCATGTGGCCAGCCATCGCCTGCAGCAGCTGCACCAGACACATCATCCACGTGGATAGGAACCAATTAACGAATTCGTGTTCTACCTGAAACGGTTCACCTGAAAATAGAGGTTTACATGCGATCAACAACACTGACTTCCGCCCTGATGCTGGTACTCACGGGCTCGGTCTGGGCAGCTGATGAAGCTGCCGAAAAAATCCGTCAGCAGCTCAACAGTGTGGACAGTCGGCTTAAGGTGCAAAGCGTGGAGCCAGCACCCATGGCCGGGCTGTATGAGGTGGTGCTGAGCAGCGGTGAAACCCTGTACGCCGACGGTGAGGGCACGCACCTTTTGGCAGGGCAGCTGTATCGGGTGGATACAGAGCAGGGGCTGGTCAATCTGACTGAACAGAAACGCAACGAAGCCCGTCAACTTGCAATGCAGGGCGTTGAAGAGGCCGATATGGTGGTCTACAGGCCGGCAGGTGAGATCAAGGCGACTGTCAACGTATTCACGGATGTAGATTGCCCTTACTGCCGCAAGCTCCATGACGAGGTGCCGGCACTGAATCGCATGGGGGTGCAGGTGAACTATCTTGCCTTCCCACGTGGCGGCCCCCAGTCCAAGACTTTCTCCCGAATGGAATCGATCTGGTGTGGCAACGAACAGGAGCGTCGTGAGCGCATGGATGAAGTCAAGGCCGGTGATTCAATCAGCCAGCAGGAGTGCGACAACCCGGTGCAGGCACAGTATGAACTGGGCCAGAAAGTTGGTGTCACGGGCACTCCTGCTCTGGTACTGGAAGATGGCACACTGCTGCCCGGCTATGTGCCTGCCGCACGTCTGCAGCAGATGCTGGAACTGAACTGATTGGGTCAAACCGGGCATACCGAGGCGGGCGTGCATAGTGCATGGCCCGCCTTTTCGCTATAATGGAGCCCATTTTTTAACCGCCAGCTGGCGGCTGTCTGATCTGACCGAACAATCTGTGAGGTGTTGGCTTGAAACCTGTAAAAGTAGGGATCTGTGGTCTGGGTACCGTTGGTGGCGGTACATTCAATGTATTGATTCGAAATGCTGAGGAGATTTCCCGGCGTGCCGGTCGGAAAATCATCATTGAGCAGATCGGTACACGCAGCGAGAATCCAGCCTGTGACACCTCTGGCATGCAGCTGACTACTGATGTGTTTGAAGTGGCCACCAACCCCGAGATCGACATCGTGGTTGAATTGATCGGTGGCTATGAAACGGCACGCGAGCTGGTGATGACCGCCATCGAGAACGGCAAACATGTCGTGACAGCCAACAAGGCACTGATTGCGGTGCACGGTAACGAGATATTTGAAGCCGCGCAGGAACAGAACGTGATGGTGGCGTTCGAAGCATCCGTTGCCGGCGGTATTCCGATCATCAAGGCGATTCGTGAAGGGCTGGCCGCTAACCAGATCAACTGGCTGGCGGGCATTATTAACGGCACCGGCAACTACATCATGACCGAGATGCGTGAAAAGGGTCGGGCCTTTGCTGACGTGCTGCAGGAAGCACAGGCGCTGGGTTATGCTGAAGCCGATCCTACCTTCGATGTCGAAGGGATCGATGCAGCGCACAAGCTCACGATTCTGTCATCACTGGCGTTTGGTGTGCCGTTGCAGTTCAACAAGGCCTTTACCGAAGGCATCAGCAAAATCACCCCTCAGGATGTGCAATACGCCGAAGAGCTTGGCTATCGTGTCAAGCATTTGGGTATTACCCGTCGCACCGACAAGGGCATAGAACTGCGTGTCCACCCGACGCTGATTCCGCGTGATGTGCTGCTGGCCAATGTGAACGGTGTCATGAACGCGATTCTGGTGGACGGCGATGCAGTCGGCCAGACCCTTTACTATGGTCCGGGTGCTGGCGCGGAAGCGACCGCATCTGCGGTTGTAGCCGATATCGTCGATGTTGTGCGTACCCTGACCGCTGACCGTGACAACCGCGTGCCACACTTGGCGTTCCAGCCCTCCGAGCTGTCCGATGCGCCCATTCTTCCGGTGGAGGAAACTACCAGTGCCTACTACCTGCGTCTGCAGGCCGTGGAGCGCCCCGGCGTGTTGGCCCATGTAACCCGTATTCTGGGTGAGAAGGGGATCAATATCGAAGCGATCATCCAGAAACAGACCACTGAAGCACAGGTGCCGGTGATCATGCTGACCCAGCGGGTGGAAGAACGGATGATGAATGAGGCGATTCGCGAGATCGAAGCGTTGCCGGATATCCTCGGTGAGATCATCCGCATCCGTGTTGAGCTGCTGGCTGATTGAGGAACGAGCAATGAATTACATTTCTACCCGCGGCCAGGCGCCGAAACTGAAATTTGCGGATGTGCTGCTGGCAGGTCTTGCCAGTGACGGCGGCCTGTATGTGCCGGAAACCCTGCCGACTTTCAGCCGTGACGAGATCGCCTCCTGGGCCGGTTTGTCCTATGCCGAACTGGCCTTCAAGGTGATCAAGCCGTTTGTGGATGACTGCATCACGGGTGCCGATCTGAAGCGGATGATCGACGAGACCTATGCCGGTTTCAACCACAGTGCCGTGGCACCACTGAAAGAGCTGGGCACCAATGAGTGGGTGCTGGAGCTGTTTCATGGTCCGACTCTGGCATTCAAGGACTTCGCCCTGCAGCTGCTGGGCCGCTTGATGGACCATGTGCTGGCCGAGCGCGGCGAGCGTCTGGTCATCATGGGCGCCACCTCCGGTGATACCGGTTCTGCCGCCATCGAAGGCTGCCGTCACTCGAAACATCTGGATATCTTTATCCTGCATCCATATAACCGTGTATCGGAAGTGCAGCGCCGTCAAATGACCACCATCAAGGCCGACAACGTGTTCAACATCGCGCTGGAAGGCAACTTTGATGACTGTCAGGAGATGGTGAAGGATAGCTTTGCCGATCAGGGCTTCCTCAATGGCCTCAAGTTGGGTGCTGTTAACTCGATCAACTGGGCCCGCATCATGGCCCAGATCGTCTACTATTTCTCGGCTTCACTGGCTGTTGGCGGCCCGCACCGTCCGGTCTCCTTCTCGGTGCCCACCGGCAACTTCGGTGATATCTTTGCCGGTTATCTGGCCAAGCAGATGGGACTGCCAATCGAGCAGCTGGTGGTCGCCACCAACCGCAACGACATCCTGCACCGCGTGATCAGCGGTAATGACATGTCCAAAGGCGAACTGGTGCACACCCTGTCACCCTCCATGGATATTATGGTCAGCTCCAACTTCGAGCGCCTGCTGTTTGATGTCTATGGCCGTGACGGTGCCGAAATTGCCGATCTGATGGCACGTTTCAAGAAGGAATCCGTGCAGCTGGATCCGGCGCGTTGGGAGAAGGTGCGTGCACTGTTCGACAGCCACGCCATTGATGACGCCACTACCTGTGACGTGATCCGCGATGTGCATGCCGAAACTGGCTACCTGCTCGATCCGCATACCGCGATTGGCGTCAAGGCTGCTCGCGAATGCTGGCGTGACAAGTCGGTGCCGATGATCACCTTGGCGACTGCACATCCGGTTAAGTTCCCGGAACCGGTCGTCAAAGCGGGTCTGGAATCGCCTCAGCTGCCGGCCCATATGGCCGATCTGTTCGAGCGTGACGAGCGCTTTGAAGTGCTGGCTAACGATCTGTCCGTGGTTCAGCAGTATATTGCTGATAACGCCCACCGCGGCTGAGCCTGCCATACCTGGTCCGCTCGGGCCAGGCACGGGGCCCGCTGCATTGACGGCGGGCCTTTTTGTTTGTGCACTTCCCGCATGTCACAGAGGTTGATATGGCACTATGACTGAACCGGTGATTCAACAGCGTCCCCTGCAGGTTGACCCTAGCCACCCGGGCCTGAAGGCTCTGCATCCGGTGCTGGCGCGCGTGTATGCCGCGCGTGGCATTGAGGATCCTGAACAGCTGGGCCGTCGCTTGCAGGAACTGCTGCCGGACAACCGCATGAAAGGTATGGCCGCGGCAGTGGAACGATTGGTGCAGGCGCTGGAGCAGCGCCAGTCAATCGTGATTGTGGGTGACTTCGACTGCGACGGGGCTACCAGCACTGCGGTGGCAATGCTGGGGTTACGCATGCTGGGCGCTGCTGAAGTCGATTATCTGGTGCCCAACAGGTTTGAATATGGCTACGGCCTGAGCCCCGAAATTGTCGATGTGGCGGCAGTGCACAAGCCAGGCCTGCTGATTACGGTGGATAACGGCATTTCGAGCATTGAGGGTGTGGCTCGGGCCAACGCCCTTGGCATCGATGTGATCGTAACCGACCACCATCTGGCGGGTAATGAGCTGCCTGAGGCCAGTGCCATCGTCAATCCCAATCAGCCCGGCTGTGAATTCATTGCCAAGTCCACCTGTGGAGTGGGGGTGATTTTCTATGTGCTGATCGCGCTGCGTCGTGCCCTGCATGAACGCGGATGGTTCAAGGCACAGGCGCCCAATTTGGCCAGCCTGCTGGATCTGGTGGCACTGGGCACCGTAGCGGATGTGGTACCGCTGGAGCGCAACAACCGGGCGCTGGTCTGGCAGGGGTTGCAGCGTATCCGTGCCGGACAGGCACGCCCCGGGCTTTTGGCGCTGATCGAAGTGTCCGGGCGCAACCGTGAACGACTGGTGGCCGGTGATCTGGGCTTTGCCATCGCCCCGCGACTGAACGCGGCGGGGCGGCTGGAAGACATGTCGATCGGTATCGAGTGTCTGCTGGAGGATGATTACGAGCGGGCACTGGAAATGGCCCGGTCGCTGGATGATCTCAACCGTGAGCGGCGTGGCATCGAACAGGAGATGCAGCAGCAAGCACTGGAGTTGCTGGGTCAGCTGAGCCTGAATGATCAGGCGCTGCCCTTTGGTCTGTGCCTGTATGATCAGAGCTGGCATCAGGGCGTAATCGGCATTCTGGCCTCCCGCATCAAGGAACGGGTTCATCGCCCGGTGATCGCCTTTGCCCCCGGTGATGCCGGCGAGGTCAAGGGCTCGGCCCGTTCCATCAACGGCTTCCACATCCGTGACGGGCTCGATGCCGTGGCAGCCAAGCATCCGGGGCTATTGAAGAAATTCGGTGGCCACGCCATGGCCGCAGGGCTCACCATAGCGGAAGATCAGCTGGATGCCTTCCGCGACGCCTTTGATGCCGAGGTCAGGCGTCAGCTGGACGCCGAGGATCTGACCCAGCGCATTCTGACCGATGGCGAGTTGCCGGAAAGCGCCTTCAGCATGGAGCTGGCCGAGGCTCTGCGCAACGCCGGCCCCTGGGGGCACCATTTCCCCGAGCCGCTGTTTGAGGGCCGCTTCCATCTGCTGCAGCAGCGTATCGTCGGTCAGCGTCACCTCAAACTGGTGGTGATGCCCGAAGGTGGTGTTCAGGCACTGGATGCGATCGCCTTCAATGTAGACACCCTGCGCTGGCCCAATGAGTCGGTACAGAAACTGCGTCTGGTATATCGGCTGGACGTGAACGAGTTTCGTGGTCAGCGTACCCTGCAGCTGATGGTGGATCAGCTGCAGCCCTGTTAATGCCATTTACACACTGGAGATACTCCCATGCACGAACTGACTCTGGAAGAACTGACTGCCCTGCTGAATGTATTCAACCGCGCCGGTGCCAGTCAGGATGCCGTCGAAGCCGATCTGCTCAGCCGCATCAAGACGCAGCATGCCGAAAAGGAAGAACTGGCGTCGATGGACTTTGACGACTGCCTTGGCGGCGCCTGCAAACTGTAAGGGGACAGCATGTACTACATCGGAGCCCATGTCAGCGCAGCCGGCGGGGTGGAAAATGCGCCGCTGAATGCGGCCAAAATCGGTGCCAACGCCTTTGCCCTGTTCACCAAGAACCAGCGCCGCTGGGATGCAAAACCGCTGACAAGCAAAAGCATCAAGGTGTTCAAAGCCAACTGTGAGCGGCTGGGGTTCAGTGCCGACCAGATCCTGCCCCACGACAGCTATCTGATCAATCTCGGCCACCCGGAAGCCGAGCCTCTGGAAAAATCCCGTGCAGCCTTTCTGGACGAAATGCAGCGCTGTGAGCAGCTGGGGCTGAGACTGCTGAACTTCCATCCCGGCAGTCATCTCAGAAAAGTCGATGAGACAACTTGTCTGGCGACCATTGCTGAGTCGATCAACCTGGCGCTGGCCAAGACCGAGAATGTTGTAGCGGTTATCGAGAACACCGCCGGGCAGGGCTCCAACCTGGGCTTTCGCTTCGAGCAGCTGGCGGCGATCATTGACCAGGTTGAGGACAAGTTCCGTGTGGGTGTTTGCCTCGATACCTGTCACACCTTCGCTGCCGGGTATGACCTGAGAACCCCAGAAGCCTGCGAGCAGACCTTTGCCGAGTTCGAACGTATCGTCGGTTTTGAATACCTGCGCGGCATGCACTTGAACGATTCCAAGGGGACGCTGGAGAGCCGCATCGACCGCCACCACAGTCTGGGGCAGGGGGAGATCGGCTGGGCGCCGTTTGAATACATCATGCGTGACAGTCGTTTCGAGGGTATACCGCTGGTACTGGAAACCATCGAGCCGGAAATCTGGGAGGATGAAATTCAGCAGCTGAGAGCACTGGCTGCTGCCCAGTCCTGAGTCTGAAGCAGCGATCCAGACTGTCATTCAAGTGTCATCAAGATGCAATAGGCTTGCCCGGCTATCATTACGATCGACCGGGGAGCCCAATGTCCACACCGCCACCCTTACCATCCGCCACGCTGCTGGCGGCAGAACGGGCCGAGCTTGAGCAAATTCTGCGTCTGGAATTGCTGGAGCCCGTATTCCAGCAGATCATGGACCTGCGCAGTGGGACGGCGATTGGTCATGAAGCACTTATTCGTGGCCCCCGCGGCAGCACACTGTATGCACCTTCACGCCTGTTTCAGGCCGCTATCCGTCATGACCATCAACTGCAGCTGGAGCTGCTCTGTCGCAAGTGCTCGCTGGCCCGCTTTGCTGAATTGAAGCCGGGTGGGCTTTTGTTTTTGAACGTAACCGCGTCCCTGCTTAGCTCACCGGACCACCAGCATGGTTTTACTGCCGACTTGTTGCATCAGCTGGATATTCCGCTGGAATCGATCGTAATCGAGCTGTCCGAGCAGCATCCGTTCGACCATCAGGGGTTGACGCGGGCGGCGGTGGAACACTACCGCAGCATGGGCTTTCAGATTGCGATTGATGATCTTGGAGCCGGCTACTCCGGTCTGCGCCTCTGGTCCGAGTTGCAGCCAGAGTTCGTCAAAATCGACAAACATTTCATCAGTGACCTGGATCGTGACCCGGTCAAGCGTGAGTTCGTGCAGTCAATTGGCCGGATCGGGCGCAATCTGCGCTGCCAAATACTGGCGGAAGGCATTGAGCGCTATGAAGAGATGCGCGCTCTGCAGCAGATGGGGATAGGCCTGGGTCAAGGGTTCCTGTTGGGCATGCCTTCTACATGCCCACAGCCGCTGCTGCGACCGGATCAGATCCGACGTCCGCTGCATGTGCGTTCGGGACAGGCCGCGCTGCAACTTTTCCAGCGCATGCGTCAACCGAAGCTGCGCCTTCGCGGTTGAATCCCGGCAGGGCTGGGGTCTGCTGTCTGCCGGTGGTATAGTCGCGTATCCCAACAACGCGAGCTGAGGTGGAGTAATGGCCCCTGTCTGGCAACCCGCATTCAATCTGACCGATGTCCGTCTGGAGCAGGATGAGCCGCTGTATCAGGGATTCTTTCGCCTGCATCGGTTGACGCTCAGTCACCCTCGTTTTGAGGGTGGACGGGTACGTATTCAGCGAGAGCTGCTGGACCGTGGTGATGCGGTCTGTGTACTGCTGTACGACCCGGCCCGTGATGCAGTTGTTCTGGTGGAACAGTTCCGTGCCGGTGCACTGACCAAAACGGATGCCCCCTGGCTGCTGGAACTGGTGGCCGGCATCGTTGAGCCGGGAGAGTCGCCGGAAGATGTGGCCCGGCGTGAAAGTATCGAAGAATCTGGCATCGAACTGGGTGAGTTGATCCCGATCACAGGTTATCTGCCCAGTCCCGGTGGCTGCGATGAGTGGATCGAGCTTTTCTGCGCATTGGTGGATGCTCCCGAATCGGGCGGCGTATTCGGTCTTGATGAAGAGGGTGAAGACATCAAGGTGCATGTGATTCCGGCCATTGAAGCCTTTGCGCTGGTGCAGCAGCGGGTGGTCAACAATGCGGCCGCAATTATTGCGCTGCAGTGGCTGCAGCTCAACCATGACCGTTTGAAAGGGTCGGGAGTGGGTCATGAAGCGTAAGTATGTCCCCAACCTGAAACGTCAGCAGGCCGTGGGCGAGGGCAACTACATGCGCTTGCTCAAGCTGTTGCCGGACCTGGATTACTGCGACAAACGCGAGTTTCAGCTGGTGCATGATGGACACCGTGCGCTGGTACGGCTGCAGGTGGAAGAGCGCTTTACCTATACCACTACCGTACTGGTGTCGCATCAGTACGAAAATGTATCCGAATGGCTTGATGCCCCGCGTCTGGTGGTGAGGCTCTACCACGATGCCCGCATTGCGGAAGTGATCTGCATGCGTCGGAGGCAGCTGTCCGGGGTATATCCCTACCCCAACCGGCAGATGCACCAACCGGATGAAAAGGCACAGCTCAATACCTATCTGCACGAATGGCTCAGCCACTGTCTGGCTCACGGCCAGTTACTGGAAGAGGTGTTTGCCGAATGACTCGGCTGTTGCAGCTGAGTGACTGTCATCTGCCGCCGATGGCCGGTGAGCTGTTTCGTGGTCGTGATGCAGATCAGTGCCTGATCCGGCTGGTACAGTGGCTGCAGTCCGAGTTTGCCCCCTTCGACCATCTGCTGCTGACCGGTGATCTGGTACACCATGGCGGACCGGATGCCTATGAGCGTCTGCTGCAAATTGTGGCGCCACTGAGCCTCTGTGTGCACTGGATCCCCGGCAATCACGATGTAACAGCCGCGATGCAGCTGGCTGACCACACGGGAAAACTGGGACATAAAGTTATCCACAGCGGAAACTGGACCCTGCTGTTGCTCGACAGCACCTCGGAACCTGATGGCCGCGGCAGCGGTAGTCTGAGCCGGTCCGAGCTGGACTGGCTGCAACGGCAGTTGGCACAGGCACCGCAACGACCCACACTGCTGGTACTGCATCACAATCCGACCCCCACCGGCAGTGTGTGGCAGGATGCGATCCGTCTAGGAAATTCGACGGCGCTGGCTGATCTGGTTGATGCCGCTCCTCATGTACGTGGTGTGATCTGTGGCCACCTGCATCAACTGCAGCTGCTGAGCTTTGCCGGACGTCCACTCTGGTCGGCGCCTTCGACCGTGGTACAGTTTCGTGCCGGCTGTGAACAGTTCGAGCTGGAAACAGATCCGTCGCGTGCCACTCCGGGCGCGCGCTGGTACAGGCTCCATCCTGACGGTCAAGTGGATGCCCATTCGTTGCAGCTGCCACACGAGTTAACCTCATGAACGCGCCGGTTTTTATATACGTGCATGGCTTCAACAGCTCGCCCCAGTCCTGGAAGGCCCGCTGCCTGCAGGCAGCATTTGAGCGGCAGGGACACGCAGCTCAGCTGAGAGTGCCAGCCCTGTCGCACTGGCCGGCCGAGGCGATTGAGCAGCTGGAAGCCGAGATTGCAGCGGCCAATGGGCCGGTCACGCTGATCGGCAGCTCACTGGGCGGTTATTACAGTACCTGGCTGGTGGAGCACAATCCGGCGCTGCGAGCGGTGCTGGTCAACCCTGCAGTCTATCCGTATCGGCTGCTGGAAGAGTGGCTGGGACAAAACACGAACCTCTATACCCGCGAACAGTATCAACTGACAGAGCGTCATCTGGAGCAGCTGCTGGTGTTGGATTGCCCGCAGTTGCAGGACCCGTCGCGCTACCTGTTGCTGGTACAAAGTGGTGATGAAACACTGGATTACCGCGAAGCTGTGGATAAATATGCCGCTTGTGCGCAGTTTGTGCAGCCGGGCGGCAGTCATGGATTTGAACATTTTGAGGCGCTGATTCCGGCCGTACAGGCATTTGCCGAGGGCAGAGTTGAACTGCCCGTGCCTGTTGCGCTGCCGATTGCGGCCCCCTGAACAGGAACACCCGATGTCGAAGCAATATAACGCCGATGCGATAGAAGTGCTCAGTGGCCTGGATCCGGTACGCCGCCGGCCGGGTATGTACACAGAAACAGACCGCCCCAACCATCTGGCACAGGAAGTGATCGACAACTCGGTCGATGAAGCCCTGGCCGGACATGCCAAACAGATCGATGTCATCCTGCATGAAGACGGCTCTCTCAGTGTGGCTGACGACGGTCGCGGCATGCCGGTGGATATCCATCCGGAAGAGGGCGTCAGCGGGGTAGAGTTGATTTTGTGCAAACTGCACGCCGGCGGCAAGTTCAACAACGATAACTACAACTACTCCGGCGGTCTGCACGGGGTTGGTGTGTCGGTGGTGAACGCTCTGTCCAAGCTGCTCAATGTGGAGATCAAGCGCGACGGTCAGGTGTACCGCATCGGTTTTGCCGATGGCGACAAGGTATCCGAGCTGGAAGTGATCGGCAGCTGCGGCAAGCGCAATACCGGCACCAGCCTGCGCTTCTTGCCTGATCCCAAGTATTTCGACTCGCCCAAATTCAGTGTCACCCGGCTCAAGCATAACCTGCGTGCCAAGGCGGTACTCTGCCCTGGCCTGAAGGTGACCTTTACCGACCACAGTGGCGGAAAGAAGGAGCAGGAAGAGTGGTATTACGAAGATGGGCTGATCGCCTATCTGCGCGGCACCACTCAGGTGTATGAAACCCTGCCCACCGAGCCGTTCAGCGGCAGTCTGCAGGGGGAAGAGGATGCGGTTGAATGGGCGGTGCAGTGGCTGGCCGATGGTGGCGAAGTCACCGCTGAAAGCTATGTCAACCTGATCCCCACCGCGCAGGGAGGCACTCACGTCAATGGCATGCGTACCGGCCTGCTGGAAGCGATGCGCGAATTCTGCGAATTCCGCAATCTGCTGCCACGTGGCGTTAAGCTGAGCCCGGATGATATCTGGGACCGCTGCTGCTATATCCTGTCGGCCAAGATGCGCGACCCTCAGTTTGCCGGTCAGACCAAGGAACGTCTGTCTTCACGCCAGATTGCGGCCTTCATTTCAGGTGCAATCAAGGATGCCTTTTCTCTGTGGCTCAACCGTCATGTTGAAGAGGGTGAGAAACTGGCTGAATTGGTCATTGCCAGCGCACAGCGCCGGCTGCGTGCCGGACGCAAGGTGGTGCGTAAGAAAGTGACCCAGGGCCCGGCGCTGCCCGGCAAGCTGGCGGACTGTTCCGGTGCTGATGCCAGCCAGTCCGAGCTGTTTCTGGTGGAAGGTGATTCCGCGGGCGGTTCCGCCAAACAAGCTCGCAGCCGTGAGTTTCAGGCGATCATGCCGTTGCGCGGCAAGATTCTGAATTCCTGGGAAGTGGATCCGGCCGAAGTGCTGGGCTCACAGGAGATCCATGACATTTCGGTAGCGATCGGGGTCGACCCCGGCTCTGACAAGCTGGATGGCCTGCGTTACAACAAGATCTGTATCTTGGCGGACGCCGATTCCGATGGGCTGCACATCGCCACGCTGCTGTGTGCACTGTTCGTGCGTCATTTTCGTCCGCTGGTGTCCGCTGGCCATATCTACGTTGCCATGCCACCACTGTACCGCATCGACTTCGGCAAGGAGGTCTATTATGCGCTGGATGATGCCGAGAAGGATGGTATCGTGGAGCGGATCCGTGCCGAGCGCAAGAACGCCAAAATCGGCGTACAGCGCTTCAAGGGGCTGGGCGAGATGAACCCGCTGCAGTTGCGTGAGACCACCATGTCGCCGGATACGCGCCGACTGGTACAGCTGACACTGGACAGTGGTGACGACACCATGGAGATCATGGACATGCTGCTGGCGAAAAAGCGCTCACCCGATCGCAAGCGTTGGTTGGAGCAGAAGGGCAATTTGGCGGAGGTGGTGTAAGCCCGAGCTAAATAGACAGCCAAAACAGAAACGCCGGGCAATTGCCCGGCGTTTTGCATGGTGCACAAGTCTGGTTATTCCGGGATGTAGTGCAGCAACGTTTTGCCCTGCTCGCCGTCGAACAGGCAACGGAAGCCATTGTCAGTCGAAATCAGCAGGCATTGTGAGTTGGTCGCTTCGGCCGGCGCCCACTCTTGGGCACAGCTTTCACGGCTCTGTGCATCAATGGTGTTGATCTTCATTGTACGGCCTTCAATGCTCCAGTTGTAATTGCTCTGGTAGAGCTCGCAGTCGGTGTCGGCATAGACATAGCGGCCTGTACCATCTTTGCGAATCTCTTCGTAACCAGCCTCTTCACCCACTTCACATTCGAAGGTTTTGTCGACCACTACAAAGTTGCCGACGGGGTCGATGGCGTCACGGTTTCCGGTTGCCAGGCGCATATCCATATCGGTCACCCAGCCCTGAGCGTTGATATCGGAGTGGTAACCAATACTGCCGGCTTGAGCACGCAGCAGCTCGGACAGTTGCACCTGAGAAACACAGCCGGTTTCTGTACCGGTATCCATTTGTGCAGCGATGGGGGCTGGAATCTGATCCACCAGATCTGCCAGACGAGGATAATTGATGCTGAGGCTGTTGAGCCCGTTGGCGTCCAATGACTCTGCCCCGATCTTATCCACGGCCTGCTGAGCCTTTTCACCCTTGAACACGACAATGTGGTTGCCCTGAATACCAGCATTGACGCTCATGCCAGGGGCAACAAACGACAAATCCAGCTCTTTCAGGCTGCCATCCTGTGGAATGCTGATCATACGACCAAATGGCGTGCTGCTGAGCAGGGACAATAACGGCTGAGGGTTGGCCGTGGCGATACTGAGCAGGAAGTCATATTGCTCAGGAATCGGTTGGGTCGGGCTCAGTTGCAGATCATATAGCGAGAAACCGGCTCCAGATGTGCCTTGTGCCATGCCGGCAAACAGTCCCATCATTGCTGGGCTGACATTCGCCATCTGCTGTTGAGCGCTGACAAGCTGAGGGCAGCTGAAGTCGGCTTGGGTAAACTGATTCCATAGAGCAGTCGTGGCAGGGACCAGGTTATCAATGTTGAGACCGAGGCCCAGTCCGAGAATCTGGTTGTCGACCTCACGGCTATGTGCCGGGATATGGCCTCTGAGCTTGCTCAGGTTCTCCACAACGGCACCGTTTTTCAATTCCAGTACCGAACGACTGTTCAATTCGCTGCCGGATGTTGGACCCGTATTGCCCGCCACCAGGCGTGGCATCTGTGCAATAAGCGCCACCAGCTCGTTGCGACAGCTTGCTTCCAGCTGCTGCTCGATCGACTTGCCGGATGAGGCTTGAATGACCGGATGCAGCTGGTGTGCCAGCGAGTTGCTGCCAGGTTCCAGAATGCCACGGGCCAGTCGTTCCAGGTGGATGAAGGCGGTCATGCTCTCGTCAAGACCATATGTTTTTTGAATTTCCTGGAGTTCGCCGCTGTCAGCCAGTGATTGCTCAGGCAGATCCAGAGCCATGCGCAGGCGTTTGGCGGCCAGGTCGTCGCTGTAGATGAAAAAACTGATCGTGGCAACGCCGTCTTTGACACGAATAGCCAGATCCACGCTGCGATCATCTTCGGGATTGAGCCGCCAAGTGCGTACGGTAGTGTCACCCAGTTGTGTGTCAGTGGACGAAAGCCCACTGGCGGCCGAGGCTTCATCCAACGGTGCCCAGAAGGTAGCTTCGTCCGTTACCCCTATGCGGATCACTGGTACCAGGCCGTCCATGTAGATCGCCTGTGGACTGGCCAAGTCAAAGCCGTAGTGGTCCACCAGTGTACCGTAGGTGGTGGAGTGGGTAAGCAGATCGGCCAGCAGGTGGCGCGCAAAGCGGGCGGCGGGACTGTCTTCCCCCG
Organism: Marinobacterium iners DSM 11526; assembly: GCF_900107855.1. Classification (GTDB taxonomy): domain Bacteria; phylum Pseudomonadota; class Gammaproteobacteria; order Pseudomonadales; family Balneatricaceae; genus Marinobacterium; species Marinobacterium iners. The sequence goes on along the minus strand of NZ_FNRJ01000001.1, from coordinate 574,740 downwards.
CGTTGTGCAGCTCCTGAATCAGTTCGCTCAGCTCACTCTGTGAGACCGGCATCAGCGGGGTATCGCGCATTAGCTGCACCAGTCCCGGATCGGCACTACCGCCAAGGTACATAACGGTATCAGCCGGTACGTGTGCCGCCATCTCGGTCGGGCTTCCTCCGGCGCCCAGCCAGCCCTGCTGCCAGGCCAGTCCACCGCCTGCAACCACGACCAGTACACCAGCCCCTATCCATTTCTGCATCTTTGACTCCTTCAATTACGGCTTGCGTGAAAATAACCGCCAGAACCCTCGGGTGCCGGGGTATGTAAAGGTGTATTAGCATATCACTAACCGAAAACAGGCTATAGTGATGAAAGGCAAATACCGGATGAGGTTGAGATGCTGCGAGCTGTGAGTCCACATCTGTCTGCACTAATGCTGTTGTGTGTGATCGCAATGCCGTTACAGGCCGCAGAGTCGGTTGAAGCACATTTGCAGCAGCTGCTGCAGGCGGGGGCTGCGGGTGAGCTGCCGGCAACCGACAGACTTGATTGGCCGGTGCTGCAGTCTTTGTATGAACGCTCCGGCGGGCAACTGCTGTGGAGCAACATGCGTGGCGAAGCGAAAACGGTGATGCAGCAAGAGCTGGAGCACTGGATTCGAGCATCACTGCAACATGGGCTTGATCCGTCAAATTATCAGTATTCGCGGCTGCAGCAGCCGTTTTCGACCGGATCAGCCATGAGCCCCGAACCGGTATTGAATGACCTTCTGTTGAGTGACAGTTTCATGCGTCTGGCGCGGGATTTGGCCGGCGTAACCCCTTCTGCCGAGGAGCATGATCGGTTGTGGCGTTTCCAGCCACGTACGCTTGATGCGGTCGACCTGTTGCTGCAGGCATCCACGGCAGAAGAGGTGGAGACAACCCTGCAGGCACTACTGCCCCGGTCAGCCGAATATCAACGCCTGGTTGAACACTATACACAGCTGTTACAGCGGACTGATCGCGAGACATGGGTGGCGCCGGACTTGAGCATGAATGGCCTGCTGCGCACGGGGGCGAGCCACTCTGTGGTTGTGGGAGTGCGTGAGCTGTTGATTCGCAAGGAGTTGTTGAATTCGGCAGAGAGTTCGTTTGAACCGCAGGAGGTTTATACCCCACTGGTTGTGGATGCGGTAAGGGCGTTCCAGCAGCAGCAGGGACTGGAACCCGACGGTATTCTGGGACCTGCGACCCGCGCAGCGCTACAGCGCTCGCCGGAGCAGCAGCTGCAACAGGTACGGGTCAACCTGCAGCGCTGGCGCTGGCTGCCAAGGGAGCTGGGCGAACGTTACCTGCTGGTCAGAACCGGGACCTACTCAATGACACTGGTTGAGCAGGACAGGGCGGTACAGCAATACCGAATCATCAGTGGTCGTCCGCACCGTCCTACCCTGTCGTTCGAGTCGGACGTGGACCACCTCATCATGCACCCACCCTGGACGGTGCCCTTCCGCCTGGCTGTTGAGGATCTGTTGCCCAAGCAGCGAAAGGATCCCGACTATTTTGCTCGCCAACAGATTGAGGTACTGCAAAAGGTAGATGGCAGCTGGCAGCCGGTTGACCCTGAAGGGATAGACTGGGAGAGCCTGTCGCGCCGAAATTTCCCGTATCTGTTGCGGCAGCGCCCCGGCCCCTTGAACAGCTTGGGGCGTATACGCTTCGGCATGTCAAACCCCTACAGTATTTACCTGCACGATACCCCGCAGCAGACGCTGTTCGAGTCCACCGAGCGGGCGTTCAGCTCAGGCTGTATTCGAGTGGACGAAATTGAAGACCTTGCCCAGCGGCTGCTGGGTGAACGCTCTCTGGAGCAGGCGCTGAACACCTCCCGTACCCACACGCTCAGGCTTGAGCGGCCACTGCCGGTATATCTGGTTTATCTGACCGTCTGGATGGATGAGCAACAGCAGGGACACTATCACCCCGATGTGTATGGGCTGGACTGGCAGTTGCAGCAGGCATTGGGGCCTCTGCCGGAGGTGCTTGATCCGAAGACTGAACAGGGTGCACTGGCACAAACTGTGCTTAAACAGTAGCCAATGGCAGGACTATTGGGTAAAATTCAACCAGATTTGTTTATTAATCATACAGTTGTCAATTTTTTCCGAGGTTCTGCATGCTGTTCACCCCACGCCAGATCAGATCGGGTGCCGAAACGGCGCCGGAATGTCGTCAACGTCGCCGTCTGTTGACCGGGCTGGCACTGACGGCAGCTGCTCTCCATGTGCCACAGGCGGCAGCCAATATCCGCCCTCTGTTTGAACGCAAACTCCAGTTCAGTCATCTGCATACCGGTGAGCAACTGAAAACCACGTACTGGGCAGAAGGGCGCTACCTCAGCGCCAGTCTGGATGAGATCAACTACCTGTTGCGTGATTTCCGCACTGGCGAAATTCATCCAATTGATCCTCGGCTGCTGGACCTGTTGCACACCATCAGGGTGGAGAGCGGCAACATCAACAATCCGTTCGAGATCGTGTCCGGCTACCGATCACCAAAAACCAACAACCAGCTGCGCAGCAACGGTAATGGGGGCGTGGCCAAGAAGAGCCTGCACATGCAGGGCAAGGCGATCGATATTCGCCTGCCCGGAACATCCCTGAAAGAGCTGCACCGAATCGCCTGCGAGGCGAAGGCTGGTGGGGTAGGCCTCTACACCAGCTCCAATTTTGTTCATATCGATACCGGCAACGTGCGCTACTGGGGTAGCTGAGCGCGAATGACGGTCAGCTTGTCCCTTAGGCTGGCCGCTGACAGCTCGCCCAGATGAGAATCCTGTAACCGTCCCTGTGCATCAATGAACAGGGTTGTGGGCAGAGCGCGAGAGCCATAGTGCGCCCCAAGCTGGTTCCGCTGGTCCAACAGCACGTTGTCCAGCTCGATATTCAGCTGCTGCAGAAATCCCTTCACACTCTGTGCATCTTCTCCAAGATTGGCGAACAGAAAATGTACATCCGGTAATGACCTCTGGGCTTCGGCCAACACCGGCATCTCACGCACACAGGGAGGGCACCAGCTGGCCCAGATGTTGATCACGATCGGCTGACCGCTGAACTGCTGCAAGCTCACGGTCTCTCCGCTGAGGGTGTTGAAGTTCAAGGGAGGCAGCGCTTCAGTCGTTTTGTGCAACAACTGCAGCGGCAGTGCAGTGGCGGTCCAGAACAGTGCGCCGCTCACCAGCCCGATGGTGAGCGGGCGACGCAGTGCAGGCTGGCGCAGCCCGAAAAACAGGGCGCAGGCCAATCCGGTTAGCAGACCACTGACCCACCAAAACCCACCGTCGCGAATATCGAGGATCTGCACAGGCTGCGACAGGTACTCATCGGCATACCGCAACACAAATCCCAGTCGAGCGCCGATCAGTCCCAGCAGCAGGGTGATGAACAGGGCGCTTTCCGGATTTCTGCCAGCGCGGCGACTGCTCACCCAGCCGGCAAACAAGGCAACCAGAAAGGCGATCAGCAGGGCAAGGCGGTCTGCCGAGATGGCAAAGGGACCGATGGACAGTGACAGCATCGCAGACTCCATGGCAAAAAGGACTGGTACAGTGACCCGTCAGGATCCGGAAGATTCCGTTTTTCTATGTGAAGACTGCAGCTCAGCACAGTAATCGCGCTCGGCAATGGCATCGGTGAACAGCAGATAGTCAGCGGCTACAGGTGCTCCGGGATAACTTTCCGGCAGATAGTCATAGGGTTCCTGGCGTCCCTCCTGCACTGATGTCAGCAACACAGTAACCGCCGGCTTTTCAAGCCAGAGCGGAATCCCCAGGTCATTTCGGGCGTGAATGGTGCCGGTCAGCATGACACCGCTGAGTGCCTTAAGCTGTGCCTGATCAAGACGCTCGGCCATCTGCTGGTCCCGGGCCAGTTGCACCTGTCGCATCCCCTCTAGCGAGTCTTTGGGAAGCTGACCACAATGGCTCTCGAACAGCAGCCGACGCATGTAGTTGGCGTGCAGCTCCCCCATGTCATCGGAGGGTGCGCCCTCTCGATAGACACTGCGTTGCTGTTCACGGGTCAGGTCGGTACCGATGACAGCGGGTGCTCGGTCGAGTGACAGGCGGACCACATCGGCATACAGCGCCCAGCTCCAGCCCGCATTCCAGTTCAAGCTGTCTGGTGTGGTGGTGCTGCCACGCATCAGTGCCTGATCCAGCAGGGGCTGTTGCACTGTTGTTGCCATCTCCAGAGCGACGGCGCCCAGCTGGCCACGATCGGCAAGACTTGCTATCCAGCGCCGTTGCAGCTGATGGTGGTGCGGATTGTCGTGCTGCTCGCCCAGCAGTAACCAGCCATCCGTGGGCAGTTGAGCGAAAAGCTCAGCCTCGGATACAAAGCGTTGCTCGGATAAGCGCCAGAGCTTGCCGCTTAGCGGATGCTCAGCCAGTGCTGGAAACGACAGACCAAGGGCCAGCAACAGCATGATGCGTCGACGCATTACTGCCCCCGGCTCTTCACATCCAGATAATCCCGCTGAATAACGGTTTCGAGCGCGTTCATGGCTGCCACCAGCTCATCGAAGTGTTCACGGCAGGCTGTCAGCTGTTTGATCTGGTCAGATGATGGCGCGTTACCGCCACTGATGTTGGCGATGTCGATCAATTCGCTGATATAGGCCGCACGGGCATGCGCTACCATTGACAGTACAGGCTTCAGGCTGTCCAGACTCAGCTCGGGAATCTTCGGGTTGATGATTTCACGGTTGATGTCGCGGCGCTGTTTTTCCAGCTCCAGCAGCAGGCGATTGTTGTCCTGTGACATGGGCGGTTCCTCGGTGGTTGTCCTTTTCTATTATCCTATACGCAAAAATGCACGGACGGGAGCGCTCAGGATGCGCTTTTCCTGTCGAGCTGGCATACTCCCTGCCAATCTGCAGGCTGGAACAGCTGCCTGCGCTAACGGAATCCAGTGTTCAAGGATCAGTTGATGAGTGTAGAGACCACCTTTGACGGTGATACCGAAAAACTGTCACTGCGCGACTTTACCGAGAAAGCCTATCTCGACTATTCCATGTACGTCATCCTCGATCGGGCGCTGCCCAATATCGGCGATGGCATGAAACCGGTACAGCGCCGTATCGTTTATGCGATGTCGGAGCTGGGGCTGAAGGCCACGGCCAAGTACAAGAAGTCGGCCCGTACCGTGGGTGATGTGCTGGGCAAGTTTCACCCTCATGGTGACTCGGCCTGCTATGAAGCGATGGTGTTGATGGCACAGCCGTTCAGCTACCGCTACCCGCTGGTGGATGGTCAGGGCAACTGGGGCTCGCCGGATGATCCCAAGTCATTTGCTGCCATGCGTTATACCGAATCGCGGCTGGCACCCTATGCTGAGCTGCTGCTGAAGGAGCTGGCGCAGGGCACGGTGAACTGGGTTCCCAACTTTGACGGCACCATGGACGAACCGGAAGTGCTGCCGGCACGGCTGCCCAATGTGCTGCTCAACGGTGGTACCGGGATCGCCGTTGGCATGGCGACCGATATCCCTTCGCACAACCTGCGTGAGGTGGCATCCGCCTGCTGTCATCTGCTGGATTATCCTCAGGCTACGCTGGAAGACCTGTGCAATATTGTGCGTGGTCCGGATATGCCCACCGAGGCAGAGATCATCACGCCGGCGACGGATCTGCGTCAAATCTATACCACCGGCCGCGGCAGTTTCCGCATGCGTGCGATCTGGAACCGGGAAGATGGTGAAGTTGTGGTGACGGCGCTGCCTGCACAGGTATCAGGCGCCAAGGTGCTGGAACAGATTGCCGCCCAGATGCAGCAGAAAAAACTGCCGATGGTGAGTGATCTGCGTGACGAATCCGACCACGAAAATCCGACGCGCTTGGTGATTGTGCCGCGCTCCAACCGGGTCGACTGCGACCAGTTGATGGCGCACCTGTTTGCCACCACGGATCTGGAGCGCAGCTACCGCGTCAACCTGAACATGATCGGCATTGATGGCCGACCGCAGGTCAAGGACCTGCGCCAGATCCTGACCGAGTGGCTCAGCTGGCGGACCAGCGTAGTACGTCGTCGTCTGGAATATCGCCTGCAGAAGGTACGCGATCGTCTGCATATCCTCGAAGGCCTCATGGTGGCCTACCTCAATATTGATGAGGTGATCGCCATCATCCGGGAGGAGGAAAAGCCGAAAAATGAGCTGATGCGCCGTTTTGGCTTGACCGATGTGCAGGCCGATTCAATTCTTGATCTCAAGCTGCGTCACCTGGCGCGACTGGAAGAGATGAAGATCCGGGGCGAGCAGGACGAGCTGAGTGAAGAGCGCCAGCGTCTGGAGGAAACCCTGGGCTCGGATGAGTTGATGCGCAAACTGATCCGGGAAGAGATCGAAGCGGCGGCAGAGGAGTTTGGTGATGCCCGCCGTTCGCCTCTGGCCGAACGCGGCGAGGCGCGTGCCTTCAGTGAAAAGGATCTGCTCAGCGCCGACCCTGTCACGGTGGTGCTGTCCAAGCAGGGCTGGATTCGCGCAGCCAAGGGGCATGATATTGATGCATCGGGGCTCAGCTACAAATCCGGTGATGGCTTCAAACTGGCCTGTGCCGGACGGATGAACCAGCCGACCGTTTTGCTGGACTCGACCGGGCGCAGTTACACGCTGGATACCCATGCGCTGCCTTCGGCACGGGGACAGGGCGAGCCGGTGACCGGTCATATCAGCCTGCCCAAGGGCGCGGTGGTGGATGCACTGGTCTGTGGCCGTGACGAAGACGCGGTGCTGCTGGCCTCGGATGCAGGTTACGGCTTTGTCACCCGGGTTGATCAGCTCACCAGCAAAACCAAAAACGGCAAGGCCGCCCTGACCCTGCCCAAGGGAGCGAAGGTGCTGCAGCCGGTGCTGGTACCGAGTGGTGATGCATTACTGGCGGCGATCAGCAGTGAAGGGCGGCTGCTGGTGTTCCCGGTATCAGAGCTGCCCGAGCTGGCGCGCGGCAAGGGCAACAAGATCATCAACATTCCTTCGGCGCGTGCCGCCAGCGGTGAAGAACTCATGACTCATATCATGCTGCTGGGGCCTGAGGATACGTTGGTGGTGCATGCTGGTCGCCAGCACCTGAAGCTCAAGGGAGTCGAACTGGAACACTATCGCGGTGAACGCGGCCGTCGCGGCAACAAGCTGCCGCGGGGGTATCAGCGGGTTGATGGCATGGAGGTCATCAGCGACTGATAGCTTGCCAGCCAGCCTCCTCAGGAGGTCGGCTGGCTGTTCTGTGCCCCCTGCTGACGTTCATTCAGCTTGCTCAGCAGGTGTCTTGCCTGTTTCTCCAGCAGGGCCTGATAGGATTCGCTGACGCTGAGAATCAGCACCTTGTCTTCATCCTCGCGCCGAATATCCGCTTTCTGCAGCAGGCTCTCCTTCAGCAGCGGCGCTTCGGTCAACGCCGTATGGCTGATCAGCTCATTGCTTTGAGTGGTGCGGGTGAGGAAGTGGGCTTCCTCCTGCATCCGTTCGATGCGATCGTGTGCGCCACGCACCAGGGCCATGTGCAGGTTCATGACCGGCTGGAAAGCGCGAATCTGACTCTGGTTGTACTGCTTGTAGAGATGGGTGAACAACATGGCACAGCAGAGTGCATTGATGCCATGACTGTCCTTGTCATCCGCGTTGGTGAACAGTACGCGCAGGTTGCCATCGCTCATCGGCTCGATGCTGCCGCTGTAGATGCGGGCCACAGAGTTGGCCAGGGTTCGGTAGTTTTTCAGCAGTGCATTGCGCTCGTCATCCTCCACATTGTCGGAGTGGGCGCTTCGGGTGTCGATCAGCAGCAGGTAACCTGCCTCATCGGGAGTCAGCATCAGCTCCAGTTCGTGTTCGAAACTGTACAGGCCCAGTTGTTCCTCGTTGCTACCGAGCTTCAACGGGTTGGGATGCAAGGGGGTATACTCTTCCTCTTGTCCCGTGTGCTCCTCCAACTCCATCTCATCGGTGTCGGGCACCATCGCCTCGTCACTGTCATCGGCCAGATCACTAATGTGCGGTACCTGAGGGATGAAGCTGGGCATGCGGGCATCATCCCGTTCCGGCTTAAGCAGTGACACCAGTTCATCTGTATCAAAACTGGGCTCGCGGCGGTCATCTAACGGATATGCAGCCTTCGGCTCGGTTTCCAGTTCCTGTTCAGGCTTTAGAGGGGCGGACTTAGCCGCCATATCGCCCTGCGAGTCCCGATTCGGTTGTGCGGGAGAGGGTTTGATTTCGGCTTCAACTTGAGCTTGCTCAGGTGGCTGCCTCTTGGTCACAGGGTCCGTATTGTTTGACGCTGCCGGTGTTGGTGAACGGGGCTCCGTACCCGTGTTGTCCATGTCGTCGAAGCTGAAAGCCGGAATGGAGTCTCGGGAAGCGGCAGGGGTCAGTTCACTGACCAGTTCACGGAAATCGGGCTTGGCTTCGGTCTGGTCCGAAACAGGCTGGCGGCGCAGGCTGAGGCCCAGCAGCAATGCAGTCAACAGCAGACTGCCACCCAGCAACAGTGCTGTTTCCAGCAGTTGTCGGTGCAGTAACTGTTCGAAGGGAGTCGGGTTGGTCCAGTAGGTCAGCTGGCCAATGACTTCGTCCCCTTGTACCAGGTCAAGGCTGTGGCCACGCCCCTGAGGCTGCCCCGCCAGCGCGATCAGGGTCTGGTCTGGAGCGGTCAGTCGTAAACCGCTGATCAGGGGCTGTGCCGCAAGTTCGTTGAACATGAAGTTCAGGCTGATACGGTCATCGGATAGTACCAGCGGCTGGATCAGGATGGCGCTGCTGCGGCCAAACATCATACCTACCTCATTGGCCTGCTGGCGTGCAAGGTCGCTGCTGCGCAGGTACTCGAGTACACCGCCCAGGGACAGGCTCAGCAGCAGAATAAGGGCGACCGAGAGCAATGCGCGCAGGGACAGCGAGCGAGGGCTGTGGTGAGTGTCGTCTTGTGGCTCCATGGGGGCTTCTTGCATCGGGTGACTGATAGCGAAAGATAGATGTCCGATGATAGCAACAATCATCTCAAGGTCACAGCAATACCCCCGCAGCATAAACCAGCTTTTTGCAGCACCAAAAGACCTTTTGTGTCACTGGCGTTATACTGTGCGGCTGACAATGTCCAAGCGGATAGACGATGATGGATGTAGCACAGTATATGACCCAACTCGGTGAACAGGCACGCGCGGCTTCACGTCTGATGGCCCGTGCTGACACCGACAGTAAGAACAAGGCTCTGCTGGCCATGGCTGAGGCGATTGATGCCCGCCGTGAAGCGCTGGCAGAGGCAAACCGTACCGATATGGAAAACGGTCGCGACAAAGGGCTGGATGACGCATTGCTGGACCGGCTTGAGCTTACTCCGGCCCGTATTGACGGCATGATCGAGGGGTTGCGCCAGGTCGCGGCGCTGCCGGACCCGATCGGCGCGATTCGCGACATGAGCTATCGCCCGTCCGGCATTCAGGTTGGCAAGATGCGCGTACCCTTGGGGGTTATCGGCATCATTTACGAGTCGCGTCCCAATGTGACCTGCGAAGCGGCAAGCCTGTGCCTGAAATCCGGCAACGCGGCGATTCTGCGCGGTGGGTCGGAAGCGATCCATTCCAATCAGGCGATTGCAACCTGCATCGCAGAAGGACTGAAAGCTGCTGGCTTGCCTCATGAAGCGGTACAGGTGGTGGAAACCACAGACCGTGAGGCTGTTGGCCGTCTGATTACGATGCCTGAATATGTCGACGTCATCGTGCCACGTGGCGGTAAGGGCCTGATCGAACGGATCAGCAACGATGCCCGCGTGCCGGTGATCAAGCATCTGGACGGTATCTGCCATGTGTATATTGATGCCGAGGCCGACCGTACCAAAGCGCTGAATATCGCCATCAACGCCAAAACGCATCGCTATGGCACCTGCAACACCATGGAAACCCTGCTGGTTGACGCGGCCGTGGCCGGTGAGCTGCTGCCGGAGCTGGCGGAGCACTATGAGCAGCTGGGCGTTGAGTTGCGTGGCTGTGAGCGTACCCTTGCGCTGCTGCCGCGACTGAATGCGGCCACCGATGCTGACTGGGACACCGAGTACCTGGCGCCGATTCTGTCGATTCGGATTGTGGATGGCATGGATGAAGCGATTGCACACATCAATCGCCACAGTTCACAGCACACCGATGCCATTATCACCGAGAACTACACCAAGGCGCGTGCGTTCCTGCGCGAGGTGGATTCCAGCTCGGTGATGGTGAATGCATCGACCCGTTTTGCCGATGGTTTCGAATATGGTCTTGGCGCCGAGATCGGCATCTCCACGGACAAAATCCATGCGCGGGGTCCGGTGGGGCTGGAAGGGCTGACATCGGAAAAATACATCGTGCTGGGTGACGGTCAGGTTCGCAGCTGATGCCGCCGCTGGTGTTCATGGGTGGAACCTTCGACCCTGTTCACAATGGCCACCTGCGTACGGCGCTGGAACTGCAGCAGTGGCTTGAAGTCGAACAGGTCTGTCTGATCCCTTCCGGCGAGCCGGTACACCGTGGTCGGCCCGGCTGCACAGCGCGTGAACGGCTTGAAATGGTGCAGTTGGCAGTGGCAGACGAACCGGCACTTTGTGCCGATGCGCGAGAAGTCGAAGCGGATGAGCCTTCATACTCACTGCTGACGCTGCAGTCATTGCGGCAGGAGCGCGGGCCCGGTTGCCCCATTGTCATGACCATGGGTATGGATGCCTTTCAGACGTTGGAGCGTTGGCACCGTTGGCAGGCGTTTCTGGATTATGCCCATATTCTGGTTATTGCACGGCCGGGCTATGTTGACAGTGATCTCAGCCCAGTGCTGCAGGCGCTGTTGCAGCAGCATCGAAGCCGTGATCATAAGGAGCTGCTTGGATTGCCCTCAGGGCGTATTCATATTCAGGAATTAACCCCGCTGGGGATATCCGCCACCCAGATCAGGCAGTTGATAGCGTCCGGACAGTCGCCGCGCTATCTGTTACCTGAGCCGGTGTGGCACTATATCAGCCTGCATGAACTTTATGGTTTTCACTCAAAAGAGAAGGTACAAAGCGCTAATGCAAACTGAGCAACTGCGTGAACTGGTGCACAGTGCACTGGAAGATATCAAGGCCCGTGACATCACTGAAATTGATGTGCGCGGCAAGTCCAGTGTGACCGATTACATGGTTATCGCCAGCGGCACTTCCAAGCGGCACGTGATGTCCGTGGCACAGGAGGTGCTCGACAAGGTCAAGGCGTCTGGTCTGCAACCCGTGGGCACCGAAGGCCAGGCGGTGGGTGACTGGATACTGGTGGATCTGGGCGATGTGATCGTACATGTGATGATGCCGGATGCACGCAGCTTCTATGATCTGGAACGTCTGTGGCGGTTTGATGCCGAAGACAGCGCAGAGCCTGTGCAGGAGTAAGCACTGAAGTATGCGTATTCGCCTGCTTGCCGTTGGTAACCGCGTGCCTGCCTGGGTTGAGGAGGGCTATAACGAGTATGCCCGTCGCCTGCCGCCGGACTTCCAGCTGGAGTTGGTGGAGCTGACGCCGGGCCATCGAGGCAAGAATGCCGACATCGCCCGCGCCATTCGCAGTGAAGGTGATGCCATGCTCGCGGCCATCGGCAAGGGGGACCGGGTGGTGGCGCTGGATGTGAAAGGTCGCCCCTGGTCAACTCCACAGCTGGCCGAGCAGTCCGAACAGTGGCGCATGGACGGCCGCAATATCAGCCTGCTGATCGGTGGGCCTGATGGCCTTGATCCGCGAGCCCTTGCATTGGCCGATCAGAAGTGGTCGTTGTCTGCACTTACGTTGCCGCACCCGCTGGTGCGAGTGGTACTCGCTGAACAGCTCTACCGTGCCTGGACCATTCTCCAGGGCCACCCTTACCATAAATAGTGGCGCACCATGGCACCCTTTGAGCGCTTGAAGGACTATTCTCAGGAAAGCATCACCTTTACCAACCGGGCCGCTTTTGCCTTCGGCTGTGTACTGTTGTTGATGCTGATACTGATTGGGCGCGTTTACTATCTGCAGGTGATCGAGTTTGACCGCTATGCGGCCATATCCGAAAAAAATCGAGTGCAGCTACAGCCCGTTGCCCCTCGTCGAGGGCTTATCTATGATCGCAACGGGGTGCTGTTGGCCGATAACCAGCCCAACTTTTCTATCACTCTGCTGAAAGAGGAAGTGCAGGATCTCGATACCACACTGGCCGAACTGGCCGAGCTGATTGAATTGAGTGAGCGTGATATCGAGCGTTTCGAGCAGCGTCTGCAACAGCGCCGGCGACCGTTCGAAACGGTTCCGTTACGTTTTGGTCTGAGCGAAGACGAAATCGCCCGTATTTCACTGAATTACCATCGGCTCCCCGGTGTGCAGGTTGAAGCTGACCTGATCCGGCGCTACCCCTACGGAGAATCCCTGGCGCATGCGCTGGGCTATGTAGGCAGGATAAACGAGCGTGAGTTGGGGCAGGTCGACCCGATCAACTATGCCGCCACACACTATATTGGCAAGCTGGGTATCGAGCGGTTCTATGAAGACCTTCTGCACGGGCAAGTGGGTTTCCAGAAGGTAGAGACCAATGCCCGGGGGCGTATTCTGCGCGTGCTTGAACGGGAAGACCCGGTGCCGGGACAGAATATACAGCTGAGTCTGGATCTGCGCCTGCAGCAGTTTTCCGAGTCTCTGTTAGAGGGACGGCGAGCTTCCATTGTGGCGATTGAGCCAGGCAGCGGCGAAATACTGGCACTGGTCAGTACACCGGGTTATGACCCCAACCTGTTCGTGACCGGAATCTCCAGTCGTGACTACAGCGCTTTGCGTGACTCTATTGATCTGCCATTGTTCAACCGTGCTCTGCGGGGCGGTTATCCACCGGGATCCACCATCAAGCCGGTCATCGCGCTGGCGGCACTGGAAACGGATACGATTACGCCAGAAAAAAGAGTTTGGGACCCCGGCTTCTATCAGATAAATCAGAATGGCCGCCGCTATCGTGACTGGAAGCGTAGCGGCCATGGCTGGGTCAATCTAAACGATGCCCTGGCCGAATCCTGCGATGTCTGGTTCTATGAGGTGGGTCACAAGATGGGCGTTGACCCGATGTCAGACTTCCTCGGTCGTTTCGGAGTGGGGGCGGATACCAGTCTGGACCTGCCGGAAGCCATTACCTCCTTTCTGCCCTCGAGGGAGTGGAAAGAGAATGATCGTCGCCTGCCCTGGTACCCTGGTGACTCGATCAACCTGAGTATAGGACAGGGCTTTCTGGTTATGACGCCACTGCAGCTGGCAACGACAGCCTCCGTGTTGGCCAACCGTGGGCGTTGGGTACAGCCGCATATGCTGCAGGGGCTGGTGCCGGAGCTGGGAGACACCCCTGTGCCGTTTAATCCGATCTACCGACGCAAGCCAAAGCCGGCTGATGTTGTACTCAAAAATCCTGACCATTGGGATCACGTGATTGATGGCATGGTGTCGGTCATGCATGGCGCAAAAGGTACTGCTCGCCGCTCCGCCCAAGGGGCGCGGTATCGTATCGCGGGCAAGACCGGTACGGCCCAGGTGGTTGGTATTGCGCAGGATGCGGAATACGATGCTGAAGCACTGGCAGAACGGCACCGTGACCATGCCCTGTTTATTGCGTTCGCGCCAGCGGATAATCCCCGTATAGCTGTGGCCGTCGTGGTCGAAAATGGGGGCGGTGGGTCGAGTACCGCAGCTCCCATTGCACGTGAAGTGATGGATGCCTGGCTCGTAGGCGATTACAACAATGACCTGCAGGTGAAACCATGAGTAATCGTGACTTTCAACGCACCATGCCAGGCAGCAATGTGCACCTTCAACGGTCGAATGGGCTCTGGCGCTATACCCACCTGGATGGTTGGTTGTTGCTGTTACTGCTGCTGCTGTGTGGGTTTGGTCTTTTTGTGCTCTACAGTGCCTCAGGGCAGGATTTTGGCTATGTGAAGCGCCAGGCCGTCAGAATGGGGGCCGGCTTTGTGGTCATCCTGGCGCTGGCACAGATCCAGCCCAGAACCTATCGGTTTCTGGCTCCGCTGGCCTATCTAGCCGGGGTTGGTTTGCTGCTCGGTGTGCTGTTCTTTGGTGTTGGTGCCAAGGGTGCGCAGCGCTGGTTGGAATTGCCGGGATTCCGCTTTCAGCCCTCAGAATTGATGAAGCTGGCGGTGCCTTTGATGGTTGCCGCCTGGTTGACGCGACAACAGTTGCCACCCACTTTTCGGCATCTGCTCAGTACGCTGGTACTGTTGGCAATCCCCACCGCTTTGATCATGAAGCAGCCCGATCTTGGGACTTCATTGTTAATCGCGGCTTCAGGTGTGTTCGTTATTCTGCTTTCGGGTGTCTATTGGCGCTGGATTTTTATTGCCCTTGGACTGGTTGGGGCTGCCTTGCCGGCGCTCTGGGCCATTATGAAAGACTATCAGCGTCAGCGGGTACTTACTTTCCTGGACCCTGAAAGTGATCCGCTGGGGGCAGGCTGGAACATTATCCAGTCCAAAACCGCCATTGGCTCCGGTGGCCTGCCGGGCAAGGGTTGGCTGCATGGCACCCAGTCACAGCTCGATTTCCTGCCGGAGTCGCATACCGACTTCATTATTGCGGTAATTGGTGAAGAGCTGGGAATGTCCGGCGTATTGATTCTGCTGGCGCTATACCTGTTGATCATTGCTCGAGGGCTGATTATTGCGGTGCAGGCACAAGACAGCTTTTCTCGCCTGCTGGCCGGCAGTATTACGCTGACTTTTTTTGTATATGTGTTCGTGAATATCGGAATGGTGACCGGGTTGCTGCCGGTGGTGGGGGTACCCCTGCCAATGGTCAGTTACGGCGGGACCTCAATTGTGACGCTGATGGCGGGGTTTGGCATACTGATGTCCATCAGGACACACAGACAGATGCTGACCCGCTGAGGGAGAGATGGAATGCGCAAGAAGATCGGAACACTGCTGCTGACGGGACTGGTGCTGGCCGGAGCAGGCACAGGTTATGCGGCTGACGGATATGACACTCATCCACTCGCCGACGACGTAGTAACCAGGCTCGCTGAACAGGGCTTTGATGCTGATGAAGTGCGTAAGGTACTGGCTGAAGCTCAGCGACAGGAGTCGATTCTGGAAGCGATTTCGCGCCCTGCGGAGCGCCGCCTGACCTGGGGTGAGTATCGCAAGATTTTTGTGGAACCGAACCGGATCAGTCAGGGAGTCAGCTTCTGGAATGAGCATGAAGACACCCTCAAGCGAGCAGAAGAAACCTACGGTGTCCCGGCGGAGATTATCGTTGCCATTATCGGTGTCGAGACTCGCTACGGCCGTATCATGGGACGTTATCGAGTACTGGATGCCCTGGCGACACTCGGCTTTGATTACCCAAAACGGGCTGATTTCTTCAGGGGACAGCTGATCGAGTTCATGCAGATGGTGCGAGAGGAAGATCTCGATCCCACTGAGCTGGTGGGTTCCTATGCCGGTGCCATGGGGTATGGCCAGTTCATCCCCTCGAGTTTCCGCAACTACGCTGTGGACTTCGATGCTGATGGCAAGCGCAATATCTGGAGCAACAAGGTTGATGCCATTGGCAGTGTCGCCAACTATTTTAATAAGCATGGCTGGAAGGCCGGTGAACCGGTACGTTCCAACGTGGTCATGAATGAACCGGCTGACCCTCAATGGGTTAATGCTGGCCTTAAGCCCGAAGTCAGTCTGGCCGAGTGGGAGGCGCGAGGTGTCTCCACGCGACGTAACCTTGATCCGGAACAGAAGGCAACCCTGATGGAACTGACCATGGATGACGGCGAGCATTACTGGTTCGGGCTGCATAACTTTTATGTCATTACCCGCTATAACCATAGCCACCTCTATGCCATGGCGGTGTATGAGCTGAGTCAGGCGATTCGTGAAGCACGTGAATCACAGGGGCGTTGAGATGAAAAGGCTGATGTTGCCGCTGCTGGCAGTAGCACTGACCCTGGGCGGTTGCGCTTCCAAGGACAGCGGCAGCAGCAGTCGTTACAGTATGAAGCATGATCGTGGGCCTGATCAGGCGATCAGTATGGCTCATGTGCCGGATGCCGTGCCGCGCTACGAGCCGGTCAGCCGCTGGGGCAACAAAAGCCCCTATGAGGTGCTTGGCAAGCGCTACTACGTATTGCCGAATGCCGAAGGTTATCGTGTGCGGGGCAACGCCTCGTGGTATGGCAAAAAATTCCATGGCCACACCACTTCGAACGGTGAAATATACGACATGTACCAGATGACAGCGGCGCACAAATCGCTGCCGTTACCCAGTTTTGTTCGAGTGACGAACCTCGACAATGGCCGTCAGGTGGTCGTGCGGGTTAACGACCGGGGTCCATTTCATGATGACCGAGTAATCGACCTGTCCTACGCGGCGGCCTACCGTCTGGACATGCTGCAGAAGGGCACGGCCCGAGTTGAAGTGGAGGCAATCATTCCAGGCAGTACCGGTGCCGTGCTGGCGCAGTCCAGAGAGCAGGAAGGGCGCAGCCTGGTCAGCGCTGATCAAGCTGCGATCACTGGACGCATGTTGCAGATCGCGGCATTCTCAACCGAATCTGGTGCTCGGGATGTTGCGGAACGTCTGCGTGGTCTGCTGCAAGAGCCGGTTCAGATCAACCCGGTGCAGCGTGAAGCGCGAACCCTTTACCGGGTTCATCTGGGTCCACTGACTGGCAGTCATACACTGAGCTGGATTCTGGATCAGCTTAAGGCAGCGGGTTATCCGGGCGCACACTTGGTGGACTTGCCCTGAACCGGCGGGTAGAGTTGAACCTTTGTACGGGCAGCGGGTCACTGCTGCAAGACTTCACTTCCACGATGTAACGAGACTATGGCGCAACGACTCACTCTTCAACACTTCTTCGCTCTTTCTGTCCTGCTGGTGCTGATGCTGGTGGCGAGCACAGCCCAGGCGGTTTCAGCCCTGATTCCGGCTCCGCCCCAGATTGCAGCGCGTGCCTATCTGGTGATGGATGCCGATACGGGACATGTCATCGCCGCAGACCGTGAAGATGAGCGCTTCCCGCCCGCCAGTCTGACCAAAATGATGACCAGCTATGTGGTCGAATACGAGATTGCCAAGGGCAATATTGCACTTGAAGACATGGTTCTGGTGAGTGAAAAGGCCTGGCGTACTGGTGGCTCACGCATGTTTATCCAGGAAGGAACGCAGGTCAGCGTGGATGATCTGCTGCACGGCGTTATTATCCAGTCAGGCAACGATGCCTCAGTTGCATTGGCCGAGCATATTGCCGGCAGCGAGCGGGCATTTGCTGACTTGATGAACCAGCATGCGCGCCTGCTGGGGATGGAAAACACCCATTTCGAGAATGCCACTGGCCTGCCGGCAGAAGACCATTATTCAACGGCGATCGATTTGGCAAAACTGGGCAAGGCCCTGATTAACGAATTCCCCCAGCACTACGCTCTCTATTCACAAAAGTACTTTACCTATAACAATATACGTCAGCCCAACCGCAACAAGCTGCTGTGGCGTGATGATAGCGTGGATGGCATCAAAACCGGTCATACTGACGAAGCCGGCTACTGTCTGGTGGCCTCGGCCGAACGTGATGATATGCGCCTGATCTCAGTGGTAATGGGTAGCAGCAGTGAAGAGGTAAGGGCACAGGAGAGCCAGAAGCTGCTGTCTTACGGTTTCCGTTACTACCGAACCCACGCGCTGTACGAAGCGGGACAGGTGCTGCGTGACGAAAAAGTCTGGGCCGGCAGCCGCGACCAGATTCGACTTGGCGTGGCCGAAAACCTGGCCGTGACCGTTCCGCGTGGCCAGACCGACCAGCTTGAAGCTAGTATTGAGCTGGATAAGGTGATTAAGGCCCCGGTGGCCAGCGGTGATGTGTTGGGGCAGGTTCAGATAACTCTTCAGGGAGAACGCGTGGCATCGGTTCCCCTGGTTGCGCTGGAAGCCATTCCTGAAGGCGGGCTGTTCAAGCGTATCTGGCACGCGATACTTCTTTTCTTCATTGGCTTGATCGGCTAAAAATCAGACAAAAACCTTGAATCCGGTTTATGCTGCCCACATCTACTACTGATGTGGGCAGTTGCGTTTTATGAATAAAGATATCGTCTACCTCAACGGTGAATACCTGCCGGCGGATCGGGCACAGATCTCTGTGTTTGATCGCGGCTTTCTGTTTGCTGACAGTGTGTATGAAGTGATCCCTTACTATCAGGGGGTTGGCTTTCGCCTGCAGCAACATTTAGACCGTCTTGCCTACAGCCTGCGTGCCATCCGAATCGAGACAGAGTATGACTGGGCGGCTATTTTGGATGAGCTTGTCAGTCGGAACGGAGGCGGTAACCTCTCGGTCTATCTACAGATCAGCCGTGGCAGTGCTGGTTACCGTACCCATGCCTATGACGACCGGATGCAACCAACCGTGTTTGCCTGCTGCTCTCCGATCCGCGACATCTATGCAGATGGCCCGGAGCAGGTTCAGGGCTTCAAGGTGATCGTTACTGCTGACCTGCGCTGGCATCGCTGTGATATCAAGTCCACCGGTCTGTTGCCCAATATTCTGGTACTGCAGCAGGCACGCGAAGCAGGCGCTGATGAAGCTTTGCTGGTACGCGATGGTCTGTTGAGTGAGGGTACTTCCTGCAACCTGTTTCTGGTACGTCAGGGCGTGATCTATACGCCCAAACGCAGTTCGGAAATTCTGGGTGGTACCACGCGGGAACTTATTCTGGAACTGGCGGCCGAGAATGGCATCCCCTATCAAGAGGTTGATTTACGACCGGATGAACTGGCCGGTGCGGATGAGGTCTGGATTTCCAGCTCCACTCGTGGAGTTGTGCCAGTGCTGGAGATTGATGGATGCCCCGTTGCCGATGGCGCTAGGGGCCCGCTGTGGCAGCGCATGTTTACCCTGTTTACCCGTTTCCAACACCGGTTGATGACCGGAGAGAGCTCATGAGTACAGAACCCAAAGCACCCAAAATTGAATTTCCTCATCCCGACTATCCGATCAAGGTGATTGGTGACAATGAGCACGACTTCAAGGGAATGGTGGTCGAAATCGTGCAAGTCCATGCACCGGATCTGGATATTGAACAGGTTACCGTTCAGGAAAGCGGCAACGGCAACTACAGCTCGGTGCGTATGAGAATTACCGCGACCAGCAAGGAACAGCTGGAAAATCTGCATCAGGATCTCAAAGCGACCGGCCGTGTGAAGATGGTGCTCTGATGACGCTAGCTGACCAGCTGATTGTGCGTGAGCTGGGGCTTCAGCCCTATGCCTCCATCTGGCAGCGGATGCAAACTTTCACCAACAACCGTACAGCGGACAGTCGCGACGAGATCTGGCTGCTTCAGCATGAACCGGTCTTCACACAAGGGCAGGCAGGAAAGGCAGAGCATCTGATCAACCCCGGCAGCATACCTGTAGTACAGGTGGATCGCGGTGGTCAGGTAACCTACCACGGCCCCGGCCAGCTCATCGCTTACCTCTTGCTGGACCTGCGTCGACGCAAGTTGGGAGTACGTGATCTGGTCGATATTATTGAGCAGTCAATCGTTGCCGTGTTGGCTGACTACGGTATCAACGCCTACCCGAAACCGGATGCGCCGGGTGTATATGTCGATGAGCGCAAGATCTGCTCGCTTGGACTCCGTATCCGCAGGGGTTGCTCGTTTCATGGTCTGGCACTTAACCTGGACATGGATCTGGAGCCTTTTCTGCGCATAAACCCCTGCGGTTACGCGGGGCTTGAAATGACTCAGGTGCAGACCCTGGTGCCCGACGCCGATCTGGCGCAACTGCCCAATAACCTAGTAAATTACTTGGTTAAAAAATTGAGGTATAATCAGATCACCCGCACACCAATACTGGAAGACTGAATCAGAATGGCTGAATCCACCGAAAAAAACAGCGGTAGAGTCGAGCAGGGCGTCAAACTGCGTGGCGCTGAAAAGGTTGCTCGTATCCCGGTCAAGGTGATCCCGACCGAGAAGGAGGAGATGCAGCGCAAGCCGGACTGGCTGCGGGTTCGCATGGGCTCCAATGCTGAAGTTAAGCGGATCAAGGACAAGCTGCGCAAGCACAAGCTGGCGTCTGTCTGTGAAGAGGCCAGTTGCCCCAATCTGGGTGAATGTTTTAGTCATGGCACAGCGACTTTCATGATCATGGGCGATATCTGTACCCGTCGTTGCCCATTTTGTGATGTGGCCCATGGTCGCCCCAACGCACTGGCACCGGAAGAACCGCGTGAGCTGGCCGAAGCGATTGCCGATATGGGACTGCGCTATGTGGTGATCACTTCGGTGGACCGTGACGATCTGCGTGATGGTGGTGCCCAGCATTTTGCCGATTGCATCCGTGAGACCCGTCAGCGTATTCCGTCGATACAGATTGAGACGCTGGTGCCTGATTTCCGTGGTCGCATGGACGTGGCACTGGAAATTCTCGAACAGACCCCGCCTGATGTGTTTAACCACAACCTGGAAACCGTTCCTCGCCTGTACCGTAAGGTACGGCCGGGGGCTGACTATCAGTGGTCACTGGATCTGCTCAAGCGCTACAAGGCACTGCGACCTGAAGTGCGGACCAAATCCGGCCTGATGGTGGGCTGTGGCGAAACCAATGACGAGATCATCGAAGTGATGCGTGATCTGCGAGCACATGACGTTGACATGATTACCATCGGTCAGTACTTGCAGCCAAGTCGTAACCATCTGGCGCTGGAGCGTTATGTGACGCCTGACGAATTTGCTGAATTTGAGCGGATTGCGAAGGAGCTGGGCTTTACCCATGTGGCCAGCGGCCCGTTGGTACGCTCTTCCTACCATGCGGATCTGCAGGCCAAGGGTGAACGTGTAAGCTGAAGGCTCCTTGTGGGCGGACTGCCTCGCGGTGGTAAAAACAAAAGAGGAGGCATGGAGCCTCCTCGTTCGTTTCAGCACATGTCTGAATTACTTGGCAGCGTTCAGCATGTACTGGATAGCGGATTTCATTTCCTCATTGGAACAATCCATGCAGGTGCCCTTGGGCGGCATGGCGTTGATGCCGGTCAGAGAAATTGCCAGCAGTGCATCCAAACCTTTCTCGGCACGGGGTGCCCAAGCAGCAGCATCACCGAACTTCGGAGCACCGGCAACACCGGTAGCGTGGCATACGGAACACTTGGTGTTGTAGAGTTCTTCACCGCTGCGCTCGGCCATGGCGGCAGTCGAGGACAGCGTCAGGGCCGCGGCAGCGACCAGCAGAGTTTTTTTCATTGCAGGCTTCCTTTGTTATGGCCGGCAGCAAGGGCCGGAGTATAAAAAACCGTCAGAGTGTAGAGCGGCCTTTGGCCTGTTGTAAATAGCGCAAAGGTCGTTAATCCCGGTTTAATATCAGTGTTTACGCATGGAGGCCCCAACTGGATTTTTCAGTGTCGACCAAGGCGCATGGCAAACTCGGCCTGGCCCTGCAGCAGCCGGTCATGACGTCGGCTGTGTTCCTGCAAGTGGTGCTCGTGGATAGCCTGTTCCAGTACTTCATGCGGAACGGTCACTAGGTTGCGGACATCATCGATTGAGTAGCCGCGGTTTAGTAGCTGTTTCAGCTGTGCTGTCAGGTGAATGGTGCTCATGCTTTGATCCTCCGAATATGTCATGGGATCATTGAACCTGACGTTCGTTGCAGAAACATGTCAATCAGCGTTGCAGCAGGCTGCGGATAAGGCCGATGAATGCCAGTGGTACAAACACCAAACCTGCACCGGCCAGCATCTCGGCCATGGTCAGGCCGCCCAGCATTTCCGGTGTATAGCCGCAGGACTCCCAGATCTCGAACATCCAGGGCCACCAATGGTCTGGTGCAAACCAGTCAGGCAGTCCAGAGTCAAAACTGCAGCTGCCCTCAATCCAGTTGCGCTCAATGGCCAATAAGCGCCAGCTGCGTTCGGTAAAGCCCAGCGCAATAGCGGCAGTCAGCAGGTGACAGACCTTTTGCAGATGAGTGCAGCGCTGTGCCAAGAGGCCTGTTATTGCAACCAGAACAAGAGCCGCAACCCAGAGGCGGATGTGGATGCAGAGCACGCAGGGGCCGTAGTCCAGCCCATACTGGAAATATAGTGCCACGCCTTCAGCCGACAGGCTGCCGACCAATAGAATTGACCAGTAAATGCCGGGCCTGAATACATGATTCAGAAATGACTCAACAGCTGGTGTGCTCATCTGAGGTGCTCACGATAACGTTCAGAGAAAGGGTGTTGCAGGAGAGTAACGGGGCAGGAAATTTGAAGCAAGCGACAGAGGCTCTGAGAAAGCCTCTGTCGGGATGTTTCAATCAAACGGTTGAGGTTTCGGAGTCGCATCCACCGATGGGGGCAGAATCGGCATCAGGAACTGGGGCTGGTCACCGGTCAGAGTTTTCATGAAGGCCACGATCTTGGCGTTTTCTTCATCGGTGAATTTACGGCCCAGCTGCAGGCGACCCATGATGTCGGTGGCTTCGGTCAGGGTGGTCGCCTCACCGTCGTGGAAGTACGGATAGGTCAGCTCCACGTTGCGCAGGGTCGGTACCTTGAAGGTAAAGCGATCCGCATCCTTGCCGGTAACCGCCGCGCGGCCTTCAACAGGGTTGTTGGTCTGGTAGGGCTCAATCAGGCCCATTTTCTGGAACGAGTTGCCGCCGACTGCCGGGCCGTTGTGGCAGGCGACACAGCCGCTGGTCTTGAACAGCTCGTAGCCTTCACGCTCAAACGGGGTGATGGCATCCTGATCGCCCAGCAACCACTGGTCAAAACGGGCGTTTGGTGTCACCAGTGTATTTTCGAATTCGGCAATGGCATCGGTGATCTTGTCGATATTCACCTCTTCATCACCGAATACCAGGCGGAATTCACGTACATAGCCTGGAATGCTTTGAATGACATCGACGGCCAGCACGTGAGTGAAACCCATTTCGGCCGGGTTGGCGATCGGACCACCGGCTTGCTCCTTCAGGTCAGCCGCACGACCGTCCCAGAACTGTGCCACGTTGAGGCTGGAGTTAAGAACAGTGGGCGAGTTGATCGGACCCTGTGCCCAGCCATGTCCGATGGACGTCTTGATATTGTCGGTGCCGCCCATGCTCAGGTTGTGGCAGGAGTTGCAGGAGATGAAACCTGACTTGGACAGGCGTGGGTCGAAGTAGAGTTTCTTGCCCAGTTCGGCCAGGGCCAGGTTCACGTTCTTGAGCGGTTCGATTGGCTGGATCGGCTCGTTGGCAATGGCCGAGTGGCTCACAGTACCGATGGCAAGAGCCAACAGTGAATGTTTCAACAGGCGTGTAAGTGTCATGGCTGTGCCTCTTTCCAGTGGGCTTGAGTTCCATCATGGCCTTGTTAATCTTCGGTCGCGTTGATTGGGATCAAGTAATGCGCCGGGCTTCTCTGGGTTGAAGTGCCTGACCCAAAAAATGACTGTAGATGTTTATCGCAACAGCATTTAGCACAAATATGGTGCAGGGCACTACATCAGTGCTTTTATTGCACCAATGTGGTGCTGTATAATACCGAGCTTTTTTCCGGCGGGTGTCCCGGTTCTGCCTGTTCAACTGGGGTGTTTCTGCCAGTTGTCATTCTTTCATCGACTCTGGTGTTGCCCGTGAAGCTTTAATCCATTCATCAGAGGTACATTGATGTCCTACATCCATAACACCATCACGCAGCTGATGGCTTCCAGCCCCGCCCAGGCAGAGTTCTATCAGGCTGTTGAAGAGGTGCTTGAGTCGCTGGGACCCTTGCTGGAGTCAGAAGCGCGTTACCGGGACAGCGGTATCATTGAGCGCATGGTAGAACCTGAACGCCAGATCATGTTCCGCATTCCCTGGGTTGATGACAAGGGCAAGGTGCAGGTCAACAAGGGATACCGCATCGAATTCAATTCGGCTTTGGGCCCGTATAAGGGCGGTCTGCGATTTCACCCTTCCGTAAACGCCGGCATCATCAAATTTCTCGGTTTTGAACAGATATTCAAAAACGCCCTGACCGGTTTGGCAATTGGTGGTGGCAAGGGCGGTGCCAACTTCAACCCCAAAGGGCGCTCTGATCAGGAGATCATGCGCTTCTGTCAATCATTCATGAACGAGCTGTACCGTCATATCGGCCCGACGACCGACGTGCCGGCGGGTGACATTGGTGTGGGCGCGCGTGAGATCGGCTACCTGTTCGGGCAATACAAGCGCTTGACTGGCCGTTATGAAGGAGTTCTGACCGGCAAGGGGTTACTGTGGGGTGGTTCACTGGTACGCAAGGAAGCCACGGGTTACGGCTGTGTCTACTTCGCCCAGAACATGTTGCAGGCCCATGCCGACTCGCTGGCGGGCAAAACCTGTCTGGTGTCCGGTGCCGGCAACGTGGCGATCTACACCATCGAGAAACTGTATCACCTTGGCGCCCGTCCGGTTACATGTTCTGACTCTACCGGTACGCTGTATGACTGTCACGGTATCAATCTGGAGACCCTCAAACAGATCAAGGAAGAGCGTCGTGGCTCGCTGGCCGAATATCTGGAAGAACATCCGAAAGCGGAGTTTACCCCGGTTGAGGCTTACCCTGAAGATGGCCATGCCGTATGGCGCTATACGGCGGATGCTGCCTTCCCATGCGCAACTCAGAACGAGTTGACCGAAGCGGATGCGCGCGCACTCATCGGCAATGGCGTGCGCTGCATTAGTGAAGGTGCCAATATGCCTTCAACGCCTGAGGCGGTGGAAGTGTTTATCGCCGAGCGTATTCACTATGGCCCAGGTAAGGCGGCCAACGCAGGCGGCGTTGCTACCAGCCAGTTGGAAATGGCACAGAATGCCAGCATGCAACAGTGGACCTTCGAGCAGGTCGATGAACGTCTGCAACAGATCATGGCCGGTATCTACCAGCGCTGCAGTGAAACGGCCAAGGCGTTTGACCAGCCACATAATTTGGTACTGGGTGCCAATGTTGCCGGTTTCCGCCGGGTGGCGGATGCCATGCTGGAGCAGGGTGTGGTTTAATCACCTGAACCGGTTTTGCCATCATAGCCCGGGCCCTGTGCCCGGGCTTTTGCTTATTGGAGTCTAAGGATGCGGTCTCTGGCCCCTGAATTTGTTGTGATGCTGGCAGGTATCACGGCTGCCCTTCATATCGGAAAACTGCCACCAGCTATTCCGGTGCTGCAGGATGCTCTTGGTGTCACGCTGGTTGAGGCCGGATTCCTGCTGTCTTTGGTGCAGCTGGCCGGCATGCTGGCAGGGGCCTTGATCGGGCTGCTGGCGGACAGTGCCGGCTTGCGCCGCAGTGTGCTGTTGGGGCTGGGTATCCTGATGCTTGCCAGCCTGCTCGGCAGCCAGGCACAGAGTGCGGCCATGCTGCTGTTGCTGAGGGGTATTGAGGGTTTCGGTTTTCTGCTGGTGACGCTATCCGGTCCGGGGCTGATTCGGCACCTGGTGGTGGCAGAGAAGCTGAGCCTGCGGCTTGGCTGGTGGGGGTGCTATATGGGGCTGGGCACCGGCACGGCCTTGTTGACTGGGCTGTGGGTAATGGCAAAGGTGGGCTGGCAAGGCTGGTGGATATTGATGGCACTGTTGTCTCTGCTGATGCTGTTCTGGGTCTGGCGTGCCGTGCCGCCGGATCAGCAACTGCATACGCGCCAGGAGGGGCCGGTAGGCGGTGCCTTGGGACGTGTGCTGGGGCGACTGAAACTGACCCTGAGTCATCCGGGCCCCTGGCTGGTGGCGATGATTTTCGCCACCTATTCCGGTCAGTGGCTTTCAGTCATCGGCTTTCTGCCCTCAATCTATTCCGAGGCGGGCATCAGTGCCGGGCTGGTGGGTCCGCTGACGGCTCTGGCGGCGGTGGTCAACATTATTGGTAATGTCCTGTCGGGGCGTTTACTGCATGTGGGGGTAGGGGCAAGGCAGTTGCTTTATGGCGGTTTTGCTGTAATGGCAATGACCACGTGGTTTGCTTTCTCGGCTCTGACAGCTGACTTCCCTTGGCTGCGTTACCTTGCTGTACTGCTGTTTTCGGCCATCGGCGGCATGGTGCCGGGAGCGTTGTTCTCGCTGGCGGTAAGGTTGGCACCGGACAGCTCTGTGGTGTCGACCTGTGTTGGCTGGATGCTGCAATGGTCGGCTTTTGGTCAGTTTGTGGCACCACCAGCCATCGCCTGGCTGGCAGCTCAGGCTGGTGGCTGGCACTGGACCTGGATGGCAACTGGTGCGATGTCACTGCTTGGTGTCGTGCTGGTGACCAGGGTCAGCCGTCTGCCGGGGTTCGCTGCTGCTCACTGAGGATGCTATTTACCAGGCAGAGCGGTGCAGGATCAATATCGCCCGGCTTGGCGCCTGCCTGCTGCATGGCCCACTCGACTCGCGCCTCGGGGGTCAGGTGAGGACGACGCAGTGCCTCAACCGCCTGCAGGCGTGGCAGCAGGCCCTTGCCATTGGCAATCTGGATGGCTAGCCCGGGGCGGGCATTCAACTCCAGCAGCAGCGGGCCACGTAATGCGTCGACGACCAGGTCCACCCCCATGTAGCCAAGCCCGGTGGCTTCATAACAGCTGCTGGCCATGTTCAGCAGGTACTGCCAGCTTTCGATCTCGATGCTGTTGAGTTCAAGGCCGGTATCGGGATGCAGCGTCAATGGACGGTCGAACTGTACGGCGTTGCGGGCGCGGCCGTTGGCAAGATCCAGCCCGACACCCACTGCACCCTGATGCAGGTTGGCCTTGCCATCTGAAGCACGCGTTGCCAGCCGCAGCATTGCCATTACGGGATAGCCCTGGAACACAATGATGCGAATGTCCGGTACACCCTGAAAAGAGTGGCGTGCAAGGCCTGGTTCGGAGCGTACCAAAGCTTCAACGATGGCTACATCGGGGGCGCCGCCCAGTGAGTAGAGTCCCGCCAGAATATTGGACAGGTGGCGTTCGATTTCCTGCAGCGAAATTTCCATCCCGGATGCTTTGATAAAGCGCTCACCCTCATGCGAGCCGATCACCAGAATGCCCTTGCCGCCGGAGCCCTTGGCCGGTTTGATGGCAAAGCCATCGAAGCCTTTAACCCGCTCCATGAAGTGGCCAATTTCGTGCTGCTCACGCACCACCTGCAGCAGAGCAGGTGTGGCGACGCCGTACTCTGCCACGGTCTGTTTGGTCAACAGCTTGTTGTCTACCAGTGGGTAGGCACTGCGGTCGTTATAGCGCGAAATATAGTCAATATTGCGCTTGTTCATGTTGAGGATGCCGAGCCGGTTCATGCGGCGCGGGCTGATCCAATCGCCCCACCAGCCCATTAGTCGTACCTTTTCATCGGGGTGAATCGGCGCAGTTCGGTGAGCTTGTAACCGGTATACTGACCCAGCAGCAGGATTAGCCCCAGTACTACAAGGTGTAGCTCGGGAAAATTGAAGCTGAGGTGCTCTGCCAGCGGCGCGCGCATCACCAGGAATGCAAAAATGGCGACCAACAGGCTGCCAAAGCCCTGAGTAACTACCTCGCGAGCACCTTCTTCTTCCCACAGGATCGACATGCGCTCAATGGTCCAGGCCAGAATGACCATCGGGAAAAAGGTGACGGTCATGCCGGTGCTGTAGCCCATTTGGTAGCCGATAATGCTGATGCCGGCGGTGATGAACAGCACCAGTACGATCAGAGCCGATATGCGTGATACCAGCAGCAGGTTCAGGCTGGATAGATAGCCTCGCATCAAGAGCCCCAGTGTGACGACGCCGATAAAGGCTGCTAGGCCTGGCAGTAGAGAGGTTTGCACAAAGGCCACCGCAATCAATACCGGCATGAATGTGCCGGAAGTCTTGATGCCAACCACTATTCGCATCAGGCAGACCACCAGTGCACCAAACGGAAGCAACAACAGCATGCGGAACATGCCTTGCTGCTCAACCGGGAGTTGATGCAGGCTGAAGGCCCCGAACGCCTGCCCGTCAGCCTCGGCGCGGATGATTTGCAGGGCGGGAACTGTCTGACGCAACATTGAGAAGCTGACCACCGAGTTGCTGCCTCCCGTTACATCCAGTAATGAGCTGGCCTCCTGCCGCCAGAGCAGTACATCATCCGGCACCCCTTGCTCAGCGGTACGTGGGTTGAACGTGAGCCAGCGCTTGCCGTCATGTACCTGCAGCCAGGGTAGCAGCGATTGCTGTCGGCGAGCGTCCTCAAGTCGCAGCCCTTCGGCGATGCGGGCCGGTGTGCCACTGTGGTTGATGAGAAGGTAAAGTACTTCGGCGCGGGTTCTGTCACTCAGCAAAAGACGTGTATTCTGGTCCGGTGTTGGGCTGTTAAGCAGGGTGATCAACTCGCGTGTGAAGCTGGCCGGATTGCTGGAGCGACTGCCCGCCAGCTCAATCGCCGCGCGTGCGGCCGCAATGTCCGGTCCCTCCAGAAAAACTTCGCTGGCGGTGACTGGAGTATTGTCGGGCTCAGTGTCGGTCTGTGCGGAAGCGATCAGTCGACTCTTGAAGTAGAGTGTTTGTGGACCGTTTGCCTGACGGATTGTCCACTCCGCACGGCGATCATGGCCACGTTGTGTAATGGCAAAACCGTAACCGGGTGAAGCTGCCTGCTCGGACAGTACCGAAAATCCCGGCGGACTGTCCGGCAGGTTGAGGCTGACCGTGACGGGCTCGCCCCAGGCACGAAAATCGACCCGTGCTTCGACCAGCCAGACAGGCTGTTGCTGGCCTGGCAGCCAGGGAACCCCCAGCTGATAATGACGCAGAACGGCCAGCAGAACGCCGGCCAGAATCAGCAGGCCTGTTGCAATATAAAACGGGGCTTTGGAATGTCGGCTCAAGGTGTTTTGGCTCCCTGTTCAGTATTAAGGCCTTCGGGCAGCTCGGTCACGAACTCCTGGCCCACATCGATCAGCATCACATCACGCAGGATATTGCGTCCAACCAGTACCGGGTAGGTCAGGTGGCTGCGATCGCTCAGGGTAAATTCAGCCAGGTCACGGTGATCGCCAATCATGAACGGCAGCTCTACGACAATTCGTCGTTCGGGATCATCGGTGTTTGATTGTATGATGCGAGCACGTCGGGAAATTTCATGCTCCATGGTCAGGGTTTCATCACGGCCGGGTACACTGATATCAAACCGGACCCAAGGCTGTCCGTTGCGTTCAAAACGCTGGATATTGAGTGCATGCAGGGAAGAGGTTGTGGCTCCGCTGTCAATGCGTGCAGTATAGACTAGGCCTGGATCGGCAATGTAAATCGGCTCCGTCTCACCCACCACCAGTTTGCCCTTGAGACGAGCGGACGGTTCGCTGGTGGTTGGCTGCGGTGGCAAAATGCTTGCCTGCTGTTGCGGCAGTGACTGAATCAGGTCCTGTTGTCGGCTCAAACGGTCGAGCAGTGCCTGCTGGCGCAGCTGCTGGCGCGTTTCCATAACATCAAACTGCTCAAGAGTGCGTGTTTCAAGAGCTTCAAGAGCTTCAATGCGCTGCTGTTGCAGTTTGTGCTGTTGCTCCAGTTGATCCAGCTCGGCACGCTCCAGAAACAGGTAACGATCGTGGCTACAGCCTGACAGCAGTACGGCAAGGCCCAGCAGAAAAGTAAGACGGGTGATCCTTGATCGGGACGAACGAGTAGAAAGCATGGATAACTCCAGCCAGCAGATAAAGTAAGGAACCTGACAGTGTCAGTTGACTCTGATGTGGGTGCCGACTCTGCAGTAGTGCAGCTTAACAGACGGTGAAAAGTTCACCTGAATATGTTTTGCTGCAGCGTGCAACGTGACGTGGGCATGATAAGACCGCAAAGGATCGTCTGTCACTAACCCGGGCAATAGAGGGAGAAAAAATTCGTGAAGCAATGGCTAACAGGATTGTTGATCATGGTCATGACGGCATTGGCGGCTCTTGCCTGGCATCGGCTTGCCCCCGTTGAGCAGCAACAGGGACGGGAAAAACGTCCTCAAGCCGTACACGTGGTCCAGCCTGAAGTACAGACAGTCAGGGATAGAATTGAAGCGGTTGGTACCTTGCGCTCGCGCGATGAAGTTGTGGTGACCAGTGAGGTTACCGGGCGGATTGTGGCGATTGATTTCACCACCGGTCAGCAAGTGGAAAAGGGGCAGCTTTTGGTGCAGCTGGATGATCGTCAGGCTCAGGCTGATCTGGCGGTGGCGGAGGCACGATTGGCCGATGCTCAGCGTCAATTGCGCCGAGCCCAGCAGCTGCGCAACAGCAACAGCATATCTCAGGCTCAGGTGGATGAACTGCGTACAACCGTCAATGTGGCCGAAGCCGAGCGACAGGCAGCCAGAGTCAGGGCAGCCAACCACCGTATCGTGGCCCCCTTTGCAGGCGTAGTCGGGCTGCGTGAGTTCAGTCCAGGTGCCTATATTGAAAGCGGAGACCCGCTGACCACTCTGGATGCAAGCGGTGAGATGGAGCTGACCTTTGCCGTAGCTGAGCGTTTTGTCGGCCAGTTGCAGTCAGGGCAGCCTGTAAACAGTGTTACCTCGAGCTGGCCTGGCGAAGTGTTTCAAGGTGAACTGGCGGAACTGGATACCCGAATCGACCCGCTTAGCCGAACGCTAAAGGTCAGGGCACTGATCGACAACAGTGAAGGACGTCTGCGTCCGGGGCAATTCATGTCGGTTCGGCTGACACTCAGGCAGCGCGAGGCGCTGGTCGTACCTGAGCAGGCAGTGCTGCTGCAGGGGGATGAGCGCTATCTGTTTGTCGCCACTGACGACAATACGGCCGAACGCCGTTCGGTACAGCTCGGCAGTCGTGAGCCGGGCAAGGTCGAAATTCTCTCGGGCATCAACACGGAAGATCGGGTCGTGATCACGGCTCAGGATCGGCTTTCCAGTGGTGATGCATTGCAGATTCTTGAAGGTACGGATGATGCCATTCCGGCGTCTGAGTTGATCCGGCAGGAGTCCTGAACATGGTGTTGTCCGATATTTCCATCAAGCGACCCGTGTTTGCCACGGTCATGAGCCTGCTTATTCTGGTGTTTGGATTGGCGGCCTTGAATCAGCTGCCGGTGCGTGAATATCCCGACATCGATCCGCCGGTAGTATCTGTTTCGACTGACTATACCGGCGCCGCCGCCGAGGTTGTGGATACCCAGATTACGCAGGTGATCGAGGGTGCAATCAGCGGTATCGAGGGTATTCGCTCCATTGAATCCAGTACCGAGCAAGGCGAATCACGCACCACCATCGAGTTCACCACCTCGCGTGATGTGGATGTGGCGGCCAATGACGTGCGTGATGCCGTGGCTCGTGTGATTAACCGATTACCGGATGAAGCAGACCCCCCGGTGGTTCGCAAGGCGGACTCCAATGCACGACCGATGATGTGGATTACCCTGAGATCCGATGTTTGGGATTCCGCACAGCTGAGTGACTTTGCTGACCGGGTACTGAAAGACCGTTTGGCGGTGGTCGATGGTGTGGCGGAGGTACGGATTGGCGGCGAGCGTCGTTATGCCGTGCGTGTCTGGCTGGATCCGGAGCGGTTGGCGGCGCGTGATATGACGGTGGCTGAAGTGGAGCGGGCACTGCGGGCCAACAATGTCGAGTTACCCGGTGGTTCGGTGGAGTCGGTCAGTCGTGACTTTACCGTGCGCACGGAGGGGCGACTCAACCGGGTTGAAGAGTTTCGTGAGATGGTGATTCGCCGTGACGGTAACGTGCTGTTGCGACTGGGCGATGTGGCCGATGTGCAACTGGGAGTTGAGTCTGATGTAAGTCGTTTGCGTGCCAATGGACAGACCGCTATCGGCATGGGGATTACGCGTCAGTCGAAGGCCAACACGGTCGCGGTCTCAGACCGGGTGAAGGAAGAGCTGAGCCGGATTCGGGAGAGTCTTCCGCCTGAAGTAAGCATCACCGAAAGCTATGATGAGTCGATCTTTATTCGCGCATCCATCAAGGAAGTTCTGGTCACGCTGGCGATCTCGGTATCACTGGTGATACTGGTGATCTTCATCTTCCTGCGTTCCTGGAGGGCTACTCTGATACCGGCCGTGACCATACCGGTCGCGGTCATCGGTGCGTTTATCGGCCTTGGCTTTCTCGGCTTCTCCATCAACGTGCTGACACTGCTGGCGATCATTCTGGCGATCGGTCTGGTGGTGGATGATGCCATCGTCATGCTGGAAAACATTCAGCGTCGTATTGATGAGGGTGAGAAACCTCTGGTGGCCGCCTATCTGGGGGCGCGTCAGGTTGCCTTTGCCGTGATCGCCACCACGCTGACACTGGTGGCGGTATTCGTGCCGATCTCATTTATGGGCGGGAATATTGGTCGCCTGTTCAGCGAATTCGGCTTCACACTGGCTTCGGCAGTTATCGTGTCAAGTTTTGTGGCACTGACGCTGGCCCCGATGTTGTGCTCCAAGTGGCTTCAACACAGTCCAGAGCAGGAAGAGGGACACCGGATCTGGATGGCAAGCGAACGTGTATTGGGGGCGCTTAACCGAGGCTATGAACGGTTGCTGCGTTTCTCATTGCGTCAACCCGGTCTTTTGCTGGGGATTGGCCTTGCTGGCCTGGTGCTGGCAGCCGTGATCTTTCCGCGCTTGCCGCAGGAGTTGGCGCCGACCGAAGATCGGGGTGTCATTATCATGCCCAGCAAGGCACCGCGTGGTTCCACAGCCGACTATACCGAGCATCATGTGCGCCAGGTCGAACAGCGACTGCTGCCCTATCTTGAAGACGGAGTCGCGGAACGCTTGCTGTCGATTGTCGGTTTCCGTGGTGAAGCTGACAACGCTTTTATTATCTTGGGTCTTAGCCACTGGGATCAGCGTGATGTTAAACAGCAGAGCATTGCCGCTGAGTTGTTTCCAAAACTGGCACAGGTACCCGGCGTGCGCTCGATTCCGATCAACCCGCCGGGGCTGGGGCAAAGTGGCTTCAGTCAGCCCGTCTCTTTTGTAATCGGAGGGCCTGACTATGAAAGCGTACAAGGCTGGAGCCAAGAGATCCTGCAGCGAGCGCAGGAAAACCCTAACCTGATCAACCTTGAAACCGACTTCGAGCTGACTCGACCAGAGCTGCGCGTTGACATCGACCGCCAGCGTGCGGCTGATCTTGATGTCACGGTTGAAGATGTGGGGCTGACCTTGCAAACCGTACTGGCGTCACGTCAGGTTACCACCTACATGGATCGGGGCCGTGAGTATGATGTTATCGTACAGGCGCAGGATGCGAGCAGGGCGACGCCAGCTGACCTTGGGCGGATCTATCTTCGCCCGCGTGAAGGGGGCGACCTGATTCCGCTGCAGGCACTGGTGGATGTAGAGGAGGTGGGGGCGAACCCTGACCTGCGGCGCATCGACCGCTTGCCTGCCGTCATTATCAGTGGCTCACTGGCGCCCGGCTATGACCTGGGTACGGCACTGAATTACCTTAACGGGCTGGCGCAGGACTATTTGCCACCTGAAGCCCGTGTCAGCTATCAGGGACTCAGCCGTGAATTTCAGGAATCTTCAGCGGCGATCTATCTGACGTTTGCACTGGCATTTGTCATTGTCTTCCTGGTGTTGGCGGCTCAGTTCGAGAGCTGGATTCACCCCCTGATTATTATGCTGACCGTGCCTCTGGCTGTGACGGGAGCACTGGCTGCGCTTTGGGCATCGGGGATCAGTCTCAATATCTACAGCCAGATCGGCATCATCATGTTGCTGGGGCTGATGGCCAAAAACGGCATCCTTATTGTGGAGTTTGCCAATCAGTTGCGTGATAAGGGTCTGGACGTACATGAGGCGATTCTCCAGGGGGCGATCATGCGCTTCAGACCGGTATTGATGACCACCATCTCCACCATCTTCGGTGCGATACCACTGGTGCTGGCGACAGGAGCGGGGGCGGAAAGCCGTGCCGCTATTGGTGTGGTCATTCTGGGCGGGTTGTTGTTTGCCGCCACGCTGACTCTTTTCATCATTCCGGTGCTGTATAACTTGCTGGCACGCTACGCCAAGTCAGCGGGTGCGGTTGAAAAGGCACTAAGCCGAGAGTTGCCAAAAGGACGAGAAGATGAGGTCAAATAGGAACGCAATTTGGGAGGCCCGAAGTCTATTACGGGACGGGTAGCACGGAAATAAGGGTAGGGCGAATCTCTCTTTCGGTAGCCAGGCAGTCTCATCCATTGCAGACCCTAGGCTTTGCGCCCACTGCGAACAGTGGTTGCCCTTTCGGGAGAGATTCTTTCGCTGGAAAGCGGGAAAGGCCATACATCAAAGCCAAACCTGATTGCATACTAGCAATATTAGTGTGCGTTCGCCAACCATAAGGTTTTGAGTCGGATCAATAAGAACGTGGGCCATGATACACTTTAACTTGATGTTTCCTTCCTACGGGCCATGGAGTGATCATGCCTCGCTTTTCGACCGAGCAATTGTGTACAGAGTGGACTGCAATCAATCAACGCTTCAGCGCAGAGGTTCAGCAGTTTGTCATCGACTTTTCCCGGCGGCACGCGAGCTCATTGTCAGAGCACTTTTATCGCGAGATGCTGGGTGATCCCGCTGCATCACAGTTTCTGTCAAACGATGAGGTACAAAGTCGTTTGGGTCAATCCATGCAGCGTTGGGTTGCGGGCCTGTTTGTCTCGACCACTGAAGGTGATGTGCTGCGATTGATAGCGGAACAACGCAAGATCGGTGAAGTGCATGCTCGCATTGGCATACCTGTTCACCTGGTGCTGAGAGGTGCGCGTTGCCTCAAGGATCGCTTTGTTCAGCTCCTGCATGAAGTACCGAATCTGCCAGATGAAGATCAGTATGCGGCGATGCGACTGGCATCGGATACCATCGATCTGACAATGGAAGTTATGGGACACGCCTACTCCCTGTCACACGATCGAAATTCGCGATCTGAAGAGGCCTATCGACTTTTTGCCATCACTCAGAATATTGCCAGCGAGAAAGAGCAGCAGAGGGCGGCTCTGTTCGACTGGGAAAATCAGTTGATGTTCAGTCAGGCGGTTGGTACTCAACTGAGTGAACTGCCGCGCATACAGTCGTCGGACTTTGGTTTATGGTTCCGTCACAAAGGTATTCATGCCTTTGAGGGCTCGGCTGAGGCCGGCGCGGTGATGGATACCATGGAAGAGATTGACAGTGTGCTGCTGCCGCTTTTCGGATCGGATGGCGGCAACACCATCGCCATCAGCCAGGATTCACGCGTACACCTGTTGCGAGACCTGCGGGACAAGGTGAAAAGCATACGCTTTCACCTCAGCAATTTGTTTGAGCGCAACGATGAATTGGAATCCGGTCGAGATGTGCTGACGCGGCTGTTGAACCGGAAGTTCATGCCGGTAGTGTTGAGCAAGCAGGTTAGCCAATCCCGCACTCAGAAAACAGCCTTCGCCGTCCTTGCTATTGATATCGATCACTTCAAGCAAGTAAACGACATTCATGGGCATCAGGCGGGGGACAGTGTCCTGCAACAGCTGGCGTTGATATTGCTGAACAACAGCCGTTCCGGCGATTACCTGTTCCGCTTGGGTGGTGAAGAGTTCTTACTCATTGCGGTGGATATGGATGCCACGCGTGCCAGGACTGTGGCGGAGAAGCTGCGTAAAAGCGTCGAGCGGGAAAGTTTCCTGCTGTACGATGGCAAAGAGCTGAAAGCCACCATCAGCGTGGGTGTGGCCTGCTTTGATGGTCACCCCGATTATCAGAGGGTGTTGCGCAAAGCCGATGATGCACTTTATCAGGCCAAAAACAATGGCCGCAACAGAGTGGTAGTGGCGATGGGTGGTGGGGCGTCAGAAGCTGGTTGATGTAAAAAAGACTGGTGTCCCAGGCATGTAGTGTTCAATGATTCCGTACACCAGCGTAGGTTGAAAAATCGCCACCATAAACGAGGTGTTTGATGATCAGACAACGCTGTGCTTTTTCTCCTGAATTTGAGCAGGAAGCGGTGAGTGCAACCGGTTGGTGTCGAGACCGCATCGACAATAATGGTTCGCGGTTGCTCTTCTGCCTGGACTGGCGCACTCCACGCCGTGACCTGAAGCGTTTCACTAATTCTCGTAACCCAGACTTTGGGCGTTTTGCGTACTTCCATACCCTTCGGTCTGCTTTTACTGCACGATACGCCTCTCGACCACTACTTCGTTGTACCTCGCGACTTATCGTTGTACTGATGGAGGCAGTAACCTCACGCATTTAACGACGGCATTTCGTCTGTTGCCACAGAAGCAAACCTTAAAGTACTGTCCGGGACTGGTTGATCACTACAATAAAATCAGGAAAAAAGGGGGCAAGGCCCCCAAAAACCAAAGGGATTAGAGCTTAGTGAGACCTTTGGTAAATCGATTACTGACTTTCAGCTCTGCGCTGATGTATTTGGCTCCATACATAGATGCTAATCGACAGAATAATCATGATGAAAAGCGTCAAGCTGACAGGTCTCTGCAGGAAAATGGTTAGATCACCGCCAGCAATACCCAGTGCCTGCTGTGTTCTGGTCAGGAATAGTGGGCCAAGCACCAGTCCCAGAATGATAGGCACGGCAGGTATCTCGTTACGTTTAAGCACGTAACCGAAAATGGCAAAGCCGAGCGCAATCAGGCAGTCACTGAACTGATAGTTCTGGCTATAACTGCCGATAAAACCCAACACTAGAATAAAGGCGCCAATAAAGCGTCCACGTATGCGTGTCAGGTTCACAATCCACTTGGTGGCAAAGGTCAGATAGGTGAAAACCACCACGTTCATCAGCAGAAGCGAAACATACAGCCCGGAGATAAATTCCGGACGCTCAACAAACAGGGTGGGGCCGGGAATGTAGTTGTGGACCATGAACACAGCCAACAACATGGCCATGAGCGCGTCGGCAGGTATTCCGAACGCGAGTAGAGGAATCATGACCGATGCGGTGACGGCATTGTTGGATGTCTCTGAAGCGATCAGCCCCTCAGGTGCACCATCCCCGAACTTCTCCGGTGTTTTAGAGAATCTTTGTGCCAGCGTGTACGAAAAGAACTGCGAGCCAAACTCACCTACGCCAGGCAACAGTCCCATCACGACGCCCAGCGCGGCTGAGCGAATGACAGTAATTTTGTGTCTGAGCAGGTCAAAAACACCTGAGAAAAAGCCGCTTCCGGACAGTGTTGTTTCCCTGGCATCATTACCACGCTGTGACAGCAGGATAAATGCCTGCGACATGGCAAAGAGTCCGATAACGGCAGGCACAAGTGGGATACCGGAAAGCAGCCAACTTTGACCAAAGGTGTAGACCTGCGTGCTGTAAGACAGATCAAGTCCGATAGTGCCCAGAAAAATGCCCAACCCTAGCATCATGGCCGCTTCTACCACATGTTTGCGGTGGGCCAGCACCACAAAGATCATCCCCAGTGCCGCCAGCATGGCAAATTCGGCTGAACCGAATTTGCGCGCGATCTGAGACAGCATCGGCGCCAGCGTGATCAGAGAAAAGACGCTGATCAAACCACCGACGAATGATGAAGTGTAAGCAATGGACAGTGCTCTGCGGGCTTCTCCGCGCTTAGCCATGGGGTAGCCGTCGTACGTTGTCAGCACGGCTACCGGGGTGCCGGGAGTGTTCATCAGGATTGCGGGTATTGCACCGCCATACCAGGCGCCACCATAGACACCCAGCAGCAGTGAAACGCCGGGTAGAGGCTCCATGGCAAAAGTCATTGGCAGTAGAATGGCCATGACCCCGGCGGGCTCAAGTCCGGGAATGGAGCCAATGGTGACGCCGATCAGGGCCCCAATAATGATCGCCATGATGACATTCAGTGTGGCGACTTCATTCAGGCCTAACAGTATTGCATCCATGGTGTTCTAGCCTCTCAGAGATAGCGATTGGCGAAGTCCGCCATGTGATCGGGCAGCAGTGAATAGAGCCATACGTCTGGCATCCAGACGGACACGGCTACTCGGAAGATCAGCACCAGCGCGATCAGGGTACCGATGGTCGCAAGAAGCCAAGTTCGGTTAAAAAGCCGAGACAGCCACAGAAGTACGGTTACAAAAATGAACGTGGCAGGCACGAAACCAATAATGGGCAGTGACTTGATATACAGATAAAACAGTACGGAAGAAATCAGGGCGGTGCGATAGCTGTCCAGCATGTATACCAGACTTTCGATAGGGTTTTGCTGGAACACCGTGCTGCGCCACTTGTTACCGTTGCCGCAGGTGAGTTGAATCACGCGATATGCTGAGAAAACAGCCATGATGCTCAGACCCAGCAATGCCCCCATCATGGGCTGTGTATACCACCCACGTTTGGTTTCCACCCACGGGGCCTGTTCGGGCATCAGTACCAGCAGTACTATCGATGCGATGAGCAGAATCCAATAGATATCGGCTTTGACAGCAGTTTCGTTTGACACGGCAATCACTCTTGCGGCTAATCAATGTTGGTCGTAAAGACGAAGAGAGCAGGAAACGGCCTAAAGGGGGCCTGCCGTTTCCATCAGGGATTACTTGTTCATGAACTCAAGCAATTCTTTGGAGCTTTCGAAATCCTTGGCTATCATCTCTTCTGCGGCACTATCACCAATCCAGTAGATACCAGCCCCAGTAGTGTTGCTCAAACCTTTAATACGGTCAGATTTAAGTGCAGCCTGAGCGATTTCAGCCACTTTCTCTTTCACTTCAGTAGGCGTACCTTTTTTCACGAACAGGCCGTTCCATAGCGTCTGGGTAATCCCTGTTTGTTCGGCCAGAGTGGCAACTTCGGGGGCGATGCTTAAACGCTCTTGCGTAATGGAAGTCAGAAGTTTGACCTCTCCGGACTT
The DNA here is from genome assembly GCF_900107855.1 of Marinobacterium iners DSM 11526. GTDB lineage: Bacteria > Pseudomonadota > Gammaproteobacteria > Pseudomonadales > Balneatricaceae > Marinobacterium > Marinobacterium iners. The sequence continues at coordinate 535,977 of NZ_FNRJ01000001.1, read as the reverse complement.
CAGGCAGGACAGAATAAGCTGAGTCGTGGTATTGATGATGTCAGCGTCGCCAGTAGCCAGTGTTGAGCAGTTGTTTTCATCGAAGGCTGAGTCGGAGGCGATACGAATACCTTCCTGCTTGGCTGCTTTGAACGTGAGTGCGGTCGGCAGTGCCTGATAACCGAAATGCCCCAGAGAGACGTCGTTCGCCTGGGAGTACTTCGCCAATTCCTCCAAGTTGTTGTAGGGAGCATCTGCTTTTGTCGCAATGACGAACGGGTAATCCAGGAAAATGCCTACCGGCTCAAAGGTAGTTTGGTCGTAGGGTGCATTACCCGAATGGATATGCGTGGTCAGAATGTCAGCAACAAAGGAGCCTATGGTCTGACCATCAGGTCGTGCCTGTGCAACGTCCAATGCGCCAACGATGCCACCACCGCCTGGTTTGTTGATGACGGAAGCAGGCGTGCCGGTTTGTTTGGTCATCTCCTCGGCAATCATTCGGGTGATAATGTCTTCAAGGTCGCCAGGAGGCCAGGGCACAATAAACTTGACCGGCCGTTCAGGGTACTCAGCGATTGCTGGGGCGCTGGCAAGGATAGGTGAGATGGCCAGTGTAGCGATGGACAGGATTTTTGTTAGCTTTTTCATGGTGTTCCCTCGTAATTGGCAAGGTTTTCAGATCCGCCGGGCTACCCCCTCAAGGGGACGATCAGCACCGGAGTGGAGGTTTGTTGAATCACTTTCTGTGTTGTGGAGCCCAGGAAGATGCGCGATGCAGCAGAGCCACCACGGTCTCCCATCACGATCAGGTCGGCGTTTTGCTCCTGCGCAACCTTGACGATGACGCTGTCTGGTTTTCCGATTCTTACCTCGATCTGGGGTGGATGGCTTAGTCTGGCATCATCGGGTATTTCACTTTCCAGAAAGCCGTCAATTCGCTGCTCTATCTTGAGCCGGTATTGATCCATTAATTGGCCGGTATGCTTCAGCTGGGCTTTGGACAACAGGTAGTCGCGCACCATCTCATCGGTCTCTGCGACCAGTGGCTCTATGGCATGGAGGAAAATAATATGTGCACCGTGCGCAACGGCTTCTTCCACTGCCATACGAAACACAGGGCGGCTGCCTTCTGCAATGTCCGATGCATAGATGATGGTCCTTACTTTCGGCAGCATGATGTTGTGCCCTCTTGATAAATCGCAATGTGATTGATTACAGAACAATTAAGGTACCAACCATAGGGCTGATGTTGCTTTTCCCGGTAGTATCAAGCGCAAGTAAGAGCTCACAGTCGCGCAAAGCGGTAAGGTCTTGGGTCAACAATTGGCTCGACCTGAGCCAAAAGGTCCGCAGCCAACTGACCAGCAGCCGGGCCTGTACCAAAGCCATGCCCCGAAAAACCAGTAGCAATTACCAAGCCCGGAATGGCTTCGATACGGTCGATCACCGGATTGGAGTCCGGGGTTACGTCGAGCAAACCCGCCCAAGCTTCCTCAATTCGGGCCTCCTCAAACGCCGGCCAGGCTGCTTTAAGGTTGTTCAGTGCGTCCTGATTCAGGCCCATGTTGGGTGCCGGATCGTTGGTGCGCACCTGCTCGAATGGCGTCGTCGAATCGGCGTTCCAGCGACGCTTCATGGTCAGATCCTTGAAAAAGGCCTTGCCGAAACCGATCTTCAGGAAACTGCGCTGAGTGCGCAGCTGATCCAGATAGCGGTGACCGATCAGCAGATGATCCAGTGTTACCGGCGCATCCAGTTTGCCGCGCTGGGTAATGATGTAGCCGCCATCCTGGTGTTTGCGGAAAGAAAAGTTCGGACCGCCTACCGCGGTATCGGTAGGGCCTTCCATCGGCTGAGTACGCAGCACCGAGCAGATCAGTGGCAGCGTGGGCAGGGCTACACCCAGATTGCCCAGGAAACGGCGTGACCAAGCGCCGCCGGCCAGCAGAACCTGCTCGCAACGGATTTCGCCTTTCTCGGTGACGACACCGGCGACCTTGCCCGCTTCCAGGGACAGGGTACGTACGGCGCAGTGCTGAATCAGGGTCGCCCTTTTTTTCATGGCTGCTTCGGCCATAGCACTGGTGGCGATGGCGGGTTCGGCATAGCCATCGGAGGGGGTATGTATGCCCCCAACCCACTGGCCTTGGCCGTCGGGCGCCAGGCGATTGATATCTGCCACGTTGAGCAGTTTTGAATCCAGTGACAGGGGGGCGACGGACGTGTGCCAGTCTTCGTACATCGCCATCTGCTCTTCGGTCTTGGCCAGGAACATGATGCCGGCCTGACGGTAGCCGACAGTACGGCCCACGCGTTCGGGCATCTGTTGCCACAGCCGGTCGGCGGCTTGTGCCATGGGAACATCGGCCGCATGACGGCTGGTTTTGCGGATCCAGCCCAGGTTGCGGGAGGACTGCTCGCCGGCGATGTGGCCTTTCTCCAGCAGTACCACGGAGATGTTGCGCTCGACCAGTGCCAGGGCGGCCGATACTCCTACGATACCGCCACCAATGATTACCACACTGGCAGAAGACGGCAGTTCGTCTGATGTGGCGATGCGTTCCAGTGCTTTGGTCATAACAGTTGTCCTGTTGCCGGCACGACGGGGCCGAGGCCCCGAAGGGCGTTACTGAGCGATGGTGATCTCTTCGACGTCGGCCTGGGAGGCGCCACGATAAGCAGTCACTTCCAGTTCAACCTTGTACACGGTGGAGCCCAGCGGAGGGCAAGTCACGGTGGTCGCTGGGTTCACGCCACGGAACTTGGTGCCGATGAATTCCATGACTGCCGGTGTATCTTCCGGGTTCTGGATAAACACGCGGGACATGACAACGTCCGCCAGAGATGAATCCACGGCCGCCAGAGCGCGTTCAATGTTCTTGAATACCTGCTCGGTCTGCTCGATTACGTCTTCCGGGATCTCCTGGGTGTCCGGGTTGCGACCGGCGGTGTTGGACACGTGAATCAGGTTGTCTACGGCAACCACACGGGAGTAGCTGGCGATCTCTTCGAACTTGGAGCCGGTTTTGACTTTGACGATCTTGGTCATGGGAGTTGGTCCTGTATAAAACTGAGTCAGTCAGTGGGTCGGTTTTACTGTGTGTGACCGGCCCGACAAGTATTGGGTGTGCTTAGCGCAGCGCCGGTGTGTCCCAGAGGTTCAGCTTGACGCCGATACCCTTATCGAGTGCATTACGGTAGATCTTGGTAGCCCAGGCCACGTCTTCCACCGGCATGCCGCCAACGGACATGATGATGATTTCCTCGTCGTTCTGACGGGGGGGGGAGTCACCGGCCACGATGGCACCCAAGTCTTCCAGTTCGTCCTTGGACATCAGGCCGTCTTCGATCATGTCCATGAAACGCATGCCAATCAGCGGGATGACATTGTGTGCCGGCTTGGGTACCTCTTCATACCAAGCTTCGTACAGGCCGATGCTGTCCATCACCTTGCGTACGCCTTCACCGCTCATGCCGTCATCCAGCATGCAGCTGGCGGGCATGGCCAGATAGGCACCGGGCTTGACCCATTCGCGCTTGACGATCGGGTATTTGGAAGGATCGCCGACTTCGCCGGAGTTACAGTAAGTAACAATGTCGGAATCGCGAACCACGTCTTCGTCGGCGTTGACTACCTCAACGTTGGTGATTTGCGGATATTCTTCCTTGATCCAGGCTAGGAAGCTTTCCAGATTCGCCTTGCCACGACCTTTTATCTTGATGGTGTCGATGCTCGGGCGCGCGGCCATGAACGAAGCCACAGAGGTTTTACCCATTACACCAGGGCCCAGCAGTCCGATGACCTTGGCGTCCTTGCGCGCCAGGTAACGCGCGCCAACGCCCGGAATCGCACCGGTACGGTAGGCAGACAGCAGGTTGGCGGACATGTAGGCCAGAGGGGCACCAGTGTCGATGTCGTTGAGGATGAACATCAGGATGGAGCGAGGCAGGCCTTTCTCGCGGTTGGCGATATTGGAGCCATACCACTTCACACCGCAGGTCTGAAAGTCACCGCCCAGGTAGGCGGGCATGGCCATGAGGCGACGATCGGCAGTGGGTTTGGGCATGGTCGGAAAGGGGGATTCCTCAGGGAAAGTGATCATGGCGCCATGAGAGTCACTGTTGGGCCCGGCCATGCGATAGTCGCCCTTGTGAAGCAGCACGAACATCTCTTCCATCGTATCTACGCAAGCAGACATATCGGTAACGCCTGCTTTTATCATGTCCGGCTCGGACAGGTAAATAAAATCGATTCTTGTTGTTTCAGACATAACATCACCTGTAATCATGTGGTGCTGCTGCCGAAGTAAAGAAAATGTCGATTTGTTTCTTCGAACTTCAGAATTTCCTTGTTCCCGGCAGCCATTTCTTTCGATGCTAGCGGGGAGGGTGATAGTCGTATTGAATTTTTACGACATGCGAAAAAACAAGACGCAAGATAGAGTGGAATGATTCTTGCTCAGATATTGGAACCTGCATTCTGAGTGGTACTTATGATGTTAAGTGTTTCCAATGGTAGCAATCGTAATGCTTCGTTTGGTAACAGAATGGCGTATGCTCATGTTGAGCAGCCTTGGTTTGTACTGAACTCAGCAAAACACTATGACCTCGCCGTCAGTGACGATCCCGTCGTCTCTCACTGTTATGCGTTTGAGGCAGACCTCTCCGGTGGCTCGACATTCGCAATACCCGACGGCTGTATCGATATTCTCTTTGACTGCGATCAGACCAACCCGAAAGCCAAGGTTTGCGGTTCTACGTTGGAGGCACGCAGTGCAGGCCTGAAGCATGGCCACCGTTACTTTGGTGTACGTTACGAGTTAGGCGTGATTCCCGGATTTCTGAGCGTCTCTGCGGATGAACTGGTGAATTGTGAACTGAATTTACTTGATATTGCTCCTCGAATTGAGTCTGTATTTTCCCAAATCGTTACAGAGAACTGCTTTGAGGGTCAGGTGAGGCTTTTCGGGCGGTTTCATTCGGGGAAAGCCCCCCGTACACTGTCAGTGTTAACGTTGGAGGCCGTCCGGGCCATATGCGACGCAAAGGGCGATCTGCGCATTAAACAGCTGGAAAAGATCACCGGCTATACCTGCCGGACCCTGCAGAGACAGTTTCAAAGTGATATGGGAATGTCACCGAAAACATTCAGTCGGATTGTACGCTGCCAGTCCGCTGTGCATGAGATCAACCACCAGAGCAGTGTCGTTTTTTCTGAGCTGGCCTGTGATCTCGGCTTCAGTGATCAACCACACTTTCTGCGCGAGTTCAAAAAATTCGTCTCGGCCACTCCGGTTAACTACCAACGTCAGGTTAAGCAGAGCGCGTACTTGCAACGGATTCGTTACGCGTGAGCTAAAACGAGGCGCGGAACAAATATTTGCCCCCATACGGTGCGTTTTTTTGGGTAGGCTGCCTTGTACAGATAGGGTGGGCTGATTCTTATGACTGACCTACTGTTGCCTTGCCCCAGTTAAATTAGTGCCTGTTGATCAACTCCGGCAGGTCGTTGGTTTTTTTGTCTTCATGTTTCAGTCATAAACGAACCTATCATTAGCCCCTGATTTCCACAGAGCAGACTCAGCATAATGAACGTTTCGCTCGGTTGATCCATGACCGAAGCGGCACTGAAAACAGTCGTTGAAAATGTGGCTGCACCTCCCACCAAACCGGGGAAAATGCCGGTGGGAGGTGCGTTATCGTCAGTCTTTAAAGCCTAAGGACTTGGCCTGCTTTTCCAACAAGCTGTACTGCAACTCGGGCTGAGCCCCTTTGGGCTGCTGCAGCTTAATGAGATCCAGTAGAGGGTCTTCCACTTCTGTGCGAACCCCGGACAGTGCTTCGATGGTCGCCAAGCCACAGAAGGGAACATAACCTTCGGAATACCCACCCTCGTGAGCCAAAACCAAACGCCCGTCACACAGCTCTTCGGCCAGGGCCTTGGTCCTTTCGGTCATTTGGCGGAAGGTATCGCTGTAAGCGAGCATGCGTGCAAGCGGGTCAATACCGTTGGCATCGTAGCCACAGGCCACGATGATCAACTGGGGTTTGTACTGGCGTAAGGCCGGGGCGACCAATTCGTCAAAAGCGAACATGTAGGCGTCATGGCCACTGCCGGGCATGAGCGGAATATTCAGATTACAGCCTTCGCCGGCCCCTTCACCACGATCCTCAGCACCTGAGTATCCCGGTGGGAAGCAATTTGCCTGATGCAGGGAAATGCTCAAAACATCCGGGCGATCATAGAAGACCGCCTGGGTACCGTTACCGTGATGGACATCCCAGTCGATGACAGCAACACGCTCCAGGTTGAACATCGCTTTTGCCCGTTCAATGGCCACCGGGATATTGGCCAGGAAGCAGAAGCCCATGGCCTGATCCGGCAGGCAATGATGGCCAGGTGGACGGGATAAAGCATAGGCGTTATCGGCTTCACCTCGCATCACTTTTTCAACGGCAGCGCACACAAGACCTGCGGACTTAAGTGCGATTTCAAAAGTACCGGGGCCAACAGGGGCGTTGTCACCAAAAGGGCCGCCGCCGTTGTCGCTCAATGTCTTGAAATGTTCCAGGTAAGTCTGGGGATGGACGCGCAGCAAATCGTCCAAAGTAGCAGCTGGCGCACTGGAAACCTGAAGTGACTGGCTCAGGCCGGACACATCCAGCAAGTTTTTCAGGCGACGCTTGGTTTCTGGTGATTCGGCATGACCTGCTGCAGAAGGCGGCTGAATCCAGCCACCGACCGGCAGAATTTCCACATGGCTGCCGGCTGAGTGCCAGAAGCAGTGCTCATCAAACAGAAAGGCTGTGTTAGACATGTTCAGGTTCTCCAAGGGTTTGTTCGGTTTTACTTTGCAGTAGCAGAATCAGTACAAGGGAAAGGAAGGCCATCAGGGCTGAGCCTAGTAACACGGCCTGAAATCCGTGCAGCTCTTCAATCATGCGGCCGGCGACAAGAGGGCCCAGCGCCAGGCCGCCGCCAATCACCAGATTGACCAGGCTCATCAGCTGTCCATTGCGGTCGATGCTGGCGAGGCTGGCCAATATGAAGGGCAGGGCGAAGGTCCAGGCATATTTGAAGCCCAGTGCCGCCAGAGTGAAGCGCGTTTCGTCCGGCGAGCCGGTCAACAGCAGAATGCCGGCGATCATCACGGCATAACCGCCAACCAGCAGCAAACGAAAGCGCTTGCGACCACCCAGAAGCGTGGCGCTGAGGGCGCCAGCTATGCCCAGCAGTGAGGCCATTGCCAGCACATTGCCACTCACTTGTGCGTCGATATTGATGCTTTCTGCCAAGGCCCCAAGGAATGTCCAGACGCCATTCAGGCTGATATAGAACAGCAGGACTGCAAGCAGGCCCACCAGTGCAGGCAGGGACAGGCGCGCTGTTGTTTCCGCTTTCGCCGTGGAAGCACTCTGCTGCTTGTTGGCGGGCAGGTAGCGAATCAGCGGCAGGCACAGCAGCATCAGTACCGCGAGCACGGCAAAGAAGACAGCAAGCCCATAGTGGGCAAACAGGCTGGGCAGCAGGGTCAGGCCAAGGGCTCCGAGTACCAGCTGTCCCATCACCCAGCAACCATAGATTCGGTCAGGTTTGGGCAGCATGGAGGCTGTACCCATGCACAGAATCATCAGGGAGCCGCCCCCGAGACCACTGAGAATACGTAAAGGTATCAACGTAGAGGCCGAATCGGCCAGCATTGAGCCAAGATTCGCCAAAATGAAGACCGATGCAGCCAGCGTGCCGGCCAAACGCCAGTTAACGCGGGAAAGCCAATAATAGGCGGGTAAGCTGGCGAGGCTCATGGCGCCTAATTCAGCAGTGAACAGCGAGCCGATGGCAGCCGGACCCAGATGTAATTCGACACCCAACTGTCCAGCCACGACAGGAGCCATCATCAGCAGTGCAGGGGCGACTGCTGCTATCAGGGTCAGTGCCAAAATGGTCTTGCGGTTGTCTGTGGAGGTATGAACGTTTGTCATCTCAGTGCCTCCTAGTAGACGTGGGCGAATCGCAGCATGAGCTGGCTGCTGTCGAAGGTGTTTTCAGAGTCGACGTTGTCCGCATAGGTGAACATCACCTGATTGCGGCCATCGAACCAGTGACCGACTTCAAATCCCACCTGGGTATATTCCTGGCGTGAGTTGTCGACTCTGTTGCCATTGATCTCCAGCTCGCCACCCTGAGCGTGGTAAAGCCGCAAAGCGCCATAGGTGGAGGGAGTAAAGTCGTAGGAGGCAAAAGCCTGCAGGCGGTAAAGCGGGTCTTGGGAAAGAGTTTGACCGTAGTAATCGTCGTTATCACCGTAAAGCTGGGCTTCAAGAGAGCCTTCCAGTGTCCACTTGTCGCTGATACCGCGGGTGTAGTTGAGTAGAAAAGTGGCCCCCCAACGGTTGGCGCCAGCGGATACATCCGCAGTATTACTGTCGTAGTCGCCAATTGGCACAGTCAGGAGTGACAAAAAACCGCTGTACTCACGCTGCTCCGGATTATTCAACAGGAACAGGGTGCCGCCGATCTGGGCATCACCCAAGCCAGAATCACTCATGCTTTCGGTAGCGCCGGGCAATTTCGCCTTGATGCGAGCACCGGACAGGATGACCTGAGGTGTACATAGGGTGCCGCAGATATCGGTAAACCAGATGTGACGATATGCCATCGCCTTCACATTCAGTTCAGCATCCTTGAAGGTCCCTGTTTCTGAGTCGTACTGGCTGGCTTGTGTGATGGGCAGGTACAGAACGCCCAGCTGAGTGCCCGATGGAGCACTGTAAAAGTCCTTGGCGTTGGTATCGGCGGCCTGCACACCCATACTCAAAGGTAGGGTGGCTGCTAGAGTGGCACCGATCAGGCTTTTTTTCAGCAAGTCTCTTTTTGTTTTCATTGTTTTGTTTTCCTGGGTTGTTATCAGGGCGAGTGGAGGCCTCAGATCAAACCTGATAGTTAAAAAGTGGGGTGTTGCGGGTTGGGTTAGCGGTTTATATGGGTTTGCTGTTGGGCAGGTCGTGTAACAGGCGGCTAATGTCGGCTTTGCTGTTGATGTTCAGCTTCATGTAGATGGAGCGCAGATAGTAGCGAACGGTATTGGGGGAAATACCGATTTCACGGGCAATCTCTTTATAGGTACGGCCTTGGCCAAAGCGTACGGCGACATCCTGCTCCCGAGCTGAAAGCTGCTCGATCGGGAATAGCGGGCGCGCAATCAAGAGGAAATTTTGGCCACGTGCCTGGCAATCAATGGCAAGTGCTTGGCCTTGGTAGCCCTTAGGGGTTGGCGTAAACGGCAGTTGGGGGCCGCGCCAGTCAGGCCACTCGGTGAGCAACAAGTCGACTAATCCAGGCTCCGAACTCTGCAGTACGCCGTTGGTGTCTGAAACGGCAAGCGACATGGGGTTTTCTGTATTGGACTCCATGAAAACATTAGTGTTACGGATCTGGTTAATAGATGCCGCTGATAACAGGTGGGGCATCAACGATTGCATCAAGGTCAGCTCTATTGCAGAAAAGGCAGGGGCATTACTGCCACGGTAGAGGCTCAAGTGATTGATAAAGCCGGTGATCTCGTCACGGGAAATGGTACATATCAGTTCTGAAAAAGCGTACTTGTGTGCCAGCCACTTGAGGCCCTCAGAGATGTCAGGCTGGTCCATAGTCAATACAACGGGCTTGCCAGGTTCCTTGAATACGCGCTCAACGGTGTCGTCTTGTTTGCGAATGCTTTTCCAATCTTCAAAATAGCTGGCCGGTAAACCCAGTAAAAAGAAGCTTTGCAGTAACTCAGGCTCGTCAAATGAGGGTGTGCCGCGCCCCCACCAAGCTGACTGAAAAGGGATAAGGGGCTGGATACATTCCAGCATCGTTTGCAGAAAACGCTCCAGCGGTTCCTCACGGGCCAAACGGTAAAGTTCCAGCAATGTATGGCTGAATTGATTCAGCAGCTCGGCATTGTCGATGCGGGTGTGGGTTGGCATTGGGCTGGCCTCTTTTATGTTTTTTTCTTTGTGGGCGTGAGCTCTATCTCAGGCTAGCCGTTTTAAAGCGTTGGCAATACCCTGCAAATGCATGGGAGGCTTTGCAGTTATTATCCTCAGCGCATTGCCGAAGTTAGTTTAGTCAAAGTTGAAAGTAGTATTGCATGAGATATGGATGGACAAGAAGTGGGGCAAGGCGCACAAAACTTTGAGCGGGTTTTGTTACGCTTCGAATAGAAGTACTCCGTTCTATGACAAGCCTGCGCGAAGAACGGAGTAACTTCTGACTCTCGTGGACAAAAGCGTGAGGTTACAGAACGGCAAGTAAGTACAAGACCAATTAGCCAGAAACACAGTCTGATGGTCGAACACCAGATTTGACGAGCCTGTAAATATAACTATGTAAAGCGTCGAGAGTTGCAGCTTAAAAATTAAGCATGTGCTAGGTGGTGGGCTGTTTGGCGTTTTTGACGTGTTCTGAAAGAAGTTGAAGGAGTGTTAACTGTGTAATGTATTGATTTAACTGGTGCCCCAGGCAGGACTCTAACCTGCGACCTGCCCCTTAGGAGGGGGCTGCTCTATACAACTGAGCTACTGAGGCATTTCAAGGCTGTGGATTCTACCGCCAGCAGTCCAAATTTTCTAGGCTTTACCCAGCCTGCGTTGACCTTCGTAGCGGCCCTTGTCACCTTTCTGGTCATAAATGGAGTTGCCTTGGGCATGCCCCTGCAGTAATGCCAGCAGTTGGTCAGTATTTTGTTTACTGCGTACCAACGTCTGCTCGTTGCGCTGATTCAGCACGCGTACCTGTTCCAGTGACTGTTCCAGGCGCTGCCATGCCTGCTCCAGCAGTTCGCTGGCGGGTGCGGGCAGGGTACGGATGAAGACAATGACAGCATCGCGGTTGGTTTCAACCTGAAGCTTTGTCAGCAGATCGTTGCGCTCACGAATGTTGCGATCAAGTCCCAGCAGGCATTCCTGTTTCTGCTGGTTGCTTTGTTTGAGCTGTTCAAGATCGCGCGTCTCAAGCGCAGAGAGTTCTGTGTCGAGCAGTATCTGCAGCTGTGACAATAGTGCAGTGCCTTGGTCGATCAGGGCGCCAAACTGGATACTGATATCCTTGACGGGCTGGCCTGTCATCAGTTATCAGCCGAGTAAACTGTCAAGCTGCAGCATACGGTCGGCGATACGCTCATTATCGATCTTGTAGGAGCCATCTTCGATGGCTGCCTTGATCTGAGCGACACGGTTGCTGTCCACATCTGCGTTTCCGCTGTTTTCGCCCACAGAGCGCTGCAGCGCTTGCGCTGTATCACTGATACGTACAGTGTCGTCGCTCCGAGCAGGTGTATTGTCTGCAGGCTTGTTTCCGGTGTTGTTGCCGGTGGCCTGGGTCTGCTGCTCACTGACTTTACCTCGGTTGCCTGCCGACTGGGCGGGAGACAGGCCGGGAAAATCGATAGCCATTTTAAATTACCTCGCAATCAGTTCTATGCAAGGGTATCGGTCGCCCTGAGTAAAACTTTAAGGTTTTTTACATTAGTGAACTAATCGGCAGTATAGCGGAACAGGCCAGCGGCTGCTAACCGGTGATCATGGAACGCGAACCAAACCGCCGCCTTCTACACGTGCACGGATTTGTCGCTCTGAGCGATTGTTGATGACATCGATTATGTCGCCAATACGTCCGTCTTCACGTGCAGTTCCTTCGGTACGGATGACAGCGCCGCCTCGGGATGCCTCGATTATCACCAGATCGCCTCGGCTGACGGCGTTTGCCTGAGTCAGCATGCGGGGGGTGATCGGAGTGTCGGCGCTGATACTGATGCGGGCCTGACTTCCGACGACATCCTGCTGACGATAAAAATAATCACCTGACAAACTGGCAATATCGCGCTCCCGCAGCTGCAATTTTCCGGCGCTTATACGGCTGCCTTTGACGATTGGCGTTGCAGCGACCACAATCGCTTTATACTGCTTCACTCGGCCGGTGACAAAAAGGCTCCAGCGTGGAGTGCTGCAACTGGCTTTTGCGGTGATGCGCTCACCACTGTGGAAGGGCAGTGTTACATGAACGGGAGCTTCACAGGGTGCGAGTTGCAGGTGCTGATTGACCGGGTTCAGGCTGACCTCGACCCGGCTGTCTGGTACTTTAGACAACAAGTGTTGTTTAATGGCTTCAGTCACCTGCAAGTTGATCCGTGCTGCGGTATCATCTGCATAGGCCGAAAAAGGCAGCATCAGGATGCAGACTATGGCAAAAACAGTGGCAACTGGTGTTAAATTGATATTATTCACGCGGGTGTCCTGGCTTTCGAAGCCGGGCGAAACTCATTGTTAGCGACCTCGGGGTTGGTTAAATCATGTCAGGGATCCTGGATACTGTAAACCTGCGCACGCAGATGGTCGGTCAGAACCGTCTTGAACTGTTGCTTTTCGGGCTGGAAACCAATCAGCGCTACGGCATTAACGTATTCAAGGTACGAGAAGTGCTGCAGTGTCCGGATCTGACTGAAGTGCCGCGCCAGACCAGTGCAATCAAGGGGATGGCGCATATCCGCGGCGAAACCATCCCGGTACTTGATCTGTCTGAAGCGATTGGTCGCAGGCCGATCCCGGAAGAGGATCTGCCCAAAACCTTCCTGATTGTGGCCGAGTATAACCGCCGTACGCTTGCCTTCATGGTGCGCAAGGTTGACCGTATCCTGAATACTCAGTGGGACCAGATCATGGCCCCGCCGAAAGAGATCGGTAACGAGAATTACCTGACGGCTGTTTTCGAGTACGAAGGTAAGCTGGTTGAGATTCTGGATGTAGAACAGATCCTCGCGGACCTGTACCCGATGTCCACTGATGTCAGCGATGAAGTAGCGACTCAGGATGATCGCGCCCGCGCACGCCAGCGCCACGTTCTGATCGTCGATGACTCGGCCGTGGCGCGCAATCAGATGCAGCGCAGCCTGGAAGACCTTGGCGTGAAAGTTTCGATTGCCAACAATGGGCGTCAGGCACTTGATCTGTTGAAAGGGTTGGTCGAAAAAGGGGTGGATGTTGAAAGCTTTTTCCTGATGGTGATTTCTGATATCGAAATGCCTGAAATGGACGGCTACACCCTGACCTCTATGATCCGTGAAGACCAGCGTATGTCTAAACTGCATGTGGTGCTGCACACTTCACTGAGCGGCGGTTTCAATGTATCGATGGTGAAAAAGGTAGGGGCCGACGGATTCCTGGCCAAATTCAACCCGAACGATCTGGCCGGAGTGGTAGTCAACCGTATCCGCCAGATCGAACAAGGCTGACGGGGAGCGTCTCCGGGTGAGCAGCAGCTTTAGTATTACACCAGCGGAATTCCGTGAGTTCAGCAGCTTTCTTGAAAAAAGCTGCGGCATTCTGCTGGCTGAACACAAGCAGTACCTGGTCCAAAGCCGCTTGGGCAAGATCATGCAGCAGCAAGGGTGTTCAAGCCTCAGTGAGCTGGTGGCGCGTCTTGGCAGAGCGGGTGGCAACAGCCTGAAAGAGCAGGTGATTGACGCCATGACCACCAACGAAACCCTCTGGTTTCGTGATATTCATCCCTACGAAATATTGCGTAATAAACTTCTGCCTGAGCTGCATGAGAAAAGTCGCTTTCAGAAGCTGCGAATCTGGTCTGCGGCCTGCTCCACCGGGCAGGAGCCGTACTCCATCAGTATGGTAATTGACGAGTTCAAACAGAGTCATGCCGGAGCTTTTTCGTCCGGCGAAGAAATACTGGCGACTGATATTTCCACCACAGTGCTGGATCAGGCACGACGGGGTGAATATGAAATGCTGGCGTTGGGGCGTGGTCTGTCTCAGGAGCGGCTGCACCGCTACTTTGAGTCATCACCCACCGGTAGCTGGGGTATCAAACCCCACATCAAGAGCCGAGTGCGCTTTCAAAGCCTCAACCTGCTTGGGCCTTACAGTTCACTGGGGCAGTTTGATCTGATTTTTTGCCGCAATGTGCTGATCTACTTCTCGTCAGACGTAAAACTCGAAATCCTGCGCAAAATGCACAAGCAGCTGCGCCCGGGGGGGTATCTGCTGCTGGGTGCTTCCGAGTCTCTCTCAGGCCTGTCTGACTTGTATAAAATGATCCACTGCCGCCCCGGTATTATCTACCAGGCAATCTGAAAACTGAGCGGCAGTCTTGCCGCCCTTTGCCGCTCGGCATTATTTGTAGCGGTACAGCCTTGCCGCTTGCCGCTGTATATTGCCTCCCTGAAACTGTCCGAACTTTCCCAAACCCACCCATCATGGGTTTTTGCCGCTACTGGCACGTTGCTTGCTTGATTGTAGATATAGCAACCTGTAACGGATAAGCGGCAATGGCGATCAACTTTGACTCAGCACTGGGGATTCATGAAAACGCCCTGATACTCAGAGCGCGACGAGCTGAAGTGCTGGCCAACAATATTGCCAATGCGGATACGCCCAACTACAAGGCCCGTGATCTGGATTTTAGTGCCGTGCTCGAAGGTGAAACCGCTGGCGCCAATCTGTCGTTGAAGAAAACGGCATCCGGTCATCAATCCGAGTTTTTGTCACCGGATGCCGCGGCTGACCTGATGTTCCGTATTCCGAACCAGCCGTCAGTAGATGGCAATACGGTAGAGACCCAGGAAGAGATGGCTCGCTACACAGACAATGCGCTCCGTTATCAAACGTCCTTTCAGTTTCTGAACAGCAAGTTCCAGGGGCTGACACGTGCAATCAAGGGTGAATAAACATGTCGTTGAGTAACGTTTTCAACATCGCGGGCTCCGCCATGACAGCGCAAACAGTGCGGCTTAACACCACCGCCAGTAACATGGCCAATGCGGAAAGCATCAGTTCCAGCGAAGCGGAAACCTACCGCGCCCGCAAGCCGGTGTTTGCACTCAAGGAAGCTCAGACTGAACACCTGCCTGATCACCTGCAGACATTGGTGCCGGGCCAAGGCGTTGATGTTAAAGGGATCATTGAAAGCGATTCGCCCCTGCGCATGGCGTACGAACCGAATCACCCGATGGCCGATGAAAACGGGTATATCTGGTACCCGAACGTAAATGTGGTGGAAGAGATGGCGGATATGATTTCAGCCTCGCGCTCGTTCCAGATCAACGCCGATATTATGAATACGGCCAAACAGATGCTGCAGCGTACGCTGACGCTGGGGCAATAAGGTCAGTAAGAGGATAACGCCATGAGTAATGTAAACGGCGTCGGCAGTAACAACATCTACGATCAGATCAATCAGAAGAACCAGGCGCAGTCCAAGGCGCTGAATTCTCAGTCTGAAGAAAGTCAGATGTTCATGAAGCTGCTGATCGCGCAGCTGCAGAATCAGGACCCGACTAGCCCGGCGGATCCAGCTGACTTCATGCAGCAAATTTCCACGTTGAGCAACGTGGAAAGTATTCAAAACCTGTCCAAGACCATGGAAAACATGAGTAACTCAATGCTGAGTAGTCAGGCAGCGTTACAGGCTTCGTCGATGGTTGGGCAGCGTGCATACGTGAATACGAATATTGCCCAATTGCATCAGGAAGAAGGTTATGTGGATGGGCTGGTCAGTTTGGAGAACAGTGTCAATGATGTACGCATCACCATCTATGATGCGGGCGGCAATCAGATTGACCAAGTCAGTATGGGGGCGCAACCGAAGGGTGATCATAACTTTGTGTGGCAGGGCGGAGAAGGCGTGCCACCGGGTAACTACCGGATAGTGGCTGAAGTTCCTATGGGGGCGGACGGCGAGTACGAAGAGGTGGCCACCTACATGGGCTTCAATATCAACAGCGTCACTCTGGGGCAAAATGGAATTGGCATGAAAGTGAATACGGCCATCGGTTCCATTGACATGAGTGAAGTGAAACAGCTGGGCTAACCCAGTCACAGTCTAGCGAGGTAATAACAATGGCAGGTTTCAGCACAGCCGTAACAGGTCTCAAAGCATCTACAGCCATGTTGGATGTGGCCGGTAACAACATCGCAAACTCAAGCACTGTAGGCTTCAAGTCATCGCGTACCGAGTTTGGTGATATCTATGCCACTGCCGTTGTCGGTGCGGGTTCGTCCAATACCCCTGGGTCAGGTGTCACCGTGACCGATATTGCCCAGGATTTCAGTGCCGGTACCATTGAGTTCACCAACAACAACCTGGACTTGGCGATCAATGGTTCAGGCTTTTTCCAGCTTGATGATGGTCAGGGCAGTGTGACCTACACCCGAGCCGGTGCGTTTGAGCTGGACAAAGAAGGCTTTATCGTTTCCAAAAACGGGAAATACCTGCAAGGGTATGGCCTTGATGCCGATGGTAACAGGCTACCAATTGGCAACATGGCAGTCACTGAGAAAGAAAGTCCACCAAAAGCAACTGAAAACATCGATTTGTCGTTCAATATTGATGCGCGCTCTGATGCGGCCTCTCTTCTACCGACATACAACAAGGATGAGCCGGGTTCTTTTACCTGGACAACGACAGACCGTACTTTTGACAGCTTGGGTAATGAGCACACTATCAAGTACAACTTTGCGGAACAGCGCCCAGTCAAACAGGTGCTCAACTTTCAGCTTACAACCCCCACCAACTATCCAGAAATATCCGGTATCCAGCTTCAGGCAGGGGATTTTGACGCTAATGGAAGATTGATTGACAACTCGCCCGCGACAACTGGCTATGATGAACTGGCAGTTGCTGATGACCGCATCGATCTCTCGACGGTTGTATACGATACCGGCACGGGAGAGCTCAGCTTTGAATTGAAAGCGTGGGCGACGGATTCTGGTGATGTTTTGGTGGAAGAGGGTGGAGCCACCCTTGCGAACCTCAATACAGCGGTAGAAGACCGTTATCGTGATGCTAATGAGGTCCGCGTATATACCGTGACCCCGGGTGCAGGCAGCGGAACCATTTCTTTGGCAGGGGAAGAAATTCAGGTTTCAGCTGCTGATAATACAGCCGATGGCATTGCTGGGCTGATTGCGGCACGTGAAGCCCGTATATTGGAGAACAACCCTTCGATAGAATCAATACAGGCTACGACCAACGCTGCAGGCGACGTTATATTGCAGGTGCGCTTTAAAGCAGATGAGGGTGACATCACTCCAGAGCCTGGCCAGCTTAACGATCCCTATCCAGTAACTGTAACCGGTAACGTCACTGCTGCGCATGATGCTGATGCTTCAATCCAGGGCGATAACTCTTACAGAGGCTACTATCGCATGTATGCCTACCTGAACAATGAAGAGTTGCTGGATATTGGTAAGGTACAGGATCCGGGCAAGGGAACGCTTACTGAGCCGGGGCCGATACTGGTCCAGTTTAACCCCACCAACGGTCTGCTGCGAGAGATTAATGGTCAGGCGTTTCCGGCTGGTGGACAGGTACCTGCTCTTACCATTAAGGGTGCGGATCCAGCCAACTCTCTGACGGAAATCACACTGGATCTGACCGGTAGTACTCAGTTTGCTTCCGCATCCATCGTGAAAGGGTCGCTGCAGGATGGTTACACCAAAGGTGATCTGATCGGTGTGACGTTCTCAGCAACCGGGGAAATGGTGGCTTCGTTCAGTAATGGACAGAACAAGTCGCTGGGTGTTGTGGCCGTTGCAACCTTTGAAAACCAGGCGGGTCTGCAGCCGAGTGGTGATACCGAGTGGGCCGCCACGCTGGATTCAGGCGACGCGATTGTGAACCCGCCCGGAACAGGCTTGAACGGCACGTTGCGCTCCGCTGCACTTGAAGCGTCCAATGTTGATTTGTCCGAAGAGCTGGTGAAGCTGATTGAAGGTCAGCGCAACTATCAGGCCAACTCAAAGACCCTAGAGACCATGAATGCGATTACGCAGACGATTCTGCAGATCTGATCAGTGGTATATCAACACCACAAGCCGGGCTATATGCCCGGCTTTCTCGTTTATGGCACATAGTTTGCTTGATGCAAGGTAAAGCCAGTTAAAACGGCAAGGTTTTACCGGAGTAAACGATGGATAAAGTGCTGTATGTCGCCATGACCGGCGCGCGCGAGAACATGTATGCGCAGCAAGCTCATGCCAACAACCTGGCCAATGCCACGACCACCGGCTTCAAAAGTGATTTCGAGCAGGCCCGTGCCATGCGGGTGCTGGGTGAGGGCTTCGAGTCTCGCGTGTACTCCATGAGCGAACGCCCAGGAACGGATATGGACAGCGGTACGCTGATGCAGACCGGTCGCGATCTTGATGTGGCTGTGGAAGGTGATGGCTGGATCGCCATTCAGGGACCGGACGGCAACGAAGTGTATACCCGTAATGGCTCCCTGCAGATCAATGCCGCCAACCAGCTGGTGACGGGCAGCGGTTTGCCGGTGATCGGCGCGGGAGGCATTCCGATCATCATTCCGCCAGCCGAAAATATTACGATCGGCAATGATGGCACCATTACCATCCGTCCGCTGGGTGAGAATGCGGTCGAAATTGCATTGGTAGACCAGATAAAACTGGTACAGCCGGAAAATGGTCAGCTGTTCAAGGGGCGTGATGGCTTCATGCACACCGATAATGATGTGCCCTTGCCTCAGGCGCTCAATGCCCAGCTTCGTTCGGGCTATCTCGAAGCCAGTAATGTAAACGCCATCTCCGAACTGACGGCCATGATCGGCCTGCAGCGTCAGTTCGAGATGCAGGTCAAAATGATGAAGACGGCAGAAGAGATGTCTACTTCTGCGTCTGAAATTCTTTCACTGAGCTGATATTAAGGAGTATGACCCATGCACGGTGCCTTGCATGTTGCTAAAACCGGTCTGAGTGCACAGGATACTCAGCTCAAGGTGATTTCCAACAATCTGGCCAACGTCAGTACTGTTGGCTTCAAGAAAGATCGGCTGGAGTTTGAGGATCTGTTGTATCAGATCCGTCGCCAGCCCGGTGCGGCTACCGGTGAAGACTCAATGCTGCCCTCTGGTCTGCAGCTGGGCAGCGGTGTCCGTACCGTCAGCACCCAGAAGATGTTTCGTACCGGTGACATGCAGATCACTGACCAGCCTTTTGACGTGGCAATCAATGGTCGTGGTTTTTTACAAGTTGCCATGCCCAATGGTGACATCGCCTATACCCGCAATGGCGAGTTGCACCTTGATGGCGAGAACCGTCTGGTCACTTCAGAAGGCTACCTGGTTGAACCTGCAATCACCCTGCCGGACCAGGTAACCAATTTTTCGGTGGGCAATGATGGCACCGTGAGTGTAACGGTAGCGGGTGATCCCAACCCTCAAGAGTTGGGACAGCTGGAATTGGCCGATTTTGTTAACCCTCAGGGGCTGCAGGCAACAGGCCAGAACCTGTACATTGAGACGGCTGCAAGCGGTGCGCCGATTGTTGGCCTTGCCGGAGAAGAGGGGCGCGGCATCATCAAGCAGGGGATGCTTGAAGGCTCGAATGTGAATGCGGTCGAAGAGCTTGTGGATATGATCACCACCCAGCGCGCCTATGAGATGAACTCCAAAGTGATCTCGACCGCAGACGAGATGCTGTCCTATGTTAGCCAGCAGCTCTAATGACAGGCTAAGGTGAACATAATGATGACCAGACTTTTGCGACTGTGGCCATTGTTTGGCTTGGTGCTGCTGACGGGATGTGTCAATAAGGCCCCCAAGCCGGACAATCCCTATTATGCGCCAATTCAGCCCGCGCAGATGCAGCAACCCAAACCGGTGAATGGCTCTATCTATCAGGCGGGCACCGGAATGGATCTGTACAGCGACGGGCGTGCGCATCGTGTGGGTGACATTATCACGGTGGTCCTGACGGAGCGCACCCAGTCTTCTAAAAGCTCATCAACCGATACCGACAAAACCACCAATATCGGTATTGGTGTACCCAACGTATTGGGTCAGGATCTGACCCTGTTCGGCAACCCTCTCAGTGCTTCCATGAACAGCAACAGCGGTTTTGAAGGCACGGGTAATTCCGATATGCGTAACAGCCTCAGTGGCAATATTACCGTGACCATTCATCAGGTGATGCCCAACGGTACAATGCTGGTTCGCGGTGAAAAATGGCTGACCCTGAATCAGGGAGATGAATATATCCGCGTGAGTGGTCTGGTGCGGCCACAGGATATCGGACCTGACAACAGTATCGAGTCTACACGCCTTGCTGATGCTCGCATTACCTACAGCGGCACCGGAGCTACTCATGACGCAAACGTTATGGGTTGGTTGGCACGCTTCTTTATCAGTCCGTTGTGGCCGTTTTAAGAGCTTCTGAGGAGAACACCATGAATAAAATGTTTCGACTTGGATTGCTGTTACTGTCTCTGTCGGCCCTGCTGGCTGCTCCTGTGCAGGCTGAACGGCTGAAGGATATCACCAGCGTCGCGGGTGTGCGTACCAACCAGCTGGTGGGCTATGGTCTGGTAGTGGGGCTTGACGGTACTGGTGACAAAACCAGTTTTACCTCACAGACATTCCGTAACATGCTGAACAATTTCGGCGTGGCGATTCCACCCAATGTTGATCCGAAATCAAAGAATATTGCAGCAGTGGCGATCCATGCGGACTTGCCTCCTTTTGCCAAACCGGGTCAGCCGATTGATGTCACCGTTTCCACCATTGGTGATGCCAAAAGCCTGCGTG
This sequence comes from Marinobacterium iners DSM 11526, assembly GCF_900107855.1. Classification (GTDB taxonomy): domain Bacteria; phylum Pseudomonadota; class Gammaproteobacteria; order Pseudomonadales; family Balneatricaceae; genus Marinobacterium; species Marinobacterium iners. The sequence goes on along the minus strand of NZ_FNRJ01000001.1, from coordinate 515,401 downwards.
GCGGCAGTCTGTTGATGGCGCCGCTCAAGGGTGCTGACGGCAATGTCTATGCCATAGCACAGGGTAACTTGGTGGTGTCCGGTTTCGGTGTACAGGGCAGTGACGGCTCGCGCTTGTCTCTGAACGTGCCCAGTGTCGGGCGGATTCCCAACGGTGCGACTGTTGAGCGCACAGTGCCCAATGCGTTTGCACAGGGTGACAGCTTGATGTTCAACCTCAACCATCCGGACTTTACTACCGCTCGTCGAGTGGCCGAGCAGATCAATAACCTGCTGGGGCCTGATATGGCACAGGCACTCGATGCAGCCTCTATTCGTGTGCGAGCTCCGCGCGATCCGTCACAGCGGGTCTCGTTCCTTTCTGTGTTGGAGAACCTCGAAGTCCAGCCCGGTGAAGAAACAGCCAGGGTCATCATCAACTCCCGTACCGGCACCATCATCATCGGTCAGAACGTGCGGGTATCGCCGGTGGCCATCACGCATGGTGGTCTGACCGTTGCCATTACCGAAAATTTGGATGTTGCTCAGCCCAATGTACTTGGCGGTGGTAATACCGTGGTGACACCACGTACCGAGATTGAGATTGAAGAAGGCTCGGGCCGCATGTTCGAGTTTGCGCCGGGTGCAACCCTGAGCGACATTGTTGAAGCGGTCAATCAGGTAGGTGCAGCGCCCGGTGACCTGATGGCAATCCTTGAAGCGCTCAAACAATCCGGAGCGCTCAAGGCTGAACTGGTGGTGATCTGATATGGCGATCGACAGCGGCAGGCTTACACCTTCACAAGCGGCGCTTTTTACTGACCTGAACCAGCTGCAAAAGCTGAAAACTCAGGCTGGCAATGACCAACAAGCCGCCCTGCAAGGCGTCGCGCAGGAGTTTGAGCAGCTGTTCATGAACATGATGCTCAAAAGCATGCGCCAGGCCAGTGACGTGTTGGCGTCAGACAGCCCGTTCAACTCCGGTGACGTAAAGTTTTATCAGGAGATGTTTGACCAGCAGCTGACGTTGGATCTGTCGAAAAAGGACAGCATCGGGCTGGCCGATATCATCGTCAAACAGCTGAGTCAGCAACACGCGCCTGTCGTGGCACCGGGGCAAGATGAAGAAAAAGGTGACCAGCAGTCAATGACTGAACAGATGCTGTCACGCGCCTTTGGTGGCGGGCCGCTGCCGCAAGCACCGGCTGGAAACTACCGTGCACCATCAGCCAGTGAGTCTGAGCAGGAAGGCAACAGTGATATGGTTCAACCTGTAGCCCAGGAACTGACCGATCAGGACAAGGCCGACTCCGAAACCGCAGCTGTGAAAGAAACTCTGCCGGCCCGATTTGAAACGCCAGCCGAGTTCATTGAGAAGTTGATGCCGCTGGCCGAGCAAGCGGGGAAAGAGTTGGGTGTAAACCCTAATGTGCTGCTGGCGCAGGCTGCGCTTGAAACCGGCTGGGGCAAGTTCATCACCCGTGATGCAACAAGCGGTGAGAGTAGCCGTAACCTGTTCAATATCAAGGCTCACCGCGGCTGGGAAGGTGATACCGCGAAGGTACAAACGCTGGAATACCGTGGCGGTGTACCCGAGAAGGAACAGGCCCGCTTTCGTGCCTATGACAGCTATGCCGATAGCTTCAGCGACTACGTTGATTTTCTGCGCAGCAACCCGCGTTATCAACAGGCGCTGGAACAGGGTGCAGACCCGACCCGCTTTGTACGTGAACTGCACAACGCCGGTTATGCCACCGATCCTGAATATGCCAACAAGATAGAACGTATTTTCAGCGGTGATCTGCTGGCTGGTTTGGGCCGTGGCGCTAAAGAGGGCTGATTGTTGGCCGATAACAACACAGTAAACGGTGAAGGTGCGTGGCACCGCACAAATAACGGAGCAACATCGTAATGTCATATGGCCTGCTATCACTCGGAGTTCAAGGTACACGCGCCGCTCAGTCTGGACTGGGTGTGGTCGGTAATAACATTACGAACCTCAATACACCTGGATATACTCGACAAATTGCCCAGTTCAACAGCCTGGAAGGCGGTGGTGTCGTTCAGGACAATGTTGCTCGGATAGCGGACCAGTACATTACGGCTCGCCTGTGGAGTGACAACTCACGATTTGAGGCTTCCAAGGCATACGAAGAGCTGGCTAGCCAGCTGGACAATCTGTTGGCCAGCGACAGCACCAGCCTGACGGTAAAAATGGATGACTATTTTGCTTCGCTTCAGGCCGCCAACGATGACCCTATTTCGCTTACAAATCGTGAACTTTTTCTGGCAGAGGCGGGTGCTCTTGTGCGCCGTTACCATGACCTTCACGACCGTGTTGCACAGATCAACGAAACAGTTAATACAAGAATACGCGAGCTTACAGAGCAGGTTTCTGTTTCTGCAGGTCAAATAGCCGATTTGAATGACCGCATACGTATCGCTGAAGCTGGTGGCAAAGATGCGTTTGAGCTGAAAGACCAGCGTGATGAGGCTGTTAAAGAGCTTTCGTCTCTGGTGGACATCAAGGTCATCGAACAGTCCAATGGTGAGTTCAGTGTATTTGTAGGCAACGGTCAGCCACTTGTTGTGGGGCAGTCAGCGTATGAATTCGTTGCCCGTGAGAATGAATTCAATCCATCGCGCTACGAGGTTGGGGTGGTGATTGCGGGTAAAGAGAATGTCATTACTGACATGCTGACAGGTGGTGAACTGGGAGGTCTGATTACCTATCGTCGTGAGACCATGGATCGAAGCCTGAACGAACTGGGGCGTTTGGCGATCACCTTCGCCGATACCATGAACGCACAGCATCAAAAAGGTATCGACTACGACGGTGAAATGGGTAGAAGGCTCTATAATGATATCAACTCAGCCGAACTCATGGAGTCGCGCTTTCGGTCACGTATTGACGCTACGGGTGACGTGCGCATCACTGACAGCTCAAAACTGCGGGCAAGTGAATACGAGCTGGTATTTACCGGACAAGATGATTTCCGCCTGACGCGGCTTAGTGATGGTAAAAGCTGGACACAAAACAGCTTCACAGATGCGGGTAGCGCCGCTGATGTCGATGCCGAGAATGAAATCTGGTTTGACCCGGCTAATGGCGAGTTGCGCCTCCAGGTGGATGGTTTCAGGTTGGATGCGAATAGTAACGGCCCCTTCGCGTCCAATGAGAAAATGATGATTAGCCCGGTACGAACCGGTGCAGATGACATAGAACTGAATATACTCGATGGCCGAGACTTGGCACTGGCCTCACCCGTGACCATTTCCGCTTCAACCGGGAATGCGGGGACAGCTACGGCAAACGTCAGCGTCAGTACAATCGATGATATTACAGAGACAGATCCTCGTAATGTCTTTCCCAAGCTACCCCTTACACTTGAGTATGACAGCTCGCTTGTTCCTGCTTGGACGGTTACGGATACAGACGGCAGTACAACAACCTGGGCGGTCACCGTCGATCCTGCACAGCCTGATAGGCTTGAACTAACCGATCAGGCGACAGGCAGAACCATGCTGGAAGTGGGGCTGAGTGGACAGGTACAGGACAATGATACCTTTACTGTTGGCTATAATTTCAGTGCAAATGGCTCAAGTATTGGTATATCCGATAACCGTAACGGCTTGGTGATGTCTGACTTGATGAAGCAGGCAACAACACTTGAAGGCAGTTATCAGGACAGTTATGGCCGGTTGATCGAAAGGGTCGGAACAGATACCAAAGTGGCACAAATGGACCGCAGTGCCTCTGAAGCGGTACTGCGCAACACAATAGCTCAAAGGGAGTCTGTCAGTGGTGTTAGCCTTGATGAGGAAGCGGTCAGGCTGATCCAGTTTCAACAGGCATATCAGGCATCTGCACAGATTATCAGTGCATCACAAACCATCTTTGACGCCCTTATCCAGGCTGTTTGAGAGAGGAGAAAACGATTATGAGACTATCAACCAATCTCTTCTACTCGCAGAATGAAACCAACATCAGCGAAGCCAACTCACGGCTTTACAAGCTGCAGCAACAATTATCTACTGGTAAAAAACTGCAGCAGCCATCCGACGATCCATTGGCGACAACACAGATCATGAAGTTTGATCGTGTTATCGCCCGTACCGAGCAGTTCAGGGAAAACATTTCGGTTTCCGAGCGTCGTCTCAGCTATGAAGAAACGACGGTTGCCTCGGTCGTGACCAGCCTGCAACGTGTTCAGGAAATCGCGATTCGAGGCAACAGTGGTGCCATGTCAGATAATGACCGGCAGATACTTGCTAGTGAGCTGGATGGAATCCTGGATCATGTCAAAGGGCTTCTGAATACTCAGGATGCTCAGGGCGAGTATATGTTTGCTGGCTATCGTGGAGATACCGAGCCTTATGTATTGAATGCGGGCGGTACTGCTTACGAATACCAAGGCGATTCTGGGGAGCGTTTTTTGGATATCGGTGAGAATTCAACGATCCAGTCCACAGACCCGGGAAGCGCAATTTTTGGTGATAGTACGGATAATGTCCTGAACCAGATTCTGGACCTGAAGACGGCTCTGGAATCAGGCACTGACCCCTCTGCAGCCTCTCAGGGCGTCAACGGCTGGTACGAAAACATTGTCAGCCAACAGGCACAGCTTGGCTCCAGGTTGCGTGTACTTGAAGATCAGGAATGGAACCTGACTGATCTTCAAACGTTCACCGAGTCAACACGCTCCCTGTTTGCAGATACAGACTATTATGAAGCCATCAGCCAACTGTCGCTTGAGTCCACTGCACTGCAGGCTGCCTATCAGAGCTTTGGTAAGGTCCAACAGATGAGCTTGTTCAATTATGTTGGATAAATCAGTGCTAAAGCAGGCAGACACGGAGACGCTGATTGAAACAGCCCTTGAGTGTGGGCGTCAGCAGGCGAGTATACTTGCTCATGCCGAGGCGTTAACGGATGAACAAATCGAAGAACTGATTGAAATAGAGAAAATCAGAGACTTCAGTATCCGTCTTATCGACTGGGCTGATGTTAAGCAATTTGAGAGTCGCCTCCATGTGCTGCAAAAACTTGATAATGATAATCAGGCTTTGTTGACTGCAAAGAGAAAAGCACTACAACAAGATATTGAACTACTTAAGAAACGGCGCAATGTTGCCGGTGAGTACATGAACTTCCGGTGAGCTTGCTTTAGATGATACAAATTAATACAGGTGTGCCCTATGGACGTTAACAACAGTGTTGCGGTAAATAGCGGGGTCCAAAAACTGACAGGCATGGATGGTAATGCCCAAACAGAAAAGGTCAGGCAAACCGGTAGTGCGGAGCAGAACCCTGAATCTCCACGGTATACCGTCGAACCTACTGAAAAAGCTGACCCCAAAGCGGTACAGGATGCTGTCGAAAAGCTAAGTGAGTTTGTAGAAACCGTCAGTAATCGGGGGCTTCAGATATCCATCGACCAAGATTTATCACAGGTTGTTCTGAAAGTCGTCAATAAAGACAATGAAGAAACAATCCGGCAAATTCCCACAGAAGAAGTACTTGAGCTTATGAAGCGCATGAAAGACTTGTCTGAAGAGTTTTTTGGGGATGCAACCGGTTTACTGGTCGAGAGCAAGGTATAAGGACGCATGTTTTGAGCCATAACGAGATGCTCACCAACCAGCTTGGAGAACAGTATCTTTACGCCGTGAACAGGGACATGTTTCAACGAGAAAGTGCCTGGGAGCGTATAGAGCGTGAGTTTGGAAAGCTACTGGCGCGTGAAGATTCACTGATCATCTTTGTTGGCTCTGACTCGGGCAATATTATCCGTTACATATTGGATCGCGGGTTGCCGGCCGGTACACGTTATATCTTTCTTGAACCATCGGAAATCCTGAATCAGGTAGTAACAACAGTCGACCTGAGTTTGGCTGAGGATCGGATATCCCTCGTGGACTCAGAGCAGTTTGTAGAGGCGTCACAAAACGCCGGTATTGTTAATTACCTGTATGTGGATGGTGTATTCCTCAAGCGTTCTCTTTCGGCAGAATATGGGTTTGTAGGTCAATACCGGTCTGAGTACTGGGATGCCAGTAGCTACATTAATGAGCTGCGCTGGAATAGCCTTGTTTCTCTTGGACAGGATGCCTTTGTACAACGTCAATTGCAGAATTGCGCGGATAATGAGAATCCTATTTCAGACATCAAGGGCTGCTTGAAAGGCAGAACTGTTATCATACTGGGTGGTGGTCCCAGTTTGGATGAGCATCTGGACTGGATAGAGTCACATCGCGAGCAATTGGTTGTCTTTGCTGTTTCTCGAATTGCTGGACGGTTAATGCAGGTGGGTCTTGAGCCCGATTTTGTGTTTTCAGTAGATCCGCACGATATCAGCTATCAAGTCAGCAAGGATATGCTGAAACTGGGTCCTGGAACTGTTTTTATTAACCAGTATCACGTTAGCCCCAGGCTGCTGTCACAATGGCCTCATCGCAAATATTTCATGGGACCGTTGCTGCCGTGGGAGTCTGAACTGAACCCCAAGTGCCTCTTTAACGGGAGTGGGCCCACCGTAACGAACTCGGCTATTGCCGCTGCTGCATGGCTTGGAAGTCAACATATTCTGCTTGCAGGCGTTGATTTGTGCTTTACGCCGGAAGGTTACACTCACGCGAAAGGTAGCAGGGAAAGAGCCGCGGGGCCAAAAACGGATCTCTCCAGTCTGGTACTTGAGACAAATGGAGGACAGCAGGCCTGTACTACTCCTGATTTTGCTTCAGCGGCACGTAACATCGCTCAGCAGGCAAAAACATTAATGGAGAAAGGGGTTCGGGTGGTTAACATATCATCTGGTGCCGCTCGTATAGAGGGTGTTCAATTTCAATCACCAACTGAACTAGAACTCAATCTATCACTGCTGGTGGACAGACTACATCTGCCGCAGCCCAAGCAGGGGAATAAAAGGCAATGGTTACGATCACTTGAACAGGATTTGAGTGAAGCTCAAAACAAGATCGTTGAAGTTTTGGTCTTGTTGGATAGAGCACAGGAGCACCACAACGATATGTATGAGGGGGAATACATCAACCCTCAGCGCAAGCTACAGTTGGAAGGGCTGGACAAGAAACTGTCAGAAGAGCATCCAGAGCTGTTCAAAATGGTTAAAACGCTCTCGGTGCGTGCACTTTTGCGAATGGCACAGACGTTTACCGATGATGATGAGCTCCGGCTTGAGCAAATTAAACAGCGCTTGGAAACGTATTACACAGCCCTGGAAGAAGGTGCGAAACGGTTACAACAGTATATTGAGGCTGGCCTGGAATCTGTGCGTATACGCCTGCGTGAACAATCGTTGCTCAATGAATCGATTGAGGAGCAACAGGCACTGGCACTTAAATGGATTGAGCGAAATGAGCCAGGGCGTGCGTTTTGTCTTGTGCCTGCAGGTAAAGGGGAAGATCCTTTTGTAAAGGCACGGCAAGCTTATGAAGAGGAATTACACAGGGACTCGCTTCTGGCTTTGGCTCAACAAAGTCAGGCCAGCAATCTTCATGCGCTACCGGCCAGGGTACAGTATCTTAAGGATAAAAAAGACATTGAAACCTTGCAGCTCTTGTATGAGTCACTGAGTGCGACGGAAGGTGCAATAGACTACCTTCCACTGATTGCTGCAACCCTTTACCAAATGGAAGACAAGCCAGAAGCAGCTCTGGCTGAATTAATTCCAGTCATGGACCTGCCGGGATCACCGATAATAGAGCAGGCTCTGGCTATGATGGTCGGCCTGTGTAGTGAGCTTGGTTACCATCAAGCAGTCATGGATGCGATGGCGGGGCTGGCGAGTATCAATGCGTTCTATCTTGGTCTCTACTCTGATGCATTGATGGCCAATGGTCAGGCTTCCGATGCAGTTGAACACCTCACTGAGTATTTGCACTATTTTCCTGGGGACAGGCAAGCTCTGGCAAAACTCAAGCGGTGGTATAAAGAACTGGATAACAAGGAGGGAGTTCGCCTGGTCGAAACCCTGTTGGACCTACAAAGCTCGGATCAGTCCTGAGTTTTGCCCCCGTGCTGATGATTCAGCTCTGGGGGCGCGGTTAAATTATTCTTGATGATTATGATATTCTGCAGGGATTTGATCCCATGCGTCCTTGATCGGGAAAATCAAATCGCGTGCTTTTTTCAACTCTTCTACATCGTTCTTGTCAGTAGCAACCAGCAGCCGCTCACGTACGTAACGGTAAAGTGATTGAAGATTTTCGGCCAGTTCGCCTCCTTTCTCCAAATCGAGTCCTTCTTCGAGCCCACCGATAATAGCCAGGGCTTTGGATATAGCTGTACCCTTGGCGTTCATATTCTGATTTTCGAGCGCAGTGATTGCCTGATCAATACGAACCAGATAAGTGTCGAACAGCATCTGAATCAGTTTATGTGGTGATGCGCTGTCAGCGCCCACTGATTTATAGGTGTTAATTCCATTCATATTAGACCCTATACCTTATCTGGACTTTTGAGGTGCAAAACCGGGCAATGCAGCAAGCTGCCCCGCCAAATAATTCCCGGTGTTATTATATTGAGCAACGAGCGTATCCATTGTGATAAACTGGTTCAGCATACGTGTTTCAAGAGTCTGTAAACGATCCTCAAGGTCCAAGCGCTCGTCTTCGACTTTTTTGAGTGACTGGTTCAGACTGTTTGTTCTGCTATCAAAGATACCGCCGAGCTCAAGCGATTGTTTTAGAGTACTCTCCAACTGCCCTGCTATACCATCTGCAGAGCTCAATAGATTGCTGAGGGCCTCAGGGCGGGCGCTCAAAACCTCATCGAATTTGTCACCATCGATAGACATCTTGCCGTATTGGTCGATTTCCATTCCGATACTGAAGAGTGAACCGTAAGGGTTGCTGGAGTCATTGGTACGCAATATATTACGAACCTCGCTCATGATCTGCCTTGCGCTGAAGTCACCCTGAAGAGCACCACCGGATTCACTCTCCGCATTATAGCTAGTCAGGCGGTCATAAGTATCGGCCAGTTTATTGTAGGCATTCACAAAAGCTTGCACGCTTTCTCGAGTAGCATCCTTATCGACATCCAGAGACAGTCCGACAGCTGTAGTGGTTTCAGCTTTCAGGTCCAGCGTCACACCTGGAATAACATCACTGATACTGTTGCTGCTGCGCGTGGCAAGCATGCCATCGACACGAATCTGTGCATCGTCGGCCGCTACCAGTTGGTTCATGCCGCCACTGCCAACACCACCGGCATCATAGCTGTATGACAGTTGTGAAAGCCCGGGCTCTGCACCTTCGGTAACGTCAATGCTGATCTGGTTATCAGTACCGCTGTTTTTGGCGGTTAGTACCAGACGTGCCTCAGTCCCACCTGCACCATCATCAACATTCACGATTGTGGCCGTCACGCTGCTGTTATCCGCTGCGTTGTTGATTGCATCACGGATACCGGCCAGCGAGTTGTTGTCGGTGTCAATGTTGACATCGAAGCTATTGGCTCCACTGCCGATCGTCATTGTACCTGTGCCAACACTGTCGCTGGCTGAGCTGAAACCGGCTGAGCTAAGTTTCTGAGCCTTGGCAAGGTTAAGAACCTCTACGGCATAATTACCGGCAGACGCACTACTGGAGGCTGAAGCGGTGAACATTGCTTCATCAGACGAAGTTGCGTTGACTTTCAACAGGTCGTCAGCATCGGCCAGTTTGGCAGCAGCATCTTTAAAACTGCTCAAGCTGCTTTTAAGTGTCCCAAGCGCCGACAGTTCTGTTTGGTAGTTTGATTCGCGGCGGTTTAGGGCGTTGTTTTTGGCTTCGCCTTCTGCCTGTACCAACTGAGATACAAGGCCTTTGATATCAAGGCCACTGCCAATACCACTAAGTGAAATTGCCATAATCAACCTCCGTATAAAATAAAAAGCGCCCGTACGCTGACTTCAGTATACAGGCACTTGTTCAACTCTGTCAGGCCGGATGCTCTGGTTTAACCCAGCAGACTCAATACGGACTGAGGTGCCTGGTTGGCCTGTGCCAACATCGAGGTGCCAGCCTGTTGCAGAATCTGGGAGCGGCTCAGGTTGGCAGTCTCTACTGCAAAGTCGGCATCCACGATGCGTGACCGAGCGGCACTCTGGTTCTCGATCGCGTTTGACAAGTTGTCGATGGTGGCGCTAAAGCGGTTCTGGATGGCACCCAGCTCAGAGCGTTTGGTGTCGATCATGGCAATGGCATTATCGATTTCTTCAATTGCAGTCAGGGCATTGCCTGCTGAACCGATACTGATTGTCCCGCTTGCCAGAACTGCAGACATGCCTGTAGAGCCTGCTATGGCGCCAATTGTGATACTAATCTGGTTGTCAGCAGCAGTGCTGTAACCAACCTGAAACACAGCATTGGCGATACTACCATTGAGCACTTTTTTACCGTTGTAATCGGTGTTCTTAATGATGCGATCGAGTTCTTCCCGTAAAGAGTTGAACTCAGTTGCCAGTTTGTCTTTATCACCACCACTCAAACCACCATCGTTAGCCGCCTGTACTGACAGGTCACGCATACGCTGCAGGGTATCAGTGATGGTCTGCATGGAGCCTTCCGCAACCTGAGCAACGGAGATGCCGTCGTTGGCGTTGCGCTGTGCTACAGTCATGCCCCGGATCTGTGAGGTCATGCGGTTGGAAATTGCCAGGCCCGCAGCATCGTCCTTTGCGCTGTTGACACGCAAACCAGAAGACAGGCGCTCCATGGCAGTCTGCAGCGAACTGTTGGTACGCGACAGGCTGTTCTGCGCGTTGAGTGACATAATGTTGGTATTAACTACACTGGCCATGACGGTCTCCTTCAGACGATCATTCGTACTTTAAATCGTGGGCTGATTGCCTTGTACAGAGGTTAGCGGCAGCAAAAAGTAAAGCTTGAGTGGTTTTGCGTCATCACTTGGCACACACCTAAAAAAATACCCGCCAACCGAAGGGGTGGGCGGGTATCTGTGCTGAGGTGTTTGAGCTTGGTATCCCGAGCGAATTAACCCAGCAGGCTCAATACGGACTGAGGAGCCTGGTTGGCCTGCGCCAACATTGAGGTACCGGCCTGCTGCAGAATCTGGGAACGGCTCAGGTTGGCAGTTTCAACCGCAAAGTCGGCATCCACGATGCGTGAACGCGCAGCACTCTGGTTCTCAATCGCGTTTGACAGGTTGTCGATGGTGGCACTAAAGCGGTTCTGAACAGCACCCAGTTCAGAACGTTTGGTGTCGATTGTAGCAATGGCCGCATCGATGGCATTGATTGCTTCGAGTGCGTCACCGCCGGAGCCAATGCTGATTGCATTCGCCAAAACGCTTGTTACACCGGCAGCACTTGCTATTGAACCAATGGTAACACTGATCTGGTTGTCAGCTGCAGTACTGTAGCCCACCTGGAAAACAGCACCACTGATCTCACCATTGAGGACTTTTTTGCCATTGTAGTCAGTGTTTTTGATAATACGGTCTATCTCTTCCTTGAGTGAGTTAAACTCGGTAGAAAGCTTGTTTTTATCACTGTTACTCAAACCGCCATCGTTAGCCGCCTGTACTGACAGGTCACGCATGCGCTGCAGGGTATCAGTGATGGTCTGCATGGAGCCTTCCGCAACCTGAGCAACGGAGATGCCGTCGTTGGCGTTGCGCTGTGCTACGGTCATACCACGGATCTGTGAGGTCATGCGGTTGGAAATTGCCAAGCCCGCAGCATCGTCCTTGGCGCTGTTGACACGCAGACCAGAAGACAGGCGCTCCATGGCAGTCTGCAGTGAACTGTTGGTACGCGACAGGCTGTTCTGCGCGTTGAGTGACATAATATTGGTATTAACTACACTAGCCATGACGGTCTCCTTCAGACGATCATTCGTACTTTAAATCCTAGGCTGATTGCCTTGTATACAAGTTAGCGGCAGCAGAAAGTAAAGCTTGAGAAATTTTCGTTATTGCCTGGCACACAGCTTAAAAAATACCCGCCGACCGACAGGGTGAGCGGGTATCTGTGCTGAGGTGTTTAAGCTTGGTATTCCGAGCGAATTAACCCAGCAAGCTCAATACAGACTGAGGTGCCTGGTTGGCCTGTGCCAACATTGAGGTACCGGCCTGCTGCAGAATCTGGGAACGGCTCAGGTTGGCAGTCTCTACCGCAAAGTCAGCATCCACAATGCGTGAACGCGCAGCACTCTGGTTCTCGATCGCGTTTGACAGGTTGTCGATAGTGGCACTGAAGCGGTTTTGAATGGCACCCAGTTCAGAGCGTTTGGTATCAATGGTAGCGATTGCCGCATCAATAGCATTAATAGTTGCAAGAACAGCAGAGGTGCTGCCGGATATTTTATAAGTGCCAGAGTTTAGGGCGCTTGCAACTCCGGATGCGGTAGCGAGACTACCAATAGTGACACTGATCTGATTGTCTGATGCCGTACTGTAACCCACTTGAAACACTGCAGCATCGATATCACCATTGAGTACTTTTTTACCATTGTAATCTGTGTTGTCAACAATACGGCCAATTTCCTCCCTCAGTGACTGGAACTCGGTGTTCAGCTTCGCTTTATCACCATCGCTTAACCCACCATCGTTAGCCGCCTGTACTGACAGGTCACGCATGCGCTGCAGGGTGTCGGTGATGGTTTGCATGGAGCCTTCCGCAACCTGAGCAACGGAGATGCCATCGTTGGCGTTGCGCTGTGCCACGGTCATACCGCGAATCTGTGAGGTCATGCGGTTGGAGATTGCCAAGCCCGCAGCATCGTCCTTGGCGCTGTTGACACGCAAACCAGAAGACAGGCGCTCCATGGCAGTCTGCAGTGAGCTGTTGGTACGCGACAGGCTGTTCTGCGCGTTGAGTGACATAATGTTGGTATTAACTACACTGGCCATGACGGTCTCCTTCAGACGATCATTCGTACTTTAAATCGTGGGCTGATAGCCTTGTACAGAAGTTAGCGGCAGCAAAAAGTAAAGCTTGAGAGATTTTCGTTATCGCCCGGCACACAGCTAAAAAAATACCCGCCAACCGAAAGGGTGAGCGGGTATCAGTGCTGAGGTGTTTAAGCTTGGTATCCGAGTGAATTAACCCAGCAAGCTCAATACGGACTGAGGTGCCTGGTTGGCCTGTGCCAACATTGAGGTACCGGCCTGCTGCAGAATCTGGGAGCGGCTCAGGTTGGCAGTCTCTACCGCAAAGTCGGCATCCACGATACGTGAACGCGCAGCACTCTGGTTCTCAATCGCGTTTGACAGGTTGTCGATGGTGGCGCTAAAGCGGTTCTGAATCGCACCCAAGTCAGAGCGGGCTGTATCAATCTTCTGTATTGCGATATCAATATTGTTGATAACACTGTGAATATTAGAAGCACTTTGACCCGCGCTGATTGCAGTGCCTGCAGCCATGATTGTATCCAAACCTGAAACGTCGGACAGGTTTGCAACGGAAATAGTGATCTGATTATCAGCCGCAGTGCTGTAGCCAACCTGAAACGTACCGCCGGCGGACAAAGAGCCCTGAAGCACTTTTTTACCATTGAAATCAGTATTACCGATAATTCGACCGATCTCTTCTTTTAACTGAGCGAACTCGGTATTCAGTTTGTCCTTGTCACCGTCACTCAGACCACCGGAGTTGGCTGCCTGCACTGAGAGGTCACGCATACGCTGCAAGGTATCGGTGATGGTCTGCATGGAACCTTCCGCAACCTGAGCAACGGAGATGCCGTCGTTGGCGTTGCGCTGTGCTACGGTCATACCACGGATCTGTGAGGTCATGCGGTTGGAGATTGCCAGGCCCGCAGCATCGTCCTTGGCGCTGTTAACACGCAGGCCAGAAGACAGACGTTCCATGGCAGTTTGCAGTGAGCTGTTGGTACGCGACAGGCTGTTCTGCGCGTTGAGGGACATGATGTTAGTGTTGACTACACTGGCCATGAAGGTCTCCTTCTAGACGATCACTTGAGCTTAAATTGTTAGCGGCATGATGCCTCCATGAACCTGTTAGCGGCCGCCCCCAAGGGTTCTTTAGCCATAAAACAACATTTTTTTGATTTGCAAGCCTGTTGCGATGTCAGTTGCTTTGTTGTCGCGAAAGAAACTCTGCGAATACCAAGTCTTCCGCCGTATCGATATCAACTGAGTTGGTTCTATCCATAAGAAGAGCATAGGTAGGGGGAACAAAAAAATTATGATGATCGATTAATGCCTGTTTATTAATCAAGTAAACGGCGCCGTTGAGGCGGTAGTAGGTTGGCAAGTCTTGACTGCGTTTGTTAATCAGTTCGGTGGACAGGAACTGATCCATATTTCCATCGTGTGGCAAGGTGTTGGCCCAAAGAGGTGTGTGATCCATTGCGCAAACGGAAACAATGCTTGTGGCACTTGTTTCCTCCATGCGTTGTACTGCTGACTGTATATTTTGGGCGGTTCTGAGAGGTGACGTAGGTTGCAGCAATACTACTCGTTGGGCACTGTAGCCCTTCGATTCAAGTTGCTGAAGAGCATTCAGTACCGCGTCAACAGTGGTTGCTGTGTCGCTTGCGAGCTCAAGGGGCCGCTTGATGGCCATAACGTCCTGCTGCCGGGCAAGTTCCAGCACGGCTGGATCATCGGAAGTCACCAGAGTTAAATCAACGACTCCGGACTCTTTCGCAGCATCCAGTGACCATTGAATCAACGGTTTACCGGCCAGTGGCAACATGTTTTTGCCTGGCAGTCGTTTACTGCCGGCACGTGCCGGGATAATGGCTACGATATCAAGCTGTTGCGTCATGTCATCAGACCCGCTAATACATCTGCCACTTCATCTTGTGCGCGACGAAAGTCTTCCATGCGACCTATATCCAGCCAATACTCATGAATGGGAAACATACTGACATGTTGGCTTTGGTCGATTGCTTGCTGTAACAGGGTGGGCATATCGATTCTGGTACCAGGCGTTACACTTCTGACAAGCTCGGGTGAAAGCAAATAGATGCCAGCGTTAATGAAAAAGTGCTGGGTTGGTTTTTCGGTGATAGAGGTGATGCAGCTGCCATTACTCTCAATGACGCCATAAGGTACCTGGTGTTCATACTCGCGCACGCACATGGTTGCGATAGCCTGGCTCTGCTCATGGAAATCAAGCAACTTGCGATAATCAAGCCGAGTTAACAGGTCGCCATTCATCAAGAACATAGGCCGGTCGATTTCTTGCTGAGGCAGCAAGCCCAGTGCTCCGGCAGTTCCCAGCGGGCTTTCCTCATGAATGTATTCAATGCTTACGCCCCAGTTGCGCCCATCACCAAAGTGGTTGCGAATTACATCCGGCATATAGTGTGTAGAGATGAAAAAGCGGTAAAAGCCGGCATCTATAAAATTCTGCAAAATGAGCTCAAGAATAGGCTTGCCGCCTACTTTTAGCATGGGCTTGGGGCAGTTATGAGTAAGTGGACGCAGTCGCGTACCGAACCCTCCGGCCATCAGGAAAATCGGGTTATCAAGCTGGCGCTTGTCCAGAAGACGTTGCAACGTCTCAAGGCCAATGACTCTGCCTGAGTGACCAACGATAGGGAGGTGTAAAAGGTGTTGCTGTTCCATAAGCGCGAGCAATCGAGAGCGACTCCATTCGGAACTGGCACTTCGCGGTTGATCGTTCATGACTTGATGGATCGCAGTTTCAAGCCCCATATGCTTCAACAGAGCGCGGCGAACATCGCCATCTGTTACTGTGCCCAATAAGTGTTGTTCTGCGTCAGTGACGAGCAGAATGCCCTGAGCAGAGCTGTCCATCTGTTGAATTGCCTGCTGAAGCGTTGCATTCGGTTGGATAAGGGTGTCTTGCCAGCGTTTCATAGGCTTACCTTAAATTGAGATCACAGTGGTTCAACAGTTTTGTTGCCCCTTGGTCGATTAAAGATCGTAAAACCTTTTTTTGAGAATATTTTCAAGAGGGGTGTTAGTCAGGTGCGTAATAATAGATTCACACGCATTTCCTTGACCGTAAGGGTTTTCAACCGTTTGCAGCATTTGTTGGAACCTGGGGGAATACATATGTCTTATGGCATCAAGAATTTCATGTTTGGACGGTAGGCAATCAATTACACTACTTGCCTTTAATCGTCCCTCTTGGCGGTCGCCAATGTTGATGGTACCGATATTGAATGATGGAGCTTCCGCCAAGCCGCTGGAGGAATTGCCCACAACGCCATCGACCTGGGCCAAGCAAGAGAGGTATCGCAGCTGACCGAGGGATGTAAATACCTTGGCGCGTGGGTTCTTTTCCACAAACTGCTGTACCAGTGTTCCCAGTTCCCGACCACCGGTATCGGCGTTAGGCATGGTGAAGATCAGGGTAGTATCCTGCAGTTCAGCTAATGCAGCCAGTAGCTCCCGCATCTGTATAACAGAGCTGGCATCACCTTCGAGTGTCACCGGGTGAAAGGTGATCAACAGGTTTTTTTTGCCAAGAGAAAAATCAAGTGAGCGTTCCAGTTCTTCCCGGTTCAACAGCTTGATACGCTTGATGGCATCAATGCCCATTCCACCCACATTGAATACCCGGTCCGGGTGTTCACCTAACTGAATAACACGCCTGCGATATTCATCAGCTGCTACAAAGTGAAGGTGGGACATTTTAGTAATGGAATGGCGGATGGCTTCGTCAAATGCGCCTTCCGTAGTCTCGCCACCATGCAGGTGTGCAATGGGGATGCCGGCAATCATGGCAGCTGAAGTGGCGGCAAAAATTTCAAACCGGTCACCCAATACGACTAGCATATCGGGTGCCAGGCGTTCATAAGCATCCGCAAAGCCGATCAGGCAGAGTCCCATGGATTTGGTGATGGCGGTGTTGGTGTCTGAGCTAAGCAGCATTTCCACCTTGGCATCGATTTTAAAGCCTGCTTCTTCGATTTCCCGGTAGGTGGAGCCAAACTCCGGTGACAAATGCATCCCTGTTGCAACAACTTGAAGTGTTAATTCTGGATGATTGTTGATAGCTTCCATCAGCCAGCGTAGCAAACCAAATTCAGCACGGGTGCCGGTAACAACACAGATTTTGCGACTCATAGCTCGATCAACTCGTCTTCGTTGAAATCCCTGCTCGCAGTACGGCCAATAACATCATCCCAATGCATGGGAGAAACCCCTGTTCCCGGACGTTTTGCCATGAGATTTTCTTCGCTGAACGCTTCGCCGGCTTTGATTGGACGGGCTGCAACGATGGATTTGCGGGCGATCGGTTTGTTCTTCAATTCACTCGGACTGGGGCGTTTGATGCCATCACCCAGTGCCTTTTCAATATTCCGTATGCCCTGCACCATGGCCGTGAGTTCACCTGGCTCCAGACTGGCTCGGTGATCCGGTCCGGGAAGGTTACGATCCAGCGTGAAGTGTTTTTCAATCACTGTCGCACCCAGCGCAACAGCTGCGATAGGTACTTCGATACCAGGCGTGTGATCCGAATAACCCACGCTTACGCCAAAAGCCTTACCAATATTGACCATTGCAAGGAGGTTTACATCTTCCATGGGTGTCGGATACTCAGTGGTGCAATGCAGAACTGTGATCTTGTTCCTGGGGGTACCCGCTTGCTCTACTACGTTTATTGCTGCTTCGATCTCCCCCAGGTTAGCCATGCCCGTCGAGAGCAAGACCTGATGCCCATGCCGGGTAAGGTAACGCAGATAAGGAAGATTGGTTAACTCGCCAGAAGGCACTTTAACAATATCTAACCCACCTAGCTCATCCAGAAGGTCTATGCTGTTTTTATCAAAGGCGGTGGTGAAAAAGCCTATACCCTGCTTCTTACACTCATCGATCAACTCAAGGTGGTTGTCTCGTGTCAGCTCTAATTTACGTACCATCTCCTGCTGTGACTCTTGCGGGTCGGTTGCACCCTTTTGATACTCTGCCTTGGGTGCATGGCGCGAGATAATATTAGTGGCAATAAATGTCTGGAACTTTACTAAATCAGCGCCGGTGTCTGCCGCAGCTGCAACCAGTTCTTTCGCTAGCCCCATGTCACCGTTATGGTTAACGCCTGCTTCTGCGATAATAAGTGTCTTCATTTAACCCTCTTTGCGGGCACACCCACATACACGGCATTTGGGGCGCAATCGTTGGTCACTACTGCACCAGAGCCAACGACTGTGTTGTCACCAACTTTAAGCTTCTTGGTTAGATTGCCCTGATTAATTACGGCACCAGCACCTATCCAGCAGCCATCCTGTAAATATACATTTCCTGATATATTTGCACCTGGCGCTACATGAACAAAACTCCCCACCACACAGTCGTGCGCAATAGTGGTGTTCTGATTGAATATGCAAAAATCACCCACGGATATGCCACTGGTAAAACGTGCACCCGCCGCAACGACTGTGCCCATACAGCTTTCAAGTACTTCCCGTTGTGCCGTGCCAAACGTGGCACTTGGATGAATCAGGTTAGTGAACCTGAGCTGATCCCTAAAACGTCTGGCAACGGCTTTACGAATACTGCCTTCACCTATTCCAATGACATATGGCATCTCGGTGTACTGCCCTATGTCCTGCTCCAGTATTATCTGAGCAGAGAAGTTCCAGGCACCCAGCTCGCTTTCATCCCGCGCCACATAGACTGGCTCAAGCCCGAGAGCCCAAGCGATGTCACCTGTCTCGCGAGCCATACCTGATGTACCAAAGATGCCTATCCTGTTCACGGTGGCCACTTGATCACAACACTACTTGTCAAATTGACGACTCGTGCCCCAAACCACTCGGCGGTGCTATGGTCGCCGCGACGGCAATCATGATGCATGTTTGGGTGGTTCATCAGAGTCCCGGTTGGACGCATCATACCTCCTTGTTGACTTGTTGTTTTCAGCAACGCACTCCTGTGGGCCTCATTTTCACAAAAAATCGCGTTCAGCCAGTAATTTAAACGACAATCCTTTGGCTCGTTTATCAATGCCACGTGTGTTCTGGATGGTACAATTTGAAATGCCGAAGCCGACACGCACTTGGCTTCGAGAGGGGCTTCAAGTTGCTCCAGTTGTGAACCGATAAATCTGAGCGTTCTCAACGCGCCAAAGGTGTCGGCGTGACGGCCTTTGTATAGCCTGCCCAAAGATTCAACGGTATCTGCCATCGGCGTTATGTGGCAATCACGGGTGCCATGTATCAAGTCAACCCTTCCAACAAGCTGCCGAGCGGCTGTATCAGACATTGTAAATGCCGGCTTTATATTGACGCAGGTTTTTAGGTCGGGTGAACCACTCGATGGTTTCCGTGAGGCCCGAACGCAAGTCAAAAGCAGGTGTAAAGCCTGTCAGGCCATGCAGCTTCTTGTTACAGCCCCAGAGTCTGAATACTTCGGACTTGCCGGGTCGTAAACGTTGTTCATCCGTAATGAACTGTACATCGCTACCCATGAGTTCTCGGATGAGCTCCAAGGTGTCCCGGATGGAGACTTCGTAGTTTGAGGCGATATTAACCGTTTCGCCAATTGCCTCTGGAGCTGCAGCCAGTGCCAAAAAGCCTGCGCAAGTGTCTGTGACGTAGTTGAAGTCTCGTGTCGGACTCAGGTCGCCCAATTGGATCTCTTTCATCCCGGATGCTATCTGGCTGATGATTGTGGGAATAACGGCGCGTGCAGATTGGCGAGGGCCATAGGTGTTGAAAGGGCGTGCGATGGTCAATGGAAGGCCAAAAGCGTTGTGGAAGCTCATGGCCATTGCATCAGCGCCGATTTTGGATGCGCTATAGGGTGACTGAGGTTGCAACGGGTGATTTTCATCGATAGGCACGTACTGCGCGGTACCGTATACCTCACTTGTTGAGGTATGAATGATCCGCTCAACACCGTTATCGAGAGCTGCCTGACATATATTCAACGTACCGTTGACATTGGTTTCCATGTAACTTTGCGGAGCCAGGTAGGAGTAGGGGATTGCGATTAAGGCGGCCAAATGAAACACAACATCAGTGTCTTTTGTGATGTGTTTGCAGTAGTGCGGATCACGAATATCGCCGTTCAATACCTCTATATCGTTCAGGCAATCAATATTTTCCAACCAGCCCCAATGGTTGAAGGAGTTGTACTGTGACAATGCTTTGACATTGTAGCCTTCTCGGACGAGGAGCTCAGTCAGGTGTGAGCCGATAAATCCATCTGCACCAGTAACCAGTGCTGTTCTTGCCTGTGTCATGCTTGCTCCTGGGCTTTCAAGCATTGCGAGTTTGTGTACCGCTTTCATCCTATTAGGTGTATCGGTAACAGGACTTAATTATTAAGGGTGGCCCAACAAAAAACCATTACGTCAATCTATTGACATCCTTTCTCTATTCGGTAGATTGTCAGAATCCTGACAATGCCCGGACACCCCCATGAGCATAACCAACAGTGGAGTTTCTGACCAGCCTCCTTTCCAAGCTCTTATCATCGATGACGATGCTGACAGGCGTGAGACCTTGCGTGCCTGTTTGCAGTTTATCGAGCTTGAGTGTCATGTTTTTGACTTTGTAAGCTGGCTACAGCAGAGTAGGGCATTTGCGCTGGACTCGGTGGGGGTAGTGTTGATTGGGGAGAGCAGTCTGCCAATTGCGCTGAATAAACTGGTCGCCGAGCTGGATCGGGGTCCGGTTATCCCTAAGCTGTTGACCTGTGACTGGCCAGAGCTGGATCAGGCTGCATTTGCGCAGTCCGGTATTCTGGGCGTGCTGGCGCAGCCTTATCGTTATCCACAGTTACTGGATTGGCTGCATCAATGTGCCCTTCTGCGTGAGCGTGGCATAACTGAGCCGCGAGCACTGCCGGATATGCCGGGTTTTGTCGGCCAGAGTGCGCCCATTCGCGAGATCCGGCACCTTATTGCTCAGGTGGCGCCACGTGATATCAGTGTCCTGATTACCGGTGAGTCCGGTACCGGCAAGGAGGTGGTGGCGCGTTGCCTGCATGAGCATTCGCCGCGCCGTGACGGGCCTTTTGTGCCGGTCAATTGTGGCGCCATTCCATCCGAGCTGCTCGAAAGTGAGCTGTTCGGCCATGAAAAAGGGGCGTTTACCGGTGCTATCTCCAGCCGACCCGGTCGGTTTGAACTCGCCAACGGCGGTACGCTGTTTCTGGACGAAATCGGTGATATGCCGCTGCCGATGCAGGTCAAGCTGCTGCGTGTGTTGCAGGAGAGGCAGTTTGAGCGGGTGGGGGGCAGCAAAACACTGGAAGTGGATGTGCGCATCGTTACCGCGACCCACAAGAACCTGGAGCTGATGATTCAGGATGGGCAGTTCCGCGAAGATCTGTATTACCGCCTCAATGTATTCCCCATCGAAATGCCGGCACTGCGCGACCGACTGGAGGATCTGCCACTGCTGATCAATAATCTGAGTCAGCAATTGGATGAGACCGGCTCCGGCCGACTGCAGTTCCATCCCGCCGCGCTGGAGTCTTTGCGCCTGCACCCCTGGCCGGGCAACGTAAGGGAGCTGGCCAATCTGGTTGAGCGGCTCAGTATCATCCACCCCGGCGGTGTGATCGGGGTGTCGGAGCTGCCGCCCAAGTTTCGCCATATTGAAGAGCCGGACCCTGAACGTTATGCGCGGCCTGAGTTGCCGCTGCAGGTCGATACAGAGCAACCTGTCGTATCCGCCGAAGTTGCCGCTGTTGAGGCACTGCCTGCCGAGGGGGTTGATCTCAAGGCCTGGCTGGAATCCCATGAGCAACGCTTGATCCATCAGGCACTTGATGCGACCGATCAGGTAGTATCGAAAGCGGCGCGCCTGCTGCAGATTCGGCGTACCACACTGGTGGAAAAAATGCGCAAATACGGGATTGAACGCCAGTGACTGAACACCAACAGCTGCAACAACGGATCGCCGAACTTGAACGTCAGGTGTCTGTACTTCAGGCCGACAGGGTGGCCCTTGAGCGCCTGCGCCGCCTGATTGATCGCATGCCCGGCGGAGTGCTGGTTATCGGTCAAACCGGACGTATTACCGAATTCAACCCGGCTGCGGTGTTGTTGCTGGGGATAGAGTTGGCCAATAAAACCTGGCTGGAGGTGATCAATCAGTGTTTTGCACCGAGGCCAGACGATGGTCATGAGGTATCGCTGAAGAACGGCCGCCGTGTAAGTCTGTCGACACAGGCATTGGATGGCGAACCGGGCCAGCTGGTGTTTATCACCGATCAGACCCACACCCGTACGCTGCAGGAGCAGCTGCACCATTACCAGCGGCTGTCGGAAATGGGACGGATGATGGCCTCGCTGGCGCATCAAGTGCGCACACCGCTGTCGGCGGCACTGCTCTACGCCAGCCACTTGATGGCACCGCAGCTGGATGATGACAAGCGGATCCGCTTTGCCGGCAAGGTTAAATCGCGCCTGACTCACCTGGAGCAGCAGGTGCGTGACATGTTGATCTTCGCCCGCGGTGAAACCCGATTGGAAGACCGTGTTGATGGCCGTACCTTGATGGCAAGGTTGGAAGACTTGCTGGATCAGCCTTTGAGCCAGCACGATGCAGATTGTGATTGCATCAACGAAGCACCTGATGTGGTGATCCAGTGCAATCTCGAAGCCCTGCTTGGGGCAGTGCTCAATCTGGTTAACAACGCCCTGCAGGCCTGCGAAGAGGGCTCTGAGCTCACGCTGCGTCTGGCCCAAGAGGGAGACAGACTACTGCTTGAAGTGATTGATGATGGCCCGGGCATGGATGCCGCTACACTGAAGCGGGCGCAGGAGCCCTTCTACACTACCAAATCACATGGCACGGGACTTGGCCTTGCCATCGCCCAGGTGATGGCAAGAGCGCATCATGGCGAGTTTGCTTTGGCTTCGACACCGGGTGTCGGCACCTGTGCGAGCTTCCGTCTGCCCCTGATCAATCCCACCGCACAGGAGTCGGCATGAGTGTAAAAGTCTTGATTGTTGAGGATGATATCGACCTGCGCGAGGCGATTACCGATACGCTGGCACTGGCGGATATCCACTATCTGGAAGCCGGCAGTGGTGAGGACGCGCTGGCGTTGCTGAAGCGGGACAGTGTGGATATGGTGATCTCTGATGTGAACATGCCCGGTATGGACGGCCATCAACTGCTGGCCCATCTGAAGCAGCAGACCCCCTCATTGCCGGTAGCCCTTATTACCGCCTATGGTCAGGTAGAGCGGGCGGTGGACGCGATCCGCAACGGCGCCGCTGACTACCTGATGAAACCCTTTGAGCCGCAACAGCTGATTGATCTGATTCGCACCCATGCGCAGGGCCTGCTGACGGTGCAGTACGACGAACCCGTGGCTGAAGCACCGGGCAGTCGCCAGTTGCTGCAGCTGGCGCAACGGGTGGCGGCAACCGACTCTACCGTACTGATCACCGGTGAGTCCGGTACCGGCAAGGAGGTGCTGGCACGATATATCCACAATCACTCGCCCCGTGCCGACAAGCCGTTTATCGCCATCAACTGCGCCGCCATTCCCGAGAGCATGCTGGAAGCAACTTTGTTCGGCCATGAAAAGGGCGCTTTCACCGGCGCCATCAGCAGCCAGCCCGGCAAGTTTGAACAGGCCAACGGCGGTACGCTGCTGTTGGATGAGATCAGCGAGATGGATCTGGGGCTGCAGGCCAAGCTGTTGCGAGTGTTGCAGGAGCAGGAGGTGGAGCGTATTGGTGGGCGCAAGGTAATCCTGCTGGATGTGCGCCTGCTGGCCACCAGTAACCGCCAGCTGGAACAGACCGTGGCGGAGGGAAAGTTCCGTGAGGATCTCTACTACCGTCTGAACGTGTTCCCGCTGCAATGGCAGCCGCTGCGCGAACGACCGGAAGATATCCGCCCGCTGGCCGAGCGCCTGCTCAAACATCACTGCCGCAAGATGGGTCGCAATCTGGCATCGCTGGACCCAACAGCCGCCAGCAGTTTGTGCGAGCATCACTGGCCGGGCAATGTGCGTGAGCTGGATAATGTAATCCAGCGTGCGCTGATTCTTCAGGCCGGCAACCGGATTACGGCCGCTGATCTGCACCTGGGCAGTGCTGCAATCCCGCTGCGTAATGGGGCCACACAGCCAGTCCCGTCAGACAGCCTGCCCGCGGAGACAGACGAACCTGAAATGGACCTGGTCGAGGGCCTGTTGGGCAAAGACCTGAAACAGCATGAGTATCAACTGATCATAGAGGCCCTGCGCGCCACTTCAGGCAGCCGAAAGGATGCTGCTGAAAAATTGGGCATCAGTCCACGCACGCTGCGATACAAGCTGGCGCGAATGCGAGAAGAGGGAATTGATCTGGAGTCATTGCTGTCAGGTAAGTAAGTGCACGCTTACTGTGTAGTATATGACTTTTGTCGGTATTCGAGTAGACCAATGTCTAATTCAGGGGACCCGAGTGGCTTCGGTATAACCTCTCATTAATCAACTCGATCGCGCCGACAATAGCGACTATAAATAAGTGCGGCGTTCCACGTTATAAAAACAAAACGCAAGCTAAGGGCATCACGATGAGTGAACAGAACGTATATCCGGTCGATCCGGCTTTTGCTGCCAAGGCGCATGCCGATGACGATAAATATCAGGCGATGTATGAGCAGTCGATCAACGACCCGGAAGCCTTCTGGGGCGAGCAGGGCAAGCGCCTGGACTGGTTCAAGCCATACACCAAGGTTAAAAACACCACGTTTGATCCGCACACTGTCGATATCAAATGGTACGAAGACGGCGAACTGAACGCCTCCTACAACTGCCTTGATCGCCACCTGGAAACCCGTGGCGATCAGGTCGCGATCATCTGGGAAGGCGACGACCCGAGCGAAGACGAAAAGATTACCTACCGTGACCTGCACGCACGCGTGTGTCGCTTTGCCAACGCGCTGAAAGCCAAGGGCGTTCAGAAGGGCGATGTGGTTACTCTCTACATGCCGATGATCCCGGAAGCCGCCGTTGCCATGCTGGCCTGTGCTCGCGTGGGTGCGGTGCACTCCATCGTATTCGGTGGCTTCTCGCCGGAAGCACTGGCAGCCCGTATTGAAGGCGCCAAATCGAAGGTGGTGATCACCTCCAACTACTCGCTGCGCGGTGGCAAGGTCGTACCGCTGAAAGAAAATGTCGACAAGGCGCTGGATCATCATGAAGCCGGCAACCTGATCGAGACCGTCTTTGTCGTCAAGCGTGTCGATAAGGATGTGGCCTGGAACGACAGTCGCGATGTCTGGTACGAAGGCGCTGTTGCTGAACAGTCCGACGACTGCCCGGCCGAGCCGATGAACGCTGAAGCACCGCTGTTCATCCTGTACACCTCCGGTTCTACTGGTGCGCCCAAGGGTCTCAAACACACTACTGGCGGTTACATGGTGTACGCTGCCATGACTCATCAGTACGTATTCGATTATCACGAAGGTGATGTGTACTGGTGTACCGCTGACGTGGGCTGGGTGACCGGTCACAGCTACATCGTTTACGGCCCGCTGGCCAACGGCGCCACCACACTGATGTTTGAAGGTGTGCCGAGCTACCCGGACAACAGCCGCTTCGGCCGCGTGATCGAGAAACACAAGGTTAATCAGTTCTACACCGCTCCGACCGCCATCCGTGCACTGATGCAGCAGGGTGAAGATGTACTGGGCGACTCTGACCTGTCCAGTCTCAAGCTGCTGGGCTCTGTGGGCGAGCCGATCAACCCTGAAGCCTGGACCTGGTATCACCGCACCTTTGGTAAGGGTAAGTGCCCAATCGTGGATACCTGGTGGCAGACTGAAACCGGCGGCATCATGATTGTTCCACTGCCGGGTGCAACGGCCACCAAGCCTGGTTCAGCCACGCGTCCGTTCTTCGGCGTACAGCCGGCGCTTCTGGATGGTGAAGGCAAGGAGATCGAGGGCGCCGGTGAAGGCAATCTGGTGATCAAGGACTCTTGGCCGGGTCAGAGTCGTTCGATCTGGGGTGACCATGAGCGCTTCATTCAGACCTACTTCAGCACTTTCAAGGGTGTGTATACCACAGGTGACGGTGCCCGCCGTGATGAAGACGGCTACTACTGGATCACCGGTCGTGTGGATGACGTCATCAACGTATCCGGCCACCGCATGGGTACTGCCGAAGTCGAGTCCGCACTGGTAGCTCATCCGGCTGTTGCCGAGGCCGCTGTTGTCGGTTACCCGCATGATCTTAAGGGTCAGGGCATCTATGTGTATGTCACCCTGCAAAGCGGCTTCGATGCGAGCGACGAGCTGATGAAAGAGCTGCGCAACTGGGTTCGTTCCGAAATCGGCCCGATCGCATCGCCGGACTTGATCCAGTTTGCGCCGGGCATGCCGAAGACCCGCTCAGGCAAGATCATGCGCCGTATTCTGCGCAAGATCGCCGAGGACGATTTTGGTGCGCTGGGTGACACCTCCACCTTGGCTGACCCGACTGTGGTGGATGATCTGATTGAGCACCGCATGAACCGTAAGGGCTGATCAACGCCCGGCAGGGTAACAGCCATTGAAACGCCCGCCGCTCACCCGGCGGGCGTTTTTGTTTGGGGATTGGCGACAAACTCGCAGCTTGGTGCAGCACTGTCGACAATGAGGTGGTATTATTGCCCCCAAGTAAAGGCCCCCTATTTGACTGATTCGCACAACATTCGACAACTTCGGCTACTCTTAAGCGGGCCAAGGAACGAGGGAGACGATGCATGCAACTGGCACAAAAGATCATTATTGCTGACGACCATCCGCTATTTCGCGCAGCGCTGCGACAAGCGGTGACTCAGGCGGTACCCGGTGTCGAGATTGTCGAAGCCGACAGTCTGGCGGCGGTGCAGGAGAAGGTCGAACAACACGGCGATGCTGATCTGGTGCTTCTGGATATCCACATGCCGGGTACACATGGCTTTTCCGGACTGGTGTTTCTTCGTGGCCAGCACCCTGGCGTGCCGGTGGTTGTGGTATCCGGCAGTGAACAGCCGCATGTTATGAAACGTGCCATCGATTACGGTGCGTCCGGATTTATCCCCAAGTCCGCACCACTGGAAATCATTTCCGAGGCGATTACCGCCGTATTGGAAGGTGAAGAGTGGTTGCCACAGGAGCTGACCGAGAACATGGGCGATGTGAGCGAAGAGGATCAGCAGTTTGCGGCGGCGCTTGCCTCCCTGACACCGCAGCAGTTCCGCGTTCTGACCATGTTGACTGAAGGGCTCTTGAACAAGCAGATCGCCTACGAGCTGAGTGTGTCGGAAGCGACCATCAAGGCCCACGTGACTGCCATTCTACGCAAGCTTGGTGTGCATAGCCGTACTCAAGCGGTTATTGCGGCCCAGCGTCTGGGCGTTGAGCCGCCCAAAACCGAAGTCTGATTCCACACCTTTTCCCGGGCGCCATAACGGCCCGGGTCATGCCTTTTTTTCAGTCTTTTTCCGCCCTCAAGGTAGCAATGATCTTGTTGATCATCGCACGCAGTGCCGCCGGCTTGATTGGCTTGGTCAGCAGCTGTGCCTGAGCCGTGTCGATCTCGTCGCGCACTTCGTCAGTGCGATCTGCGGTGATCACAATGGCAGGCGAGAAGTATTCTGCATTGGAAGGTCGGCTCTCAAGTACGGTCAGCTGACGCAGGGCCATGACACCGGTCTCGGTCTCGCCCAAGTGGTAATCCGCCAGCACGATATCCGGTACCCAGCTGCGTTCCAGTGTGACCGCAACCGCTTCATCGCCCGAGAGGGCGGTCACCACATCACAGGACCAACCCTGCAGCAATGCACTCATTCCTTCCAGAATCTTGGGCTCGTTGTCGATCACAAGTACCTTGATGCCGTTGAGTCCCTTGCTGCGTATCCAGCCACGTTGCTCGGGCTTGGGTTTCTGTGCCAGTGAGGCATCCCCCAGTGGCAGGGTAATGCTGAATACTGTGCCCTGACCCGGCCAGGAACGAACCTTGAGCTGGTGCCCCAACATGCGGGCGATACGGTCGGTAATTGCAAGCCCCAGTCCCAGCCCCTTCACCTGACTGTGTTTGGGGTTGTCGATCCGCTTGAACTCCTCAAACACCTCGCGCAGCTTATTATCGGGAATACCAACACCGGTATCCCAAACTTCAAGCCGCAGCTGCTGGCCTTCGCGTCGTGCCCCCATCAGCACCTTGCCGCTGGCGGTGTAGCGCATGGCGTTGGACAGAAAGTTCTGCATGATGCGGCGAAGAAGAGTCTGGTCGGAATACACTACCTGATGGCAATTGACGCTGTGGAACGCAAGGCCTTTCTCCTTTGCCAGCACGCTGAACTCGGTATTCAGAGTCTGGAACAGGTACTCCAGTGAGAAGTGGGTCAGTGTCGGTTCCAGTGCACCGGCATCCAGCTTGGATATATCCAGAATGGCGGTGATCAGTTCTTCCGCCGCCTTGAGTGAGCCGTCAAGATTTTCCACCAGCTGGCTGGTCTCGCGGCTGTGACTTTGCTGCGCCAGGGCAGAGCTGAACAGGCGCGCGGCATTGAGCGGTTGCAGCAGGTCATGGCTGGCGGCGGCCAGGAAGCGGGTCTTGCCCAGGTTGGCGGCTTCTGCATCGGACTTGGCCTGGCGCAGTTCATCTTCCATCAGGGCACGGATGGTGTTCTCCTTGCGCAGTTCCTTGTTGACGACTGACAGTGCATGGGTACGCTCACGCACGCGCTGTTCCAGGTTCTCGTTGGTCTCTTGCAGTGCCTGCTCTGCCTTGCGACGCTCGGTGATGTCCTGATACAGCGTGAAGTAGCCCAGAACATCGCCGTATTCACCAATATGAGGGATGTAGGTCACCTCGGCAAAACGGATGCTGTCGCCCTGTGTGGGCAGGCGAGTTTCAAAGCGCTGTCGCTCACCTCGCAGTACAGCGCCAATATAGTGACGCCGGTTGATGTACTCCTCTTCCGGCAGGGCCTGAAGGCAATGTACGCCGGCAATATTGTGCCGATCGAGGCCGAAGGCATCCGCATAGGCCTTGTTTATAAACAGAAAGCGGCATTCCGGGTCGAGATAGGCGATCAATACCGGCACGTTGTCGGTGTAGATGCGGATATTCTGCTCGCTCTCGCGCAGTGCCTCCTCGATCCGCTTGTGCTCGGTGATGTCCATGTAGGTGTTGACGTAACCGCCATTGGGCATCGGGTTACCACGGACTTCCAGCACTGTGCCATCGGGACGATAGCGCTCGTAGCTGTGCGGGGCTCCGGAGCGGATCGAATCCAGTCGCATTCTGACCTGATGCTCAACATCTCCCAGCCCGTATTCACCCTTGATGGCGTTATAACGGAACACCTCTTCAATTGGGCGACCGACACAGATCAGCCCTTCCGGGTAGCTGAACATCTCTATATAGGGGCGGTTCCAGGCGACCAGTCGCATCTGCTGGTCCACTACGCTGATACCGAGGCTGATGTTCTCGATGGTGGATTGCAGCAGCGAGCGGTTGAAGCGCAGAGCTTGCGAGGCTTCATCCACAATGGTGACGACATCGCCGATCTCCATCTCGCGACCGCGCAGGGTGGAATCCATGACGATACGGGCCGATGAGGCGCCGATGGCACCCGACAGCAGGCGCTCGGTATGCTGAATCAGTTCGGGCGTCGCCTTTTCGGCTGCCATTGGCGGCCCTTCTCCCCGGCCCTGCCCAAAACTGCTGAACGCCTGACGGGTGCGGCTCATACCCAAAAACCGCTCGCTCAACATCTGCAAATCGCCAACGGTCACTTGCCCGAAATGGCGTGAAGGGTCGGCAATGCCCTTGGCAGAGGTATTCACAAAGGCACTGGCCTGAATCCGGTCAACCAAGCGGATGCTGGTGAAGCGTGAGATCAGCACAAACAGCAGGATGTTGACGCCCAGGCTCCAGATCACACCGTGCGTCAATGGGTCGAGTCCATTCAGGCCAAGCAGGGCGGTTGGGTTGAGTAAACCGCTGCTGTCACTGACCTGAGGCAGCCATTCAACCGGAATCAATCGGGCCGAGTTGAGGGTCGGCAGCACCAGAGTGTAGACCCAAAGCAGAAAGCCGGCGCTGAGCCCTGCCAGCACACCGTAGCGGTTGCCGCTGCGCCAGTAGATGCCGCCGATGATGGCCGGCAGGAACTGGATCGCTGCCACGAATGCCAGCAGGCCGAAGGAGGCCAGCGGCCCCTGTTCGCCCAGGATGCGGTAGTAGAAGTAGCCCATCAGTAACAGGCAGATGATGGTGATGCGCCGCACACGCAGCAGCAGGGCGCCCAAATCACGGGATTGTGACAGGCGCAGCCATGAGATGCGGAACAGCAGCGGCATTACGATATCGTTACATACCATGGTAGCCAGCGTGATGCTGGCCACGATCACCATGCTGGTGGCCGCCGACAGTCCACCAATAAAGGCGAAGGTGGCCAGGTAGCCCGAGCCCTCTGCAAGTGGCAGCATCAGTACATAGGTGTCGGCATCAACATTACTGCCGTTGAAAAAGATCATGCCACCGGTGGCGATCGGCAGCACAAACAGGCCCAGTATCAACAGATAGAGTGGGAACAGCCAACGGGCGGTGTACAGGTTGCGACGTCGGGTGTTTTCCACAATGCTGACATGAAATTGACGTGGCAGGCAGATGGCTGCCGCGCAGGCCAGAACCACCTCGGTGAGAAAACCGGTGGTAAGCGGGTTGCTGAAATTCTGGTTGTCGCGCAGCTGTGTCTGCACCTGCCAAGCCAGGTCCTGAAAACCGTCAAAAATGCCGAAGATCACGAACAGCCCGACCGCGACAAACGCGGCAAGTTTGACCAGTGATTCAAACGCCACCGCCAGCACCAGTCCTTCGTGGTGTTCAGTTGCGTCGATGTGCCGGGTGCCGAACAGAATGGCAAATACCGCCATCAACAGTGCAACAAACAGGGCGGTGTCACTGCCCTTGCTCATGGCTTCGGTAGCCCCCGGCGCCAGTGCGTTGTAACTGATAGCTACCGCCTTCAACTGCAGGGCGATATAGGGAATGGTCCCCATGACCGCGATCAGCGTCACCAGTACCGCGAGACTTTGGCTTTTGCCATAGCGTGAAGAGATGAAGTCGGCGATGGTGGTGATGTTTTGCTGCTTGCTGACGGTGAACACCTTTTCGATGACACGCATTGCCAGCAGAAATACCAGAATTGGCCCCAGGTAGGTGGCGACGAATTCCCAACCGGTAGAAACGGCGCGGCCAACAGCCCCGTAAAAGGTCCAACTGGAGCAGTAGACGGCGAGGGAGAGCGAGTAAATGACCGGGTTGCTGGCCCACTGTTTGCCGGCACTGCTTTTGTCACCAAAGTAGGCGATGGCAAACAGCAGGCCCAAGTAGGCCAATGAAATCAGGATGATGGTCCAGCCGGATAGCATGTCGAATCTCGCTTGCAAGTGGATCAGGCGGCTAGTGTAGCGCCTAAGTCTTGTGTCGGCACCGTTACGGACACCAGAGCGGACCAAAGGCCTGTGACCATTGTATTACATGCCACGGATCATGTTTTTTGAATGTTTTTGTAACATGCTGATTCTTCGATGTTATTTTTGTTCGGGTACGGCAGGGAATACAGTGTTCTACTAAAGTCGGGGCTTTTATTCCGTGCGTTCTTTCTGCAAGATCACTCTGGAATTACTCTCGGCTCCAATAACAAGAAAACGGAGAAACAACATGGCAGATGATAAATCCAAAGCTGCTCAATACTGGTCGACGAACCTTCGTTTGATCCTGGGAAGTCTGGTCGTGTGGGCCCTTGTGTCCTATGGCTGCGGCATCCTGTTCCGTGGCATGCTGTCCGGCATTCCGGTCGGTGGCGCTGACCTCGGCTTCTGGTTTGCCCAGCAGGGCTCCATCCTTACCTTTATCGGCATCATTTTCCACTACGCCTGGAGAATGAACAAGCTCGATAAAGAGATGGGTCTGGAGGAGTAAGCCAGTATGAGTCAGTTTGCAATCAACTTGATCTTCGTAGGTGCATCCTTTGCACTCTACTTCGGCATCGCCATCTGGGCCCGTGCCGGTTCTACCAAAGAGTTCTACGTTGCAGGCGGGGGGGTTCACCCGGTTGCCAACGGTATGGCGACCGCTGCTGACTGGATGTCAGCTGCCTCCTTTATCTCCATGGCGGGTCTGCTGTCTGCAGGTTATGTCAACTCCTCCTTCCTGATGGGTTGGACTGGTGGTTATGTACTGCTGGCGATGCTGCTGGCCCCGTACCTGCGGAAGTTCGGCAAGTTCACCGTACCTGACTTCATTGGCGATCGCTTCTACAGTCGTGGTGCACGTCTGGTGGCGGTAATCTGCCTGATCGTGGCGTCTGTTACCTACGTAATCGGTCAGATGACCGGCGCCGGTGTTGCCTTCTCTCGCTTCCTGGAAGTGAGCAGTACTGCCGGTATCTGGATTGCGGCGGCGGTTGTATTCTTCTACGCCGTATTTGGTGGCATGAAGGGTATCACCTACACCCAGGTGGCTCAGTACGTGGTACTGATCATCGCCTACACCATCCCGGCCGTGTTCATCTCTTTGCAGCTGACCGGTAACCCGATCCCGATGTTCGGCATGTTCGGTGATCACACCGAATCCGGTCTGCCGTTGCTGACCAAACTGGACGAAGTGGTACGTGAGTTGGGCTTCCGTGATTACACCGCGGATGTGGACAACAAGCTGAACATGGTTCTGTTCACACTGTCTCTGATGATCGGTACTGCAGGTCTGCCGCACGTTATCATCCGCTTCTTCACTGTACCGAAGGTGGCTGATGCGCGCTGGTCTGCTGGTTGGGCACTGATCTTCATCGCGCTGCTGTACCTGACGGCTCCGGCGGTTGCTTCCATGGCGCGTCTGAACCTGATCACCACTGTGTATCCGAATGGCCCGACTGAGGAGTCTATTCAGTACGCAGAGCGTCCTGACTGGGTGAAAACCTGGGAAGAAACCGGTCTGATCAAGTTTGAAGACAAGAACAGCGACGGTCGCATCCAGTTCTACAATGCCAAAGCGGGCGATGACTTTGCACCCGTCGAGCAGGCGCGTGGCTGGAACGGTAACGAGCTGACCGTAAACAATGACATCCTGGTACTGGCAAACCCTGAAATTGCACAGCTGCCGGGTTGGGTTATCGGTCTGATTGCGGCCGGTGGTATTGCAGCGGCACTGTCGACTGCAGCAGGCCTGCTGCTGGCGATCTCCTCTGCCGTATCGCACGACCTGATCAAAACCATGATCAACCCGAATATCACCGATAAGGGTGAATTGATGGCGGCCCGTATCTCCATGGCTGTAGCGATTCTGCTAGCAACCTATCTGGGTCTGAACCCGCCAGGGTTTGCGGCGCAGACGGTAGCACTGGCGTTCGGTATCGCAGCTGCGTCCATCTTCCCGGCCCTTATGATGGGTATCTTCTCCAAGCGGGTGAATAACAAGGGTGCAGTTGCCGGTATGCTGGCTGGTCTGCTGAGTACTCTGGTGTACATCTTCACCTTCCTGGGCTGGTTCTTCATCCCGGAAACCAACACTCTGGCCAACACTCCGGATAACTGGATTCTGGGCATCTCTCCGCTGTCCTTCGGTGCGGTGGGTGCGATGATCAACTTCGTGGTTGCCTTCGCTGTGTCTCACATGACTGAAGAGCCGCCGGTTGAGATTCAGGAGCTGGTAGAAAGCGTGCGTTACCCGAAAGGTGCTGGCGCTGCGGTTGACCACTGAGCATAATGCTGCCTGAGCACAGACAGCAGATGTCTGACAAGGGTTGATCCAAATCGGGCTTCCAACTGGAAGCCCGACTTTTTTCAGGAAGTGAGAAGTATGATCTGGAATCTGGTTGCAACAGCGTTTGCCGGTCTCGGTGCCGCGGGGGTAGCGCTCATCCTGCGTATGCTGAGCCGAAAAAAACTCCCCAAGTGGATCATTCCTGCTTTTGCAGGTGCTGGTATGCTGGCCTACCAGATCTATATTGAATACAGCGCACTGGATCTGATCAAGTCCAGGTTGCCTGAAGGTACTGCTGTGATCGAAACCGAAACGGACAGTATGGTGTGGCGCCCGTGGACCTATCTGGTTCCTCTGGAAACCGCCTTTACTGCACTGGATGTAACCAATGCCGACAGCCGAACTCTTGAAACGGGTGAACAGGTGGTCAGGTTTGTGTTGTATCGGTTCGAGAAGCACCATGTAACTCAGGCGCATCCTCAGGGGTATCTGCTCAACTGTGATAACCGTGAAGTGGTTAAGCTGGATGAGGAGGGGCGGCCGATGGCTTCGCCTGCAGAGCAGATTGCCAGAGGAAAGCAGGTATATCAGATGCTGTGTCAGCCCTGACTGGCCTTGGCACAACGAACCGCTCCGACTAAAGTCGGGGCATATTTAGCCACCTGTGTTTGTTAGATTCAGTGGATAAGCCCACAGGCTTTCACCGGATATAACAACAACAGAGTGGTGTCATGTATTCAGGTAAAGAAGGCGCCAAGGCAAGTTGGCGCGAGAACCTCAGAATTAGTCTTACCGGTCTGGTTATCTGTCTTGCTGCTTTGTGTGGATGTGGCACTGTCTTTATCGATGAGCAGCATCAAGCCCGCCTTTCAAACACCCCACCTGACTTCTGGTTTTCTCAGCAAGGCCCTGCTTTTCTCATGATCGTGCTTATGTGGGCTTATGTGTTCTGCATGAGTCGGCCCCGCCTTTGTCTCGAGCTGCAGGAGTAGAAAATGCCCAACTCGTTCAAGATCGATAACATCCCTTTCAGCCTGCTGAATGAGGAGGAGCAAACGCTGCTGCGTGCCAACCTGGATATCGCCTATTTCCAGAAAGGCGAAACCGTCATCCAGGCAGGTGAAGTGCCAGACGGCTTGCATGTGGTGCTGAAAGGCCGAGTCAGCGAGAGTGAAGCGGTTTCCGAGGATGGCGAAAAAAGAACTCAGCATGTGTTCGTACACTATGAGAACGAAGACTACTTCGGCGGCTGGTCGGCACTGAGAGGCAAGGCGATTCATAATTTCGTGGCGGAAGAGGAAACCATTTGTCATATCCTGCCGACACGAACACTGCTGGACTTGATGGCGACCAATGCCCAGTTTGCCGATTACTTCCAGCAGAACCTGGCGGTAAAGCGTGAGATTGTCGCTCAGCATGGCAGTAATCAGGACATGGCTGAGTTCATGCTGGCCAAAATCACCGATGCCACTGTTCGTGAGCCGTTGGTGGTAGAACAAGGGACCAGCATTCATACTGCAACCGAGCTTATGCGAAGCCATAAAGCGGACTGTGTGCTGGCACGCAAGGGTGGCCGTTATGGCATGGTAACCGGGACTGATCTGCTGGACGCAGTCGTGCTGAAGCAGCTGCCACTGGAAACGGATGTGTCCGATATCGCCAGTTATCGATTGATCGCCATTGATCATGAGGACTACCTGTTCAACGCGCTTGTGATGATGACTCAGCAGCAGATCGAGCGTGTAGTCGTGATGGATGGTCAGGAGATGGTGGGTATTGTCGAGCTGACCGATGTGCTCAGCTACTTCTCCAGCCATTCCCATGTGATTGGCTTGCGCATCGAGCGTGCAGCCAGCATCGACCAGTTGCGTGAGGCCGCACAGGGCCTGAATGAGCTGATCAAGGCGTTGATCTCTACCGGCGTCAAGATTCGTTTCACCATGGATCTGCTGGCGGCCATGAACGGGCGCATTATTGCCAAGCTGTTCGATCTGATCGTCCCTGCGGACATGCAGCCGCACGTCTGCTTGATCGTGATGGGGTCGGAGGGGCGTGCCGAGCAGATCATGAAAACCGATCAGGATAACGCGCTTATATTTCGTGACAATTTGGCCTGGCCTGAAATGCAGCAATGCATGCAGCAATTCAGCGAGACCCTGATTTCATTCGGCTTTCCGCCTTGTCCAGGTAATATCATGGTGTCCAATCCCGAGTGGGTCAACTCGGTGGGTGACTGGACCCAGAAGCTCAGTGATTGGGCCGACACCTGTGAAGGCAGTGCGCAGATGAACCTGGCCATTGCGGTTGATGCCAAGCCGGTAGCGGGTAACGAGGCGCTGTTCAAGGTGGCGCGTAACTGGTTCCTGCGTCACCTGCGGAACAATGATGTGTTTTTCTCGCATTTTGCCCGTGCCGCGATTGGGTTTGATACGCCACTTACCTTCTTTGGCAACCTCAAGGACAAGGGGCAGCTGGATATCAAGAAAGGCGGGATTTTCCCCATTGTGCATGGTGTTCGTACCATCGCGCTTGAACAGCGGATCCTCAAGACGAATACTTTCCAGCGCATTGAGGCGCTGATGGAAAGTGGCCAGATGCAGGAACAGCATGGCCGTGATCTATCGGAAGCGCTGGCGCTGTTTATTCAGCTGCGTCTGCGGCAGCAGATCCGCCGTGCCGAAGAAAGTCCTGATGGAGCCGATCCAACCCCAAACATGATCGACCTGCAGCAGCTGAACAAGCTTGAGCGGGAACTGCTGCGTGATGCCTTGCATGTGGTGAAAGGGTTCAAAAAGCACCTGACAATGCGTTACCACTTGGGAGGCTGATGTAGATGATCATTCCGCGCTCAATACGGCGTCTGAAAGAGAAACGTGAGCACAGGGAAGGGCCCTGGGCGCATCTGTTCGAAGCCTACAAGGGTGACGAAGTCGTGTCACTTGACTGTGAAACCACCAGTCTTGATGTGAAAAAGGCCGAAATACTGTCGATCGGAGCTGTGCGCATCAAAGGGCGTAAAGTGATTACCAGTGAGCGTCTCGACCTGAAATTGAAGCCTCCGGCCAGCCTCAGTGGTGATTCCATCAAAATCCACAAGATCAGAGCCAGCGATCTGGCGGATGGCATCGAACTGGACGAGGCTCTGGAAAAGGTGCTCGAATTCGTCGGCAATCGTCCCATTCTCGGTTACTACGTCAATTTTGATATTCGCATGCTGGACAAGTTTATCCGCCCCAAGTACGGTTTCGGCCTGCCCAACAAGGCTGTTGAGCTTTCCCACGTCTATCACGACATCATCAAGTGGAAGCATGTGGGGGGTAATATCGACCTGCGCTTTGACACCATTGCAGGCAAACTGGATATTCCCATCCTTGAGCGGCACACAGCTTTGGGGGATGCCATCACGGTAGCGCTGATGTATGTACGGCTGCGCTACGGTGAATCGCCAGAAGGACGATACTAGGGCATGCATTAACGTCAGGTTCCCCGGCGGGCTATATGGCCCGCTTTTTGCATTATAGCGTTAAGCAGTAACAGCATGACCCTTGTCAGGCTCAATTGGCGTCAGGATATTGTCAACTCTGGCGTGATTGCAGCTTGAAGCGGGAGGGTTAGTCTCTATAATGTCAAAATATTGCCGTCCGGGAGGAAGCTCTGCATGATTGAACGAGCTGATATCAACAGCCTTCTGTCACAGATGCGCGCGATCAAGTCAGAGGTGCAGCAGGGGCCGCGTCCGGTCGAAATGCTGGATCTTAGGGCCGAAGGTATTGGTGCGCCGGGGATTAGCAAGACCGAAAGCAACAGTTTTGCGACGCTGCTCAAAGGGGCTGTGGATAAGGTCAATGAACACCAGTCGGAAGCATCACGGCTGCGTGAAGCGTATGAGCGGGGCGATCCTGGCGTGGATCTGCCGCAGGTCATGATTCAGGCTCAGAAGTCTTCTGTTTCGTTTCAGGCTATGACTCAGGTGCGTAATCGTTTGGTAACGGCGTATGAAGATGTCATGAAGATGCCGATTTAATGTTTTCAGGTTTTACACGGTCAGGGCTGAATGGATAACACACCGGCACAACTTAACAGCAAGGGCAGTTTGATGACCGGCTTTAACAGCCTGGGAATCCTGCGCCAGCTGGGTTTGATGGTGGGGCTGGCCGCCAGCATCGCCATCGGCTTTGCCGTTGTGCTCTGGTCACAGAAGCCGGATTATCGGGTGCTGTTTTCCAATCTCAACTTTTCCGATGCCAATGAAGTGATTGAACAGTTACGGCTGTATAACATGCCGTACAAGTTTGACGCTGACGGCCGGGCAATTCTTGTGCCGCAGGAGCATGTGCATCAAGCGCGGCTAAAACTGGCCGCTGAAGGTTTTACCGCTGACAAGACGGTAGGCTTTGAGCTGCTGGAACAGGAACAGGGGCTGGGGACCAGTCAGTTCATGGAGAATGCCCGCTTCCGCCGTGGGCTGGAAGGCGAGTTGGCGCGTACCATCAGCAGCCTGCTTGCGGTACGTTCTGCCCGTGTTCATCTTGCGTTGCCGAAAGAGTCTGTTTTTGTACGTGATCAGCGCAAGCCGCGTGCCTCCGTATTTATCGAAATGTTTTCTGGGCGCACGCTGGAGCGGGACCAGGTGGCCGCGATTGCCAATCTGGTGGCGTCCAGTATTCCTGAGCTGGCGGTGGATGATGTCACGGTAGTTGATCAGAAAGGGCGTCTGCTCAACACACGCAGCCAGGACCAGGATGTGGTGCTGGCGGCAAAACAGCTCGAGTACACCCGCAGCATTGAAGAGACCCTGCTTAACCGGGTCAACAGTATCCTCCAACCGGTTGTTGGGTTGGGCAACTTCCGGGCTGAAGTGTCGACCGATATCGATTTTACCGAAGTTGAACAGGCAGACGAGATATACAATCCGGATCTGCCGGCGTTGCGCAGCGAGCAGACACTGGAAGAAAACCGCGCCAGCGGTGATCTCGCTCAGGGGGTTCCGGGGGCGCTCTCCAATCAGCCGCCCGGACCCAACTCAGTTCCCGAGGAGATGGATGCCAATGCTACCGCACTTGGTGGCGCCTCACGCTCGGGTTCAAGCCGTGAGCAGGCCGTGCGCAACTACGAGCTGGACCGTACCCTCAGTTATACACGACATCAATCCGGCGTGGTGAAGCGCCTGAGTGTTGCGGTTGTGGTGGATGATCTTCAGACCATCAACCCCGAGTCCGGTGAAGCCGTGCGCACGCCATGGACCGAGGCTGAACTCGAGCGGCTGCAGGTACTGGTACGCAATGCCGTGGGTTTCTCGGCACTGCGCGGTGACAGCGTCACAGTGGTCAACTCACCTTTCGTGCCCCCTGAGCAATTTGAAGTGGAAGAGTCTTCCTTCTGGCAGGAGGACTGGTTTTGGGATCTGATGAAGCAGCTGATGGCGGGGTTGTTCGTGCTGCTGCTGATTTTGGGTGTATTGCGCCCGATTCTGCGCAGCCTGGCGGATGCAGGTAAGGGACGTGAAGTGGCGACGCTGGGCCCGGCCGGTGAAATATCAGCAGATCTTGAAGGGTTGGATGGCCCCGGAGTGGCAGATGACAAGGTGACACTCGGTGGCTCCGATCGTGGTGTCATGCCGACACCCAATGAAAGCTTTGACTATCAGCTCAATGCGATCAGGAGCATGGTCGCAGAGGATCCGGAGAAAGTGGCACAGGCAGTTCGGCAGTGGGTGATCGATCATGAGCGATGACAGTGATCTCACGGACATCCAGAAAGCGGCCATTCTGCTGATCAGCCTGGGCGAGTCCGATGCAGCTGAGATTCTTAAGCACTTGGGTCCCAAGGAAGTGCAGCGTATCGGCGAGGCAATGACCCAGTTGGATAATGTGCCC
Source organism: Marinobacterium iners DSM 11526 (assembly GCF_900107855.1). Classification (GTDB taxonomy): domain Bacteria; phylum Pseudomonadota; class Gammaproteobacteria; order Pseudomonadales; family Balneatricaceae; genus Marinobacterium; species Marinobacterium iners. The sequence continues at coordinate 475,934 of NZ_FNRJ01000001.1, read as the reverse complement.
CAATCGCGGGTCGAATCGGTCGTTGCCGATTTCATGCATGTCGTCAGTGACCAGACCGGCATCGGCATCAATAACGATCGCTATATCCGTGCCATGCTGAATCAGGCATTGGGCGAAGAAAAAGCCAAGACATTGATCGACCGTATCCTTTTCAGCACCAATACTTCCGGGCTGGATACCCTGCGCTGGATGGATCCGCGTCAGGTTGCCGAAGTGCTGCGCTATGAGCATCCTCAGATTCAGGCGGTGGTGGTTGCCTACCTCGATCCGGACCAGGCAGCAGTCGTGTTGACTTACTTCGATGAGAAGGTGCGGTTGGACATCCTCATGCGCATCGCGGCGTTGGATCGTATTCAGCCTCAGGCCCTGCAGGAACTGAACGACATGTTTGAAACCCAGTTTGCCGGCAGCAAGGCCAGTCAGTCGCGCACTCTGGGCGGCGTGCGTTCAGCTGCGAATATCATGAACTACATCGAGACCAGTCTTGAAGCTGAACTGCTGGAAGGCATTAAAGAGAATGATGAAGGGCTGGCAAGTGAGATTTCGGATCTCATGTTCGTGTTCGAGAATCTGATCGATGTCGACGATCGCGGCATTCAGGTGATTCTGCGCGAAATTTCCACCGATAGTCTGGTGCTGGCGCTCAAGGGGGCCGATACTGCTCTGCAGGAAAAGATTTTCAAGAACATGTCCAAGCGTGCCTCCGAGCTGTTGCGTGATGACCTTGAGGCCAAGGGCCCGGTGCGTGTGTCTGAGGTTGAGGATGCTCAGAAGGAGATTCTCAACGTAGCTCGTCGTTTGGCCGATGAGGGTGAAATCATGCTGGGTGGCTCCGGCGAAGAGATGATCTGATGAAACAGGATGCTCCTGTCCGTATTCGTGCCGCTGATGTGGCCAGCCTCGAACGTTGGCTGCCGCCCGATGTTGGCGTGGAAGCGCCGGTTGTTCAGGCGCTGGCCCGTAAGCCGAAGGCTCCGCTTGAAGATGTCGATGTCTCCGTGGTTGAAGAGGAGATATTTGCCGAAAAATTGACGCTGTCACAGTGGGAAGAAATCTGTGAGGAGGCGCGACGGGAAGGTTATGCCGAAGGGTTGAGCGAAGGCCGTGAACAGGGGCAAAAGGAAGGCTATGAGCAGGGGCTTGCTCAGGGGCTGGAAGCGGGTCAGGCCGAGATTAGGGCTAGGCTGGAGAGGCTTGACGCCTTGCTTGAGCAGTTGCAACAACCGATCGAGCAGCAGCGTGAAGAACTTGAATCTACCATTGTGAAACTGGTGGTGACTCTGTCGGAGGCGGCGGTCAAGGCTGAGCTGAGTCAACGAGTTGAGCTGCTTGCTCGCAGCGTCCATGAGGCGCTGGATCAGCTGCCAAGAGCCAGTGGCGAAATCCTGGTGCGGGTTAATCCTGACCAGCTTGCAGCCCTGGAGCCACTGCTGGATGACAGTCGGCTCCAGCTCAAATCAGACGAAGGTCTTGCAGCAGGCAGCTGTATCGTTGAAAGTGGCAGTTGTCGCGTCGACTATCGCACTGAAGAACGTTTTGCACAGGTGGCCGAGCAGCTGCTGGCGCGCCTTATCAGTACACCTGACGCCAATTCCAACTGATCACCGGAGCCCGCCTTGCCGGACCTGAATCACCGTCTTGAACGTTATCTGCAGGTTGATTATGAGCCGCCTCGCCCCGGTGTTGAGGGGCAGGTGACGAGGTTGATAGGCCTTACTCTGGAAGCAGTTGGGCTGAAAGTGGCTCTGGGCGACTATTGTATGGTGGATCTGCAGGGCGATGGCAGTGTCGAGGCTGAAGTGGTTGGCTTTGCCGGTGATCGTATCTACCTCATGCCACTGGATAGTGTGGACGGACTGGCCCCCGGTGCAGCGGTTCGTCCGCGTGTAGGGGCCAGTCTGGTGCCGGTGGGATTCGGTCTGCTCGGCCGAGTGATTGACGGTATTGGCCGTCCGCTGGACGGAAAGGGACCACTCAAGCCCGACGACATGGTGACGTTGGCCGGCGAAAGCATCAACCCGTTGCATCGACACCCGATTGAACAGACTCTGGATGTCGGGATACGTGCCATCAATGGTTTGCTGACGGTGGGCCGAGGTCAGCGTCTGGGTTTGTTCGCCGGCAGCGGTGTAGGCAAATCGGTGCTGCTTGGCATGATGACTCGCTTTACCGAAGCAGAAATTACTGTTGTGGGTTTGATCGGTGAGCGTGGTCGTGAGGTGCGTGAATTCATTGATCACAGTCTGGGTGCCGAAGGCATGGCGCGTTCGGTGGTGGTTGCCTCGCCAGCGGATGACTCGCCACTGATGCGTCTGCGCGCGGCCCAGCTTACCACCCGTATTGCCGAATATTTCCGTGCACAGGGGCGTAACGTATTACTGCTGATGGACTCTTTGACCCGCTATGCCCAGGCGCAGCGAGAGATCGCGCTGGCTGTGGGTGAGCCACCCGCCACCAAAGGGTATCCACCATCGGTATTTGCCAAGTTGCCCAAGTTGGTAGAGCGTGCGGGCAACGGTGAAACAGGAGGGGGCTCCATCACAGCCTTCTACACTGTACTGACTGAGGGTGATGACCAGCAGGACCCGGTGGCTGATTCGGCGCGCGCCATACTGGACGGGCACTTTGTACTGTCTCGTACGCTGGCGGAGCAGGGGCATTATCCCGCGCTGGATATTGAGGCCTCGATCAGCCGTGCCATGCCACAGATCGTGGACAACAGTCAGTTGAACCTGGCATTGCAATTCAAGCGGTTGTACTCGCGCTATCAGCAGAATGCGGACCTGATCTCGGTTGGGGCCTATGCGCGCGGCAGTGATCCGGAAACCGATCGTGCGGTCGACATGCTGCCTGCCATTCGTGCCTACCTGCAGCAGGGAATGGATGAACCGATGCCAATGCAGCGCAGCGTACAGGAACTGGCGATGGTGATGTCGCCTCCGCCACAGCCCAAGAATCAGCCTGGCCAGCCGCAAACCCTGCGGCGTACCCCATAGGAGGCAGTGACGCATGGCAGCGAAACGATCGGATCGATTACAGGTAGTGCTTTCTGTTGCCGAGCGCAAGCGCAAGGAAGCTGACCGCTTTCTGGCGGATGCCCAGAAGCGGGTGAGTCAGGGGGAAGCCGGTATCGCCCAGCTGCAAACCTATCTGCGTGAATATCAGCAGCAGTTTACGACCAGTGGCCAGCAGGGCCTGAGTATCGGTGCATTGAATACTCAGCAGGCGTTCATGCATAAGATCAATACGACCATCTCCGAGCAGGAGCATGCGCTGAAACAGGCGCGAGAACAGCTGCAACAGGTGCGTGCTTACTGGCAGCAGGTTTATGCTCGCCAGAAAGGGATTGAGCGGCTGATTCGAAAGGCGCGTGAGGATGAGCAGCAGGAGCAGGAGCGCAAGCTGCAACGGGATATTGATGAGCGCTCGCAACATGGTCGTCCTCGCTTTATCTGAATTTGGCATTTAACTTGCTTGTTCCCTGTAACCTTGTATGCAGGAACCTCTCATGGCAATCACACAACCATCTCCTTCATCCCCTCTGTTACTGGGTCTGGGCGGCATTGGACAACCTCTGAATCCAACAGCTGGCGGGGCGGTTGCTCCGGTTAGCCCGATGAAGGGGGGCGGTTTTCATTTTCATTTCAACGGTTCGCTACAGGCCTATCAGGAGGCAAGGGTTGAGGCCGAAGCTGGCACAGTCTTGCCACCGACGGGCGAGCAATTGCCGGATGCGTCGGTCATCGAATCGGAACAGCCAAGTAGTGCTGTTGACCCTGAGCTGGAACAAGACGGCCGATTGCTTGAAACTGCTTCTGAAGACGCTGAACAGCAGTCAGTAGAAAAGCAGCAGGCACAAGCTGTGCAGGCTCAGGCAGCATATACTCAGGCCGAAACAGCTGATAAAACGGCACAAACCATGGCAAGCGTTAATAATGCTGATGCACGGCAACAGGCTGAAGCGGCTATGAAAGCTGAGTCTGAGCAACAAAGCGATCAACTTCGTCAGTCTGAAGCAGCGCGCGGTGAGCGCAATGGCGAGCAACTGACGCAGGAACAGAAAGCAGCGGAGCGGTCTGCGCAGACACAGTTCAGGGATCAACAGGTCGCCGCCGAGGCTGCTCGCCAGCAGCAAGCTAACGGTCAGCAAAACCGTGAGCAACAAGTACAGCAGCAAATGGCGCAGTCACAGCCGAGGGGCAGTGCCGACCAGCAGCGTGCTGCCATGCGTTCGGACGCACAGGCAGCCAGCAGGGCCGAAGCGGTGCGGCAAAGTGAGGCCGTCCGTCAGAATGAAACGGCACATACTGTGCGAGCTACACCGGCATACCCGCTCCCGGGAGAGGGTGAACCAGCGCAGCCTGCGATACCCGCATCGGTAATGCGTGCACAGGCACAGTCGGGGGGCGCGACGGCAGGTGAGCGTGGAGCCACTGAAACCGTCCCGGCTGCGGGCATGGGCGCAGAAGTGAATGTCGATCCATTACGCCTTACCGAAACAGGTCAACCCGAAACCATTACACAACCCGGTGCCGAACAGTCGGCTCCGGAGCAGCCGCTTGTGAGCAGTGATTCGGCCGCTGATGAGGCGCGTCAGCCACTCAACCTGCAGCCGCAGAGCAGTTCCACTCAATCGGCAATAGGAGCAACGGCGTCGACATCATCTGATGGCGTGTTGGACGCCGCTGTTACGACTAATGGCGCGCAACGCTCCGGTCCTGATGTGGCTGGTGGGCGAGCTCAGGCTGAAATGGTGGCCAGTCGTGCAGACCAGGTAGCGCAGAGCGGCACCGGCAGTAACATGGGTGATGAGGGGCGAGAGGAACAACAGTCTCAGCGGCAGGATTCACAGTAGGCCCAGGCTGCCGCCGGCAACCGTACGCAGAGCGTTGCGTCAGGAGGTGCCCTGCCACAGCAACCCTTTTCACTGGCTCAGCAACAGCTGCTCTCGCCCAACTGGGGGCGTGCGATGGGTGAGCGTGCGATTATGATGGCCCAGCACGGTCCGCGAACGGCCCAGATTCAGCTTGATCCGCCTGAGTTGGGTGCCATGCAGATTCGTATCCACATACAGGGCGGCGATCAGGTTAGTGTCAGCTTCACCAGCCCCAATCCAATGGTTCGTGAGGCGCTGGAGCAGCAGATGCCACGTCTGCGCGAAATGTTTGCCGAGCAGGGACTCAATCTGCAGGATTCTTCAGTGGCGGACCAGTCCTCCCAGCAGCAATCCGGGCAGCACGAACAGGCGCGGCAGGGCCAGCCCGGTGGCCGTTATGGGCAGGGTGACGCGGGTCCGAACGAAGGGTTGGCTCTGCATTCGGTCAAGGTCGGTCTGGTGGACTATTACGCCTGAGGCTTCAGCCCCAAAAACAGTGTGTTATATTAGTCTCCATCCAAGCGCATTAACGCTCGACCAGCGGAGGCACTGATGGCAGATAAAGAAGAAGCGGCAGATGACGAACAGGGAGCCAAGGGTTCCAAAAAGAAGTTAATCATCATACTCGTGGCCGTGACGCTCCTGTTGTTGGGTGGGGGTGGTGCCACTGCATTCTTCCTGCTGTCGGGCGATGGCGGCTCTGATGGTGAGGCTCAGCAGATTGAGGCGGTCAAGCGAGAGGCGATCTATACCAAGGTCCGTACGCTGGAGGGCAAGCCATCCTTTGTGGTAACCCTGCAGTCGTCTGATGGCAAGCGACACTACATGCAGGCCTTCATCGAGGCCAAAAGTCGGGACCCGGTTGTGGATGAGGCGCTGAAGCTGCACATGCCGTTGATCGTGGCACGTCTCAATGCTCTGTTCGCTACCCAGGCGTTTGAAGAGCTGCAGACGCTGGAAGGCAAACAGGCACTGCGAACAGAAGCTACGGCGCTGGTACAGTCGATTATGCAGGAAAAAATCGGCCAGCCCGGGGTCGAAACGATCCTCTTTACCAACTTTGTGATGCAGTAGGGTTATCCATGTCGGTCAAGGACCTGCTTTCACAGGATGAAATAGATGCGCTGTTGCACGGTGTTGATGACGGTGATGTCGAGACCGAAGACAATGCCGATGAGGATGCTGATGGCATAAGGCCATATGATCTGGCCAGCCATGAGCGTATCGTGCGTGGGCGAATGCCAACGCTCGAAATGATCAATGAGCGTTTTGCCCGCCACACCCGAATCAGTCTGTTTAATTTGTTGCGCCGCACTGCCGATGTGACCGTCGGTGGCATCCAGGTCATGAAGTACGGCGACTATATCCACACCCTTTACGTCCCCACCAGCATGAGCCTGGTCAAGGTTCATCCATTACGGGGTACGGCGCTGTTCATCATGGATGCACGGTTGGTATTCAAGCTGGTGGACCAGTTCTTTGGAGGGGATGGTCGGCATGCGAAGATCGAGGGGCGAGAGTTTACTCCCACCGAAACACGCATTGTTCACAAAACCCTGCAGCAGCTGTTTCAGGATCTTAAGGATGCCTGGCGTTCAGTAGCCGAGCTGGAGTTTGAGCATATTGGTCATGAGGTGAATCCGGCCATGGCTAATGCCATCAACCCGACTGAAGTTGTGGTGGTGAGCTCGTTTCAGATCGACCTTGAAGGCGGTACCGGCGAACTGCACATTACCATGCCCTATTCAATGCTGGAGCCGATCCGCGAGCAACTGGTATCGGGCGTGCAGGCCAATGAAGAGAAGGGTGATGAGCGCTGGCTGACAGCATTGCGGCGTGACATCATGATGGCCACGCTGGAACTCGATCTGACCGTGGCCGAACGCGAGTTGACACTGCGTGATGTGATGCAGCTGGAAGCGGGCGATGTTATCCCGGTAGAAATGCCTGAAAATCTTGAGCTGAGAGCCAACGGCATCCCCATGTTTGAGTGCCAGCTGGGGACCTCGCGTGGTAATCTGGCGGTTAAAATCAAGGACCCCATCAAGCGGCCGGGTAGTGAGTAAACCGGCTGGCGGAGAGTGACCAAGGTGAGTGACGAGAACAACGATCAGGATCAACAGGCGCTGGCGGACGAGTGGGCCGCAGCGCTGGAACAGCAGACCGGTGATGCCGGTGTGGATACAGATGCTCTGCTGGATGATGTTCAGGCGCAGTCCGGGGGCGGGGCTCAAGGTGTCGAACTCGATGAGCTGAAGGATGAATCCACGCCGATTGCGGATCCCAAGCTGGATGTGATTCTGGATATTCCGGTACACCTGACCATGGAGGTGGGCGGTACGGAGATCGCCATTCGCAACCTTCTGCAGCTGAGTCAGGGATCGGTCATTGAGCTCGACCGTGTGGCGGGAGAGCCGCTGGATGTGAAAGTAAATGGTACCCTCATCGCGCACGGTGAAGTGGTCGTGGTGAATGACCGCTATGGTATTCGCCTGACCGACGTGATCAGTCCGCAGGAACGTATTCGGCGGCTTAAATGAGGGCTTTGCTTGCTCTGATGCTGTTGCCGACACTGGCATCGGCTGCTGAAGAGACCGGCAAGGCCAGTGCTCGTGTCGATCTGCCGGACCCGCTGTCGTTGGGTGCTATAGGCCAGTTGCTGCTCGGGTTGGCGCTGGTGGTTGGGCTTATCCTGGTGTTGGCCTGGCTGGTCCGTCGAGTGAATGGTGCGCCGGCGCAGGGCAGGGGGATGAAAGTGCTGGCAGCGCTGCCGCTGGGGCAACGCGAACGTGCCGTGCTGGTTCAGATCGGGCAGGAGCAGATGTTGCTTGGCGTGGCGCCAGGTCGTGTAAGCTTGCTGGCACGGTTTGATGAACCTGTGCTGGATTCGGCAGAGCTGCGAGGGGCAGCCTTTGCCGATCGTTTGCAGCAAGTACTGGGACGGGGGCAAAGCGGGTCATGAAATGCAGGCTGCTTCCCGTGCTGTTATTGCCGCTGTTGATGCTGCCCTCCATGGCTGCAGTAGCTGAAACCGGCATTCCGGCCGTGACGCTGGTTACCGGCGAAGATGGAACCAGCAACTACAGCGTCACCATCCAGATCCTGGCATTGATGACGCTGCTGACGTTCCTGCCGGCCATGTTGATGATGATGACCTCATTTGCACGCATCATTATCGTATTTGCCATTCTGCGGCAGGCATTGGGTCTGCAACAGACACCTTCCAACCAAATCATCATCGGCCTGTCTCTATTCCTGACGCTGTTCATCATGTCGCCGGTGCTGGAAGAGGTGAATGTCCGCGCTGTGCAGCCGTATATGGCTGAAGAGCTGGGGCCGATGGAGGCCTTTGAAGCGGCAGGTGTCCCCTTTCATGAGTTCATGTTGAACCAGACTCGCGAGAGCGATCTGCAGCTGTTCATGCGGATCTCGGAAACGCCTCCAGTGGAAACGGCAGAAGAGATCCCGTTTACTATACTGATACCGGCGTTCGTTACCAGTGAGCTGAAAACCGCCTTTCAGATCGGTTTCATGCTGTTCATACCCTTTCTGGTGATCGACCTGGTGGTCGCCAGTGTACTGATGGCCATGGGTATGATGATGCTGTCTCCAATCATCATCTCTTTGCCATTCAAAATCATGTTGTTTGTATTGGTGGATGGCTGGGCCATGGTGATCGGTACGCTGGCCGCAAGTTTTGGTGTTTAGGGAGGTGTTATGGATCCAGGCATGACGCTTGACCTGTTCGGTCGCGCACTCTGGCTGGTGGTCATCATCGTCGCCGTCATTGTGGGCCCGGCACTGGCGGTCGGTTTGATCATATCGGTGTTTCAGGCCGCAACCCAGATCAACGAACAGACGCTGAGTTTTTTGCCCCGCCTGATTGTAACGCTGCTGGCGGTGATGTGGGCAGGTCCCTGGATCGTTACCAATATATCGGATCTGTTCAATTACCTGTTCATGAACATCCCCAGACTGATCTCCTAGGCCATGGAAATTACCCTGCTGCAGGTCGAGCAAATGGTCAGCAGTTTTCTTTGGCCTCTGTTCCGTGTTTCCTCCTTTTTCATGGCAATGCCGATCATCGGTACCCAGATGTTGCCGATGCGTTTGCGCCTTGGGCTGGCACTGGCGGTGACTGTTTTAATCGTGCCGGTGTTGCCCCCCATGCCTGAATTTGATGGCTTGTCGCTGCAGAACTGGATTGTGGTGGCTCAGCAGGTACTGATTGGTTCCTTGCTTGGCTTTTCAGCCAATATTCTGCTGCAGAGTTTTGTGGCTGGTGGCCAGATTATGGCAATGCAGATGGGGCTTGGCTTTGCCTCCATGACCGATCCGGCAAACGGTGTGAATACCGTTATCCTGTCCCAGATCTATCTGATGATGGTGATGATGCTGTTTCTGGGGATGAATGGCCATCTGGTGTTGATCGAAATTATGGTGGACAGTTTTGACGTCATTCCGGTAGGGCTGGAGGGTGTCAGTAAAATGACGCTATGGGAAATTGCCCATTGGGGCGGGTGGCTGTTCATGGCTGCGCTCATGATGTCACTACCGGCCGTGACAGCGTTGCTGGTGATCAACTTTGCCTTTGGCATCATGACCAAGGCGGCACCCCAGTTGAATATCTTTGCGATTGGCTTCCCTTTCACCATGCTGATGGGGGTGTTCATTGTCTGGGTCAGCCTTTCCGGTTTTTTCAGTCACTATCAGACATTCTCGGCCGAAGCGCTGGAGAATGTCAGTCAGCTTTTAAAAGCAGGGCGCTGAGATGGCTGAAGAGACGGGTCAGGAAAAGACAGAACAACCTACGGAGAAGCGCATCAAGGATGCGCGACAAAAAGGTGATATTCCACGCTCACGTGAACTTGCCTCCACCGCATTGCTGCTGGCATCGGCAGCTGCCGCTATTCTGTTTGGCGGTAATGTAGCCGCTACCATGATAAGCATCATGCAGGAAAGTTTTACCCTCGATCGCCAAGATGTTTTTGATACAGCGCGCATGTTTACGCATCTGGGTGAGGCTCTGTATGAGGGCTTTTTCAGCCTGTGGGGGTTTTATCTGCTGACGTTGCTGGCGGCACTGCTGAGCCCGATCGCTCTGGGTGGCTGGAATTTCAGCGGTCAGGCGATTCAGCCCAAGGGCAGTCGCATCAACCCGCTCAGCGGGCTCAAGCGGATGTTCTCGCTCAAGGCTCTGATTGAGCTGTTCAAGGCGCTGGCCAAGTTTCTATTGGTGGGGGCCTTTGCAATCATGGTTCTGTGGCTGGATCGGCCTGACCTGTTTGCACTTGCGAGAGAGGCAGTGGAGCCGGCCATTGCTCATTCACTGCAGATTCTGGGTTGGTCCTTTCTGGTGATGAGTTTGTCACTGATTATCATCTCGTTGATTGATGTGCCGTTTCAGCTCTACGATTACAACAAGAAGCTGAAAATGACGCTGCAGGAAGTCAAGGATGAGATGAAGAGCACCGAGGGTAAGCCCGAGGTCAAGGGGCGTATCCGTCAACTCCAGCGTGAAATTTCACAACGCAAGATGATGTCCGAAGTGCCTGAGGCCGATGTGGTGATCACCAACCCGACTCACTATGCCGTCGCGCTGAAGTATGATCAGGGTGGCAGTGGGGCGCCACGTGTGGTTGCCAAGGGGGTGGACTTTGTTGCCCTCAAGATCCGCGAGATCGCACAGGAGCATGATGTGCCGCTTTTGTCGGCTCCTCCACTGGCACGTGCACTCTATCATGCCACTGAGATTGGTGACGAGATTCCCGCCGGGCTCTACCAATCGGTTGCCCAGGTATTGGCTTATGTGTTTCAGCTCAAGCGCTATCGCAAACGGTTGGAGGAAGCGCCGGAGCCGTTGCGGGATGAAGATATCGATATCCCTGAAGAGTATCGCAAGGATCCGGATGAGTAGGTAGCTTGGCCTGTTTTTTGCATTTAACCCCTCTTGAAGTACGTTAAGCGTCAGAAAAGCAGCGTTTTTTCTCGGTATGTGGCCGGATTGATTCGGATTGCAGTGTTGTTGCTTTGGTTTGATGTTTTTTTGACGCATTCGGAGGAAGAGTGGAACGCCAAGTCGTCCTGAACAATGTGCGAAGCCTGTCGCAGGGGAATCTGGGGATTCCGCTGCTGCTGCTTGTCGTGCTGGGCATGGTGGCGTTGCCTGTTCCTCCGTTCATGCTCGATGTGTTCTTCACCTTCAATATTGCTCTATCGATCGTGGTGTTGCTGGTGGCGATCTACGCCCTGCGGCCACTTGATTTCGGTGTGTTTCCAACCATTCTGCTGGCTGCGACCCTGCTGCGATTGGCTCTCAATGTGGCGTCAACTCGGGTGGTTCTGCTGTACGGCCATGAGGGAGGGGATGCTGCCGGTAAGGTGATCGAGGCCTTCGGGGATGTGATGGTTGGCGGCAACTATGTCGTCGGTATCATCGTGTTCCTTATTCTTGTGATCATCAACTTTGTGGTTGTGACCAAGGGTGCTGGCCGTATTTCCGAAGTGAGTGCTCGCTTTACCCTTGACGCAATGCCCGGCAAGCAGATGGCCATCGATGCCGATTTGAACGCGGGCCTGATTGGTCAGGAAGAGGCGCGTGATCGACGTCGAGAAGTAACGCAGGAAGCCGATTTCTACGGTGCCATGGATGGTGCCTCGAAGTTTGTGCGCGGGGATGCGGTGGCGGGTATCCTGATTTTGGTGATCAACCTGTTGGGTGGTCTGGGGATTGGCATGGTGCAGCACGGGCTGGATTTCAGTCTGGCCCTGCAATATTACTCACTGTTGACCATCGGTGACGGGCTGGTTGCACAGATCCCGTCGCTGTTGCTGTCCACTGCGGCTGCGGTGATGGTGACCCGTGCCAACTCCTCCGAAGCGATGGGGTCGCAGGTATTCCGTCAGATGTTCGCCTCACCACGTGCGTTGACTGTGGCAGCTGCCATACTCTTTATCATGGGTATTGTGCCCGGCATGCCGCACTTTGCTTTCCTGATGCTGGCGATGGCCGCAGCCGGTATTGCCTGGTGGATTCGGCGTCAGGAGCTGCAGAAGCTGGAACAGGCAAAGGCGGAAGAGGCCGAGGCACCAACAGACAGCAAACCAGCGGCGGAAGAACAGAAAGAGCTGGGCTGGGATGATGTGATGCCGGTGGACATGATCGGACTGGAAGTCGGCTACCGGCTGATTCCGATGGTGGACAAAATGCAGGGTGGGCAGTTGCTTGGGCGGATCAAGGGGGTGCGCAAGAAGCTGTCTCAGGATCTGGGCTTCCTGGTGCCGTCTGTGCATATTCGGGATAACCTGGACCTGTTGCCCGGCGCCTATCGCATTACATTGATGGGCGTTATAGCAGGTGAGGCGGAGATCTACCCCGACCGCGAACTGGCGATCAACCCGGGTCAGGTATTCGGAGAGCTGAAAGGGGTCAGCGTGCGTGACCCGGCGTTTGGTCTGGAGGCAGTCTGGATCGAAAAGAGCCATAAGGAGCACGCGCAAACACTGGGCTATACAGTAGTAGATGCAAGTACGGTGGTGGCGACCCATATCAATCAGGTGTTGCAAACCCACGCCCATGAGTTGCTGGGGCATGAGGAGGTACAGCAACTGCTTGATCTGCTGAGTAAGGCTTCGCCCAAGCTGGTGGAAGAGTTGGTACCGAAGAAACTGTCGATCAGTGCGTTGCTGAAGGTGTTGCAGAACCTGCTGATGGAACAGGTGCCGTTGAAGGATTTCCGCTCCATCGCCGAGGCGCTGGCCGAGGCGGTCAACCGGACACAGGATCCGCTGGCGTTAACTGCGGCCGTGAGGGTGGCGCTGTCACGTCTGATTGTGCAAACGGTCAATGGCTCGGAACCGGAGCTCGCTGTTATTACGCTGGACCCGTCACTGGAACAGATGTTGCTCGGATCCATGCAGCAGGGGCAGGACGAGGGGATGGTACTGGAGCCCGGTATGGCCGAGCGGTTGCAGCGCTCGCTGGGCGAGACCGCTCAGAAACAGGAGATGTCCGGCAAGCCGTCCATCCTGTTGGTGGCAGCCCCGATTCGGCCGCTGATGGCCAAATTTGTACGTTATGGAGAACACCAGATTCATGTACTCTCCTATCAGGAGATCCCGGAGAACAAGAAAGTCACGATTGTGGCCACTGTGGGTGGACAAAATGGCTAGGGTTTGGCGGCTGGCGGCCGATAAGGGACGGGTATGAAGGTAAAACGCATATTTGCACCGGATATGCGCCAGGCAATGCGCCGGGTGCGTGACGAAATCGGCCCTGATGCCGTGATCATCTCCAACCACCGTGTAGCGGGTGGGGTCGAGGTTGTGGCCGCGCGTGAAGATGAATATGAGGCTGCTCAGGCAGAGCTCAAGCGCAGCCGCAGTCGTCGTCAGCCGCCCAATCGGGATGAGCAGATACGTATCCTTACCGGTGGGCACTCGCACCAATCGGAGCAGGCCAGTCGCAATGCGGCGCTTGAAGAGGAACTGAACCGTACCAGGGCTCGAATCGCAGAAGCCAGTCGACGCATCACCGAGCCTACGCCGGTAGCGGACCGCAGCGCAAATCGCCAGATTGATGACGAAGATGATGAAGATCTGCGCTCCATTCTTGAGTCGCTTCGTGCCCGCAACCGCCAGCGGGAAGTACCTTCTCCGCCTTCCCGTCAGGTTGAAACGCCCCGTCCCGCGTCACGACCTGTTGAGAGTGATACCCTGCCTGCGGATGACGATGCGTTGCTGAGTATGCAGCAGGAAATTCAAGAGCTGCGTAATATGCTGCAGCAGCAGGTGGCGCGTCCCGAACCGGCTGCGCCTGTGTTTGCCACGCCTGCCGCAGCCCCAGTGCAGGAAAGATCAGCTGTACACGCCCGCCTGGAGCAGCTGGGCCTCGGTTCACAGTTGGTACAGCAGCTGATGAGCGGTGTGGAGCCTGAGCTTGCCGCTGACAAGGCCTGGCGCAATGCGCTCGCTCGCCTTTCGGATGCTTTGCCGGTGCTGGGTGAAGAGCTGGTGGAGCGTGGCGGCATGATCGCCTTTGTCGGCCCTACCGGTGTCGGCAAAACCACCACCATCGGCAAGCTGGCTGCTCGTCATGTGCTGCAGCACGGCAGCTCCAGTGTGGCACTGGTTACCACGGACTGTTTCCGCATCGCGGCTCATGAGCAGCTGAAAACCTTTGGCCGTATTCTGGATGTGCCTGTTCGCGTGGTGGATGAAAACCATAGCCTGGAAGAAGTGCTGCAAAGTCTTCGCAACAAGCGTCTGGTGCTGATTGATACCGCTGGCATGAGTGCATCCGACCCACAGGGTCTGGTGCAGATGCAGATGCTTTCCAGTGTCACTGTTCGCCTGAAAAAGTTGCTGGTGCTGTCCTGCTCCAGTCAGCGCCAGTTGATGCGTAGTGCGTTCGACAACTATCGAGAGCTGGGTCTGAACGGTTGTGTGCTCAGCAAGACAGATGAGTCGGGCAGCCTGGGTGAGGCGCTTACGCTGGCAATCGAAAAGCAGCTGCCGATCGCCTATGTGACTGATGGGCAGAAAATTCCGGATGATATCGGTATCGCCAAGCGGCATGATCTGGTCAGCCGTGCCGTGGTGATTGCACAGAAATCGGGGGAGCATGATGCAGATCAAGCTTCCGGCAGTTCATTATTCAGGGCGGGTTGAGGAGTCATTTGATGAAGCAGACCCACCCGGTCAAGGTGATAGCAGTAACGGGCGGCAAGGGAGGCGTTGGCAAGACCAATGTGTCGGTCAATCTGGCCACCGCTCTCAGTGAAATGGGGCAGCGGGTGGTGCTGATGGATGCTGACCTGGGCCTTGCCAATGTAGACGTGATGCTCGGGCTGAGAGCGCAACGCAACATTTCGGATGTGCTTGCAGGCAACTGCAGTCTCAAGGAAGTTATGGTGCCGGCAGGGGATAATTTCTGGATAGTGCCGGCGGCTTCGGGGACGCAGGAAATGACGGCTCTAAGCGCCCATGAGCATGCAGAGTTGATCCATGCCTTTAACGACATTGCCGATGAGCTGGATGTATTGGTTATTGACACTGCGGCTGGAATCTCGGACTCGGTGGTCAGCTTTGTGCGTGCCGCTCAGGAGGTGCTGGTGGTGGTCTGTGATGAGCCTACTTCGATTACCGACGCCTATGCACTGATCAAGCTTTTGAATCGTGACTATCAGATGACACGCTTTCGAGTGTTGGCCAATATGGTCAGAACGGAATCCGAAGGACGTAATATGTTCAATAAACTGTTGACGGTGACCGACAGATTCCTGGATGTTACGCTTCAATACGTTGGCTCAATCCCTTATGATGAAACGGTGCGCAAGGCTGTACAGAGACAAAAGGCTGTTTTGAAAGCCTTTCCCAAGGACAAGGCCGCATTGGCCTATCGCCAGTTGGCGAACAAGGTGGACAGCTGGCCGGTCAGTTCCAGCCCACGTGGGCACCTTGAATTCTTTGTCGAGCGGCTCGTGCAGGGAGCGCGGGCACACTGAAAAGAAGCGTATATGTACAACGAACTGGAGTTTAAGTCAGGGCAGGAGCTGATCGAGGAGTACACCCCTCTGGTGCGCCGTATTGCGCATCATCTGCTGGCGCGCCTGCCGTCCCATGTTGTGCTGGACGACTTGCTTCAGGCTGGCATGATGGGACTGCTAGAAGCTGCCAAACGTTACGACTCCAGCAAGGGTGCCAGTTTTGAAACCTATGCCGGTATTCGTATCCGCGGTGCCATTATCGATGAGGTACGGCGGGGTGACTGGACGCCGAGATCAGTACACCGAAATGGGCGTCGGGTCAGCGAAGCGATTGCCCAGGTTGAAAACCGGACCGGCCGTGATGCCACAGACATAGAAGTTGCGGCCGAAATGGGAATAGGGGTTGCCGAGTACCATGCCCTGCTGCAGGATTCACTCGACAGCCGCCTGTTCAGCTATGATCAGTTGACTGACAGCTCCGAAGAAACACCCTCGGAGCAGTTTGTTGCCTCTGATCCAGACCCTGGGCATGCCCATGAAGGGGAAGGATTCAGGCAGGCGCTGGCGCAGGCGATAGGTGTCTTGCCAGAGCGTGAGCGGCTTGTGCTGTCGCTGTATTATGATGAAGAGCTGAACCTTAAAGAGATAGGACAGATTCTTGGGGTGAGTGAGTCGCGCGTGAGCCAGATCCATAGCCAGGCTGCGCTGAGGCTCAGGGGCCGGCTAAGGGATTGGCGCTGACCGATTGTGGTCTGGAATAAGGACGACTCTTGAAGGTGTTTTCTGAACTGGGAGAAGTGTCTTGAAGAAAGACATCAAAATTCTCGTTGTGGATGATTTCTCCACAATGAGGCGCATCATAAAAAACCTGCTGCGGGACCTTGGTTTTACCAATGTCGACGAGGCTGACGACGGCAAGACGGCGTTGCCGATTCTCAAGCAGGGAGGTATCGACTTCCTCATTACCGACTGGAATATGCCGGAAATGACCGGTATAGACCTGCTCAAGGCAGTCCGAGCCGATCCTGCTCTGGCTTCCATTCCGGTACTGATGGTAACGGCAGAGGCCAAGCGCGAGCAGATTATTGCGGCAGCACAGGCCGGTGTGAACGGTTATGTCGTAAAACCGTTCACGGCCGCCGTGTTGAAAGAGAAGATCGACAAGATCTTCGAGCGTATCGAGGGTTAACCGGAAGCGGGGAAGACAGATGGCAGCGCAAACGGCCAGTAAAGTGGACTTCAACGGCTTCGATGAGTTTCTGCGTAGCCGTGCCCAGGCACTGGTGTCCGAACTTGAGGCCGGCAACATGGCAGAGGCGATGGGGCTTATCAATGAGCTTCAGTTTGCCCGTCACCAGGTGTTCTATAACGAGGTCGGTCACCTGACGCGCGGCCTGCATGAGGCGATCAAGTCATTTTCCAGCGATGTCGGCGAAAAAATGCCGAGCGATGCGGAAAGTACGGTCTCGGCCATCGGTGATGCTTCAGATCGACTCAATTACGTGATTGAGCTCACTGAAAAAAATGCCCATGAAACCATGGATCGTGTGGATCGATCACTCAGCCTGGTTGATAAGCTGGATCAGCAGAGTGAACGTTTCAAGGATCTGCTGTTGCTGGTAGGGCAGCTTGAGGGTGAGTTCGAGGCATTGAACGGGGTTTATGATCGCACCTGCAGCCTCAAGGATCAGTCCGAGAAAACCATTACTGAACTGCGCACAACTTTGACTGATATCCTCGTCTCCCAGGGGGTTCAGGACATAACCGGTCAGTTGATCCGCCGAGTTATCACGCTGGTGACTCAGGTTGAGGGTCAGTTGGTCAAACTGATGGATATGGCGGCCAGAGTAGAACGGCTGAGCAGCCTGGAGAGTGCAGAGGATATAGCAGCCTCTGATGACAAGCCGGTACGCCGGAAGGGCCACGCGGCTGAACAAGAACAAAAACATGATCCTATCCGGGCGGAAGGGCCCCAGCTTCCGACAGGGAAAACAGATACGCTGTGTGATCAGGACGATGTTGATGACCTGCTTTCCAGCCTGGGATTTTGATAGGAGCTCCCTATGAGTTTGGATGTTGATCAGGAAATACTGGAAGACTTTCTCGTCGAAGCCGGCGAGATACTTGAGCAGCTGTCTGAGCAGCTTGTCGATCTTGAGCAGCGCCCCGATGACAAGGATCTGCTGAACGCAATCTTTCGCGGTTTCCATACCGTCAAGGGTGGTGCCGGCTTCCTGCAGCTGGAAGCGATGGTTGAATGCTGTCACAAGGCGGAAAACCTGTTTGACCTGCTGCGCAACGGTGAACTGAGTATCAGCTCCGAACTGATGGATGTGGTGTTGCAGGCACTTGATGCCGTCAATGCCATGTTTGAAGCGGTGCGCGGTGGTGAAGAACCCCAGCATGCATCGCCTGCATTGCTGCAGCGTTTGCAGGACTTTGCTGAAGGGCGTGGTGAAACAGTACCGTCTGCACCGGCACCGGCACCGGCAGCTGCCAGCACTCCAAAACCGGCAGAGCCTGTCCCCCAAGCATCAGCCCCTGTTAACCCAAACACACCGAACGATGAATTCGAGATGCTGCTGGGTGATCTGGCGGGCAGCCACCAGCAAAGTGAATCTGAGTCGGGTGGCGATGAGCTTATCACTGAAGACGAATTCGAGGCGTTGCTGGACGAGCTGCATGGCCCCGGCAAAGCGCCGAAAATTGAAGCGGCCGCGGCTGCACCGGCAACCAACAGCGATGGTGAATTGATCACCGACGATGAATTTGAAGCGCTGCTGGATGAACTTCAGTCCAGTGGCCAGGGTGCCTTTGCTCATATGCCGGATGCAGAGCAGGCCAAACCGGCCGCTGCATCCGTTGCGCCTGCGCCGGCTGAACCACCGCCTCCCCCCTCTGCCGAGCCAGTCGCTACTGTTGCGGATGACGCCAAAGAAGTGAAAGGCAAACCCGCTGCTGGCAACAAACCGGCTGCCGAGAGTAATGTCCGTGTTGATACCCGTTTGCTCGACAAGATCATGAACATGGTCGGTGAGCTGGTGTTGGTGCGTAACCGTCTGGTGCGTCTGGGCGGTGCTCGTGAAGATGAAGAGATGGGCAAGGCGCTCGGCACACTGGATATGGTCACCGCCGATCTGCAAACCTCGGTTATGAAGACCCGCATGCAGCCGGTGAAAAAGGTATTTGGCCGTTTTCCCCGTCTCATTCGTGATCTGTCGCGCAATCTCAAAAAAGAGGTGCGGCTTGAGCTTCGAGGTGAAGAAACCGATCTCGACAAAAACCTGGTCGAAGCGCTGGCTGATCCGCTGATTCACTTGGTGCGCAACGCCGTTGATCATGGTATCGAGTCGCCTGAAAAACGTTCTGCATCGGGCAAGCCGCGTGAAGGTAACGTGCTGCTGTCGGCTGAGCAGGAGGGTGATCACATCCTGCTGATTATCCAGGATGACGGTGCCGGCATGGATCCAGAAATGTTGCGTAACCTGGCGGTCAAGCGCGGCATGATGGATGTGGAGGCCGCTCGCCGCCTAACCGATCAGGAATGTTTCAATCTGATTTTCCAGGCTGGCTTTTCTACCAAGACCGAGGTGTCTGATGTATCCGGCCGCGGTGTTGGCATGGATGTGGTCAAGACTAAGATTACCCAGCTTAACGGTACTCTCAGTATCGACTCGGTGATGGGGCAAGGGACCCGGATTGCGATTCAGGTACCGCTGACATTGGCGATCATGCCGACGCTGATGGTAGTGCTTGAAGGCCAGGCCTTTGCACTGCCGTTGGTGAACGTGAACGAGATATTCAACCTGGATTTGACCAAAACGAATATTGTCGATGGGCAGCAGGTGATTATTGTTCGAGACCAGGCGCTGCCGTTGTTCCACCTCAAACGTTGGCTCATTACAGGGCATGAAAATGCACGACTGCCGGACCAGGGGCATGTGGTCATCGTCAGTGTTGGTACCTCCAGAGTGGGCTTTGTTGTCGACCAGCTGGTAGGTCAGGAAGAAGTCGTGATCAAACCGTTGGGCAGCATTTTGCATGGAACGCCGGGCCTTTCGGGTGCCACCATCACGGGCGACGGGCGCATCGCACTGATCATTGATATACCGAATCTGCTGAAACACTACGCATCGACCTGATTCGGCAGGTGTGACTGAGGGAGCGCTATGCCGGTAAAAGTGTTGATTGTCGATGACTCGGGTTTCTTTCGCCATCGCATCGAAGAGATGCTGAGCGATGATCCTCGAATGGAAGTTGTCGGTACGGCGGTAAATGGACGCGAAGCTGTCGAAAAGGTAAAGCAGCTGCGTCCTGATGTGGTCACCATGGATGTGGAGATGCCGCAGATGAACGGGATCGAAGCGGTCCGTATCATCATGCGAGAAGCACCTACCAACGTGTTGATGTTGTCTTCGCTTACCCATGAAGGTGCGCGTGTGACCCTGCAGGCACTCGAAGCAGGTGCTGCCGATTATCTGCCCAAGGATATTCGTGCCTGGATGGACAAGGGCAGCAATGTGCGCAGCCAGCTGATTGACCGGCTTGTCGCACTGGGGCGGAGTCGTCGTTTTCAGCGCAGCTCTGTTTTCGAGCGCGATTTTCCAGGCAAAGCCAAACCGGGCACCACCATGGTGTTCCGTCCGGATGATCCGGAGCCTCCATCTCGGCGCACTGCAACACCTGCCCGTACAACGATGGCGAAACCAGCCCGTTCGTCAGTGTCTGGTGGTCTGAGTACGCGTCGTGAGCGTCCAGTGCCAGCCCCAACGGCTGCCCCTGCTACTGCGCGGGAGGTATCTGGCCCGGCCACGACACCGGCAGCACGGGTGCGTTTTCCGGACTGCAAACTGGTGGTGATTGCCGCTTCCACCGGTGGTCCTGCCGCCCTGCAAAAGGTGCTGACGGCACTGCCCGCGAACTTTCCCTACCCCATTCTTCTGGTTCAACATATGCCAAAGACCTTTACCCAGGTATTTGCCGAGCGACTGAACCAGCAGTGTCATATCAGTGTCAAGGAAGCGGAAGACGGTGATCGGCTTCAGCCCGGACGTGCATTGCTTGCTCCGGGTGGGCTGCAAATGATCATTGATTCCAAGCAAACCGACCGGGTACGCATTCTACCGGGTGACGAGCGTTTGACCTACAAACCCAGCGCCGATGTTACCTATGCCTCGGCAGCCAAAACCTATGGGGCGAAGGTGCTGGGCATCACGCTGACCGGGATGGGGGCGGATGGCTGCGATGGCTCGCGTCTGCTGAAGCAGGCCGGCTCGACCCAGTGGGCACAGAACCGTGAAAGCTGCACCATCTATGGAATGCCTCAGGCCGTCATCAATGCAGGACTGGCAGATGCAATACTTGATCTGGATGATATTGGCCCGTTACTGGCAGGGCGAGGTTCGCGCTGATGTGGGTGCTGCTGGGCCTGTTGCTCAGTACGGTCGCCATCCTGGGGGCCAACTACCTTGAAGGTGGCCAACTTCAGGAGCTGCTTAACCTGCCTGCTGCTCTCATCGTGCTGGGCGGGACCTGCGGTGCCGCACTGGTACAAACACCCAAAAACCTGTTGCTGCGCACCCTGCATTTGGTGCGGCTGGCACTGAGCGACCCTCAGCCACATCATGCCGACGGGATCAGTCAGCTGGTGCATTGGTGTATCACGGCCCGTCGCAAAGGTTTGTTGGCGCTTGAGAACGAGCTGACGGGCGTTGACGATCCGCTGATACGAAACGGTTTGCAGTTGCTGGCTGACGGCAAGTCGGTTGAGTTGATCCGCGCCACTCTGGAGGTAGAGCTGGTGGCTCGTGAGCAGCGAGACTACCAGGCCGCTCGTGTTATCGAAAGCATGGGTGGGTATGCCCCGACCCTCGGTATCATCGGTGCCGTGCTGGGGTTGATTCAGGTGATGGTGAATCTTGAAGATCCTGCTCTGCTGGGTGCCGGCATAGCTACCGCTTTCGTGGCAACCATCTATGGTATTGCACTGGCCAACCTGCTACTGCTGCCACTGGCCGGTAAAATGCGCCAGATCATTGACAGTCGTAGCCTGTATCAGGAGATGATGCTCGAAGGGCTCTTGTTCATTGCGGAAGGACAGGGGCCAAAGAGCGTGCAGCTACGCCTGCAGGGTTACCTGGAGCGGTCAGATGCCAAGACGTCGCCGGCCTGAAGCTGACCTGCGAACAGATCGCTGGATGATTTCCTGGGCGGACTTTGTCACCCTGCTGTTTGCATTTTTTGTGGTGATGTATGGTTTGTCCAGCGTGCATGAAGAAAAGTATCGACAATTGGCGCAGTCCCTTTCCGAGGTGTTTCGGGCCGAGGGCGGTAGCCAGGTCGTATCGCCGGATGGCGGAGAGGGGCTGTTGCCTGGGCGTGGACAGCAAATGCAGGTTCCGCCGGTAACCGTGCAAGCGCCGGATGCGGAGCAAACGCAGGCACTGGAGCAGTTGCAGCGTCAAGCTGAGGAGCAGTTCCGTGACTGGATTGAAGACGGCAGTGTACAAGTCACTGGCAACGCCTTGTGGATCGCCATTGAGCTGAATGCCAGTTTGCTGTTTGAAAGTGGCGACGCACTGCCGGTGATCGAGGCAGAGCCGCTGTTACAGCAGGTTGCTGCACTTGCTGCAGGCAGGGATAATCCCGTGCATGTGGAAGGCTTCACCGATAATCGGCCGATCAGTACTGACCGCTTTCCGTCCAATTGGGAGCTGTCTGCGGCCCGGGCAGCTGCGGTGGTCCGCATGCTGCAGTTACAGGGCGTTAACCCCGAACGAATGGCAGCGGTGGGTTACGGTGAGTACCAGCCTGCCTACAGTAACCGAACCGAAGAGGGGCGGCAGCACAATCGGCGTCTGGTAATTGTGATCGCACGGGATGAGCGTGTCCGCCGCCTCGTACAGGCCTTTGGCAGTCAGCGAGTCAGTGAAGATGCGGTGCGTGCACTGTTGACCGCTGACGAGAACGAAGTGACAGGCGAGCCGCCTGCACTGGAACAGGTCGATACTGAGTCCGGTATTCTGTTTCGGCAGGCACGACCGGAGCAACAACAGGAACAATAACGATGCAGGTATGGGCAGTCTCAAATCAGAAAGGCGGGGTGGGCAAGACGACAACCGCTATCACCCTGGCAGGTCTGCTGGCAGAGGTCGGATATCGGGTGCTGCTGGTGGACCTGGATCCCCATGGCTCCATGACCAGCTATTTCCGCTATGACCCGGATGAGCTCGAACACAGTGTTTACGACCTGTTTGAGCAGATTCAGGTGGATTCCGAACGGGTGCATGGACTGATTCTCGACACATCCCATGAAAGCATCAAGCTCATACCCGCCTCTACCGCCCTGGCCACGCTGGAGCGAAAGGCTGTCGCCCAGGAGGGCATGGGACTGCAGGTGGCGAAAGCACTGCGACACCTGAAAGCCGAGTATGATTTTGTGATTATGGACAGCCCGCCGGTGTTGGGAGTGTTGATGGTCAATGCGTTGGCTGCCTGCAATCACCTGTTGGTGCCTGTCCAGACCGAGTTTCTGGCCCTTAAGGGGCTGGAACGAATGGTCAGAACCATTGAAATGATCAATCGTGCGCGCAAGAACAAGCTTGCCTATACCATTGTGCCCACTTTCTATGACCGTCGCACGCAGGCGTCCGTCAGTAGTCTTCGCGAGCTGCACCACCGCTACCCTGATCATATTTCGAATGCAGTTGTACCGGTTGATACCAAATTCAGAAATGCCAGCCTGAAGGGGCTGGTGCCGTCGTCACTCGATGCAGGTAGCCGTGGCGTGCACGCGTATGCGCGCCTCCTGCGCAGCCTGCTTGAACGGCGTAAACAGGGGTGAACTGATGGCAGACCAGAAAAAAGTTGTATTTGAGTACCTCGAGGCACTTTTGCAGGACCCTCAGGCTGACGAAGAGAAGGCTGTTGCAGAAGATAAAATGGAAACGGATGCAGCGACTGCAGTTGAGCCCGATGCCGTTAATCCGCCGATAGCTGAAGACGAACAGCCAGCAGAGGATGAGTCTGTTGTAGATGAGTCTGTTATAGCAACGGAAGATGAAGTGATTGAGGTCGTGCAACCGACGGTAGAGATCACGCCTGCTGATTCCGTTATACAGGAAAGCGAGCCATCATTGCTCGAACCCGAACCCGAACCCGAACCCGAACCCGAACCCGAACCCGAACCCGAACCCGAACCCGAACCCGAACCGGAACCGGAACCGGAACCCGAGCCCGGTCTCGCACCTGAACCCGTTATACCGAAGGTGGCTTCAGGTGAGGAGATGAATTGCATACTGCTCGATATGCACGGCCTGAAGCTGGCGGTACCGTTCGACTATGTGGAAGGGGCTCTGCAGCTGGAGTCGCTTTCACTGAGGCTTGATGGGCCGGAATGGGTCCTTGGCCGTTTCGGTGAAGAACCGGCCTGGACGCAGGTCGTGGACACTGCACGCTGGCTGATACCGGAGCGCTACAAACCGGAATACTCCAAGTATGCCGAGGTGATTATCCTGAAAGGCCGCCGTTGGGCCATTGCCTGTGATGAGTTGGTCAAGTCGATACGTGTCGATACCCGTCAGATCAACTGGCATCAGGACAAAAGTCACCGCTCATGGCTGCTGGGTACCTACATGCCTGAGCGTTGTGCCATACTGGACATCGATCAACTGTTGCTCGAGTTTGAAGCCTGCAGTGTCTGAAGGCCGTGAACCGTTTAGACAGATGGGGTAGACTCACCGGCTGTGCGTGAACATTGCTAATGGGCTGGGACCGGGTGTGGCCGAATATACGTCGATACTGTTGCTTGTGCTGACACTGACAGCTGTTCTGTCAGCGGTGATCTGCGTCTATGTACTGGTGCGCATCAAGCGGCAGGAGCGGCAGCAGCAGGCGCTGATCAATGTACTGCGGAATGAAATTCGCGCCATGACCAATGGCTCGATCGGCATGGGCAAACGCCTGCTGGCGATTGAGCGGACGCTCAATATAACGGTTGAGAAACAGCAGGAGCTGGAGAACCGTGATCCGGGCGTGCTGGCCTACAATCAGGCCGCCAAGCTTATGGAAATGGGGGCTTCTGTGGATGATCTGGTGCGCAACTGCGGTATCGGTCGTCCCGAAGCGGAGCTTATGGCGTTGCTTCACCGCGAGCTTCACACGACTCAAATGTTGCCGGAACAACATCAACGTCACTAGATGTTGCTGCCCGACTGCTTGAGACCGTACGCGAAGGCAATCACTTCCGCGATGGCACGATACAGTGCCTCAGGTATTTCCTCACCCAATTCCAGACGAATCAATACCTCGATCAGCTCAGGGCTTTCATGGATATGGATGTCATGCTCCTGAGCTAGCGCCAGTATCTGCTCGGCGATCAGGCCTCTGCCCTTGGCCACTATCTTCGGTGCGGTCCCTTTTGCCTGGTCATAGCGCAGGGCTACGGCACTGCGTTTCGGGTTGTGCTCGTTCATGTATGTATATCCACCAGTCGGCGCTGAACGTCAGTCAGCTCAGGTTGGCTTGGGCGCCCTTGACGCGCCTGTAGCGTTTCAACCAGAAACCCCTTGCGATGCAAACCATCGCTGAAATCGTCGAGACGGCGCTCAATCTGGCGCAGGGTGGAAGCCTGCTCGGCCCAGAGTTGCACCTGCAGGCGCCACTCCTCACTCAGGCTTAAACGAGCATCGACACTGCCGTGTTGTTCAAGATCGAAATGCAGAGCCACACCCCAAAGGGTCTCGACTTCACCGCCGCTGCTGCGCCTGCGCTGCTCGGTTATGGTCAGCTCAGCGTTATCGTGTTGATCTGCCTGACGGATCGGCAGGTCAAGGCGGTAGACACGCTCCTGAGTACCGTCTGGCTGGTCCTTCCACCCTTGCAAACTGCTGACCTGCTGGGTTGTGCTGCGAGCCTGAAGGGCTTCCACCAGACGTGTCATTTGCTGGCGTGCATCCGGTGGCAGTTGTTCCGCTGCTTTCAGCAGTTGGCCTAGTTGCTGCTTCAGGTCCGGCGTTGCGCCGCGCTCAGTACCCCCCCCTTGAGCCAGTCTGGATTCGGTCAACAGGCCACCCTGCTGCAGGTTGCGCTGAATTGCCTGTTCGGCATCGGCACTGCCTGGGCTGACCGAGAACATGCTTAACATCGACTGCACCAGCTGGCCAATGGCCCCCTGACTGCGACCGGCCGGGCTTTGACTCAGCTGAACCAATTGGTTCAGGGCATCTCCAAACGGGATCTGGCGAGGCAATGCTTCGCGTAGTGCCAGTTGCATCTGCTGTTGTGCCTTGGCTTCCTGGGACGGGGTTGTGGGTATAGGGACTGGTTGCAGGTTGACCTGCTGTTCACTCACTCGAGTCAGGACCACCTGCTGCCCGCTGAGCAGGGGTTTTGGGCTGATCAGGTTGAGTGTCTGGTTGTTGAGATTAAGCCGGATCATATGGTTGTCGGCTTGTACCGGGACCTGTTTGCCAAGCGTTTGCAGTAGAGCCTGTCCCGTATGGCTGACGCTGGGCTGAGTAGTTGTTTGAGCTGTCTGGACAGCCGTGGACGCAGGTGTCGAAGCGCGCGCGGTACTGTTGGCTGGTGCCGTCTGAGTTTTGGCTGCGGTGTCGGGTGAAGTGGCCTGTGTGGTGGGTGCAGGCGCCGCTGGGCGGGCCTCAGAGCCTGCCGCTTGCGTCTGTGCTGCAGGGGGCTGGTTCGTCGGCGTGGTTGTTGAGGTGGCAGTACTGACCTGGCTGATCGCGGATGACTGTAGCTGAGCCGAGTATACCTGCACCTGAGAGCTTGTTGTCCCCGAGGGGGACACCTGTGTTGCCTGTGATGATGGTGTTGCCGAAGAAGGGGGCTGGCCCGGGGCTGGTGTTTGTCCTGTCACTGTACCGGCAGGCTGACGTGAACCGCTGGTTGCCTGCGCAGCAGGGCTTTCGCTGCGTGCAGGTGTTGGTGCATTGCCGGTCGGTTGTGTCCGACCTTGCAGCGAACTGTTGTTCCCGCTTGTGGTGGCTGCATTGCCTTGAGTTGCCCCTTGTGAGGTATTGCCACCGGGTGGTTGGAGATAGGCGGCAGCCGGTTTGGCAGAAGTTTCGGCTGGCGTTGTTCCTGCTCCTGGTTGAGGGCTGGTTGCAGCGGCAGGCTGGCGTGGGATAACGGGCTCAGACCCGGTTACCTGCGCATTTCGAGGAACGTTCAGGGGTAACAGCTGTTGCAGGCGAGCACCATCGGATGAGGTCAACTGCAGTGTCATGCTGCTTTGCGCGGCCGGGGTGGCGTTGCCTTGAACGTTTGGCTGCGCTGGTGCGGGCAAACGAATCTGCAACTCGCCCGTATTACCCCGCTGCAGTACGATGCGATCTCCCTGTGTCAAAGGGGCCTGGGTAGTCAATTCCAGCAGGCGGCTGTTGATCTCCACCTGAATACGGAAAACAGCCGCGTTGCCCCCGCTGGCCGCTACGCTACGAACAGTCGCTGCCAGTTCACGCCCAGCCGCGGGCAGAAGACTGTCAGCACTGCCGCCCTTGTTGGTACCGGCTGCAGGTGTGGTGGAACTGGTGGTGGGTGTTAACACCGCATGACTCCCTGATATTGCATCTGGAACCTGACGATCAAGTCTCTATCTGTATATAATGGCGCCTTAATGTGCTATCGGCCAGCTCGGCGATTTTTGAAGGATAGAGGCTTGTCTGAACCCCTGCTCAAAGTAAGTCAGTTGTACTGTGAACGCGATGATCGGGTACTGTTCAGTCATCTTGATTTTGCGCTGTCTGCTGGCGAAATTGTTCAGATCGAAGGTCAGAATGGCAGCGGCAAGACTACGCTGCTGCGTATTCTCTGTGGTCTGTCACGCAATTATGAAGGTGAGATTCTCTGGCGGGGTGAGCCGGTTCAGGATGTGCGTGAGCAGTTTTGTCGTGAGATGCTCTATTTTGGTCACCAGGCAGGGGTCAAGGCGGTACTGACGCCTGAAGAAAACCTGCGCTGGTATGCTGCCCTGCAGCCCAATATTGCCGTAGCCGATATTCAGGCGGCTCTGGAGCGGGTGGGTCTGCGCGGTTACGAAGATGTTCCCTGTCATTCGCTTTCGGCCGGGCAAAATAGACGCGTCAGCCTGGCCAGATTGTATCTCAGCCGTGCACCACTTTGGATTCTGGACGAACCCTTTACTGCGATCGACAAGCAAGGGGTGGCAGCCAAGGAAAAACTGTTGCTTGAGCATGCCCGCCGAGGTGGTAGCGTGATTTTGACGACGCATCACGAGCTGGGCATCGAGGGGCCGGTACGTAAAATCAATCTTGATCAGCTGGCGGGAACTTCAGCATGAGCACAGGGACTAACCCCGAGAATATGCAGAAGGTGTCAGCGCTGGCGTTGTTTATGGCCACCATGCGGCGCGAGTTTCTACTCTCGTTCAGACGAAAAAGTGACCTGGCGAACCCGCTGATCTTTTTTCTCATGGTGGCAACGCTGTTCCCGCTGGGGGTGAGTCCTGAACCCGGCTTTCTGGCTCAGCTAGCACCCGGGGTTGTATGGGTGGCTGCCCTGCTGGCAACCCTGCTGTCGATGGATGCCCTGTTTCGCTCGGACTATGAGGACGGCTCGCTGGAACAGCTGCTGCTTAGCCCACAGCCGCTGTTTGTGGCGGTGTTGGCGAAAGTCAGTGCCCACTGGTGCATGACCGGGTTGGCACTGACCGTGATGGCGCCCCTGCTGGCCGTGATGCTGTTTTTGCCTGCTGAAGGGATGCCAGGGCTGATGTTGAGCCTGCTTTTGGGAACACCCACGCTCAGCTTGGTGGGGGCCATCGGTGCTGCGTTGACGGTAGGGCTGAAAAAGGGCGGTGTATTGATCTCACTGCTGGTCTTGCCGCTGTATATCCCGGTACTGATCTTTGGTTCCAGTGCTGTGCAGGCTGCCGTAACGGGGTTGCCGCTGGGGGGATACCTCGCGCTTTTGGGCGCACTGCTGGCGCTTGCGCTGGCGCTTGCGCCACTGGCTATTGCGGCCGCATTGCGGATCTCAATCAGTAGTTAACAAGAAGAGAGACTATGGCTGACAAAAAATGGTTGCCGCGCTGGTTCTTCCAGCTTGCTTCACCTCGGTGGTGTTACCAGATCACCGGACGCCTATTGCCCTGGTTTCTGCTGGCAACCCTGATACTGCTGGCAGGGGGGACCGTATGGTCGCTGTTATTTGCCCCGGCAGACTATCAGCAGGGCAACAGTTTCCGCATCATCTATCTGCATGTGCCATCGGCCATTCTGGCGCAGTCGGCCTATATGTTAATGGCGGTAGCCGGAGCCATTGGTCTGATCTGGAAGATGAAGATGGCTGATATGGTGCTCAAGTCGGCCGCACCGATCGGCGCCTCCATGGCAGTACTGGCCTTGGCCACCGGCGCAATCTGGGGTAAGCCCACCTGGGGTTCATGGTGGGTCTGGGATGCACGCCTGACCTCCATGCTGATTCTGCTGTTTCTCTACTTGGGCATAATGGCGCTGAACTCTGCGATCGAAAACGAGTCAACTGCTGCTCAGGCATCGGCTGTGCTGGCGCTGGTCGGGGTAGTCAATATCCCGATTATCAAGTATTCGGTGGAGTGGTGGAATACGCTGCATCAGCCTGCCACGTTCAAGCTGACAGAAAAACCGGCCATGCCGCCGGATATGTGGCTGCCGCTGCTGGTCATGGTGATTGGCTTTTACTGTTTTTTTGCAGTCAGTCTGATGCAGCGGCTGCGTAACGAAATAATCTGGCGCGAACGTCGTGCCAGTTGGGTTCGCGAACTACTGAATAAGCAGTGAGGTTCAGGTGAGTTTCAACAGTGTCTCCGAGTTTCTGGCCATGGGTGGACATGGTCTCTATGTTTGGCTCAGCTACGGTTTGGGGGCAGGCGTGATTGTAGCCAACCTGATCCTGCCGAAGTTGAGTCGTAACCGTCTGTTGGCGGAACAAAAACGCCGCCTGCGCCGGGAGGAAACCGCATGACCCCAAAACGCAAACAGCGTCTGATAATTGTGATGTTCATTCTGGTAGGTGTAAGCGTGTCTGTAGGGCTGACGCTTTTTGCACTGAACCAGAACATCAATCTGTTCTACTCACCTACCCAGATCGTCTCAGGTGAAGCGCCTCAAAATACACGTATTCGTGCCGGTGGGATGGTGGTGGATGGCAGCGTCAAACGTGATCCCGATTCACTGTTCGTGCAATTTGACATTACCGACTATGACAAGACAGTGACGGTTGAATACGTTGGCATCCTGCCGGACCTGTTCCGTGAAGGGCAGGGCATTGTGGCTCAGGGCATGTTGAATGAGCATGGTGTCCTGAATGCGGCTGAAGTTCTGGCCAAGCATGATGAAAATTACATGCCCCCCGAAGTGGCCGACGCGCTGGCGAAGGCTGGTAAGATGCCGATGCCTGAGGGACAGGAGTTCAATAAATGATCTTTCCCGAACTGGGTGAATATGCACTGATTCTTGCACTGTGCTTGTCAGTATTGTTGACCGTGGTGCCGATGGTCGGCGCGACCCGCGGTAATGCTCTCTGGATGGGATTTGCCCGTCCTCTGAGCAAGGGTATGTTTCTGTTCACGCTGTTCAGCTTTTTGTGTCTGGGCTGGGCCTTTCTGGATAATGACTTCTCCGTTGTCTATGTAGCCAACAACTCCAATACGGCGCTGCCCTGGTATTATCGTCTTAGCGCCGTCTGGGGTGGCCATGAAGGCTCCCTGCTGCTGTGGGCGCTGATTCTTTCGGGCTGGACCGTAGCCGTAGCGATAAAAAGCCGCGACCTTCCACCGGATATCATTGCCCGCGTGCTGGCGGTAATGGGGTTGATATCGGTCGGTTTTTATCTGTTTATCCTGTTTACTTCCAGCCCGTTTGAACGCTATCTGCCTGGTTTTCCGCAGGAAGGGGCAGACCTTAATCCTCTGCTGCAGGACTTTGGCCTGATCGTCCATCCGCCCATGCTGTATATGGGTTATGTGGGCTTTGCGGTTTCCTTTGCTTTTGCCATCGCGGCCCTGCTCAGCGGACGACTTGATGCGGCATGGGCGCGCTGGTCACGTCCCTGGACGTCCGTTGCCTGGGCTTTTCTGACCCTTGGTATCGCCCTGGGTAGCTGGTGGGCCTACTACGAGCTTGGCTGGGGCGGCTGGTGGTTCTGGGATCCGGTTGAAAACGCATCCCTCATGCCGTGGCTGGTCGGTACGGCACTGATGCACAGCCTGGCCGTGACCGAAAAACGCGGTGTATTCAAAAGCTGGACCGTATTGCTGGCGATCTTCACCTTCTCGTTGAGTCTGCTGGGTACCTTCCTTGTACGCTCCGGTGTACTGACATCGGTACATGCTTTTGCTTCCGACCCTGAACGTGGACTGTTCATTCTGATTATGCTGGCGATTGTCATTGGCGGCTCGCTCTTGTTGTATGCACTGCGTGCAGGTCAGATGAAGAGTGAATCAAGCTTTGGCCTGATGTCCCGTGAAAGCATGCTGCTGGTCAATAACGTACTGTTGGTTGTTGTCTGTGCAATGGTACTGCTGGGGACAATCTACCCGTTGATCGTTGATGCGCTGGGGTTGGGCAAACTGTCTGTTGGCCCCCCCTATTTCAATGCTCTGTTCAACCCCTTGATGGCGATCCTGATGCTGGCGATGGGGGTCGGCGCCGTGAGCCGCTGGAAGCAGACATCGTTGTCAATGATGGTGCAGCAGCTCTGGCTGCCGGGTGTGTTGGCGCTGGTGCTGGGAGCGGGCAGTGCCTGGCTCTATGCCGGTGAGTTGAAGCCCTGGGTAGTGCTGGGGCTGGTGCTGTCCTGGTGGGTAATGCTGGCCGGCTTGCGTGATCTGTACAACCGCCTGCGTCACCGCCGCGAGAAGCTGAAGGGCTTGTCGAAGCAGACTCGCAGCTACTACGGCATGGTGCTGGCGCATGTGGGAGTGGCCGTTACGGTGGTGGGGGTTTCTCTGGTGTCGGTGTACACCGAGCAGCGCGATCTTCGAATGCAGCCGGGTGATACCCTGAGTTTCCGTGATTACACCTTCGTGTTTGAAGGCAGTAAGCACGTGGAAGGCCCTAATTTTACCTCTGACCAGGGGCAGATCAGGGTGCTGCACAAGGGCGAACCCTATGGATTCATGAAGCCTGAGAAACGACTCTATACCGCGCGTGGCAATGTAATGACCGAAGCCGCGATTGATCCCGGGTTTACCCGTGACCTGTATGTGGCCTTGGGCGAGCCGCTCGAAAATGGCGCCTGGGCTGTGCGCATGCAGTACAAGCCCTATGTACGCTGGCTTTGGCTTGGCGGACTGTTGATGACGGCGGGTGGTCTGTTGGCTGCTTCCGATCCGCGCTACCGTAAGCGTTTGCGCCCGGCAGCGGCGCTGGCTGATGCATGAGGATTTGAGATGAATAACCGCAAGATTCTGGTTTTTGTTCCACTGCTGGTTTTCATCCTGCTTGGCGTGTTTCTTTGGGTCGGGCTGTATCTTGACCCCCGTGAGCTGCCTTCCGAGCTGGCAAAAAACAAGCGTCCTGTACCTCAGTTCAGTCTGCCGTCGGTCACGGACCCCGAGCGGACTCTGACGGAAGCGGACCTGAACGGTGAAGTCGCCCTGCTCAATGTATGGGCGACCTGGTGTCCGACCTGCAAGGAGGAACATGATTTCCTGAATATGCTTGCACTGGAGCAGGGTGTGACCATATACGGCGTCAACTACAAGGATGATCCTGCGAAGGCCCGTGAATGGCTGCGTCGCTACAAGGATCCATACCGGGCTGTCGTGCTGGATCAGAATGGCTCACTGGGTCTGGACCTGGGGGTCTACGGTGCACCTGAAACCTATGTGTTGGATGCGGCTGGACGTATTCGTTACCGCCATGTGGGAGCTGTTGATGCCGACGTATGGCAGACCCTGCAACAGGTAATGGCCAGTGTAGATCAGGAGAGCACACAATGAGGGTATTTTTCCTGACTTTGCTGATCCTGCTGCCTGGTCTGTCACAGGCAACAATTGATGCTTACGAGTTCAGCGACGAGCAGTACGAAAAGCGGTTTCATGAGCTGACCGGCGAGCTGCGTTGTCCTAAGTGTCAGAACCAGAATATTGCGGATTCTGATGCTCCGCTGGCGGCGGACTTGCGACGTGAAGTGTACCGCATGCTGGAACAGGGGGAGCCTAATGAAAGCATCATCGATTTCATGGTGACCCGTTACGGTGAGTTTGTGCTGTACCGCCCAAGGGTCAATGAAGTGACATGGTTGCTGTGGTACGGACCTTTTGTCCTGTTGGGGATCGGTGTGTTGGCGGTTGTGATGATCAGCCGCAATCGCCGCCAGCACGTTGGATCCACCTCTGGAGAGGAAACGGGTCGAACCAGGCAAGCGGACGGACGAACGGACGAGTATGCGCCGGAGCCGGGGCTTGACCCGGAAGAGGTTGAGCGTCTGAAGAAGTTACTGCAACGGGATTCTGATAAATGAGTACATTGTGGATCGGCATAGCTGTCCTGACACTGGTTGCCCTGGCCTGTGTTTTCTGGCCGCTGGTGCGTCATCAGCAGCTGGCAAAGTCCGAGGCAACTCAACGTCAGCAACAAAACATCGATATTTTCCGTGAGCGACTGGCCGAGCTGGAGTCCGAGCGCGAACAGGGAACGTTGGCAGCGGAGGAGTTCGCGACTCTTAAGCTTGAGTTGGAGCGTAACCTGTTGATCGATGCAGAGGATGTGCCGATGCAGAGCGCGCCGCTGGTTCGTGTTGGCCAGGCTCAGCTGGTCACCGTCACCTTGCTGGCGTTGATGATCCCGGCTGCGGCATTGGGGCTTTACAACCATCTGGGGCGTGCAGATGACCTGGCCCTTGCACTCAATGCGCCGGTCAGCCAAGGCTCTCAAGGTGAACAGATGAGTCTTGAGCAGGCTATTGCCGGGCTGGAGCGTGAGCTGGCGGCAAATCCGGATAACGCGCAAGGCTGGTACCTGTTGGCCAATACCTATATGAGCATGGGCAACTATGCCGGTGGTGCAGAGGCGTTCCGCGAACTGCTTCAGGTGCTGCCACAGGATGCCCCGCAATACGCCAGCGTAATGGGGCAGTTGGCACAGGCACTCTACTTTGCCGGTGAAACACAGATGACGGATGAGGTGCGCACTCAGATTGATGCAACGCTAAGCATTGATCCGACCGAAATTGCGGCGCTGGGGCTGCTCGGTATTGATGCCTTTGAAAAACAGGACTTCAATGCGGCCATAGAGCACTGGAACAAGGCACTGGCCGGTGCCGAAGGACAGGCCGCTGAGTCACTGCGCAGCGGGATTGAGCGAGCAAGAGCCGAGCTGGAAGCGAGAGGGGAGCCGGTCCCGGATATAGAAATAGAACAGGCTGCGCTGGCTGAGGTAAAACTGCAGGTATCACTGTCAGCCGAACTTGCGGAGCGGGCGCAGCCTGATCAGGTCGTGTTCATCTATGCACGACCGATAGGTGGTCGCATGCCGCTCGCAGCGGCACGCTATACAGTATCGGACTTACCGGTGGAGGTGATTCTGGATGACAGTATGGCGATGATGCCACAGGCACGCCTGTCACTGCATGATCAGGTTGAAGTGGGGGCCCGGATCAGCCTTTCCGGGCAACCGCAGGCCAGCAGTGGTGATTTCGAAAGCCGTCCGTTGCAGGTTTCTACTCGTCAGGGTGACGAGGCAGTTACACTGATCATCGACCAGGTGGTACAGTAACCTTCCGGCGAACATCGAACAGGTAAAAGGCAAGGGTATGGATATCAGTCTGCGCGAATGGCTCATCATCGGCGGTATACTGATCGTGGTACTGATTCTGATTGACGGCTGGCGCCGTGTGAGTGCCAACCGCAATCGTTTGCGTCTGGAAATTGACCGTACTCTTTCGGAGTTGGGTGAGGCAGAACCGTCGCAGCACAACCCTGAACTACCTAACGGTGGTGCACGGCGGCGCAGTCAGGAATCCGTACGAGAAACCCCGACACAAAAGCCAGCCGCAGCAAAGCCTGAACGAGCCGCAACAACACCGCCACAGCCAGTGCGGCGTGAGCCGGTATTCAATGAATCGATCACTTCCAAACCCGCGAAGCAGCCATCGAATGCCACGGCGGTACAGGCAGAGCTTAGCGAGATGGACCCGCTGTTTGATGATATTCCTGCCGATACTGAGACGGGCCGTGCTCGTCCGGTTCGGAACAGAAAGAAATCAACAGCAGAAAACGATTCAACACCAGCGCCGGTACAACAGACGATTGACGATGATCCTGAGCTGCTGCGCGCCGTCGAACAGGGTGAACTGCAGGGCGGTTCACTTGACTTCAATACCGATACCGCGCACGAAGAGAGTCAGATCAGTACCAGCCTGAATGACCGCATGGAGCTGGATTTTGAGCAGCCCATTCCGATCCTGTTCGACAAGGTACCCTCACCCGATGCGGCTGATCTCCCGGATGACACCCTTGCGGCCTATAAGCGCTCATTGAATGAACAGCCAGAACCTTCTCCGCGCCAGCGTATTGAGAACGATCCATTGCAAGGGCTGACGGCCACTGAGCTGCCAGCCGAACCGGACGAATCCCTGTTCAGCAGTACCGAGTTGGGTCTGGATGAAGAAAGCCCCGCTGTAGCAGAACCGACACCTGCAGTGTCTGAAGCGTCGGCTCCTGAAAAACCACGGCCCGGATTGCGCAGTGCACCCGATCCCGAGCACGTTCTGGTGATCACGGTCGTTGGCCGTAACCGTCAGCTGCTGCCGGGACCCGCTTTGCACAAGATCGTTACGGCCTGTGGCATGGAATGGGGCGAAATGTCGATTTATCATCGCAGTGAAACAGATGCGCCCGATGCTGCCGTCCAATTCAGTATGACCAACGCCGTTGCACCGGGTACCTTTGACCCAGAGCATCTGGAGCAGCTGCAAACACCTGCCGTGTCCTTCTTCATGTCCATGAGTGAACCGGATGATCCAATGAACGCTTATGAGTGCATGCTGGCGACCGCTGAAACGCTTGCCAAGCACCTCGACGGCGATCTGCTGGATGAAGACCGCTCAGTCATGCGTCCGCAAACCAAGGAGCACTATCGCGAGCGCATTCGCGAGTTCGAGATGCACAACCGCACCCGGCGGGTACACTGATACCCGCTTTCGTTCCACCTCTGACCAGACCCAGACTCCATGACCCTGCCTGAATCCGTCGTGACCCGTGCCGAGCAGCTGCGCACCGAGATCGAACAACACAGTTACCGTTATTACGTGCTGGACGAGCCGAGTGTTCCGGATGCGGAATATGACCGGCTTTTCAATGAACTCAAAGCGCTGGAAGCAGAATATCCAGAGCTAGTGAGTGAAGATTCACCTACACAGCGGGTCGGTAAAAAGCCGGATTCAGGCTTTGCCGAAGTGCGTCATGAACAGCCCATGCTGTCGCTGGACAACGCCTTCAGTGATGACGAGATGGCTACCTTTGTTCGCCGCGCCCGTGAACGTCTGGGGCTGAGCTCTGATGCGCCGCTGGCCATTGTCAGTGAACCGAAGCTGGATGGCCTGGCGGTCAGCTTGCTGTACGAGCAGGGCCGATTGGTGCGTGCTGCAACCCGGGGCGATGGTTATACAGGTGAGGATATCACCCTTAATGTACGCACCCTGCCCAGCGTGCCTTTGCGTTTGTTGAGCGAAGGCTGGCCACGGCTGCTGGAAGTGCGGGGCGAGATTTACATGCCCAGAGCCGGTTTTGAACGGCTCAATGAACAGGCCCGTGATGCCGGTGAAAAAACCTTCGTCAATCCGCGCAATGCCGCCGCTGGCAGCCTGCGTCAGCTGGATCCGGCGGTTACCGCCCGGCGACCGCTGGAGTTCTGCTGTTACAGTACCGGCGTGGTTGCGGACGGGGAGCTGCCGGGCAGTCACATTGAACGGCTGCAACAACTCAACCGCTGGGGACTTAAAATCAATCCGGAAATGCGGCGTGTTGATGGGTTGGAGGGGTGTCGGGAAAGCTACCGCTCACTGGCGGATAAGCGCGATCAGTTGCCCTACGACATTGATGGCATTGTATTCAAACTGGACCGGCTTGATCAGCAGGAAGCGCTGGGCTATGTCGCCCGCGCACCGCGCTGGGCCATTGCGCACAAGTTCCCGGCTCAGGAAGAGATTACACGCCTCAAGGCGGTTGAGTTTCAGGTTGGCAGAACCGGAGCAATCACACCGGTGGCCAGGCTGGAGCCGGTCTTTGTGGGCGGAGTCACCGTCAGCAACGCGACCCTGCATAACATGGATGAAATCGCCCGACTTGATGTGCATGCCGGTGACTGGGTCACGGTACGCCGTGCCGGTGATGTCATTCCGCAAATCGTACAGGTATTGAAGGAGCGTCGCGATGGCACTGAACAAAACATCAGCATCCCTTCATCCTGTCCGGTATGTGGATCGGATGTGGAGCGTACTCGGCTGATCAAGCGAGGCAAGGGGCGGGAACAGGTCAGTGAAGGCTCAATCTACCGCTGTGTCGGTCGACTCTCGTGCCGTGCCCAGCTGACCCAGGCCCTGATCCATTTTGTCTCGCGCAAGGCGATGGACATAGATGGGCTGGGCGAAAAGAATATTGAACAGCTGGTTGAGCGTGGCCTGATAAAGTCTCCGGCTGATCTGTATCGACTACGGGTGGAAGACCTGTTCGAACTCGACGGTTTCGCACAGGTGTCAGCTGAAAAACTGTACAGCGCCATTGCGTCCAGCCGCCGCGTGGAGCTGGCTCGCTTTATTTACGCGCTTGGCATTCCGGAAGTGGGGGAAGGCACGGCGCGCACGCTGGCGCTGCAGCTGGGGTCTCTTGCGCGGTTGCGTCAGGCACTGCCGTTGCTGCTGACATGGTTGCCGGATATCGGGCTGGAAGTAGGGCATGAGATTCATAACTTCATGCAGGACGAGCATAACTGCCAAGTGATGGATGCATTACTGGCACAGGGCATTGAACTTCAGCAGGAGGCCGATATTGCAGCTGCGCTGCAGGGCGCCATCAGTCTGCCGATGTTGCTGCAGCGGCTGGACATACCGGGAGTGGCTAAAACCGGTGCTACGGCTCTGGCCGATCACTTCCAGTCACTGGAGCCTCTTCTGCAGGCAGATGCCGAGGCACTGGAACCGGTTGCCAAGCTCAGCAAAAAGGCGCGTAGCGGCCTGCTGCAGAAGTTGGCAGAGCCTGACTGGTGTGAGCAGGCAAGGGCACTGGAGCAGCAACTAAAGGCCTTTGGCATGCACTGGCAGTGCGAGGGTCCGTCTGATACCGGCTCCACACAGCCACTGGCCGGGCAGACCTGGGTACTGACTGGAACGCTCGAAACCATGACCCGAGACGAGGCCAAGGATCGCTTGCTGGCACTGGGTGCCAAGGTCAGCGGCTCCGTCTCCGGCAAGACTCAGTGTGTGGTGGCCGGTCCGGGTGCGGGTTCCAAGCTGAACAAGGCGACAGAGCTGGGCATTGAGGTACTGGACGAGGATGCATTTGTGAATCAGTTACAGGCTTGGGAAAAGGCATGATTGTTCCCTGGCAGTCACTAGACCCGGATACACTGCAGAATCTGTTGGAGGAGTTTGTCAGCCGTGATGGCACCGACTATGGTGAACAGGAACTCAGTCTGGCGCAGAAGGCCGAGCAGATTCGGCTGAAACTGATCAGAGGTGAAGCCGTCTTGCTGTTCAGCGAAAGCACCGGTCAGTGCAACATTGTGCCCCGTGAACGCTTGCCGGAGTTTGATCACTGAGCCCGGCGGCGAGGAGATAGTGGATGGAGCAACTGGATCAGATCAGTACACTGATCGCCCTTTCGATGGGGGTGGCCTGGGCCAGTGGCATCAATCTTTATGCCACGGTGCTCATGCTGGGTGTACTGAACAATATGGGCCATATCAGCCTGCCGCCGGGGCTGGAAATAGTCTCTGATCCATTGGTGCTGATTGCCGCCGGTTTCATGTACTGCGTTGAGTTTTTCGCTGACAAAACACCGGAGGTTGATACGGGCTGGGACGCCTTGCATACCTTTATTCGCATCCCTGCAGGAGCTGCTCTGGCGGCGGGAGCCGTGGGTGATCTGAGCCCAGCTGTTGGGCTTGCAGCAGCCCTGACCGGCGCTTCAGTGGCTGCAGGCAGCCATGCACTCAAGGCGGGCAGTCGGGTCATGATCAACACTTCGCCCGAGCCGGTCAGCAATTGGGTCGCGTCATTCAGTGAGGACCTGCTTGTAATCGGAGGGCTTTGGACGGCCCTTAACCATCCGTTATGGTTTTTGGGTGGGCTCATACTGTTTATCCTGCTGCTGGTCTGGCTGTTGCCGAAGCTCTGGCGCGGAGTGAAAAAAGTGTTCGGGTTTCTGGCCAGACTGTTTGGGGGCCAGAAAGATGACAGCCCGAGCCCCGAAGGTGATCTGGAGCGTGACGCACGCCGTGCGGCTGCACCCCGTCCAGGCATTAAGCCTCAGCTGCCTCCGGACTGATCAGGCCCAGCTCTCTACGTGACCATCATTGATCAGCATTCTGATCAGATCGGTGCGACACACAATGCCTTCCAGCTTCTCGTCGCGGTCTATCACCGGAATTGCGCCGATGGGGTAACGCACAAAGCTGGCGGCAATGCTGGAAACCTCAGTGTCGGGTGAAGCTACTATCATTTGGCGATGATAGGCCTGAGTGACACTGACCGGTGAGTCAGTGCCACGTTGCATGATGTCGTGTATGGAGATAATGCCCAATGCCCGTTCGTCAGCATCTACCACCATCAGATGCGAAACTTCCTGCTCCTGCATCAAGGCCCAGGCCTGACGCAGACTGGTTTCCGGCGGAATGGTGAGCACGGGGCTGGTCATGATCTGGGCCGCCCGCAGCCCTTGCGGCTTTTTGGGCTTGTCACCGGCGGTGCTGGCGTCCTGATAGGCTTTCTGCGAAGCCTTGCCTGGACTTTCACCGGGAACCTGAAAGCGCTCCTTTGATAGCTGTATGCGCTGCTCAAGATCCTGTTGCTGACGAATCTGGTCTTCAGAACCCGGTACAGCAGCACTGTTGATGCTTTGAGTCAGACCTTCCACTCCGCGGGGGCGAAACAGAGACTCAACTGGTGTCTGGATCCGATACCCCTGATCGTAGATGACAAGTGCCATAAACTGCTACTCCGCCAGTGCCGGATAATGCCGGCCTTCTTATTATAGCGTCTTGCGGATCAAATTCTTGACCATAAAACGCGCCGGGTTAAGGATCCGAACCTGATCTGCAGCAAGCGGCAACGGCGCACCGCTGATCAGTGCCGCGATCAACTGCCCACAGATTGGACCACTGAGCAGCCCTTTCGATCCATGGCCCACATTCACGAAGAGCCCACGCTGCAGCGGAGGCCGTGCAGTGAAGGGCCAACGGGCATCATCGCGCAGCTTGGCATAGGTCTCGATGAAAGCGTCGTGGTCCGCTACTGCACCCGCCAGCGGCAGATAGTCGGGTGTACTACAGCGAAATGCGACCTTGCCCTCAAGCGACTGCTGCTGCAGGGCCTGGCCCAGCTTTGGCAGAGTCCGCTGCAGAATATCCAGATTGTGCTGGTGCTCTTCCTGTCGTACCTGATCATTGCTGTCATGCAGTACAAATGATGCACCGAAACAGTACTCACCATTCAGCGGAGGGGAGATATAGCCCTCACCACAGACGACCGTTTTCAGCGGCGGGAGCCCGGCCGGTGCAGACGCCTGACTGGTCTGGCCTCTGATTGGTTTGAGTGGCAACTGTGACAGTGGATCAAACCTCACGGCCTGGCTGGCGCAGCAGACCACGACCTGCTCGCTACTGAATCCGCTGTTGCCCAGGTGCCAGCGCCCGGAACGACGCTCAAGTGTCTCAACGGGCGTGTTGTAGTGGCACTCAATATTGGGGTGTGACAGCAGCAACTCACACAACCGGGCAGGCGCTATCCAGCCTGCGGTGGGGAAAAACAGCCCGCCCTCACCGGTTGTGACGCCTGCCAGCTCACTGGCGGTTGCCGCATCCACGGCACGAACCAGAGAATCGGGGTAGGCGGCCTGTTCGATGACCTGCTGTTGCCGTTCGGCTTCCTTATCGGTCAGAGCCAGCTGCAGTACACCGCAACACTGGCCTAACTCGGGGTGTTCCTCCCTAAGAGTAGCCAGCAACGCGCTGGTATGAATCAGGCCGCTGAGATGAAAGTGGCTGTGTAGGGTTGGGCTGGCGGGCAGCTTTGCATACAGAGCCCCTTGAGGGTTGCCAGAACCCTCCATCGCTGGAGCTGCATGGCGTTCCAGCACGATGACCCTGTAGCCCTGCGATGCCAGTGCGTAGGCGGTGGAAGCACCGGCGATGCCGGCCCCGATCACCACAATCGGCTCGTCCGTGATGGCAGCGGCCGGGCGCTGAAACCAGATTGGAGTGTCTGCCGGTGTGGCGTCAAAGGGGGCGAGGGTCATCCGACCGCTGAGCATTTCCCGCTTGCGGCCAAAGCCTGGGCGCTTGATGACTTCGAAGCCGACCTCCTGCAGACCACGACGAACCACCCCGGCCGCAGTGAAGGTGGCAAAGGTACTGCCCGGCCGGCTGAGGCGTGCAATCTCACTGAACAGCTGTTCATTCCAGAGCTCAGGGTTGCGTGCCGGGGCGAAACCGTCCAGAAACCAGGTATCCACTCGCGCATCAAGCCGGGGCAGTGTCTCCAGTGCATCCCCAAACAGCAGCGTCAGCAGAATGCGCCCGGCATCAAACACGAGGGTATAGGCTCCGGCGACCGGCTGTGGGTAACTTTTAAGAAGCTGCTTGGCCCCATCGCTGAACTCGGAAAAGTTCGACAGAGCTTGCCTGAGATCGGCAGCGCTTAGCGGGTATTTCTCACAGGAAATGTAGTGCAGCTGCTGCTCTGCTGGAGCCTGTTGCAGCCATAACGCACGGCAACACAGAAAGTTCAGCCCGGTTCCAAAACCGGTTTCAGCCACCACGAAAGGGGCGCCGCTGGCTTCACTGAATCGTTGCTCAAGCGCATTGGCATTCAGAAAAACATGGCGCGTTTCCGCTACGCCGCCTGCGCGGTTGAAATAGATATCGTCAAAAAGCGTGGATGACGGCACGCCATCCTGCCACTCCAGATCGGCCTGCTGCAGTGGTGATTGAGGGTCACTCATGTTCGTTTGCGGCGGTGGGCGCCTGTTGTTCACGGGCCGGTTTCATCAGGTGCAGCGAGCGGGTGCGTTTCAAGGCACGGTTCTCATGGTGCAGCGCGGTCTTTGCCAGCATGTGAGCGGTCACTGGAGCCGTGATCAGCAAGAACAGGGTAATCAGCAGCTCATGAAGGCTCAGATAGCCCTGTTCATAAGTCATCAGGATCATGGAGGCGATCAGAATACCGCCCATGCCTAGCGTGGTCGCCTTGGTTGGTGCGTGCAGGCGGGTATAAAAGTCGGGCAGCCGGATGAGGCCGACCGAGCCTACCAGCACAAAGAAGCCACCGATCAGCAGCAATATGGATACCAGAAGTTCAACCCAAAAAGTCATATGCAAACCTATTCAATGATGTCGCCGCGCAGCAGATATTTGCACAGGGCCACGGTGCTGACGAAGCCTAGCATCGCAATCAGCAAAGCTGCTTCAAAATAGAGGCTGGTACGCATGTACATGCCGTACAGCAGAATCAGGGCGATGCTGTTGATATACATGGTGTCCAGCGCCAGAATTCGATCCGACAGATCAGGCCCGCGCAGCAGTCGCCACAGGTTGAGAATCAGGGCAACACAGAGAATGCCGCTGACGATCATGAGTGCCGTGTCTAGCATGCAAAAATCTCCTTCAGCGGCGCTTCATAACGTGACTTGATGGTGGCAATGAGAGCCTGTTCATCGGTCACATGCAACGCATGAATATAGAGCCACTTGTGGTCCGACGACAGCTCCGAGCTCACGGTGCCCGGTGTCAGGGAAACAGTGCTGGCCAGCAGCGTAATCGGCAACTCTTCCTTAATATCCAACGGCACGGCAACGAACGCTGGCTGCAGCCGGCGCACCGGTCCCAGTACCAGAATGGCAACCTCGATATTGGCAACCACGATATCCCCCAGCACCTTGAGAATGTACTTCAGTGCCAGCAAAGGGCGTCTCACATGAGGCTGCTCGGTTTTGAGTGGAGCACACAGTATGGGGATCACCAGTGACAGAAACGCGCCGAGTACAATATGCCCCGGTGCAACCGTGTTGTTCAGCAACAGCCAAACGATAAACAGCAACAGGCTGTGTATCGGCATGGGCAGCCAGAATGAGCGACTCATGAAGGACCTCCCGGCAGCAGAACAGGCAAGTGAATCGGTACAGAGTGC
Organism: Marinobacterium iners DSM 11526; assembly: GCF_900107855.1. Lineage (GTDB taxonomy): Bacteria > Pseudomonadota > Gammaproteobacteria > Pseudomonadales > Balneatricaceae > Marinobacterium > Marinobacterium iners. The sequence goes on along the minus strand of NZ_FNRJ01000001.1, from coordinate 433,205 downwards.
AGCTGGTGTGCGGCCTCACGGGTATACTCCGTCATTGGGCCACCCAAAACCACAAGCATCGGGGCTGCCAGCAGGAGCAGGGTAACGGCAGCGAGGTGCCAGGGTGAAGCGACCTCGCCTTGACTCTTGTCGGTGCTGCGACGCCAGAACAGCGTTGTACCGGCACGTGACAGTGCGATGATGGCAATCAGGCTACTGATCAGCAAGACCGGCCATACCCAAAGCATTTCAGTGGTGCCGTGGGCGGCCTGCAGCAGCAAAACCTTGCCGACAAAGCCTGAGAATGGCGGAATGCCAGCCACTGTCATGGCACCAACAAAAAACAGCACACCCAGTAGTGCCGGTTGGCGTACGCGACGAGATACCACAAAACGGTCAGCGGCCTTGCCGCGTTGTTGCCCGATCAGATCTGCGATCAGAAACAGCGCTGCGCACACCAGCGTACTGTGGACCAGGTAATAGAGCCCGGCCGATGTGGCATCTTCGTTCTGCAGCGCGATCGATACCAGCAGTGTCCCCACCGAAATTACCACCAGGTTGGCCGTCAGCTCGCGCAGGTTGGGGCTGGCAAGTGCGCCAATACTGCCAACCACCAGGGTCAGCAGGGCCAGCGGCCAGATCCAGGGCTGGGCCATGAATGCCAGCTCACCGGCATTTTCGCCGAATACAACGGTATGGATTCTGAAAATACTGTAGATGCCGACCTTGGTCATGATCGCGAACAGCGCAGCAACGGGGGCGCTGGCCGACGCATAGGTACGTGTCAGCCAGAAATGCAGCGGCAGCATCGCGGCTTTAAGGCCGAATACCACCAGCAACAACAGGCCACCGGCACGGGCCAGGGTCTTCTCACCTCCGGAAAGCGCTGCAATCTTGGTCGACATGTCGGTGATGTTCAGGGTGCCAAGTGTGCCGTAAAGAATGCCCAGAGCGAACAGGAACAGGCTCGAACCGACCAGATTCAGCGCGACATAGTGAAAGCTTGCCTGAGTCTTTTGCTTGCCACCACCGTGAATCAGCAGGGCGTAGGAGGCAATCAACAGCACCTCAAAGAAGACGAACAGGTTAAAGGCGTCACCGGTCAGGAATGCGCCATTAATGCCCATGATCTGGAACAGTACCAGCGGGTGGAAGTAGGAACCGGTGCGGTCATCGCCGGCGCAGGCATACAGAATCGAGGCCAGCCCCAACACCGAGGTCAACAGCACCAGAAGGCTGGAGAGGCGGTCAGCGACCAGCACAATACCGAATGGAGGCTGCCAGTCGCCCAGAACGTAAAGCTGAATCCCCTGTTGCTGAACCTGCAGCAGCAGGATGGATACGAGCAGTGTCAATGCCGAAAAGAGCAGAGCGGCTGCACGCTGCCGATCCGGACTGCCGCACAATGGAGGCAACAGCAGCAACAGGGCGCCAATCATGGGAATCAGGATCGGCAAAATGGGCAGGTGTGCGGTCATGCCTTCTCCTTACGGCTGCGGGCCTTGGTTTCGGGCTGTGGTGGCAGGCGGCCGTCCACATGATCATTGCCCAAGTCGGCACGGGCACGCATGGCCAGAATGACGATAAAGGCGGTCATGGCAAAACCGATCACAATGGCCGTCAGTACCAGCGCCTGTGGCAGCGGGTCAGCGTAGCTGTAAGAGGTACCAAGAATGGCCGCACCATCCAGCTTTAAACGCCCACTGGAAAACAGGAACAGATTGACAGCGTAGGACAGCAGTGTAATGCCGAGCACCACCGGGAAGGTTCTGCCCCGCAGGCAGAGGAAAATCCCTGAAAAGGTCAGCAGGCCGACACAGGTCGCGTATACGGCTTCCATTATTCAGACTCCGGCAAAGTGGGTCGATGGTTGGTAGTCAGTTTGCCCAGATTGGCCAGGATCAACAGGGTAGCCCCCACAACGGTCAGGTAAACCCCAAGATCAAACAGCATGGCGCTGGCCAGTTCAAATTCGCCGATCCAGGGCAGACTGAAATAGTCGAACCAGGATGTCAGGAACGGGCGATCGAAGACCCAGCTGCCCATTCCGGTCAGGGTGGCGATCAGCACACCGCTGGCAATCAGCCACTGGTAATTGACCTTCAAGCGCTCTTTGATCCAGTCGACCCCATGAGCAACATATTGCTGGACCAGAGCGACAGAGGTAACAAGACCCGCAATGAAGCCGCCGCCGGGCAGGTTATGGCCGCGCAAGAAAATGTAAACCGACACCAGCAGGGCCAAGGGCAGCAGGCTCTGCGAAATGACGGCCAGCATCATGGGGTGACGGTCGCTGGCCCAGGCACGGCCACTCTCGTCCCCGGCAGGCATGTAGAGCCGCATGCGTACGATCAGTTTATAGATACCCAGAGCTGCAATACCCAGTACCGTAATTTCACCCAGGGTATCGAAACCACGGAAATCCACCAGAATCACGTTGACCACGTTGGTACCACCGCCACCGGTTTTGCTGTTGGCCAGGAAAAAGTCAGAGATGCTGTGCAGTGGTCGGGTCATCAACGCATAGTTGATGGTGCCAATGATGCCACCGAGCATGGCTGCAATACCCAGATCGCGGACCACTCGCTTGGGGGAGGATTCCTTGGGCGTCTTCTGTGGCAGGAAGAACAGGGCCAACATCAGCAGGATTACGGTCACCACCTCAACCGAAAGCTGAGTAAGTGCCAGATCCGGCGCCGAAAAGCGGGCAAAGGTAATGGACACGATCAGACCGACCACCGACAGGGTCAGTAGTGAAATCATACGCTTGCGGTGCCACACCACCGTCGCCAGTGCACTGAGGCAGAGCAGCACGGCTGCCGTGATTTCAACTGCATCAATCGGCAGGTGAGGGCGCAGGCCGGCTGTCGTATTCAGGTCCATCAACGGGCCTGCCATCAAAACCAGTGCAAACAGCAGCAACAGGAACATGTAGCGCTGCAGAGAACCGTTTTCGAGGAAGTCGTGGATACTGCGAGCCGTGCGAACCATCTGTTGAATGATGCGCTCAAACACCAGCTTGGCATCGGTTTCAGGGAATTGGGCCTGGAACTGATACAGATGACGGCGGTTATAGTAGATCATCAGGCCGCCAGCCAGTGCGATGATGCTCATCAGCAATGGCAGGTTGAAGCCGTGCCAGATCGACAGGCTGTACTCCGGTACATTGCCGGCCAGCACCGCTGAGGATGCGGACTCCAGTAGCCCGCCCACGATGAAGCCGGGGAAAATGCCAAGCAGAAGACACAGTGTTACCAGAATCTCGACCGGTATTTTCATATAGCGCGGTGGTTCATGGGGTGTCTTGGGCAGGTCGATCGGCTCGCCGTTAAAAAACACGTCATGGATAAAGCGCATCGAGTAAGCCACTGCAAAAATACCCGCCAGCGTCGCCAGTACCGGTACCATCCAGGACAGTGAGCCCAGAGCTACCTGATGCAGCGTCTCGGCAAAGAACATCTCCTTCGACAGAAAGCCGTTGAGCAAAGGTACACCGGCCATGGATGCTGCTGCCACCATCGCCAGCGTGGCAGTATGCGGCATGTAATGCCACAGACCGTTCAGCTTGCGCATGTCGCGTGAACCGGATTCGTGATCAATGATCCCCGCGGCCATGAACAGCGATGCCTTGAATGTGGCATGGTTGATGATATGAAACACGGCTGCCACGGCGGCCAGTTCGGTGTCCATGCCCAGCAACAGCGTGATCAGGCCCAAATGGCTCACGGTGGAGTAGGCCAGCAGCCCTTTCAGGTCATGCTTGAACAGCGCGATATAGGCACCCAGCAGCAGGGTGGCAAGGCCAGTCAGGCTGACGGTCAGGAACCAGAGCTCGGTACCGGACAAAACCGGATAGAAGCGAGCCAGCAGGAAGATGCCTGCCTTGACCATAGTAGCCGAGTGGAGGTAGGCGCTGACCGGTGTGGGAGCTGACATGGCATGTGGCAGCCAGAAATGAAATGGAAACTGGGCCGACTTGGTGAAGGCACCGAGCAGAACCAGAATCAATGCAACCGGGTAGGCTGCATGCTCGCGCAAAGTATCACCGCTGGCCAGTACCACGCTGAGGTCATAGCTGCCGACAATATGAGCGACCAGCAGCAGGCCTGCAAGCAGGGCAAGCCCCCCGGCACCCGTAACCGTCAAGGCCATGCGGGCGCCCTTGCGCGCTTCGCTCTTGTGGTGCCAGAAACTGATCAGCAGAAAGGAGCTGATACTGGTCAGCTCCCAGAACATCCACAGCTGCAGCAGGTTGTTGGATGTCACGATGCCGACCATCGATGTCATGAACAGGATCAGGTAGGCATAGAAGCGCGCCATGGAATCCTGGGGCGAGAGGTAATAGCGGGCATACAAAATGATCAGCAGACCAATGCCAAGAATCAGCAGCAGAAACAGCAGCGCAAGGCCGTCGAGCCGGAACGACAGCTCCAGACCCAACGCCGGTATCCAGCTGAACGTTTGCTGCAGGGTTTCGCCGGCAAATATCTGCGGCACGGCCTGCAGTACCAGAAACAGTGACAGTGCCGGCAACATGGCAGTGAACCATGCACAGGCGCTGCGACCGAAGCGTTCGGTGAACAGGGGGACCAGGGTGCCGATCAGGGGTAATAACGGAATCCAGAATAGGCTCATCTGCTGGGCGTGCTCCGGTCGGTAGCGGGTGAATTCATGTATTAGCGGTCGATGAAATATGCGCTGAATGAGAGTAATTTATACCTTTTGACGGCTCCAGAGTCCACCAAATGCGGTCGAGCAGGGCGGACTTTCCAGCAACATGTGTGCCAGTGAAAAGACCGCCTTGATGTCAGAAAAGTTCAGAACAGGAACTGTTGTACTTGTTCAAGCACAGCCGTTTCTGTCCAGGGCTTGGTCAGGTAGGCAGAAACACCTGCGGCTTCGGCTTCGCCACGGTGCTTGCGTGTTGAGCGGGAGGTTATCATGATGATGGGGATATCATTGAAGTTTTGGCTGTTGCGTACAATGGCCGCCAGTTCCATGCCACTCATGCGGGGCATTTCCAGGTCGGTCAAAATCATGTCGGGCGGGTTGGCGCGCACCTTGTCGAGTGCATCCAGTCCATCAATGGCCGTGGTGACATCGTAGCCGCTGTCGCTGAGCAATGTCTCGAGTGTTTTGCGTGCACTGAGTGAATCGTCAACAACCAGCAAGCGTGGCAAGTGCAGGTCAAGGTTGACATCAGGCGATTCCAGAGCCGTTGCCAGTACCGAGTGCCGGTGACGTACGCGGGCCTGCAGGTCAATAATGGGAGCGATTTCGCCGTTGGCAAGAATGGTCACGCCCGGAATGCCAGGGATGTCGGGTATATGCTCTCCCATCGATTTGAAGACCTGCTCTCGGTGCGCCAGTATTTCAGGTACAAATACGGCTGCTTCCTCATCCTGATCAAGCTGTACCAGTACGACAGGGTGTATGCGCATGGCGGCATAATCCGGAACGGCTTCACCCGTCAGGCCTTCAAGGGTATAGGCAGGGTATTCTGCATCTGCCGTAACGAAAACGGGCCGTTCATTATGTGTCTGCAGCTGCCCGTCAAGTGAAAGCAGGTTCTTGCTGATGCTGTGGCTGGACAAGGCATGGATTTTTCCGTTGCCCGAACGTACCAGCAGGGTGTGCACGAGGAGGGAGGATGCCGGCATCGACAGGTCAAACCGGGTGCCTTTGCCCGTCTGTGAATGAATGGTGAGTGTACCCTGCATGCGGGAAACCTGCTGATAGACCACATCCATGCCGATACCGCGACCGGACAGCTGGCTGATTTCGTCCCGCGTTGAAAAACCGGGCACAAGAATCAAGCGCTGGATTTCAGCATCGCTCAATACCGAGGATGGCTGAATCAACTGCTTGCGCTCGGCAATTTCACGTACGCGTTGCAGGTTAATACCGGCGCCGTCATCTTCACAACTGACCTGGACTTTACTCTGGCGCTGGCTGAAACTGATTTTCAGTGTGCCGGTTTCATCCTTGCCAGCCTCGAACCGCATGTGCGGTGTTTCCAGGCCATGATCTACGGCATTGCGGATGATGTGCATCAAAGGGTCAGCCAGCTGATTCAAGATCTGACTGTCCATCATTACGCTTTCACCTTCAATTACAAGTCGCGCCTGCTTGCCCGAGGCTCGGCAGGCTTGTCGCATGATGCGTTGCATGCGAGAGGTGATACTTCTGACAGGCACCAATCGGGTGTTGAGTACGTTTTCCAGAGACTCTTTCTGCAAGTTGGCCTGAGCGACGTGCAGTTCAGTGAGCTGCCTCAGTTGCTGAGCTGTTTGATGGTCAACTTCACGTACGTCGGCAACGGCTTCCTGCAGTTGCGACAAGGTCGCGTGCATATCGTGATAACGGTCCATCTCCAGCGGGTCAAAATCCGTGTCACCTTCCTGCATGGAAGGTGTCAGGGTGAAATGGTCATGCAGTTGCTGCTCCAGATCAAACATCACTGTCTGCAGTACACGCTGGCGGTCTCGGTTGGAGCGGGTCAGGCGGCGCAGTTGCAGCAGGCTGTCATCCAGCTGTGCGTTCAGCGTGCTTGACTCTCCGGTGATACGGAACAGATTGTCGAGGATACCGACCGGAACGCGTATCTGGTTATTGTCACGAGATTCCTGCTGAGCCGGAGTGTTGAGCTGCGGCTCAGCTGCCTGAAGCTCGGCCTGTTCGCGGCGACGGTGGCGCTCTGCATCGTCGAGTGCTGCCGAAGCACACTCAACCCCCTCTGTCTGCAACCTGAAAAACCAGTTCATCAACTGCTGTAGCTGGATCAAGGCGGTTTCAGGCAGTTGACCGCCTTCGGTTACAGTTTCGCTCATTTGGGCCAGACAGTCGGATGCATCCGTCAGGTCCTGTGACAGCTGCTCACCGGGGAGCGTGGAGGTATCGGTCAATACTTCCAAAATGTCTTCAAGATGATGAGTCAGGTTGGCAAGGCCGCGTATGCCTGCCATGTTGGCCAGCCCCTTGATGGTGTGTGCGGCACGTTGAGCGCCCAGCAAACCGTTGACATCTCGGTCACTTATCACAGTTTGCAGCTGTAGCTGGAACTCATCCACCAAAAGCGGCAACTCGGCGCACAGCATATCCATCAGCTGAAGATCTATTTCATCACCTGTGCTCAGGTCAATATCGTCTGCTGTGGCGGTCTGCAGTTCTATTTGGTCCGGTGATCGGAGACTGGTTAGTGCCAGCAGTCCTGAAATAAAAGCGGACTGCTGGGGGTCAGTATGAATAGGCAGGCAGTCATCACTGAGGCAATCAATCAGGTCTTCTCGGATCAACTTGTCGGCCGGCGCCTCCAGGTGTTGATGCAAAGTGCTGAGGCAGTGGGCAAAGTGGGTGCGGTTATAGTCGGAAAATTGTTCCGGATGCTGGCGAAAGAGGTGGAGGTTGGCGCCAAGACCTTGCAGCAGCAACTGGGCTCCAGTCAGATTGACGGTAGCGCAGGCGCGGCTCAAGGGTTGGAGGGCGTCCAGGCTGGTCTCCAATAGTGCCATAGTGTCGCTGGGTGGTTGTTGCCACTGCAGCTCCAATGCCTGCAGTGAACTCGTCAGCATGGCCATAATGCCCGGATCTACGGCGGGGCCATCCTGCTCCAGCAGCGACATGTCCACCTCACAAAAGCGGTCGTCACTTCGGTGCTCATCAATGAATGGATCTGCATCGGCCTGTGTGTGATTTTCGGGCCCCTCGGGGGCGGCGGGCAACGTCTCTTGAATAAGCTCTAACTGATCCTTTTGTTCACTCGGGTCCAGCGGTTCTGGCCAGCGTGGGTCGAGCAATAGATCCAGAATACTGATTGCCCGCTGTTGGTCAGGGTGTTGCAGCAGCTGTTGCAATGCAGACTGTAATTCAAGAACGGGAGTGGCATGAAGGGCTTTTACTCCCTCAACCCGTTCGGCCGCTAGGGCCACCAGGTCCGCTAATACCGGCGAATCCGCAGCAAGTGTTTCACTCAGCTCAGCCAGCCCCTCGGCCAGTGCCTCTGGGTCGTCAGCGTGCTCAAAGCAGTTCAATAACTGTTCTGAAGGCGTGCAGCTGTCCATGTCAGCTTGAGCCGCGATCGCGGCAGCTGTTTCGAGAGGAGTTGTAAGGCGACGCAGGCGTGGCCATTCTTCTTCCAACAGCTGTGGCAGTAACTCCAGATCCTGTGGGTCGAGTGGCGAGTCCCATGCGTCTGTTAAATGCGCCTGCTGCACATATTCCAACAGGCTTTTCGGCGTGTCCGCATTCAAGATCAGGCCCAGTTGGTGCAGCACACTCTCTGCCTGGTCCGGGTTCAGAGCTGCTCCCTGTTCAGCCTCGATCTGCTCTGCCAGCAGGGCCAACAGGTCGCCACACCCCGGCATCCCCAGATCGTGAAACAGATCTGCCAGCTGATTCATTTGCTCGCTGATACTGTCTGGCTCACTCCCGCTGTCGGTTTGAAGGCACTCAATCAGTTGCTGCAGCGACTCAAGAGCCGTCGTGCTTGTGGTCTGGTCCATGACGACCCCCTTTACTCGGCCTGCTGCAGCTTGAATACGCTTATGGAGCGCTGCAGTTCATCGGCCGCGCCAACCAGTCGTTCAGACAACTGTTTCTGCTGCAGCATCTCGGTATTGGTTGCGTGTGTGAAGTCGTTAATGCTGCCAGCACGCTGGCGCAGATTCTGGGCCAGCTTTGCCTGGCCGGTTGCGCTTTGCGCAATACGTACCACGGACTCAACCAGAGACTGGGTCGTTTTACGGGTTTCTTCCATACGTTCACCCGCCTGTTCGGCCAATCGTGTACCGGATACCACATCTTCAATTACGGTGTTTATGACGTGAATGGTATCAGCAGTTTCCAACTGAATATTGTTAACCAGGCTTTCGATCTCGGCGGTCGCTTCACGTGAGTTTTCAGCCAATCGCTGCACCTCATCAACAACAACCATCAGACCGCGGCCGGCCTCGCCTGCCGAAGCGGCATGCATACTGGCGTTCAATGACAAAATATGGGTTCGTTCGGAAATGTTGTTGATCAGGCTGATAATACCGCCTATCTCCTGTGAACGTTCTCCCAGACGCTTGATGCGTTTTTCGGCCTCATGGATCGTCTGGCGAATCTTGTTGATACTGGCTACTGTTGCCGAAACGGATTCCTTGGCATTTTCTGTCGTATTGATCGCCTTTTGAGAGGCACTGTTGGTAACGGCTGCCAATTTGGCAATCAGTTGCATCGCCTGAATGGCTGAATCAAGGCCTTGCAGTGTTTCATTGATCTGCTCCTGTTCTTTACTGGCGTGCAGAAGCACCGCTTCCGACTGTGTTTTAACCTGTACCGAGGTGCTGTTGACCTCAGAGGTAACCGCGCTGACTTCACGCAATACGTTTTCAATCGAGTTGGTCAGCTGGTTGATGGAGTCCGCCACTGCACCGGTGATATCTTCTGCAACCGGTACGCGTACAGTCAGGTCGCGCTGACTGATCTTGAATACATTCTGAATCAGCTGAATGATTGAGTCGTTCAGTTTCTTGTTTTCTTCCGACTGGCGGGCAATTGCCGCCTCCTTTTCATCCAGCAAACTGTTCAGTACGCTTGCCATTTGTCCAAGTTCATCGCGGCTTTCCAACTCTGTACGTGCATCGGTATCACCATTGCGTACCGCATTTACAGTGGCGTAGAGCTTGGCAATCGGATCCAGAACGCCGTGCTTGACGATTGCCATGGCGGCGATAAGGGCGAAGCTGAGCAGCAGCAATGATCCAAGAAACAGTTTGAGCATTTCCGCCTTGGCTTCGTTGCGTTGGGCAATGGCTTCAGCACTGTAGATGTCCGGCAGCAGTTTCAACACGATGTTTTCATGCTGCAGCGTGGCAAAAATGGGGCCGAACGCCTTTTGCAGTCGGAGTACCCGCTCCTTGCGTGGGGCTGACGAGGCTTTAACGGCATTCAGCTCTGCCAGAGCATGCTCAATGTCCAGTGTAGAAAGGCGATCTTTCAACTCATCGCCCCCGGGCAAATTGGTCAACAGTGCCGGTAATTTCTCAAGTTGAATAAAAAAGGCTCGAGTACTGTTTTCAAGCGTATTCAGAGACGCCACCGAAAGGGTCAGGCGAGCCCGCGTAAATGCCAGCTGTGCTTCATTGAGTTGCTGTGTCAAAACGGAAGCGACATTCGACACGGCACGGGTTTCAGCGTCAATGCGTTGCGATTCCTCATCAATAACGATAGTACGGTAGTAGGCAATTGCGATGGCTACCATACAGATGAGCAGCATAATGCCTGCTATCGCAAACTTGGTGCTTATCCGTATGCCTTGCAGGTTCCGTGAAGAAGTCATATCTGTTCCCTTGAAACGTATTGTTGGCTTTTTATTGTTGTTTGGAGGGTTGAAATTGCAGCTTTAAATGGTTCAGCAGCGCCGTGTGGTCAATTTCGTACCACCGCTGCCCGTTTTGTTGCCATGCTTGGCTGATAAAGGGTGACAGGTTTGCGGGCTGCTCGGTGGCGTTGAGATGTTCGACAGAGGAGAGGTCTGTTAACACGGTTGGCAGAGTCGGAATCATAAATCCTGCTGTATTGGGGTGAGCATCCAGCAGCAGAATCCAGAATTCTCGTTTCTGTTCTGCCCTGGGAGTGTTCGTGTCAAGGTAACGTGCCAGGTCATAGACAGGAACGGCATGGCCGCGATGATTGATAAACCCGGCAAACCAGTCGGGGCAGTCTGGCAAGGCGCAAATGCTCTGCTTTGCCGCCAGTTCGCAGTACGTACCTGGCTGTAAAAGGAAATGATGGCCGCTAAGGCTGAAGCCGTGACGAATCTCACCAGATGCTGCTGCCGTTGTAGCCATGTCGGCTTGCAGCAGTCGGTCAAGCGTACTGTTGATATCGTCCATGATGCTCTCCTGTCAGCTGAAGGCCTTGACCTGATCCAGTATGTCCTGATCAGAAAACGGCTTGGCGACCAGTGCACTCGCACCCTGTAACTGCGCCCAAACCCGGTCTGCCTCCTGGTGCTTGCTGGATACGATAACGACCGGAATAGAACGGGTGCTTTCGGCGCTGGTGATATGCCGGCAGGCAGAAAAGCCGTCCACCTCGGGCATTACAATATCCATGAATATCAGATCGGGCTTTTCCTGCTCAGCCAGGGTGATGCCTTGCTGGCCGTTTTCGGCGACAAGAATCTTGGCGCCGGTTGTCTGAAGAATGGTTTGCAGGTGCTGTTGTTGAACAGGATCGTCTTCCACAATCAGGATTTTGTTGATGGCCATGGCAGATATCTTACTCCGGTAGATGAAACGCGTTATTTTCTGAATTCGCTGACCCAGCGGGAAACACGCCGGATCACTTTTTGGAACTCGGCATGCTCGATGGGCTTGGTCAGGTAGGTTGAAGAGCCAGCCATGATTCCCTTGACCTCATCCAGAGGAGATGTTTTCGATGACAGCATGATGATCGGTGTTTTCTTCAATGCTGGCATGGATCGCATGCGAGTACAGGTCTCAAAACCATCGATGCCAGGCATCATGATGTCGAGGAAAATAAAGTCATAATGGTTGTCGGCCACTTTGGCCAGAGCCGATTCACCATCATCGGCAAAGTCCAGATTTACTGGATGATCCAGCTGTTGCAGTTCCCTGGCCAGCATCTGCTGCATTGGGTGGCTGTCGTCCACGACCAGAACGGCATAGGACGCATCAGCCACCGCCTCAGGGGCGGTATCTTTCAGCTTCTGGACCTCAGCGATTCGGGCGTCGTATTTGCTGAACGGGTTCTCCGTTTCCGCCTGGACATCAAGATCAATGGCATCCGGCTCAGAAAGTGGCCTTTCAGCGGGTTCGGCTGCAGGTGTTGAGAGTGACGGTTCAAACGGCTGGTACTGTTCCAGTGTGCGGATGACGCGGGATGAGATCAGGGGTGATTTGATGTGAGGCAAGCTGCTGTCATTGGGGCGGGTTTTGCTGACCAGTATCACTCGAGAGTGATACTCCTGCGGCAGCTCTGAAACCGCCGGTTGCTGCAGGTGCTCTGGCCCGAACACGAGAAGAAGGTCGGGCAACTCATTCTGATCAAAACTGACGAGCACAAGCGGCCGTTTTGACAGGCTGAGAATTTTTTCCAGTTTTTTCAGCTGATCAGAGGGGAAACCCAGCGTCCCTATCTTCATGTACTATCCCTGCTCGTCGGTCGCTCTACCAGTAGGAGTCAGAACGATTATTATTGTCGTGCTTTTGTATCAACCGATTGATATGGGTTTTTAAAGCATAAGACAGAAGATGGCAACAGTGTGGTGGATAATTGTAGTGCTGTTGAATGATAGTGTCTTCGGGGAGTGACATTGTTGCTGCGCCTGTACGGATGCAGGGCTAACCGCTATCATGCTGGCCTGTTGCCTGGCAGTAGTGGTGTAAGTGTATTGAGCGGTTGGGCATTTGGATTCAGACAGGATGTGAGCAGTGAATAAACTCTTTCTTATATTGATGGCCTTGATCGCTTTTTTATCGTTGTATTTTACACCAAATACCGGTTATGACCCCCTTCTTAAGGAATACAATATTTGGCTTTGGGGTGTTGTGGCTGTCGTTATTATAAGTGCCGCTGTGAAGTCGGTTATCAATCGTAATCTTGTTTTGCCTAAATATTATATTTGGTTTTTGTTGCTACCACTTGGGCTTACCGCGGGTACTATTGTAAATGGTGTTCCATACCCGAAAGATTTGCTGTTCAGAATCGGGTATGTGCTATCGGGTGTCTTGTTTTTTATTTCGATTTACCAGTTTGATCTTGGGCGTCGCACCAAAGAAAATGCAGTATACATTTTTGTCTTCGCGACACTATTATTCTCTGTTGTCAGTGTGCTGCAGGCTATTCCGGGGCAGATCTTGCTTGGGTGGATACCTCATATGACAACTCCGCGTATTATTGGGGTTTTTCAGCAGGCCAATGTCAATGTAAGCGCTGTGCTGACAGGTGTTTTGCTGTCGCTGTTCATCATGACAACGCCAGGTTTCTCAAAACGTAATGCAGTACTTAAACTCATATGTGTTCTGACAATCATGTTGGGTATGGCAGTTGTGGTTTCAAGTGGTTCACGTATTGGGCTACTGGCTGCCGTTTTGGCGCTGCCGGTTTTGTTCCTGTCAAGAGCAAAAGTCTTGTATCGGAATAAGACTACAGCCGCAGGTGCGATTTTGGCCTTGGTGGTCGGTGTTGGTGTCGGCATGCAGGATTTAACTGTACTAACCAAGGATATAAAGCTCACTGAGAAGGGGGGGGGAGTCCCTGAATCGATGCAGTTGGCAGCCTTGCCCGATCGTATCGGCATGTACGCATCGGGTGGGGGCGGCTCTACGGCGTTTGATCGCACGCTTTGGAAAATTCAGCGTCTTTTCCAGGGGGAGGGTGATGTCAGGCCTCACGTGTACAGCGTTGCTTTTGATGTGATGAGTGACAAGCCTTTTTACGGCCATGGAATAGGTACATTTCAGAGCGTTTTTCACGAGCGTGCAGCTGAGTACATGGCAGCAAGAGATGGTAAGCCACTAATCGGCCCCAACCGATACGGGCATCCACACAATGAATTGCTTTTGTGGGGTGTTGAGGGTGGTGCTATTGCGCTTTTGGCGATATTGGCTGTTGCAGTTGTCATTATGACCGCCCTGTTCAATCTCGGTTGGCAAAGAGGGGGCGCTATGTTTGCGCTGCTTGTCCCGATTGCCGTGCATACTCAGGTTGAGCTGCCTTTTTATAGTTCGGTATATCATTGGCTGCTCTTTATTTTTATTGTGTACTTGACTCTGTCGTATAAAAGACCCTGTGCAGTGCGTTGTGAGAAAACGGCTGTGGTGATGCCGGTGGTATTCGGTATGGGTGTTTGGTCGGTCTTGTTGGTCTATTTCTGCATCACGACCATTCCGGTAAGTCGTGATATTAACCATTTCTTTATGTATAAGCAGCTTGATATGAAAAAGCTGGAAGCTGCTGGTGATAATCTTTACTTTGGTGAATTTGCCACGATGTTGAGGTTGAAGGTTTTGTTGAATCAAGATCTCAGGAATAGGACCAATCACTGGACCAAAGAATTTATTGAATGGTCTGAAATGTACGTCAAGAAAGAACCGGAGACTTCAACCATTCATGCTATTGCGCTCGCTTACCGCAATCTGGGTTTGAACCGTAATGCACTTGAAACCCTTAATAGAGGGCTTTATTTATACCCTGGCAATAAAAAGCTGTCCCAGCTCTATCACCAGATTTTGATTGGGAAATGATGAACTTCGAGCTTGCTGACTAAGGTGTTGATGGTGAATATACGTTTGGGCGAAATGCTGGTTGCCAGTAAAAAAATCAGTGCTCGAGATCTGGAACGCGCACTGGTTGCGCAACAGGAAATGGGTGGTCTGCTTGGCCAGGTGCTGGTTAAGCTGGGTCTGGTTTCAGAGTCTGATGTTGCTGTTGCTCTTTGTACGCAGCTTGATGTTCATCGCGTGTATGCGGCTGAGTACCCTGAAGAGCCTGTTGTTGTAGCCGGGGTGTCGAGCGTATTCCTCCAAAGCCACCAAATGGTTGTGCTGAGTAACGAGTCGGGAGAGTTGCAGGTTGCGTGCCCCGAGCCCCAGAGCCAGTATCTTTCTCACGCATTGGCGCTGGCTTCCGGTGCCAAGGTTGTTTTAAAGCTGGGACTTGAAACCGATATCATCGCAGTGATGCAGCGTTATGCGGAGCAGCAGTCTGTTGAGGGTGAGGCGGATGAGGCTTTTGACAGCTTTGGCGGTGATGAAGAGTTCATTGAGCATCTCAGAGATCTGGCCAGTGAAGCGCCAGTCATTCGGCAGGTCAACCAGATTATACATCGCGCCCTTGATATGGGAGCGTCCGATATACATATCGAGCCTTTTGATGATGGTCTTCACCTGAGATATCGCGTAGATGGAGTGATTCAGGAGATGCCTGATCCTCCGTCCCTGGAGCAGGCGGCCGCCATAGCCTCTCGTATCAAGTTGCTGGCCCATCTGAATATTGCGGAAAGGCGTCTGCCCCAGGATGGACGTATCATGACGCGCGTTAAAGGTCATGAGCTGGACCTTAGGGTGTCGACGATACCGACAGTGCACGGCGAAAGTATCGTGATGCGTGTTCTTGATCGTCAAAGTATCAAACTGAGCCTTGAGAGTATGGGGTTCAGTGATGATGTTCTGTCGGCGTACAAGGAGCTGCTGCACAGACCTCATGGAGTGTTGCTGCTGACGGGGCCAACAGGGTCGGGCAAAACCACGACGCTGTATGCATCTCTGGCCACACTGGACTCTCAGGCGCTCAAGATCATAACGGTTGAAGACCCGGTGGAATACCAGTTGAACGGCATTAACCAGATTCAGGTACAGCCACAGATTGAACTGGATTTTGCACGTGCGCTGCGCTCTATTCTGCGTCAAGACCCGGATATCATCATGATCGGTGAGATGCGAGATTCAGAAACGGCCCAGATTGCGGTGCAGTCCGCTTTGACGGGGCATCTGGTCCTATCGACTCTGCATACCAATACCGCTTCTGGGGCGATAGCACGCCTTGAAGATATGGGAGTTGAGCGTTATCTGATAACGTCATCCGTAAATGGGGTTTTGGCGCAAAGGCTCGTACGTCGACTCTGTACTCACTGTAAAGTGGAAACAGAACTTGAGCCTGCCGTCGCAAAGTCTTCGGGCTTGAGTCGTTGGATGCCAGAGCATCAGCATCACATATACACCAGTCATGGGTGTGAACACTGCCAAGGAACGGGTTACAGTGGTCGCGTTGCGATTCATGAGCTGATTGTCCTGAACGAAGAGTTACAAAAGGCTGTCATCGCGGGGTCTGATGCGGCAAGTCTCCATACCTTAGCTCGTCAGAACGGTATGTTGACGCTTTATGAGGATGGCTTGCGAAAGGTTGTAACGGGTGTGACGTCTCTTGAAGAGGTGCTAAGGGTTACGCAGGATCAAAACAGCGAACAGCAGTTCTGATTGAATGTCTCTTGGTGAAACGGCGATTGTGTGAGTATGAGTGATGCCTGAGTACAGATACAAGGCAGTGAGTAAAAATGGACCCATAGAAGAGGGGGGTATTCAGGCTGCAAACCGAGAATCTGTGCTGATACAGCTGCGAGCAAAAGGGTTGACGCCTCTTAAAATCTCGGAGAAAGACGAGCAAAACGATACGCAGGCTCCTTCGAAAGTATTTGTCCGTCACAGGTCCGGGCGTGTTTCCAAAGCACCGGTCGGTCGGTCGGATGTGATTGCATTGACTTCAGAGCTGGCTGTATTGATGCGAGCCGGTCTGCCTATAGATCGTGCCTTGAAGATTTTGCTCGAGATGAGCGCAAAGCAGCGCTATACCGAGTTGTTGCAGTATCTATTGGATACAGTGAAGGGCGGTAAGCCTCTAAGCACGGCATTGCAGCAGCATGAGCGGCTGTTCGGTAGCTTCTATATAAATATGGTTCGTGCCGGTGAGGCAAGTGGCCAGGTCAGTCAAGTGCTTGCACGCCTTGCTGAGCATCTTGAGCAGTCGAAGCAGGTGCGCGGCACCGTTGTCTCGGCGTTGATTTACCCTGCAATCCTTGCGCTGGTTGCTGTTTTGTCAGTGGTTGTGATGCTTGGATTCGTGGTGCCTCAGTTTGAAACTCTATTCGCTGATATGGGGGATGCGCTGCCGGGAATGACGCGTGCGGTTATAGTGACTGGCGAATGGGTACAGAATTGGTGGTGGCTGGTCCTGATGGTTGTTGTGCCTGGTTTTTGGCTTCTGCGCAGGTGGGTTGGGCAGCCGGGAGGTAAGCGCTGGCTGGACCGGCTTCTGTTGCGCCTTCCCTTTGCTGGCGGAGTGCTGTTCAAATACGAAGTTGCCCGCTTTGCGCGCACATTGGGAACTTTGCAGGGGAGTGGGGTGTCACTCCTGCAGTCATTGAATATAGCCGTGAACACCGTTGGTAATGTACATATCAGGCATCTGTTTGAAGTGTTGGCGCCGGCCGTCAAATCGGGCCGCAGGATGTCGGCAGTCCTGCAGGAGAATGGCGGATTCTCTCCCATGGTTGTTCAGATGGTGCGAGTGGGGGAGGAATCCGGTCAATTGGGCGAGATGATGCTGGAGTTGGCGAAAGTGTATGACGCTGAAGTTCAGGCAGGGGTGAAGCGAGGGCTGACACTGCTTGAGCCTGTACTTATTCTCTTTATGGGTGGCGGAATAGCCCTTATCATTATCTCCATATTGATGGGAATTCTGTCAGTGAACGATTTGGCCATGTGACTGTTGTGGTTGTCAGTTTCACAGGTTGAACTCAAGGTATAAGTGGACGTAAATGAAATACAAAATGATGGCTAGACAAACGGGTATGACCTTGATTGAAATTCTGGTCGTACTTGCAATTCTTGGGCTTCTGGCGGGCTTGGTGGGTCCTAACCTGTTGAATCGACTGGATAGTGCAAAAAGCAAAACTGCACACGTTCAAATCAAGGATCTTGAGCAGGGGCTTGAAATGTTCAAGCTTGATGTGGGGCGCTTTCCTACAACGGAAGAGGGACTGGAGGCGCTTCAAAGCCAACCATCAAACGCGGCGGGCTGGAATGGACCCTACCTGAAGGGAACGGTTCCTGTAGACCCATGGGGACGTGGTTACCTTTATAAAAGTCCGGGTGAGCACGCAGATGTGGATATCCTCAGCTATGGAGAAGATGGCAAGCCGGGTGGTGAAGGTGACAGCGCCGACATCCATAACTGGAAGTAGCAGGCAGCGCTCTCAGGCAGGTTTTACGCTACTTGAGCTGCTTGTTGTGTTTTCCATGATAGGCTTGGTCATAGGCGCTGCTGTGCCTGCTACTGCAAGATTGTATGACTCAAGTCTGTATCGCAGCGCAGTGAGAGATTCGCTGGTGGCGCTGACGTCTGCTCGTTATCGAGCCGTTGCACATGGAACAGTGCAGGATGTCCTGATCGATGTTCAGGGGCTTACGCTGGAGTCAGGGCGCGATAAGGTTGAATATCCTGACAAAGTGGCCCTGGAAGTGCTCAGTGCACGGGAAATGAATGTGCTGTATCCAGGTAAAGCCGTTATTCGTTTTTATCCAGACGGCACCTCATCAGGAGGAACCGTGAGTATCCGTAATCAGCGTGGGACAGGTGTGGATCTCAAGGTTGACTGGTTACTTGGCCGGGTCGTCCAGGAAAAATATGCGCTCTAGTGTTGCAAGAAGGCAAGTGTCGGGGTTCACGCTCCTCGAAATGTTGGTATCCATCGTGCTGCTGGCCATGTCCCTGGGGGCCTTGTACCACGCAGTGGGTGGTGCGATGCGAGCGGTCGGTACGGATGAAAAATATGTCTATGCAGTAGAGCTTGCGCGATCTCTTGTTGCTCTTAACACGCTGGTTGAGCCGGACAGTACTCAACAGGGTGAAACGGAAGGCGGCTTCATATGGGAAGTGCGGGCGCAGAGTATCCAGACTGAAAGCAATAAGGCATTGCCAGCAAAGCAACTGCAGGATCTGCGCGTTCAGGTTCAGTGGAGCGATACCGGTAAAAAGCGCTCTATCGTGCTGGAGTCGGTTGTGGCAGGTCGATTGGATGGATAGGCGCTCAAACTATCGCGGCTTTACAATTATCGAGATGCTGGTATCGCTGGTCATCTTTTCAATGATCATGTTGGCCACACTTACGGCCATGCGTACGTTTGGTGAGTCGCAATCTCGAATTGAACAGCATACAGACCGCCTCGACGAGATGAGGCAGGCTACCAGCCTGTTGCGCAGCTTGGTGGGCAAAGCCATCCCGGTAACGGCCTTTGTTGAAGAAAAAGGGATCTATAACACTTTTTTCTACGGCAATGAGGAGCAGTTGGTCTGGATAGCTCCGCTGGTAACGGGGGCCGGAAGCGGTGGAGTGTACTTCTTCCGTCTTGCCTTGCAGGATGAAGTACTTGGTCTCCAGATGGTGGCTTTTCGCTCAGCGAGCGAGCCACCGCAATGGGATGGCATCGAAGTCTATCCGCTGTTGCGCAGTGTCGAGTCGATCAATATTTCCTATTTGGCTGACCTCGAACCCGCCACGGAGTGGCAATCGGAGTGGGCAATGGGGTATTTCAGTCCCAAACTTGTACGCTTGAACCTGAAGGTAAGGGGCAAGTATTGGCCCGAAACTGTTATCAGGCTGGATAACGGGATGTTGAGGCAATGACCAGACAGGGCAGGCTTGGCATGCCGAATCAGCAAGCGGGCGTTGCACTCGTGATGCTGCTTTGGTTCATAGCAGCGATGTCACTCCTTGTCACCGGACTTATGGGGGAGGCCAAGCTGGATATTCGCCTCTCGCAACTTTATCTTCGCCAGGCGCAAGCCGAGGCGTTGGGTGATGGAGCTGCGCAACGGGCAATGCAGGCGATGTTGGAGATGCGCCGCAGTGGTGAGCCTGTGCCTTCTGTATTTGAGTGGGGAGATGAACAGGCTCAAGTTCAACTGATCGCAAATGTCCGTGGTGCATCCGGTTATGTGGATTTGAACTGGGCAACCGAGCCATTGCTTGTTGAGCTATTCGTTGAGCTGGGTGAGCTGGAGTCACAAGCAGCTGCAGTGTTGGCCAGTACAATTATTAAGTGGCGTGGACAAAAATCTGAGCAGGAGGTGGCTGATCCTGATCTTCGTTACGGTCGATTTGAGGCTCCAGAAGACCTGTTGCTGGTTAAAGGAGTGAGTCGCTCTTTATTTGATAAAGTCTTGCCTGCGCTGGCGGTAAATAGTGGTTGGCATCCCGAAGTGAATATAATGAGCGCCCCTCCTGAGGTATTACGTATTCTGGCTGGCGGTGATGAATCACTGATGGATCATTGGCAACAGGCACAGCGTGAACCGGGGGCGGGGGCGGTGCAGCCCTCAGTAAAGCCGGAATTGGTGGGCTCATCAAATGAACCAATCTATCGCATAGAGGTTCTGATCAAGTTTGCAGATGGGCTGGTTTTCCGGCGCGTGCGATGGGCTGAATATGGTCAGAAAGGGCTTGATCAGCTACCATGGCGGTTTTTCAGAACTGAGCCCATAGTGCGTGTGAGTCAACCGGGAACTCCAGCTAATTAAGGATGGATATGTCAGACGCTAAAAACCCGTGGAGCTTTCTCGGATATGACCTGCGTCAGGTGGTTTCCCCTGTATCCTGGAAGCTGGCGTGGGAGGAGCTCTTTTTTGAAAAGAACCGCTTCTTCCATCCTTATATCTGTGAAGTAGTCAAACTGGTTACCGTTGATGGTAAGGAAATGTTCATCCGGCAGGACGATCCCGTAACTGCTGCCCGGAGCAAAGCAACAGCACTTCTTCTTCCGCCGGAACAATACTTGATCAGGGAACTGGTCATCCCTGCAGTGGCTGAAGCCAATCTATACGATATTGTCAGCCTGGATGTGTTGTCCAACAGCCCCTTCCCGGCTGATGAAACCCGTTATGGGTGGCGTATCACTAAACGCGGAGAAGGCCAGGTAGAATTGGTACTTGCAATAACATCCACCCAGCTTGTTCACCATGCATTTTTCCAGAGTAACTTGAAAGGGGTGCCTGCCGAGTATGAGATATGGTGTGCTCATGGTACTGGATACATCGAGATTTCAGGGTATCTGGAGCACCAGCGCATAAGGCGGCAAAAGAAAAAAATAGCCTGGCTCCTGGGGAAATCTGCTGCAATAACTCTATTGCTGATGCTGTGCTCAATGTTGCCGGCAGGCTTTAAACTGCTTGAAATGCAAGCCGTGCGCAGCCAGTTTCTTGCTGTAAATGAAGAGGCAGAGGAGTCAGTCAGGCTGCGTGAACAGTTGGTGGCCAATAATAATTTGATAAACAATATCAAAACATTGCCAGCGAGCAGTCTTGACCCATTGCAGCAGTTAGAGCACCTGACAAGAAGCCTTCCTGATGATGTTTTCCTGAAACTTGTAGAAATGACTCCGGTAACCATAAGAATTACCGGGCAAGCGGATCGTGCTGCTGAACTCATGCAGGATTTGAATGCAGATGAGGCATATGAGCGTGTCACGGCACCAGCGGCCATAAGTATCAACAGGGCATCAGGCAAAGAACAGTTTACGCTTGATATCAGGTTGCCTCAGAGAGGTGGCGCATGATTCGGATGTTTGCGGGGTCCAGGGCTGCTCGACTGCTGGCTGGGATAATTCTGTTAATAGTTGTTTTGTTGTTGATAGTTGCCTTCAACATGTATGACCGTTATCAGCGCTACCAGGCTGAGATTGAAAGCATGCAACCGCGTATCGCTCAGTTGCAAGGGCTCTTGATGGCGCATGAAAATATTAAGGCTTCAGCAGAGGAGGCAGGGCTGGAGCTGTCCGAATATACCTATCCAGCCGGTCAGGACGAGGCTGCCCTAAACTCTGATTTGCAGAAAACGGCAAGATCAATATTTGCTGATGCGGGTATGCATGTAACGGGAAGTCAGATCTTGTCATCGAAGCCTACTGAAACACTAACACAGCTGATGCTTGATCTAAACGTAAGTGGTAGCTTCGAGTCCTTTGAAGCGGCCCTGCAAGGGCTGAAAAATGTGCGTCCACGTATTTTGGTCGACCACCTCCGAATAGAGCCTGTGCCACGGCTTCGTGGCGAAAAGACTCAGGTACTGACAGTCAATGCAAGACTGTTTGTGTACAAGGAGGGAGGATGATGATGGCTCGAGTAGGTTACTTGAACCTGGCACTGGCGGCACTGTTGGTGATATGCGCGATTCAACTGGCTTATGGCTCAATCAGGCTTAATACGATTGCGCCCCCGGAGCCAAGAGAGTTTTCATCCTCTGCATTTGAAGTGGTCAGAGTCAAGGAGCAGGGCAGCACACCAATCGTATTGAACGAGCTCATGGAAAGACCTCTTTTTTGGAGTGAGCGCCGTCCATATGAGCCTCCGGTTGTTGTCGAACCCGAAAAACAGCCCGAAAAACAGCCTGATCCCGGTGAAAAGGTTTTCAAGGATACACAGTTGCTTGGCATCTATGCTGGCGGGCAGCACCCCGGCGTCATTCTGTTGCACAAAGACAAAAGAATAAGGCTAAACCAACAAGACACCCTTGAGGGGTGGACGCTTGACACATTGAATGAACGTTCAGCTGAGTTTGTGAGTGCCAGTGAGCGTTACCGCATGGAAATTCAGTACCCGAAAGTGAATTTCAGTCAGCAACCCAATAACTGAATAAGCGTGAAAAATATGCAAGCAGCGCATAAAAAAAGATTCACTGTATGCCCGAATGTCAAGGCAAGGGCCGACGGGATATCAGCCCCGAACATGATGCGCCGGGCAGGTTTTGTATTGCTGCTTTCCATTATGGCAGCAGGTTGTGCGACAACAAAAAGCCCCACGCGTACGGCGCTCGATCAGGCATCTGACCAGGTGCGAGAAAACCAGGATGCCTTCGCACTGGTCCAGAATCTGCGCAATCAGGAATCGGCCACAGAAAACAAGAGTGAAGATCAGTCAGATCAGCTGAGAGAGCCTGTTGTTTTCAAGGGAACTGACAGGCTTCATAAAGCCCCGGCTGAGCGTGAACCTATCAAACTGTATGGTGAAGCGGTGTCAATCAATTTTGAACGTGCACCGTTATCAGATGTTGTTCATGCCATTTTGGGTGACATCCTTGAATTGGACTACGTTATTGAGCACCCCATTGAGGGTGAAGTAACCTTCCGTACCCGAACACCGGTGCCACAGGATCAGTTGCTGCAAATCCTTGAGTCGCTGCTGCAAGCCAACAATGCAGTAATGGTGCGTGATGCAGATGACCGCCTGTTTGTCAGCGCATCGGGTCGTGTTACCCAGATGCTGCCGAGTGTGGGAAACCCTAACAGTAAAGGGGCTGGCTACAGTATCAATGTAATTCCTCTGCAATACATTTCAGCCAATGCCATGGCGGATATACTGCGACCTCTGGCGCCTGAAGAAGCCTTTGTCCGTGTTGATAACGCCCGAAACCTCTTAATGATGGCCGGCACGCGCAACCAGGTGGATGGCTGGATGGATATGGTCTCCACCTTCGACATTGATATGCTGGCGGGGATGTCAGTCGGGATTTTCCCGCTTGAAAACAGCAATGTAACCGATATTGAGATTGCGCTTTCAGAGTTGTTGGGTGGGTCGTCATCAGTGCCCTCAGGCAATGCGTCAGGTTCAGATGACAAGGGGGGAGCATTAACGAGTGCAGCAACCGGGCTTGGTGCTGTGGTAAAGGTGATTCCCATTGAGCGTCTGAACAGCCTGCTGGTTGTCACTCCTCGGGTTAAATACCTCGAAACAGTACGTACCTGGATTACGCGCCTCGATAGAGCGCCTGATGCAGCAACCGAACGCAAACTCTATGTCTACCCGATACAGAACGCATCAGCAGGGCACTTGGCGGATCTGCTTAGCCGCGTTTACGGTGGCGATGGATTCAGCTCTACGTCGTCGACGCAGGGCGGTAACGGTGGAGTAGCACCCGGGCTGACACAGGAACGTGTATCAGGGTCGAATACCACGACCACTCAGGGAGGCGGTTCATCCAGTTCGGCCGGAAAAAGCCAGGCGCCAACCAGTATTGAACTGGGCAATATGAGTGTAGTGGCCGACGAGCAAAACAACGCGCTGTTGATTTATGCCAATGGCAAAGAGTACAAGAAAGTTGAGTCAGCACTTAAGAAGCTGGACGTGATTCCGGCTCAGGTACTGATCGAGGCCAGTATTCTTGAGGTTACGCTGACGGATGATCTTGAATACGGAGTGGAATGGGTATTCAAGGATAACTTGGGCAGTGGCAACTCCGGTTTGGGGCAGCTTGCGGTTTCGGACAATCCACTGAAAGCCATTGCGCCTGGCTTCTCTTATGCTATTTCCAACTCAGCCGGCAACATCAAGGCGGTATTGAACGCACTGGCACAGGAATCTTTGCTGAATGTGATTTCAACGCCATCGGTTATGGTGTTGGACAATCATACGGCCAGTATCCAGGTGGGTGATCAACAGCCGATCCGCTCGGGGGAGTCGGTCAACAGTGATGGCAATGTGCTGTCCACACGTGTTGAGTACAAGGACACAGGGGTGAAATTGTCAGTGACACCCTCAGTCAATGCAGGCGGGCTGGTAACGATGGATGTTGAGCAGTCAGTAACCGATGTGGGGTCTGCTGATACTGTAACCGGCCAACGTACTTTTAACGAGCGTAATATTACAAGCCGAGTGGCAGTGCGTTCCGGCGAGTCGGTTGTGCTGGGTGGTCTTATTCGTGAAAACAAGTCTCTGGCAGAGACCGGTGTTCCGGGGTTGCATAAGATTCCGTTTTTGGGCGGTTTTTTCGGAAAAACAGCTAACACCGGTAAACGAACCGAGCTGCTGATTGTGCTTACTCCGCGGGTGTTGGCTAACGAACAGGATACACGAGATATCAGCCGTGAAATGAGATTGCGCCTGCGAGGTATGGACTTGTTAAGCGAGCCGCCGCAAGACCATTTGAGTCGTTCACAGTCTGAATAAATCCGTTGCAGGGATATCTATGCTCGCTTTTTTGCTTAGGCCTTGGCGCCTGATCTTGACCAATACAGGCCTGATCAGGGCCTCGGTCAGTCACACTATTGTGTCACGCTACCGTGGTTCTTGGATTGGGCTTTTATGGCCTTTCATGCTGCCGCTGCTGATGATTGGTGTCTTCAGCTTCGTCTTTATATATGTGATGCCTCTGAAATGGATATCGACCGCTGATTCGGAGATCAGTTTTCCACTGTTTCTGTTCTCGGGCATGATTGTGTTCACGCTCTTTGCTGAAGTCATTAACCAGTCACCACAGTTGGTGATGATGAACACAAACCTGGTCAAGAAGGTCGTATTTCCGCTGGAGATGCTCAATGTGTCCAACACACTGACAGCACTCGTGTTCTTTCTGGCAAATCTGTTGGTACTGCTGGTGTTTGTGTGGTTCCAGACGGGCTCAGTCAGTCTGCGTATACTGCTGTATCTGCCCTTTGTACTTCCATTCGCACTCTTTTTGATCGGCGCGTCTTGGTTTATTTCATCGCTGTCGGTGTACATAAGAGACTTGGTGCATGTTGTGGGTGTTGTGGTTTCGGCATTGATGTTCCTTTCACCCGTGTTTTACCCACTCGATTCGGCTGCCGAGATCGTGCGGTCGATACAGTTTCTGAACCCCATCGCCATCTTGATTGAGTCGTTGCGGGCCTTTCTGTTTGATACAAGCTATAACCTGCTGAAAGCGTTTGTGTTGATGAACCTGTATGGCCTCGTGGTGTTTTACCTGGGTTTTTACTGGTTTCAGCGGCTGAAAGGAGGTTTTGCCGATGTGCTCTGATGCCGTACTCAAGGTTGATAATGTCTGTAAGCATTACCGTGCCTGGGAAAGCCCTCATGAGCGCCTGAAGGAGTTGCTTTTTGGGGTTGATGCCGCCAGTCAGGTTGAGGTGATTAAAAATATCAGTCTTGAACTGGGCAGAGGGCAAATACTGGGGGTTATAGGGCCGAATGGGGCAGGTAAGTCCACGCTTTTGCAGATGATAGCCGGCACCTTGAGACCCAGTTCAGGCACGATCGAAATTGATGGTCGCCTGACGGCGTTGCTTGAGCTGGGTGCTGGTGTTGATCCTGAGCTCACGGGTATCGAAAACATCTACCTGATGTCGAGCACCTATGGCATACCGCGGCCACAGATTAAAGACAGCATAGACGATATCATTCGATTCTCGGGGCTTGGCAACTACATAGAAAAACCCGTGAAAACATACTCGTCGGGTATGTTTGTTCGACTGGCATTCTCGGTATCAACTGCACTCAAACCCGATGTGTTAATTGTGGATGAAGCGCTTTCGGTCGGTGATGTGGGTTTTCAGGCAAAATGCCTGGAGCGGCTTGAGGAGTTGATCGCATCTGGAACCAGTATTCTGTTGGCATCGCACGATATGCAACTGATACGGAATTACTGCACCTCAGCCATATGCCTGCATCAAGGCGAAATCATTTCCAGAGGTGAGCCGGAGGTCGTGACTGAGCGTTACTTGCACCTTATGCGACAGGATCGTGAAAATGCACAGGAAACGCTCAGCTGGACAGCGGATGAAGAAGCCAAGGCCCGTTTTGCCTCCAAAGAGGGTGAAATCCTTTCGGTTGAAGTCCTGGGGCACGAAGCTGAAAGAAGCTTTGCGACCGGAGATACCATCCGCGTCAAGATCGTATGCAAGCTGCATGAGCTAAAACTCACTCCAGCCATCATCCTGATATTGCGAGACGCGCGGGGCTATAATATTTATGGCTTAAAGGCGCGTACAGAGTTTTTACGACAAACGCAGGATGGTTGTGTGAGCGCCGAGTTTGAAATACCCCTGCACCTTGCCGAAGGCTCATACTCGTTCACCGTTCGGCTGGAAAACACCAAGACGGATACAATTAATTACTTGCTGGACAAGCATGTGGGTATCTGTGGTTTTACCGTAAGCGACTCGCACAAATGTTTTTTGGGTGGTGTTAACTTGCATGGCAGGATTGTCCACGATGTCTGAGCTTCTTCTTATAGGTGGCTCCGGTGGGTCGGGTACCCGTGCCGTGGTCAGATTTCTTCAGCAGCTGGGCTGTTATGCAGGCAGTGAGCTGAACGAATCACTTGATTCCATGCCTGTCGCCCGTTTGCTTGACATCTGGGTAGACCGTTGGCTTGGTCGCAAGGCTGATCAAGTTTCCGAGTTGGTGGCTGAGTTCAGTGAAGCCTATGCGCAAGCCTTGGGCGATCATCTTGTCGGCTGCAACAGCGCAATATGCGTGGTGAAAAATCCGCGCGCAATGCTGCTGCTTGATTTGCTGTATGCAGTAAGACCGGATATCAAGTTCCTGCACCTTGTACGCAATGGGGCATCCATGGCGTTTTCGTCAAACCAGCGTCAGTTTGAGCTGCATGGCCATTTTTGGCCTCAGTTGGCCGGCTCGCGTGAGCAGGCAGTGCTGGAGTTTTGGGCAGCAACCAATATGGCGGCAAGCGATATTGGGCGCCAGCACCCAGGACAATATGCCTGGCTGCAGTACGAGGCGTTTTGTACTTCGCCACTGTCCCAGGTCCGGCAAGTATGTGAGCAGCTGCGGCTGGATTTGGACTGGAGCAGGGCAGATGAGTCGCTCGTGAGCGCTTCAGGTCGGGAGCAGCAGCAACATGACGCTATGAACAGGCTGGAGCTTGAGTCAGTCAGGCCTGCACTGCAAAGGTATGGCTATCCATGTTGACCTTTATGTGTATTGGGGCGCAAAAGTCGGGTACCACCTGGTTGTATGAGCAGCTGAATCGTATTGAACAGGTCGGTTTTCCCGGTGGTAAGGAAGTGCATTACTGGAATGCGCGTCATGTTTCTGAGCCATTGAAATGGTACCAGTCACTGTTTTCAACCGATGCAACCCGCATAGAAGGCGATATGACACCAGCTTACGCAATGCTGTGTGACGCGACGGTTAAACAGATACAACAGCTGTATCCGAATTTGAAGATTATTTTTATACTGCGTAACCCGATCGAGCGTGCATGGTCATCGGCATTGATGGCCCTGAAGAGGGCAGAGCTTGAAATTGATGAGGTGAGCGATCAGTGGTTCATCGATCATTTCAACTCGCGGGGATCACGCGCGCGCGGCGCGTACGAAAGTACGTTACGCCGCTGGCGCGGCATATTTGGCGAAGAGGCGGTTAAAACGATTTTCTACCAGGATATACAGCGTCATCCGTACCTTGTCTTGCAGGATGTCTGTGATTTTTTGCAGTTGGACCTGCCCGCTAAGGCCGAGTCGCAAGTGCAGGAGCGAGTGTTCGCGGGGCCAGGCTATCCGCTGCGTGAAAGTTTAAAGCCAGTATTGTGGGCGCTGTACCGCGAGCCTGTTCAGTCTCTGCAGCTATATCTGCAAAAAGATCTGAGTGACTGGCTGTCAGGCTATGGCCCAAGTTCTGTATAGGTCATTGAACTTAAATGATGTTCCTGGCTCTAACTTGGACAGGCAGCACGTGCCTGTTTCAGGCAGTCGGCTGTAACGAAAAAGTCATGTTTTATGCCTAAAGTGGAAGGAGTTAAAAACGTGTTGAGTCATCGTTTGGGTGAAAAAGCGCCAAAGCACGTTGACACTGAAAATCAGTTTTGTCAGCATGCGGCCATGGTGGTCAAGGCCCCGCTCCAGTGGTTGTCAATGCTGATGCTGGCGCTTGTCGTCAGTGGCTGTGCAAGCTTGAAGCTGCCAACTGCGGAAAATCGTTTGGCTGAGCGTGCAGAGCAGCGTTGGCACGCACTGATAGCCGGTGATTTTGACCAGGCATATGAATACGAAACACCGGGTTACCGCGCGGTGTATTCGAAAAAGGCCTTTCAGAACCGCTTTGGTCGCCATGTACGTTGGGTGAATGCCAGCACGCAAAGCGTAGAAATACAGGGTGATATTGCCGAAGTTCGTGTGATGATTGGTTACCGGTCATTAACAACAGATGGCCAGCCGATTGATGGTGTTCAGCCGATTCAAGAGCGCTGGCAACTCGTTGATGGCAAGTGGTGGTACAGTAAGAGTCTGTGAACCGCCACAACCGTGTGGAGTTCGATCCGGCAAGCTGGATGAGACAGGGTATATAAAACGAATCTGCTCTTGTCTTGTGTAAAAAGCCGGTGTTATTATGGGATTGCGTACTGGCACTTGATTGCAGGTCAGGTGTTGAGCAATATTTAGCAAGATCGATTCCGTCATAGATGATTAAAGGAATTTTGCAATGAAGAAAACGATCAATAAAACGGCATTCGTGTCCAAGCCTGTTGCTGCCGCTGTCGGTCTGGCAATGGGTGCGCTGGTGGCCGCTAATGCACAGGCAGTGAGCATCAGCAACGACGGTATTGGTGAAGTGCTGTTGTTCCCCTACTACACCGTGAATAACGGCTACAACACTAACATCAACATCACTAACACCACAGCTGATACAGTTGCTTTCAAGATTCGCTTCCGTGAATCCGAGAACAGCCGTGATGCTCGTGACTTTAACGTAGTGCTGTCTCCGTACGATGTGTGGAACGCTTCCATCGTTAAAACCGCTCAGGGCGGCGCGCGCGTTCAGACTTTTGACACCAGCTGTACTGTTGGTAAGCTGACTCCTAGCGCTGAGTTCAATGTGCCGGGTGTTGACTTCACCAATGCTGACTTTGTAGATGGCAATGCCGATACAGGTCGTACCGGTCTGGAGCGTACCACCGAAGGTCACATCGAAGTGATCTCAATGGGTCGCATCATCGGCGGTACTCAGACTCAGGTTGATGACTCCATCGCTTACTATGCCAAGCATGTAAACGGCACTCCGCGTGACTGTGATGTGGTTCGTGATCTGATGATCAACGATATCACCACTGCTCGTGATCAGTTCGTGGCTCCGATCAACGCGCTGAAAGGTTCTGTAACCTTCCAGAACGTAAACAGCGGTAAGCAGATTACCTCTGAGCCGACAGTGCTGGCTGATTTCTACAACCCGGCTTCTTCTACTGATAACCTGGTAGTTCTGCCGTCAACTCAGGCACCTGGCCTGCACGATGTTGTTCCTGCAGAAGCTTACTGGCTGAGCGAAGTTACTGGCTCTACCGCTATGGCAACTTTTGACGCCACCAGCAGCAGCCAGAACGTTGATGCAGTATCCGCACTGCTGATGCGTAAGAGCATTGTTAACCAGTACTCTGTTAACCCGTTTAACGAAGCCAAAACTGACTGGGTTGTTACCTTCCCGACCAAGCATTACTACGTAGACGAGCGTAACCCGCTGGCAAACGTAGTGGATCCTGTTAGCTACTATCCTGCTTACAGCCACCAGGTAGGTGACGACGCAGCTGTTGCTCCGTTCAACAAAACCTTCCAGCAGTCTACTGACGGCAGTGTTGCTGCTTGTGCTGAAGTAGGTGTTGACTTCACTTACTTCAACCGCGAAGAAGCTGAAGCTTCAGTTGATAACCCGGGCTTCTCTCCGGCTTCCGTAGCAGACTCTCAGAGCCTGTGTAAGGAAACTCAGATTGTAACCTTCGATAACAGCAACCTGTTCGGTGCTCACGGCGCTGTAGGTGTGAACGTTGCGGCTGATGGCTTCCAGAGCGGTTGGATGAACATGATCTTCAACGACTCTCGTACGCTGACTGATGGCAACATCACTCTGGATGGTTACCCTGTAACTGGCTTCAGTGCAACTACTCTGGAGAACGGTGTAGGTTCTGAAGGCATCCTGAACTACGGCTTCTCCGCTAACCACGGTTACACCCGTGACGAGTCGCTGTAATAATTGAACTAACTAAGTTAGTTTGAGACTAAAAAGGGGCTTCGGCCCCTTTTTTAGTGGCCGTATTATCGATGCAAACTGATCAAGGAGTAATATGAATACAAAGCTTAAACTGGCCTGTTTGCCTTTGCTGTTGGGCGTGTCTTTGCCTGTATTCGCAGATCTGGTGATTGGGAAGTCGGCTCCACTCAATAATGAGGATGTGAAACAGGAGCTGGCGTCACTGCCTGAAAATGACGTTAATCGCCTGATGGACCAGCCTCTTTTGTTGGGCAACTTTATAGACCAGCTGGATATGCGACGGGCAGTGGCAATTGCGGCGGAAAAAGAGGGTCTTGCAAGTGATCCCAAGGTTGCAAATGCTGTTCGCATTGCCTATGAGAATGCGCTGGTTGCGCTTCTGCGTGAGAAATTGAGAGCAGATCTCGAAATACCTGATTTTACACCGTTGGCACGAGAACAGTATCGGGCGGAAAAAGACCGATTCACGAAGCCGGAGCAGGTGCAGGCGCGCCATATTCTGCTTACATTCAAGGATGAAGCTGAAAAGCAGGAGAAAATGGCGCTGCTTGAGTCCATTCGTGAACGAATAGCGAGCGGCGAGACTGAGTTTGATAAGCTGGCTGTTGAGTACTCCGAAGACAACGGCTCCGTTGCCAAAGGAGGCGATTTAGGGACCTTTGCTCGTGGCCGAATGGTCAAGCCGTTTGAAGATGCGGTTTTTGCACTCAATGAACCAGGTGAATTGAGCGGGATAGTCGAAACACGTTTTGGCCTGCACCTGATTCAGTTGGATAAACGGCTACCTGCGCGCCAATTGGAATTTGATGAAGTTAAGGATCAATTAATTCAGTCGATTCGCAACAACTATATCCAGACCTCGATTCAGGAAAGTGAACGTGATATCATGGACAACTACACGTCAGGGATGGACATGCAGGAATTGATTGAATTTTACAACCTGCAACCTGCCAAAACCCGCTAGAATAGGCGGTAGTTCCAGTACTCGCGTTTTCTTCATATTCAAGAGGGGGCGACCCCTCTTATTTTTGTCCTTTACACGCCTCGTGTATACTCTTCCCAACGTTTTCGGCCTCAGGTATTGACCCGTGCAAACCCCCAGGGCGCTATTCATTCTTGGCATGCATCGTAGCGGTACATCAGCACTGTCCGGTGCGATCGCATCTGCTGGCGTGTATTTTGGTGATGATCTGCTTGAGGCAGAAGCAGGGGTCAACGATAAAGGCTTTTGGGAGCACCGTGAGTTGGTGCGACTGAATGAAGCGCTGCTGGCTCATGCTGAGCTGAAGTGGTTCACACCTGTAGCAGCGGATGCCTTGTCTGCTGTGTGTGAAGCGCCTGAGCTGGCCGGTCCATTGTTTGATCAGGCTCGGTCTTTTGCCAGGAAACTGCTCAGCGGCCGGTCTTTGGTTGCAATCAAGGACCCGCGGCTTTGCCTGTTGGCACCGTTTTGGCAAAAAGTGTTTGCGCTCGAAGGAGCTGATTGCTGTGCCATTCACTTGTTGCGCCATCCGGCAGAAGTCCAGGCATCTTTGCTGCGACGTGATGGCATCAAGCCTGATCATGCCAATGCCCTTTGGCTTGAGCATGCAGTCTGTGCCCAACTGTTCTGTACAACGCTGCCTGCTGCCATGAGTGCCGTGGGAAGTTATGATCAATTGATGCGGTCGCCCGGTACCACCACAGAGCATTTCTTACGGGCCTGTGGGTTGAGCGTCTCACCAGAGCCAACGCAGATAAAAGAGTGGATTCAATCGGATCTAAGGCATCATAAAGCGGGCTCACAACAGCTGGCAGGTATTCTGGGCGAGCGTACGGAAGCCCTGTTCAATGCCATCATGGGTAGCAAGGCCCCTGAGCTGTATCAGCCTGACCGTTGGAGTCCCTGCGAAGAAACAATATCGCTGTTGCGTCAACTCGCCGAACAATACGAAGATTACAATCGTACGGTGATGGAGTTGCAGTCAAGCCGCGCCCAGCTGGATCAACTGGGCGAAGCGCATGAGCAGGCGCTTGCCATTTTGGCAAACCGAGATACCCAAATTGCCGATCTGTGGCAGCAGCATGAAGCGTTGGGCCAGTTGCATACTCATGCGCAAAATGTCGTTGAGCAGCGTGATCAAGCGCTTGAAGCATTGGTCCAGCGCTGTACATCGCTTGATGCCGAAGTGGCACAACTGAATATAGTACGCCAACGGTTGGAAGAGCTGGAATCGCGCCTGCCTGTTCGTATTTATAAGAAACTGTTTTTGCGGAAAAAAAGTTAATGAGCGATTTGAAAACCTCCTACCGGGCCGTCGATGTCATCATCCCGGTCTACGCCGGTTTTAATGAGACCTGTGCTGCCATTGTAACGGCTGCCAAAAGCATAGATCATCGCTGGGCCCGTCTTGTGGTTATCAATGATTGCTCGCCCGAACCTGAGATTACCCAATGGTTACGTGATCAACATCAGGCGCTCGGGTTTGAGCTGCATGAGAACAGCAGCAACCTTGGGTTTGTCGGAACAGTCAACAAGGGTATGCAACTCCACCCAGAGGCCGATGTGCTGTTATTGAACAGCGATGTGGAAGTAGCAAATGACTGGTTAGAGCGGCTGCAGCAAACCGCTTATAGCCACGCCCAAGTCGCGTCGGTGACTGCAACGGCCAATAACGCAACCGTGTGTAGTTTTCCGGTTTTCTGCGAGGATAATGAGTTGCCAACAGGGCTTTCTCTGGAGGTGATTGATCAGGCATTCAAGGATTCGGTCCCGGCAACGACGAGTGTAGAGCTCCCGACAGGTGTTGGGTGCTGCATGTATATGCGGCGTGACGCAATCGAATTGCTGGGCCTTTTCGATGAGGAAGCCTACGGCCGTGGCTATGGGGAAGAAAACGACTGGTGCCAAAAAGCCATTGCCGCTGGGTGGACGAATCTGCATGCCCTGAATGTGTTTGTCTATCACAAAGGCGCTGTCAGTTTCGCAGAAGAATCGAATCCTCGGAAAGACGCAAATCTACTGACGCTATTAAAGCGATACCCTGCATATAATGCCGATGTTCAGCGATTTATCGCGGAAGATCCAGCAAGGGAATGGCGGTTATTGGCGTACGTTAAGGTACTTGCAGCAATTCGGAAGCCAAAGGTGCTCTTGATTGCTCATGGCATGGGAGGCGGTGTTTACACTCATCTGCGCGAACTGATTGCAGAGCAACAAGAGCTTGTATACCTACTGCTTGAACCCATCACCGGCGGCACAGTACGGTTGCACCTCAAGCCGTTTGCAAAAGGCCTGTACATTGATTTTGAAATAGAGGCAGACTATCCCCAATTACTGCAATTACTGTCTGCAGCAGGTGTTGGTCACGCCCATTTTCATCATACACTGGGCCTGCCGACGCGCGTGTGGGGGGTGGCGCGTGATTTATCGGTCTCCATGGACTACACGCTGCATGACTACACGATCGTCAACGGAAATCCCGCCTTGCTCGGCAAAGACGGTATTTTTGTAGGAGATCACGCTGAGCGTGACAGGCTTTGTGCAGAACATATCCCTTTACCCACAGGGGTTACGGCAAAGCAATGGCGTGAAAATCAGTTGTTTCTGCTTGATCGGGCACGCTACCTTATTTGCCCAAGTGGTGATATGCACCGACGATTGTCCAGCCTGGATGAGTTCAGTCACCTGAAAAGCTGGGTGATTGCGCCGCATATGGATAACCACCGCCTCGATAACAACCTGCAGCCACCCGAACGCGGTACAGGACCTCTAAAGGTTTTGGTGTTGGGAGCACTCAGTCCTGAAAAGGGAGCTGATGTGTTGGAAACGGTTGCAACTGAAATACAAGATCAACGTGTTCAGTTTCATTTGCTTGGCTATGCCTACCGTGTTTTGAATGAGCGTGTGATCACACATGGTGCTTATGCAGAGTCAGATGCAATACAGCTGATTAAAGAGATTTCTCCACATGTTGTGTGGTTTCCTGCGCTGTGTGCCGAGACGTACAGCTATACATTAAGTCTCGCACTGGAGGCAGGACTCCCTGTTGTGGCATCGGATATAGGTGCATTCCCGGAGCGGCTGGCGGGCCGTGCAGGTAGCCATCTATTCAAACAATATACGGATAGTAACGCGTGGGTAGAGTTTTGGAATTCGGTAGCGTCTGACTATTCCAGGCTCCTCTCTGAAACAGTGGATAGATCAAGGGCAGTATCCGTAGACACGGCGTTTTATCATCAGGCATATACCGACGGGCTTGCGTTTGGGACGGTAACTGCATCGGTCACTGTTGATTTGATCCGAGCGCAAATGGAGCGGGCTTTGTTGGTTGACCGGAGCTGTGGGCGACGGCGCTGGATATTCGACAAACTGCTTTCATTGCTCAGTACCCGCTGGGGCTCCAGGGTTGGGAGGTTGATACCGGTGAGATTACAACGGCGAATCAAGCGTCTACTGGTACGTGGCGCGATACACGAATGAGTGCTGATAAACCCCGTGTTGCTGTTCTTATGGCCGTGTGTAACGGGCTACCCTGGATTGAAGAGCAAGTTGAGAGCATCCTTGCGCAGAGAGGGGTTCAGCTGGACCTGTATATAAGTGTTGATGAGTCTGCCGATAATACAGAATCTTTCTGCACCGAGTTAGAATCGAAAGAGTCACGTGTACGTGTATTGCAGGGATCAGGACCTGGCAGTGCATGTGGCAATTTTGTTCGACTGATGAGAGAAGTCAGTACGCATAGCTATGAGTACATAGCCTTGGCTGATCAGGATGACATTTGGCAAGATGATAAGCTTGAACGAGGTATTAGCTGCCTTGAAAATATGGCAGCGGATGCATATTCGTCCAGTTTTATAGCCTTCTGGGGCACCACGGGGCAACAACGTTTTATAGACAAGAGTGCTCCGCAGAGAGAGTACGACTATCTGTTCGAATCGCCGGGACCTGGTTGTAGTTTCATCCTGAAGCCCCATTTGGTTGAGCATTTTTGCTCTCATTTTAGAGATACCAGTCTGGCAGATATTCAGCGTGTAACATTTCATGACTGGTTAATTTATGCCTTTGCCCGCTACCATGGCTATAGCTGGTTTATTGATCAAGAAAGCCGGCTTTTATACAGGCAACACGAAAACAATGTGCTGGGTGTGAACAGTGGAGTCAAGGCACTGATCAAACGATTACGGAATATGCTGTCAGGAGCATGGTTAGAGCAGGCTTTACTGATTGCTGATCTTATTGGAATGAGAGAGCACCCCTTTGTCGTTCCTTGGCGTCGAATTGGTCCGCGTGGAGTTATATTCCTTATCAGAAATTCAGGAAAAATTCGCCGCCGACTGTTTGATCGGATGTGCTTGGTACTCATTTTACCTTTTATGATGCTGAGTATTTTTCGTAATAACCATAAATATTCGAATCAATAAATGTGCAGTATGCATGAGGGATTATTGTGAAGCGCTATAGTATATCAGGGCTGATAAATCTGCTGTCATTGTGCCTTCTTATTACGTTAACTGGTGGTTGTTCAACCCCAAGTGATGAACCAGCCATTGGTTTTGTCGATACCCCTCGAGTGGATGAGTGGGATACGCCGATTATCAACATCGAGGGTTGGGTTTATGATCCTGATGGTATTAAGTCTGTTAATGTTGTATTGAATGACCAGCATGTCTTTTCAACAGTTCCAAAATTGAAAAGAGCAGATGTACTCAAGGCCCACCCACATATTGCGACAGACACACCTGGATTTCTTATACAGGCAGATTTTACAGGACTGTTGGAAGGTCAAGATGTATTGGCTGTATATAGTATCGACATTAATGGTAATCGTACCCAACTTGCCACACTTGACTGGAGTGGAAAGGAGCAAGTTGATTGGCTTAAACGCGCATCCGAGGTGTCGGGATGGGACCTCGAACCATTCTATTTGCCTGTTGCAACCAGCGGCTTAGGTGACCCACAAGCTAAAGAGCTTGTTTCGGTATATGGCGCTAAGCAAAACGAAACATTTAGGATTGGCCTGCGCATTCCGGTATTGTACATGCGTACGACGAAAGGAAGGGATAATGACTGGGTTTTTGATCCCGACTTCAATACTGAAACCCGTAGTGAGACAGGTAAACTGATCGCTGAAGATGCGCTGAATGACACATTGAAGCGTTCAATCGAGTTCAACATTCCGGTTCTTATCACATTGAATGGTGGTATTTGGGCTGATGCATCAGGAACGGAACCTTATTGGGATTTAATAGATCATCTTGAGGAAGATGAAAAAAACTGTCAGTGGACATATGAAGGAAAAGTGTTTTCTGATGAATATCTCTCAAATCTGCCGGGCTCAACATTGTCACCTGAGCTATCACGCGCCTTGACGTTGAATGTCTTCGCCGATGAAGTTCGATATTACAAAAAGAGGAATCTGCAACAAGCAGCGCGCATTATCGCAAATTTTGCACAGGAACATCCTGAACTGTTTATTGGTATCAATCTTGATCCTGACGTTTATATCAATCCTTTCTTTGAGGGCAAAGCCTGGTTTGATTATAACCCTGATACATTAAGACAGTTCAGACACTGGCTTGCTGGTACAGGTCCTTATAGTACAGGTGGTGTGCTGGAAGGGGAGCACTTTAGTCCAGTTTTGACGTTGGCAGATGTGTCAGATATTGCACAACAACGCTTTCTGTCTTGGGAAGAAGTTACCCCCCCCAAGCTTAAGAAGGGTGTTCATGAAACCCCTTGGCAAGAGTTATGGGGGCAGTTCCGCCGTCACTTGGTATATCAACACTACAATGACATGGCAAACTGGGTCGAAGAGGCGGGAATTGACCCTTACAAAATCTTTACGGCACAAGGCTTTGCAGCAACATCAGAAAAAACAATGCCTATGCCAGTTCACATTATGAGCCCCGGAAAAAACTACGATACAGCCGGTATGAGTATCGAGGGTAGCAAGCCTGAGAATGGTCATCTTGGCGCCATTCTGTACGGCGACAGTGCTATTAATACGGCCAGAATGGAAAATGATCTCAGTTTGTTTGCGAATATACAAAGCTTCGATCTGGATTGGGGTGTCCCGGAATTTAACTTGGCAAAAATTGATAAGCCAGCCGATCTTCCTGGGTATGATCTTGCTTATCAAGCAGTGCTGGAATTGCTGAACAGTAATGTGCGTTATGTTTCGCCCATGGCGTGGAATGGCTCTAATGGAATCTTTGCAGGCAGTGAAGGGTTCGTCTCATATACCTCATGGAGAAATACACCAGCAGAGCAAGCATTCATGGATTTCTCATCGGCGCGTAAAGGTCTCAGCCGTACAGCCAAGTTGTGGCCTTTTGGTTTTAGAGGTATCTCAACAGTTGATGGCTGGACAGGAAGTAAGCCTGGCTCCCTGCATGGAGAAAATGGAAAACTTATCATTAATCCCGAGAGCGGAAATATACGTGTAACATCGCCGGATTTTCAATTGCGTTACTCCGGTAAATACATCATTGCAATCAAATTCAACCATATAAATAAAGCTGCCGAGTTAAAGCTTGTGTTAAGAAATAAAGAAACAGGAAATGTGCTTTATGATTCATCTCTAACAAAAGGTGCAGAACTGATTTCAAATACTTCAAGTGTTGGCTATGAGTGGATGATAGAGTTAGAGGATACAGATCGAACTCAGCTTGAAATTGAAATAAGATCAAATGAGAAAACAGTAGTTGATCATGTGGCGATTGTGCCTATTGTGAAAAATAAAAAATGAGTTGAGGGCTATACTGTGTCATATAAGCTTGTTCTACTTACTTTATTATGTGTTTTTGGTATAGCCGTAGGACAGGTTCTGTTTAAAAAAGCGGCTATCCAGCTGCCAGATGATGCTCATTTTTTTGACTGGGTAAATAATATTTGGCTGATATCTGCATTCGTTTTATACGGCCTTACGACTCTGCTCTGGGTGTGGGTACTCAGGCATGCACCACTTAGTTTGGCGTATCCATTTATGGCTTTTGCTTTTATTCTCGTACCGGTTATGAGTTTTTTAATACTTAAAGAGTCTGTGGAGTTAAGAACATTCATTGGCAGTGTTCTTATCATCATTGGTGTGACCCTTACGAGCACCACATAATCGGGGAAGTAGAATGAAAATAGCGGTTGCAATTCCCTGCTATAAGGTAAAAAAGCACGTATTGAACGTCATTTCCAGAATACCTGCAATCGTTGATAGGATTTATGCAGTTGATGACGCATGCCCAGAGTCGAGTGGTCAATGGATTGAAGAGCATGGGAATGATCCCAGGTTAGTGGTGCTCTACAATGATGAGAATCAAGGGGTAGGAGGCGCTGTTTTAAGAGCGTATAAAGAGGCTTTGGCAGATGGAATGGATATCATTGTAAAAGTTGATGGTGATGGCCAAATGGCGCCAGAGCTAATCCCTCTCTTTATCAAACCCATCATGAATAGTCAGTGCGACTATACTAAAGGTAATAGGTTCTTTAGATTAGAGTCTTTGGAGAGTATGCCGCGTGTACGACTATTAGGTAATGCGGCGCTTTCATTTATAACCAAAGCAAGTTGTGGCTATTGGAATATAATGGACCCGACCAATGGATATACAGCGATCCATAGCGCAATACTTAGAGAGCTGCCTTTAGAAAAAATATCAAAACGCTATTTTTTTGAAACAGATATGCTGTTCAGATTGAATACAGTGCGTGCTGTGGTACGTGATGTTCCGATGGATTCTTTATATGAAGACGAAAAGTCAAATCTTCATATAAAGACAGTTCTACCCGAATTCATAAAGAATAATATGAAGCGTCTCGTCAAGCGTTACGGGTACAGCTATTGGCTTCGGGATTTTAATATTGCATCAATATACAGTGTTCTGGGTGCCTTGCTGCTTTGCATTAGTGCAATATTTGGTGGATATCATTGGTTAATCGGTAACCTGCATAATGAGCTGAACTCCAGTGGTACAGTAATGCTCGCTGCTTTACCTGTTATCATAGGATTCCAGTTTTTAATTGCTTTTCTTCAATTTGACATGGCTAATGTTCCATCAGAGCCACTGGCGCCTCAACTAGATTCTGAAATCGCAGAAAAGAATTAATCTAATGCCTGATTTTATCCGGATTAAAAATAACATATATTGGATTAGTGCATTAGTTTTATGTTGCATATATCTGATATTTAAGATTTTAAATTCTGCTGATTATACGATTGATTATCCTGATACATCAACAACGTATTTACCTCTGGCTGAGTT
This sequence comes from Marinobacterium iners DSM 11526, assembly GCF_900107855.1. Taxonomy (GTDB): domain Bacteria; phylum Pseudomonadota; class Gammaproteobacteria; order Pseudomonadales; family Balneatricaceae; genus Marinobacterium; species Marinobacterium iners. Next base: position 393,677 of record NZ_FNRJ01000001.1, on the reverse strand, counting down.
TTTTCTTCAAGACCCTTTAGCTGCTCTACGATCTGAGAAAGCAATTACGGTCGCACCGGGAAGTTATATATATATGGCTCTTTTTGGTGCAGAAAAGGGAAATATATTAATCGCCAATATGATACTGGCAATAATGTCTGTTTTTATAATATTCGATACGGTTCGTAGGGTGTTCAACAAAAAAAGCGCGTTGTTGGCTGCTTTTTTTTATGCTGTTTCACCAACTCTTACAGAGGTAATTGTCCCTGCATTGAGCGAGCCGCCGTATGTTTTCTTTACGTTAGTGTGGCTCTGGTCTCTTTCATTAATATATACATATCCTGATAAAAGATGGCCTGTGGTCCTGTCGGGTGTATCATTGTTTCTCTCTATTATTACGAGAGGTATATTCTTTTATTGGACTATTGCAGCATTATTCATATGCGCAACTATGTATTTTTTAGCAAAGAGGACTGATGTAAAAAGATTTGCTGTGCGTGTTGCTTTTTCACATGTTATTACTGCTGTGGGTCTATCTGCAGTCGTTGTACATAATGACTATTTCTTTAATACACCAATGATCGCAACAGGCAGTGGTGCAGCTCTGTATTTTGGGAATGATGTTGTAACTCATGGTTATGAGCCACAGTATGTTGGCTTGTTGCATCAAGAGTGGATGATAATAGATGGAAAGAGATCACATTTGGCACCCGAAAATGATGCTCGTTTGAAATATGCTGCTTTCGAAAGAGTAAAAGATACACCTCTAAAAGAATTAACTATTTTTTATTTTAATAAGTTAGGTGTGAATTTGTTTTTCAGTAAAGAACATCTTAATGATTATATATTGAATAAGCGAACATTACGCATCTCGTTAATCATTCTGGCATTATATGGATGTTTTATTCTTTTCCATAATCCTGTTGTTGTTATGTATTTTTTTATAACAGCATACGCCGTGGCAGTCTTGATACCTGTCATGTATAACCAGCGTTACAGTATTGGTAACATAGACTTACTATTGGTGATAATGGCCGGAGTGGGTACCGCTGTATTATTTTCAAAATCATGCAAAACTATAGTTTTCGTTTTTACCCTCATATTCTTATTATCTGCAATTGGGGGGCTTCATATGGCCTACAGCCATCCTCTTGTGCCTAATACAAGTAACCGCCATGTCAAAATGGCTTTGTTGGCAGATGAAAATAGTATTAGTTTCAATGGCTTGGAAGGAAATCCATTTATAGATACGGTGCATACTATCGATAATGAGGCGTCAATCACATGGAATAGCTTTGATGACAGAAAAAAAGGGGGAGTCCCCATTCTCCAAATTGACATTGAGACGCTCGATAGTCGCTGTAGGAAGGTTTATTTTAAATATACAGCGGATGGTATTGCTCCGAGAGTCGAAAGTCTGCGTTTGGATGGCTTTAATAGTCCGGGTTTGCTGAATTTTGGGACGCAGCCATTTGATAGATTAGGTCACAAGAATGGTTCTATTACAGTGACGTTCGAATGCCCAATAGCTACAGAAATGAAGTTTAATAGTATGGCCCTGTACTTGTCACAGGCGGGAAGATACTATCGTGAAAGGCTCCCTGAAGAGCTTAAAGTAATTAGATGACTACGTGTGCAATGGATTCTTCATGGCTTGATCAAACCTTCCAGTCTTTAGGCTACACATAATTCCCAAAAGAGGCTTTCAGTGGTGCAAGAGAGAGTTTTTTGGCCCGACCTTGTTCGGTGTTTCGCTATTTTTCTTGTCGTGGTTGTACATACAAGCTCTCCTGTTGTACTCAGCTTTTCTGAGGTCGAGCCTAGAGACTGGCTGCTGGCCAATGCATTCGACTCATTTGCCAGGGTTTCTGTCCCATTTTTTTTCATGATTTCAGGGTATCTGGTTTTAAATAAAGACTATAATTTCATTTCGAATATATTTCGTGTAACCAAAAGAGTTTTGATTCCGCTTATCTTTTGGTCGTTTTTCTATATCTCATATGCGGCTACCGAATATGGATTAAGTTATTTTATAGAATATGATTATATGAGCTTACTTAAGTCCCCAGCTCAATATCATCTCTGGTTTCTGTATGATATTTTCTTTCTATATTTGCTGATTCCTTTCATGAAGGCATTTATTGAAAAAAAATTAGTGATATATTTTATGGTGTTTTGGTTTTCTAAAGAATTTTTAGGTTTCATGTCTGTAGATGTATACTGGCGATTTGATCCTATATCAAAATTTGCTGGTTATATGCTTATTGGATATTATATTGGTAATATAAAAGAAATTTCATTTAGAATTAAGGCTTCTTGTTTTATACTTTTCTTTGTATGTTTTTTGATAACATTTCTTAAAACATACCAGCTTTCGCTTGAAGCAGGTGAGTTTGTTAAAAAATATTACTCCTATCGATCACCCAATGTTATGATTATGTCGATTTGTTTATTTATCTTATTGAAAGATGCTGACATGCGTTCGTGTGTCATGAAGACTTTTATCACGACGATAAGTAAGTATGCCCTCGGGATATATGGGATACACGTGCTTTTGATTCACTTGCTTTCGATAGGGAGTTTTGGCTTCAGTATTTCTGCCATGGGATATGGTGGTAGTGGATTGGCTTTAATTGTATCTATTCTTTCTGTTTTTATTTTGTCTTTTTTGGTTGTTATGCTTTTGGGAAAAATTAAAATTGTGAAGAATATACTTGGATGATTATTTAGTTAAAGTTGCATCAATATAATGTACAGATCTGTTATGGCTCATGTTCATTAGTGAGCATTTTGATCAACTCGCTTCGCCAGTGCGGGATTTCAATCGCCAGTTGCTCACTGATTTTACGCTTGTCTAAAATACTGAAAGCAGGACGCTTGGCAGGAGTAGGATAATCTTTTGAAGGAATAGGGTATATACGACAATCAAGGTTTGCCAACTCCATAATGCTGCAGGCAAAGTCGTACCAACTGGCTACACCCTCTTGGCTATAGTGGAATATTTCACCTGAATACCTTCCAGCTTCTTTTGAAAGTGCCAACTGAATGACCGCTTCTGCCAGTGCAGCCGCATGGGTTGGTGTCCCGATCTGATCGTTGACGACATTTAAAGACGGTCTGCTGGCACCAAGCTTAAGCATGGTTTTTACAAAGTTGTTTCCGTAACGGGAATAAACCCATCCAGTGCGTACAATTGCGCTGTTGCCATGTGCGGCGACGACTGCTTCTTCGCCACGGCATTTGGTGGTCCCGTACACCCCCAGAGGGCGTGTATTGTCGGTTTCAGTCCAGGGGCGGCAGTGGTCGCCATCGAACACATAATCAGTTGAAACATGTAGCAGGCGTGTACCGCTGCTGGCAGCAATATCGGCCAGTTGTTTTACGGCTTTGTGATTGATCTGGTCAGCCAACTCCGGCTCGTCTTCTGCTTTGTCTACTGCTGTATAGGCCGCAGCGTTGATGATGATGTCGTAGTGGTGCTGACGAAACCACGCGTCAATGCTGGCCGGGTTGGAAAGGTCGAGCTGGTGTCTCCCGGTGAAAGTGAACTGATGATCCGGGTAGTATTCATGCAACGCATGGAGTTCCTGGCCCAGTTGTCCAGATTGTCCGGTAATCAGTATTTTCATCGGGGACTGGCTCCGTGAGTGACTCAATAAAATGAAGTGTTGATGTCAAACAGATTGTCAGCCTGGCTGAGTGTGGGCTGCTTACGATCCTTATTTGACAATATCAGGCTGTCTGCGGGCAATTGCCAGTCGATGCCAAGGGCGGGGTCGTCAAATGCAACGCCACGATCGTGATCGGGCGAGTAATAGTTATCCACCTTGTAACTGAATATTGCACTCTCGCTGAGCACGACAAAGCCATGGCCAAAGCCACGCGGAATGAACAGTTGATGTTTGTTGTCGCCGCTGAGGTGAACGGCCAGGTGATGGCCGAAGGTGGGGCTGCCACGTCGCAGGTCAACGGCGACATCCAGCACCTCTCCTTCAATAACCCGCACCAGTTTGCTCTGGGCAAAGGGCGGCAGCTGAAAGTGTATGCCACGTAAAACACCACGAGATGAGCGTGACTCATTGTCTTGAATGAAGTTTACGTTGTGTCCCAGAGCACGTTCCAGAATGTCCTGACGGAACGTTTCAACGAAATAGCCACGTTGATCACCGTGTACTTCAGGCTTGATTAGATACAGGCCTTTAATATCCATGGGCTCAATGATCATTGTTTCGGTGCCCCTGCACGCTGAAGCAGATATTGGCCATACTGATTTTTGAGAAGTGGTCTGGCCAGGTCAAGCAGTTGCTCACGGCTGATGTAACCCATCTCGTATGCGATTTCTTCAAGACAGGCAATTTTCAGACCCTGGCGTTTTTCAATCGTTTCGATGAATGAAGATGCTTCCAGCAGACTTTCATGGGTGCCGGTATCGAGCCAGGCGAAACCTCGGCCCATCAGCTCAACCTTCAAGCGCTGCTCTGTCAGGTACATCTGATTTACGCTGGTGATTTCCAGCTCACCGCGATTGGAGGGTTTAACATCGATCGCCTTTTGCACCACGTCATTCGGGTAAAAATAGAGACCTGTAACGGCATAATTGGACTTGGGCTGTGTCGGTTTCTCTTCAAGGCTGATCACGTTGCCAGCCGCGTCGAATTCGGCTACACCGTAGCGTTCCGGGTCAGTGACATGGTAGCCGAATACGGTTGCCTTGCTTTCGTCACGTGCACTGTTTACAGCACGTTGCAGCATTTCAGTCAGTGAGTGTCCGTAGTAAATGTTATCGCCCAGTACAAGGCACACGTCATCGCTGCCAATGAAATCCTTACCCAGGATAAAGGCTTGTGCAAGACCATCTGGTGACGGCTGTACTACATACTCAAAACGTATCCCCAGTTCGTTGCCGTCGCCCAGCAGGCGTTGGAAGCTGGCCTGGTCCTCTGGGGTTGTAATTATCAGGATTTCGGTGATGCCCGCCATCATCAAGACCGAAATGGGGTAGTAGACCATGGGTTTGTCGTACAGGGGGACCAGTTGTTTTGATACCCCTTTGGTAATCGGGTAGAGGCGGGTGCCGCTGCCGCCGGCCAGTACTATGCCTTTCATACTGTTTCTCCAATGCGCTCCAGTTGGTAACGTCCGTCCAGGACTCTTTGCCACCAGTTGCGGTTGTTCAGATACCAGATAACGGTCTCTCGAAGGCCTTGCTCGAAGGTGTGTGCGGGTACCCAGCCAAGTTCGCGTTCAATTTTGCTGGCATCAATGGCATAGCGTACGTCATGGCCGGGGCGATCGGTTACGAAGGTAATCAGGTCGTGGTAACCCTGTTCGGACTGGGGCCTGGTCTCGGGCGCAAGTTCTTCCAGAAGTGTGCATATGGCACGTACCACTTCAATGTTGGCCACTTCATTGTGGCCGCCTATGTTGTAGGTCGATCCGGGTTTGCCCTGCTCAAGGACCTGGCACAGGCCGCGAGCATGATCTTCTACGTGTAACCAGTCTCTGATCTGCTTGCCGTCACCGTATACCGGAAGAGGCTTGCCACTGATGGCGTTTAGGATCATGTGCGGAATAAGTTTTTCCGGAAACTGGCAGGGACCATAATTGTTGGAGCAGTTCGTGATCAGAATGGGCAAACCATATGTACGCTGCCACGCTCGGACCAAGTGATCTGAGCTTGCCTTGCTGGCCGAGTAGGGCGAGCTGGGATTATATGGCGTTGTTTCTGTGAACAGGTCATCGGTTCCGTGCAGGTCACCGTATACTTCATCCGTGGATATATGGTGAAAGCGGAAGGCGTTTTTTTGGTTACCTTCAAGGCTCTGCCAATACTCACGGCAGACCTCCAATAGGGTGTAAGTCCCTACAATATTGGTTTCAATGAAAGCTGAGGGACCTGAAATGGAGCGGTCCACGTGACTTTCCGCTGCAAGGTGCATGATACAATCGGGCTGATGCTTCGCGAAGATTGCGTGCATGGCACCATGGTCGCATATATCCGCTTGCACGAATTCATATCGATCAGAACCGGATGCTTCGAGGAGAGACTCCAGATTTCCGGCATACGTCAGCTTGTCAACATTGATGACAGAGTGCTCGGTATTTGAAATCATGTGACGTATAACCGCCGAGCCGATAAAGCCGGCTCCACCAGTAATCAGAATTTTCATCTGCTCTCTCAGATATTGGCCTGAAGGGTCGTGCTCTTTGTGTCATTCGAGCTGGATCAAAGGCCTCAATTCTACACTTGCCGGGACCTTGGGACCAGCAGGCTGAAATCGGGAGCAAGTGTTGACTATTGAGACGGGGTTGATAACCATCGTCGTTTTTTGAGGCAGAGGTTGGAAATGTTGCAAAAGGCAGTCAGGGTGCTCGCTATTTTGATGGTAGCGGTAATGTGGCACGTAGGTGCTCAGGCTGCTGGGTCATACAACACCGTTAGAGTGGGGGCGCTCGAAGCCCGGGGTGATTTCGAGGTTCGACGGGAGGCCGCTCCAGCTGAGTACACACGCAGCGGACGGCACAAAACGATTACACTTGACGAATTAGAGCGGTCTGGTGAGCTGAGGCAGCAGGCCTTGTCACGACATGGGGGCATTTCGGGCGTGCCATTGTCAGCGGGCATTGGCAGGACTGTTAATGCCACACGTAACCAGAAACTGTTCGGTCAACTCCTGGACTGGGAAACGATGCAGGATGGCTCGTCACTGGCGGCCATCTCATTTGTGAGTCCTGGGGCTGTTGGAAACAGATTGATTTTACGCGTTTTAAGCATTGACCCTAAAGCCGTTTTTGTTTTCCGGGATGGACATGACCAGCTTATTCACCAGGTAACTGGTCTTGAAGTTCTGGATGCGGTGACGGCTGGAGGTAAACAGGATAGGCTCTTTGCCGGTCCATATATTGATGGTGAAACGTCTACCCTGGAAGTTTTTCTTCCCGCCGGAGTCAGCCCTGATACTGTGAGGTTGGCAGTTCCTGCACTGTCACATATCTTTATTTCACCTCATGACGAAGAGCTCAATTCAAAGGTTGGTGAAAGTTCCAGTTGTCAGATTGACGTTGCCTGTAAACCTGAATGGAATGATGTTAGCCGTGGTATCGCCAAAATGCTGTACTCGGATACTCGTGATGGATATTCCTATACCTGTACGGGCAATTTGATGAACGATACGCTTAATTCGGCTACTCCTTACTTTTTAACAGCAAATCACTGCATATCAACCCAAGACGATGCATCAACACTGCAAACTTTCTGGTTTTATAAAAGCACCAGTTGTAACTCGCAGGACGCTTCCTCTTCGCTAAAAGTTCTCTATGGTGGCGCTACGCTGCTTGATACTTCCATAGATACAGATAGCACTCTTCTGAAGCTGAATGATGCCCCACCAGCAGGGGTTCAATACTTGGGGTGGTCGACTTCGCTGCCGGCGTATGGAACATCGGTTGGAAGTGTTCATCATCCTTCCGGCGACGTGCAAAAAATTTCCACCGGGGGTATTTATGGGTTTAGTGACTGCCAAATAATCTCTGACGAGGGCGACTTTTCTTGTTTTGATTCAAGCGCGATTTCATCAAATCATATGCAGGTTAAATGGAGTAGTGGAGTAACTGAAGCAGGCAGTAGTGGTGCGGGCTTGTTTCAATCCATTAACGGTAGCCAGTATTTGGTTGGGCAGTTGCATGGTGGGTTGTCATCCTGTGCAGCTCCCAGCCGAACCGATTACTACGGCAGTTTTGGGGTTGCTTTCGAAAATGGCCTTTCCACTTGGCTTGATCCTGAGCCTGTGGATGCTTCACGCAGTCCTGTATATCGTTTTTATAATGCTAATTCAGGTTCTCATTTCTTTACCTCTGATGCAGGTGAGAGAAGCTTCGTTATTGCTAATTACCCTTCCTATGTGTATGAAGGTATTGCATTTTATGCGTACAAAAAAGCGTTGCCAGATCTTGATTCTGTATACAGATTTTATAATTTTAATACAGGTGCCCATTTTTATACGATCAACCAAGCTGAGCGTGACTATGTGATTGCAAGCTTTGACAGTTATGCTTATGAAGGTGATGCCTGGTATGCATCCAGTGGTGATACGGAGAACGCTACGCCTCTATACCGTTTTTACAATACCAGAACGGCTACTCATTTCTATACGGCTGATCCACGGGAGCGGGACTACGTAATTGCGACCTTCCCTTCATATGTGTATGAAGGTATAGGGTACTATGCGTGGTTGACGGAATAAAACAAAAAGCCCCTGCCAATTGACAGGGGCTTTTCAGAAAATGGTGGGCCTTCCGGGACTTGAACCCAGGACCTGCCGATTATGAGTCGGATGCTCTAACCAACTGAGCTAAAGGCCCCAAAAAGAGCGCCAATGATACCACTTCCGGTCATTGGCGCAATACTATTGAAATGAAGTACTTAGCCTTCGTCGATGAAGGTGCGCAGGTGATCGGAGCGGCTTGGGTGACGCAGCTTGCGCAGGGCCTTGGCTTCGATCTGACGGATACGCTCACGGGTGACATCGAACTGCTTGCCCACTTCCTCAAGGGTGTGGTCGGTGTTCATGTCGATACCGAAGCGCATGCGCAGTACCTTGGCTTCACGCGCGGTCAGGCCGGAGAGGATCTCCTTGGTCGCTTCACGCAGACCTTCGCCGGTGGCAGTGTCCACCGGGGAGGACAGGGTAGTGTCCTCGATGAAGTCGCCCAGGCTGGAGTCTTCGTCGTCGCCGATCGGGGTTTCCATGGAGATCGGTTCTTTGGCGATCTTCAGCACCTTGCGGATCTTGTCTTCCGGCATTTCCATACGTTCGGCCAGCTCTTCCGGGGTCGCTTCGCGTCCCATCTCCTGCAGCATCTGGCGGGAGATGCGGTTGAGCTTGTTGATCGTTTCGATCATATGCACCGGAATACGGATGGTGCGTGCCTGGTCGGCAATGGAGCGAGTGATCGCCTGACGAATCCACCAGGTTGCATAGGTGGAGAACTTGTAGCCGCGACGGTATTCGAACTTGTCCACCGCCTTCATCAGGCCGATGTTGCCTTCCTGGATCAGGTCGAGGAATTGCAGACCGCGGTTTGTGTACTTCTTGGCAATGGAAATAACCAGACGCAGGTTGGCTTCAACCATCTCTTTCTTGGCGCGGCGTGCATGTGCTTCGCCAATGGACATGGCGCGGTTGACTTCCTTGATGTCAGCCAGGCTCAGGCCTATGGTCTCTTCAATCTGAATCAGTTTGCGCTGCGCGCGCTGCAGATCATACAGGTTACGGCTGATGGCAGCAGCATAGGGCTTGTTGCCGTTGGCCAGTGATTCGAGCCACTCGCTGCTGGTTTCATTGCCCGGGAAGCTTTTGATGAACGCAGGGCGTGGCATCTTGGCTTTCTGGGTGCAGATGCGCATGATGCTGCGCTCCTGCTTGCGGATGCCTTCAATGCAGTTGCGCACACGCTCGACCAGTAACTCATAGTAACGCGGCGACAGCTTGATCGGTGCAAAGGCGTTGCACAATGCCATTACCGCTTCGGAGATCTCATCCTTGCTGGCATTGCGCTCGCGAGCTGCATTCAGGTTGTCAAGGCACTCCTGAATCAGGCCAAAGCGCTGACGGGCTTCCTCGGGGTCTGGGCCGCGCTCTTTTTCGTCAGTGCTGGAGTCGCTGTTGTCGCTGTCATCGTCGTCGTCATCATCGTCGTCGCTGCGATCATCATCGTCGTCATCGATATCGACCGGCGCATCGGTTTCATCTTCGGGCACTTCGGCATCGGGATCGATATAGCCACTGAAGATGTCACTCAGGCGACCCTCTTCCTGCAATACCTGGTTATAGGCATTGAGAATGATGTCAACGCTGCCCGGGAAGCGGGACAGGGCCATCATGACTTCACGGATACCTTCTTCGATCCGCTTGGCAATGTCGATTTCGCCTTCACGCGTCAGCAGTTCAACCGTACCCATCTCACGCATGTACATGCGCACGGGGTCCGTTGTGCGGCCGGCATCTGACTCTACGGCGGCCAGGGCGGCAACGGCTTCTTCATCTGCTTCATCGGCCGAGTCACCGCCTGTCAGCAGAAGATCTTCGGCATCCGGTGCTTCTTCAGCAACGCGGATACCCATGTCGTTGATCATGCGAATGATGTCTTCGACCTGATCCGGGTCGGCGATATCTTCCGGCAGGTGATCGTTAACCTCGGCATAGGTGAGATAGCCCTGCTCTTTACCCCGGGCGATCAGTTCCTTTAGACGAGACTGCTGTTGGGATTTGTCTGACATAGAGCCCCTGCGACGAATGAATGCTGGTGTGACGGATGGCGTAAAAATAAGCGCAGTATTATACCTGTTTGCCGACGTTGCGGCTACAGCTGGTCTTTACTGCACTGCAGGCATATACCTGAGTTGGTATGAGAATAGACCAGAAATCAGACGCTTGCAGAAAAAAGCAAAAAACCTTCATGGTTGGCGGCTTTGCAGTAGCTGCTGCAGTTCACGTTTCTCATCATCGGTTAATGGGGCCTGACGCGATTTTTTCAAGAGCTGGTCAAGCAAAGTCTCATGGCGACGGCCCAACAGGCGGTTGAGAGTGTCCTCCAGCAGGCGTGCAGCGTCCACATCACCCATCACCGGGTCCAGGTGTGAGATCTCATTCAGCAACATCAGATCTGCGCGATGGTCGGGATCGTCCTGCCAGTCAACCAGCAGCGTGCCGAGAGAGCCTTTAGGTTCCTGCTGCAGATAATGCAGCAGTCGGATCAGTACGCCGATGTTGGTTTCACTAATGCTGACAAAGTCGGCCGCTGGTGCTGTAGAGCGAGCCAGATCTGGTCGGTGCAGCAGGATGGAGATGGCCTGATTGACCAGGTTGCGATGCTCGCTTTGGGTTGGTTTGTTGCGTACAGGTGTCGGTCGTATTTGCTGGTAAGGGTTGTGCGTGGAAGCCGGCTGCGAGGCTTTCTCTGCACTGATTGGTGCTGGCGTGCTGGTTGCCTGGTGCAGGTCGATAACGCTGCTGATTTGTTCCAGTGACAGCCCGGTGATTTCACAGATGCGATCCAGCATCATTTGCTTCAACAGGCTGGGCTGCATCGACTGGATGAGCGGCAGGGCCTGGTTGCTGAAACGGGCGCGGCCATCCATGCTGCTCAAATCGGCTTCATCTGACAGTTGGCGGAAGAAGAACTCACTCAGCGGCAGGGCTTGACTTACTCGCTGGGAAAAAGCCGTTTCGCCTTCGCGGCGAACCAGGGTGTCGGGATCTTCGCCATCGGGCAGAAACAGGAAGCGAGCTTCCTGGCCATCACGAATCACTGGCAGTGTAACGCCCAGTGCGCGTTGGGCTGCCTGGCGCCCGGCTGCATCGCCGTCGAAGCAGAAGATCACCTCGGGTACCAGCTTGAACAGACGCTCAAGGTGTTGTGCAGTGGTTGCGGTTCCCAGTGTAGCGACGGACCAGTGGATGCCGTGCTGAGCCAGGCTGACCACGTCCATGTAGCCCTCGACAATCAGCAGTCGTTCCAGCTGATTGCTGTGCTTGCGCGCTTCATACAGGCCGTAGAGTTCACGCCCCTTGTGGAAGGTCGGTGTTTCCGGCGAGTTCAGGTATTTTGGCTTGTCGTCGCCCAGAACGCGTCCGCCGAAGCCGAGTACACGCCCGCGTACATCCCGGATTGGAAACATGATACGGTCACGAAAACGGTCGTAATAGCGTTGCTTGTCTTCGTTGTGGATCACCATGCCGGACTGCTCCAGCAGGGGGGCGGCATTCTCCAGATGAGCAAAGTGTTGCAACAGATTGTCCCAGCCCGGAGGAGCGTAGCCGATACCGAAGGCTGCAGCGATCTGGCCGCTGAGTCCTCGCTGCTTCAGGTAGCCGATGGCGCGCTCGCGCTCGGAGGAGCTGCGCAGCATGTCCTGAAAGTAACGGTTGGAGTGCTCCAGCGCTTCAAACTGGCGCTTGATCTCCTGCTCGCGCTGATGGTCGGCAGGTTGGCCTTCATCTCGGGGAACGTCGACACCGGCGAGTTTGGCCAGTTCTTCTACGGCTTCGGGGAAGTTGAGACGATCATATTCCATCAGGAAGCCGAGCGCGTTGCCTCCGGCGCCGCAGCCGAAACAATAATAGAACTGTTTGTCGGGGCTTACCGAAAAGGAGGGGCTCTTTTCCTTGTGGAAAGGACAGAGGCCGGAGTAATTCTTGCCGGCGCGCTTGAGTTTTACGCGTCCGTCTATCACGTCAACAATGTTGACGCGTGCAAGGAGGTCGTCGATGAAGTGTTGGGGTATTCGACCTGCCATGTTCGCTCCGCTGCGGACAGGTCAGCGTATGCGGACCTTAGAGTTTTTGCTTCACCAGGCCGGAGATGCTGCCCATGTCGGCGCGGCCTTGAACCTGGGGTTTGACGAGTGCCATCACTTTGCCCATATCCTGCATCGAGCTTGCGCCTGATGCGGCGATGGCGTCATCAATTATCTGAGCGATCTCAGTATCACTGAGTGGCTGCGGCAGGAAAGTTTTAATCACCTCCAGCTCCTGCTGCTCCTTTTCTGCCAGCTCCGGGCGCTCAGCCGCCAGGTACTGGGTAATGGAGTCTTTTCTCTGCTTCTGCATCTTGTCCATCACGGCCAGAATGCGTTCATCGTTGAGCTCAACACGCTCATCGACTTCGACACGTTGTATCTCGGCCTGAATCATGCGGATCGTACCAAGGCGAACCTTGTCCTTTGCGCGCATGGCATCTTTCATCTGTTCTGTCAGTGTGCTTTTCAGATCAGACATTCAAGAGGCTCCGGTGGCAGTGAGTTCAGATGCTAAAACGTCAAATCAGTACAGACGTACGCGGCGTGAAGTTTCGCGCTGCAGCTTCTTGGCGTGACGCTTAACGGCAGCAGCAGCTTTACGCTTGCGAACGGAAGTGGGCTTTTCATAGCATTCACGACGACGTACTTCAGCCAGGATGCCGGCTTTTTCGCAAGAACGCTTGAAACGACGCAGAGCAACGTCAAACGGCTCGTTGTCTTTTACTTTAACCTGAGGCATTCAGAGTCTCCTGAATCTGTAAGGAAATTGGATTTTCTCCCCGCCCGGATCAGGGATCCATGGCAAGAAGGCCGCATATTTTATTAAGCCCGGGCTGTGGTGTAAAGCAAAGACCCGTGAATTTTGCCTCTATCTGAAGGATAATGCCGTCTATATTGCAACTGCGTTGTCGAAGAGGCTGTTATGCGAGTGCTGGGAATTGAGACATCCTGTGATGAAACCGGTGTGGCGGTGTACGACAGTAAACAGGGATTGCTGTCGGATGCACTGTACAGCCAGGTCAAAATGCACGCCGAATATGGTGGCGTTGTACCTGAGCTGGCGTCTCGTGACCATGTGCGCAAACTTCTGCCGCTGATCCGCGAAGTGATGGCGAAGGCGGATTTGACGCTGGCAGATCTGGACGGCGTAGCCTACACCTCTGGCCCAGGGCTGATCGGTGCGCTGATGGTGGGCGCTTCAACCGGCCGTGCGCTGGCGCTTGGGCTGGGAGTACCTGCGATTGGGGTGCATCATATGGAAGGCCATCTGTTGGCGCCGATGCTGGAAGAACAGCCTCCGGCCTTCCCCTTTGTGGCACTGCTGGTGTCGGGTGGTCACACACAGCTGGTACGTGTGGATGGTATCGGTCGTTACGAACTGCTGGGTGAGTCCTTGGATGATGCCGCTGGTGAAGCGTTCGACAAGGCAGCCAAGATGTTGGGTCTTGATTACCCGGGCGGCCCCTTGATCGCCAAACTGGCACAGCAGGGGGATCGCAGTCGCTACCGTTTTCCGCGGCCCATGACCGACCGCCCCGGGCTGGAGTTCAGTTTTTCGGGACTGAAGACCTTTACCCTGAATACGGCCAACGCCGCACGGGATGAGCAGGGGCGGATCGATCCGCAGACATTGGCGGATATCGCCTGTGCGTTTGAGGATGCGGTGGTGGATACGTTGGCGATCAAGTGCAAGCGTGCCCTGCAGCAAACGGGTTTGAAACAGTTGGTTATTGCCGGTGGGGTCAGTGCCAACCGGCATCTGCGTGAAAAACTGGGTGCCATGGTGCAAAAGGAACGTGCAGAGCTGTTTTACGCTCGCCCCGAATTCTGTACCGATAATGGTGCGATGATTGCATATGCCGGTTGTCAGCGGCTGTTGGCAGGACAGCAGGCTGATCTGACTATCCAATGCCGACCGCGTTGGCCACTGGATACGCTGGATGAGATCTAAAAGCGGTGTTCTCGACCGCTTATCAGCTTGCGGAGGTTGCTGCTGTGGCGCAGCAGCAACAGCAGGCAGGTGATACTGATTGACCAGATCAGCTCGGGCAACAGCAACAGGCAGAACAGGGGTGTCAGCAGAGCGGTGGCGATGGATGCCAGTGACGAAATGCGGCTCAGTCCAAAAAGGATCCCCCAGCACGCCAGCTGAATCAGTGCCAGGGGCCAGTGCAGTACCAGCATGGCGCCAAGCGTAGTGGCGACACCCTTGCCGCCGCGCAGGCTGCTGAAAAACGGAAACAGATGGCCGCAGACCGCAGCCAGCAAACACCAGCCCTGTAGCTGCAGTGAGGCACCGGACAGCAGAGCTAGCAGCACGGCCAGTGAGCCCTTGCCGAGATCGCCTGCCAGCGTCAGGATGGCGGCTTCTCGGCCACCTGTCCGAAGCACGTTGGTGGCGCCGGGGTTCCCGGAGCCACTCTGACGAGGGTCTGGCAGACCCATTGCACGACAAACCAGCACAGCACTTGAAAAAGAGCCGAGCAGATAGGCGCACAACAGCAGCCAGAATTCAAACATGCAGGATTCCAGACGGGCCAGCATCGACACTTCGCGGAGCGTCTGCCAGCGTGGTAAATTAACAACTGCCTCAAATCAAGCATATACAAGGCGGGTGTCAGCTACAATGCAACTTTGACATGCGCCGTACCGACGGGAGTACAGATGGATATCGTCTACATTCGAGAACTGCAGGTTGAAACCGTTATCGGTATTTACGACTGGGAGCGTGAAGTGCGCCAGACCGTGAGTCTCGATCTGGAGATGGGGACGGATATTCGTGCAGCTGCCGCCACTGAAGATATCGACAGCACTCTCAACTACAAAACTGTAGCCAAGCGGCTGATTGCGTTTATTGGCCAGAGTGAATTCCTGCTGGTCGAGACCATGGCCGAAGAGATCGCTCAGATTGTGCAGGAAGAGTTTAACGTACCCTGGCTGCGGCTGCGCTTGAGCAAGCCCGGCGCCGTACGTGGTGCACGTGATGTGGGGGTGATCATCGAGCGAGGAGAGCGGGGCTGATGCACCGGGTTTACCTCAGTCTGGGCAGCAATATCGAGCGTGAGCACTATATTCGCGCTGCGCTTGATGCACTGAGCCGCCTGTTTGGACATTTGCAGATTTCGTCGGTGTATGAAAGTGAAGCGGTAGGTTTCAAGGGCGATAACTTCTATAACCTGGTGGTCGGGATTGGAACCGATCTGGATGTGGCCGCGCTCTCGGCCAGCCTCAAGCGGATTGAAGATGATAATGGCCGTGAGCGCAGTGGTCCCCGCTTCAGTGGCCGTACGCTCGATATTGATATCCTAACCTACGATGAATTGACTGAGCCGGTGGCCGGGGTGCAGCTGCCGCGTGACGAAATTCTCAATAACGCCTTTGTGCTGCTGCCATTGGCCGAAATTGCACCGGATGACCTGCACCCGGTGCTCCAGCGTCCCTATGCTGAACTCTGGCAGGCCTATGATCGGGAGCAGAAGTTGTGGCCGATCAATTTCAGCTGGCACGGGCGAGCCATTTCGCGGACAGGTTCAGCTGTAGAGTGAGCGCCCGCCGTCCACTGCCAATACCTGTCCGGTAACATAATCGGCCTGAGCGAGGTAGAGCACGGCCTGAGCGATGTCTTCGGGTGAACCGGTGCGGCGCAACAGTGTTTTGGCGAGTACCTGCTCCCGTGCCGCCTCACTCAATGCCGCTTCAGCTTCAGGCCACAGAATGGGCCCTGGAGCGATACCGTTGACTCGCACGTTAGGGGCCAGCTCCTTTGCCATGGAATGAGTCATCATTTTCAGACCGGCCTTGGCGATGGAGTAGATGGGGTAACCATTCAAGCCGCGCTCGGCATGTATATCCACCAGATTAATGATACAGCCACTGTTGTGTTTCAGCTGCGGGGCCAGCGCAGTGCTCAGGAAGAAGGGAGCACGCAGGTTGCTGTTGATCAGCTGATCCCAGTCGTCCTGGGTCGCCTGATCCACCGGGGTGGGGTAAAAGCTGGAGGCATTGTTGACCAGCAGATCCAAACGGGTCTCTGTGCCGAGTGTGTCGATCATTCCCTGCAGCTCATCGAGATTGGCCAGGTCGCACTGCAATAGTCGACAGCTGTCGCCGCGGCGTTGATTGAGCTGTTCGGACAGTGCAGTAGCAGCTTCGGCCGAATGGCGGTAGTGCAGTAACAGATCGTAGCCTGCATCATGCAGACGTTCACAGATGGTTGCGCCGATCCTGAGTGCGGCACCGGTGACCAGTGCCAGCGGACGTGTGCTCATGGCATTTTACTCCTTGTACCGGGCGCAGATTTCGGCCTGCTGTCGGGCCAGCTCCTCTCCCAAAGCCTTGCCGCTGAAGCCCTGCTCAATCAGCGTGCGGGTATCCACTTCAGACAACTGCATCAGCAGTCGTTGCAGAGCGGCTTCCCGCGTTACCGGTATGACGTGGATATGACGGACCAGCTGTAGAAGCGTAGGCATGAGAGCCGGGCGCCTGATCAGGTCTAGTTGTTTCAGCAGCTGTAGCCGTGCGTTGCCGTCAAGCCGGTCAAACTGATACAGACCGTTTACACCCTGGCGCAGTTTCAATGCCAGGTCGCGCATCCGGTTGGGTACGCGGTGCTGGCTGCAAAAATTGCCGATAATGTCGCAGGCCTGTTCTGGCAGTATCGACTCGGTGGCCTGATACAGCAGCAGAGCCAGCGCCATGGCTGGTCGTGCGTCGGTATCGGCAATGCCAGACAGACACTGAGCCAATCGATTTGTGTCCAGCCCTTCCAGTTGGGGAAAGAGGCTGCCCAGCGCCCCCGTTTTTTGCAGCAGGGCGAAGTAATGCGCTGGACTGGAAGTGGTCAGCGCGCGCTCTGTCTCTTGCCAGACACGCTCTGGCGTCAGGTGGGCAAGCTCATCCCCGGCGCTGAGTTCGCGCATCAGTGCCAGCGTTTCGTCAGCAACCTGAAAGCCAAGATCGGCGAAGCGGGCATAGAAGCGCGCCACTCGCAGTACTCGCAGCGGGTCTTCGCTGAAGGCCGGTGATACGTGGCGCAGCATCCGCGTCTTGATGTCATCCTGACCGTGCCAGGGGTCGTGCAGCGTGCCGTCTTCCGCTTCTGCGATGGCGTTGACGGTCAGGTCGCGGCGGCGCAGGTCTTCTTCGAGTGTAACATCCGGGCTGGTATGGAACTGGAAGCCGGTATACCCCTTGCCGCTTTTGCGTTCGGTACGGGCCAGAGCGTATTCCTCACCGGTATCCGGATGCAAAAACACAGGAAAATCACGTCCGACCGGTTTAAAACCCCGACCCAGCATCTCGTCAGGGGTGGCACCGACCACCACCCAGTCTCTGTCCTTGATCTCAAGCCCCAACAGTCGATCCCTGACTGCGCCGCCGACCAAATAGATCTGCATCAGCGGCTGCAACGGTCCGGGCACTGTGCGCGCCAGGCTTCAAAACCACCGTCCAGGCTACAGACCTGTTCAAAACCTTGATGTGCCAGATAGGCGGCTGCCGACTGACTGCTGATGCCGTGGTAGCAGCAGACAATCAAGGGCTGGTCAAAGTCTGCCTGTGCAAGGTACTCCGGCAGGTTGTGGTTGCTGAGGTTGGTTGCATCGCGGATGTGAAGCTTGTTGAAGCTGGTTTCATCGCGGATATCGACTACCTGTGCACCCTGGTCGATCAGGTCACAGGCTTCGGTGATGTTGATACAGCGGTACTCACTCACGTGTCAGTCTCCGGGTGTTGGGTGGTCAGTGCAGGGTTGGCTGAACAGCTGGCCATCATCCAGGCGCAGTGCGCTTAGGGCGTTACCCCATACGCAGCCGGTATCGAGCGAGATGCTGCGCTCATTGCGATGATGCCCCAGTGCAGCCCAGTGGCCGTACAGTTGTATGCGTTTGAGTGGTTTGGCCGGCGGCAGTTCAAACCAGGGGCGAAAACCGTTGGGCGCCTCTTCAGGGCGGCCGCTGGCACTGAATTCCAGCCGCCCTTCGGTCGTGATGAAGCGCATTCGGGTCAAATAATTGGTGATACAGCGCAAACGCGCGGGTCCCTTGAGGTCGTCCTGCCAAAGATCAGGCTGGTTGCCGTACATATTGGCAAAAAAACGTTCGGCCCTGTCGCTTTGGAGCACAGCTTCAAGCTCGGCAGCCAGATTGCGGGCAGTTTTCAGACTCCAGATATGAGGAATGCCGGCGTGGGTCATGACGTAGCCCAGCGACTTGTCATCATGCAGCAGGGGGCGATGCTGCAGCCAGTGCATCAGCTCATCCCGGTCGGGTGCGGTCAGAATCGGTTCCAGTGTGGAGTTTGCTTTCTTTCCGTTGCCATTGTGCAGGGCCAGCAGGTGCAGGTCGTGGTTGCCCAGTACACAGACAGCGCGATCCCCCAAACTTTTGACAAAGCGCAGGCATTGCAGTGAACCGGGACCACGGTTGACCAGATCGCCTGCAAACCAGAGTTGATCCTGGTCGTTGAAGTTGATCTGCTCTAGAAGCTGCATTAATTCGTTATAACAGCCCTGCAGATCACCAATTGCGTAGGTCGCCATTGAGGCTCCAAAACAGTGATACAGGTGGGCATGATAACGGAAGCGGGTACTGATCTGAAACCCGACGGCAGTTGAAAAAAAGAGGCCCCGCAGGGCCCCAAGACAACCTTAGTATGTTCAGTAACGCAGAGGAGATGTCTGATCAGAGATCGAAGGTCTTGCTGATGGTGAAGACGAATTCGGAGTCTTTCTCGCCATCGCCGTCGAGTTCAGTGTCCAACTGTTTGATGAATGCCAGGCTCATGTCCAGACCCTGGATAGTTGTACCGTAACCGGCTTCGACGTAGTCACCTTCATAGTCTTCACCGAATACACCATAGGTCAGGTAGGCACCTTCGTATTCACCTGTCAGGCTGAAGAAGGTGTAGTCGGCGTCATCACCTGCGCCGTCAACATTTTCACGGCCAAGGACAAACTGGGCACTCAGAAATTTGTAACCGCCGCCCAGGATGAGTTCATGGTAATCGGATGCATCATCAACAGTGTAGAAGTAGCCAGCGTAGCCTACATCGTAGGTGAAGTCGCCGATTTCACCGGCGTAGCCACCGTAGAGATCGTATTCGATTTCAGCATCGTCCAGCTGAGCACCCCAGGTGCCGACGTAGAAACCATTACCGAAGTCATAGTCCGCGCCAGCCATCAGGCTGGCGTTGTTGGCGGTCTGATCAATGCCACGGAACCAGTAGTCGCTCATGGCGCCCACGTTGACCGACAGTTCAGCGCTTGCAGCAGCGGATGCAGTCAGCAGGCCGGCAGCGATCAGAGATTTGGTCAGCTTTTTCATCATATTCCCCTTACAGTCTCTTGAAATAGCAAGTCGGGCATTGAGTGCCGCTTGTTGATCCGGTAAAAGCGAAAGCTGTGCCAGTGTTGATAAATACAAATATTTACAATGTGTTACATGGATATGACAATGTTGTGCTCTTGATTTGTGCACCAATAAAACGCACTCGGCTCCAGGAGTGTGCAGCCGTTGGCAATCGTGAGGGCAGGTGATCCAGTTAAAAATGTATTTTGAACAATTTGACACAACCTAAAGGGTTATTGCTTCGCTTTTGATACTAAAGTAGTGTCTTTTCATGGCTGCATTCTCAGTGAGTCACTGTACGCCCGGCAGGAGATCTCAGTTGAAGATCAACATGCCGGTTACACAACAAGAAGAAACGTTTTCAGATAGTGCTAATATTCTTTCTACTCTGTTGATCGTCTGGACCATGCAACCCTGGCGAGAGCTTGCTGCCGAGGCACAGGTGGCAATTGGTGACCCCGTGGCGCGCTATATCTGCACCGGGCGCCATGATGGGATCGGTTGGGTACAATTGGTGATGAAAATGCTGCGCTCGCAGCGTGATGGACTGGTCGGACGGCACGTATTGCGAGTGGCAACGGACTTTAACGCGCTTGCAGCACAATTCTGGCAGAGCAGTGGCGCTTGACGGAATATAACTGGATTGAGCGATGGATAGACAACAGCAGTTTCTGGATCTGACCGGCGATTTTATTGCCAGTGTCGACAAGCATTACCGGATCGAGTTTATAAACCGCTCCGGCCGTGAGCTGCTGGGAATCGGTCAGGAACATGACCTGAGTGTGCAGCCGCTGCACGTCAGCGACTTTCATACCGAAAGTACCTGGCAGCAGCTGTCCCGCGAAATTTTTCCGCAGGTACTGGAATGCGGTTACTGGGCCGGGGTGGTAAATTTCCGCACCCTTGCGGGACATGAAGTGCCTGTCAGCCTCCGCATTTTGCCTCATCTGGATGAGCATGGTCAGGTAACCGGCCTGACCGGTATAGGCCAGGATCAGCGCTTGAAACGTGCCTTTCAAACCCAGGAAGCAATGGCGGAACGCATTCTGGACAGCACCATCGAAGGTATTATCGTCACGGATGCCGCCGCTCGGATCGAGCGGGTTAACCCGGCATTTACCCAAATTACCGGTTATTCTGCATTGGAAGTGATTGGGCAGACACCCAAATTGCTGCGCTCTAATCATCACGAACAGCCCTTCTATGATGCGATGAACGCGTCGCTGCGACGCCACGGCAGTTGGCAGGGGGAGGTCTGGAACCGGCGCAAGAGTGGTGAAGTCTATCTACAGTGGATGTCGGTCAGTGCACTGAAAAATGATAACGGCGTCGTAACCAATTTTGTTTCCATCTTCCATGACCTTACCGAAATGCGTGCAAAAGAGGCGCAAATCGAGGAGCTGGCATTCACCGATCCGCTCACGGGGATGGGTAACCGCTACAAATTGGTGCAGACGCTTGCCCAGCTGCTGAAACGAAACCGAAAACCCTCTACGAACTCAGCCTTGATTGCCTTGATGTGTATCGACATTGGTCAATTGTCACCGATCAATGATCGCTTTGGCATGCGTGGCGGCGACCAGCTGATCAAACGTCAGGCTGAACGACTGCAGCAACACTTGGGCGACAGGCTCAGTTTTTTTCGTCTGACCGGCGATGAGCTGGTGGCTATTATCAATGACCCCCATGACCTGACCGGAATGGCGCGTTATGCCAATGAGTGTATCAGCCAGTTGCAGGTGCCGTTATACCTTGAAGGTGAGACGATTCGCTTGAGTCCTTCGGCAGGGCTGGCGGTTTTCCCCAAAGATGGAGATGATGCCGATACTCTGCTGGCCTGCGCCCAGACAGCGTTGATCGCGGCCAAGCAGGCCGGGCGTGACAGTTATCGTTTCTACGACGAAGCTCTGAGTAACGAATTGCGTCAACGGATGATGCTGGAGCAACAGCTGAGACTGGCGATTCAGCATGAAACCGGTCTGGGGCTTGAACTCTACCTGCAGCCGAAGGTAAACATCATCGACCGTGCGCTGGTGGGAGCAGAGGTTCTGTTGCGTTGGCAACATCCTGAAAAAGGAATGATCTCGCCGGGCGAGTTTATTCCACTAGCCGAAGAAAGCCGTCTGATTGTGGCGCTGGACCGCTGGGTGTTCAGTCAAAGCTGTGCTTTGTTGCAGCAATGGCAGACTCTGCTGCCCGGATTGCCAAGACTGAGTGTCAACCTGTCGGCACGGCAGCTGCAGGAGCCGGATCTGGTTGATTGGTGTCTGCACACCATCGCACTATATGGTTTGGAGGCGCAACAGTTGGAACTGGAAGTGACCGAGACCGCATTTATCAACCTGGCGGACGATGTGTTGCGACAGCTTGCCAGTTTGCGTGCTGCTGGTTTCAGCCTGGCGCTGGATGACTTCGGGACCGGCTATTCCAGCTTGACCTACCTGAGGCGTCTGCCTCTGGATGTGGTGAAAATCGACCGCAGCTTTGTAGCGGACCTGTGTACCGATGCACGTGCGGCTACCTTGCTTAAAGGCATGATCCAGCTGCTCTCTGAGCTGGAGTTCGGAGTGGTGGCCGAAGGGATTGAAACCGATGAACAAGCCCGGCTGCTGCAGGGTATAGGATGCAAGACAGGGCAGGGTTTTCTGTTTTATCGGCCCATGCCGGCAAGCGAATTCATGCAGTTGTATGGGAAAAGCTGCTCGGCTGGCAACTGAGCCCTGATGCTCCATCAGAAAGCTGGCTGGTGTAGAATCGAGAGTTTTTTGGACATTGCATCGTGCCGGATACGCCTGAAACGCCCAGAGACGAGATAGCCTACCCAGAAGCTTACCGTGATCTCGTCGTCGTGAGCCTTGCCCTGTCACTTGCCATGTTGGCCAACACCATGCTGTTGCTGACGGTGCCTTTCATGGCGTTGGAACTGCAGGTCAGCCCTGCCATGATCGGTCTGATTGTGGCAGCTCCCTACGTATTGCCTTTGGTGCTGGCCATTCCAATCGGTGGTTTCGTCGGCCGTATGGGTGCCAGAAACATTATTCTGGCCGGGGCCTTGGGCATGTCTGCGGGGCCTTTATGTTCACTGTTCTTCCCCTCCTTGACGGGTCTGCTGGCCAACCAGGTTATTGCCGGCATGTCTAATATGGTACTTATTATTGCCGCCCAGTCATTGGTGTCCGGGCTTGGACAGGGACGAGTGCTTGAGCGCTGTTTCGGCTGGTACACAATGTGTATGTCAGCCGGGCAGCTATTGGGGCCTCTGCTTGCAGGCTATCTGATTGAACACTACTCGCTGCACCTGTCTTTTGCGACCATCGCTTTCATTCCGCTGCTGTCGTTTGTCAGTGCGCTGTTTTTCTCGTCCAGTGCTGGTTATGGTGGAAAAAGTCAGCGTGGCAATGCCAGTTATGTTGCCCAGTGGCGTTTGCTTCGAACCAACCACGGCGTACAGCTGGCGATCATCATGTCGAGTGTGTCGCTGTTTATCATGGGGGCACACGCAGGCTTCATGCCGATCTACCTTGAAGGGCTTGCCATCAGCGCGAGCCTAATCGGTGTACTGCTAAGCCTCAGAGCGCTGACCTCCATGCTGGTGCGATTGGTGATGTCGCGTATGATCGACTGGCTCGGCGGGCGTACCCGCTCGATTCAAATAGGTGTTGTTGTGGTGACGGGGGCGCTGATGCTTACCGGTATGGTGGGTGACCAGGTCGTATTGTTGGCCCTGCTGACCATAGCGATCGGTGTCGCGGGCGGGATATCTCAGCCGCTGTCGATGGTGATTCTGTCCGAAAGCGTCAGCCGTGAGCAGCGATCTCCCAGTCTGGCTACACGACTGATGGGTAACCGACTTGCTCAGGCATCCGCACCCGTTATGGTTGGTTTTCTGGCTGAGCTTTACGGATTTCCGACCGCGTTCGCCCTCTCAGCCGGCATCCTGTTGTTGCTGTTTCTGGTCTGGTCCTGGCGTGTGGGGCTGGGACACGGGTTTACGGTGGACAGGAGGGATGATCTCCCACCTGTCCAGTGATCGATTTCAGGTTGACTGTTGTGTCTCCTTATTTGGTGATGGGGCCAATTTTGTGTTTCGAGTGATTTTCACTGGGTTGAAGTCCCATCTGGCTCAAGTGACCACCTGGCTGCGCCTTGCTTTAACCAAGGCAGAAATCCTTTTAAAAAACGCGTCGTCGAAGGCATGAAGTAGCTGCCATGGTGATAACAGGGGTCCAGAGTGCTGACAATGCGTCGGCCGGGGCCGCTGCTGCTGTCGTCGTAGAGCACAGACCCGCCTTCCACTGCATCGATCAATGATACTGCTCCTTCAGGTATGATCAGGGTGCCGTGGCGGTGCCAAGTGGCGTCGTCCAGGCTGATATACCGGAACAGATCATGTTCGGGTGTGCTCATGCGTAGGCCTGAGTCCTCACCTGGCGTGAGCCACCACCAGAAGTTGGTCATGCCAGGCGTCCACTCAACCCCTTTCAGCCATTGCTCACAATGGCTTTCTCCCAGTGCAATGACTGTTTTCCCCTCGGCCAGAAAGTCGGCGATTCGGTCACGAGCGGCGATCAGGTCGGCCGGGTTTTGGCGGCTGGCAATATATAGACAATCTACCTCGGACAAGTCAGCGTCGGGCAGGTCCAGTACGTAGATATTGCGGTCGAAGAACGGCTTGAGTTCTGGATCGTTATAGGTGGCGTGGTGGTAGTAGGTGCCACCATCAATAAAGGCAATACGCATCTTAATGGGCCTCCTCGGTTAATTCGGAAGCGCTGGCACACACCCAGTCCAGCAGCTGGGGAGCGATGCGAGCGGCGCTGGACTTATCGTTCAGGTACATCCACATGGTATTGCCGCTATGCATGAAAACCTGGCCACCTTCGGGGCGTTGCCAGACCCAGTCGATGGGCGACCCATCCTGTTTCAATCGATGCAATACCTGTGCATCTGCCGGCGGAGGGTTGGCGCCGCGGGCATAGAATCCGGCCACGCCACGGCGGAAACTCAAATCCTGGCAGTCGACCCCGTCAAACACGGGATGCGTATGAACGCGCTCAACCACAAGGTCATCACGTCCGCGTCCTGCTGCCACTTGAAAAGGCTCAAGTCCATCAATCAGGGGATAAACGAGATGGCCATTAAAGACGATGGTGCCGCCAGCATTAAGGCAATCCATCAAGCCGTCTTTCATGCCCAGCAGGGCTTTTTGGTCAATATGGGCTTCAATCAGAAGTACTTGGCTGGCGCGCAGGTCGTCGGCACAGAGGTCTCTCACAGAACGCGAGGCTATGCCTCGTGCTTCCAGAGCTTGTACAAAGGCTGGCAACTCATGCGATATGGCTCGCAGGTGCAAAATGTTCATCATGTTTAGTATTCCTGTGTTTTCAGGTCTGAAAAGATGGGTACGGCGGTGCCTTGATGAGGCAGTTCATCCATGGCTACACGGCGCACGGGCAGGCGATAGAGACGTGACAGGGCGTCTTCGGTCATCACCTGATCAGGTGTGCCGAAGGTGTGCTCGCCGGCCCCAAACAACAGGAGGGTATGGCTAGCGAATTCCAACGCATGCTGCGGTGAGTGGGTGCTCATCACGATAGTCATTCCATTGTCAGCCAGATCGCGCAACAGGCGAAGGATCAGAGCCTGGTTATGCCAATCCATGGCGGCACTTGGTTCGTCCAGCAACAGGATATCGGCGTCGGTTGCAAGGGCTCGGGCCATAAGCACCAGTTGGCGCTCGCCACCGGAAAGCGAAGCAAAGGCACGCCGGGTCAGGTGTTCGGCTTCGACTCGATGCAGCGCGGCTTCTGCTGCGACGTAGTCAGCCTTGCCCGGCGCCCGCAACAGTCCGATCTGACCGGAGCGTCCCAGCAGCACCATCTCCAGTGCAGTGAGTGGTAGTGCCGGATGCACTTCCTGGGGTACAAAACCAAGCTTGCCGTTGTGCTCAACTCGGCCGCGCAGTGGCTCAAGCGAGCCGGATAGAATCTTCAGCAAGGTGGACTTGCCGACACCATTGGCGCCCAGCAGGGCGCAGAAACTGCCCTGGGGCAGACTCAAGCTCAGCGCGTTCAGCACCGGGTGGTCGGCATAGGCGTGGCCGATGCCTTCCAGCTGCAGGCCGTTAATTGACTCAACCATGCAAACTTCTCCCCAGGCGGCGCACCAGAAAGGCAAACAGGGGCGCGCCCAACAGTGCGGTCAGCACGCCCAAAGGAATTTCCACCTCGCTGACGCTGCGTGCCAAGGTGTCCACCAATACCAGATAGATAGCGCCTGCCAGCAGGGTATTGAGCATGAAGCTTCGGTGGTCGGTGCCAAAAGCCATGCGCACCAGATGGGGCACCACCAGACCGACCCAGCCCACCACGCCGCAAACGGCAACACTGGACGCGGCAATCAGGCCGACAGCCAGCAATGCCAAGGTGCGTGCGCGGCGCACCGGCACGCCCAAGGCACGGGCATCACGGTCACCTACCGAGAGCGCCATCAGATGGAATCTCAAGCTGTACAGCAACGCCAGACTGATGCCGGTGCAGGGCAAGGCAAGCATCAGTTTGGCACTGTCGGCGGCGGACAGGCTGCCCATCAGCCAGAATACAATGGCTGGCAGCTGGTTCTGTGGGTCAGCCACCAGTTTGACCAGTGATACTCCAGAAGCGAAAACGGCACTGACGACAATACCTGCCAGTACCAGTAATACGGTACCGCTGCCGCGAGCTTGCTTCCCCCCAGCCAACCAAAACACCGCCACAAGTGAGATGAGGCCAAATACCAGAGCACCGATCACCACCGGCCAGCCATCCCCGGCGAACAGGAAGGCCAGTACGCCACCGAAGGCGGCACCGGAGGACACGCCAAGCAGTTGGGGCTCTGCCAGCGGGTTGCGGAACACGCTTTGCAGCGCGGCTCCAGCTCCGGCGAGACCTGCCCCTATGACAGCCGCCAGCAGGATGCGGGGCAGTCTAACCTGCTCGACCACCCGTTGTTCGATCGGACTCCAGTCTCCCACGCCCAGAAGCGGCGCCAGTAGAATATGGCCAACCGTCTCGGGCGCAATCAGGTAACGACCGGTGCCCAATGCCAGAACCATGACAACCAACATCAGAAGAAACAGAGCCATCGTCACAAGAGGCAGTGGCAAGGTGCGCTGGTTCATGATTCCTCCTTGGCAAATAGACGATGGTAGTCGCGACTGCCCGCGTTGAGCTCCAGTTTAAGCAAGTCATCCAGATCCTGTTCGCTAACCTCGTAGTCATATAACAGGCGATAGCCTTCACGAATGCGTTGGCGAAGGTCGGGTTCAGCGTGCTCGGGATGAGCCAGTGAAAACAGCCAGTCCAGTGAAAGCGGTGTTTCCTGGCTTGGCGGATCCCAGCGGAAGCCGCCATAGGGATAAACATACACACGACGCTCGCGAACGGCGCTGATGCCCTGCAGACGTGGGTCATCATAGAGATCCTCGGGCGAGAGGCCCGGCTCGAAGTTATTGAGCAAAATCAGCTCCGGATCCCAGACCATCAACTGTTCAATGTCCACGCTGGCAAAGCCGGGCACTTCGGCGGCCATGTTCAGTGCGCCTACCTTGCCCAGGTCCGACCCCATGCTGGTATTGGCTCCGGCTACCTGAAAACCGGAACGAGTGCGAAACAAGTAGAGAGCACGAGGCTGTTGCTCGACGTTGGCAGCCTGCTGGCGGATCTGGTCAAGTCGCTGCTCGAACCAGTTGGCCAAACGGTTGCCGCGTTCGGTCTTGCCCAATGCCTGACCGACCATACGTAACCAGTCGGCGGCCCAGGCACTGTCGCCGTATTTCAAGGTCAGTACCGGCAGGCCCAGCTGACGCAGCGGAGTAACGATATTCGCGCCCCGGTCGCCCCACTGGAACACCAGGTCCGGTGCCTGGCTGGCCAGGGCCTCCACATTGGGCACAAATCCCTCGCCGGACATGTTGTAGGGAATCTGCTCGGCTTCAGGGAAGATCCGTCCAAGCAGTCCGTAGTCGATATCCATGCGACTGGCCTTGTGCATGCCGACCAAGCGTTCGGTGCCTTGGTCGATAGCCATGATCATGGAAGCCAGAGGAATAGTGATCGACACGACCCGTTCGACCTTATCTGGAACATTGACCACATATCCGTTCTGGTCCTGGACTGGCAGGGCTTGGGCCTGCGCGGTCATCAGTGCCACGAACAGGCCGGGCAGCAGCTGTTTGCGCATCAGTAGTCCACCGTCAGTTTCACCAGAAAGGAACGGCCGGGCTCAACCAGTGGATTGCCGACCAGCTCATTACTGAAGTTGAGATCTTCGTTGATTGAGGGGTTGCGGCCTTCCCGATCGAACAGGTTTTCCACACCGACCCGCAGTTTCCAGTCCTGCCAATCCGCACCCATGACCCGGTCCAGGTCCATGCCGGCATAGATGTTGGTGATGGCATAGCTGGCGGTTTCTCGTTCCTGGCTGGTATCGATACGGGTCTTGCCCTTGTAGGCACGGACACTGGCCTCGCTGTACCAGCCCAGACCGTCATAGCGCAGGCCGACACGACCGGACAGTGGTGCAATATAGGCCAGCGGTGTACCCGTGCTGTCATCTGTACCGCGGGTGCTGGTCAACGCATATTTCAGGCTCCAGTTGTTGGTAAGGCGGGTGCGGCCATCAATCTCAACGCCACGGATGGTCGCTTCACTTATGTTCCGGCGCTGATAAAGATCATTTGAAACGTGCGCCAGGCTAATCAGGTCCTTGTAGCGGCTCTCATAAGCGGTCAGGTTCAGCTCTGTATTCTCACCGTACCAGCGCAGGCCGAGCTCCCCGGTAATGTTGGTCTCTTCCTCAAGCTGCGGGGAGGGCAGCGTGGTCACCGTACCCGCTACGCTGGTAATGGTCATGTCCATACCTGAGGGTGCACGAAAGCCTCGGCTAAGGTTGCCGACCAGATGTAAGTCGGGTGTGAGACGGTAGATCCCCCCAAGGCTGCCGGTGACGGCAAAGAAGTTGTTACTGAGATTGTCTTCGAATGCTGCCCGTTGGGTAGGTGTTTCACTTGCGAGCGCATCACCGATGTCGATCTTGGAAAAATCACCACGCAGGGTGCCGCTGAGGGACCATTTTTCGTTAATGAACCAGTCATCACTGATATAGGTGCCTATATTCAGCATCTCTGAATCGCGTTCCATCGGGTGCCAGTCAACATGGCCAATCAGATCGCCATTCGTGTTATAGCGGTTGATTTGCCGGGTTCGGCCGTCGAAAGCTTCATGGAAGAAATCACCTCCGTAGCTGAGAGAGTGGTCACCCAGCTGCTTCTGTGCGGTGATGTGACCTCCGAAAATTGTGGGACTGTAAACCTTGATATGGGCAAGTGCTGTCACGTTCGGGCTTTTGGCATTACGGTTGTAGATATCGGTCTCGAAGTCACGTATGTACATGCCAGCATCCAGACTGTCAGCCAGTGCCCCCCAGTTTTCGCCTTGGTAGCCAAGACGCAGATAGCGTTCGATGATTGGGTCTTCGTTCACTTTGACATAAGGTGCACCGGGCGCGCCCCCCAGCCCTCCCGCACGGCCAGTAGATACATCCTGATAACGACCGGACAACTCCCAACGTGAGGTTTCGCTTGGGCGGTAGCCGATATTGAAGTCCAACCCCTGCATGCTGTACTCGCTGTTATCGGCAGTACCCAGCGGGCTGTCGTAGTCACCGGCTTCGCGGTTGTGAGCGCCAATTAGAATATCGAAGCCGTTACCGCCGCCGACCAGTTCAACGCGTCCACCGGCCATATCGCTACCGCTTTCGAATTGCAGAGCACGCAGCTTGGGCGACAGAGCAAAGTCTTGGTCCGGATCTATCTTGGCGCGACGAGTGACAATATTGATTACGCCGTTCATTGCATCCGAGCCGTACAGGGCTGACGCAGGCCCTCGTATCACCTCGATGCGCTCGATGGATTCGGGGTCAATCATGTTGAATTGAAGGGTGCTGCGGCCACGATAGCGCTCGCCATCAATGGCAAGGATGGTGCGTCCGGTGTTGCTGTTGAAACCACGAGTCACCAGCTGGCCGCCCAATCCTCCAGATCGTGAAAATTCAATGCCAGGCAGCTCTTCCAATAAAGATTGCAGCCCACCAGAACCGATTCTTTCTGAAATTTCATCAGCAGTAATGACACTGATGGTTCTGGGAGAATCCATGGCAGCAAGCTTTGAACGTGTAGCAGAAATAGTCATTGTATCCAGTGCATGGGTGCCGCTCGGCAAGTGTGTCCCGGCCTGCGCAGCCGAAATCGTCAGAATGCCCATCGTGGTGAGAACGTAGCTCAAATGCCGAGGTTTCAGTAGCATCTATCTGTCCCTTGTAAGTTAATCTAATTGATATGTATTATCATTAGCATCCATTATCTTCTATTGTCGGTCGTAACCAAATGACAATTATCAAGACCTACTCGCCAGAATTTCGTCGGGCGAAAGAGATGTTCAAGGGGTTGTCTTTTCTGAAAACGGTTCCTGCAGATCAGCTTGATAGCTTTGTAATCGCGGGGAATATCCTCGCCTACGAGAATGATGAGCGTATTTTTTATCAGGGGGAGCGAGCTGAGTATTGGTACCTGGTGATCGATGGGCGCGTTGATACTCTTCGGGAAGGCGCTGATGGAGAGTTCCGCGTGGTTCAATCCATTAAGCCGGGTCAGCTTCTGGCACCGATAGTTATGTTCATGCCTGAGCCAACGTACCCTGTGTCATCAAGAGTCGTGGGTTTAACAACCCTGTGTCGCTTGAAACGCGATCAGTTGCATGCACTTTGCCATGCACATTCCGAAGTGGCGGTGGCAATGCTGGAGGTGGCAGGGATCGCCTTGAGTAACCGTATCAATGAGGTTGAAAATCTGTCCAGCCGAAATGGCCCGCAGAGGCTTTCTACTTATCTACACACGCTTTACCAGGAGCAAGGCGCCGAGATAAGGCTGCCCCTAAGTCATCGGGAGTTATCGGCGAAACTGGGGATCAGGCCAGAAACACTCAGCAGACTGTTCCGTAGCCTGCGTGAACAAAAGGTGCTGGAGGGTAAACGGCTGAACTGGCTGGTGTTGGATCCGAAGCGGCTCGAATGCCAGTAGCTTTGAGCGGAGGGGTAGCCAGATAACCCCTGTTGAGTCGTATGAGTTGATTTGTGAAATAAAGTCTTTAGGGTGCAAAATCCCATCGTTTGGGTAGCTGCTGTGTGAGCCATTCCTGCAGCGCGGTGACGGCAGCCGTTTTTTTCTGAGGGTGGTAGTGAATACGAAGTTGAACATCATGGCCCCTGATGTTCGGATATATGCGCCTCAGCCCCTGTAGTCCATGGCGTCGGCACTCCGCAACCCAGCATGGCAGCAAGCCAATACCATAGCCTAAAGCAATCGCATCAGCTCGCATGTGTAGAGAGTTTATTTTCATGCGTTCTTCTATGTGCAGGGTGAGGGCCGCCTTGCTGTCATCGGTGTATAGCTGGATTATCTCTCCTGCATCTGCACTGCAAATCCAGCGATACTGTTCCAGCTTTGTAGTATTCGAGATGCTGTTTTTAAGCGACACTGCAGCGTAGAGCCCTTGCTCCCAGCGTCCGAGCAAGCGAGATTTGAGTTCCGAGCAAAAGGTGCGGTCACAACAACTGATCAACAAGTCCAGGTCGGTTTTTTGATGAGCACCATTTTCATCCAGAATTCTTATATCCAAACTGACATCCGGGTATGCCTCGCCAAAGCGGTTGAGAGCATCAGTGGACCAGCCTCGTGATAGCTCAGAACAAAGTCCCACACGCAGCTCCCCTGAGGGCTCCTTTTTCAGCGTGTTAATTGCTTGACGTCCTTCGTCGGCGAGCCGCAGAATTTTTTCTGCATATTCGGCATAGCACAACCCAGCTGATGTCAGCGATAAACGCCGCCCGTTTTGATACGTAAGCGGTTGTCCCAATGATATTTCCAGATTTGCAAGTCGACGGCTTAAGGTGGACTTGGGTTCATCCATGTGTTGTGCCGCTTGAGTCAGACTTTCGCAATCACGTAAGGCCAGCAAGGTCTTCATCGCAGCAATTTCACTCATGACGTTTCAACTTTCCTGAACAATTCGTTGCATTCCGATGGCTGTATTGTCAGGGGTAATTTACCCTAATATTAAGATAATGAGAATCATTATTAATACTAATTGAGTAAGGAAGTTCTATGGTTGTTCGGTTCGGATGGAAAAAGGAACTTGTTTGCGTAATTGTGCTGGCTCATGGCGCGACTGCCACTGCGGAAACGATCAGAAACGGAGATCCCGAAACAACTGATGATCAGAAAATTGTTGTATTGGGTCAGTCAGTTACAGCATTAGGCAACACTATTCTGGGTGCCGAATCTATTCAGGAGCAACTCAGCTTCAGTAGTCGAGATATGTTTCGCTCAGTGCCCGATGTAACCATAGGTGGCGGGGGCCGTAATGCGCAACGGATTTATTTAAATGGAATTGAAGGCAGTAACCTCAATATCAGTGTTGATGGGGCAAGAAGTGGGCGCAATCTGCATCAGCATCGTGGCGGCTTTGGGGGAATAGATCCAGACTTGTTGCAACGGGTAGAAATTGACTCAACTACGGGGGTTGCTGACGGTCCAGGTGGGTTGGGTGGCTCTATCCGTATGACGACGATGAATGCGCGTGAAATGCTGCAGCGCTATGGTCATGGAGATAGCTTTGGTGCGCGTTTAAAGACGGGGTATAGCTCTGTTGATGAGGGTAAGCATGGTGATGTCAGTCTGTATGGTATGGCCTCAGAACATTTTGGGGTTTTGGCCCATGTTGCTGCTGACAATCGTGGTGACTATGAGACAGGGAGTGGCAGGAGTGCTATCGGTTCAGGTGGGCAAGACCGAGATTACCTCTTGAAAGTCAGTATGCTCGACTTCAACGATCAGGATCTACACCTTGGGCTGAGTCGCAGTCAAAATGCCGGACTTTATGCGCGAGGCAGTAATGGCAGTGATATGGGGTATCTGCCCGAGAACCCCACCGGGCCCTCCTCGCGTGTGCAACAGAGAACTGAAGAAGACCGACTGACACTTGAGCATCGTTGGAATTCTGATCATCAAGCGCTGGATCTCAGGACTAACCTGTACCGTACTGAAAACAGGCTAAGTTATCCCGGTAGCAGCATTAGCGATATTTTCACGCGAGAATGGGGTATGGCCATTCGCAACGATAGTCACTATGCATTGGCAGGTTTTCCTTCCAGGCTGACTGTTGGTGCCGATTGGTTTGAGGAAACGGCTCATACCAACGCACTGGATATGCAAGATGCAATGGGCTGGCCCGACTTGCGTGGACAAAAAGTGGAATATACCAGCAAGAACCTGGGCGTTTTTGTAGAAAACCAAATCGAACTGGGCTCGCTGACTACCACAGTTGGGCTTCGCCTTGATGATTTCAGCAGTAATTATGGCCCGATTCAGGTGAGCGGTAATGACATTTCACCTGCCTTTCGTTTTGACTATCGCTTCGATAATGATTTTTCAGCCTTTGCAAGTTACAGCAAGGCTGCCCGTGCCAGTGGAGTTATCCCTGTAGGTTTTCTTGGTCGCCTGAACCACACGACCCAAGCGCAGGGTGGTAACCTTGATCCGGAAAAATCCCGCCAGCATGAACTCGGTGTTCGTTACACACCAGAGCGCCTGCCTTTAACCGTTCAACTCAAGACGTTCCAGACGCGAATTGATGACACGATTCAAACTGTTGGTCGTGGCAGTGCTCCTCTGGGACGCGGTGATATTTTTAATGGTGACCGGCTCGAGGTCAGCGGTTGGCAGCTGAGTGCTCAATGGGATGCCGGCCGGTATAGCAGTCAGCTCGGGCTGAATATCCTGGATGTGGAATATGGTGGAAAGGACCCTGGTGCCGTACGTCGTTTGACGGCTCCAACTGGAGATACCCTTGTTTGGGATAACCGTTGGCAGGCAACTGATACCTTGAGTTTTGGCTATAAACTCGAGCTGGTTGCTGATTTGAAAGACGTGCCACAGGGCGAGCCGCAAAGAGATGGCTACCACATCCACAGCGTAAGGGCGCATTGGAGCCCGGTACAGGATCTTGAGCTTGCGCTTGCCATCGACAACATGTTCGACCGTCGCTATGCAAACCATACCAGTCTATTCAGTCAGTCAACAGGTGTTCTGGATGAGCCAGGGCGTGATGTTCGTCTGAGCTTGGCATACAACTTCTAAACAGAGAGCGTTATTTATGAGTACCAAGACAGTTCCGACTACGCCTACCCCGACACAAGGTGAGATGTACCTGGTGAGTGCCGGTATCGGCGACGCGGATAACCTGACACTGAAGGCGTTGAAGACCATTCAAAGTGCCGACCTGATCCTTGCTATGCCATTTGTTGAAAAACAGCTTGCTGAACATTTTCCTGAAGGTGTTGAGATCTTGGATGCGGGACACGGATTATTTACTTCTCTGGCGCGAAGTGGAGTTGATAGTTCTGAGATTGAAAAGCGGGAAACTCACGTTCGTCACCGTGTGCGTCAGGCCGTTTCAGAAGGTCTTTGTGTGGTAGTGGTTGAATTTGGTGATCCAACACTGTTTGGTCCACAGGTCGGCTACCTGGGGGAGTTTCATGACCTCAATCCGGTGATTATACCGGGTATATCCAGTTTCAATGCGGCCAATGCCTTGCTGGCCCAGCCTCTGCTACATAGCAGTAGCCAAAGATTGATGATGACGACTGCAGGAGGCATCAAGGACTATACAGGTATACCACCGGATGTGTTGGTACTCTTTACCATGCGGTTGAATGTGGAAGAGCTGTGCTCAAACCTGCTGAAACTGTATACGTCGGATACGCCCCTGGTGCTTGTGCTATCTGCAGGATTCAATAAACACGAACGGGTTATTCATTTAACGCTGGAGTCTTTTCGTGAGCAGGGAGAAGAGCTTGAAATACCCTGGGCCTGCCTGATTTATGTGGGGGCAATCGATGTTGACCGCTAAACATACAAAGAGGATTTTGGCAGGATTTCTTCTCCACTGCAGTTTCTTGGTGCCCGCAACGCAGGCTGATGAACAGCGTTTGGTTATTGCTGATGCACGCGGGGATTGGGGGCAGCTGGCACCTTACTTACATATGGCGCGAGGTCCGGGTTACGTTTACACGAGCTTCCTGTTCGATACGTTAGTCTGGAAAGATGAAGAAGGTAATCTCAAACCCTTGTTGGCGAAGCAGTGGTCGAGTGATAAAGATCAGCGATGTCATCATTTCTCACTGGATGATCGGGCTCGGTGGCATGATGGCGAGCCGGTTAACGCTGAGGACGTAATTTTTACCTTGGAGTATGCTCAGGAGCATCGGTATCGTTTCGTAGATGTCAGCGGTATTGATACCGTCAGTTCAAATGGGAATAAAGTCAGCATATGTCTGCAGAGCCCTGATGCGCTTTTCGTCGAACATGTAGCAGGCTCTTTGCCGATTCTTCCACGGCATGTTTATGCTGAGGTTAATGATCCACAGCGTTTCACAAACCCCAAGGCCCTTACGGGATCAGGGCCTTACCGATTGACTGATTACAATCGAGCCCAGGGGTTCTATCACTTATCACGCCATGATAATTGGCATCTAGGGAAACCACGTTACCAAAACGTGATTATTAACCGTCTTTCTCCGCATGCGGCAGCCGCCGCGATGCGAGACGGGCATGTGGATGTTATGAGCATACCGCAAGAGTTTGTGGATCTGTTTCGCAATGCTGGAGCTGATATTTTACAGACGGCTTCAAACCATCCCTATCGTTTGTTATTCAATCACAGTGATCGCTTTGTCGACAAAGTGGCACGTCATGGCGTGGCAAGAGCAATCGACCGTGCACAGCTGGTTGGGCTGGCATTCCACGGGCATGCATTGCCTGCGCGGCCGGCATACCGTCAAGAAGGCAGCCTCGATGGTTTGGACCTGTATGCCTTTGATCCTGAACTTGCCACGGTGCAGCTTCAAGCTGCAGGCTGGACACGATTGCCTGACGGGCGCTGGGCTGATGCAAGCGGCCAACCTATTCATCTGAAGCTAATTGCATCTCCGACTTCAGAGCGCCTGGCTAAGGTATTGGCGCATCAGTTAACTGAATTTGGTTTTCGTCTCAGTATCGCATTGCTTCAGGATGTGCCGCTGACCAAGGCGCTGCAACAAAAAGACTTTGATCTTGCGTTGTTGAGTCAAAGTCACCAAGGGAATCCAGACCGTTTTAGAACATTACTCAGCAGTAACCAAGGGCGCGGTGATCAATACCTTAAGAATACTGAGCTGATTCAATTGCTTGAATTGATGAGGTACCAGCTGAGTTCGGATCAGCGTGAGTCGATGATGATGCATGCTGAACGACTTTATAACGAGGACTTGCCATCATTGCCCTTGGTTAATCCAGTTAATTTTGCAGCTCAACGTCCGGATAGCGGTGCTGCATTCACACCTGGCGGGATAGCGATGGGCGTTCCCCTTCCATTCAACAAACTGGCGCTTTTCAGGTCGGAAAAAACTTCTGAGTCGACAAACACTCAATGATTTTTAAATCCAACATACGGATTAGGGTGCTCAAACCACTGCTCGATAATGCTTTGGCGTTGGTTCTGCTGCTCATCTTGAGTTTTGTATTGCTTCAGAGTTTGCCGGGTAATCAGGCTGATGCGTTGTTGAGCAGCGATATAAGGCCTGATATCAGTGCCGAAGATTATCGTCAGGCAGAAGTACGATTAGGTTTGAATAAATCATTACCAGAGCAGTTCATGGAATGGGTCAGTGGCTTGATACAGGGTGATATGGGGTATTCCTTACTCTACTCGGCACCTGTTGTTGAGGTGCTGATGGGGGCACTGCCCTGGACGCTGGCGTTGGTTGTCATTGCGTTGCCGCTATCATTAATTATCGGCTCATTCCTTGGATTGCTGGCCGGAATTGCGCCTGCTCAAACAGTTTCGCGGATGCTGGTTGGATTGGTGACCCTGCTCAGCAGTCTTCCGGGATTTGTTGTTGCTTTGCTATTACTCAGTCTGTTTGGCATTTCACTGGGCTGGTTTCCAACGGGAGGTGGTATTAGTCTGCAAGCTAAGTTGCACGGTAGCTTTGCTATTATTGATTGGGCTTATCATGCCTTTCTGCCAGTGTTGGCGTTGAGCCTTCATGGCAGTGTGCGCTATTTCTATCTTGCCTATGGATTGGCACAGCAAGTTGGACGCCGTCCATTCATTCAGCATGCACGGATCAGAGGTGTACGAGGATGGCGGTTGCTATGGCGCTGGTATCTGCCGAATGCCATGCCTGAGTTGCTGTCTCGCTTAAGTAGCAGTCTCCCTGGCGTAGTAGGAGCATCTTTACTGATCGAAGTTGTTTTTTCCTACCCGGGAAGCGGGTCGTTGATGCTTGATGCAATCAACAATAGAGACTACCAGCTCTTGCAAGGAGGGCTTTTGTTGACGGGTAGCATTGTCCTGCTTGGAAATACGCTGCTGGATTTGGTAATAGCTGTTTTGACCAACAGAGGCTAAAGGATGAATGCGCGTCTGTTTTTTATGGCTTTGGCTTTATTTGGGCTGCTTATTTGGTGGCTCGACTGGCCTCAGGTAGAGATGAGCGTTCATATATTGCAGCCACCGTCTGTGAAGTACTGGCTGGGAACCGATACGCTTGGCCAGGATGTCTTGCTACGTCTTTTGGAGGCGTTGCCCGGTACGCTGTTGGTCGCGATTTGTTGTGGAATATTGCCGTTGGCTGCAGGGTTAGGTTTGGCTTCCGTGAGCACGTTCTGTGGTGGGTTGGTTGATCGTGCTTTGCTCAAGCTTACGGATATTTTCATGATCATCCCCTCCATTCTTCCACTGATGATCATGTCAGCCTTGCTCGAGCCGGGCGTCAGCACCGTGATTATTCTGATCAGTGCGCTGAGCTGGCCAGATGATTTTCGGGTGTTACGTGCAGCAATACAACGGCAGCTGTTCAGTGATGCGGTGCTTAGCGCACGCCATTTTGGCGCTGCGCGCTTTTATCTACTGAGACGGCACGTCTGGCCCGTTTTGTTCCCCTTAATGGAGGCGTTGTTACTCCAGAATGCTCGCAGGGCAATCATGCTAAGCGCCGGTCTGGCGTTCCTCGGTCTCACTGATCCACGGCTTGCTAATTGGGGCACACTGCTGCTTGAGGCACAGGAACGGATACACCATCCAGCTTTTTGGTGGATGCTTCCAGGGCCGCTCTGTGCGATGACCCTGCTGATACTGCTGCTCAATAATTTCAACGGAAAACGGAATCCCGAACACACATGAACGCCGTTAGCTCCATTCAACAGGTTACAAATGGTGCTCGATATGAACCTTTGGTCCAGTTGAGAAACATTACAGTTACTCTGGATAACAAACCCATATTGCAAAATGTCGACTTTCAACTCGGAGAAAAGCAATGCGTGGCTATCACTGGCCCTTCTGGCGCTGGTAAGAGTACGTTGTTACGGCTATTGGCAGGTATCTATCATGGCCATTTAGAAGGTCATATTGAACATTTTGGTACAGACTGTTTAGCCAGTCCTGACTCTCGTATCGGAATGGTTCCACAGGGGGTGGCGGATAATTTGAACCCTCATATGACCGTAGTCGAACACCTGCTGGATGGTTTGGATATCCACTTCAAGTTGTCACGGCGTGAGTGTCACAAGCGTGCCCATGACTTGGCCAGACAGGTGGCACTGCCACAAGTGCTGCTGAAACGGTACCCACGTCATCTCAGTGGCGGGGAAATCCAGCGTGTACTTTTAGCCTTGGCACTGGTTAGTGATCCGGAGATTCTATTATTGGATGAACCAACAGCAGCACTGGATGAATATACTCGTAATCAAATTTACCAACTGCTGGCTCAGCAAAGGCGAATTCGCACAATTGTATTGGTCACACACGACATGGATCTGGCACGAGCCGTGGCTGATAAGGTGGTGCGGATGGGATCTGGGAAAGTGCTGGAACAGGCTCCAGCCACTAGTCTTTCGTCAGATATTTGTAGTAGAGCCCCTGATACGTTTAAAGAGCCTCTGGTCAGCCCAAGCCAGCAGGTTCTGGAGCTGAGGCAGCTGAATCTGAATCATCATGGGCGTGTATTGTTCAGTAATTTTAAAATGGACCTACTGCGTGGCAGTCTGACCTTGGTGTATGGCGCCAGTGGTTCAGGCAAAACTACTTTGGCGCGTGTATTGGCAGGCTGGGATCCATTACCAGAGGGCACTGAACTCCATCGTAATGGTAAAGCTGTGTTGCTGGCGCAGCATGCAACAGCTGCTTGTGCCAGGCATTTTACCTTGCGACAAATTCTTGAAGAGCCGTTGATAGTGTCACAACAGCCAGTTCACGATTCACAGATACGTCATTGGCTGAAACAAGTGCATCTACCGCATACGGATCAGTTTCTGCAACGCTATCCTGCAAGTCTGAGTGGAGGGGAATTACAGCGTTTACTGCTGGCGCGAGCCATGTTGTCAGAGCCGGAGCTTTTGATAGCGGATGAGCCAACCTCAGCGCTGGATCCTGCACTGCGTGAAGAAATGGTCTCTCTATTACTTACAGTGCAAAGATTGAGCGATTGTACCTTGCTTATTTTTACCCATGACAAAGCTCTTGTGCATCTAACAGGGCAAGCAGGGTGGCAATTGACTTCGTCGGGCTTGTCAGAAAATGGACATTACGTTCAGATATAACTGTAATGTTATAAAATAACATATTAAGATTGATCTAATTTAGATATTCTTTATGTGGAGCTGTCTTAATGTCTGGTGCGTCCGTCCAACCTGTATTTCGTTTATTGCCTCTAGCTTGTGCCTGCATGTTAGCAAACTCGGTATTTGCGCAGGAGCATCGACACAGTGATGAGCACAATCACCATGTCGGGGCTGAACCTCTGCTCGGAGAAACCGTTGAAATCAAAGCAGCGGTTGGCACAGATACTTTTTCAAAGGATGTCGATACCCAGTACCTCTCGCGCACTTTGGCACAGGACCTTCAGGATAGTTTCAAGTTGGATCCGTCTATTCAGGTTGGCACTGGCTCACGCAACGGGCAAAAGATATTCCTTAGAGGTGTCGAAGACCTGCATCTGAATATACAGATTGATGGAGCGCGGCAAGGGGCAAATGTGTTTCACCATCAAGCGCGGGTGCAGATTGATCCCTTTTTAATGAAGCAGGTGAGGGTGTTTACTGGCCCGGCTCAGGCGGATGCAGGTCCTGGGGCCTTGGGCGGAAGCGTTCAGTTTCAAACTGTTGATGCTCAGGATTTGCTGCAAGGTAAACTCTTTGGTGCCCGGTTGGGGGCGCAGTATGAGAGTGCCAGTGATTTTATCGGAGGCATTGCAGCTGCTTATGGTCAAGTAAATGAACACATGGGTATTCTGGCATACACGCGGACCAACACCAACAACGAGGTGCGTGCTGGGGGCGGTGATTCCATGGTATCAACAGATGGTGAGCACAATAACTATCTGTTCAAGGGCAGTTTGCTCGACTATGAAGGTCACTCTCTTCGCATCAGCACCTCTCGGTCTCTTGATTACGGCGGCGCACTTCGCGCCAACTATCCATGGCAAACGAATCAGGGCACTATTCGTGGAGGTGACAAACAACGTATCTCCAACGAATCGCATACCTTGAATTACCAGTTCAAACCCGATAGTCAACCCGGAGTGGATATGGGGGTTGATCTATACACTGGGGAAGTAGGTCTGAAGCGCTTCTTGCCCTCAGGCACTACGGAGTGGGTCACTGAAAGCCGAGGGTTCAATTTACACAACACCAGTAGATTTGATACGGGCAACATTGGTCATGCGCTGACTTATGGGGTGGATTATTATCGTGATGAGGGCATCAGTCGCTCACAAAACGTAACTTTAACAGAGCATGGTAGCAATACAGGGTTGTACATCCAGAATCGTATGAATCTGGGTGCTTTCCGTTTGTCGGGTGGAATCAGGCATGATCGCTATACAACCTACTATGCTGATCAATATAAAGCCTCGGGAGATGAGTGGTCTCCCAACATCAGCGGAGAATGGGACCTGCTGACAGGTGATAACCAGCTAACTCTGTTTGCGGGCTATGGTCAATCCATTCGGGGCGGGCGACTCAACCAGGCGGGCTGGCTCAACAAATACACACCAGATTTCGTTCTGGGTAATAATGGAAAGCTGGATCCTGAAAGCGCAACGCAATATGAATGGGGTGCCCGCTGGCACACCTTGGACATGTTCATGGATGGTGATCATGCCGGTTTCGATATCAGTTTCTATAAAACACGCATAGATGATTATCTGGTCACCAACGGCGAAGGTCCGACAGGGGTGACAGATCGAATTTATAACGCGGATGGCGATGTAACCAGTCGAGGCTTTGACGTTCGCGCCCACTGGGGTACGCAAAGCCTGTTGATGAACCTTGCTTATAGCCATAACAGCTTCCGTGGCTACGATGGCCTGCCAGGTGATACCACCGGGGCATCGGCACGAGTGGGGGTATCAACTGGAGATCGTCTGGTACTTGATACCTTGTGGCAGGTAAGGCCGGACCTGAGTCTGGGCTATACATTAACAGCAGTTGAGCGTCTTACGGATGTACGTCCCGGCCGACCGGAGAAGCCCGGCTATGTTGTCCATGATCTTCAGCTACAATGGCAACCACAAGCAGCTAGCGGGCAGTTAGAGTTGACGCTCGCGCTGGAAAACCTGTTTGATAAGCGCTATGCGGAACATTCTACGGTCCGAGTGATTAATAACGATGGTTCTGAGCTTGCCAGCTGGGAGGCAGGTCGCAATCTTCGATTGGGTCTGGATTGGCGTTTTTAATGACTTGAAAGCCAGCAGGCAGATATTGAATAGGTGTATATAAAATATCTGCCTGCTGGCAGAGGAGTGATGGGCCGGCAACCTGTTGTCGCTGCCGGCCATGATCATCAGACATCAGGTTGTGACGGACTCTCGCCTTTTGTGTCCGTCACGCAGGTGGCTAACGCCCATACCCTGAGTACCCGTACCTTCCAATGTGAAGGCGCGACCAAATCCTTTTACATAACGGCCACTTTGAGGAATCAATTTGAACAGTTTGAAGTCGGACAGTTGGCTCAAATTGTCAATGCGGTTACCCAGGCGTGCTGAAAGAATTTTGATCCCTTCTTCCCATCCCGGTGATGTTGTTTCAATGTGCTGTGCCTGTACCTTGTAGTTGACTCGTCGACGGGCAAACAGCTCCTTGGCACTGTCTTCATCTTCCACGATCAGAACCGATGCCGTCGGGTTGGCCTGAAGGTTTAATGCATGTATGGCTATTTCGCTCAGCAGGACATAAATTTCGCCGTCCTTGAATGCGAAAGGTGCATAAGATGCGTATGGCTCGCCTTCTATGGTCAGTGATGACAGCATCAGACTGCGACGGCTGTCGATGAAGGACTGGACCTCGGTACCAATTTTCTCTGCCTGGGTAGGGTTCGTCATGCGTCAGCTCCTGTATTACCCAAAAATTCTATGCCTGCATTTTTGATTTTCTTGAACGCTTCAACTTGGTTTGCAAACAGCTGTCCCTCGCGATCTCTGCCCAAAAATACTTTGAAAATCACGTCATCCTGCTGATTACAGAACACGAAGGCGTAGCTTTCGCGCCCACCGCGTGGGGTGTCCTGAAATCGAATTTCGTGGACTTTGCTCAAGTCCAGATGGCCCTGGAAACCAGCGCCAGCGGGTATCAGATTGTAAAAGCCGTGCCCGACTTCCCCTTTGGGAAAAGGGCCCTTGAATTCAAAGACGGACCCGCCGTGTTGAATGATCGTCATCATATCGCCCCAATCGGCGATGGTTTTCAGTAGGGTCTGAGCCGCATCCCCAGGGAGCACTGTATCGATTTCACTCATCTGTTCCGCTCCTTAAAAACGATAGGTGGTCGACAGAATCAATTCCCGACCGGCCTCGTCCAGCGATTCCCAGGCGCGTCGATAGTGTTTGTCGGTCAGGTTGTTCACCGTCAAATTCAGATCAAGGCCCGGAATGGCCTTGGGTGTATAGGACAGGTAAAGGTCAGTCAAGGTGTACCCATCGTAGCGTATGCCAGAGGTGTTTTCTTCATAGCCAGTGCGGTTCTGGGCACGAGCATGCTCCAATCGAACGCCTGCCAGCAATTGTTCATTCCAGAAACCATGGCTGATATCAGCGGTGAAGGTGTCGGCAGGGATGTTGGTTAAATCCTCACCGGTTTGCAGATCCTTGCCTCGCGTCAGACCATAACCCAGCTTGATTTTCAGGTTCTGAAGTTTGTAGGCCGCACTGACCTCAAAACCGCGGAGGCGTGCTTTATCCACATTTACCCAAGTGGTGTAGCCTGGATCCATGACAGGGAAAAAAGAAGGTCCGACAACAATCTGCTCGATGAAGTCATCAACTTCATTCTCAAAGACCGCCATTTGCAGTTCCAGATTGTCGCCACCGAGCAGCTCAGCCCAGTGTGCATTGGCAACCAATTCAGTATTGGCGGCTTTTTCAGCGTCGAGGTCAGGGTTTGATGCAAAGGTGTTACAAAAGCCAGGCCCCATGCAGAAGTGAGTGCCGGTGGTATACATTTCCTCCGAGCTTGGTGCACGGAATGCGCGTTCATGGCGTAACGACAGGCTGCCCCAGATAACCGGGCTCCAGGTCAGGGCTGCCGAAGGAGAAAACGCACTGTCAGAGCGAGATCCCAGACCTTCGGCATCGGTCTCGAAGTGATCATAGCGCCCTCCCAGTCGAGCCGACCAGTGTTCATTAAGTGCAATGTCGGCTTGCAGGAATGCACCCAACTTATCGGATTCGGCATCCGGTGGAACCGGGCGCCCATTCCCCGAGCGCTGACCACTGAACTCTTCACGACCAGCATCAATACCATAAAGGAACTGCATTTGCCCAAGGCTGGTGAGGTTATTCAAAGTAAACCCGTAGGCGTCCATTTGGGTGCTGTCTTGACGGCCATCACTGAGCCGAGATTCTTCCATCTCAACCTGATTGCGCCATACCATCAGATTGGCGTTAAGTAACGGTGAGGCAGTATCCAGGTGATATCCCAGCCGAAGGTTACGGCTGCGCGTGTCGCGGTCAATCATGAAATTGCTGCTGGCGTTAGACACCGCTGCGCCGTTGGACGGTACCTGTCCTGCTGTCTTGACCTCAACATAACTCAGGTCAAGCGCCTGGTCCTGATCAACTTTCCAATCCAGTTTGGCAATGCCGCCTCGGTCTAGAATCTCGGAGCCCTCCAATGAGGAGTTGTCCCCGTGTTCCAGGTTGTTGCCATCGCGGTAAAACCCACCCAGCATCCAGCTGGCTGAACCTTCTCGCCCTGCGAGGGCCGCGACCGATGCTTGCAGATCACTGTTGGAGTTGTGTCCGGTTTTAATCAGCCCACCAAAATTTTCATCCCCCTCCAGTAGGTCGTCTGCACTTAACGTCTCTTGCGCAACAACACCGCCGATGGCACCCGATCCCCACAGTGAACTGACCGGGCCTTTCAGTACTTCCACCCGGCTGATCAGCTCCGGAGGGAGCAAGTAATCTGGCCGATGCCCCGAGCTGAAGTCCTGCCGCACGCCATCAACAGTTTGCAATACCCGACTGCCGGACAGACCACGAATGTTGACGGTCTGGTTGAGGGGGCGAGAGCCGCCAGCCACGCTCACGTTAGGTACAGCCCTGAGCGCATCGGGTACCGACTGAGGCTGACGCTGCTCCATTTCATCAGTGTCGATTACGCCAACGGAACGGCGGC
The DNA here is from genome assembly GCF_900107855.1 of Marinobacterium iners DSM 11526. Classification (GTDB taxonomy): domain Bacteria; phylum Pseudomonadota; class Gammaproteobacteria; order Pseudomonadales; family Balneatricaceae; genus Marinobacterium; species Marinobacterium iners. The sequence goes on along the minus strand of NZ_FNRJ01000001.1, from coordinate 349,243 downwards.
TGGAAACAACGCTTTCACCAAGGCGTGTGGCGCGAATGGTCAACTCGTTCAGCTCGTAAACTGGCTCGCTTTTGGGAGTCTTGGTTTCTGCTGCTGCGCAGGTGCTGGAGAGAACAGCGCTGATGGCCAGGACAATGCCCCGCTGAAGCATATGGACAGGCCGACTTCTATCAAGCGTGTGCATGATTGATCTCGCAGTTAGTGTCATTTGATTGAACGGTGTTTCAGTATGGAATCAAAAATAATCAATGTTGTAAATACAAATCGTTATCAATATCATATGATCCATGTGCTGAATAATTCAACAGAAAGGGAACGGAAGTGGGTATGAGTGCGCGACTGAAGAAGAACTTGGCCAGGCTTACGCTTTTTCTTGTGGTTGGCTCGGCTATACCTGCTGTTCAGGCTGAAGTCAGAAGAATCATCAGTACCGATGGGGCAACCACCGAGATGCTGTTGGCGCTGGGATTGGACGCATCGCTGGTCGCGGTCGATGTCACCAGTACGCTGCCTGAGCATCTTTCGAGCTTGCCCAGCGTGGGTTACCACCGTGCACTATCAGCGGAAGGCATTATGAGCCTGAACCCGGACGTGCTTGCCGGAAGTATGCATATGGGGCCAGCGAGCGTCGTTGAGCAAATACGAGCCGCAGGCGTACAGCTGATTCGGCTGCCGCCGTCTTTGGACCTTGATCAGCTTGAGGCTAATATCCAGCAGCTTTCAGATGAGCTGAACGGCGATGCAGCAGTGCAAGCGTTGAAATCCGAGTTGCAAGCCCAGAGGGTACAACTGGAAAGACAGACGTTACCGGGTACCCGTGCGGTCTTTTTGATGGCAGGTGAAAGTCGTCTGCGGTTGGCGGGTAGCGGCACTTCAGGTAACGCTTTGCTAAGCCTTATCGGCGCTGATAACCAGGCTGACTTTGAAAACTATCGTACCGTGACCGCAGAGGCAATTCTCGCGCTCCAGCCTGAGTTGATAGTACTGTCAGGTGAAAACGATCAGGCCACAGCTGATCGCTTGCTTAAGCAGGCGCCTATGCTGGCACATACGCCGGCTGCCCAAAATGGCCATGTTTTCACCGTTGATGGCCGTACATTGGTGTCTGGTATCGGACTGGCTGCGTTGCGTGAAGCATTGCGGATTACAGCCTTGATGGAGGACGATTGAAGTGCGCCTATCGGCTTCCATCGTTGCTTTGGCCCTGCTTTCAGGCCTTGCTTTGGGTGGTGTGCTCTCTATTACCACCGGCCCAATGGCGTTGTCGATGTATCAAAGTCTGTTGGTTCCGTTTGACCATGTTTTTGGCTGGGAGCTGGCGCAGTTACAGGATTACCAGCGGGCCGTGATCATGGAGATGCGTGTACCCAGAACACTGTTGTCGATTCTGACCGGTGCCTTGTTGGCTCAATGTGGGGTTGTGATGCAGGGACTGTTTCGTAATCCACTGGCAGACCCGGGCATTATAGGTGTCTCTTCTGGAGCGGCGGTGGGGGCTGTTTTTGCCATCACTCTCGCACCTGTCGCCTGGATCGAGTGGTCTACCCCCGTAGGTGCTTTTCTGGCAGGCCTGGCAACGACTCTGGTTGTGTACTCATTGGCCCGTACCCGTAATGGTACTTCAGTTACCATCCTTCTTCTGGCGGGTGTTGCCTTGGCTGCATTTGCTGGCGCCGCCATTGGCCTGATGAGCTATTTTGCCAGTGATCAAGATCTGCGTTCGCTTAGCCTTTGGCAAATGGGATCATTGACATCTTCATCTGATATCGGCCGCTGGCTCGGACTGGCAGCGCTTGTCATGACGGCGGTTCAATTTCAGCGCCGTGCGCTGGCATTAAACGCCATGCTGTTGGGTGAGTCCGAAGCGCGTCACTTGGGAATCAACGTTGAGCGACTCAAACTGGAACTGATTCTGATGACGGCGGTTGCGGTTGGTGTTGCCGTTGCCAATACAGGTGTGATCGGTTTTGTTGGGCTGGTCGTGCCACACATCGTGCGTATGTTGACGGGGCCGGATCACCGCCTGTTGCTGCCACTGTCTGCGGTTTGCGGGGCATTGATGTTACTTCTGGCGGATACCTTGGCGCGAGTTTTGGTACCGCCTGCAGAAATTCCAGTTGGAATTATTACTGCTCTAATTGGTGCTCCCTTCTTCCTGGGTCTTCTGATTAAACAACGTAGTTTGGGCAGGCTTTGATATGTTAAAAATCGATGATCTCGCATGCCACAGTGGTGGTTCCCGATTGTTGAGTGTTACGCAGCTCAAGTTGAAAGCAGGGGAAATTCTGGCGGTTTTGGGTCCAAATGGCGCCGGCAAGTCAACGCTGTTGAAGTCCATTTGTGGTGAAATCCGCTGTGAGGGCAGTATTCAGTTACATGACCGGAGTCTCTCAGATTGGCCTGCTGATGAGCGCGCTCGTCATGTGGGTGTCTTGCCTCAGTCCAGCCAATTGACTTTCCCTTTTTTGGCGCGGGAAGTGGTTGAACTGGGGCTTATCCCGTTGAGTTTTTCACGCGGTGAGGCCAAAACCGAAATTGATCGTGTGATGGAGTTGTGTGACTGCGCTCACCTGAAAAAACGAGCTTTCCCGACTCTGTCAGGCGGTGAAAAACAGCGTGTGCAGCTGGCTCGTGTGCTGCTGCAGCTGAGTCAGGCAGAGCAGCCCCCGTTGTTGTTGCTGGATGAGCCTACGTCGGCTCAGGATTTGGGGCATCAGCATACCCTGCTGGCACTGCTTAACCAGCTTGCCCGTGACGGATATGGCATCATCAGTATCCTGCATGACCTCAACCATTGTCTGCATTATTGCCAGCGCTGTCTGGTACTGGAGCAGGGCGAAGTTCGTCACCAGGGTAGTCCTGCCAAAGTTCTCGTTCCGGATAACATTCATGATATTTGGCACTACCGTCCGGCCTTCGGCACGCTGGAAGATCAGCGGGCTGTGATGGCGTGAAGTCTCATCAGGACCGGATTTTTTCCACGGAATGATGTTTATCCATTTTTATCGGAAGGCGGCGGGCAGTGAGAAAACAGCACATCAAATCACATCCAGTGGCTAGTCTATACGTTGAGAATCAATCATGGCTGCGAGGCTGGCTATACCGCAAAGTAGGTTGTACACATCTTGCCGCTGATCTGGTACAGGATACCTTCGAGCGCCTGTTGAAACGCGAATCATACGGGGATGTTGAAAAGAGTGGCGCTTACTTGAAAACCACTGCACGTAACCTTGTGATCGATCACTGGCGCAGAAAAGCACTGGAAGCAGCATATATGGAAGCGTTGCACATACAGGGCGAGGCCTACCACCCTTCTCCGGAAGAGCAGCACATGCACCTGGATTTGCTGAATCGGATTGACCAGGTTGTACAGCGCTTGCCGGTCCAGACTAGGCAGGTCTTTCTGCGAGTGCAGCTGGAAGGATGGGGGTATGCCAAAGTGGCTGAGTCGTTGGGTATTTCGGTGAGTACAGTAAAACGGCATCTCAAGGCTGCACTGTTAGAGTGCTGTTTTTACTGCGAGTAACCGATGAGTCAGGATTCGCCCAAACATGCTGTAATTCCCCGGCATATTGCCAATGAAGCGATTGACTTGTGGATGTTGTTACAAGAGGCCGGTGAGTCCGGTGAAAGGCGTCAACTGCTGGAACGTCTGGCTCAATGGCAAAACCGCTCCGTTTTGCATAAGCTCGCCTGGCAACGCCTGACGTCTTTTCAGACAGATTGGGACGCGCTTCATACAGAAAATCTTCAAGGTGTCAGCCGGCGGGTGTTGGGTCGCCGCAAAGCCCTTGGACGGCGGCAGTTGCTTTTGGCCGGTATTGCTTGCGGTGCTTTGAGTACTGGCTGGTTCTGGTCCCAACGGCAGCCGTTTGCTGGTGTGGTATACCGTACCGGCGTCGGCGAAGTTCGTAGCCTGACGCTGCACAATGGCAGCCGAGTACAGCTCAATACTTCGACTGAACTTTATGTAAGTGTGGGAGCGGAAGGGGAAATGCACCTTCGCCTGACCGCCGGCGAAATACTGGTCGAAACCGTTCCTCGCAAGACTTCTACAGCAACGCCGGATCCAGCCATGGTCGTGCAGACCGAGTTGATGCGAGTACAGCCGCTGGGCACCCGGTTCTCTGTGCGCGTGGACGACGCCTATGTCAAGGCGTCCCTGTATGAAGGTGGTTTGCAGCTCGATTCACCGTTGGCACAGGAATCTTGGCAACTGTTGCCAGGAGAGTCTCTGACCCTGTCCAGATCGGGTAAGGTGAGCCGAGGCCAAAGCAACAGCCAGGAACTTGCTTGGCAGCGGCGTATGTTGGTCGTCAACAGTATGCCACTGAAGTACTTTCTTAAGGAATTGTCTCGTTACCATCACATGTGGGTTCGTTGTGCCCCGAGTATTGCTGAATACCCGGTTTCAGGCACCTATCCGATTGATGATCTTTCTTCGGTATTCAAAGTGCTCGGTGATCAGCTTGGCGTGGAATTCAATACTTATCTGGGTGTATGGGTGATTGCACGAGATAAATTGAGCTGATTTTAATTCTCATTCGTCTTTGTCTTAAAGCAGCAAAAACTGACTGAGTGACGGGGCAGTAAAATGGATGGGAATAGTAAACGATACTTTAATCTGATGCCCTTGGCAGGGGGGGTAACCCTAACGGTTCTGGGCTTCTCACACGCTATGGCTGCAATGCCGGAGCAGATGGCAGCCAGGACCACGGCTTCTGTCCAAGTGGAAAAGCGCTATGCTTTTGCAATCAATGGAGGAGAGTTGGCCAGTGTGCTCAATGCCCTGGGTCAGCAGGCAGGTATCCTGATCAGTTATGATCAGGCGCTGTTGCAGGACAAGCAATCGTCTGGACTGAATGGCAGCTATAGCCTGCCGGAGGCGTTGCGACAGATACTTGAGGTGCACGGACTCGGTGTCAAACAGTATGGTCCTGTTAGTTACGCCATTATAGGCGCGGACCAGGCTGACCAACCGCTGACACTGCCATTGGTGCGCGTAACAGGTCGTGAGGAATCGCCCGATATAAAGCAGCTCAAGCAGATCGATATGCGTGATAGCGCACGTTCTGACTTTGCTGAACTGCTGAGCATGGTGCCGTCTGTTCGAGTGGATGACACCGCCAGCTCGAGTCTGCGACAGGGAGACCTAAAGCCAGCCGAATTCTCCATTCGTGGCGCTGCACCCTATCAGAATAAGCTGATGCTTGATGGCTCCAGCATCGACAGTATGCTGGACCCGATGCAAAAAGAGAGACAGGACAGTTACACCAGTGTTGCTGGGCATTCGCAGGGACTGTTTGTTGATCCGGGGTTTGTCAAAGAAGTTAAAGTGATTGACGTCAACGCACCGGCTCGTGAAGGTGATTTCATCGGTGGTGTAGTCAAGGCTGAAACTCAATCCTATGATGGCCGTGATCGTTTTGAGATCAGCCATCGAATGACCAAGGGCAGTTGGACCGAGTTTCATGTGGACGACTCACAACTGGGAGAGTTTGAAGATGGTGCTGCACAATTACCGGTTGGGGTGCCGGGTGAGTTCCAACCTGATTTTGAAAAATCCGAAACCACTCTGTCGGGCGCAACCCGTGCCGGTGATTTGGGTCTGTTCTTTGGTTTGAGCGAAAAACGCGCCCAAATCACTCAGAAACAGGCCGTCGTTATCGATATGGATCACTTTTTAGAAACCGGCCGTATTTTCAAGCCTGGCGAGGAAAAGGCGCTTGACCGAAATTCGCGCTATGCCGTGATGCGGATGGACCTACTGGAACGTGACTATGACTTCAATGCCTCTCTGGCTTACAGCGATTACAAAGAAGACAGCTTCCTGATCAATTACCGCAACTCTGATTACAAAAGTCAGCACAACGGCCTGAATTTGAGCCTGAATTTTGGTCAGAACCTGGGTGAAACCCGGATGGACCTGAACGTCAGCCTTGGTACCAGCTCGGATGAGCGTAATTTTGAGCAGAATGTCATCGACCAGTATAAATACACCTCTATTTATGGAGCGCAAGGGATTAATGGAGGGTTTGGGCAGCTGGCCAATACTCAGCGCACACTGGGGTCAACACTGGACTTCATCACGCCGCTGAATGAACAGGTGAAACTGAATTATGGCGGTGAATTCAAATGGTCCTATTACAAGCAGGACAGGGGCAACGATTTTACTTTTAACGAGTACACGCTCGATTTTTCCCAACCTCTGCCGCCTCAGACTTCACCGGGGTCATGGGCGCCAGATGCTCAATACCACAGCCGTGAGGCCACTTATGGCAAGGGTGTCATCGATTTTACCAACCTGAATTCAGCCGCATATGCCGAACTGGAAGGCGAACAAGGCCGTTTCTTCTGGCGCACGGGTGCACGCCTTGAGCGAGACAGTTGGTTGGGAAATACCAATTTGGCGCCGCGTCTGCTGGCGGGTTTGTACTTGGATGAAGCGCATGACTACCGCGTAACGTTGGGTGCCAACCGCTATTATGGCAAGTCATTCCTGTCCTATAGACTGCGTGAAAAAGAGCGTAGTCTGCTGACCATTCGCGAACGTACCGGTAGCACTGGCGCTTGGGTCAATATCGATCCGAACAGTGAATGGGAATATCGTGATTTGGAAACCCCTTATGACGATGAGTACAGCCTGGGACTCTATGGGCCGGTGATGGCGGGCCAGGCCGGGTTGCAGTTGGTGACGCGCAAGGGGCGTGACCAAATACGCACCCATTATGATCCCGAACGAAAAATGAGCTGGTTTGCCAATGATGGTGCCAGTGACACCCATCAGGTTGATTTGTTCTGGCGCTCTGAGCCCCTGTCTTTCATGGGCGCCAACTGGACTTTAAACTCTAGCCTAGCCTGGATGGACAAGAACACCGACAGCCGTTACGCCAGTGGTACGGGTGGTTATCTGTCCAGCAGTGATGCAGAAGAAGAGATTATTTACGAAGGTCAGCGCATGGCGCGTTACGAGATGCCGGCAACGGATTTTGCCACACCGATAACGGCCAATGTTGATCTGATTACGCAGACGTTGAACGACCGTCTGTTTGTACGGAATTCTGTGGCATTGAGTGATGGTTATCGTTACCTGAAAAGTTTGGGCAATGACAGTGCGACTGGATTGAAAGCCTATTCCATTGAAGAACAGGGTGCTACAGCCCGATGGGATCTGAGTGTCGAATATCAATTGCTTGCGTCCCCGTCTTCGCCGTATTTGCGTGCGGACGTGATCAACGTTCTGAATAGCGGAAATGCCATTAGTGGTGAATCCGGCGTGCAACTGTTCGGCGTAGGTCGACAGTTCTGGTTGGAGCTGGGATACCGTTTCTGATGAACAAGCCAGCTATCTTGAAGTGTATGCTGGTGCTGCTTGCAGTACCGGCCCTGGCGCTTGCCTCAGAATCCCCACTGCACGCGCTGGTCGAGCGTTACCGGCAAGGCCCCGACCATTGGCCACAGGCTAACGTGGATACAGGTGTTGACTATCAGCCATTGGCCGCGATCGCCGAGCAGGTGCCGGTTCCAGCAAATAACCCATTAACCGCCGCAAAGCATGAGCTGGGAAAACATCTGTTTTTTGATCGACGTTTATCTGCGTCTGAGCAGATCGCTTGTGCCAGTTGCCATGATCCTGATCTTGGTTGGGCTGACGGTCGGCGTGCGTCCATTGGCCATAACCGCCAGAAAGGCGACATCAATGCACCTACGGTGGTGAACTCGGCGTGGCTGACTCATATATTCTGGAACGGGCGTGCAGCCTCACTGGAAGAGCAGGTCATTGCCAGCTGGACCAATCCAATAGAGATGGCTGCTGATACCGATGTGGCAGTGGAGCGCTTGAGTGAGACGCAAAGTTACCCTGCACTGTTTGAGCAGGCGTTTGGTAGCGCGGAAGTGACACCAGAGCGGGTCGCCCAAGCGATTGCGAGCTTTATGCGAGGTTTGACTCTGACCAACACGCCCTTCGACCGCTTTATGCGAGGAGACACGGATGCAATGAGTGACGAGGCCTTGCACGGGTTGCACTTATTCCGCACCAAGGCACGCTGTATCAATTGTCACCATGGTCCGCAGCTGACTGATAACCGCTTCCATCATTTGGGTACGTCTTTTCATAACGTGGGTGATTTTCAGGGGCGCTATAGGCTCACAGGTGCCCAAGATGATGTAGGTGCGTTCAGAACTCCCAGTCTTCGAGGTGCGGCTGAAACGCCGCCATTCATGCACAATGGTTTTGTAAAGGATCTGGATATGCTGCTCGCGCTTTATAACATGGGGTGGTGGCAAAATGCAGAACTGCCGGAAAAAGGCAACGACATACCCACAGCAAAGCTGTCTCCACTTATCAAACCGTTGTCTTTGAGCGGTACAGAGGTGCATGCGCTAAAGGCTTTCTTGAACAGTCTGAATGGGACGATGCCGTGGATGGAAATGCCAGAACTATTGCCCTGAAGATTAATATCCAATCGGCATCTATGACCCGAAACGTGAGTGAACAGTGCTCCAAAATCTTTACATCAAGTATGTATAGCTTCCTTAATGTGCTTGCGGTACGTGATTGCTAAAACAAAAACGACGCTCAGGCAGATAACTAAGCCAAGTAGCATGCCCCCATAGCCGAAATTTCCGATCATGATGCCTGAGGCCATTGGTGCCAGGGTGCGTGCGAACGCAAACAAACTCGATTGGATACCGTAATCCACCGCGGTTAAGCCTGGGCGCGTATAGTACATCATCAAGCCAAAAATCAGCCCTGAGGCCGCTCCCATAGCCAGAGCGGTGAAAAGGGCAGCTGCGGCAAAAGCCGGGAACGACATTTGGAATGTACTAACCAATAGCAAGCTGCCAACAGAGGCTAGACTCAGGAAAGCAAAAACTGGAAGAGCTACAACGGGGCCAGACCTGCGAGTGAGGCGGCTGCCGAGTAGGCTCGCGAGAGCACCAACAAAGCCACCGCCGATACCGACCACTGTAGCAATACGATCGGCTTCAAAACCCTGATCCAGCATCAGAGGTTTCACATAGACCCAGGCCGCACCGATAAACGGAAAATAGAGCAAAATCATGAGTGCCCAGCGACGAAAGTCTGGGGTTGAGAAATAACTCAACCACTCCTTGAGTCCCGCGTGCGGAGTGCTTGACTCTGCGTGTTGGATGGGTGTGTATGTGCGTGTCAGAGCTAGTAGTAATACGCCAGACCCCAGCAACGCAGCTAGAGTAGCAAACGGCCAAGCCCAACCGAGCCGTGTTTGCATCAGCAGCATGACGCCTCCTCCCATAATGGCACCCAGTGATGTCGCTGCTGAGCGAATGGCACCTGCTCGGATACGCTCAGATTCGGGCAGGTACTCAATGGCTAATGCATTCACTGGGATATCGGCCCAGGTGCCGATCAAGCTAGCGGTCAAGGCCAGGGTAAAAAGTATGCCCCAGGACGTGTGCTGAATATCGAAAAAAGCCAGAAGTACGAGTATGGAGGAATACAGCAGGGTCAGTATCATGCTCCAGTTGTGGTAGCCATGTTGACCGATACGATAACGATCAACAGGTGTTGCTAGCAGAAACTTGAGGACGGCAGGTAAACCGGCCAACTGGAAGAGGCCGATCTCGGTCCCAGACCAGCCATATTGGCGCATGATCATGGGTAGACCAAGATATAGATAAATAATGGGAGCCGTGAACGCAAAGTTTAGCCAGCCCAGCATCAATTGCAGGGGCCAGTAGTGAGTGTTTCTCATACCGGTTTCCTTCCTGTGTGGACCCAAATAGGGGTCATGGGTGCATGCAGCAACTGTCGGCTGTCCAGTAGTGTCAGATTGTGACGTTGCAAGATGGTGGGCAGTTCATCTTGGTGTGGAACATAGTGTCCACGTAACATCAAAGGCATATAGAACGGAAGTGTTTGTAAGGCTTCGGCTGCCGTATTGGCAATTTCCGCATGAGCGCATACCAATAGCCCACCGGGCTTGAGTGCTGAGATCATTCGATGCAGCACGGTGTCAATGTCAGGAAGGAAGTGCAGCACTGATGAACACCAGATGAGGTCGTAGGGGCCGCCGAGATCATCGGTAGCGGCGTTCCCCCCAAGAGTGTCCAGCCGTTCTTGCAGCCCTGCTGCCTTGATATTGCTGTTAGCAACTTCAGCGGTTGATGGCAGATCAAAAACAGTACCCGTCATCTCCGGGTACTGTAGGGCCAACTCAATGCTAACGAAGCCTGGGCCTCCGCCTAAGTCAAGAAACCGACCCCGGAAGGGGATCTCGATCTCTCGCAGTAATTGCGCCACAGCTGGGGCGGTAATGGTACGCTGCTCCTGAGCGATTTGTCCCTGAGCTGCATGGGCCCATGCCTGTTCTGATTGCACCGCCGCAAAATCATTTCCTTCAAGACGGCCTTCAAGGTATGCCGGCAGACTTTGTCCGCATGTATTAAGCGTTTCAGTGCGAAAGCGCCAAGCTTTAGCGTAGCCCTGATCCGCATCATCCAAAAGATAGCGCTTGGCAGAGGGGGTCAATGTGTAGAGCGTGGTTTCAACGGAGCCCCCCTCGGACTTTTTCCTTTCGAGTATGTCCATACTCCAAAGCAGTTCCATCAGTACTTCAGTGGCTTTGGGGTCGAAATGCAGTTGTTTGGCCAGTTTTGCGCAGGTTGATGAGGTTTTCAGAGCGTTCAGCAGCCCGCTGGTCATGGCGTACTCGAGAGCCTGTACCTGCAGCCCAGCAGAAGCCAGGTTCCAGTATCGCTGCATAGGATGGGGGGAGGTTAAATCCATGCATCATCTCCATGTCATAAAGTTGAACCAACCAGATGGTTAGTGTGATGAGTGTGATGTGCATAGCCTAACTCTTTAATGCTACTGGTTATCATTTAAAAAGTATGATGAACGTAAAGAAAAGTATGCGTTTTGATGTTGGGGTAGAAATTGTCATCTCCGGGTGGCTTTTGCCGGTCGTCGCTGTTCTTACAGCTTCCCTCTATAGGAGCAGGTAAAACACAGTAAATATATGTTATGTTATAACGAATCATTAAGTGTTCGCTCGGAGGTCCTGTAACTCATGCTCATCACTCATACTCGGCATATAGTCGCCACCGCTTTGGTCTTCGTCGGTTGCTCTAGTTATCCGGCTTGGGCTGAGCTGCGAGTTTCAAGCGATGATGTGTTGGTTGTGACCGCCAATCTGCATGGAGCACCACTGGTGAACGCGCCCGCCAGTATTTCACTTATTGATCGCGAAGAGTTGCAGTTGTCCAATGCGGACGATTGGGCTGATGCTCTGAGTGCACAAGAAGGTGTCAACATCAGTTCGATTGGACAGACGCGCCGTGGCATCAGTATTCGTGGCATGCCGGTTGAGCATACCCTGTACTTGATTGACGGTCGCCGTATCAGTTCCAGTAATGGTGTTATGGCGCATACGGACTTTGAGCTGGGCTGGCTACCTCTGTCTGCAATTGAAAGGATTGAGGTTGTCAGGGGGCCATTGTCGTCCCTCTACGGCTCAGATGCACTGGGCGGTGTTGTTAACCTCATTACGCGTGTGCCCGAGGATGCGCTAAGCGGCGAAATATCAACAACACACGTCTGGCAGGATGATCGCGACGGTGGCGATGCCAGTAAAACATCCTTCTATCTCAGTGGAGCAGCGATGCCGGGTACGCTTGCCATGAGCTTGGCTGGTCAATGGCTGGAACGGGATGAGCTTAAGCTGGTAGAAGATCCTCAGATCTCCGAAATTGAAGCCAGGGAGAACCGCTCGATTCAGGGCAATCTAATCTGGACTCCGTACGACAATCAGCGCATCGATCTCAGTTATGCGAGGGGAGACGAAGAGCGTAGCCGTAACGTGGCCAGTCGCAGTAGCTATTACAATTCAGAAGACGATCTCGAGACCGAACAGCTATCGCTGGCCCACAAGGGCGACTGGTCCTGGGGGCAAAGTACTATTTCGGCGTATCAGTCTTCTGTGGAACGCGTAAATACACGAACGGCCGGCAATACGGCTACGCCCGCTCAGAAGGTTAAAGACCAGGTTGTACAGGGGCACCTCTCAACCGGACTGGGCGATATGCACTGGCTGACATTGGGCGGACAGTTGCGCCAGGAAACCCTGTATGATCCCCGTGTCGATACCCGGGGCAAAGACTCCGTACTGCACAAAAGTTTGTTCTTTCAGGATGAAGTCAGCTTTGCACCCAATCTGCAGCTGGTCGCGGGGGCCAGTGTGGATAACCATGAGCGCTATGGAAATGAAGTAAGCCCGCGCATCTATGCCGTGTATGAGCCTCGCCCCGACCTGGTGTTGAAGGCCGGCTATGGTGAGGGTTTCAGAGCCCCGACCTTGAGCGAATTGTCACCGAACTATCAAATCTTGGCAGCTGGCGGTCGCTTCTGGGTCTATGGCAACCCGGATTTGCAGCCTGAGCAATCGTCCACTTCGGAGTTGGGCATTGATTACACGGCGGATAACTGGAATGCATCGGCCCGTCTGTTCCGCAACAATCTGGAGAACCTTGTTCAGTCTGTCTGCAGCGTCGATTGTGGCATACGTGGCCGTGAGATTCGTTACTACGAAAACATAGATGAAGCGGTGATCAATGGTATCGAGTTGGGCTGGGGCATGCGTCCACTGCAGGTGCTGGACCTTAGCCTGAATTACACCTATCTGGATACAGAAGATCGTGGCACCGGTAAGCCACTGGAGTTCAGGCCGGAGCATAGCGCCAATCTGGCAGTGAGCTGGCATTTCCAGCCTGGCAGTCAGGTACGCTGGCGTTCAGAGCTTATTGGGCGCCAGTATGTGGGTGACGGCGAGTATGCCCCGTCTTATGCCCTGCACCATCTGGATTTTGCCTGGGAATTGGACACGGCTTTGACATTGAACGCGGGGGTCGAAAATCTTATGGATACTCGCTTGCTGGATGAGTCGGAACTATTCGGATTGGCAGAGCCTGGGCGGACAGTACGTGTTGGCCTGACAGCACGTTTCTGAGTCTAAGCAGATGACCATAACGGCTATCAGGTTTCCATTATTATTATGTGTTCTTTTCGGGCTGTTGTTGGGATCAGCGTCTGCTGTTGCAGCGGAAGCTTCGGCTGCACGGGTGCATGTAATCAGCAATGATTTTGTCTCGGTCGCCAAGTTCCGCGACCTGCAGGTACTGGCGCTGGACGCCGATGTTGAATTAACAGCTTTTCAGATCGAACAGGCGCCGGCTGATGCCGCTGCCTGGTTCGATGCCGATCTGGTGATTTTGGATACCCCACGTGGCAGTGATAGGCGGCAGGTGATGGCGTTCAGTCAGCCTTGGCTGGCGTCATCCGAGCGGCCCTGGCTGGCGGTAGGCGGTGGTCCACCCAAGGGCGGTCAGCTACCTGGACCGGTGTTGCATGATCTGGCGGCGTATTATGTCGCCGGAGGCAGGGATAACCTGAGCCGCATGATGCAGTATCTATCTGCCTGGCACCGGGGTGAGTCTACCGCACAGCTTCCTCCTGCCGTGCCTCTGCCAGCCGCCGGTTACTACCATCCTGCAGCAAAGCAGCCATTTACGGATCTGGATGCTTATTTTGCCTGGGGGGAGGATCGCTGGCCTCAGGACGCACCGATATTGGCGATCGCCATGTCATCGGGTGTACTGCGCGATCAGCAGACAGCGTTTCATGATCAATTGGTAGCCGCTATCGAGTCAGCAGGTGGAGTGCCATTGCTGTTTTGGTATGGACGCAAACAGCCTGATGCGGTGCAGGATATGCTGGCTCCGGCAAAGCCAAGTCTATTGTTGAATACCACGCACATGCTGGACGGCGAGGCGATGGAAAGGGCGTTTCGAGCGCTGGATATTCCGGTGGTGATGGGGTTGGGCAGCCGTCAGACTGTGGAGCAGTGGCGCAGCCAGGCTCAGGGAATGGATGCAGGTATGGCTGCCGTACTCATGGCCACGCCAGAGCGCTGGGGCATGACCGATCCGCTGGTGCTGTCGGCGGTGGAGGATGGGCGCCGCGTGGCAATCCCGGAGCAAATCGAACTGCTGATCGGACGCTTCCTGGCCGCTGCCAGGTTACAGCGTGAGACACCTGAGTCCATCAAGTTGGCGCTGATGTTCTGGAACTCTCCCGCAGGTGAGCGCAATCTCTCGGCCTCTCATCTGAATGTGCCACGCAGTATTGCAGACATAACAGCGGCACTGGTGGCCAGCGGATACACGCTGTCGGCGCTGGACGAACAGAAGGTGATCCAGCAGGCGCAAGCCATGCTGTCCGGACTCTACCGTCATGACCAGCTGGACAACCTGCTGGTCAAGGGACTGGCGGTCAGTTTTCCGGTCAGTCGCTATCGCCAGTGGTTGGCATCTCTGCCCGGCAAGATTCAAAATCAGGTGAAACATACCTGGGGGGAACCTGAGCAACACTGGAGTATCCGTACCCTGGACGGGGAGCTTCGGTTTGTTATTCCTGCCATGCAATTGGGACATTTCCTCTGGATGCCCCAACCGCCCCGAGCAGACCGTCTGGGTGCGCATGTGCATGACAACGTGCAGCCACCGGGGCATTTTTTCCTGGCCACCTACCTGTACCTGCGTGAAACCTATGGCGCGGATGCTCTTATCCACCTCGGAACCCATGGCACCCAAGAATGGACGCCCGGCAAGGACAGAGGGCTCTGGGCCTACGATTATCCGAACCTGGCCGTCGGCAATCTGCCGGTCTTCTATCCCTATATTCAGGACAATATCGGCGAAGCGCTCCAGGCCAAGCGGCGCGGGCGAGCGGTCGTCATCAGCCACCAGACCCCGGCCTTTGGCCCTGCCGGTCTCTATGCTGAACTGACACACCTGCATGAACTCATGCATGCCTATCAGATGCTCGATTCGGGACCAGTGAAGGACAAGGCGGGCGAGCAACTATTGAATGCAGCCATTGAGCAAAACCTGCATCTGGATATGGGCTGGGATGAGGCGAGCCTTAAATCCAACCCACCGGCATTTGCGGCAGCACTGCATGATCACCTGCATGAGCTGGCCGCGTCATCCACTCCGCTGGGTCTGCACACCTTTGGTACAGCCGCTGCGCCTGAACATCGGGTTATGACCGTGCTACAGCAGCTGGGTATGCCCTATTTTGATGCCCTTGGCGTGGAAGGTGATGAACTGCTGGCCCTGGAGACGGAACAGTTGCAACAACAACCGGCCTATAGTCTGTTGGCCGAAACGCTGGCCACTCGGAAACTGCCAGAGCAAGCATTACCGAAGCCACTGCTTCCCCTGTTGCAGCAGGCACTCGACAATGATGCTCACCTGAGTCTGGATAACGAAATGGAAGCCCTGTTGGCGGGCCTTCAGGGCCGCTTTGTCGCGCCCGGTCCAGGTGGTGACCCGGTACGCAACCCGGCCACCAGCAGCGGTACCAACCTGTACGCCTTCGAACCGGACAAGATTCCCAACAAGGCCGCCTACGCAGCTGCCGAAGACATGCTGGACCAGCTGGTTGAGCGTTATCGCGAAGAACATCAGGGGGACTCGCCCCAGCGCCTGGCCTTTACCCTCTGGTCATCAGAAGCCATACGCACTCAGGGGCTGGTTGAAGCCCAGGTCATGCATGCCCTGGGTGTGCGGCCGGTCTGGGATGAGGGGGGACGTGTACGCCGTCTGGAAATTATTCCGCAGGCCGAGCTCAAGCGGCCAAGGATGGATGTGTTGTTGCAGGTGACCAGCGTCTATCGGGATCAGTTCGATGGCCTCATGCGGCATTATGCCACCGTTATTGAGGCGCTGTCCGAACAGGAAGACCCCGCCAACCCCATCGCGGCACACAGTCGTCAGCTGGCCGATGCCTTGCGCCAAAGGGGGCTGGCCGACGAGGATGCCCAGCAATTGTCACGCGCACGGGTGTTCAGCAGCCCACCGGGCAGTTATGGCAGCGGTGTCACTGATCTGGCCATGAACTCCACCGCCTGGGAGGACGACAGCCAGCTGGCCGATACTTTCGTAGCCAGCCAGTCTCATGTGTTCACCACCCGTGAATGGGGAAGGGCGGTTGCCGATGTGAACCTGCTGCAAGATCAACTGGCGCAGGTTGATGCCGTGATGATGTCGCGCTCCAGTCAGGTGCATGGCCTGTTGTCCACGGACCACCCGTTCGAATATCTGGGTGGACTTTCGGCCGCGGTACGTCAGCAAAGGGGCGAAACCCCGACACTGTACATATCCGATTACCGTGGTAACAGCCCACGCATTGCTGAAGCGGCTGCATTTCTGTCTGCTGAACTTAGAA
Organism: Marinobacterium iners DSM 11526; assembly: GCF_900107855.1. Lineage (GTDB taxonomy): Bacteria > Pseudomonadota > Gammaproteobacteria > Pseudomonadales > Balneatricaceae > Marinobacterium > Marinobacterium iners. The sequence goes on along the minus strand of NZ_FNRJ01000001.1, from coordinate 332,970 downwards.
CCCGTTACCAAAACCCGCAGTGGATCAAGGCCATGCAGGCGGAAGGCTATTCCGGGGCGGTGCAGATGCTGAAAACAGTCAACAACCTGTTTGGCTGGCAGGTCATGGATACCAGCATGGTGCGTGCCGATCAGTGGCAAGCCCTGCATGAAACCTATGTGATGGACCGCCATGAGCTGGGACTGAACGAATGGTTTGCCGAACAGAATCCCGATGCTCAATCACAGCTGATCGAACGGATGGTCGAGGCTGTGCGCAAAGGCTATTGGCAGCCGAGTGAAACCACCCTGAAGCAATTGACCGAACGCTGGCAAACGCTGGTACAGGACAAGGGAGCTCTGCCTGGTGCACCTAAAACTGTGGACTACATCGAGGATATGGCCCTGGGGTTTGGCTTGTCCGCTCAGCTGGCGTCATCCTCGGCCGCAGCCAGTCCAGACAACAGTGAGAACAGCGCCAGCCAGCCAAGCCAGCAGGTTAAAGGTCAGGTGCTGAAAGCTCAGGAGATGAACGTCCCCACAGAGGATGAGTGGTCGTACCGCCTGAGCCTGATCGGTATGTTACTGCTGTTGGCCCTGGGCGCGTGGCGCGCCCACCGTGAGCACAAAATTCACCTTAGTAATCGAGAAACCGTCTGATGATGAGCCAATTTGAGGCCTTACTCTATCAAATCACCAGTATCTTCCTGCTGCCCGCGTTAGTATTAATTCTGGCTGCCCTGGCTTACGCTCTGATTGCTACCGGCCAATTGCTGGCGGATAGCCTGATATTCCGCCGCACACCTGTGCGTTCGGGATTGAGCCGCTATGCCCAGGAGCAAGGCATCACCAGCGATGACTTGGAATTATGGATTATGCGGCGCCTGGAAAAATTGCGCCTTACCTCACGTGTCAGTCCCTTGCTGGGGCTGGTCGCAACCTTGATACCCATGGGACCGGCCCTGCTGGCACTGGCAGAAAACGAAGTGGCGTCCGTGGGCTCGAACATGGTAGTTGCCTTTGCCGGTGTAACACTGGCGTTGATTGCGGCCAGCCTGAGTTTTGTTGTCCTGAGTATCCGTCGCCGCTGGCTGTTTGAAGAACTGCGCCTGATCGAGCGCGAACAGGCTGGCTTGAGCCAAGAGGGGGTGTGAGGTGGCAGGACGCTTTATCGACCACGAAGACGATGATCCCATACTCTCGGTGGTCAATCTGATCGACCTGTTTCTGGTGATTGTAGTCATCCTGTTGCTGGTTGTCGTACGCAATCCTCTCAACCCTTTTGTGGCCGAAAATGTCGTGGTGGTTGAAAACCCGGGGCAGGACAACATGCGCATAACCGTGAAAAAAGGTGAAGAACTGACCCGATATGAAAGCAGTGGCGAGATGGGAGAAGGGGAGGGCGTAAAGGCCGGGATTACTTACCGCTTGCCCGACGGGCGCATGGTATACGTGCCGGAATAACCTGAAATGATTGCTTATGAGCCACGGTCGAAGAGCTGAAAAGGGCCTGATGAACATCAGGCCCTGATTCTGTACACACAGTTCAATGACTCTGTAGAGCCGTTGGATTCAGGTTGTGCACCGATATAGGCACAGATGGTTACTGTGCCGTGTAGCCACCATCAACGGTATATTGTGACCCACTCACGAAAGCAGCATCATCCGAAAGCAGGAAAGCAACTACGTTGGCTACCTCTTCTGACGTACCAAGACGCCCCATAGGATGCAAAGCAACGAGAGAGTCATACTCCTCTCGGCTAAGCTCATTTAAAAGAGGTGTGTCGATATAACCGGGATGCACGGAATTGATCCGAATCCCCTTTGCGGAATACTGCAGTGCAGCGCTCTTGGTCAAACCGGATACAGCGTGTTTCGCCGTAACGTAAGGCACATAGCCTGGGGTGCCCACGAGGCCCAGAATGGAAGCCGTATTTACGATTGCCCCGCCGCCAGCTGCAAGGATAGCGGGCACTTCATATTTCAGTCCGTAGAAAACAGCATCAAGGTTAATGTCGATCAGTTTTTTATATCCGTCAATATCCACCTCATGCAGTGGCCCTTGAGGCCCGATGATGCCGGCATTGTTGAACGCCAAATGCAAGGCCCCGAATGTCTCAACAGCAAAAGCTACAGCAGCCTCATTCACTGAGGGTGATGTAAAATCACCCCCAAACGCAGCGGCCTTACCACCAGCGCCAGTGATTTCGGCGACCACCGCCTGGGCAGCTTGCTCGTGCAAGTCAGCGACAACAACAGCCGCGCCTTCAGAAGCAAGCTTGATTGCAGTAGCCTTTCCAATGCCTGAAGCTGCACCTGTTATCAGTGCTGTTTTTCCTTCAAATCTGTTCAACATCAGTACGTTCCTTTACATGATAGTTGTGTGTGCGTAGCAGGGTAGATCACGACGAGAAGTGCACACATGTCTTCCTCGTGTACTTTTGAATAGCAAGGTGATGTTCATCATAATTGACAAAGCTCGATAATGATAATGCTTATTATTAACTGTAAGCGCAAGGGTGTAGTCAAGGGGATATATTCAAATGATCAATAAGGGACGTCATCAGAATCCCATTCGAACACCTATCTGTGCAGACGTGCCCGGCATGGGATAGCCCGGACGATAGGCGTAATCACTGTCGAACAGGTTCTCGATGGCAAGGAATACTTCACCGTCAGGCCCCAGTTGTGGCATACGGTAACTGGTGCGGAGATTGGCCACAGTAAAACTGCTGACTTTGGCAAGATTTGTACTGCTGGCGGTTCTAGCCTGACTGAGAACATACATATCGCGCTGATACTGGGCATCTGCACTGACATGCCAGCGGCCTTTTTGGTAATTAATACCGGCCGAGATTGCGTAATCCGGAGCGTAGGGTAGCGTCTTCAAGCTGGAATCCAACCAGGTTATCCCGACAAAACTGTTGAACGCAGGGCTCCAGCTTTGTTGCCAGCTAAACTCGGCCCCATTGATATGATATCGACCCAGATTAATGTACGAAGGTCGGGTGACAGCAGGGGGGAAGGCAAACAGATAACGATTTTTCAGATTATCTCTGAACATTGCCAGATCAAAGGTTGTGCCGCTGAAGGGAGTGAAACGCAGCCCAATTTCCCGGTGATCAAGCTCTTCAGGTTCCAGCGACTCCCAACTATCTCCCAACGCGGGTATTAACTGAGACATGACAGAGGTTTCCAGCCCCGGGTAATGCATACCGCGGGATACATTAGCCCGCAACTCAATGTGATCAGTGGAGAGCACCAGGCCTGCATGGGGAGCGAGACTTGAATCATATACGTTATGATCGTAGGCCCTGATCCCGATGGAAGGCGTTAGCAGCCAATGATCATTCAGCATCAGAGAATGACTGATGGCCAGATGAGGCGACACCAGTCTGAGGACAGGCGTGTTGAAATAGTCAGCGGGGGCGGGCGCGACACGACGAAATGCGACATCGCCTTCACTTTCGTCGATATCCAGGCCAAACCTGACATCGCCCTGTGGCCAGAGCTGCATGGATTCGGTAAAACGTAGTCCGCGGGTACTGAAATCACTGATCGTGTCACCATCAATGCCGCTTTGATTCAATGCGGCACCGCGCCCGTGACTGTAATACACACGAAGTTCGCCTTGTGCGCGGGCATGATGATGCGACAGCGTAAAAGACGCCAGGGTTGCGCGGGTAAGAAAATCGCCATTTTTTGTGGCGGGCAAGCCCTCCTCGCCCGGGTCAGAAGCCCGGTTGTCGGTGTGCAGGGCCAGGCCAGAGACAGACCAGTTATCATTGATGCGGTATCCCAGCCGCCCCATGCCATTGCTTAGCCGACCGTCACCATCGTCACGCGCCCCGTCAGAACGGGAATAGCCCTGTGACAGCATATAATCCCATTTTCCCTCACGGCCGGTGAAAACAGCTTGTTCTGAAAGCGTGTGAAAGCTGCCACCTGACAACTGCAATGAGCCCTGGTGGCCATCATCCGCTTTGGCAACTTCGGGTGTCAGGTTGATGGCAGCAAAGGTATTACCAAACTGCTGAGGTTGGGGGCCCTTGTATACCTGAATGGACTGCATACCGTTAAGCGGCAAAAGGTCCGGTAACGGGTGTCCCCATAGCGGCATGTAAAAGGGAATTTCGTCAATGTATGTCTGTATTTCGCTGCCTGGGCGACTGGCCCCCATGCCGCGTACATAAACAGCACCACCTTCAGCACCACCGAAGGAACCGACCGGATTGAACCGTGAAACCACCACGCCCGGAGTGCGGCGCAAGGCTGAAGACAAATCCAGCGCATGCAAATCACGCACCTGAGTTTTATCGACCCAGGTACTCAGAGTTGCAAAATTGTCTGTTTGGTTGCCCTCAATGATTGGCGAGCCTGTCACGGTTAAGGTCGACGGGTCATGAGATTTCGGGCTTGAAGACAAAGCAACATCAGAAATACCACCTGCTGCAAGGGTAAGCAGTAATGCTGGTATGGGTTTGGTGGGCATGAAGCGCTCCTTTGCTATTCATGTCGCATCCGTTTGCTATGCACAGGATGTACTGTTTGTGAAAAGCAGGGAGGATTGCGCGCCAGCCGCTGAACTTCAATGTGACATAGTGTCACAGCCAACGCGGAGGATAACGGTAGCGCAATGATTCAAACCGGCTATCAGAGCCTGCACTAACCAGCTTCACACATCACCATTTCTATCGTGCTATCGACACGTGAAGTCACGGACGTTACGCACTCACTGCATTATTTAATAACCGCACACATCCCAAGGATGTACACCGAAATCCATACGAAATTTTCAGTTTCGCATATGAATCTAACCGATAATCATTCTTGTTTGAGGGTAGCATGGGTGTATGCCAGGTGGAGAGCGTCGATGCACTCCAAATTTCAGAACCGATAGAAAGACCAGCTCAGCGGGCTGTACAACAAAAGGAGTGATTGATGAACGTTTCGCTGTATCAAGAAGCCCCCCGGCTTAAGCCATTGGCATTGGCCGTGATGCTGGCGATGTCACAAGTGACGATGGAAGTCGCGCAGGCGGAGACGGTGGTTCAGGTGAAGGAATCATTGGATGACTGCTCTACCAGTGATACAGCAGAAGTGAATGGCGGAAAGGAGTGTACCGACAAGGATGTCACCGACAAGGACGTCACCTCTAACGAGGTACTGCCGGTGATTGGCAGCGAAACTACCGTTATTCAAGGCCGCGATCTATCAACGGAAGATGTCTACCTGCGCGATATTTCCAACGTGCATGCCACTCGTGAAAACATTGAGAACTACAAGGGTACCTCGGTAGGTGACCTGTTCAAGGGCTTGAATGGCGTATACACCGGCGAGGCGCGCAACTCCGGTGCGCTGGACCCGAACATCCGCGGTATTCAGGGCACCGGGCGTGTACCGGTGCTGGTCGATGGCACCGAGCAGTCTACTACCATTTGGCTGGGGCCGGGGGGCATCAGTAATCGCAGCTATGTAGACCCTAACCTGGTGGGGGGCATTACCGCCGAGAAAGGGCCGTCCTTTGAAGGCCCCAGTGGTATCGGCGGAGCCGTACGCATCCGTACGCTGGAGCCGGGCGATATCATTCAGCCGGGCAAAACCTGGGGCATCGAGCTGAAAACCGAAACCGCCACCAACACGGTGGCTGAGCGTGATGGGGCCAACGGCTGGTATGGCCAGGATTACCGTGACGTTAAGGCGAATGGTGTACCGATCATTGGAACGGGTGGTGATTATGGCGGAATAGTTGCGCCGCTTGGGGGTGGGGTTACGTTGGTGCCGGAAAGTGGCAGCGACCATCAGGGCTTTAATGGCGAGGATTATGCCTGGCGCCTGGCCGTTGCAGCCGAGCAGGAACACTTCGACCTGATTGGCGTGCACAGCTACCGCCGCAGCGGCAACTATTTTGCCGGTGAAAACGGTGCCGATGCCTACCGCACCGAAGATTGGATTGAGGCGATGCAAAAGGCGAAAAGCCAAGGGGCAGGGAACAGCAGCGAATACAACGATTATCTGGCCAATTTGTTTCGGCCAGGGCAAGAGGTACTGAATACGCACAGTGAAATGACCAGCACCCTGCTGAAAGGTCGGCTGGAACTGCCCCACAATCAGGAGCTGAGCCTGAGCTGGATGAACACCGAGCAAATTTACGGTGAAAGTAACGTATCGATCCGTATGATCGCCCACGATCCGAAAAATATGATTGATATGGATGGCACTGGTGACATGGCCTATCAGTACAATAACCCTCCATCTGAAGTGGATCAGGATACCTGGAATCTGGGTTACAGCTGGAACCCGGACAACCCACTGATCGACTTGAAGGTCGGCGCCTGGGCAACCCAAAGCTTCAGTGTGCGGCACCAGAATGGAGGGTTCCAGTATCAGCCAATGGAGACCGACAGAAACTACAACAACTATTTATGGTGTTCGGTGTACCAGTCAGCCTGGCCGGAGCAGGCTGCCATGTATGAAAACCATTGTAGGATTCTGCATAACCCTGATACCAACCCCTACGAGCATGACCCTGACTACCGGGATGAGTCTATTGATGGCACATTGGTTGATGCTTCCCGCCAGGAATGGAACCACGACCGTTACGGCCTGAACGTGCGTAACCGCTTTCAGCTGAGCCCCGATTTCGCCCTCACCCTGAGCGCCGATGCACAGCATGAAGAGCTGGACGGCTGGGATGCATCCGAGGCGCACCTGAGTAAGAATCCCTTCGTATGGGGCAACAGCCATATGGGCCCGCGTGCGGGCACTCGCCGTGAATACAATGCCGCCATGCAGATGGAGTGGTTCCCCACGGATACGGTGATGATCACCGGTGGCCTGAAATGGAGCCGCTACTGGTCCTTTGACGATGGCCTTGATGAACACCGGCGCAACCAGCACCGTGGGTGGGCTAAGGAATACGAAGTGGCCTATGCCCAGATCCCCTATGGCCTTTATCTGAGCGAAGAGCAGACCGCTCAGTTGAACGCCTATCTTGCCCGGGCACGGGAAATCAGTGGCGCCCGAGCGTCAGGCACCCTGACCGATGAGCAGCGCGCCTTTGCCGCGGAGTCCAATGCCTGGCTGGCCGAGCTGACCGGCGGCAACTTCGCGGTGACGAAGGAGCTTCAGGCAGCGAACGAGGACCTGGTGTTTTACGGTGCGTCCAGCTACGGGAAAGTCCCAACCGTAGAAATCGGGGGGGCTACATATCTTGGTGGTGGACTTATTGGTGGCCATAACGCGTCATCACGGGGCTTGACGGCAGCGATTGTGGACTATGCCGACGGTGATTTCAGGGGGATGCGTGATCGAAACCCCTTCTATAACGGCACCTTGGATATCAATGAAACCGTAACCACCGCCGATGGCAAGGAGCTGCCCAAGTACCTGGCTGGATTTAACGCGTACAACGCAGAGACCGGTGAGCGGCTGGGAACAACCAGCTTCGTAGGCAATGATCGAGTGGAAAATCCTGAAAAATATAAGGACATCGATATTGTTTATGGGCCTGCGACTATCAGCCATGTTACACGTGTGCTTGATGATTCCGAGCAGTGGTCGCGCCCGCAGAAGCGGCGCAACGAAGCCTGGGCGCCGATGCTGGGCATCACCTGGTTCATGACGCCACATAACCGTGTTTATGCCCGTTACTCCGAGTATGTGCGCTTCCCCAGCCTGTGGGAAGATACCCAGTCTGCCGTTGGCTATGGCTCTTATACAACGGGGACGGATGTGAGCGGATATTCCATCGAGCCGGAACGCACCCGTAATATCGAACTGGGCTATGTGCAGGACCTGACGCCCTGGCTCAGCAATGTACGCATGGCGGACGTACGCCTGAACTACTACCGCAACCGCATCGAAAACTACATCGACCGTAATGTCGATTACCAGGTGCTGCAGTTTGATGAAAAGCGTACTGAAGGCATTGAGCTGCAGGCGCGGGTAGATACCGGCCGCTATTTTGCCGGCCTGGGCGCCACCTACCGCTTGAACAACGACCTGTGTGATGCCGACTACGCCGCCACGCTCGACCCATATAACCAGGGGCAGTATGCCGCTTGTGTTGATGGGGGCTTCCCGCTCACCTTTACCCGCACCAGTACACAGCCCGAGTTGTCCATCAACCTGGATGGCGGCATGCGCCTGATGGGCGACCGCCTGGAGCTGGGCGGGCGGGTCACCTACCACAGCAGTGCCGAAAACGAAGATGAACAGCAGTGGATCGATGAACACTATCTGTATACCGGTTACCTGAACGAAGCCTACAACCTGGAATCGGTGCTGGTATACGACGCCTACGCCACCTACGAGATAAACAACGTATTCAAGCTGAATGCAGGCGTCAACAACATTACCGATGAGTACTATCTGGATCCGCTGACTCGCACTCTGTTGCCGGCCCCGGGGCGCACCTTCAAACTGGGCCTGACGGCCAGGTTTTAACCGAACACCCACGCCAGCCGGGCAGAGGATAAGCCCGCCAGCCAGGGATGACAGGGGCGGCCGCACCCCGTAAAGCGGCCATTTGAACTAACCAAACCAAAGGAATGTGAACATGAAAAAGCTTTTGCTTGTTTCCGCGATCGCCCTGGCAACCTCTCCGGCCTTTGCAATACCCGACGCGACTAAGGGCGGCTCTTCCAATACCGCCTATGTTCAGGTGGGTACGGGCGACATTCTGGGCGCGGGCGTTGGTATCGCCATGCCGGCCAATCACCCAACCATGCCGAACGACCCTGCAGGGGTTGTCAGCTTTGAAGGTGGGCCGATCGACAAAACCAACCTGGTTCTCGGGGGGGGCGATGGCAATAGCTATATCGCGATTGCCGGTACCATCATTTCAGAAACCTGGAAGCACACCATCGCCAGCGGTGTCGGTGCGGATACTGAAATCTACGCCTACCGTCAGGTGAATGACCCTGTGTCAGGTTACCCGCACTTCGGCGGCGAAGTGATCGCCAAGGTGCCGGGCCTGGCCGCCAGCAACGCCGTCTACTTCGGGGAATGGGCACCTTGGGATGGCAGCACCGGCACGGCGCACGACCCTGATCTGGGCATGAACAGCTCACTGCGTACCGTGTACTACGTGGGTGAAAACCCGACCACCAGCATGCCGAACCTGACCAACGTGGCCTACGATGTGGTGGGTATCCAGAAGTACAACCCGGATACCCAGGCCGGTGTCTACACCGGTACCCTGACCGCCAACTTCAGCGGCACCAGCGGTTCCATCACCGGTACCCTGAACGGCGTCAACTTCAGCGGCACCAGCATCGATGCCGATGGCAGCTTCTCCAACAGCAGCACCATCTCTGGCAAGTTCTACGGCAACAGTGCCGAGGCGCTGGCCGGCATGTATGACACCACTGGCGTGGCCAATGACATGGCCTTCGGCGGTGCTCAGCAGTAAGGCTTAAACACCCCAGGGTGTTTACTTGAGGGGGAGGTGTGCCTCCCCCTTTTTTATGTTTCCTGCCGTTGAGATGTATCGCCATGCACCGTTGGTCTGACACAGTGTCTTCAAACAGGGTCTGACCACGGTTTTAACCGAATATCCAAGCCAGCCGGGCAGAAGATAAGCCCGCCAGCCAAGGAAGACAGGGGCGGTCGCACCCCGCAAAGCGATCATTAGAACTAACCAAACCAAAGGAATGAATACATGAAAAAGCTTTTGCTTGTTTCCGCGATCGCCCTGGCAGCCTCTCCGGTCTTTGCAGTGCCCGACGCGACTAAGGGCGGCTCCTCCAATACTGCCTATGTTCAGGTGGGTACGGGCGACATTCTGGGCGCGGGCGTTGGTATCGCCATGCCGGCCTATCACCCGGCCGTGCCGGGCTACCTTGCTGGGGTTGTCAGCTTTGAAGCCGGGCCGATAAAGATGGCTAATCAGGCTATTGGTGGTGGTGCCAATGGCAATTATTATATCGCCGTTTATGGGAGTTTGATGTCTGAAACCTGGAAGTACACCATCGCCGGCGGTGCCGGGGTCGGGACCGAGATCTACACCTACCGTCAGCTCAAAAGTCCCTTATGGAACTTCCCTCACTTCGGCGGTGAAGTGATCGCCAAGGTACCGGGCCTGGCCACCAGCAACGCCGTCTACTTCGGGGAATGGGCACCTTGGGATGGCAGTGCTGGCACGGCGCACGATCCTGATTTGGGCATGGACAGCTCACTGCGCACCGTGTACTACGTGGGTGAAAACCCGACCTCCAGTATGCCGAACCTGACCAACGTGGCCTACGATGTGGTGGGTATCCAGAAGTACAACCCGGATACTCAGGCCGGTGTCTACACCGGTACCCTGACCGCCAACTTCAGCGGCACCGGTTCCATCACCGGTACCCTGAACGGCGTCAACTTCAGCGGTACCAGCATCAGCAGCGATGGCAGCTTCTCCAACGGCAGCACCATCTCTGGCAAGTTCTACGGCAACAGTGCCGAGGCGCTGGCCGGCATGTATGACACCACTGGCGTGGCCAATGACATGGCCTTCGGCGGTGCTCAGCAGTAAGGCTTAAACACCCCTGGGTGTTTACTTGAGGGGGAGGTGTGCCTCCCCATTATTTATGTTTCCTGCCGTTGAGATGTATCGCCATGCACCGTTTAATACCCTGCGCACTTGTATTGCTGCTGGCACCGACGGCCGCACTGGCCGACGATGACGACACCCGCTTTCTGCTTAACCAGATGGACCGCCAACAGCAAAGCGAAGAACGCGCCTACCCGACACCGGCCGTGGCCGACAACCCCGATCTGTTCACCGTGAATGGCACCACCTACCAGGTGGAACAAACTCTTGAGGCGCTGGGGCCGGCCCTGTATGTGGCCATCAACCTGAAACAGTGGCACAAGGTGCGCCAGTTTGTGCAACGCTATCGCCAGTTGCCCGATCATGATGCCAACCTGGCCCTGTTGGCCGAAGGGATGCTGGCGCGGGTCGATGGCGACTATGCCGGGGCCATCGCCGCACTGGAAACGGCACTGGCCGGCAAGCCCGAATTTGTCCGTGCCCGGCTGGAGCTGGCACGCATCTACTTTGAAGACCACCAGCTTAACGCCGCCCGCGACGCCTTCGAACGGGCGCAAGGCAGCGCCGGGCTGCCGCCGCAGGTGCTCGGCATGATCGATCAATACCTGGCCGCGCTGGACCGGCGCGCCAGCTGGCAGGGCAGCCTGTCGCTGGGGCTGGGGTACGACACTAACCTGAATCAGGGCAATGGAGATATGCGGGTCAGCCAGGTGTGTTATCTGCCCAACTGGTGCCAAACGGTAACCCGCCGCATGCCCGAGCCGCTGGAATCGTCCGAATGGGTGTACGACCTCACGGCCGAGCGCCGTTTCAACCTGAGCGGCCATCATAACCTGCTGCTGCGTGGCATTGTGTATGGCAGTTACCCCGACAAGGCACTGGAAGGCAGCGACAGCACCGACTATTTCGATGAAAACACCAGCGTGCTTTACGCCGGTTACAGCTATAAATCGGCCCGCAACGAGCTGAACCTGTTGCCGACATTCGAACATTTTTACAGTGACCGCCACACCCGCTACGAGGCGGGCGGGCTGCGGCTGGAATGGAAGCACCAGTGGTCGCCGCCCCTGCAGCTCAATACCTACCTGCAAACACGCCGTTACCGTTTTCAGGGCGAAGATGCCGTCTATTTTGAAAACTATGACGAACACCGGCTGGGCCTGTCAGCCAGTTATCTGCTCAATCCGGTAACAGCGCTGTACGGCGGGCTGGATTATACCCGCAAGGATTTCCCCACCGATGCCGCCAGCAGTGATGCCTGGATGCTGAACCTGGGCGTGTACCGTCAGCTGATGCCGGGTGTCAACCTGAACGCAACCGCGCTGTACCGTGAAACGCGCAACGATGAGGCCAACACCCTGTTGGGCGGTCTGCGTGAGGATAAACAGCAGATCTACATGCTGAATGTGGATCTGCCGCGCTGGGCGATCAAGGGGTTTGTGCCGGTCTTGTCGCTCAAGCATACGATGAATGAAAGCAGCATTGACTGGGCATATGGCTATGAGCGTACGGAAGCGGCATTGAAGTTAAAAAAGACATTCTGATACGAAACAAATACGAGAGAACCATACAGTAAATGGGTAGCGAAAAAGATGAACGATTTGAATTTGCCCTGTCCTGAAGTGCAAGTCATTACAAAAGGGGGAGAACCTGCATTCGCGGTTGTGCCCTATGATCAATACCTCGTGCTTTTGGGCGCAAAACATTCCCATGTTCCACAACGTGTTTTGGATCTTCAATACAGCAATAACCTCAGTCGTATTGGTGCCTGGCGCAAATATCGTGGAATTTCACAGCGTGAGTTGGCTCAACGCTTAAATATGGTTCAATCCACTATCACCCGTCTTGAACGTCCGAATGTCAAACCACGTCCAAAAACACTCGAACAAGTCGCTTTAGCACTGGGGTGTACGGTTGAACAACTAGCACCTTGAAACGACGATTGGGAGCTATGATGAAATACTTGATTGTTTGCCTGCTGCTTGCGGTTTTGCAGGTCAGGGCAGCGGAAACGCACTTCGTACCAGTAACGGGTGCGCCTTTTGTGGCGGATTATAGCCGTGCTACCGAACAGGGCCGCTATGGTGTCATCGTTCTGGAAGGATCGCGCGGGGGGCAGTCCAACTACCTGGCCGCTAAGGTTGCCGAACTGGGATATCCGGTATTGTCGCTGGCCTACTTCGGTGCGCCGGGCCTGCCGGCGTCACTGCAAGAGATACCACTGGAGTACTTTGAAGCGCCGCGCCAATGGCTGTTGCAACAGCCTGAAACACGCCCCGACGGAGTGGTGGTGTTGGGTTGGTCCAAGGGGGCCGAGCTGGCCTTGCTGCTGGCTGCGCATAATGAAGACTATGCTGGAGTCGTGGCCATTGCCCCCAGTTCTGTGGTCTGGTCGGCACGGCGTTCATCACCTGAAGCACCGGCAGTCAGCAGCTGGAGCCAGAACGGCAAGGGGCTGGATTTCGTGCCGCTAGATGAAGGACTGCTTCAGCAGGAGGGGTTGTTGGCGGCTTTTGCCACCGGGTTACATGACCACGCCGCTACAGAGCGCGCACGGATCCCGGTCGAAAACATCGCGGGACTGGTTCTGCTGCTGTCCGGCGAGGATGATCATATTTGGCCTGCTGCGACGATGGGGGACCAGGTGTGCAGCCGCATGTCGTCGCAATCCTGTACGCACCTTCGCTATCCTGGAGCCGGTCATCTGCTGGACCCAAAATTCCCGATGGGTGGCTCTGCAAGTATCAATGCCAAGGCAGACGCTGCCGTACGTGCCGAGCTGGCTAGTTTTCTACGGGCATTGAACAACAGCGCGCCTTAACGGTTCCCTACAGGTGCGGGGTTTAACAATAGAAAATACAAATTAAAACATGCAGCTATATCAAAATCTTATGCCTCCGAAAACGAAAGCAAATGGATCGGTCAAAATACTGTATGTAGGGTTATAACATAACGTTTACGTGTTATGTGCATCTCTATCTGTCCTTATTACGGGGGTCTCGTCATGAACGAAAAGAAAACTGCGCTCATTATCAGTGCTCACTCTGCAGACTTTGTATGGCGTTGCGGTGGTGCCATCGCGCTGCATCAAAAACTTGGTTATGAGGTGACGATCGCCTGTTTGTCCTACGGCGAGCGCGGTGAATCGGCCAAGCTATGGAAACAGGAGAATATGACGCTTGAAAAGGTGAAAACAGAGCGTCGTAAAGAGGCGGAGGCGGCCGCTCAGGCACTCAACGCACATGACATCCGTTTTTTTGATTTTGGGGATTACCCACTGGAGATCAATACGGATGGTAAATACCAGATAGTCGATCTGATTCGGGATACTCAACCGAATTTCATGATGAGTCACTCGAAATGGGACCCATACAATACCGACCACATGTATGCGACCGAGGTAGCTATTCAGTGCCGGATGATCGCCCAGGCTTGGGGGCACAACCCCGGTGAGAAAGTGCTGAGTGCACCTCAGCTGTACCTGTTCGAGCCCCATCAAAGCGAACAGATGGATTGGAAGCCAGACCTCTTCCTGGACATTTCTGAAGTGTGGGACGAGAAAAAGGCTGCGATCGAGTGTATGCAAGGGCAGGAGCATCTCTGGAAGTTCTATGAAAACCTGGCCGAAAACCGCGCCAATCACTTCCGCCGTAATTCGGGTGGCCAGGCCGGTGGCAAGAACTGTCGCTATGCTGAAGGCTTTCAATCACTCTACCCGCGGTGCGTCGAGTCCTTGTAAGCGTGCCTTGTGGACAGGCATCCAGGATTTTGTCGCCGTGAAAGCAGATAGGCCGCTGATGCTGTGACCTTCGCCTGCCAGGAACTGCAAAAGGGATTAGCGGACGTTCGGCTATGATGATATTGTTATGTTATAACATTTAATGAATCCTCGAATTCAGTCAGCAGGCTTAAGTTCAACCTCTGGGTGCTGGCTGTAATCCGAGGGGCAGGCGAACATATGCTGGACGGTAACACGATGCACACCCACCCCACTTCCGCCAGACTACCGGTAACCGTTCTCTCCGGATTTCTCGGCGCGGGCAAAACCACTCTGCTCAATCACATTCTTAACAATCGCGAAGGCCGACGTGTGGCGGTGATCGTGAACGATATGTCCGAAGTAAATATCGATGCCACCCTCGTGCGCGAGGGTGGTGCGGAGCTTTCGCAGGAGGGCATATGACGGAAGAAGAGCTGTTGCAGCAGCCTGAAGATGCGTACATGAATGAAGAGCAGAAGGCGTATTTCAATCGGCTTCTACATCAACAGCGCGAGGAGCTGCAAAATCATATTGATAGTGCCGTTGAAGCACTGAGCCAGTATGAATCCAGCAGCGATCCAGCGGACATGGGAAGCATGGAAGAGCAGCGTCAGTCACACCTGCGGATGCTGGAGCGGGAGAAAAAGCTTCTGGCAAAGATTGATCATGCTTTGCATCTCCTGGCTCTGGATGAATATGGGTGGTGCGAGCAAACCGGTGAGCCCATAGGCCTGCCAAGGTTGTTATTGAGACCAACGGCAACGCTGAGTATTGAAGCCAAAGAGCGGCAGGAACGTTTAGATAAACACCAGCGTAAAGATTGAAGTAGAGACAGGCAGGCGTAAGTCTTTCTGCTTTCCGGAGGTTGATTGTATTTGTAAGGAGTCATAAGTGACAGCCGATATGCCCGACACTATTCCTGTAACGCTGTTAACTGGGTTTCTGGGTAGCGGTAAAACCACGCTGCTTAACCAGCTGGTATGTCAACCTGAGTTGGCGGACGCACTGGTCATTATCAATGAATTTGGTGAGGCGGCACTTGACCACATGCTGGTTGCTCACAGCACAGAAAACCTGGTGATGGAAATGAGTAGCGGATGTGTCTGCTGCAGCATTCGCGGTGACCTGGTCAAGACACTGCGCGACATTACCTGGCGCTTTTCCCGCAAAGGGCAGCGGCAATTCAGACGCGTGCTGATTGAGACCACAGGGCTTGCCGATCCGGCGCCGATCATCCATACGTTGATGACAGATCCTCAGGTTGCACCCAGGTACCGTCTTGATGGCATTGTGGTAACGCTGGATTTGGCGACGGGTATGCATACCCTCGATCATCACCCTGAAGCAGTCAAGCAGGCTGCCATGGCAGATACGTTGTTGCTGACCAAGCCTGATTTGGCAACCGAAGAGCAACTTGAGGTGTTGCATCAGCGGCTGGATAACATCAACCCGGCAGCTCCGCGCTGGAAGGTTAGTCAGGGCGAAATTACTGCGGACAAGCTGCTTAATCTCGGGTTGTTTTCAACGGCGAACAAAACCAACGATGTGGCGCGCTGGTTAAAAGAAGAAGCCTATGCACCGGACGCGCTTCGCCCCGTTGCGCCTGTTCACGGTGGCGGTCAGGCTGGGTTTTCGATGCGCCCGAAAACCCCCGAATTTGGCCACCAGATTCTGCATGATATCAATCGGCATGATGATCATATACGGGCTTACTGTTTCGCGGTCGACACCCCCATCCCGGAGGAAACGCTGATGACCTGGCTCGAGGTGTTGATGAGCTTTGTCGGCAGTCAGATTTTGCGTGTGAAGGGCATTCTGAATGTTGAAGGGAACAGCAAACCAATCGTCATTCAGGGCGTCCAGCATATTTTTCATCCACCGGTCACCTTGCCCGCCTGGCCAAGTGACGACCGCCGCTCGCGCCTGGTATTCATCACCCAGGATGTAGAAAAAGACGTGATCGAGAATATCTTCAATGCTCTGCGCAAGGCATAACCCATTAAAACGGCACTCATCGTCAATGATCGTAACCAAATGCAAAACAAGTTTTGACAATCAAATAGGTGGAACTCAGGTGTTCAAGATTAGTCCTGCTCCTGTCATCAGTGCCCATGGGGCTGACGTCTGGATGCCTATGCTATGAGCAATATTCAGACGTCCTCTGCCTGTGATACACAAAGTATCAAAGTGACCCTGCCCGATGGGCAGGAGCGAAGCTTCCCGGCACCTTTGACGGTGGCGGATGTCGCCACGTCGATTGGGCCCGGCCTGGCCAAGAACACCCTTGCAGGAAAAATTGATGGTCAGCTCGTTGACGCCTGTGACCTGATCGACCGTGATGTCACTGTCCAGATTATTACGCCAAACGATGAAGAAGGGCTGGCGATCATTCGTCATTCATGTGCGCACTTGGTTGGCCATGCGGTCAAGCAGCTTTTCCCGACGGCAAAAATGGTGATCGGTCCCGTTATTAATGATGGCTTCTATTACGATATTTCGTATGAACGCGCCTTCACGCCAGAGGATTTGGCGGCCATCGAGCAGCGCATGCGCGAGCTCATCGCCACTAACTACTCGGTCATCAAGAGAGTGACTTCACGCGATGAAACAATAGCCATTTTTCGTCAGCGTGATGAAACGTACAAGTTGCGCTTGATTGACGACATGCCTGATGCGACGGCAATGGGCCTCTACTATCACGAAGAATACGTGGATATGTGTCGTGGCCCTCATGTGCCCAATACACGCTTTCTGAAACATTTCAAACTGACCAAGCTCTCGGGCGCTTATTGGCGCGGTGATGCCAATAATGAGCAGTTGCAACGAATCTATGGGACCGCCTGGGCAGATAAAAAGCAGCTGAGTGCCTATCTGTTGCGTATTGAGGAGGCTGAGAAGCGGGATCATCGCAAACTGGGACGTGAGCTGGATCTATTCCACTTCCAGGAAGATGCACCAGGCGCGGTCTTTTGGCACGCACGCGGTTGGGTCCTGTTTCAGGAGCTGATTACTTACATGCGTCGCCGCCAGCAGCTGGCTGGCTATATCGAGGTCAATACCCCTGACACCATGGACCGCAGCCTGTGGGAAGTTTCGGGCCATTGGCAAAATTACAGCGAACACATGTTCACCACCGCAACTGAGGACGGGCGTGTATTGGCGCTGAAGCCCATGAACTGTCCGGGCAGTGTATTGCTGTACCGCCAGGGGTTGAAAAGCTACCGCGACCTGCCTATCCGTATGGGAGAGTTCGGCAAAGTCCATCGCTATGAGCCTTCAGGTGCTTTGCATGGTCTGCTGCGTGTACGTCATTTCACCCAGGATGATGCCCATATTTACTGCACACCTGAACAGATGGACGAGGAGTGCCGTCAGATTGTGGTGTTGGTGCTTGATATCTATCGCCAGTTCGGTTTTGACGATATCCGTATCAAGCTGTCGACCCGACCCGACAACCGTATGGGGGATGACGCCACCTGGGATCTGCTGGAAGGTGCTCTCGTACAGGCGCTTGACAGCCTGAATCTGGAGTACGAGCTAAGCCCCGGTGAAGGTGCCTTCTATGGCCCTAAACTGGAATTCGTGTTGCGCGATGCCATTAGGCGTGACTGGCAGTGCGGCACACTGCAGGTCGATATGAACCTGCCTGAGCGGTTTGGCATCGAATATGTCGATGAAGCTGGCCAACGCAAACGTCCGGTTCTGCTGCACCGCGCGCTGTTCGGCTCGCTGGAGCGCTTCACCGGTATCCTGATTGAGCACTATGCCGGCAAGCTGCCGGCCTGGCTGGCGCCGGTACAGGCGATGGTCATGCCGATTACGGATGCGCAAGCGGCCTATGCCCAGGATGTAGCGGATTGGTTGCGGGATACAGGGCTGCGTGTTGAAACAGACCTGCGCAACGAAAAAATCGGCTACAGAATACGTGAACAGACATTGCAGCGCATTCCCTACCTGATTGTCGTGGGCGCAAACGAGATGGCGTCCGCTCAGGTCTCGCTGCGTAGCCGGGATGGGCAGAATCTGGGTGTGCTGGCGCTGGAGCAGGCGCGTGAGTATTTGCTGGATGCATCACGGGCGCCCGATTGGGCGGTACGTCAGCGCATGCAGCAGGAGCGGCACGCACGATTGAGTGCGGCCGAGGGCCAGTCTTTGACGAAGCCAGCCAACGAAGAGGTTACTGAATGAATAATGCTGATACTCTGAGCCGTCGCCTGGAACTTCGTCATGCTGATCTTCTGATTGAGGGCGGCACTGTACTGACCCCCAATGGTGCGGAACGCATAGACCTGGCGTGTGTGCAGGGCTGTATTGTCGCCTTGGGCGATCTGCGGCTTGACTGGAGTGCGCAGACCCGCATTGAGGCGTCTGGCCTGCATGTTCTTCCCGGCGTCATTGACAGCCAGGTGCACTTCCGAGAGCCAGGGTTGATGCATAAAGAGAACCTGGAGGCGGGCACTCGTGGCGCTGTCTTGGGTGGCGTAACCGCCGTGTTTGAAATGCCGAACACCAGCCCGCTGACGCTCTGGGAGGAAGACCTGCAAGCTAAGCTGGAGGCTGCACGAGGGCGTGCCTGGTGTGATCATGCCTTTTACATAGGCGGCTCGGCAGCCAACGCAGACCAGCTGTCTGTGCTGGAAAACCTGCCCGGCTGTGCCGGTGTCAAGGTTTTCATGGGCAGTTCTTTCGGCGATCTGCTGGCGGATGATGAGGCGGTCTTGCGGCGGATTCTCAGTCAGGGACGTCGTCGGCTGGCGGTGCATGCTGAAGATGAGGCGCGACTGCGCCAGCGTAAGGCCTTGGTCGAAACCAGTGGTGACGTCCGTCAGCACCCCGAGTGGCGAGATGTGGAAAGTGCCCTGATGGCAACGCGCCGTATCCTGAGGCTGGCAGCCGAAACCGGACGTCGCCTGCATGTATTACATGTTTCCACCGCCGAGGAGATGACTCTTCTGGCGCAGCACAAGCGCCGGGTAACGGTGGAGGTGACACCGCATCACCTGACATTGTGTGCTCCCGATTGCTACGAGCGCCTTGGCAGTCTCGCCCAGATGAACCCTCCGGTTCGCGATCAACGCCATCAGGATGCCTTGTGGCGTGCCATTCAAGACGGCCTGGTCGATGTGATTGGCAGCGATCATGCGCCGCATACCTTGCAAGAAAAGGCGAAGCCCTACCCGCAGTCGCCCAGCGGAATGACCGGTGTGCAGACCCTGTTACCGGTGATGCTTAACCATGTGCATGCCGGTCGCTTGAGCCTGGAACGCTTGGTGGATTTGACCAGCGCGGGCCCTGCACGGATCTTCGGTCTCGAAGGAAAGGGGCGCATCTCGCTGGGCTTTGATGCCGATCTGACGCTGGTGGACCTGTCGGCTCGACGTACGATTCGTAACGACTGGATCGCCAGCTGCAGTGGCTGGACGCCCTACAACGATCTGAATGTAACCGGATGGCCTATCCACACGATCATTCGCGGTCAGGTCGTTGTGCGGGATGAAGTCTTGTCCGGGCAGCCCCAGGGTGAGCCTCTGCGCTTCCTGGAAGCCTGGTCAGATGCGAAAGCAGAAGAAAAGCTAAGCTGACGGCTTTTTACTGCAGGCCTATGACATGAACTGAAGAGAAAGTCGAGAGTAATCGTTATGACAATCAAGAGTGAACAGAATTGCAACCCAGGTACTCTGGCATAAAGTGGCGACCAGTGGTCTGGTACAGCAGGTAGAAGAGCTGAGAATCGATGACGAGCAGGATGCGGTCTGGCTGCCTGCTTCCGGTAGAGCAGATGAACGCCCATTGTAATCTCATCAAGCACGGTCACCAAGTCACCCGCGGAACGTTAGTTCCCGCTGCTTTTCACCGATTTTGGCGCATGACCAAAAAAACGCGTGAAAGCAACACTGAAGTTGTTGGGGTAACGGTAACCGACCATCCAGGCCGTTTGTGCGACCTGATAGCCGGAAGTCAGGAGTGTATGAGCTTTGTGCATGCGTAGCTCGGTCAGCAGCTGTTTGGGGCTTGTGTTATACAGATACTGAAACCCTTGCTTCAGTTTGTGCTCGCTCAGTCCAACTTGGTGACTCAAGTAAGACAGTGTTAGATCAATATCGAGGTTCTGATTCATTAAATTTCGAGCCTGCTCAACCCGTTCCAACTCTTGAGTGCTGAATACCTGTTTTTCCTTACACGGCTCTGGCACAAGCTGCTCAAATTGTTCGGCTAGCAAGCTCAAGGCATGAATATGTGCGTTGAGCTTGTTGGGCATGTCGTTAATGTTTGGCTGGTTATGTCGGTTGAGTGCCTTGATATGACTATTAGTAGCCATGGAGTTGTGGTGAAAGGCAAGTTGATGAAGATGCCCATCGCCCAGCAGAGCGTTACAGCGCTCGTCGCCTAGATAACGTTGTAGCCAGACTTCGTTGACCGCCAGCCGTAGCTGCGAAACTGATTGGTTGGCTTTGTAGTGACGTTCGCCAGGCGTGTTGGCAAAGGTGGATATAGTGGTGTGTCCGGCCTTGAAAGATAAGTCAGAATTCTTTTGCTGGTAAAAAGCGGAGACACCATTCACTCCCAGTGTGACGACTAGCACTCGTCCCTGGTGAGGACAGGCGGTTTCTTCGATCAGTGGGCGCCGCGGATGGTAGTGCAGCCGGATTAAGGCCAGGCCAGTCTCCAGCTCCAGATGCTCTGAGTAGCACAACCCCAAGTCGGATGGTAGTTGCCGACGGCACCAGCCGTTTTTCAGCTGAAACATCTGACGTGGGACATCCAGTCCCAAGCGAATGGGGGTACTCTGCATGATATTGACTCCTGTCAGTCTTACCGGGTCAAATGATAATCATTATTATATAGTAGTCAAGTTAATTACCTTCTGGTTGCAGTGCCTTGTGACCCTCTCCCTCCTGAGCTGTTTCGCATAGTTTTTTCTGTTTTGCATACGAAAAATGGCTTTTCATTTGTTATTTTTTTAATAAGAATGATTATCGTTATGTTTTAAGCATGGAGATTGGATTATGCCTTTGCCCCCCGTTGTGGAGCCCGCCGCCGAGTTGAGCCGGGATGAAATTAACCGTTATAGCCGACACTTGTTGATCCCCGATGTGGGTATGGAGGGGCAGCGCAGACTCAAGAATGCTCGTGTACTCGTAATCGGTGCGGGCGGCTTGGGTTCTCCCGTACTGTTGTATCTTGCTGCAGCCGGTGTCGGAACCCTGGGGATCGTTGACTTCGACCGGGTAGAGGAATCCAACCTGCAGCGTCAAGTGATCCATCAAGTGGATCAGGTCGGTGTATTGAAGGCTGAGAGTGCCAAGCGTGCCATTGATGCCCTGAATCCGCTGGTTTGTGTTGAAACTCATACCTTTCGGCTGGAGCCTGATAATGCTGTCGAGCTGTTCTCCCAGTATGACCTGATCGTGGACGGGACCGATAATTTCGCGACTCGTTACCTGGTCAATGATGCCTGCATTCTGGCGGAAAAGCCCTATGTTTGGGGCTCCATCTTCCGTTTTGAGGGGCAAGTATCCGTGTTCTGGGAAAGTGCCCCCGATGGCCTGGGGCTCAATTATCGTGATCTCTATCCAGAGCCGCCGCCACCCGAGTTTGCACCATCCTGCTCCGAGGGAGGCGTGCTGGGTATCCTGTGCGCTTCGATAGGGTCTGTCATGGCGACCGAAGCGATCAAGCTGATTACTGGTATTGGGGACCCTTTGCTGGGGCGCTTGCTTACCTATGATGCATTGGCGATGCACTATCATGAACTGCCGTTACGACGTGATCCGCAGCGGACTCCGGTGACGGAGCTGGTAGATTACGAATACTTCTGTGGCCTGGGTCTGGCGGTGCAGGAAACGTCCGCCTTGCCCGTGCCGCAATTATCGGTACAGGCCTTGAGCGCCAAATTGGCGGAAGGGCATCGGCCCCTACTGATTGATGTGCGTGAACCCACCGAATGGGACATTGTGCGTATTCCCCAGTCTTGCCTGAGATCACGCTCTTCCAACCTGGCGAAGGAACTTGTGGACGAATACGGCGCTGATGCAGAGATGATCATCGTCTGTAAATCAGGTCAGCGCTCGCAGGCGGTCGCTGCCGAGTTGCAAGCGCTTGGTGTGCACAAAGCGCACAATCTCCAAGGTGGAGTGGTGGCCTGGGTCAGCGAAATCGACCCCGCATTGCCATCCTACTGATGCGAGGACAGAGTCATGTTGAAGATCAGTAGTGCAGTGCTGGATGCCATCATTGAGCAGGCACGCAAGGACCATCCTATCGAGACCTGTGGCGTAGTAGCGGCCGATGTTGGCAGCCCGGTTGCCGATCGGTGGATTCCGATGCGCAATCAGGCGGCTTCCGAAACCTTTTTCTGTTTCGATCCACGTCAGCAATACAAGGTTTGGTGCGAGCTGGAGGAGTGCAACCAGGAGTGCCGGGTTATCTATCACTCCCATACCGCGAGCATTGCCTGGCCCAGTCGTGAAGATATCGAGCATGCCCTCTATCCCGATGCGCATTACCTGATTGTTTCCACCTGGGAGCCGGCCGACTGTCCAGTACGCAGTTTCCGCATATCAGACGGCGCGGTGCTGGAAGAGCAGGTTGTCCCCGTCTGATTGGCGTTTCATTTATTCAGCGCCGGGCATCCCGGCATACAAGGAGTACCCATGTCTATCACTGTAATGATCCCATCTGTTCTGCGTCCGTTTACTCAGGGTAACAAAGAAGTCAGCGCGGAAGGCAAAACCATCACCGATGTGATTGCCAGCCTGGAAGCACAGTACCCCGGAATCAATGCGCGGTTGATGTCTGGTGGGCAGTTGCACCGCTACATCAATATTTTTCTGAATGATGAAGACATTCGCTTTTCCCAGGGGCTGGACACGCCGGTTATCCGTGGCGATCGGCTGACTGTATTGCCGGCGGTCGCCGGTGGTGCATTGGCCAAGACAGTTGGCGACAAGTGAGTGCCAGTGATGAGATCAATGCTCGATTCATTAACGCTCACTTGGCATAGCCGCTGCGATCATGATGGTTGGGCTCCCTTTGTGTCGGCGGTTAACCTTCTGGCGAAGTCACTGGGTATAAATGTGTTGCCTGGAGAAACCTTACAGGCCGAGCCGGACTGTCTGGCATTCGGTTTACAGGGTTGCGGCCAAAATGAAGTGCGGGTTGTCACCGCCACTGGTATCCCGGGGATGGCGCCGTCTGAGTCGGTGCTGCAGGCCCAGTGCGGCATCATGTCGGTGCATGGGCGCTCGGGCGGCGGTGCGCAGGCGCTGGGATTGCCTTATGTATCGGCGCTGTCCGCCATTTTGGCGCTGCAGGGCGGACTGGCGGTACTGGTGTCCGCCCAACAGGGACGACCTTACCGTGACGTCTGGGTATCGATGCTGGGGGCGGGGCTGATTAGTATCGGTCAATATCTGGCGGGTGCCACTGCCGCCGATGAGGCCGAATCAATCCTGCCGGATTCCTCCTCGCCATCATTTCGCCCGCCCTTTGTCTCATCCGATGGTGTTCGATTTGAACTGGAAACCCTAACGCCGGAGCCCTGGCGGCAGTTCTGGGAGCAAGTCGATTTGCCCGACGCGGTGGCCGGTCGTGCCTGGCGAGGCTTTCTGATGCGTTACGCCCGTGCAGAATCACCCATGCCGGAGGCCTGTATGCAGGCGTTGGCTCAACTGCCTTTTGCCCGTATCCAAGCTTTGGCGGAAGCTGCCGGCGTAGCGGTAATTCCACTGAAAAACTGGCGCGAGGCAGAGGCCAGCGCCATGGCACCAAGGCTGTGGCAGGTGCAACAGGGGCCGATTGCTCCGGCGCTGAGACAAGCTGGTGAGGATGCTACTCTGCCTTTGGCCGGGATCAGAGTAATGGAATCCTGCCGCCGGATTCAGGGCCCGCTGGCCGGTCACCTGTTAAGTCTGGCCGGGGCTAAAGTACTGCGCCTGGAGCCCCCTGGCGGCGACCCGCTACGGGCGATGCCGCCTTGTGTTAATGGCTGTTCAGTCCGTTTCGATGCGATCAGTGCCTGCAAGCAGGTCACGGAAGTGGATATACGTACAACGGAAGGGCGGGATTCTATCGCTGCGTCGTTGCCGGAAACCGACGTCTTTTTGCAAAACTGGGCGCCGGGAAAGGACCGGGCACTGGGACTGGATTTTGACATGATGACGTCTCATCAGCCGGGGCTGGTGTACACCTATGCTGGTGGCTGGGGCACTGAAAAGACCGATTTGCCGGGCACCGATTTTGTGGTTCAGGCTTGGTCGGGAGTAGCGTCCGTGATTGCCGAGCAGTCCGGCGAAAAGGGAGGCTCTCTGTTTACAGTGTTGGATGTGCTCGGTGGTGCCATGGCCACGTTGGGTGCAACGGCAGGCCTGTTGTACCGTGCATTGGATCAGCGTGGAGTGCGCATCGAAAGCAGCTTGTTGGGAGGCGCCGAACTGTTGTTGCAGCTGGTGCGAAACTATCAGTCTCGCCCCATATTTGAGACGGTAGTGTCGACCGGGCAGGGGCTATTGGCCATCGAATGCAACACAGACTGCGAATACAGGGCGCTGTGTAACTTGGCCGGTATAGAGCATTGCTCGAAAGCCGAGTTGCTACCCCAATTGCAGGACAGATTGTTATCCCGGACCGCCCAGTATTGGGAAACACGCCTGCGTGCGGAGCGTGTACCGGCATCCGTCGTTATCGAACACCTGAGCGATCTTTGTACCTGCGAGATAACTCAACCCTACCTGATATGTCGTGACTATGCGGCTGTGCAATCCCCCTGGAGGTTCATATGAATACTGCCGGCATTATCGATCTGGTTCCACCCGCTGTACGTCAACAGTGGAAAGACGAAGGTATTTATCCGAATAAACCGGCTTTTGAGCTGTTTCGAGAACAGGTCGAAGCGCATCCCGACCAGGCTGCGGTGATCAGTCCGGATGAGAGCATATCCTATCGCGAGCTGTATCAGTCTGCGCTGCGCCTGGCACGCGGTTTTCGTGATGCCGGCGTGGTGCCGGGCGATGTAATCGCCTGTCAGCTACCCAACCATTGGGCCTGCTGCGCCATTGACCTGGCGGCGGCCGCGCTTGGCGCGGTTGTTGCGCCTTTTCCGGCCGGGCGTGACCGACTGGACATACAGTCGCTGGTTCGACGCTGCAATGCCCGCGTCATCGTGGCACCGGAGGCCTACAACGAGGTGGATCTGTGCGCGATGATTGAGTCGCTGCGGCCATCGCTGCTGTCGCTGCGCCTGCTGGTCGTGCAGGGCGCATCACGTGCGGGCTGGCAGACGCTGGACCGGATGCTGGACGTTGAGCCTCTGTCTGAAGCGGAGTTACCGTTGGTCTGTCCCGACTCGCCGGTGCGCCTGTTGGTGTCGTCCGGTACTGAGTCCGAACCCAAGCTGGTGGCCTATTCCCACAATGCACTGATTGGCGGTCGGGGGCGTTTCCTGCAGCGCCTGTTACCCGAGAACGAGACGTTTACCGGTTTTTATATGGTGCCGTTAGGCTCGGCCTTCGGTTCTACGGCGACTGTCGGTGTGCTGTGCTGGCTGGGCGGCACCGTGGTGATCATGCAGAAATTCAGCGTTTCCCAGGCAGTCCAGATGATTGAACGCAATAAGCCTAATTTCCTTCTGGGTGTGCCGACCATGATGCAGCGTATCGCAGCAGAACCAGCCCTGCAGCAGATCGACAGAAGCGGGCTGCGTGCCCTGATCTGTGGTGGCGCCGTGATTGATCGGGCCACGGTTCAGCGCTGTACGGGTGCTTTCGGCTGTAGTTTCATCAACCTGTATGGCTCGGCCGATGGTGTCAACTGCCATACCCTGCCGGATGATGATATCGAAGCGATCCTGACAACTGCTGGCAAGCCCAATCCTGGCGTATGTGAGATCCGCATTGTCAACGATGAGGGGAAAACACTGCCGCAGGGCGAAATTGGAGAGGTGCTGGCACGTGGCCCCCTGAGCCCGATGCAGTATGTCAACGCTCCAGATCTGGATGCCCGCTACCGCACGTCAGAGGGCTGGGTCAAAACGGGCGATCTGGGCATGATCGATGCCAAAGGCTACCTGGTGCTGAAGGGACGCAAGAAGGACATCATCATACGCGGCGGGGTCAATATCAGCCCGGTGCAGGTCGAAGGACTGGTGGCCGAGCACCCTGACGTGGTGTCGGTCGCCTGTGTTCCGGTCCCGGATGAGGACATGGGCCAGCGCCTTTGTTTGTGCGTCACATTGAAAGAAGGCAGTACGCGCTTTTCATTGCCGACTATCCGGGGCTTTTTACAGCAGGCCGGACTGGATGCCGGCAAGCTGCCGGAGTATCTGCACTTTCGCCGCCAATTGCCGATGACCCCAGCAGGGAAGGTCGACAAGCGTGCGCTGGCGCAAGATGTTGCCGCATTGGCGGTACCCACATTAAAGGCAGGTTGAGGATCAGTCATGACAACATTTACTGGCCAGACATTGGCCGAGCAGATCCGACAGTTTGTCGATACCCGCATCATTCCGCATGAGGCTGAGCTGGCCGCGGAACATGATGGTGCTTCGCAGCTGAGCGATCAATTGGCGCAGGAAGCACGACAGGCGGGGCTTTCAGGCTTGTTCTTTCCTGATGCACTGGGTGGGGAAATTGCCACCCTTGGCGATTACCTGCTGGTGGCGTTTGAAGAGGGACGATCTGAGTTCGCGCCCGCGATCCTTGGGGCGGACCTGACCGTGGATGCACATATGCTGCACCGCTTCGGTAGCCCGCTGATCCATGAGCGTTTTGCCAAACCTTTGGCGGCCGGTCTGACGGTTGCCGGCTATGCCATGTCGGAGCCTGATCGCAGCGGTTCGGTGCCGGCAACGCTGGCGTTCGATGCACGCAAGGCCGCTGATGGCTGGTGTCTGAACGGACGCAAGTGGTTTATCTGTCGCTCCGGGCGGGCGCAGTTCTTCACTGTGGTGGCGCGGACGGCTGAGGATTCCCTGTCTATGCTGCTGGTACCCGCCGATACGCCGGGCTTTACCTATGAAGGTGGTTTGAACATCCTGGGGTACTGGCAGGGGCAAGGCGCGCTCAGCTTCGATCAAGTACGGATTCCGTTCAGTTACCTGCTTGGTCGCGAGGGGCAGGGAAGGCAGGTGATGCAGTCCCGTCTGTTGCTGGGGCGGATGCTGAGATCGGCGCACTGGATAGGTCTGGCTCGGCGCTGTTCAGAATTGATGCACGCGCGTATACATTCCCCGCGCGGGAGCCTCATTCCGTTGGCGGACAAGCAGCTTGTACGGGCGCGCGTGTATGATGTTTACCGTGCAATCGCCAGTGCTGAAGGGCTGTTGCAAACCGCTGCTGCCGGGTATGACCGCGGTGAAACGGACAGCATCGCGGTTAATGTGGCCAAGCTGGCCGCCTCTGATGCCCTGAGCAGGGCGGTGGACAGTGCGATTCAGGTACATGGCGCCGAGGGGCTGGGCGATGGCCTGCCGCTGGCGCGTATTCATGCGCTGGCGCGGGCCACGCATATTCTCGATGGTGCCGATGAAGCGCTTGTCAGCAGTATTGGCCGAGAACTTCTGCGAGAAAGTGCGGTTGGCGACGCTCCAGAGGTGCGTTATGCATAATCAAATCAGGGTCTCCGAGCCTGCCCTGACGGCCCTGCTGTTGGCCGCCATGGGGATGCCGATGATGGTCTTTTACGCGGTGGGGGTACTGGGTCCCGAGATTATGTGGACTCTGCAGCTGCCAGTAGCGGCGCTGGGATGGCTAACCACGGCCACCTTTGGCGTGGCCGCCGCCGCGTCATTGGTGGCTGGACCGCTGGTGAGCCGCATTGGCGTGCGTTGCAGCCTGTTGGCCCTGTTTGTCCTGGTGGCGCTGTCTTTTGGGCTGATTAGAATGACATCCGGCTTTTATGGCCTGTTGATGGCGTTGTTGGTATGTGGACTGGCGCAGGCGCTGGCCAACCCGTCAACCAACCAGGCCATTGCGCACTGGGCTGATCCGGAACGCAAGGCTTTTCTGGTTGGCCTTAAACAGTCTGGGGTGCAATTGTCCGCTCTGCTGGCGGGTGCGTTGATGCCGTTGCTGGCGGGTTGGTTTAGTTGGCAGGATGCCTTTCTATTCTGGGTGCCGGTGCTCATCGTGCTGGTGCTGCTGGGGGCCAGGATGATTCCGAGTGATCAGAGTGATCGGCCTTCACGTCCCATTAGCGTGATACGACCGAATCGTGAATTGATTCTGCTGGCGCTGGTGCAGCTTGGGGTCGGGCTGACCCTGTCTTCGTTCATGACCTATCTGGGGGTATTTGCCGCGGAAATGGGAGTGTCGCCGTCCTCGGTAGGATTGATGGTGATGCTGTTCGGCGTGATCGGCGTGCTGGCAAGGACATTGCTGACCCCGCTAGCCCGGAACTGGCCTGACGAGTCGTTGATGCTGGGTGTGTTGATCGTGGGAGCCTGTGTGGCGTTAAGCGTCATGCAGTTAACGACGCAGGCGTATCATCTACCGCTGTGGTCGGCGGTTACGGGCATCGGGGCTACACTGGTGGCCACCAACGCCATTGCCATGAGCATGCTGCTGCATGATCCTGGTTTCGGCGAGGTTCCGCGAGCTTCCGGCTGGTTGTCGGCCGGTTTTTTCACCGGTTTTGCGTTGGGGCCACCCGGCTTTGGTGCGCTGGTGGCGACCTGGGGTTTTACTATAGCCCTGTGGGGACTGGTGGCGTGTTTGCTGCTGGCGCTGGTCGCCGTGGTGATGCTTGCAGGGCACAGACGGCGCCGGGCGGAACTGGCCCCTGCCAGTGGATGAATCTATCGGTTGCGCCCCAGCCCCGGATGCCCGGCGTCCGGGGCTTTTGTCATTACCAGCGTGCCGACAGGTTGAGACTGATTTCCCGCGCGGCGGCATCTTCCACCAGCAAACCGTTGGGCGTATTCAGCGCCCGGGTGTAGTACTGCTCGTCGAACAGGTTCTGTGCCGCCAGTGACAGGCGATAGTCGCGGAACGCATAGCCCAGCTCCATGTCGACGCTCTGCCAGGCCGATTGCTTGATCTGATTCTGGCTGTCGAAGTAGTAGCCGCCGCTGCCGTTGAGGCGAGCCTGGCCAAACCAGCCGTGCCCCTTGTTATACTGTACGCCCAGACTGTAGGTGTAGGGAGCCGCCAGCGGCAGGTCGTTGCCGGACAGGTCGGCATGCACCAGCTGTCCGCCGGAGAGGACGTTCTGTGTGTAGTCGGTGGCTTCTGCATGCTGCAGGCCGAAGGCCGAGTCAAGCTGCCAGCCCTGGCCCAGAGAGGCCTTCAGCGCCAGTTCCAGTCCGTAGATACGAGCCTTGGCCGCATTGGAGACGGATTGGGTGCCGCCGGGCTGCAGGTCGACAATCTGCTTGTCGCTGAGCCGGCTGTAGAAGAGGTTGATGTCCGTTTCGAGCCTGCCGTTGAAGAGATCTGTTTTCAGTCCCAGTTCGGCGGTGTCGGTGTATTCGGCGTCATAGGTGAAACTCTCGGCATCACTGGCCTGATTGTAGTTGTAGCTGCCGGGCAGGTAACCGCGTGACAGGTTGAAGTAGGCCAGGCTGCCGTCCGTCAGGTGATAGCTGAGCCCCAGGTTGGGCAGGAACTCGGTGTTGCCGTGATCGGCGGAATAGCGACGCTGGCCCAGCAGGCTGATGTTGTCCTGGTTCCCGCTTTGGTCTAGGTACTCAAGACGCGCTCCCGTGGTCAACATCCAGCGTTCGCCCAGCGGGAATTCGACCTGGCCGAACAGGGCAACGCCTTCCTGATCGATATTGGTGTGCCGCAGTGTGGTGGGTGTACCAGTGCTGAAATCGATATCGCTGTCTTCATTGAACAGGTACAGGCCGATCAGCCACTGGCGCGCTGCGCTGGGCAGTGACGACAGCCTTATCTCCTGTGACCACATTCGGTTGTCCTGATCCAGGGCCGATGCTGGGGCTGGAAGGGTGGAAGCGTCCATATCCATGATGAAGTGACGGTCATAATGGCTGACACCTGTGATGGCGGTCAGCTCGGCGGTCGGCAGTTGGTGTGTCAGTCTGATGGAGTGAACGCCGGTATGCTGCTCGTTGTAGGCATCACGGTTGTATGCGGTGGTGAAGGGATCGGTACGCAGGGGGCCGCTGGCGTAGCGCATGCGCTCCATGTCGTTGTTGGTCCTGTCCAGACGGCTGCGAAAAGCGAGCCGTGTTCGTTGGGACAGATCGAGGTCGGCGCTGGCCGACAGTGACAGCTGTTCGAAGTCGCCAGCTTCATCGTGCAGTGCATGAGTGTTGTGAATGCCGGTGCCGCCGCCTTCGGCGCGGATGGCCAGTCCTGCTTTCAGCGCCTCATTCAGCGGACCGGACACGCCGGCGGCCAAGCGGCTGCGTTGCTCGCCGTTGCCATTGTCGAGGTACAGCTGTGACAGTCTTGCCCAGGTTTCCAGCTGTTGGGCCGGGGCTGGAGTGATCAGGCGTAGCGCTCCCGCTTCCGTGTTGCGGCCGTACAGAGTGCCCTGTGGCCCCTTGAGCAGTTCGATACGGTTAAGGTTGAACAGTGCTGGAGCCTGGTTGAGCCCCAGTGGCAACCCTACGCCATCGACAAAGACCCCCAGAGGGTCCTGTAACCCGGTGTTAACAGCAGTAATGCCGCGCAATACGATGCGTTTCTGTACCGATGAATCCTCCAGGCGCGCATTTGCGGTGCGTCCGGTCAGCGACTCCAGACTGCTCCAGAGTTCATGATCATCAGGCTCGGGTGTCAGCAGGGTTGGCGTGGCGGGCAATTGACGAGCATTTTCCTGCCAATGTCGGGCGGTAATCACTAGGGTATCGACCGTGGTTTCGGCGGCAGCTACCGTAATGCAGGGCGTTAGCATGAGCAGAGCCGCCAAAGGTTTGATAGGAAAGCGACGCGTCATCGTGAGTGTGTTGGAAGGCATGAGTGAGTCCTGGCCAGAGAAGAATGGCACTAATGTAGGCGCAGACGCGTAACAGTGCTTTCAGATGCTGAATCGGCCAGTGTCAAATGCCGCACGACTCAGGCGGCGTTGATACGATATTGCAGAGGCGTACAGCCATTGTGTTGGCGAAAGCTGCTGGAAAAGTGGCTGGCACTGCTGTAACCCAGCTGCAGTGCAATCTCCGTGATTTCACGTCGACTGTGCCTGAGTTGGTGCCGGGCCAGACTCATGCGGTGCTGGCGTAGCCAGCCGAATACGGTATTGCCAAAGTAGAGCTTGAACTCCCGGTTGAGCCGGACATGGCTCATGCCGGTTGCCTTTGCAAGCGCCTCCAGTGATGGGGGCGAGCACAGGTCTGTTGTCAGCAACTCGGTGGCTAGATGTAGGGTATCTGAAGCACCAGCAGGCGGCTGCGGAGGCGCTTCGGCCTGCATCAGGTTGAGGCTGTGCGCCAACAATTCGAGGGCTTGGGATTCTGCCATCAATTTGTCGATCGCTGTGCTGAGCGGGTTATTGAACAATCGTTGAAAACCGACCGGAGGCTGACTTTGGCGCGCGATTCGGCAGAGCCGAAAGGGGGGGATCAAGGCGGGTATCGCCGTGTCATACAGGCGTTGCGTTGAACATTTGACGACCTGCATGGCACATATCTGGTTGGCGGGCGTCAAGCGTTGCAGCGGCTCCTCGGCTGTTTGCATTACCCAGAGATCCCCCGGACGTACCGTACACTGGTGATTTTCCGTGCTGAACTGACAAATGCCACTGATCCCGTAAAGTACCAGCGTAGTGGGAGCAGGGTGTTCGATGCAGCACTGACAGGAATCGGTGAAGTTGCAATGACTTCGGGTAATCTGGATATCAGGGCTGATGCGTGCGGTGGTGAAGCGGTTTATACCGTCTACGGCCAGGTTTTGTTCAAACCAGCCACTGAGTTGCCGTTGCTTGATAAAAAAGTCAGCGGAAAGATGGAGAGGCATGTGTTTGATCAATCCCTGCTACTGAGAATCATTATCATAGCGATCTCGTGCAGAGTCTGCAAAAGGCTGAGAGCTGTTTGCATTTAGAAATAACATGGCGGTGCTGTAACTGACTGGCCCGGAGGAAGGGGAGCTCCGATACCAGCCAGTGCGTATGGAGGTTAGCGCTTTTTCACGCCACCCTGTCGCGCCTTGAAGCGCGGGTTGCTTTTGCAGATGACGTAGTAGCGACCTCGACGTTTGACGACCTGACAGTCGGGGTGGCGTTGTTTGGCGGTCTTCAGTGAACTCAATACTTGCATGTTGTTACCCCCTCAGTCCTTTTTGAAATTGCGATTACCGAAACGCTTGTTGAAGCGTGCCACTCGACCTTCGTTGCTGGCCTGACGCTGCTCGCCGGTATAGATAGGATGTGACGCGCTGGAAATATCCAGGTTGATCAGGGGATAGGTTTTGCCATCCTCCCAGGTGATCGTTTCAGTTGACGTGCAGGTTGAGCGGATACGGAATGTCTTGCCGCAGCTGGTGTCGCGGAAAACGACATAGTCGTACTCTGGGTGAATACCGTGTTTCATTTCTGCTCCGTTATAACATAACAAAATTAATAGTATTGAAAATCATTTTCATTAATGTGTAAAGGCTTTGTATTAGCACAATGAAGTTTGGTGACACAAAGCAGGTGTCTAGCTAGAGCATCTGCTTGTTGATCGCAGGCTTTGTCAAAGTCAACGCGCTACAGTCGATATCTCTGCCGGTGAGGTATCTACATTCACAACATGCTGCAGCGTCTCCGCCTTCACAGAGGGAGCCAGCATTAAAGCAAGTAATAGAGCACCGAGCAGAGGGATATGCAGGTGGTAAACAAGTGTTTTCATGTGCCCACCAAATCCGCTTCACCGTCCCACAGTACCGGGGCGACAAGTGACCTTTGTTGCGTATTCCGTTGATCAAAATGATGTCGCATTGGTGTGCTGGTGGTTGGGACATCGAAAATGAGATGCATGGCAATCGCCTTCTCGCAAAAACTGGTTGTATCAGGGAGACAGGCTGTGGCTGGCGGCTGAGCGTCTGGCTAATAGCTGTCAGGTTGGGTGAACGTTACTTGGTTAATATTAATTTGCCTTTGCGTGTGATGCGCAATCGGTAAGGTTCGTCATTGTGCAGAATGAGCAGTCCCGATGGACTCTTGACCAACTCGTCACTGCGTATCCATTTGACTCCCTGTTGCTCAAGTTTGTCAGTCATACATGCGGTCCTTGTCTGGCTTGCATAAGATGATAATGAGAATACTCATCATTATCATCTTATGCAAGCTTTCAGAGTTCCTGATGTAAAAAGGAGCAAAAAAACCCCCATACATCAATTTTCCATCCTTAGTTGTTTTAGTTGCTGAATCTTGGGGGTATCAATCTACAATGGCTTCACAATTCTGCTTCAGTTGATATGTAAAGGTCGCAAGGCTTGCGCTGCGAAGCGGAATAAACCGCTTTGAATTGCGTTTGCAATACTTTTTGACCTGCAGGCAGGCGTTATGGCTGACGCAGTCAATGGGGCAGAACACCATGTCTGCTTTTGACAGGCATTGGCTGAGTTCCGGATGGCTGTTTTCAATGCCGCCGTCATGACAATAAAATTGCCCATTGTGGGCTTCTACAAATGATTTAAGCCTCGGAAACAGGGCTGTGCGCCCACCCACATAGGCCAGCTTGCGGCCGTTCAGGTCGAACAGGCGGGCGGTTCGGTTATGCTCGTCTTCACTGCGGCCGGGCTGCAACAGGTTTTCAACTGTAGACTCGAGGGCATCGCGCTCTTGCGTAGTCTCCAAAAGTTGATCAACAAGCGCCTCCTGTCGTTCTTCCAAGCGTTTTATGTTCGTCTGGCGTTGCTGCAGTTGCTTGAGAGCCCAATCTTTCTGGCGAGCGATCAAGTGGTATTTCTTGCGCACAGATTCCAGTTCTTTCTGCACATTCGAAGGGCTATTTTCATCAGGTTGAATTTGTTGTCGCAAGCTCTGTAATGCTTTTTCTTGAGCCGTCACCAGACGGTTGCTTTGCTGCTGTGATTTTTGGTGTTGTATCTGCTGGCGTTCAAGCTTGTCACGCAGAGTGCAAACCTCCTGCTCAAGTTTGGCCATGTACTGCAAGTCAGCCCTGTTCAGCGCCCCTTGAAGGTGTGAGAGCATATGTACATCGCCAAGGGCCAGATCAACTAGGCTGGCAGGGGAGTGAGTGTGGCTGATAACGGCCCAGAAGGCTCCCGGTACTTGTCCTGTTTTGACAGCATCATGCCAGAACTTTTTTCGTTCTGCGTCAGTTGTCAGTGCGCCATAGGATTTGATCCAGCGGCTGTATTTTGAGTCGAGAATCTTCTGGATTCGGCGTGAGGGTGGCACGTTTTGGTCTGCCAATTGAACCAGGCTGCTGTGAAG
The DNA here is from genome assembly GCF_900107855.1 of Marinobacterium iners DSM 11526. Classification (GTDB taxonomy): domain Bacteria; phylum Pseudomonadota; class Gammaproteobacteria; order Pseudomonadales; family Balneatricaceae; genus Marinobacterium; species Marinobacterium iners. Next base: position 298,349 of record NZ_FNRJ01000001.1, on the reverse strand, counting down.
ATAGTAGTCACTGCCCTGCTCGACAAGCAATCCTGTCTGCCGGACTATCTTGACCAGTTCATCCAAAGTTAAGCAGGTGCCGATAACTGGGCAGTGGGTGTAGGTGGGGAGTTGCCAGAGTTTATAGCGTTTTGACAAGCGCTGATGCTTTGCTGAGTTGATACCGTTGCAGCTTTGGCACATGACAGGCACCTCCGAAGACCATTAGCATTACTACTGCATGATAATGCTAATGGTTATCATCTGCAATTATGTCATTCAGAAGCGGACCTTTGCAGATAGTCTTATGTCACGACCGGCCTCTGGATAGCCCGAAATGATTGAGTATCCCGGATTGGCTGTAAGGTCTTCGACGCTGGCATGGCTTCAAACAGGTTGTTGATACTCAACCCGATGACGAAAGTGTCGCGGCCAGTAGGTAGCCAGTGGGCATACACATCATGCACCGCGTAACCGGGCTTTTTAACGTTAAGCTGTTCACCAGCAACGTTAATCTCGAAAGACTCCATTCCACGAACAAATTCAGCCGTCCATCCCAGTTTCAGGTTTGGCCTGGCTTGGTAGTTCACATCCAGTGCCAGTGTATTGCCTATGCTGGTAGCACCTGAAGAGTAGACATAACGGGTTACTGTTTGGTCGTCAAATTCCGTATCGGCAATATTGATCTCGGCTGAGATCTCCCACGGTCCCTTCGCGTATCCAGCCCTTAAATAGTATCCCCTTGTGACAATGTCATCCTCCAAGTTTATTGCAACTTTGGACCACGGAGTTGCTCCGGCAATTGGGTTTGCAATTTTTGAGTGGTAGAGCCCTGCGCCAAAGTCAAATGAGCCATGGTTAAGGTCCATTCCAAGCTCAAAATTATGGGCTTTTTCTGCCTTTAGGGAACGTGTGATTAAGTCCCCTCCCATTCCCACTGCAACCAGTAATCTTCGCTACGGGAGTCCAATTCAGGCGTCACTATCCCGCGTTTTCCCTCGGAAAGCTGCCTTTTCAGGCACTTCAAACGGATTAGCCCTGTGCTCGCAACATCTGATCCACGCGCACGAGGTTTGACAGAGCAAGCAGCATCGCCAATTTTCCATCATTTTTCTTAAGGCCACGATAACGGGCTTTCACGAAGCCGAACTGGCACTTGATGATCCGGAACGGATGCTCGACCTTGGCGCGGAGGCTCGCCTTCAGCTCCTCCCGCTTTTCGGCGCCCCGGTAGCCCGCATCGGCAAAGATGAACGCTTCATCACCGTGAAGCAGGTGCTCTGTTTGGTTCAGGTCGTGCTCATTGGCTGCCGTAGTGGTGAAGCTGTGCGTGATACCGGTGCGGGCATCCACGCCGATATGAGCTTTCATGCCGAAATGCCATTGATTCCCTTTTTGGGTCTGGTGCATCTCCGGATCGCGCTTGCCGCTGCGGTTCTTGGTTGAACTGGGAGCTTCGATGATGGTGGCATCGATCAAAGAACCCTCCCTGAGCAGTACACCCGCCTCTGACAGCCATTGATTGACCTTGCCGAAGATCTGGCGTGCCAGGCCATGTTGTTCCAGCAGGTGGCGGAACTTCAGAATCGTGGAATGATCCGGGATGGACTTGTCCAGTGACAGGCCGGCAAACAAGCGCATGGAGGCAATTTTGTACAGTGCATCCTCCATGGCCGGATCACTGAGGTTGTACCATTGCTGCATACAATGAATTCGCAGCACGGTGGACAACGGATAAGGCCGACGACCGTTGTCGGCCTTGGGATAATGAGGTTCGATGACGTCTTCGAGACGTGCCCAAGGGATCAACTTGTCCATCCGGCCCAGGAACTTCTCCTTGCGGGTTTGGCGGCGCTTGTCTTGTAAGTCACGGAATCCGGTAGAGGTTGAGTGGCGATTCAGAACATGGGGAAGTGGTTAAAGTGCTGCGCGCTGATAGGGCCTCTGCGGCTGATACTGTGCTGAATGAGAAAAGCCCCGATCAGTGATGACCGGGGTTTTAGAGTGAATGGCTCGTCGTCACGGGCGGTTATGCTGCCAAATTAGAAGTACTTTTCCAGGGTAAGGTAGTAGTTGCGCCCTTTGCCAACGGCCGTAGTGGTTGTATAGTTGGCGGCGTTAATGCGCTGCTCATCGAACAGATTGTTGATGCCAAACTTCACTGACCAGTCCTGTGCCAGTTCATGCTGCCCCCAGTTACTGGGTTGCCAGCTGCCAAGCAGATCAACCGTGGTGAAGCTATCCTTGATATAATGGTACTCCTCACCACTGATGACGCGAACATAGCTGTCCCGCTTGGGTTCAAACCAGTGTGTTAGACGCATACCTGTAGTCAGATCCCAGGGGTGATGGGTATAACTGGCGTTCAGGTAAAGCTTGTCGGTAGAAGGCTGCAGCAATTTGCCCGTGCTATCGTCATGCAGTTTGAGGTGGTCATAACCTGCCGCAAAGGCCCAGCTAGGCAGGCGGTATTTGGCTTCAACCTCAAAACCTCTTCGGCTGGCACTGGCGATGTTTTTGTACTGGGCATATTCCCGATAGTCTGCGTAACCATCACCAATATCCGGCGGCATCCCCAGTTCGGGTGAGCGCTCAAGGCTGATCATGTCCTTGATATCCCCATCAAACCAAGTTGCTTTCAGATAGAGACTGTCATCTCCCAATAGATTCTGTTGACTCAGGGAGAAGCCAATTTCATATTCTTTGGCAACTTCAGGTTTAAGAGCATTATTGGGAACATACCAATAATGAGGGTTCAATGCGCCACTGGCAGAGGTTTCGTTAGGTGTTGGCCCGCGGAAAGTTTCCGCATAGTTGGCCAACAAGTACACCCCGTCATGTACTTCGTAACTGATACCGACTTTGGGTGAAAAATGACCGTCCCTGTATTCTGAACGCCCGGGAAGATCGACACCTCGCTTGAACCGATCAAGACGTCCGCCCAAGGAAATCTCTGCCTTGCCGAGCTGAATAATATCCTGTGCATACAGGCCGGTATCCTTGTAGTAGTTCGGGAAAGAGCCAAAGTCCGATGGTTCATTGTTGTAGAGGTAAGTTGCGTCCTCCTCCCGCTCTTCGTAGTCGAGGCCTGCCACCAATGAGTGCTTCAGGCTACCGGTGGTGAACTCGGCACTGTTTTTGAGGTTAAAACCCTGACGTTCGTCCCTGTTGATGTAAAAGACGCTGTAGGTGTCACTGGCACGTGTTCGGCGGTAAAACGCTTCGGAATCGTATACCTTGGCGCTGAAATTGATCAGGTCATTATCCGAGGGTGCAAAGCTGTAATCCAGAATGATATCGCGCTGTTCCAGATTTCCGTCCACTGGAGATTCGCCTGGATCACGATGCCAGAGTGTTTGCCAGCTGGTTTCGAGTTCCTCATCGTATTTGTAGTAGGACAGGGCCATGCGCTGTTCATCGCTGATATCCCATCCGGCTTTGAAGAAACTGTTTTTGATCGTTTCGTCATTAAGGGTTTCATCAATGCGACTGCCATCTTCGCTATTGCGGACGCCACCATCAGCCAGCGTGATGTCATCGAATTGGCCTTGCTTGCGGTACACAAGAAAATCGACAGGGGCCTGTTCGGCATCGATGGCCAGTGCAATGTGTGCCTGCCGTGAATTGTTGCTGTCGTAACGAGTACCCAGTGTTACTCCTGTGCTATCGCCGTCGCGCAAAAAGTCTTTCGCGTCCTTGGTCGTCATACTGACGATACCGCCAATGGCGCCGCTGCCATGAAGCACGGAGGAGCCGCCTTTTACCACCTCAACGCGCTTCAACAGGTTGGGATCGGTTCGAAATGACGATATGTGGTTAGAGAACAAACTGGGAGAGCGCTTAACGCCGTCCTGTTCGATGATGACGCGTGTTTCGGATTGATAGCCAAAGCCACGCAGTTTGAACTGAGAGCCAATTTGGCGACCAAAATCATCACCAGTCTCAAACCCCGGGATCTGCGTCAGATTTTCGATGATATTTGGACTGGTTAGATCACCAGCCTCAAGAACACTGATTTGGCCGGTATAACGCGGCAATTCAGTGGCGACGCGGTTGGCGGTGATGGTAACAGGGGGTAATTTTAATGGGGGCCTTACCTGCTCGCATTGATTACTAAGGGTTGGGGTGCATTGTACGGAGGGTTCATCTGCTTGGGCCATATGGGTACTGAGTAGGCCCGCTGTCATCAGCGTGACCTGCGTCAGGGTGGGGTACCTCATCCTGTATTCCTCACATGATTTAATGTAAATGATAATTAATATCATTCAAATATTAGCATTTGTTGTGTCAGGATGAGAACCCTATACATCAAACTTAAATGTTTACTCCTGCAGCTCTTCGTGGAAACAGGGACAGCCTTTGCGCCAATAGGCGGCAATACGTGTGTTCGGACTCAGAAACGGTGTCTGTTGACGGATGAGTTTGCGTATTTGGGCCATGCTGTTTTTTTCGCCGGCAGCCCAGACAAAACCGATGCCTTCTGGCAGTGGCAGGGTCTGTAGCTGTTCGAGCAAGGCGGAGTCCGTGTGCTGCAAGTGCAGGTCGATATGCGGGTGTGCCTGCCATTCGTCAGCGCTGTAGTCCTCGGGCATTTGCAACATGACACGTATTCGGCTGTTCGTTGGCAGCTCTTCTACGCAACGGCGTATGGCGGGCAGGGCTGTGGCGTCTCCCGCCAGCAGATACCAGTCGTAGTCGCCGGCAATGAGAAGAGATCCTCTTGGGCCTGCGATGGTGGCTGTCTGGCCGGGGCGGGCCTGCTGTGCCCAGCGACAGGCGCTGCCCTCTCCGTGCAGTGCGAATTCAATGCTCAGCTCCTGGCGTTCAGGGTCGAAGTGTCGTGGCGTGTAGTCACGCATCAGGGTCTCGCTACTGTCTACATCCTGAAAAATGAACTTGATGTGATCGTCAAAGCCACGCGAGCAGAAATCATACAGCGCCTCCCCGCCAAAAACGATGCGGATAAACTGACTGCCCTGAGGTTCAATGCGTACCACATGTACCGGGCGATGTTTGAGTTCGTAGTGAATACGGTGCGTACGGCGTTGCGGTTGATTCATGTCGAATCCTCTGAAGTTGTTTTAATAGGGCAGTCCCAAGTGCTCGCGCAGACTGGTGCCCTGGTATGCCTGGCGGAACAGCCCCAAGTCTGCCAGTGCCGGCACCAGTTCAGCGCATACCAGTTCGAGCGATTGCACGGCGCCTCCTGGCAGGGCGATGAAGCCGTCAGCCGCGCCCGCCTGATAGCGTTCCAGAATCGCCTGAAGCGCATCCTCCGACGTGCCTATCACCTGCCAGTGTGCTGAAGGACTGACTTCGGGGCGTTGCAGCAGGTTGTTGAGGCTGGGTGATTCACGCAGGATCAAACGACGCAGCAGCCCTGCATGGGTTCTACTTCTGACGTTCGCTGGCGTGGGTTGCAGTAGATCGGCGGTAATGGGTTGGTCCGGTGGTAGAGTGGTGGGATCAAGGCCGAGGTTGGTCTGCAGATACTTCAGCTTACGCATGCGGCTATCCTCGGTCTGGGTGGCTTCAAACAAGTCGCGCGCCTCGGCACGCGAGGAGGCCAGATACAGGCTGAGGCCCGGCAATACACGCACGGAGCCAGGGCTTCGGCCATGATGCTGAGCACGGGTGCGGATATCCTGGCGCAGTTCAACACCGGCATGGATATCCGGTGTGGCGGCAAAAATGGCATCGGCAATGCGAGCTGCGAAATCACGTCCCTCCGGTGAAGCCCCTGCCTGAAACAAGGGGACTCGCCCACTGCCATGCATTGGAGTGCTCAACGGCCCTTCTACCTTGAAATATACACCTTGATGCTGGATTGGCCGGATGAGACCACTGTCGGCGTACTGACCTGAGCGGCGTTCGGCCAGCAGCGCCGTGTCTGGATAGCTGTCCCAGAGCTGCTGTACGACATCGACAAACTCCTGCGCCCGGGCATAACGTTCGGCTGCAGCAGGCATCTGTTCCAGACCAAAGTTGCGCTGCCCATCCAGTGCCGTGACCACGTTCCAGCCGGCCCGGCCATTGCTGAGCCAGCTCAGTGATTGCAGCTGGCGTGCTACCAGATAAGGCGAGTTGAAAGTGGTAGAGGCTGTCGTTACCAAACCAATATGAGAGGTTTCGCGGGCGATGGCGGTGAGTAGCAGCGTCGGGTCCAGACTACTGAAGCCGGGAGCCTGCTCCAGTGTGGCCGGCTCAATGAACAGCGAGTCCGGGCGAAACAGGAAGTCCAGGCAAGCCTGTTCGGCCAGTTGCGCCAGTCGGGTATAGAAACCGGCACTGTAGATCCCTTCAACCTGGCTGTCGGCGCGGCGCCAGCCGTTGCCGCTGAGCCAGGTGACGGCCAGTGATAGGCCGATACACAGAGGGGGAGTGGTGTTCATAAAGGGTCTCCTGTGGTGGGGGCTGGGCCGGCGATAGGTACCACCAGAGGCGTGGCGGTCACCGGGTCCTCGATGATGACAGCGTTGAGACCGAAGGCTCGTGCGATGAGATCGGGCTTGATCACGTGCTCGGGAGGACCTTCGGCGATGACCTGCCCCGCCTTGAGTACGATGAGGTGGTCGGCATAACGGGCGGCTTGATTAAGGTCGTGCAGTACCATGACGAGCGTTTTGCTCTGGTCATGGTTGAGGCGTCGGCAGAGTTCCAGCACCTCGAACTGGTGGGCGATATCAAGCCAGGTGGTGGGTTCGTCCAGCAGCATTACGTCCGGCTGTTGTGCCAGCGCCATAGCGAGCCAGACGCGCTGGCGCTGACCGCCAGATAGCTCATCAACCGGACGTTCGGCGAGCTCGCTCAGGTCGGTATTGGCCAACGCTTGGCGTACCGCCTGCTCGTCGGTCTCGCTCCACTGTCGCAACAGGCCCTGATGCGGGTAACGGCCGCGTGCAACCAGCTCCCAGACCCGAATGCCGGCGGGTGCATTGGGTGCCTGAGGCAGCAGGCCCAGGGTGCGGGCGAGTTCGCGGCTGGCGTAGGAACGCAGGTCGCGACCGTCCAGCAAAATATGTCCGGTGGTGGGTTTGAGCAGGCGCGCCAGCGCTCGCAACAGTGTTGATTTGCCGCAGCCGTTGGCGCCGAGAATGACGCTGATGCGGCCTTTGGGAATGGCTAGACTCAACTGATCCGCAACGCAGCGCTGGTCATAGGCGAGCCGTACTGATTTGGCACTCAATATGGCTGTGTCGAGTGGATCCTGTTGCATGTGTGGGTTGCTCTCGTTGTGACAGGTTGAAGGCAGAGTTTAACGTCGTCGGCTTAGCAGCCAGAGCAGGTACAGGCCACCGATGATGGCTGCCATGCGGCCGATAGGCAGTGTCAGCGAGATCGGTATGGATTGTGTCAGCAGATCCGCCAGCACCAGCAATGCTGCTCCCATGGTGGCGGCACCGCACACTGGCAGTTCCTGAGCACCGGTCAGCCGTATGGCCAGCTGAGGTGCTGCCAGTGCGATGAAGGCGATGGGGCCGGTCGCAGCGGTAGCCAGAGCTGCCAGCAGAACGCCGTAAAGTGTCATCAGCATTCGGGTCCGCTCCACGGATACGCCCAGTTGACTGGCCAAATCGTCGCCCATTTCGATCAGACTCAGGCGACGTGCCGACAGTAGTATCAATGGCAGCAACAGCAGCACGCCAAACAGGGGCATGAGGGCGTGGGTCCAGTTGCGCGCGTTGAGCGAGCCGGCCAGCCAGAGATTGGCCATCACGGCGCTGTCCAGATCGCCCTTGACCAGCATCAACCCGTTGAGAGCCGCCAGTGTTGTGCCTGTGCCTATGCCGATCAGAACCAGCCGTTCGCTGCCGATGCGGCCATGCCGCAGGGTGAGCAGATATACCAGAACAGCGGTGAACAGGCCGCCGGTAATAGTCGCAAGGGCGACACCCACGGTGCTGGGCTCCAGAAAGATCAGATGTGCGATGGCGCCACTGGCGGCTCCGGTGGTGAAGCCGATGATATCGGGTGATCCCAGAGCATTGCGCGAGATCGACTGGAAAATTGCGCCGGATATGCCCAGCGCCGCTCCGGCAAATACCGCAGTCAGGGTTCTTGGCAGGCGGATATTCAGGACAATATGGGAAGCCGTGTGGCCGGACTCCTGTTGTAGCAGGATCTGGCTGATGTCACCAATCGATAGTTCAAAGCGACCGCTGGTCAGTAACAGCAGAGCCGTTGCGCAGACGAGAATCGAGAGGGATAGATTCACTAGCAACACACGTGGTCGCAGGAGTATGGACCAGGGGCCGGCACGCCAGACCCGGCCTGTATGTGACCGAGTATTCATAGCGCAATCCTGCCGCCACGGCGTACCAGCGCAACGAAGAAGGGGCCGCCGATCAATGCCGCCATAATGCCGACGCTGACCTCGCCTGGACGGGCAACCAGACGTCCCAAAGTGTCTGCAGCCAGCATCAGGACAGCGGCCAGTATCAGTGTACAGGGTAGCAGCCAACGGTGGTTGGGGCCGGTGAAAAAGCGGGCCATATGTGGTGCCGTCAGGCCGATGAATACGATGGGGCCTGCTGCGGCGGTGGCAACACCGGTCAGAAGGGTTAGTGTCGCGGCGGCCAGGCACCAGATCAGTCTGGGTCGTGTGCCCAGCGTTTGCCCCAGTTCACGTCCCAGCACCAATGCGTCCAGAGATCTGGCCAGGCTCAGTGCCAGCACCAGACCGAGGGCGGTCAGTAGGGCCAGCGGCGGCAGAACATCGTAGCCACGTCCCTGCAAGGAGCCGACGGCCCAGTGACGGAATTGCTCGAATACGGGGGTATCGCTGTTGACGGTGATAATTTGGGTCAGGGCCAGCAGCACGGCGGACAGGGCGGTGCCCGCGATCACCAAGCGCACAGGGTCATGACCTTGGCGCAGGCCTCCCAGCAGCAGGACCGCCAGACCGGCCAGACCAGCCCCAAGCAGTCCGGCCAGCATCTGACCACCGATCTCGGTAATGCCGAACAGGGCTACCACTGTGGCAACCGCCGCCGATGCTCCGGCGTTGACACCCAGCAACCCAGGGTCGGCTAGCGGGTTGCGGGTCAGGGCCTGCATGAGTACACCGGCCACGCCCAGCGCCGCCCCGACCAGAATCGCGGCCAATGTACGCGGTACCTGAAGATGGCGTACCAGCAGATGGTCGCTGTTGCCGGGGTCGTAAGCGAACAGTGCCGCTCGAGTACCGGCCAGGTCCAGGCCGTGCAGGCCTGTAGCCAGGCTAAGCAGGGTCAGCAGCAGCAGTGCCAGACCACTGCCGATCAGGCCACTCAGCAAGCGTCTTTGTCGAGGAGGGACTCTGTGTCGGGCGTCGGAGAGTCTCATGGCTGCAGGGCCGCCACCAGCTCGGCGACCACTTCATTGGCGCTGAAATAGTCGATCCGGAAGGAATTCAGGCCCAAACCGTAGACCTGGCCCGTGCGCACTGATGGGAGGTTTGCCAGTACAGGATCGTTACGAAATCGGCTGACGTCCTGGGCATCGCTGCGCAACAGGAAGGTGGTTGGCGCCTTCAGTCGGGTCAGATAGGCATATTCGGAGCGTACGAAATCGCCGGGCTTGCCGGCACCGCTGTGCCAGGCCGGATCGGGGGATTCTATACGGAAGCCCAGTGCACTCAACAAGCGGCCGTGGGTACCCTCGGCGGTGGCGATGGGGTTGGCGATACCGGGACCGTTGTAACTGACGATATTTGCCTTTCCTGCCGGCAAGCGGATACGTGACCGGGCCTCGGCCAGGGTTTTCTCGAAGGCCGCGATGCGGGCATGCGCTTGTCGCTCCAGGCCGATGGCTTGACCCAGTTGCACTGCCAGCGCTTGCCAGTCGAGAGCGCCGTAGTCAAGCAGTATGACCGGAGCAATCTGGCTCAGCGCTTGGCGCTGTTCCAGGGCAGAGTCGGCGCCATTGACGGAAATGACGATCAGGTCTGGTGCCGTCGCGTAGGCGGCTTCCAAGTCGATGCTGCCGGCGGGCCAGAGGTTTTCCAGGCCGCGCCGGGTTGCCAGCTCGGCCCATTGGTCGAAAAACTGGCCATTGGCGGAGGATGCGCTGGCAACCACCGGCGCATCCATTGCCAGCAGGGTACCCGTGATGGTCACCGAGGTGGACAGGATGCGTTGCGGCGGTGCCGTCAGGCGAGTGCTGCTGCCATCGGCATTGCTGAAGTTGCGCGGCCAGCCTTCGGCATAGAGGTCGGGAGCAAGTAGCGTTGTCGCCAGCAGGGTCAGGAGCAGCAGTGCCCCTGGCGTCCAGAGGCGAGTGTTGTGGTAAGTGTTCTGCATCTTTGCCTTAGGAGTTACCAGCTGAAACGGGCGGTGGCCATCACTGTTCTGCCGGAGCCGTAATAGCAGGCTGTAGCGGCGGTACAGGTGGCGACATAGCGCTCGTTGGTCAGGTTGCTGGCGTTGAGTGAAAGTTGTACCCGGCTGTTGCCGACCTGTCCCAGGTCATAGCGGACGGCGGCGTCGTAGAGGGTATAGGACGGGATCTTCAGACTGTTGGCCAGGTTGCCGTAGGTTTCATCCACGTAACGGGAGCCGGTGGCCAGACTCAGGCCATCCAGGGAGCCACCGAGGAAGGTGTAATCCAACCACAGGGATGCCATCCAGTCCGGTACTCGAATCATGCGATTGCCGGTGTAGCCGTCGTTGTTACGGGTGACTTCGGAGTCGAAACGGGTGGCGGCACCGATCAGGCTGAAACCGGCGAATGGCGTGATGCGGCCTTCCAGTTCTAGACCGCGGATTTGCACCTCCCCCGTTTGGACCTGATAGCGTTCATCGGCCTGGTTCAGCGGGTCGGCGGTGAGCACGTTTTGCTGTCGCAGATCATAAGCGGCCAGGGTGATCATGCCGTCGATTTGACTGGGCTCGTACTTGACGCCGATCTCCCACTGGCTGCCGGTGATCGGATCGAAGGCCGCTCCGGAGCGGCTGGTGCCCACGGCCGGCTGGAAGGACTCGGCATAGCTCAGATAGGGCGCGAAGCCGTTGTCGAACAAATAGGTGACCCCGGCGCGGGCAGTGAGCGCCTCGTCCTCGGTGCGGGTTGTCACGCCGTTCAGGCGATTCAGGCTGTCAATCTCGAACCAGTCGTAACGTCCTCCTAGTGTGAAGCGCCAGTTATTCAGGGCGATCTGGTCCTGCAGGTAGACGCCGGTCTGGCGATCGGTTTCTTTGGTGGACATCTGGTCGAACAGTACCTTGGAAAAGTCGTAATAGGTGTACTCGGGGTTGTAGATATCGATCTGAATCGCATCCGGCGCCACCTGTGCGGCCTTGCGCAGGAAGTCCCAGTCTGTCTTTTGCCAGTCGACGCCTGCCAGCAGCTGATGGTTAAGGGCTGCGGTGCTGAAGCGACCTTCGATACGGGTATCCAGCGTCTGTCCATCGGAGTCTCCTTCGCCCTGTACCGCCCGCCGCTTGAGTATATGGCCGTCGGTCAGAGTATTAAGATCGGTCAGTGCCGCGCCACGTACACCGTAACCCACGGTGGTGCGGTACAGCGAGTCCACATGGGTATGGCGGGCGCTCTGACGCAGGCGCCAGTCGTCGTTGAACTGGTGCTCGAACAGCCAGCCGGCCGACCAGATGTTGCGGTCGTACTGGTTCCAGTCCGGCTCGCCCAGGAAGGTGCTGTTGTCGATATAGCCGTTTGCTCCCGGAATGACAGATCCCTGATAGGGCATGAACTGGAAAGTGCTGCCTCCTGCATCCTGCTGGTACAGGCCCAACAGTGTCAGCCGAGTGTTGTCGTCATTGAGGCGGAAACTGGCACTGGGCGCGAGGAACCACTGTTGGTGCTCGGTATCGTCAATCTGGGTGCCTCCGTCCTTGATCAAGCCCACCAGACGCCAGAGACTGTTGCGGTCATCACTGGCACCACCGGTATCGAAGGCCGTTTGATAGCGGCCGTGGCTGTCGGCCTGCAGTTGCAGGATGTGTTCCTGGTCCAGGGTCGGCGTTTTGCTGACCTGGTTCACCATACCGCCCGGGGCGATCTGGCCATAGAGTACGCTGGACGGTCCCTTGAGAATCTCGACGCGCTCCAGATTCCAGCTGTTGAAGGCAGTGCGATTCCAGCTCAAGTTGCTGTCCGAAGGGGCACGCATGCCGTCCAGCATGACGTTATTGCCGAAGCTGCCGGCATCGAAGCCGCGGATGTAAAGGTCATCCACGCGGTTATCAATGCCTTGGCTTTCGGGCAGCACACCGGAGGTATAGCGGGCGGCTTCATTCAGGTTCTGGACACCGCGGGCATCCAGCTCCTGACGCTCAATAACCGAAACAGAATGAGGCGTTTCCAGCAGCGGTGTATCCGTCTTGGTTGCACCGCCAATGGTTTGGGCGGGGCGATAGGCATTGATGACCAGTGTCTCCAGTTCTGTACGGCCTGTGTCGGGCTCTTGCACCCGAATAGTATCCGTATCGGTTGCACTGGCGCTGGCTGAAGCGGTCGCCAGAGCTAAGGTCAGCAGAGACAGGCGGGCCGGACAGTGGTTGACCCGATTTGGACGACGGTCTGAGAGTAAAGACATCATGCAATCGCTCCTTTAAATGAGAACGATTATTTTTTCATTCCAGGGCGTACCTTGTCCTTTGTAAACGGATCAAAAACCTATGCAAACGGTGCAATTGGCTGCAGATCCTCGCTGGCTCAGGTGCGTACCTGCCGTGGTGAAATGCCGAAGTAACGACGAAAGGCGGTGGCGAAATTGCTCGGGCTGGAATATCCCGCCAGGTGAGCGGCTTCGGTGACGCTGAGCCCCTGCCGGGTTAATGCCTGATGCGACTGCTGCATGCGCGTGCGCAGCAGATAATCGGCGACTGTGATGCCATGCACTTGCTTGAAATGACGCTGTAAGGTAGCCGTGCTCATGTGGGCTTCGCGGGCGATATCGGCCAAAGTCAGGTGCCGAGAGGCGTGCTCCTGAAGCCAGGCCGCCACCTCATGGATGCGCCGGGTGGCATGGACGGACAGGCGTGGTGTAGTGGTACACGGCTGTGCATCTGTTAGCGTAGACCAAGCTTCAATGATCAGTTCCAGAGCACGGGATTCAAGGTACATGCCAGCGATGGCTTCGGACAGGGCTGGAGGTGCCAGCATCTGTTCGGCAATGCTACAGGCGTGAGGTGTAGCTCGCCACCTGAAGGTGTTCAGGTGGCGACGAAAACCGCTCATGGATCCTGACGAATTGAGTCCGCCGCTGTGCAAAGCGTCATCAACCCATTGTGCGCTCAGCCCAAGGCTGATACGGCGGGAATAGTGGCCTTTGTGTGCAATACGACTGAAACGCTCGGGGGCGTTCAGGGCGATCAGAGCGGCATCCATGTAGCTGCCTTGATTGCGTATCGAGCGACCCGATGCCGATTTCATGTGCAGGGCATGGTCGCCGAAACGCAGATCCAACGAACCTTCCAGTAACAGCACGATCCGCATGTGGTCATCAACCTGCCCATGGCTGACACGATCCTGTTGTTCCAGAGTGTCGCCAAAATGGAAAGTAAGGCCCTGGCGCAACACTTTGTCTATGGGAGAGTGCTGGTTGCGTAGGGTTGACAGCGGTTGTTGGGACTGACATTCGTTCATGGCCGGAGTCCGCTGAGTGAGTCAATTGAGAGTCGCTATGTTAGCGGCAAAACAAACATAATAAAAGTATTGCAAATACGAACAACTATCATTAATATTTAATTCGTTCATTGACAGGTCTGACCCAGCTGTTGCGAAACAGCCAAGTTCAGCATTTATGGCCGCATACTCCTTCAACTCAATAGTAAGGGGAGGCGGCTTTCTTTTAGTGAGTTTTCATTTCTTTTGGGCCCTCGCTGTATTTTCGCAGGCTTCCTTCTCCACCAAAATCTCCCCGTTAAAACAGCTGGCAGGTGACGCTTGATGACAACGGTGACCTAGCGTGGAACGGCGGTGACCAAGTGTTATCCCATTAACCGGAAACGGTTTCTTGCGCCGAACCATGACCCGGGTGCTGTTCTGGCTGCCGATTGAGAAATATTTATAGCGCTGCACGCTTCAGCGCTGGCGTTTGACTTCTGAAGGGGTGATGCCAAATTGCTTCTTGAAGGCTGCAGCAAAGTGGCTGGCATTGCTGTAGCCAAGGTCAGAGGCGACAGTTAATACTGGCAAGCCCAGGTTCAGTTGACGCCGTGCTTCCTGCATGCGCTCACGCTGAAACAGTCCGTAGACCGTATGGCCGAAGAGTTGCCGAAATCCGCATTTGAGTTTCAGTAGGCTCAGACCTGCCTCATGTGCGAGCTCAGGTAGTGTGGGCGCGGCGCTCAGGTCCTGTAACAGCAGGTCTCTCGCACGGAGCAGGTGCTGCTGGTCTCGCCAAGGTATCCGGTCGGTGTGTGGGGCCGAATGACGGTTCCCTTGCTGGATCAGGCTCACCATGACCAGACATTGACCGAGTAACCATAGTGGCAGGCGATCGGTGTTGCTACCTGCAAAAGCTTGCACGCTACACAGCCCCTGGCTCAGCACCTGAGCTGTCGCGCGGAGCTCGGCATTGCACGCGCAACGGGTCAGATAACAGTCTCCGATCGTGATATCTGATGGCATCACACTTGTATCTAATGGCCACTTTTCAAGAATGTCCGGTCGTACCATAACCATAACACTGTCGAATTGTCCCACTTGGGTGAAAGTGCCAACGCGCCCAGGATGGAAGCTGATGCTGGCCTCTTTTTCTTGAAGGGTGTGGACAAGTGGTGAGGCGCCATCATCGAACCTGGTATGTGAGGTGCCTGCCAGCGAACAGGAAAAAGTGATCCGGTGGTCGTCATCGTGGATGTCGATTTCCATCGGCTGGGTAAATCGCCCCTTCCATACAACAACATCAATGCCTTCCTGAAGCGTGCGTTTTAACAGGATGCATTTGTCTTCCTGCGTTACAGGCAATAATGAACTGATCCCAGTTGCCAGCAACCTAGACGCGGCGATCTCTGCTTTCGCGTCGAATGACGACATAGCATTACCTTTTCTCAACTCAAGCACTCGCCAACCGAAACGGGTAGAGATTGAACCGACTTGAGTAGATATCGAAATGATTCTCAATCATAAATAGTGCGGTATCTCAGACTAAAAGTCGAGTCCTACAAGCTCTCAGTGCCAGGCGGCTGCAATGCCCTGCCATAGAATTCGTCCTGGAAGGGCTGGACCACCGACTACCGTCTGTTCACTAGCTATCTATCACAATTGGGCGAGGAGCTATCGATGGGAATGAAAGGTTCAAGTGACCTGTTGATTGGTCAGTACGTATTAGGTTGGCACGATGCAGGTTTCATAAAGCTGCTTGCCTTTACATCCCTGCTGTCAATCAATGCCGCTTACGCTCAGCAGAATGAGGAGAATGGCGCGGAAGAAGCAGCGATGATCCCCTCATTACCCACTCTGACTGTCTCGGCCAGGGGCGGTAACACTCTGGAGGACCCCAGAGAGCTTCCTTTTGGTATGACCCTGGTGTCGGGTAAAGAGATTGAAGAGCGTGGCTTGATGTCAGTGGAGGATGTCTTGCGTGCCACCCCAGGCGTCGACGTGAATTCGTCTGGCGGTGCCAACGTATCGTCCCTATACATCAGGGGGGGCGGCGCTCTCTACCCAATGAGTATGGACGATACCTCCGTTGCCGTGAATCTCAACGGCAGCCCGATCTCTTCGCGGCATATTTCCCTGGGTAATTTGGATGTCGAAAGTATTGACGTGCTAAAAGGATCGCAAGGTACTCTTTTCGGAGGCCTGGCTGAAGCAGGTGCCATCAACATCACCACCCGCAAGCCTACGCGTCAGCTCGAAGGGTACCTACGGGGTGAGTATGGTCAGGAAGGAAAGCACCTGGTGGCGGGTGCCTTTGGTGGACCGCTGACCGACCAATTGAGCGGCCGTATCGCCATTCAACAGTCGTCTTTCGACTACCCCATAACCAACCTACAAACGGGTGACCCTGTTTCCGAACCGGACCTGCTGGCTGTCCGGGGCAGCCTGATGTGGGATGTCACGCCGGACACCTCCGTGCTTGTCAGCGCCGAGAGACAAAAGGCTCGGTACATGGGAGAGAACATCGTCCTGCGCCCTTACGGGGACAAGCCTGTAATGGATGTAAGTCCAGACATCTACGATGACAGCCACAAGACAGTGAAGCGTTCTTCCTTGCAGATCGACCACGAATTCGACGCCGGCCAGTTCACCGCCGTGACTTCCTACACTGATGGTTTCAATACCTCGCCGGTGGTCTACGACCGGTTGATTCAGATCTCCCGAACCGGAAACCCGAATGCGACCGAATACTGGCAGGTCCAGGAGTCCCATGAACGAGTGCTGACACAGGACCTGCGCCTGTCATCGCTGCCCGGTGCGGATACCTTCTGGGTTGGCGGGGTGAGTCTTCTGCACTCTGACCGCTCTTATGATAACCCGCGCAATACCTATGGCACCTCTAACGCCCAGTTCAGGGATTTCACCACGAAACGCTACGGCTTCTATGGCGAAACGACGCTTCCTCTCGCCAGGGACTGGACGCTGACAGCCGGGCTACGCCACACCTGGGACAGCAAAACCTATGATGCCACCTACCACTCAGGTGGAACGGTTGTTGGTGAATCGGAATCGTTGGACGATCACTTCATCACTGGTCGGGTTGGGCTGACCTATGCGCTAACGCCAGAGGTTAATGTGTACAGCATGTTCTCGCGAGGATACAACCCCGGTGGTTTTCAGGATTACGCCAACGCCCCGGGCTCGGCCAGTTACCGCGCTGCAACCTCTGAATCGGCAGAGTTAGGGTTTAAATACTCGATGGAAGACCTGCGTCTGACCATGAATGGCGCCCTTTTTTACACGGATATCGAGGATAATCATCTACTTTCCTACGACTCATCCACCTATGCCGTCAGCGCGGTAAATGCCGACACCCGCAGCATGGGGGTCGAGCTTCAAGCAAGCTGGCAATTTGATAATGGCCTCACCCTCTCAGGCGATGTGAGTTATATAGATTCAAAAATTACCACGGATGTTTTCAATATAGGGGATGGAGATGTACACGCGGGTAACCGTGTACCTGACGTTCCCCGGTGGTCCGGCCACTTGGCACTGACCTATCAACGACAGATTTCGCCCTTCTTGGGTTTGTCCTCTCCACTGCTCAACGCGCGACTGGATTATCACTATCAAGGGACCCGCCCCGCCGATCCTCAGAACTCCTTTGATCTTGGTGCTTATAACAAGATTGATATGCGTCTTGGCCTCGGCAGCGGCAACAGCGAATGGTATGTCTGGGGGCGCAACCTGCTGGATGAACACTACGACCTGTATGGCTATTTTGCACCCCCTTCTACCCACTACGGTGCTCCGGCCCAGGGCCGAGTCCTCGGGCTCGGTGTTAACTACACCTTCTAATTGCCATGAGGTCGCGCATGAGTTCGAAAACACCCAAATCCACCTGGTGCCTCCTGGCTAGCCTGTATACGACGCAGTATCTCGGCTTGGGGTTTCTGGTAGTGGCGCTGGTGGTCATCCTGCGAGAGCAGGGGGCCACGTTAGGGCAGGTGAGTCTTATCTATATGACAGGAATGGTATGGCCTTTTAAGTTCCTTTGGGCGCCCATCGTGGACAGGTTTAGTATTGCCCGTATGGGGCACTACCGAACCTGGCTAATCGTCATGCAGGGTGGGCTGGCGCTAGCTTTTCTAGGTTTCGGTCAATTCGATCCCCTAAACGACTTTGCGGTGATTTATTCACTGTGCCTGCTTGTGGCGTTGTTTTCGGCAACCCAGGACATTGCCATCGACGGTTTGGCCTGCCGCTTGCTCTCTGCGGATGAGAGAGGCCTGGGTAACGGTATCCAGATCGCCGGTGGCCTGTTGGGCAACATGCTGGGCGGGGGTGCTGTGTTGCTGGCCTATCCTCATATCGGGTGGCACGGCAGCGTGGTGATTCTTGCGGTCGGCACCTGTTTGCCCTTGACCCTGTTGGCCGGGTTTCGTGAGCCAGGTTGGGAGACGCCGCGAGCAACTGGCCATGCTTTGATACGGTGTGTCAAAGCATTCTGGCAGCAGCCCAATGGCCGCCGCTGGCTCATGTTACTGCTGGTCTATCCCATATCAAGCAGCCTTGCCTACGCCCTCATTACGCCGATACTGGTCGATGCCGGGTGGCGAATGGAGCGCATTGGCTTTTCGGTCAATATTGTCGGCTCCTCACTGGGTGTCCTGGCGGCTCTCTCGACCGGTTGGTTACTCACCAGGTTGGGGCGGCGAAAGGTGCTCATTGGTGCTGCCCTGGTTCAGATTCCGGGAATCGCGATCATTGCCCTGCCGGTGTTTGACTATACCGGCGAGATGGTTGCGACGCTGTCCGTCGGCCTGTTCTTTCTTCTTTACAACCCGGCCGCGACCGTACTTGCCACGGTTATGATGGATCATGCGTCATTCGAACGTCCGGCAACCGATTATACGTTTCAGTACAGCCTTAACATGTTCGTTGCCATGGGCATGATGTCGGCGGGTGCTGCGCTAGCAGACATATTTGGCTACGCTGGTGTATTGGCGCTGGCGGTATTGGCGGCAATCATCGCGGCACTGCTGTCGTTTCGCTACCGACCAATGGTCGGCGCCCTGTCTTGTACGGATGCTGTTTCGTTTCCTCCGCCAGTCGCATCGGTGATTGCCGAGGAGGTGCGATGAGTAAATCGTGGGATATACTTCAGCCTGTCCAGAGACAGATACAGCTTGCCATGGTGCTCTCAGGTACGAGTGCCGTGTTTGGGCTCGCAGCGCTTGCGCTGCTGGGGCTGGTTCTGGGGCAATTGATGCAACACCCTCATGTCTGGCCCTGGTTGGCCATGACCCTGGCCTTTATCAGCCTGGCTGCAAGCCTGTTGCTGCGCCTCAGTGCCTTCAACCAGTCACATTATGCCGCCTTCCGATTGGAGACGATTCTGCGCACTGACATGGCACAGCATCTGGCGCAGGTGTCGCTGGGGGACATACAGCAGTTTGGGGCGGGAGCCCTGTCCAAGGTGATGCAGGACGATATCAAGGCGCTTCATATTTTCGTGGCCGACAGTACGCCGATGTATGCCCGCGCAATGGTGGCGCCAATCTGCACTTTGCTGATTCTCGTCTGGCTGGATTGGCGGCTCGCATCCGGCGCGGTGGCTGTGCTGCTATTGGGGGTCGGCGTACTAGGCCTGGCGATGCGTAACTCAGGCCAGATGCAATGTCGCTACAACGCCGCCCGTGAACGCGTCAGCGCAGCCATCGTCGAATTCGTTCAGGCCATGCCCGTGGTGCGTACCTTCGATACCGGCCATACCACTTTCAGCCGCTATCAGCAGGCACTGGAGAGCTACCAGGAAATACTCACCGACTGGTACCGGCAGGCAGGTTTCCCTACCCGATACGCTTTTGTCGTGTTGAACCCACTGCCGACTCTGATCGTATTGCTGGGCCTGGGCGGCTGGCTGGGAGCCCAAGGTACACTGAATTTCGCGACCTGGGCGGCTGTGCTCCTGCTCGGTGCCGGTATGGCTGAGTCTGTCATGCCCTTGATGTCACTGCATCATCTGGTTGCCAGGGCGAAACTGAGTGTTGGCCGTATTCAGCAAGTCATGGCATTGCCCATATTGCCGATCCCCATAGAGTCCAGGCAGCCATCCAGTTCCGCCATCGACTTTGAGGGCGTCAGCTTTGGACACGGTGCGTACCCGCAAAGCAAAGGTGAGCTCGTCCTGCACGATGTGACCTTCCATGCCGCGCCCGGCACCGTAACCGCTCTGGTTGGCCCCTCAGGCGCAGGCAAGTCAACCATCGCCCGGCTGATCCCCCGATTCTGGGATGTCGACGCGGGGTGCATCCGGATCGGTGGCGTTGATATCCGGGATATGACCACCGAGACGCTCATGGCACAGGTCGCCTTCGTCTTTCAGGAGAGCTTCCTGCTCGCCGACAGCGTTGCCAATAACATCCGCATGGGGAGGCCGGACGCGACCATGGAAGAGGTGGTGGCGGCCGCACGCGCCGCTCAGGCTCACAACTTCATCCAGAGTCTGCCTGAGGGCTACGACACCCAGGTCGGGGAGCGTGGAGGTCTTATTTCTGGTGGCCAGCGCCAGCGCATTACGATTGCCCGGGCCATTCTACAAAACCGTCCCATCCTGGTTCTCGACGAGCCCACCGCCTTTGCCGACCCGGAGAACGAGGCTGCACTGATGAAGGCGTTGTCTGTGCTGATGCGTGGCCGAACTGTGATCCTGGTGACTCACCGGTTTGCCACCATTCGCAGTGCCCATCAGATACTGGTCTTCGATCAGGGGCAACTGGTTGAACGGGGTCAACATGATGACTTGGTGAACCAGAGCGGTATCTATGCCTGGCTCTGGAGCCGCCATGAAAAAGCCCAAAACTGGGCATTGAAGCGTCGACCTGTGGTCTCGGAAAACGGAGGAGAATAACCGATGGTAACCACCCGTTCAGGCCGCAACACCTCCGCCTCCTGGATCGCAACCTGGCTCTGCCTGCTGAGAACCGCTGGTGAACATGCCAGGGCACTGCGCAACAGTCTGATCGGTCTGTTGGCGGCTGCCATCGCCAATGGGCTGGCACTGGCGTGTTTGTTTCCGATGTTCAGGGCCATGCTGTCAACCGGCAATACCGAGGCCGCATTGCATTGGCTAGCGGTCATGTCGTTCCTGGCGATCATTGCGGCTCTTCTGCGCTGGTGGGCGCAGGGTTTTGAGTACGACGGCCAGTTGGCAGCGATGACCCACTCGCTGCGTACCCGTCTCGGCGAGCAGTTGCGCCGGATGCCGCTGGAGCGCTTGCAGGACAGCCGTACCGGGGAGATAAGCGCGGTACTGATTGGCAACGTGGATGAAAACCTCAATTACACCCTGGCCATCGCTAATCTGATCATGTTGGCAGTGATCACACCGCTGACTGTTGCCCTGGCGGCACTGTTTGTGGACTGGCGGCTGGGGGTGATTCTGTTATTGGTGTTTCCCGTCATCGTGCCTCTGTATGGCTGGCGGCGTCCGGCCTTTCGGCGCGGTATGCGCCAACTTGACCAGGCTCATCGACGCACCAATGCCGACATCATCGAGTACCTGCAGGGCTTGCCGACTCTGCGCGCGGCCTGTAGTGGAGGCGAAAAGGCGGCGGCACTGCAGGCCAGTTTCCTGCACCTTGAAACGGTTCAGACCGAAGCCCGTCGACATGCGGCCAAGCCTGACGTTTTTGTCGCAAGCGTGGTAGAACTGGGCTTGCTGGGGGTGGCCGCCTGCGGTGTCACTTGGGTGGTGATGGGAACCCTGGATCTGGCCTCGCTGGTAGCCACCATGGTCATTATCGTGCGCTTTTCTGAACCATTGGCGACCTTTGTCAGCTATACCATGATGCTGGAACTGATTGAGGCGGCGCTGGATCGCATCGACGCACTGCTGGCCATCCCCCCACTGCCCCAGCGGGCGCCCGCTCTCATACCCAAGACCTTCGATATCTGCTTCGAGAACGTCTCCTTTCGTTACAGACATGCCGATAGCGCCGCCCTGTCGGGCTTCAATGCTTTGTTCCCGGCGTCTGGCATGACGGCACTGGTGGGCTCTTCGGGCGCGGGCAAGACCACGGTTGCGCGACTACTGATGCGCTATGCTGACCCACAGTGCGGGCGTGTCACGATTGGCGGTGCTGATCTGCGCCAGATACCGAGCGAAGCATTGAGCGACCTAATATCGGTGGTATTCCAGGATGTCTACCTGTTCGATGACAGCGTTCTCGCCAATATCCGCATGGCACGGCCCGAGGCAAGTGAAGACGACGTTCGGGCCGCCGCAGAAGCTGCCCAGTGTCTGACATTTATTGAACGTCTTCCGCAAGGTTGGCATACCCGATTGGGAGAGATCGGCGAGCGGCTTTCCGGGGGAGAGCGTCAACGAATTTCCATTGCCCGAGCGCTGCTCAAGAACGCTCCGATCATCATCCTTGATGAGCCCACTGCGGCGTTGGATGCAGAGAATGAACTGGCAGTGCAACGCGCCATCGACGCACTCGTGCGCGATAAAACCGTGATCGTTATTGCGCACCGCCTGTCGACCATCGTCGGTGCCGACCGCATTCTGGTCGTTGAAGACGGCCAACTGGTTGAACAGGGACAACATCATGAACTGATGGCAGAAGCGGGCCGCTACCACGCTTTATGGCATTCTCTGCAGGCGGCACGTCTGCAGGTAGGCCTGGCGGACGATCAAGCCTCAGGCTTGCAAACTGGCGCCTGAATGCTAGCCACGGAACCCTTGGCTGCTATCCCCGGCCGTTCAAGCACAGCACTGGCACCCCGGAGATCTTAAGGCCAGTATCCATGCGAAAGTTGAGAATCTGTTTCGGATCCTCAAGTGCCAGTTTGGTTTTGTAAACGCCACGCTACCGTGGCCTGAAGAAAAACGACAGTAAACTGGTCAACGTTGTACGGGTAGACCAGATGTTGAAAGGGCAGGGTTAATCCGCTTGTACTATCAGAAAAGGTAGTTGCAGCCGGTGAAAAAATGGACGCTTTCATCATGATTACAAAAGCTCTTTGAAATGGCAGATGTGCTCGGGTATTTGCGGAGGAACTATTCTTAGACTGCGAGGGTACAGTGTTTGGTATTACAGCATGGTGTCGTTACTGACGGGATCAACTTCTTTGTTGGCAGAGCTGATCCATGCTTTTGGGGTTGCGCCCCAGTGTCGCTTGAAGGCTTTAATAAAGTGGCTCAGGCTGGAAAAACCGACGGCGTCGGCTACTTCCGTGACGCTCCATCCTTGCTCCATAAGAGAAGCAGCTATTTCCATTCGTGTCTGTCTCAGACAGGCATGTATCGTCTGGCCATAGAGAGCGGTAAACCCTGCTTGAAGTCGTTTTTCACTGATGCCAGCTTGTTCAGAAAGTACCTTGATCGTCAAATCTTGCTCATAGTTCTGGAGGATATACTCATATGCCTGCTGGACCCTACTTCGGTCGTACGGAGCTGGCATTGTAGGATGTCGCCGGCGGGTGTCTAAATGTCGAAGGGTGAGGGCGAGGGATTCCATAGCTTTAGCTTGCAGGAACAGCAAAGAAGATAATTCACTTGTGCTGTTTGTCGGGTATTGCAGAATATCGGCGGCTAGCCGTTTCATCTCACGGCTGGCCGGCAGGCTGCCCAGGTAGGCGTTCTGGCAGGGAACGCTGCAGTCACGCAGCAGTTTGCCTGTGAGTTCCGGTGGTGGATGCCCGCACAGGGATGCCAGTCCCTCCGGCGTAAAGCGGATATCAACAATGCGGGTGGCGTGACCGCCCCGAAAATCGTCCCAGCCCCGGATGGGTTGGGCGGTGGAATAGAGAATGGCGGTGCCGGCTTCTATGCTCAGTGGCGGTCCGCCGTCCAGCGCCATGGTCCCGGCTCCCTCCAGGACAATAGCGATGCCAAAACCCGGCCGGGAAATACCATCAAGCTGCCAGTTGGATGTCGGCCGGCCATCGAGGCAGCCGATACTGACTCCGTCACTGACTGAGTGCAATTGGCTGATCAGCGCCCAGTCCGAGGGCATGGACAGGGACATCGGGTTGCGGGGGGCTGAAGCAGGGCAATCCATCAGTTATTTCCTCATTTCCGCTATTTTCAGCGCAAATTCGCTAGCGGCTCATGATTGCGCTGTAGATGATACGCATTATCAATTCCGATTGTAATGCAGGTGTGATCATGAAGCACGTTCCACGACGATACATCGGCGCTCGAATGCCCTTGGTGGCTGCACTGGCGCTTACATTCTCTCCGACCGCCGTTCTGGGGCAAGACGAGAAGCAGAAGCTTGAAGGCATCCAGGAACTTGAGGTACTGGTGATTCAGGCGAGCAAGAAAGGCGAGTCGGCAGCGGCTATGAATAAGGCAGTAGAGGTCGCCGA
The DNA here is from genome assembly GCF_900107855.1 of Marinobacterium iners DSM 11526. Classification (GTDB taxonomy): domain Bacteria; phylum Pseudomonadota; class Gammaproteobacteria; order Pseudomonadales; family Balneatricaceae; genus Marinobacterium; species Marinobacterium iners. The sequence continues at coordinate 274,442 of NZ_FNRJ01000001.1, read as the reverse complement.
CAGTGAAAAGTTAAAGGCAGGGCATATCAATAACGTCCAGGAACTGGATTGGGCGTTCCCGTCACTACACATGTCCTACAGTGGTTCCTCGTTGTTTCCGATCATGACCATGCGTGGGGTGACGTCAGCGCAGGATTTTTATAATCCGGCGCTGACGGTGTATGTAGATGGTGTGCCGCAGTTGCCCGTGGCCTCATTACAAGCCCTGGGAGATGTCAGTCAGGTGGAACTGCTCAAGGGGCCGCAGGGAACGCTGTATGGCCGCAGTGCCTCGGGTGGCATCCTCAATATTGTGACCCGGGAGCCTGGAAATGAACCCTACCTGCATGCCAGAGCCGGTGTCTCAAGTCGTGATGGTTATGAATTGATGGGACAGGCTTCCGGCGCTATCAAGCCTGGCCTGCTGTATGGCTCCCTGACTGTTCTGAGTCAGGAACAAAACGGTGACCTGGATAGCTCACTCGTTTCGGACGATCTTGGCGGTATGCAGACGGATGCCGGCCGGCTGCGACTCCGGTTGGCTCCGGATGACGCCGATTACGAAGTGAATGTGACCGCAGCAAGGGACTGCACTGAGACAACCCAGGATGTCTATACTCTCTATGATGAGATCGATGATCGCCAGGCCGCGATTTCACCCGACCTACCGAACCAATACCGGAAATTTGACCAGGAGCGTTGCGGCAATCAGTTTGCGGTCAACGGCCAATATGAGATAGGCGGCTGGCAGATCTCCGCGATGTTCAGTGACCAGGACCTGGACGTCCGCCGACACTGGGCCATTGCCAACTACTACTCCTCCCAACCGGAGCAGTGGGACCAGCGTACGGCGGAGATCAGGATGGTGAGCCTGAATGACGGCAGCCAGCCCTGGGACATGATCATGGGGATCTTTCATCAGGAAACGGACCAGAGCCGGCGTTATCTGTTCGATATGGTAGCACCGGTATACTCTCCCTATATCGACACCCGCTCTGACAATGAACGCAAGTCCTTGGCGGCCTACGCCGACCTGACCTGGTATCTGACGGACCGCGCGGATGTGTCTGTGGGCGGTCGTTTTTCCCGGGATCATGCCAAAACTCGCTTCGATGGCACGGTGGCAGGCAGTGGTCTGAGTGGAAGTGCGGAGGTCACGGATAATACCTGGCTCGGGCGTGTGGCTGCAGGCTACTGGCTCAGTGATCGTTGGCGGACCTATGTGAATGTTTCCCAGGGCTACAAACCCGCCGGCTATAACCTGGCGCCATCCAGTGTCGCCGATGCCGAAGGGTTTGATCGTGAGACCTCGATCAGCTACGAACTCGGGCTTCGTTACCAGGCGCCCCGGCTGAACTTTGCAACCGCCCTTTACCGGATTAATACCCGGGACGTTCAGATGTACGGCGACAGCGATATGGGGACTCAGACGCTCACGAACGTGGGCGATATGCATGCCACCGGCCTGGAAGTGTCTCTGGACTGGTGGGCGCTGCCCCATTTGTCCCTCTCTGCCGCCGGTCATTATACCAGGGCGGAGTACGACGACTACGACAGCCCGGCCAGTTGCAGTGACTGCTCCGGAAACAAGGTGCCGTTGGTGCCGGAGTATAAGGGCAGTATATCAGTGACCGGTCACTTCCGGCCCTCAGGGCAGCGCCTGGAGCCACGTGTGACAGTGGCTCGGACTGGTCGGCAGTACTTCGACAGTGCCAATACCCTGGAGCAGCCCGGGTACACCCTGCTGGATGCCAGTGTTGACTGGCAGCCTCTACCGGGCCTCATCCTGTCCGTTTACGGCCAGAACCTGACGGATGAAACCTACCGCGGTTACGGCTTTGTATTCGGTGGTACCCGTTATGCCCAGGTTGCAGACGGCAGAACTCTGGGGGTTTCAGTCGACTATGTCTACTGAGGCCAGGAGGATAGCCGGCTCGGCGCCAATGGCGTTCCTGCTGGCCTGTGGGGCGATTTACGTCTCCCAGACGCTGGTCACCACGCTGGCGACCCAGTCCATGCCGGCACTGCTTCGGGATGCCGGGTTATCGCTGCAAATGGTGGGGCTCAGTTACCTCTTCTATCTGCCCTGGGTACTGAAGTTCTTGTGGTCACCCGCTGTGGAACGGGCCCGGCATCCATATCCCGGTAACGACCGGTCTGTGCGGATGATTGTAGGCGGCCAGTGTCTGCTGGCCCTGGTCCTTCTGCTCCCTGCCGTGCTGTCGCTGAGTGGTATCACTCTGCCCGTGATGGTCGGAATTTTGCTGCTGTTGGCTGCGCTGGTGTCGGCTTCCGTGGATATCGTCACTGACGGCCTGCTTATCGATACCCTGCGTGGAGAGGCCCGTTTCGAGCGGGGCAACCTGATGCAGGTGGGTGGGAGTTATGTCGGCGTTTTGCTGGGGGGCGGGGGATTCCTGCTGGTTGCCGGTATCACCGGGTGGCCCTGGGCATTGCTGATCGTGTCCGCGCTGGTGGTGTTGATCAGCGTGCCTTTGCTGATGACCCGGCGCCCGAAGGCTTGGGTGGCAGGCCACCGCACGCGGCCATCACTGCTGATGGCGCTGTCGCGCAGGGAAATCCAGCAGGGCCTGCTTCTGGTTCTATTGCTGGGCGCTGGCATACGCATGGCCTTTGGCATGCTTGGCCCGATGCTTCTGGACCACGGTATCGAGTTGTCGGAGCTTGGCTGGCTGTTTGGCGGTTTCAGTGCTCTGGCCGGACTGCTGGGCACCCTGGTTGGCGGTATCCTGGCCCGCCTTCTGCCCGGCTGGTGGGCCGTCACGGTGGTGTTGGCGCTGCAGGCCACAGCACTGGGTGGGGTTATTGTCGCACTGGTGTTTGAAGCCTCGACCAGTGTGCTGGTTGCGCTGTCTAGCGGCATCTTTTCCAGCATGGCTGCCGGCTTCGTGGTGATCTATTCCGCGTTAATGCAACTGACCAGCCCAAGCCAATCCGGCGTCGACTTCACCCTTTTCCAATGCTCCGATGCCCTGATCGCAATGATTGGTGGTGTCCTGGGCGGCGCTCTGGCACAGCACTTTGGTTACCCCGTCTGTTTTGGGGTCTCCACCTCTCTGTCACTGCTGGCCACCCTAGTGTTGGTTTCAATGAATGTGATGAACAGAACGCCGGTAAATCCCGATCAAACCGGCCTGGAGCCCGCATAATGAGTCAAGATCCTGCAATGCCTTTAACCATGTCCCGGCTGTTGCGGCTGGCGCCTGGTCCTGTCTCTATGTCGATTATCTGCGCCATGTTGTCGGCGGGCCTGAGCATTCTGCCCCTGTGGCTGATCTACCGCATGGTGGTTGAGCTGGAGGGCGCGTCTCCGTCAATGACGGTCATCTGGCAGCAGACAGGACTGATCGCTCTGGTGTTGCTGCTGCGGTGGGCGCTGATGGCGGTTTCCCATGTGCAGGCCCACAAGGGGGCCTTTCGCATCCAGCACCGCCTGAAAATGGCCATGGCCCGCCGGCTTGGTGAGGTGCCTCTGTCCTTTTTCAGTGGCCGCGGAAGTGGCGCCCTGCGCCGGGTGATTAACGATGATGCCAATAGCATGGAAGGCTTTTTCGCACACATGCTGCCGGACATTGCCGCCTCGGCCACGGTACCGGTGCTGGCGGCTGCTCTTCTGATGGTGGTCGACTGGCCCTTGGGGCTGGCGGCTGTTGCACCCTTGCCCCTGGCACTGCTGGGACAGTGGTGGTTCATGCGTAACAGCGGTGAACGCATGCGCCAGTGGAATGAGCTCCAGCAGCGCATCGCCGGTCAGGTCAGTGAGTATATCCGGGGTATCCACCTGATCAAGACCTTCGGCCTCAGTGCCCGCTCCTTTGGTGAGCTGGCCCAGGCGATCCGGGGAGCCGTTGACTGGGTCTCGGATTTCGCTCGCCAGTCTTCCCGCGCCTGGGTGGTGTTTGTTGCGCTGCTGGGGGCGGGACTGGCCGTTGTCGCGCCTTTGGGCGCCTGGCGTGTACTGAGCCATGATCTGGAAGTGTCCACACTGGTGCTGTTTCTTCTGGTGGCGCCCACGGTTCTTTCCCCCCTGTTACGCCTGACCTTTGCGATCGGAGAGCAGGCGCAACGCCAGGAGGCTCTGAAGCGAATCGGGGAAATCCTTGAGGCACCTGCTTTGCAGCAGGCCCACGCAGACGACTTACCTGAAACAGACCTGGAGATTGAGTTTCGCAATGTCAGCCAGCGGTATCACGACAACTGGGTGCTGGATAACGTCAGCTTTACCGCCAAAACCGGGCAAATGACGGCAATCGTGGGGGCCAGTGGCGCGGGCAAGAGTACCTTGCTGAGAGTCATTGCCCGGCTTTACGAATACCAGCAGGGCGACATCCTCGTGGGTGGCCGGGAGATCAAGGATTGGCCGCTGGACGAGTTGCTACAGCGCTTCAGTGTGGTGCTGCAGGACGTATTCCTGTTTCACGGCACCGTTCGCGACAACCTGCGGATGGCCAGACCCTCGACTTCTGATAGCGACATTGAACAGGCGGCCCGTGCGGCCCGCGCGCATGAATTTATTGCCGGCTTACCCGATGGTTATGACACCGACATTGGCGAGCTGGGCTCCCACCTGTCGGGAGGCGAGCGCCAGCGGATCTCCATCGCCAGGGCCTTACTCAAGGACGCCCCGATCCTGTTACTGGATGAGGCCACCGCCAGTATTGATGCGGAGAACGAGGCTTATATCCAGCAGGCCCTCAACCGCCTGTGTCGGAATCGCACCGTGCTGATGATTGCGCACCGGCTGGGCACGATAAAGCACGCCGACCGGATAGTGGTGATGGATGAAGGGCGGGTGGTCGGTTGTGGCCGACATGAGCAACTGCTGGGGAGCTGTGAGGTCTACCGCCGGCTGTGGGGTGCAGACCAGCGGGCCCGAAACTGGACTCTGGGATCGACGACAGGAGTAGAGATATGATCCGCGAATTAATGCAGGCGGGATTCCGGCTTTCCGGGCAACGCGACCCAAGACTTGCCAGAGGCCTTGTCTGGATCATGGCAGAGGCACTGTTCACGGCCCTGCCGTACGTGTTTGTCTATTACCTCCTGACCGGGCTTTTCGAGGGGGCACTTACGGGCGCGGAGATACTGCTTTTTGCCGCGTTGATGTTGCTCTCGGTGGTGCTTCGCATACTGGCGGGGATTCGAGGCATGCCACTGGTGTTCAGCGGCGCCTATGCCATGATGGCCGAAGCCCGGTTGCGGGTTGCGGATCACCTCGGGCGTGTTCCGCTTGGCTGGTTTGGCCAGCAACGGGGGGGTGACCTGGGTGCCCGGTTGACCTCTGACCTAGAGCTGGTCGAGCACATCTGGTCGCATTTTCTCGGTGTGTTTGTGTCCGGCCTGCTGGTGCCGGTCTTCCTATTGCTCTTTCTGTTTACCATTGACGCCCAACTGGCGCTGGTTACCCTCATCACCATCCCCTTTGCGTTGGTGACCTTGTACCTGACGCAGAAGAGGCTGACCCGCACCGGACCGCGTTTGCTGGCGGCCGGCTCCCACGCCCAGGCGGCTGTCCAGGAATATATTCAGGGCATTGCCGCGATTCGGGGCTTTGGTCGGTTCGGTTGGGCATGGAGCCGGCTTGAGTCAACCCTGGATGAGCATCACCGTGCGCAAATGGAGGCCGAATCCAGGCCGGCTCCCTGGCTGGCCGCGTTCGGTTTCGTGCTGGAACTGGGCTATCTCCTGATCGTCGTGGCCGGTGCCGGCTGGCTGGGCAACGATTCCATCGGAACCGCCGACCTGGTGACGTTTCTGGTGCTTGCCCTGCCTGTTTACCGGCAACTCTTCGAAGTCGGGTTGTCCACTCTGCTGCTGCGGTTTGCCAGCCGGGCCATGGCGCGCCTTGAGGAACTGCTGCAACAGCCGGTGATGCCGGAGCCATCGTCACCTTCCGTCCCTGTTGACCAGACCATCGAGTTTGATCAGGTCAGCTTCGGTTATGACAAACAGCCGGTCCTGAACCACCTGAGTTGTGTGGTTCCGGCCAATGCGCTGACGGCAGTGGTCGGGCCGAGTGGCGCCGGTAAGACAACGTTCGTCCATCTGATTGCCCGCCTGTGGGACGTCAACACGGGTAGTGTTCGCATTGGTGGCGTTGATGTCCGTGATATGAGCCGGGATACGCTCTATCAGCAGGTGGCCATGGTGTTCCAGGACGTGGTGCTGTTCTCCGGGACGGTTATGGACAATCTGCGCCTGGGCAGGCCGGATGCCTCGTATGAAGAGGTCGTTGCCGCCGCCAAACAGGCCTACGCGGACGACTTTATCCGGGCGTTACCCAATGGCTATGACACCGTGCTTGACGAGAATGGCGGTTCGCTATCCGGTGGTGAGCGCCAGCGCCTGTCCATTGCCCGTGCCTTGCTGAGAAATGCGCCCATCCTGCTGCTCGATGAGGCTACCGCCAGTGTCGATCCATCCGCTGAAAGCGAGATCCAGCGGGCCATCAGTAACCTCGCCCGTGGTCGCACGGTCGTCATCATTGCCCATCGACTGAGAACAGTCCAGGACGCAGACAAAATACTCGTTCTTGATCATGGAAGCCTGGTGGAGGCAGGCTCCCACGACACGCTGATGGACCTTAATGGCCTGTACGCCCATCTCTGGCAGCAACAACAACGGGCTGAAGACTGGCAGATTGGTTTTTGTGCACCATCTGAAACGGCGCTCTAGCTAGTCGCCCTCTCATACTCACAATTTTGTAACCCTGGATGGGTTGCTTGACATTTTTGTAATCTATATATCGGTTATGGGCTGGTGTAAATTTTGTTTTTTTGTTTATAAACATGATGTTACGGGTTTTGGCATCAAACCTGCTTTGTAACAAGGCAAGCTAAGTCGAAGCAGCCATTTTTCGACGTATTAGACACTTATAAAAACAAAGCAGGAGTTACAGAATATGGCGATGACAGGTGTATTGCGTCCCGGACACGCACAGGTTCGAGTACTGGATCTTGAAGAGGGTATCAAGTTCTATCGTGATGTCATGGGGCTGGTTGAAACCGGTCGCGATGAGCATGGCCGAGTGTACTTCAAGTGCTGGGATGAGCGGGATCACAGCAGTTATATAATCCGTGAAGCAGATCAGGCAGGCATCGACTTCTTCGGCTTCAAGGTATTGGATGAAGCGACATTGGATCAACTGGAAGCGGATCTGCAGGCCTATGGGATCGAAACCCGCCGCATGCCCGCGGGTGATCTGCTGGAGACCGGCGAGCGGGTCCGCTTTACGTTGCCGTCGGGTCATGAAATGGAGCTGTATGCCACCAAAACCGCCTGTGGCAACGGCATGTCGATGGTCAACCCCGCCCCCTGGTATGACGAGTCTGAAAAGGGTATTGCTCCTTTAAGACTGGATCATGCTCTGCTGTACGGCCCCAATATTGCTGAAGTCAAAAAGATCTTTACCGACGTGCTGGGCTTCTTTCTGGTCGAGCGCGTCATCGGCGAGGATGGCGAAAGTGAAGCCGCCATCTGGTTGTCCTGTTCCCACAAGGTGCATGATATCGCCTTTGCCGAATACCCAGAGCCCGGCAAGTTGCATCACTGTTCATTCCTGATGGAAAGCTGGGAAAAGGTGCTGCGTGCCGGTGACATCATGTCGATGAATGACGTGGCGGTCGATATCGGCCCGACCCGTCATGGCATCACCCGTGGCTGTACCATCTACGCCTGGGACCCTTCCGGTAACCGCTTTGAAACCTTCATGGGCGGTTATCAACCCTATCCCGATTATGAACCCCTGACTTGGACGTTCGACAACTTCGCGCAGGGGCTGGATTACCCTCAACGCAAGCTGCATGAGACGTTCCTGACGGTCGTTAGCTAAGCCGACCAATAATCGCCATTTCTGTGTGGGAGACAGACCTGAGATCTGTCTCTGGGACCTCCTTGCGCCTGATGTATGGGGGTGGTTTTTAAAAACAAGGGGTTATGAATATGCATCTGGTCAAGAAAGATCACGGGTGCGATGGCCTGAGGCGCCTGACCAAGTTCATCAGAGTGAGAAGCGGTCCCGAGTCTCGCTTTGTCGAGTTTGATTTTGCCATTGGCGATCCCTCCCTGTTCGTCGAGCTGGTGATGCCTCAAAAGGCTTTCGAGCATTTCTGTGCCGTCAATGACGTAGTGCACATGAGTGAAGAGCAAATGCATGCTGTAGACGCCGAAATGGAAAAGTGGCGCTACGGAGACGGCACCTTGATGGCCCGTAACCATGATCATGGCGCCGAATAGCGGGCCCGAAGACACAGCAGCATAACAACAACAGCAGCAGCTGGAGACATTGAACATGAGTTTAGAGATTAAAACATCAACGCTGGAGCCAGTACGCAATACGTTTGCGCACATCGAGCGGCGCTTTGGTGACAAACCGGCCACGCGCTATCAGGAAGCGACGTACGACGTTCAAGCCGAAGCCAACTTCCACTACCGTCCCTATTGGGACCCTGAGCGCGAACTGAATGACCCGCGGCGCACAGAGCTGGTGATGCAGGACTGGTACTCCCTGAAAGACCCGCGTCAGTTCTATTACGGCACCTATGTGCAGCAGCGCGCCAGGATGCAAGAGATTGCCGAGAGCAATTTTGCCTTTTTCGAGAAGAGAGGCTTGGCGGAGCAGCTTGGTGACGCGGTGCGTTCTGAGGTGATTCGGTACTTGATACCTCTGCGCCATATTGAGCATACCGCCAACCTGAACAACATGTACGGAACCGCCTATGGCTATGGCACGGCGATTACGCAGGCGCTGCTGTATGACGGCATGGATCGTTTGGGTATCGCCCAGTATCTGTCTCGTATCGGGCTGCTGCTGGACGGTAACAGCGGTGAGGTGCTTAAGGAGGCCAAGAGCCTGTGGATGAACGATCCCATCTGGCAGGGCACGCGCGCGCTGTGTGAAGAAACCCTGGTGGTGAAAGACTGGTTCGAGCTCTTTCTTGCTCAGGATCTGGTGATCGATACCTTGATGCATGAGCTGTTCTATAACCAGTTTGATCAAAAACTGACTCAAAACGGTGGCCGTGATATCGCCATGCTGACGGAATTCATGCAGCAGTGGAACAAGGATACCGGACGCTGGGTGGATGCGGTGATCAAAACCGCTGCCGCCGAATCCGAGCACAACAAGGCTCTTATGGCCAAATGGATTGAAACCTGGCGTGGCAAGGCTACTGAGGCCTTGGCACCGGTCGCCGAGGAGATGCTGGGTGCGGATGCACTGGCAACCGCGTTGACCGTTCTCGATAAACGTGTGGCGAAAGCCGGTATCCAGTAAGGAGCAGACCCATGTCAAAGGTGTATATCGCACTGCAGGATAACGACGAGTCCCGCTATATCGTCGAAGCAATAGAAGAAGACAATCCGGACGTTACCGTGATCCATAACCCGGCCATGATCCGCATCGAAAATGAAGGGCATCTGGTGGTCAGGAAAAGCACGGTCGAGGAAAAAATGGGCCGTGACTGGGAGGTTCAGGAGTTGCATTTGAACCTGATTACTCTGGGCGGCAATGTCGATGAAGACGATGACCAGCTGAGTCTGTCCTGGAACTCATAATAAAAAGGTGAACACAATGGCAGCCAAAAAACTGAACCTGAAAGACAAGTACGGCCTGTTGACCCGTGATCTGGACTGGGAATTCTCCTACCAGGATCGTAAGGAGGCGTTTCCGTTTGAAGAGTTCGAAGGCATCAAGATCACCGACTGGGACAAGTGGGAAGATCCCTTCCGCCTGACCATGGACGCCTACTGGAAATACCAGTCCGAGAAAGAGAAGAAGCTGTATGCCATTCTGGATGCCTTTGCCCAGAACAATGGCCAGCTGAACGTGACCGACCCGCGTTACGTTAACGCCATCAAAATCTTTTTGACCGCGATTTCGCCACAGGAATATCAGGCGCATCAGGGCTTTGCCCACATCGGTCGCCAGTATGGCGGTGTTGGTGCCCGTGTTGCCTGCCAGATGCAGTCGCTGGACGAACTGCGCCATGTGCAGACCCAGGTCCATGCCATGAGCCAGTACAACAAATACTTTGATGGCTTCCAGAACTGGTCGCACATGCAGGACCGCCTCTGGTACCTGTCGGTGCCGACCTCATTCTTCCATGATGCCCGCAGTGCCGGTCCGTTCGAGTTTCTTGTCGCAATCGGTTTCAGCTTTGAATACGTGTTGACCAACCTGCTGTTCGTACCGTTCATGTCCGGTGCTGCCTATAACGGTGACATGGCGACCGTGACTTTCGGTTTCTCGGCTCAGTCCGATGAAGCACGTCACATGACGCTGGGTCTTGAGGTGATCAAGTTCCTGCTGGAACAACATGAAGACAACGTGCCGATCGTACAGAAATGGATCGACAAGTGGTTCTGGCGCGGCACCCGCCTGCTCAGCGTGGTGGCGATGATGATGGATTACATGCTGCCGAACAAGGTGATGAGCTGGCAGGAAGCCTGGGAGGTCTACTTCGAGGAAGCCGGTGGCGCCCTGTTCAAGGATCTGGTGCGTTATGGTATCAGGATTCCGAAATTTGCCGATCAGGTTGAGAAGGAAAAAGAGCACGTGTCCCATCAGACCTGGTGGACCTTTTACACCTATGGTCAGGCGGCCGGTTTCCACACCTGGATTCCGACTGACGAAGAGCTGGACTGGCTGAGCGAGAAATATCCCAACACCTTCGACAAGTACTACCGCCCACGCTGGGAGTATGCCAAGCAGCTCGAGGCCGAGGGCAAGCGTTTCTACAACGGCACACTGTTGCAGCTGTGCTCAACCTGCCAGTTACCGCTGCTGTTCACCGAGATGGATGATCCGACGCTGATTGCCCATCGTGAGACCCACTACCAGGGTGAGCATTATCACTTCTGCTCCGATGGCTGTAAGGAGATCTTCGAAGAGGAGCCAGAAAAGTACGTGCAGTCCTGGCTGCCGGTCCATCAGATCTATCAGGGCAACTGCGGTGGTCCCGATCTGCCGGGGATTCTGGAGTTTTGCGGCATCAATCTGGGCAGCGACAATCTGGACATCAAGGGCTCGCCTGACGAAGTGCGCTGGAAAGAGTGGAAAGGTGTGGCCTAACCCTTCATCGACAACATGTGTACCCACAACCTGCCGCCAAAGCCGCGTGGCAGGTTGTGAAACCGAGGACAAAAACAATGCCAGTACATGCTTATACGCCTGAATATCGGGGCGAAGTCAGAGACCGTGCAGAGAACTTTCACGGCAACCATGTAGTGTATGTCTGCTGGGAGCGTCACCTTCTTTTTTCATGTCCGTTCTCCTTTTTGGTGCCCAAGGGCATGACCTTTCGTCAACTGCGTGATCAGTTGATGGCCGAAGCCTATGGTCAACATCCCGAGTGGAGACAGATCGACTGGGAGCAGGTCAACTGGACGCTCAGTCATCAGTCATTCCAGCCAGAGCTGGATAAGGCCTTGGACGAGCAGGGGATTGGCCACAAGGCCAGCGTGCGGTTCAGTACGCCCGGCCTGAACGGAATCAGCGGTGCATCCATCTAGGCCGAGGAGAGAGCAGTCATGAGTTATGAAGTCACGGTAGAGCCAACCGGTGATGTAATTGAGGTAGAGGAGGGACAGACCATTCTGGACGCAGCCTTGCGTCAGGGTGTGTGGCTGCCTTTTGCCTGCGGTCACGGCACTTGTGCCACCTGCAAGGTGCAAGTGCTGGAGGGCGATGCCGATCTTGGCAATGCCTCTCCCTTTGCCCTGATGGACATGGAGCGTGAGGAGGGCAAGGTGTTGGCCTGCTGCGCCATACCCGAGTCGGATATGGTAATTGAGGCTGATATCGATGTTGATCCGGACTTCGAGGGTTACCCGGTGCATGACTTTGTTGGCACCGTGACTGACATCGTTGATCTGTCCCCAACCATCAAGAGGGTCACATTTGAGTTGGACAATGACATGGCATTTCAGGCCGGGCAGTACGTCAACCTGCGTATTCCCGGTGTCGAAGGCACACGTGCCTTTTCCATTGCCAACAAGCCATCGGACAGCCGCGGGCTGGAGTTGCATGTGCGGCTTGTATCCGGTGGTGCGGGTACCACCTGGTTGCATGAAACCCTGCAGGTAGGTGATACGCTCAATGTGTCCGGGCCCTACGGTCAGTTTTTCGTGCGCAAGTCTGATGATCAGGGCGCGATTTTCATCGCCGGTGGTTCAGGCCTGTCCAGTCCACAGTCAATGATTCTGGACATGCTGGAAGAGGGCGATACGCGTCAGATCTACCTCTTTCAGGGCGCGCGCAATGTCACTGAACTGTATAACCGTGAATTGTTCGAGACGCTGGACCGCGAGCATGAAAACTTCCACTACATTCCCGCTCTGAACGAGCCTCAGGATGAGGACTGCTGGGATGGTTTCAAGGGCTTTGTCCACGAAGCGGCGGCGAAGTACTTCGACAATCACTTCAGTGGTCACAAGGCCTATCTGTGTGGACCGCCACCGATGATCGACGCGGCCATTACCACGTTGATGCAGGGGCGTCTGTTTGAGCGTGACATCCACATGGAACGTTTTGTAACCGCCGCGGATGGGGCTCAGGAGCAAACGCGTTCGGCCTTGTTCAAGCGAATTTGAATTTTATGCAGGCCTGAAAACCTGTTTGCCATAGCTGTCGGTCCGATGGACTCTGAGAGGGCCTTGGACAGCTTTTTTGCGGAACCATCCTGACGGAGGTTCCGCTTTTTGTATTGGGAGAGTGTTCATTTAATACCTAATAAGTATCAAGAATGACAATAAATAGTATTAGATGGTATGGGTTTGGTTGATTAGTCTGTGGAGAGTTCTCGAATTTCATTACCGGATTGAGTGTGGGTATTCGAGCGTGGATTTCCAAACCAATCAAACCACAGGTCAAACCGAGATGCGCCTGATCAATAATTTCATAAACGGGCAGTTCGAGGTCGCTGAGCACGACAAGCGCTTCGAGAAACGTTCACCAGTCAACAACGAAATTATCGCGTCCATCGCCGAAGCGGGACGTTCTGATGTGGATCGTGCCGTGATATCGGCCCGCAACGCCCTGCAGGGTGAGTGGGGTCGGATCTCACCCGAACAGCGCGTAGACCTGCTGTACGGCGTGGCGGACGAAATTACCCGCCGCTTCGACGAGTTTGTCGAGGCCGAAATGGCTGATACCGGACAGCCGCACCATGTCATGACCCATGCGTTTATTCCTCGCGGTGCCGCCAATTTCAAGGTGTTTGCCGATGTAGTCAAGAACGTGGCCAGTGAATCCTTCAGAACCTCCACACCCGATGGTCGAGGCGCCCTGAACTACGCCATGCGTGTCCCCAAGGGTGTGATCGGCGTGATCTCGCCCTGGAATGCGCCCTTCCTGCTGATGACCTGGAAAGTCGGGCCGGCGCTGGCCTGTGGCAACACCGTGGTGGTCAAGCCCTCGGAAGAGACGCCGCTGACGGCCGCGCTGTTGGGCGAAGTGATGAACAGCGTTGGCATTCCGCAGGGCGTCTATAACGTGATCAACGGCTTTGGCCCCAATTCGGCGGGCGAATTCCTGACCCAGCATCCGCAGGTGGATGCGATTACCTTCACCGGCGAAACCCGTACCGGTACCGCGATCATGAAGGCCGCCGCCGAAGGCACTCGTGATGTGTCCTTCGAAATGGGCGGCAAGAACGCCGGCATCGTGTTCGCCGATTGCGATTTCGACGCGGCGGTCGACGGCATCTTCCGTTCCGCCTTCCTCAACAGCGGCCAGGTCTGTCTGGGCACGGAGCGTGTCTACGTTGAACGCCCGCTGTTCGAACGCTTCGTGAACGCCCTTAAAACCAGGGCTGAAAGTGTTCGTTTTGGTCACCCACTGGACAAGGCGTCCAACTATGGCCCGCTGATCAGCAGTGAGCACCGTGAAAAGGTACTGTCCTACTACCGCAAGGCGGTTGAAGAAGGAGCGACTGTTGTTACCGGGGGGGGCATACCCGAGATGTCCGCAGAGCTGGCCGCGGGCAACTGGATCGAGCCGACCATCTGGACCGGCCTGGCCGATGATGCCGCTGTGGTGACCGAGGAAATATTTGGCCCCTGCTGCCATATTCGTCCCTTCGACACTGAAGAGGAGGTGGTGGCCCTGGCCAACAATACCGACTACGGCCTTTCGACCACCATCTGGACCCAGGATCTGACCCGGGCGCACCGCATGGCCGAGCGCGTTGATGTCGGTATCACCTGGATCAATAGCTGGTTCCTGCGCGATTTGCGCACCGCTTTCGGCGGCTCCAAACAGTCCGGTATCGGCCGTGAGGGGGGCGTGCACTCGCTGGAGTTCTACACCGAAACTCGCAATGTCTGCATCAAGCTCTGAGGTGAAAAATGGAGACTAACAGAATTCAAGAGCTCGGTGATGCGCTGTACACCGCCTTCGTCGAGCGTCGCACGATTGCGCCGCTGACCGATCAGCTGCCCGACCTCACGCTTGAGGATGCCTACCGCATTCAGGAGCGCTTTATCGCCCGTCGCCTTGAAGCCGGTGAACGCATTGTCGGCAAAAAAATCGGTGCCACCAGCAAGCCGGTGCAACAGTTTCTCGGGGTCTATCAGCCTGATTTCGGTCAGTTGACGTCCGGTATGGTGTTCACCGGTGGCGCCACTCTGGACCTGAACGGGCTGATCCAGCCCAAGGCCGAGGCTGAGCTGGCTTTTGTGTTAAAGGAGGATTTAAACGGTCCGGGCATCACGGCGATGGATGTGATCAGGGCCACCGATTACGTAGTGCCCTGCTTCGAGATCGTCGATTCCCGCATCGATGACTGGAAAATCAAGATTCAGGACACGGTGGCGGATAACGCTTCCTGTGGCGTCTATGTGCTGGGCGAAACCAGGGGGGATCCACGCAAGCTGGATCTGACGCTGGCCGGCATGGTGCTGGAGAAAAACGGCGAGCTGTTTTCCACCGGCGTGGGCGCTGCGGTGCAGGGCTCTCCGGTCAATGCTGTGGTCTGGTTGGCCAATACCCTCGGTGAGCTGGGTATCCCATTCAAGGCCGGCGAGGTGATTCTGTCCGGTTCACAGTCACAGTTGGTGCCGGTCGTCGATGGTGACGAGCTGGTGTGCACGGTCGGTGGTCTGGGCAGTTGCCGCGTCAAGTTCAGCGGAAGGAGTGCAGTCTGATGGTTACCCTGTCTCGTGAAGATATCGTACGTCTGTGTGAGCGTGTTGAGGGGGCTCAGACCCGAGCCTACGCGATCCCGAAACTGACCGACGAATATCCCAATATGACCATGGCTGATGGCTATGCGATTCAAACCGAACTGCGCCGTCGATTTATCGAGCAGGGACATGCCCTGATCGGCTGGAAAGCGGGCCTGACCTCCAGGGCCAAAATGAAACAGATGGGTGTGGATGTACCGTCCATTGGCTTTCTGACCGACAGAATGGCGCGACCGGAAAACTCCTCGATCTCGGTATCCGATCTGGTGCACCCGCGGGTGGAGTGCGAGGTGGCTTTCGTCACGAAGGCGGACTTGAGTGGCCCTGACTGTACCGCCGAGCAGGTGCTGGCCGCGACCGACTATGTGCTGCCGGCCATCGAGATCATTGACTCCCGTTTTTCGGGTTTCAAGTTCGATCTGGAAAGTGTCGTGGCTGATAACGGCTCTTCCGCGCGCTTTGTCAGTGGTGGCCGTGCGCGCTATCCGGATGAGCTGGATCTGCGCACGCTGGGCGTCGTGCTGGAGAAAAACGGTGAAATCGTCGAGATGGGGGCCGCTGCTGAAGTACTGGGGCATCCTGCCGAAGCGGTCGCGATGCTGGTCAATATTCTGCATGACCTGGGTGAAACACTGCCGGCCGGCAGTTTTGTCATGAGCGGTGGTATCACCGCCGCTGTAGCGGTACAGCCCGGCGATCACATCAATGCCCGATTCCAGGAACTGGGCTCCATCTCCATTCGATTCGAACAATAACAACAGGACTGATTCATGCCAATTATCGAAATGCATCTGCTGGTGGGACGCAGCAGTGAGGACAAGGCCCGTGCGGCCAGCGCCATTACAGCCGCTGCTGCGGAAAGCCTGGGAGTGAAGCCGGATACCGTACGTATCCTGATCACTGAACATGGGAAGGATGAGTTTTATGTAGCGGGTCGGGCCGGTCGTGCCAGCGATCAGGCTGCAGCTGAGGCGGCTCAGCAGGAGGCGACGAAGTGAAAAAGATCAAATGTGCCCTGATCGGGTCCGGCAACATCGGTACTGACCTGATCTACAAAATCCAGCGCAGCCCGGTGCTAGAGCCCGTCTGGATGGTCGGAATCGACCCCGAATCAGAAGGCCTGGCGCGTGCGCGGGAGATGGGGCTGAAGGTCACGGCAGATGGCGTGGATGGGCTCTTGCCGCATGTAATTGAAGATGGTATCCAGATCGCGTTCGATGCCACCAGTGCCTATGTACATGCCGAGAACAGCCGCAAGCTGAATGCACTGGGCGTGATGATGATCGATCTGACGCCGGCGGCGATCGGCCCGCTCTGTGTGCCGCCGGTCAATCTGGCCGAGCATGCCGACAAACAGGAGATGAACGTGAACATGATTTCCTGTGCCGGTCAGGCCACCATCCCGATCGTGAACGCCGTATCACGCATCCAGTCGGTAGAGTATGCCGAGATCATTGCCAGTCTGTCGTCACGCTCCATTGGGCCAGGCACTCGCGCCAATCTGGATGAGTTCACCTACACCACGTCCAACGCCATCGAAGTGGTGGGGGGGGCGAAGAAGGGCAAGGCGCTGGCGATCATTAATCCGGCCGAGCCGCCGATGATTATGCGTAATACCATCTACTGCCTCACCGAAGGAGAGCCGGATCAGGATAGCATTCGTGATTCTATCCTGACGATGATCGGGGAAGTGCAGAAGTATGTACCCGGTTACAAGCTGGTCAACGGCCCGAGCTTTGACGGCAACAAGGTCGCCGTATTCATGGAAGTGGAAGGCCTGGGTGACTACCTGCCCAAATACGCCGGCAATCTGGACATCATGACCGCCGCCGCCACGCGTACGGCTGAAATGTTTGCCGAAGAAATCCTGTCTGGAAAAATCGAACTCAAACCGGTGGAGGTGGCCTGATGAGCACACTGAAAGGTCGCAACGTCCTTCTGCACGACATGTGTCTGCGAGATGGCATGCATGCGCTGCGTGAGCAGATCAGCGTTAAGCAGATGATCAAGGTTGCCACGGCACTGGATGATGCCGGTGTGCCCTATATCCAGGTCACCCATGGTGCGGGTCTGGGCGGCAATTCACTGCAGCACGGTTTCGCGCTGGCGAGTAACGAGGAATACATCACGGCGGTGGCATCGCGCATGAAGCAGGCCAAGGTATCGGTGCTACTGATTCCGGGATTGGGGACCATGAAAGAGTTGCGTTCAGCCTATGACTGTGGGGCTCGCAGCGTCCATGTGGCGACCCACTGCACAGAGGCGGATACCTCGCCGCAGCATATCGCCTGTGCGCGCGAACTGGGCATGGATACCTCGGGCTTTCTGATGATGTCTCATCTGAACGATGCCAGGGGACTGGCCGAGCAGGGCAAGCTGATGGAGTCCTACGGCGCCAATACCGTCTACATCACCGACTCTGCAGGGTACATGTTGCCGCAGGATGTGTCCGAGCGTGTCAGTGCGTTGCGTGATGTGCTCAATCCGGAAACCGAAATCGGCTTCCACGGCCATCATAACCTGGGCATGGGGATCTCCAACTCCATCGCGGCGATCGAAGCCGGTGCAACCCGCATTGACGGTTCGGTGGCCGGGCTGGGTGCGGGGGCCGGGAACACACCGCTGGAGGTGTTCGCCGCAGTATGCGAGCGCATGGGTATTGAAACCGGTATCGACCTGTTCAAGCTGATGGATGTGGGCGAAGAGATTATCGTACCGATGATGGAGCATATCGTGCGAGTGGATCGAGAGTCTCTGACATTGGGCTATGCCGGTGTCTACTCCACCTTCCTGCTGCACGCCAAGCGGGCCGGAGCGCGTTTCGGCATTCCGGCGCGCGATATTCTGGTAGAGCTTGGCCGCAAGAAAATGATCGGTGGTCAGGAAGACATGATTCAGGATACTGCGATGACCATGGCGAAGGAGCGCGGACTGTTGGCAAGTGATGCCTGATGATGGATGCCCAGATCAAATTCAGTGTTGAAATCGTCGACAGTGATGAAACCTTTGTCTGCAGCAGTACGCAAAACGTACTGGAGGGGATGGTTCGACTGGGACGTCGTGGCATCCCCTCAGGCTGTCGGGGCGGCGGCTGTGGCGTTTGCAAGGTCGAAGTGCTTCACGGTCATTACCGCAGCAAAAGGATGAGCCGCAGTCACATCAATGAGGATGATCTGGAACATGATCGCGTGTTGGCGTGCAGGATTTATCCCGAAAGTGACCTCATCATCCGTGTCATAGGCAAGATGAAAGGCAGATTTGAACCGGACTAAAGAACCGAGCGGGACTGCTTCGTTTACTCTCCCCCTTCAGCCAGGGATGGCTTCTTTTTAGCGTTCAGTCTCAAGGGGCTGCTGTCTGGAATACTCCCGAACCGTACCCAGAAATGCCTTCAGAATTGGAGACTGGTCTCCCTCCCGATAAATGCAGCTGAGGTCAGCGCTCGCCCCGGGAGGTGTATTGGTCAGGGGAATATAGGTGACGCCTGGCAAGGTAAGCGTGCGTGCCGCTTCCGATACAAGGCAGACACCGAAGCCACTGGCAACCAGTGCGACCCCCGTCAATACATCATCCACTTCCTGGGAAATCTGCGGAGCAAAGCCCGATAGCTCACACATCTTCAATACCTTATCAATGAAGTTGGGGCGGCTCTGTGCGGGGAACAGAATCAACGGGTGATTGGCAATCTCGCGGAAATCGATCACGGGCAGGGCGGCCAGAGGCGATGAATCACTTACGGCCAGCACTAACTTTTCGGTGATCACCAGCTCTGTCCTGATGTCGCTCTGAGGTTCGACCATGCGATTGAAACCGATCGTGATGCGTTGCTGGCGCAGCGCTTCGATCTGCGAGTGCTTGTCCATTGTGTGCAGCACAATCTTGACGTCAGGGTAGGTGTTTCGAAATGTCAGCAGGATGCGAGGGATCGTCTCGAGAATGCCCGAGCCAAAGATGGCAATGTCCAAACGGCCGAGGCGGCCCTGTCCTGCGCGTTGGGTACGCTCGGTTGCCTGCTCAATCAGCGCAAAAATGTTGCGTGCTTCCTGCAGAAACAGGGCCCCGGCATGTGTGATCTCCATCCCCTTGGCCGTGCGGGTAAACAGCTGAACGCCCAGTTCCTCTTCAAGTTGCTGGATCTGACGCGTTAACGGTGGCTGGGAAATGTTAAGGACAGTCGCCGCTCGGCTGATGTGTCCTTCCTCGGCCACGGTTACAAAGTATTTCAGCTTCCTGAGGTCCATGGGTATGTCTCATCAAAGCGGTTTTTTATACGTTTATTCATACCTTATGGGTATGAAGATGGTTAGTCAATTGTATTGGAAGGTAATTGATCAGTTCTATAACGTACAAAATATCCGTGATTGCCAGGGCAAGAGCGAGACAAGAATAAAAAATAATACAAAGGAGATCGCATGATGAGCATGCAATTTAATCCTTCGATGCCAGCCACTATTGGCACTCGGCGCACATTGCCTGTAGTGGTGGGGTTGATCACTCTCGCCTGTGCAACAGGCGTTGAAGCCTTCCAGATCGACAGCTCCAACCCCGACATCCGCATGACTTGGGATAATACGATCAAGTACAGCCTGGGGTATCGTCTCAAGGATGCCGACCCCGATGTGGCCGACAACTCCATTGGACCACAGGCCAACACCAACGATGGTGACCTTAACTTCGATAAGGGGCTGATCTCAAACCGTCTGGATATTCTGTCGCAGTTCAACCTGTCCTATAAACGCAAATACGGTTTGCGCCTCACGGGTGCGGCCTGGTATGACGATGTCTATCACCGTGACACCGATAATCCGGGAGCCCTCGGTGGTGCATTGGTCAACTCTCGCTCAGTGGATTACACCCAATTCACCGATGCCACCAAGGATCTGCATGGTGGTGATGCCGAGATTCTTGACGCCTTTGCCTACGGCAATTTCAACGTGGCTGACAAAAGCCTGAACCTGAAATTGGGACGCTTTACACAGCTGTACGGCGAAAGCCTCTTTTTTGGCTCGAACGGTATTGCGGCGGCCCAGACCTCTTTGGATCTGGTCAAGGCACTGTCGGTACCCAACTCCCAGTTCCAGGAAATTCTGCGCCCGGTGGGTCAGTTGTCTGGCCAGATGCAGTTAAGTTCTGATCTCACGATCGGTGCCTACTACCAGCTGGAGTGGCGCAAGACGCGTATCCCCGGCGCTGGCAGCTACTTCAGCTTTGCCGACTTCGTCGATGAAGGCGGTGAAAGCCTGATACTGGGGCCGGGAGCGGTCGTGTATCGCGGTGAAGACATTGAACCCAGTGACAGTGGCCAGTTCGGTATGCAGGTACGTTTCAAGACTGACAACGCCGAATATGGCCTGTATGCCGCCCAGTTCCACGAAAAACTGCCTCAGTTCTACGCGCGCCCGGGCTCTAACGTACAGCCGGGCAGTGTAGGTGACTACGTCGAGGTGTTTGGCGAAGACATTCGCACTGTGGGTGCCAGCTTCAGTACGCTGGTCGGCGAGACCAATGTGGCGGGCGAATTGTCATTCCGTGACAACCAGCCTTTAGTAGCCAGCGGCAATACTGTTATTACCAACCAGTTCTCGGACGGTGACAACAATGCCGCCTATCCGGTTGGTCGCACCATGCACTTGAACCTCTCCATGATCAGCGTGTTGCCCGAAAGTGCCCTCTGGGATGGCGCTACCTTCATCGGCGAATTCGCCTACAACCGCCGGCTGAGCATCAGCGATAACGCCGATCAGCTTGATCCATCCGCCACCCGCAGTGCCAGTGCGCTGCAGTTTGTGTTCACTCCGGAATACTTTCAGGTACTGCCTGGATTGGATCTGAAAACGCCGATCGGTGTGGGATATGGTCTGTCCGGGCGTTCTTCCGTTAACGGCGTGCTGTTCCCGTCTGAGGGTGGCGGCAACATCAGTCTGGGCCTGACAGCCGATTACCAGCGTATCTGGCAGGCTGCACTCAATTACACCCATTACATCGGCAGTGCCGGTTCGATCGTGAAGTACGGTACGGCGGTACCGGAGCTGTCCTACGACAACTTCCACGGTGACCGTGACTTCATCTCACTGTCGATCCAGCGCACGTTTTGATCTGTTACGAACTCGTGGTTAGGAGAACAATAATGAAATCCACTTCATCCATTCTGGCCGGTGTTGCGGCCCTGTTAATTGTGGCACCGCAGGTGCAGGCGGGTGTTTCTGCCGAGGAAGCGGCTCGCTTGAGTGTCGACCTGACACCACTTGGCGGTGAAAAAGCCGCTAATGCCGATGGCAGCATTCCCGCCTGGACGGGCGGTATGACCGAGATGCTGCCCGGTGACTATATTGGCGACATTCCCAAGTCCATTTTTGCCGATGAAAAGCCGTTGTACCAAGTGACGGCACAAAACATGTCTCAATATCAGGCGCTGCTGAGCGATGGCGTACAGGCCATGCTGCAGAAATACCCGGACAGTTTCCGGCTTGATGTCTATCCAACTCACCGTACCATGGCGGCGCCTCAATCGGTGTATGACAACACCCTGGCGAATGCGACTCGATGCAAGCTGATTGAGGGTGGCTACTCCGTTGAGGGTTGTGCAGGCGGTATCCCGTTCCCGATTCCACAGGAAGGCGTGGAAGTGATGTGGAACTTCCTGATGCGTGTGGAAGCGCCGTCTATTGAGTACACGTTCAAGAACATTGTGGGTAATGCCGATGGCAGTCATACCCTGGCGACCCGTAATGACATCTCCTTCCAGTATCCGCAGTACTACAAGGATGCAACGCCACAAGACTGGTCAGGCGAGTACTCAATGTTCCGTTTCAATACGCTGGAACCGCCTTTCAAGGCCGGTGAGTCTCTGGTGGTACGAGACAGCATTGATCGTGATCAGCCGCGTCAGGCATGGCAGTATCTGCTGGGGCAGCGACGCGTGCGTCGTGCTCCGACAGTCTCTTACGATACCCCGGACTTCGTGGCCTCAGGTGCCAACTACTTCGATGAGGTACAGGGCTTCTTCGGTTCTGTTGATCGCTTCAACTGGACGTTGAAAGGCAAACAGGAACTGTTGGTACCCTACAACACCAACAACTTTGTCGGCGCTTCACTTGATGATGCTCTGAGCACATACCACCTGAATCCGGATCACATGCGTTGGGAAAAGCACCGTGTATGGGTTGTAGAAGCCAATGTGGCTGATGGCAAGCGTCATGCCGTGCCCAAGCGAACCTATTATGTTGACGAAGACAGCTGGCTGGTCCTGCTGGTTGATGGTTACGACGCTGAAGACAAGCTGTGGCGGACATCCATGGTAACGCCTTTTGTCGTGCCCAAGATACCAACCTTGATGATGAAAACCGCCACCGTGTTCAATCTGCAGGCCAACACCATGAGCGTGATTCAGGCCCTGAACGAAGAAAACTTCCGCATTGTTGAGACTAAACCGGAAACCTTCTTCACTGGTGATGCTGTTGCTGCAGAAGCCATTCGCTAAAACTGAGTCGCCTGCATCGGTATTGCCGGTGCAGGCGACTCGGCCAATTACCGGGCAGGTACCCGGTAAACCCGCCAGTTGAGTAGTCAAAGATGAAAATAAAAAACGCCAGATTCAACCAGGTGTTGAAAGCCTCGGTATTGAGCACGCTGCTGATCAGTGCAGCTGACTTTTCATTGGCTCAGCCTGCAGATCGAAACTCAGTGCCCGATCTTCTGGAATTGCCGGCACAGCAAGCCGCCCGAGGACTCCAGTCGATCCAGCTCGGTATCGCGTTGGCAGGTGAGCGTCTTGTCTCGGTAGGTGAGAAGGGCATTGTTCTGTTGTCGGATGATAACGGGCGCAGCTGGCGCCAGAGCTCAGGTGTACCGGTCAGCGTAACGTTGACTGATGTTGAGTTTGCTTCACCCATGGACGGCTGGGCTGCCGGCCATAGTGGTGTGATTCTTCACACGGCCGATGGCGGCGAAACCTGGACGTTGCAAATGGATGGCTACAAGGCCGCCGATCTGATTTATCAGGAAGCCAGGCGCAGGCTTGATGCCGGTATGCCGGACGCAGAAGATGCCGTCCGCAATGCCGAATACCTTGTCAAGGAAGGCGCCGACAAGCCGTTTCTTGACCTGTTCTTTGCTGACCAAAACCGGGGTTGGGCGGTCGGTGCCTATGGCATCGCCCTGCATACCCTTGATGGGGGGCAGAGCTGGCAGTCCAGTGTGGAGCTGATTCCAAACACGGGTGGCCGACATCTTTACTCGGTCCAGATGGAAGGCAGTCGTCGCATCATTGCCGGTGAGCAGGGGAATCTGTTCCGACACGGGGCCGAGGCGTTGACCTACTCCCGAGTGGAAACCCCCTATGAGGGAACGTTCTTCGGTTTTGTGCCCTTGTACAACGATGAGTTGCTGGTATTTGGGCTCAGAGGAAATGTCTGGTGCAGCAGCAATGCGGGCTGGGAGGCGATTGATCTCGGCTCGGAGGCGACCCTGACGGCAGGGCTTAAACTGAAGGATGGCCACATTCTATTGGCTGACGAGGGTGGCCATCTGATGCTGGGCAACGACCGAGGCCTGGATTTCAAGAAGCTGGATATCAACCCGGTACCTTCAATTACAGACATGACGCTTGCCCGTGATGGCGCCCTGATACTCGCCACCGCAAGGGGCCCCGTGCGTCTGGAAGATTCCATTTTTGCGTTGGAAGACAAGTGATGAATAGCTCCAATCAAGCCCATACAGGTGAGATGATTCGTCACCTGGAAGATTTTGATACCCGTTCCGGTCGGCTGACGGAGCGGCTTCTGTTTAACAATCGTATCGCCGTGATCCTGATTTGCATGGCGATTACAGTGTTTCTGGGGATGCAGTCAATCAATCTTGGCATGAGTGCAGCCTTTGAAAAGATGATTCCAACCAGTCATCCCTTCATCGTTAATTTCCTTGAAAACCGCAAACAAATGGCGGGTACGGGCAATACCCTTCGGATTGCGGTTGAAAACGCGGAAGGCACCATCTTCGATGCCGAGTACATGGACACCTTGCGAAAAATCCACGACGAGATTTTTCTGTTGCCCGGTGTCGATCGCCCCTTCATGAAATCACTTTGGGCGCCGGCCGTACGCTGGACCGGCGTGACAGAAGAGGGTCTGGACGGAGGCCCTGTCATACCGGATGGATATGATGGTTCGGCTGAAAGCCTCGATCAGGTACGCAACAATGTTGAGCGGTCAGGCGAGATCGGTCAGCTTGTGGCAGCAAACTTCAAGTCTTCCATTCTGTTGGTGCCGCTGCAGGAAACTGATGCATCAACGGGAGAGCGCATTGACTACCATGCGTTCTCGCAGCAGCTCGAAGAGTTGAGAAGCAAGTACGAATCAAACAAGGTTCGCATCCATATCACCGGATTTGCAAAGGTCGTGGGCGATCTGATCGAGGGGCTGAAGCAGGTGTTGCTGTTCTTTGCCCTGACGATCGCCATCGCGATGCTTGTACTTTATCTTTATACCCGCTGCCTCCGCAGCACGTTGTTGGTCGTGCTGAGTTCGCTGACGGCTGTGGTTTGGCTGCTGGGATTGTTGCCCCTGCTGGGCTACGACCTGGATCCCTACTCGATTCTCGTTCCTTTTCTGGTGTTTGCCATCGGCATGAGTCATGGCGCGCAGAAAATGAACGGCATCATGCAGGATATTGGTCGAGGTGTGCACAAGTTGCTGGCAGCGCGTTACACCTTCCGTCGCCTTTTTCTGGCCGGTTTGACAGCCTTGCTGTCTGATGCGATTGGCTTCGCTGTTCTGATGGTCATTGATATTCCGGTGATTCAGGATCTGGCAGTGACGGCCAGCATCGGTGTAGCGGTGTTGATTTTTACCAATTTGATCCTGTTGCCTGTGCTCCTGTCTTACACTGGAGTGAATGCAAAAGCTGCCGAACGCAGTATTCGTGCTGAGATTGCCGATCTCAACGATACGGAACATAGCAAACACCCATTCTGGGCATGGCTGGACCTGTTCACCCAAAAACGTTACGCGACGCTTGTTGTGGTCTTTTCTATTGCGCTGGGTGGCGTTGGGCTGGTCGTCAGCTCCAAGGTTAGAATCGGTGATACCGGTCAGGGAGCACCGGAACTGCGAGCGGACTCGCGTTACAACCTGGATAACAGGTTCATGGTAGACAACTACGCCGCCAGCAGTGACGTCTATGTTGTAATGGTGCGCACGGGGCAGTATGAGTGTGCGCACTATGACACACTGATGGCTGTCGATGCTCTGGAGCGTCAGCTGGCCCAGTTGCCGGCCGTGGAGTCCACCAGTTCACTTGCCGGACTGGCCAAGATTGCGCAGGTCGGCATGAATGAAGGCAGCCTTAAATGGTATGGCATTCCGCGTTCTCAGGGGATGTTGAATGCCATTATCACACGGGCACCGCGTGAGCTGTTTAATCAAAACTGTGATTTGCTGACTGTTTATGCCTACCTTAAAGACCACAAAGCCGATACGTTGCACAGCGTCGTCGAAACAGTGGAGCGTTTCGCGGCCCAATACAACAGTGACAAGATCCGCTTTTTGAGTGCCGCCGGCAATGCCGGTATCGAAGCCGCCACCAATATCGTGGTGGAAAAGGCCAATGTGCAAATGCTGGTGCTGGTCTATTCCGCCGTTATCCTGCTTGCTTTCATTACCTTCCGGTCCTGGCGTGCGGTTGTGTGTGCGGTACTGCCCTTGATGTTGACATCCATACTCTGCCAGGCGCTGATGGTTTGGCTGAATATTGGGGTTAAGGTGGCAACACTGCCCGTGATTGCATTGGGCGTCGGTATCGGGGTCGATTATGCCCTCTATATTCTCACAGTGACCATGGCGCGCCTGAAAGAAGGAAAAACGTTGTCAGAGGCTTACTATCAGGCCCTGCTGTTTACCGGAAAAGTGGTTGTGTTGACTGGCATTACACTGGGTGTGGCGGTCTTTACCTGGGTGCTGTCGCCCATCAAGTTCCAGGCGGACATGGGTATCCTACTGGCATTCATGTTCATCTGGAACATGCTCGGAGCACTGATATTGCTGCCCTCTCTGGGGTACTTCTTGCTTAGAAAAAAAGCATGACATAAACACGCGATTTCATGACAGGGATGTCCTTTTATTCTTGAGTAATCTCTGATGACTATAAAAACAAAGCTGAAATCAGAGCGCCTTTTATTGGCTGCGCTCGTGCTGGTGCTGGTGTGTATTATTTACAGTGCCGGTGGTTTTCAATTGAAGGCACTCACCGGTTTCGCCCTGTTGCTGGCAGTGGGCTACCATCTTTCAAGTGAGGCACGGGAAAAGCGGTTGGTAAACGCGGCTGACCGGGTTTGCGCTCTTTTCGAGACAGACGCGAGCCGCAGATCCACGGCTGAACAGCTGCTTCAGCTCAATGACGTGTTGGCTGAGAAGGTCACTAAAGCGGCACGCATCAACGAATTGACCCGTTCGCTTTCCAATGCGGCGGGCAGTCTGGTGTCAAACTTCACACAAATTGTTGCGACGGCTGATCGTCAGGCGCTGCTGGCTGAGCAGACAACAACTGTTGTTCAACGTGTGGCGGGGCATGCATCAGACATCAGTCAACAGGCCACCGAGCTGGTCGATGTATCGTCTTTGGTACAGGACGGCGCACAGCAGGGGAATGGCACGGCCAGTCAAATGGCGGAAAATGCGGCAACGATGCTGGACGTGATCACAAGGGTTTCCGGTGATTTTGGTACGGTACGCAATGATGTTGCACGTATAGGGGAGATCGTAAGCATCATTCAGGAAATTGCCGGCAAGACCAATCTGTTGGCACTGAATGCTGCCATAGAAGCTGCGCGGGCAGGTGAAAACGGGCGTGGTTTTGCAGTGGTCGCTGATGAGGTACGCCAGCTCGCCGAGCGTACCGAACGCTCCACTCAGGATGTCAGGCAGATCATTGACAGTATTGGAGCGGGCATTGAAAAGCTTGATGTACAGCTGACAGTCGCTACAGAGACAACAGAGACGGTGCATGGCGTGGCGGAGGAGGTATCGGCTCTATTGAACAGTATTGATGAGCATGCAGCCATCGCTTCGCAAGAAGCAGAGCGCATGCTGGGTGGTGCCGATGCTCAATTGCATATCACGGGCCAGTTGACGACGTCGGCGCATGAGGGTCAGCAGTTGTCCAACCGCCTCGATCAGCTCGTTAATAGCTGTAATGAGGATATACGTCAGCTGACGATGCAGTTCACGACGATCAAGGATATGGCCAGTGATCTGGATGTGACGGCAAGTGATCATGCGCTCCTGATGGATTTAATTGAAGAGATACGTTTGAATAACATCATGATCATGAATGCGCGAACCTCTGATCAGGTCGTGCCATTTATCAGGCGCGTTCGGCAAATCGATGGCTTTATCGACATGCAAGTGGATCGGATCAGCGGTGCCTGTCACACCAACACGGCCCCCCAGCTTAAAGACCAGCTCATAACGGCATTGCGAACAGCGATCAGGGATTACCGTTCGTCCCGGGATGTGATTTTTCAGTTGGCCGAACGTGGTGAACTGTTGCAGGCCAGAGAGTTGGGGGTGCAGCAGGTCCGACCGGCATACCAGAAAGTCAAACAAGCCTGTGAAGCTATATTGACACTGGCGTAGGCCCGGGTCTTCCTCAATACCAGCAACTGTGGCCTGAGTGGATAGTCCATGAGTGAGAAAAGATTGATCGAGCATTTCAATCTGCGCTCGAAACTCAAATTCAATATCGACAATGGTCACATCTGGTTGTGTGAAAATCGGATGTTGCTGCTGCATACGCAAGCCTTGAGCAGTTTGAGAGACGAGCTGTTCTCAAATATGAGCGAGGCACGTGCCCGTGGGGTCCTGATTCGGATGGGGTTCAAGGCCGGTCAGCTTGATGCTCAGGTTGCCATGCAGCTGTACGGGGCCGGTGATGACTATGATGTATTCAAGATTGGTCCCGAGCTTCATGCTTTCGAAGGGCAGGTCAAGGCCGAAATCACTCAGGCCGATATCGATTGGGAGAAAGGCAGCTTCGATGGACATGTCCGCATGGAAGGGTCCTGGGAAGCTGAAGCGCATATCCAGAAGTATGGTGTTGGCGACGATGTTGGCTGCTGGACCCTGGTCGGTTATGCCTCAGGTTATGTCAGTACGTTTTTCCGAAGGTTCATCGTATTTCGAGAGGTTGAATGTGCCTGTAAGGGGGATCCTCACTGCACGATCATCGGGAAACCCGCGGAAGAGTGGAACGATGACAGCTACATTGACCTGTTCAGAATGGATCAGGTGCCGACCTCCGGCTGCGATCTTGAAGAGCAGCTGCAGCAGTTGCGCGGCTCAAGGCCCAGACTTGAGCCGCTGAATCGGGGGAATCTGGTCGGCCAGTCTCCCGGTTTTGCAAAGGCGTTCGACCTTTTGCAAAAAGCCTGTCGTGGACCGATCAATGTGCTGCTTCTCGGTGGACCAGGCGTGGGCAAGGAGGTCTTTGCCAAATGGTTGCATGACAATAGTGCCCGTGCCGAGCAGCCATTTGTAGCCATTAACTGCGCAGCCATCCCAAATGAATTGATTGAAGCCGAGCTGTTTGGCGTTCGCCGAGGCGCCTACACGGGCGCTCAGGAGTCACGGCCCGGACGTTTCGAGCGGGCAAATGGAGGTACCCTTTTTCTTGATGAGGTTGGCGATCTTTCGCCCTCGGCGCAGGTCAAACTGCTGCGTGTGCTTCAAAGTGGGGAAGTTGAACGGTTGGGTGACAACCAGACACGCAAGGTGGATGTTCGGCTCATTGCCGCAACTAATGTGAATCTGGAGAAGGCAATTGCGGATGGTGCCTTCAGGGCGGATCTTTTCTATCGAATAGCGACATACCCGGTCAACATACCTCCGTTGCGTGAGCGAAAATCGGATATCCCGCTGTTGGCTCAGGCCATGCTGGACAAGTTTCTGCCGCTCTACGGCAAGTCCATCAGTGGGATTACGGACGGCGCAATGCAAGCCATGACTGAATACAAATGGCTGGGCAACATACGTGAACTTGAAAATCTGATAGAGCGAGCGGTCCTCCTCGCGCCAGAAGGCGGCCCGATCGAAATCGAGCATCTGTTCCCGGGCAAGGCAGGGCTGTCGATTTCCGGCGCGGGGCTCAGTCCCGGCGGGCAGGTGCACAAACTGGAAGAGGCCGGTCTTGATGGCCTCTATGAGTCACTGATTGGCAGTTCAGTTGATATGGAAACGCATCTGAATCGCATCTATCACATGGCTGTGGAAAAGTCGGGCGGTAATCTGACTCAGGCAGCGAAAATGCTCGGCGTTACAAGACGACAGGTCGCGTATCGTGTGCAAAAGGAGGGAGGGGCATGAACGCTTTTGGATTATCAGTCATGTAAACTATCACAATCATTGCCCTGAAAAATTGCCTTGCGTTAAGCCGGAATAGGCCATTTTTTACAAATGACCTATTCCAGGATGGTTATATGTTTATCTCTTCTCTTGCCCTGGTACAGCAGGCGATAATTGAGTAGATAATGTTTTCAATTGGTTTTATTAGATCATCAATGTTACTTACACCCATGCCGCCCAGGCCTTCGGAAAACTCTTCTGGCACCTGAGCATCTCCGATCCATGGGTAACCAACTCGAACTAAAGGAATACCAAGGGTGTTGATCATGGCTGCAGCGGTTTTTCCACTGAGCATGGCAGCACCCGGGTACGCGCGTCCCTCCTGATGCT
This sequence comes from Marinobacterium iners DSM 11526, assembly GCF_900107855.1. Taxonomy (GTDB): domain Bacteria; phylum Pseudomonadota; class Gammaproteobacteria; order Pseudomonadales; family Balneatricaceae; genus Marinobacterium; species Marinobacterium iners. The sequence continues at coordinate 244,536 of NZ_FNRJ01000001.1, read as the reverse complement.
CCCAAGCCGTGCTGCTGACTGAAAAATCCAGTGATCTGAGGGTGTAGAGCAGGTCATAAGCATGCTGGTGCTGTATGTGTTGGAATCATACAAAGGCATGACGACGATACACATTGATTTAGACTAAAGTCTAATATACTCATATGGTGCTTCAGTTGCTATATTTGGTATACCAAAAAACAAAAAGGAAATACCATGGAGCTCATGCGTACGTTCATCGACGAGCATGTCGCACTTTTGAATTCTTTGGCGCTTGGTTTAACAGGCAACCCGCTTTCAGTGACCAGTTGGTGCGCGCGCTTTCACGACCAGCCTGTTGTATTGATCCGCTCCGAGAATACAGCAGATAAAGGCGCTCTTGGTGCGGTTGAAATTGACCATATTTGCAAAGTATTTGAATACGCTGCAAAGAAACGCTGGCCCATTCTTTTTTATCTCAACTCGGCAGGAGCAAGACTAAGCGAAGGAGACGGTATTCAGGCGTCTTTTAGAAAGTTGCTGAGGTCTGTTCTTGAGTTTCGAACGGGAGGCCACCGCTTCATTGTCCTTATGGGGCGAAATGTTTTTGGTGGAGCCAGTCTGCTTGCGATGGGGGGGGATACGCGTATCTATGAGCCCTCTACTCGTGTCTCGATGACAGGTCCTCGAGTGCTGGAGAAACTCTCGGATAACCGGAACCAGGATGTGAGTGCGATTATCGCTGCAGAGAATCGTATTGAAAAAGATGCATCAGGGGTCTGGGCTGAAGGTCAAAGCGAGGTGAAGAGGGCATTAATAGAGGCTCTTACTCGCAGCGGTCCAAATGCGGCTGAGTTGGATATGGCTCATATACCCGTGGCAGCAGGGCCGCAGAATGTTTCCCCCCGAGTGCACATCAATGCTGCAGGTTTGTACTGTGCAGGAACTACCGCTCCCTCCGTTGTAGACCTCGCGGCCCTGATATCGGCTGTAACAGACTGGGATCGAGAAAATACACTCACCCTTACGTGTGAATGGCCATGCCACAGTCTCAATACTCAGGATGAAAATGCGTACCAAAGCTATCTGCTTTATGGGCTGTCTGAAGCAATTTATCACAAGGTGGATGAGGGCTGTGAGGTCATATGCCACTTTGCAGAAGATGTCTCAGGCGGGCTCTACATAGCGCTTGCCTCTGCATCCACTGAAGTGACGGCTTCTGCAAACGTTAAGGTTCAGGCCCTGCCTTATGGCGTTGTTGATCAGATTATTGTGTCTGGTGATGTCAAAAAAGTAAATGTTGAACTCATTGCGTTAAAAATAATTGACCGTATTGAAGGATAATAATAATGAATGAGAATTTTTTCAGTCGAATTATAGAATCTGCATCCGTGTCTGGATCAAAAATATTTATGGTCGAGCACGCAGGAAAGACGTACACCTACAATGATCTGTTGAATATAACCTCTATTTTCTCAGAGCATCTCCATAACCTTGGGGTTGAACCTGGTGATCGGGTCGCGGCCCAAATAAATAAAAGTCCGCATGGTTTTCTTCTTTACTTGGCTGTCCTCAGGGTAGGGGGTATTTTTGTACCCTTGAACACCGCATATACACCCAAAGAGGTCGATTATTTTCTTTGTGACTGCAAACCTGCAATATTTTTTTGCTCTGCTGCAAAGGCCGTGGAAAATAAAAAAGCGATTGATGCTCATGTTCGCCTTGGCTCGGTGATATTTAACGATAGTGGTGAATGTGCCACTCTTTTGGCCGATGTTATCCATGAAGAGTTGGCTCCCCCGGTGGTGAGGGATGGCTCCGATGTTGCGATTATTATCTATACCTCGGGAACGACCGGGCAGCCTAAAGGGGCGATGCTTACCCACGCCAACCTAACCTCGAACGCACAGGCGCTAACCAAAGCGTGGATGTTTGATGACTCTGATGTGCTGTTACATGCATTGCCTATCTTTCATGCACATGGCCTGTTTATTTCAACGCATTGCGTGTTGCTCTCCGGGAGTAAAATGATCTTTTTGGAGAAGTTTGACACCACGACGGTCATGGAAAACATCCCACAGAGCACGGTCATGATGGGAGTGCCCACCTTTTACACTCGCCTGTTGGCAGCCCCAGGCTTTGATAAAGAATTGACGCGCAGAATGCGATTGTTCATCTCTGGATCAGCGCCGTTGCTTGAAGAGTCCAGTCAGCAGTTCTATGAACGCACGGGCCACGTCATTTTGGAACGTTATGGCATGACGGAATCCGCCATCATTACCAGCAACCCCTATAATTTGGAACGTAAAATTGGCTCTGTTGGCCTTCCCATTGAAGGCGTTCAGGTAAGGATCACTGCGGAGAGTGGCGATAGTGTTGCAGTTGGTGATGTCGGCTCAATCGAGATAAAGGGGCCAGCTGTTATGAAAGGGTACTGGAACAAACCCGAGAAGACAGCAGAAGAGTTTACACGTGATGGCTGGTTTAAAACCGGTGACCTGGGGAGACTTGATGAAGAAGGTTATCTGTATATCTCGGGGAGGGGGAAAGATCTCGTCATATCAGGAGGATATAACGTATACCCCAAAGAGGTTGAGCTGGTCATTGATGCCATCCCTGAGGTACAGGAGTCTGCGGTCATTGGTGTGCCCCATCCTGATTTCGGTGAGGCCGTGGTAGCGGTGGTGGTACCGGGTGAGAAATCCGACACGATTGCCGAAAATGTCATTGCTGTATGCAAAGAAAACCTTGCAGGATACAAGGTGCCTAAAGCCGTGAAGGTTGTTGCGGAGCTGCCAAGAAATGCAATGGGAAAAGTCTTAAAGGCTCATTTGAGAGCGGAGCATACAAGCCTTTTTATCTAAATAAAGCACCGCTTATAAAAATAGAGGTTCTTATGATTATAAAAATAATAGATAGTGCTTTTGGAAAAGTGGGTGATCTTTGCTTCAAAATTTCTCAAATTATCACGGTTTTCTTGGTGATATCCATAACCTGGGAGGTGGCTAATCGCTTCTTGTTCAGTTCTTCCTCCGTTTGGGTGTCTGAAGTTTCTGGGTATTTGGTCTCGTCAATACTTTTTCTTGCGGCGGGTCGGGTTTACAGAGAGGGGGGGCACGTCAGCATGTCAATATTTGTTGATATGCTCTCCGGTTCACCCAAATTGGTTTTTATGGCACTCGTGGATCTGCTCGTACTGATCCTCGCACTGGTAGTGGGATATGCCACTTATGATATGGCGTTATTGTCGTATCAACTGAATTGGCAATCATCCACTACTTTGGGGATGCCGCTGTATATACCGCAGATGTTAATGCCGATTGGGTCAGTCGTACTGGCTTTTGAGGCGCTACGGCAATGTCTTCGAAATATCAGCCGAGTTGTGAATACTGGTCAGGGAGAAGCAGCATGATGGTGATCATCGTTATCTCCTCGCTTTTGATACTGCTTGCGCTGGGGACACCAGTCGCTTTCTCCCTGGCAATCTCAGCTCTGTTGGGCATCGTGTATGTAGGCGGCATTGAAGCGTCTGTGGCAGTCTCAGACATCATTTGGGGGACTGTTTCCGAATTTGTGCTGGTCGCAATTCCTCTGTTTGTTCTGATGAGCGAGATTATCAACAGCTCCGGTGTTGGCAAAGACCTGTTTCGAAGTGTAGATAAGTGGTTTTGCCGTCTGCCGGGTGGCATCGCAATCAGTGCTATTGTAGCAGGTGCAATTTTTGGAGCAGTTAGCGGAACGGCCGTTGGTGTTGCGGCGGTGATCGGCAGTGTGGCTATACCCGAAATGATGAAGCGTAACTACAGTGGTGAGATGTCATCGGGTACCGTTGCAGCTTCCAGTGGGCTAGGCATGGTCATTCCTCCAAGCCTGCCACTGATTATGTACGGTGTTGTAACGGAAACGTCGATTGCTGACCTGTTCTCGGGCGCACTGGTTCCAGGGATCGTTATCGTATTGATGATGTGTGGCTATGTCATCTTCGTTTCAATGAAAGAGCGCAAATTCCATGGGGACGTGAAAGTTGAACTGCATGAGAATCTGAGCTTTGTCCGCTCGCTACTGCTTGCGGGGCCAGTTATTTTCCTGATCATCGTCGTCATTGGCAGTATCTATAATGGTGTTGCCACGCCGACAGAGGCAGCTGCAATAGGGGTTTTCGGTGCGCTGGTCATTTCGGCCTTAAAAGGCTCACTATCGGTACAAACTTTTTCACAGGCACTCGTCAAATCCACCAAGACCAACTGCATGTTGTTGGCAATACTGGCATTCGCAATGGTGTTCAGTTATGCCCTCAGCAATGCGCAGGTGCCTCAACATGTCGCCGAGATGGTTATTTCGGCTGAACTGAATAAATGGACATTCTTCATCATTGTGATGGTGATGCTGTTTTTCCTCGGAATGCTGCTTGATGCCATCTCTCTCGTGATTATCGCCATCCCGATTATATTTCCGGCAATGATTGCCTATGGCTTTGACCCCATCTGGTTGGGTGTCGTGGTTATGGTGAACATGTGCTTCGCCGTTATAACGCCGCCTGTCGGCCTATGTCTTTACGTTGTTCGAGATAGTGTTGTTGGGCTTACGCTTGCTCAGGTCATTCGAGGCACGATCCCGTTCATCGTACTGTACGCTGTTGCGATTGCCGTTCTTTCGGTATTTCCCTCGCTGACAGCTATCTATTAAGCGCTATACACATAAAAAAAATGAGGCTTTATATGATAACGCTAAGTAAAAAGTTCATGCTAGTTCTGTTGGCTTCCATGCTTTCGATGTCTGTTTATGCTAAAGAGGTGCTTCGGCTGGGACATTATTTCCCCACTGAAGATTTCAGGGGGAAAACTGCACAGTACTTTGCTGACCAGCTCAACTCTGATGCTTTCGATGTAAAAGTATATCCATCGGAGTCACTGGTAAAAGGCCGGGATGGGTTTATGGCGACTGCCAGAGGCACGGTAGATATCTATAGCTTGTTTGGTGGTTATGCGGTTGGCAGTGTTGATCTGATGCGGATATTCACAATTCCCTTCCCATCCAAATCGATGACAGATTCAAAATTGTTGGAGTTTGCGAATGACCCTCGTGTGCTTGATATACTGGGGAAGCGGTTTGAGACATCTCAAGTCAAGTTGCTTGGCTTCGTGAACTCGTCTGGTGAAACGACGGTTTTCCTTGCGGATCCTATATCCAGCATCAAGGAGTTCTCCGGTAAACGGATCAGGGGGGTCGGTGGGTACACGGATCCGGTTCTGCAAGACCTTGGAGCTTCAGTGGTATTCATGAGTGCGGCGGAACAGTTCTTACAGCTGCAGACAGGTGGTGTGGATGGTGTTATTACAACCAATTCGTCCTATGCCAACCTGGGGCTGGCTACAGTTGCTCCAGCACGGCTTGAGCGGTCCATTGTTCGTACACCTTATGCCCTGCTGATGAACCTCCGTAAGTGGAATCGATTGGACGAATCTGAGCAACAGGCCGTCAGGGAGGCTGTCCGGAACACGATCGCGTGGTCTGCGGAAAACTTTGATGCGGAGTCTGAGCGACTTGCTAAAATTGTGGAGTCGCAATCAAAAACAGTGATCAGCTTTAAGGAGGACGACGAGCAGCTTATCAATTCACTGACTGACAAGTATATGCAGGAGTTTGCCAGCACGTATGGTGATGATGCGGGTCTGTTAGTGGAGGTACTGACGGAATACAATAAGTAGTCTTAATGTGTAGTGCCCTTTGGGCTTCAGCTCAAAGGGCACCTATCAAGCTTTGTGCAAAATGGAGCGTCCTTTGGATAGGGATCAGATAAAAAAAACGATTGAAGAACGCCTTCTAGACCGATTTTATATTGCAGGAGAACGTCTAAACGAGCGTGACCTGGCGGCTGAATTCGGTGTATCTAGGACTCCGATTCGAGATGTTTTAGCTAGGCTTCAGAGCGAGGGGCTCGTTGAGCATCGGGAGCGTCGTGGGGTGTTCGTCAAGGAAGTAAGCCTTACTTATGTATTATCCCTGTTGGAGTTTTTGGCTGTGCTTGAATCGTCTTGTGCGCGGCTTGCCGCCAGATCTGGGAGCGTTGAGGACAAAAAAGAATTATTGGCTTTGGCCAAGCAAACAACTGATGCCTCTGCAGAGGGCGTACCTGAGTACTCTCTCTCAAATAAGCTGTTTCACGAACTGATGTATCAAATGACCAGTAATGATGAACTGGTGAGTGCGGTGTTTAATGTGCGAAGAAAAGTCGCCCCTTACAGGCGTCATATCCACCGTGTTGCGGGTATGACCGCTGAATCTGCTCAAGAACATATTGCTATTGCTGAGGCAATTATGCAACGAGATGAAAAGTTGGCGGCTGATTTAATGTTCCATCATTTGGATATGACTCGCAGCGAGTTTATGCCCTTCATAACCTCGTTGGGGAAAGTGCTATTCCGATCGTAGGGATAAAAAATCATACTTTCAGCCATTGCCGCGGCCCAATTTGAAAAAATTCCGATTGTATTTAAGAGTTTGATCGTGATTGTGGCAGTCCATAGCGTGTTGAAAATACCTACTCCAAATGACCTCAGCAAGGGCGGATTCTAGTGTAATCCTTCCTTGTTAAGCCGATGCCAAACTTGAGGTTGAGCAATTCTTAGTGGTAGCTGAGCAAAAGTACCTTAAAAGTCAGGTGAAAAATTTAATATTTCAGCAGGAGCGATTTTTTGTCAGAGGGTTTTTTACACAGAGTAATATAAGAAACGCAATGAAAAAAGGCAGATCAGGTAAGTACCTAGTCTGCCTCTTAAAATTTGGTAGCGGGGGCTGGATTTGAACCAACGACCTTCGGGTTATGAGCCCGACGAGCTACCAGACTGCTCCACCCCGCATCAACTTGATGACGCGTATATTACGCACGGATTAAGCTAAGGTCAAGAGTTTATTACGTTTTCATTCTATCGCGTCGGATGGCACGTGTTTGGCACCAGGTTACGAACTGCGACAGCATTCTGTGCTCAAACTCGGACAGGCCCGACAGGTCGCCACACCAGAGTTCATTTACCTGGCGCACCAGCTGGAGTGAGCAGTCAAAACTGAATGCGCGATCATTAATCTGGAATTTCAGCCTGACCGGATAGCACTGGAGCGACAGGTCTGCTTCAGCAAAAAAGGCGATACCGGTTTCAGACAAGTCTTCCAGGTGTACGCTCATACCCTGTATTTCAACCCAGATGGGGTCGTCCTCGTTTACCTTGAGGCGATAGGCCCTGCGTCCGTTGTCGGCCAGCTCTGGAATATGGATCCTTGGTTTCATTGTTCTACAGCCCGTTTTTCCAAAACGAATTCAATGCGGCGGTTAATGGCCCTGTTTTCTGGCGAGATGTTCGGTACAAGCGGAATCGAAGAGCCATAGCCGGTTGCTGTCAGCCGTTTGGGGTTGATACCCGCATCGACCATATAGCGCAGTACTGTGGTAGCACGCACGGCCGACAATTCCCAGTTTGACGGGAACTGAGCTGTGCTGATCGGAATATCATCGGTATGACCCTGAATTTCCAGCTTGTAGCCTGGGTTGATTACCAGCGTCTCAAGCAGTGCATCCAGCATCGGCAGCATGGCGCGATTGAACTCGGCAGAGCCGGAGCCAAACAGGGCTGCTCCCTTGACGCGTAGAGAGAGTTTGCCATCTTTGGGTGCGCCGATTTCGACCGCATCCTGCATCTGCATGAGCTCAAACGCTCTCTGCATGTCACGCGTCAGCTGCTGCCACTCCAGCTCCAGTGCGCGTGCTTCCTGATCCGCATCAAAATCCTGATCGGACTGTGGACGCTCTTCCGGCGTTTGCAAAATGGTATCGTTAATTTCGGTTGAGTCAGTGGTTGGGGCGTTATGTTCCAGTGGAACGATACTGTTGGGCGCACCGGAGACGGCACGCTGGAAAGCTGTCTGAAATGAGCGCATTGCATCGGCAAAGCGTTCCTTTTCCAGGTTGGACATGGAAAACAGCAAAACAAAGAACACCAGTAGCAGCGTCATCAGGTCGGCGTAGGTCATCAACCAGCCTGGAGAGCCGGAGTCATCTGTCAGCTCACGTCGACGACTGCTCACCGCGAAGCCTCGGGCTTCTTGCGAGCTGCTTTGGCATTCTCTTCACCGGGCTTTTGTGCCTTACCGATTTTAATCGGCTTGCGCTGGGCTTCGGGCAGGTAGGAGGCCAGCTGTTCGTAGACATGCATGTAATGGTCATTGGTGAGGATGCTGATGCAGCCTTCTCGGATAATCTCCAGGTTGGTGACTTCAGACAGGGTGCGCGCGTGCAGTTTGCCGGCAATGGGCAGAAACACCATGGTGGCCAGAAGTGAACCATAGAAGGTTGTCAAAAGAGCAACGGCCATCGCGGGGCCAATGGTTTCCGGGTTGCTCAACTGACTGAGCATCTGGATCAGACCGATCAGGGTGCCCAGCATGCCGAAAGCCGGTGCATAGGCTGCCATCTTGCGAAACACGTCCTGTACCGAATGGTGACGTGCGATCAGAGAGTCGATCTCATTCTGCAGAGTATTTCTGATCACTTGCTCTGAAGCGGCCTCGGCCAGCAGGTTGCAGGTGCGTTTCAGTACATGGGAGTCGCTTTCCACATCTCCCAGTTTCAACAGACCGTGACGGTGTGATACCCGGCTCAGCTCAAGCATGGTATCGATCATTTCCTGCGCATTGGTTTTGTCTTGTGTAAATACGATCCAGGCCGCCTTAAAGGCGTTCAGTACATCCTTGAACTGGACTGTTAGCAGAGTGGCTGCAATAGTCCCGCCGGCTACGATCATCAGGCCGGGGACGTTGACGAATACATCGGGGTTGCCGCCCAACAGGATGGCGCTGACGATCAGGGCAATGCCTGAAAAAATCCCGAGAAGTGAGGCGAAATCCATTGTTTTTGAGTACCCTGTACAGCCGTGCCAATGTCGGCACTGGAATGTGAAGTCGCAGTATAACAAGACCCTACCGATGTCGTCAGACTACTATATTGGCCTGCCGCAATGGAAACATCCGCAGTGGGATAACAGTTTCCAGACGGATGCACAGCAATCCGATCTGGCCCAGTATGCCGCCTGCTTCAATTCAGTGGAAGGTAATACGACCTTCTATGGGCTGCCCGGGCGCGATACGTTGTTGCGTTGGCAGAGCCAAACGTCTGCAGATTTCCGTTTCTGCTTCAAATTTCCCCAAAGCATCAGCCATGCAGCGCGTCTGCGCGGTTGCGGAGCTGAACTGGCTGCGTTTCTGGATCATATGCTGTTGCTGGAGCAGCGGTTGGGAATGCTCTGTCTGCAGTTGCCTGCCAGCTTCGGGCCGAACGACCTGACTCTGCTTGAACGCTTTCTGCAGCAGCTGCCAGCCGGTGTGCGTTACGGGGTAGAGGTTCGGCATCAGGCGTTTTTTCAGGGCGGGGAGCCGGAGCGTTGTCTGAACAGACTGCTGATGGAAACGGGGATCAATCGGATCAGTTTTGATACCAGAGCTCTGTTTGCCAACCCGGCGGCTGACCCTGTCAGTCGAGAGGCACTTCAGCAGAAACCGGATCTGCCGCTGAGAGTATTGGCGACAGGGTTAACACCCATGGTGAGATTCATTGCACCGCTGGCACTGGAGCAGGGCTATCAGTGGCTTGAACCCTGGGTTGGACAGGTACTGAAATGGATTGATGAGGGCAGGACCCCCTTCATATTCATGCACTCGCCCGATAATGCGAGGGCGCCTGAGCTGGCGCGCTGGTTTGCACAGAGGCTGGAGCAACAGCGGCCCGGGATTTGTGGCTTTGTCGACTGGGCAACGCAGCCCCGGCGTCAACCGGGGCTGTTCTGACACTCAGTGCAGTGCGTTGGGCTGAGCCAGAGTGAACGGGGGGATCTGAGCGTCAAAGCCTTGATTGTCACCCGTTACCATATGGTAGTGTCCCTGCATGCTGCCAACCTCAGTAGCAAGCACGGTGCCACTGGTGTACTCGTAGGTATGGCCAGGTTCGATGACTGGTTTTTCTCCAACCACGCCCTCACCCTCAACTTCCTGAACATGTTCATTGCCGTCGGTGATGCGCCAGCGTCGGCTCAATAGCTGAACACTTTCGGTATTGTTGTTGGTAATGCTGATTCGGTAGGAAAAAACAAAACGGTGCGCCTCTGGCTCGGACTGTTCCGGCAGGTAGGCGGTGTCGACACGGATCTCGATGTTTCGACTGTAGTCCAGGTTTTGCATCAGTTTTTCGGTTTCCTCTTGCCTGTGAGCAGGGTTCATCACGCAGTCAAAGCATCGCTGATGCTGACAAATTGTGCCAGTGTCAGACGCTCCGGGCGTAGTCCCGGGTCGATACCCAGCTGTTCCAGCTGATCGGCATCAATCAGCGTTTTTAAATTGTTGCGCAGTGTTTTACGGCGCTGGCCGAAGGCGGTACGCACGACTGTTTGCAACAGGTGCACATCCTTTGCCGGAACCGGGGGTTCGGCGTAGGGGACCAGACGGACAATGGCTGAATCGACCTTGGGGGCCGGCGAAAAAGCCTCCGGAGGCACAATAAACAGTGGTTCTATGCGGCAATAATACTGGGCCATAATCCCCAGTCGGCCGTAGTGATTTTCACCCGGACCTGCGGCCAAGCGCTCAACGACCTCCTTTTGCAGCATGAAGTGCATATCCTTAATGAGGCCATTGAAGCTGAGCAGGTGAAAGATCAACGGTGTCGAGATGTTATAGGGCAGGTTGCCCACAATGCGTAACGGCCGTTCATCCTGTTTCAGGCTCTCAAAGTTGAACTTGAGTGCATCGGCTTCATGGATGGTGAAGGTGTCAGCATAACGGAAAAACTGCGTGCGCAGGACCGGAATCAGGTCCCGATCCAGCTCCACGGCATCCAGTTCGCCATTGCAGGCGTCCAGCAGTTCTTCAGTCAGAGCTCCAAGCCCCGGGCCGATTTCGACCATATGTTCGCCCGGCTGAGGGTTAATGGCACGGATGATACGTCCTATGACGCCCTGATCGTGCAGAAAGTTCTGACCAAAACGCTTGCGCGCCTTGTGTCCAACGGGTTTTTTACTCATTGATCAGTTACCTGATTGATGGCGGGCCATGTCGAGGGCAAAACGCAGCGCGGTCTCAAGGCTGCCAATGTCGGCCAGCCCAGTGCCGGCCAGGTCAAGCGCCGTACCGTGATCAACCGAGGTGCGGATGATCGGTAACCCCAGTGTGATGTTGGCCGCTCGACCGAATCCCTTGTACTTGAGGACGGGCAGTCCCTGATCATGATACATGGCCAGCACCGCATCGGCATCCTTGAGATGGTGTTCGGTGAACAGCGTATCAGCGGGCAGGGGGCCCACCAGATCAGCTCCGTGCTGTCTGAATTCCGCCAGTATCGGCTCGATCACATCGATCTCTTCGCGGCCCATGTGGCCACCCTCACCGGCATGGGGGTTGAGCCCGGCCACCAGTATGCGAGGCTGCTTGATGCCAAATGACCGCTTGAGATCATGCAGCAGCACCGTAATGACGTCACGCAACAGCGGTTGGGTGATGGCGGCGGATACGGCGGCAAGAGGCAGGTGAGTGGTAGCCAGGGCGACTTTCAGTCCTTCAGTGGCCAGCATCATCACGACCTTGTGACTGCCGGTCATCTCTTCCAGAAACTCAGTATGGCCGGTAAAGGCGATGCCGGCGTCATTGATTACGCCCTTGTGTACAGGTGCCGTGATAAGCGCATCGAAGCTGCCGGAAAGGCAGCCCAGCGTTGCCTGTCGCAACGTTTCCAGCACATAGGAAGCGTTGGCCGGGTTCAGCAGGCCGGGTTCACTTTTGGCCGTGAGCTGTACCGGCTGGCAATAAATGGCTCCAGGCTGAGCGGGCACAGCAGGTTCGACACTGTTGAAGGGGAGCACTTCAAGTTCAAGCCCCAGGGCTGCAGCACGCTGGCGCAGCAGCTCCGGGTCCGCTACGGCAACCAGCTGGCAGGGAAACGCCTGCTGGGCCAGCTGTACGCAGAGCTCAGGGCCTATACCGGCAGGCTCCCCGGGGGTGAGGGCAAGGCGTGGGCAACTCACAGTCAAATCTTGCGCTCAATATAGGCTTGAGATCGAATCTCGCGCAGCCAGTTGTTCAATTCCTCTGAGAACTTGCGCTGGCGAATGCTGTTGCGTGCCTGTGATTCCAGCATCTCCTCCCCCATGTCCTGTGTACGATAATCCTGTACCTGCAGAATGTGCCAGCCGAAACGTGACTGGAAAGGCTCGCTGATCTCACCCTTGTCGGTGCTGTTCATCACCTGCTCAAACTCAGGCACCATCTGGCCATTCTGGGTCCAGCCCAGGTCACCGCCCTGCGAGCCGCTGGCGGCATCGTCACTGTAGCGACGGGCCAGTTCATCAAAGGGTTCGCCATCCTGCAGGCGGCGGTACAGCTCGTCGATCAGGCGGCGGGTCTGTTCGGGACTGCGAATCTCATTTGGCGTCAGCAGAATATGGCGTACCTTAACCTGACTCACCAGCTGGACCTTGCCACCACGCTTGTCCTCAACTTTGAGGATATGAAAGCCGCCGGGAGTGCGAACTGGCTGGCTGATCTGACCAGGGCTCAGTTTGCCGATGGCTGCAGCCAGTGGTTCAGGCAGTTCGGACTCGCGCCGCCAGCCCAGTTCCCCACCCTGCAGCGCATTGGGGGCATTGGATACCGCCAGTGCGAGTTCGGCAAAGTCTGCACCCTCCTGCAGCTGCTGATACAGGTCGCGTGACTTCTCCTCGGCTTGCTGAATCATCTGGGGCGAAGCGCCGTCAGGCAGTGCGATCAGGATGTTGCGCAACTGAAATTCCGCCTGAATTTCCTGCTGTCCCAACTCTGAATCAAGGAAGTTTTGTACCTCCTGGTCAGAGACACTGATGCGACGGTTGACGTTACTCTGCTGCACCTGGCTGAGCAGAATTTCGCGCCGAATCTGCTCACGAGCGGCGTTGTAATCCTGGCCCTCGGCAATCAGTGCTTCGCGGAACTGTCCCAGCGTCATGTTGTTTTGCTGCGCGATGCGTTCCAGAGCATCGTTCAGCTGGCGGTCGGAGACGCGGATGCCCTGCTGCTGGGCAGTTTGTGTCTGAATGCTTTCCAGAATCAAGCGGTCCAGCACCTGCTGTTTAAGGATATTTTCGGGTGGCAGGCGCGTGTCTTCACCGCGGGCATTAATCTGTTCAGTCACCAGCTCCAACCGCTGTTCAAGCTCGCTTTCCAGAACCACATCTTCATTTACGATGGCGGCTACGCGATCGAGTAACTCGGCGTTGACGGAGGTCAGCGGCAGGGCGAACAGTAGCAAGGCCGCAAGGGGGTGCCTCAGTTTAGAAAGAGCCATTTTCATCCTCATCATATCCGGTGATATCTTCCAGGAACTCGCGGCCACTGCCTTGTCCAAAGGCGCCAAGGCCTCGGAAAACGAATTGCAGGAAGATGCCTGTATCGGTTTCAAACTGGTTTTGGGCAACTGTATTTGGATCAACTACCCAGCTGCGACCGGTAAGGCGCATCTTCCAGCAGCAGCTGGCGTATTCGACCCCGAGCAGGGTTTCAAGGTTTTCGCTGTTGTCCAGGTCATGTTGCCAGCGACCGTAACTGGTCCAGCTTTTGTTAAGGGGCCAGCGAAAGGCTACATCCAGCTGCTTAACACCTTCATTGAGATCCTTTTCGATACTGTCACGATAACTCACGTAGAGCAGGCGCTTGTCACCCGGCAGATAGCTTAGCTTGTAGTTGTGTTCCAGAAACTCGTAACTGTCGCGATCAACTTCGCCATCATGACTCAGCTTCAGGCTGGGCGTGATACTCCAGTTGGCCAGAGTGGCCAAATTGGAGCTGCCTGCAGTAGAGCCTGTAATGTTATCACCCGGACGACCCGCGTGCTCACGATCAGCAAAATACTGTGCCTGAGCCACACCCACGCGCAGCTTTTCCATACCCAGATCATTATACAGGGCACTGGACAAACCAATGGTTGCCTGCGTTGTGTCAGCTACCCGGTCGTTACCGCTCCAGCCGGTTTCATGGAACAGGTTGTAGTAGGTAAAGCCGAGCTGTGACGAGTCAAACCGGGGAATCAGTGAATCCGGTTGCTCGTCGGCGTCCGAATGCAGCAGGAATAAACGAGGTTCAAGCGTTTGCGTATAGTTGCTTTCAGCGAGGCCAAAATCACGTTCAAGTACCAGTCCACTGTCCAGGCTGTAAATACTGGCAGTGATTGACTGGCTACCTCCCAAGGCGCCATTGCGCTCGTTTTCGAGCTCATAGGATGAGTGCCAAAGTGTAACGGCCGGACGGATGAACCCCCAGGGACGGTCAAGAGACAGACTCAGCTTGGGGCGCAGATGTACACGGTCGCCAACAGTCGCTGCCAGATCACCTGCCGGTGCGTAGATACTGTCGAGGTCACGCTCAAAGCGTGTGTATTCGGCCTGATAGCTTAGATCCAATATGCCGGCAAGGCGGTTCTGATGGCCTGTCAGCAACAGCTGCGGCAAACGTTCATAGGGAGTGGAACCACCAATGGTCTGATAGCTTTCAGTACGCAGTGCAAGATTCCAGCTCGGCTGCAGATACCGTAGCTCAAACAGCTGATCGAGGTGGTCATCACGCTGAACTTCGAGTGATGTGCCAAGATCTTCAAAGTAATCATCGTCACTGACTCGGGTGAAGTCGATACGGCTGTAGAGGTTGTCATAAGGGGTGCCCTTATGATCGACGCCAAAAAGCCAGCGACTGTCGTTATAACGACTGTCATCGGACATCCAGGCTGTACTCAGAGTGCTGTGTGACCAGCGGTTCATGTAACGGAATTCATTTTCCAGCAGCAACCCGCGTTCACCGATGTAGCGTGGGGTCAGTGTATCGTCGAAATTCTCGGCCAGATTGAAGTAGTAGGGAATGGCGATATCGATCCCATTGCTTTCCGAGTAACCAAGGCTGGGGTAGAGGAAGCCTGACTGGCGACGATCATCAATCGGGAATGACAGATAAGGGGTGTACAGGATGGGGACGCCAGCAACATCAAATGTGGCATGCCTGGCGACACCTCGTCCGGCCTCGGGGTTGAGCTCAATGGATTCCGCTGCGATTTGCCAGGCATTGCTGCCAGGCTCGCAGAATGTGATGGCGCCTTCGTTCAACAGAATACGACGATCACCAAAGCGAGTGATGTTGTCCGCGTTGCCACGCATGTGCTGCTCATGCATCACATATTGAGCGCCATCGAATCGGGTCTCACCGCTGATCATGTTCGCTTCGGCCCGCTCACTCAGAAGAAGGAGGCCTTTTTCCCGGTAATTAACGCCACCAATCAGGCGAGCAACGCGCGCGCCCTGGTCAAATTCGCCACTGGCGCTTGTAAACAGGCGGCCACCGCGTTGTATTTCGATACCACCTTCCAGCCGGGTAATGCCGCCAAGCTCTGTGCTGGATCTGAGCGCATTGATATAGACCGGCTGTTGATCAAAGGGGCGGTTATCTTCCAGAAAGGCAAATTCAGGTTCAATGTAGCGGCCAGTACAGGCACCAGGTGCCTCACCGGGTGCGTAGGCATACCAGTCCAGCGAGGCTTGATTGGCAGGGGTCGCGATGCGAGCGCCCTGGGCCGCAGGCTGAGAGGGGGCCTGAGTGGCGACCTGCTGACAGGCCCATTCATTGCCGTCAGCTTCGCAGCTCCACTCCGGCTTGCCGGTCATTGCAGCACTCGGTCCCGCAATGGCCATGCCTGGGCGAGGGCCACTGGTATCATTTTGACGGTTGCAGTCCCACTCACCGTCGACAGCGACACAGCTCCAGTCCCCAGTGGTGGTGGGGGGGGCTGCAATCTGTGTTTGAGCCATGATGGGCTCCGATCGTAGTGTAGCCGCTGCAGGCTCAGGCCACTGTATGGCCGCTGGTGCGCCTGTTTTCAACTCTGTGTCAGTAACGGGCGGCGCTGCAGATACAGTGCTGATGCTGACGGATTCTGCGCCTGTTTCAGCTGCCGCTTCTTTCTGTGTGGCGGCCGTTGCAGTTGTATCCGCTGTAGAGGAGTCACTGGGTTGGAGCGTGTCCTGCCCGGTTGTGGAATCGGTCTCCGCCGTTGTTTGACTGGCAGAGGGTGTGCCCTCTTGTTGCTGCATCAGGGCTTCATTGACTTCACAGTCCCATTCTCCAGACGGAGTCAGGTTACAGCTCCAGAGTCGTTCGTTGCTCTCCTGTGCCTGTACTGACTGAGTACAGATGGCAGCAGCAATGGCAAGGGTGAGTTTGAATGCAGCGCGGGTGTTAAAGGGCATCAGATCGCCATCCAGTTGCGGTCGTGGCCGGTTTCACGCCAGCCCGTAAGTCGAGTACCATACCGAGCCATGCATGATAAAGCATTCACAACTTCAAGTGCTAGAGGATAAGGGCGAATGGGGCAACGGCTGAAACAGCTTTCAGAATGGGTACAGCAGCAGGCCGCTGCGCAGGAAATGGAGGTAGACGCTGAGCTGCAGGCAGTCTCCGGTGACGCCAGTTTCCGCCGTTATTTTCGAGCCACAGGCCCCGAGGGGAGCTGGATTGCCGTTGATGCGCCGCCCGAGCATGAGGATTGTGAGCCTTTTCTGGCCATAGCTCAGGCCTGGCATGCACAGGGCATTGCGGTACCGAGGGTGATTGCCAGCGACCTTGAGCTGGGCTTTATGCTGCTAGAGGACTTTGGGGACCAGCTTCTACTACCCCAGCTATCCGAAACAACGGTAGAGCAGCATTATGCCGCTGCCTTCGAAGCGTTACGGCAGATTCAGCGTACAACCGATCAGCCTGCATTACCCCCCTATGACCGTGTGATGCTGGCGCGCGAGATGGCGCTGTTTCCCGAGTGGTTTTTGACACGGTTGCTGGGACTGGAACTGCAGGAAGAGGAATACCACCTCCTTGGTCTGGTGGCCAAGCTGCTGATTGAATCCGCGCTGGCACAGCCGCAAATCAGTGTGCACCGAGATTACCACTCGCGCAATTTGATGCTGATCGACGATGGCCGGTTGGGCATTATCGATTTTCAGGATGCCGTATCGGGGCCTGTTACCTATGATCTGGTCTCGCTGTTGCGTGACTGTTATATCGACTGGCCAGACGAACAGGTGCGCTTCTGGGTGGAAGCGTTCCGTCAGCGCCTGAAGCAGGATGGTTTTGATGTTGCGGAGCAGGGGCTGTTTCAGCAGCAGTTCGATTTGATGGGCATGCAGCGCCATATAAAGGTGCTGGGTATTTTCGCCCGGCTTTGGCTACGCGACGGCAAGGCTGGATACCTGGATGACCTGCCCAGAACCTTTGCCTATCTTTACCGGGTCGCTTCACGCTATGAGGAGCTGGCGCCGTTCGTGCGCTGGCTGGATCGGCGAGTGGTACCTGCCTTCGTGGCGCATCCGCATTTTGCCGGCAAGCAGATCGAGCGTTGGTGGCAGTGATGCGAGCGATGATTCTTGCGGCAGGGTTAGGGACGCGTATGCGACCGCTGACCCTGACAACCCCCAAACCGCTGCTCAGCGTGGGTGGCAAGCGGCTGATTGAGTATCCCATTGAGCGGCTGGTGGCTGCCGGTGTTACCGATATCGTGATTAATCACGCTTGGCTGGGTCAGCAGATTGAGGATTACCTTCAGGATGGCAGTCGCTACGGGGCACGGATTCAGTACTCGCCCGAAATTGAGCCACTGGAAACGGGCGGAGGGATTCTGCAGGCTCTGCCGTTGTTGTGTGAGCGAGGCGATGAACCTTTTCTGGTACTCAACGGCGATGTTTTCAGTACTCATCCCTTGCACCAGTTGGCTCAAGTCGCGCCTGCTCAGGGTGGGGCACATCTGGTGTTGACTGACAACCCACCCTGGCATCCTGCAGGGGATTTTGTACTTCAGGCGTCTGGTCAAATCAGTGAGCAGGGTGAGCCACGACTGACCTTCAGCGGCATGAGTGTGCTTACTCCCCAGCTGTTCGAGGGGGTGACCGAGACCGCTTTTGCACTGGCCCCCTTGTTACGTGCAGCAATGGCGCGTGGACGGGTCAACGGTGAGCGTCATCAGGGCTGGTGGGAAGATGTTGGTACGCCAGAGCGTCTGGCGCAACTGGATCAACGCCTGCGTAACGGCAGGATTTAGGGGAGGGAATTATGGAAAACCTGTTGCAACAGTTGCGGCGTTACCGGGCCGGGGCAATCACTGGCGGTTTGATTGGGCTGCTCAGTGGCGGCCCTCTGGGTTTGCTGATCGGCGGTACGGTCGGCTTTCTGATTCAGCGTAGCCTGAGCGGCAAACTGCAGGCGTATAATCCGCAGCAATTGTTTTTTCGCGGTACCTTCAGTGTCATGGGCAAGGTGGCCAAGGCGGATGGGCGTGTAACCGAAAACGAGATCGCTTTTGCCCGTGAAGTCATGACCCGAATGAGCCTGAGCGAGGCGCGTCGACGTGAAGCGATTGAGCATTTCACGGAAGGTAAGCAGGACGATTTTGATATCGCCGCCGTATTGAGGCCACTTGCCATTGTGCTGCGCCAGCGGCCGACCGTGAAATTGATGTTCGTCGAGATTCAGCTGCAGGCAGCGATGGCAGATGGCGAAATTAGCCAGGCAGAGCAAGCTGTGCTGCAGCAGGTGTTTTCGGAACTGCGTTTCACGCAGCAGGAAATTGAGCTGCTGATGTCGCGCATGCGGGCAGAAGATGCTTTCAGACGCCACTCTTGGGAATCGCATCAGCAGCCTGGCTATAACGAGGCAGGCCTTTTGGCGGATGCGTATGGTGTAATAGGGGTTAGCCCCGAAGCCAGTGATGCCGATGTCAAAAAGGCCTGGCGCAAGCTTATGAGTCAGCATCATCCAGACAAACTCATTGCCAAAGGGCTGCCGGAAGACATGGTTCAGCTTGCCAAAGAGAAAACCCAGGAAATACAGGCTGCCTATGACCGTATCAAGGCGGCGCGTGGCATGAGGTGACTCATACCGCTCCGGGGCCGCTCGCCGGGCGTGGGTTGCGCATGCCCGGCGCGGTCTGGGTTTCGGGTGCTGGTAACTGTTTTGACTCTGGCACTTTTGGCTCGGCCAGTAATATCCGCTCCATAATCCCGCGCAGCTGGCGAACAAGTTGAGGCATTTCGTGCTGCCAGCCTATGAATACACCGGGCAGTCGGCTTTGATGATAGTCGAGCATCTCCGTGCGAATGGCCAGTTGGCGACGCAGTTGCGCGTCAGGTGCGGCTTCCGGGTAGCCGGGCAGTGGCAGGTAATATAGATCAATAATTCTGCCTTTAATCCGTGGCAACAGTTCAATCAGGTTGGCTTCGGAGGCTTCGCTCGGACGCGGATTGATCATCACCAGATCCCATTCATCTCCCAGCTCGGCTGCAAGGGCTGCCGCCCAGGGGGCACTGCTGCCTATGCCCAGCATTACGTTGATTTCGGTATCCTCATGGCTTCTCTGCTGCAACTCAGTGCGTGCCAGGGACAGTCGTTGGCGTACTTGATCAGCGAAAGGCATCTCGGGTGTTGCTTCGGCCGTGTCTTCTGATCCGGGTTGCGTTGGTTCAGTTTCAGTCTGGGGAGTGGGTGGTGTGTCTGGCGTTGTGCCGGCCCTAATCGCTCGCATGCTTGGCAGCGTGCGCTTGGGCAGAGCAGGGTTTGGAGGGCTTGGGGGCTGTAATATCAGCGTGTTCCAGCCATGCACCGAAAGATAACGGCTGATGGCCGTACCTTGCTCGGCCCAACCTGCGCCAACACCTGTATCCGGCATGATCACCAAATTGCCAACTGGAACAGGGGCAACACCCGGACGGAAAATCAAAAAAAAGGCAGTTTCTTCCAGCTCCAGGGAAATCAGCTCTGCATTCGCTTCGAGTTGCAGAAGCAGTAGCTCAGCACCATCAAGACTACCCGCCGAATGGCGTGCAGGGGCAGTATCATCGCCCGGGGGCTCTGTTTGCGCTTGCGCAAAGGCGAAAGGGATTAGAGTGCCGAGCATGAATGTGATGAGCTTCAAATAAATAGGCATGGTCTGATTATCGAGGCTGACTTGCATGGCCGCAAGGATTACTGGTGCGGGTGCTGAATAGCGTCGGCAGCTTGGGTACAATAGCCGCATTGTTAACCAGCGAACGAGTTCCCATGGCCGATTTCAAGATTGCTCCTTCCATTCTCTCCGCCGATTTTGCCCGTCTGGGGGAAGAGGTTGAACACGTACTGGCAGCCGGTGCGGACATTGTCCACTTTGATGTCATGGACAACCACTACGTGCCCAACCTGACCATCGGCCCGATGGTGTGCAAGGCGCTGCGTGACTATGGTATCACCGCACCCATCGATGCCCATCTGATGGTGAAGCCGGTAGACCACATGATCAGTGAGTTTCTGAAGGCGGGGGCAAGCTATATCACTTTCCACCCGGAAGCCTCCGAGCATATCGACCGTTCGCTGCAGATGATCCGCGACGGCGGCTGTCAGTCCGGCCTGGTGTTCAACCCGGCCACGCCGCTGCACTATCTGGATCATGTGATGGATAAGGTGGACATGATCCTGCTGATGTCGGTTAACCCCGGTTTTGGCGGCCAGAAATTTATTCCGGCTACATTGGACAAGCTGCGTCAGGTGCGCCAGCGCATCGATGAGAGTGGCTTTGATATCCGTCTGGAAGTGGACGGTGGCGTGGGTATCGGCAATATTGCCGAGATTGCGGCTGCCGGTGCTGACACCTTTGTCGCCGGTTCCGCCATTTTCAATACCGATGACTACGCAGCGACGATTGCGCAGATGCGCGACGAACTGGCGAAGGTCGCGGGCTGATGCGCAGTCTGTTCAATGGCGAGTTGCCCGCCTGTGTGATGTTCGACCTGGATGGCACGCTGGTGGACAGTGCGCTGGACCTGACGGCCGCTGTGGATAACATGCTGCAGGCGCTGGGGCGGAAGACGGCTGGTGAGGACAAGGTGCGCCAGTGGGTCGGCAACGGCGCACCGGTTTTGGTGATGCGTGCACTCACGGGCGAGATGTATCCGGCGGATGATGCCATCGAGCCGGAACTGTTTCAGGCGGCGTTCGAGGTGTTCCTGTCGGCCTATACCCAGAGTAATGGGCGCTACAGCAAACTCTATCCGGGTGTTGAAGAAGTGCTGTTGCATCTGCAGCACGCCGGTGTGCTCATGGCGGTGGTGACCAACAAGCCGATGGCATTTACCACGCCGCTGCTGCAGGCGCTGAAGATTGATCATTACTTTGATCAGGTATTAGGCGGTGACAGTCTGCCGGTGAAGAAGCCTGATCCGCTGCCGCTGCGGGTGGTGATGGAAACCCTGGGTTGTCAGCCTGAACAGGCACTGATGCTGGGGGATTCACGCAACGATGTGCTGGCCGCCCGCGCCGCCGGCTGCCCGGTGATCTGCGTCAGCTACGGTTACAACCACGGCGAGCCGGTGGAGAACTGCTCGCCGGATCGGGTTGTGGACAGTTTTGCCGAGCTGCTTTAAAGGGTATGGCTGGCCGGTAGACTAACACTGAGTATCGCCGAGTGCCTGTGGCGGAGCCCGGTGGGCATCAAAAGGCCTTTGATCTAAACCTCAGTACAAAAGGAGAGGGTCCAATGCGCCTGTTAGTCACGATTTTACTGACCATGACTGTTCTGGGCTGTACAAGCTATCCGCTGGGTCTTGATAAGGACAGCTGGCACGAGCTGTCGCCTCAGCAAAAGCTTGAGGCAAGCCAAAAGCAGGCGGATCTTGATCAGGCACGTGATCTCAGGTTGGCGCGAGAGGCCGAAGCCCGTGCTGAGGCCGCCCGTGAGGCAGCTAACAGGCTGATGCTGTTGCGGCAGCAGGCAAGATACGGTGAACGTGTCCAGTGTGTGCTTGAACCGATCAGTCATCATCGTTCAGGAGATTGGAGGAAGCTCGAACCGGCTGCACTGGATCTGGTATTGGGTGTGCAGGTGGAGGTTGAGTTCTACGAGCCGGGTCGTGCGTCCCAAGTCCGTGAAGCTGTTGCCTGGTTTGATGGCCAACGCGTCCAAATCTGCCCCGGCGAGTACGCGGCCCGGTATCGATCAGAGGCCTGCATCATTGCCGTTGGCCATTATCGGGACTATCAACGCGGTATGCGGCGCCAGATCGATTCAAAAGGCTTTCTTCAGGGGCAGCTGGATTGCAGCTTCGTTGGACGCGAGCGCCCTTGATGCATCAAGGGCGTTTGTAAAGCGCGTAAGCAAAAAGGCCGGTCTTCCGCAATGGAGGCCGGCCTTCACTACCTGACCCGTTTAGCGGGTTCAATCGCAGAGCGCGTCCAGCTTCTGCTTCAGGATGCCGGTGACGGCGCCCGGGTTGGCCTTGCCGCCCGTAGCCTTCATCACCTGTCCCATAAAGAAGCCAATCATCTTGCCGCGCTTGTCCGGTTCGGCGGCCTTGTACTGCTCCACCTGCTTGTCGGCATTGGCGATCACTTCGTCAACGATCTTCTCGATGGCGCCAGTATCGGTGACCTGCTTCAGGCCTTCGGCTTCGATGATCTCGTCAGCGCTGCCGCCCTTGCTCCACATCAGTTCGAACACTTTCTTGGCGATGTTGCCGGAGATGGTGTTGTCCTTGATGCGTACCAGCAGGCCGCCGAGCTGCTCGGCGGAAACCGGGCTGTCCTTGATGTCGGTGTCGTTCTGGTTGAGGAACTTGGCCAGTTCACCCATCACCCAGTTAGCGGCCAGCTTGGTATCGCCGGACAGTTTGACTACCTGCTCGTAGTAGTCGGCCTGCGGACGGTAGGCGGACAGCACACCTGCATCGTACTCGGACAGGTTGTAATCGCTGATGAAGCGCTCGCGACGGGCATCCGGCAGTTCCGGCAGGGTTTCGCGGATCGCATCGATATAGCTGTCATCGATAATGACCGGCAGCAGGTCAGGGCAGGGGAAGTAACGGTAGTCGTTGGCTTCTTCCTTGGAGCGCATGCTGCGGGTTTCGTTCTTGTCCGGATCGTACAGGCGGGTTTCCTGTACCACGCGGCCGCCGTCTTCGATCAGATCGATCTGGCGCGCCACTTCGGTGTCGATGGCGCGCTCGATGAAGCGGAAGGAGTTGATGTTTTTCAGCTCGGTGCGAGTGCCAAGCTCTTCCTGGCCCTTCGGGCGGATGGAAACGTTGCAGTCGCAGCGCATGGAGCCTTCGGCCATGTTGCCGTCGCAGATGCCGAGAGTGGTGACGATGGCGTGGATCTTGCGCGCATAGGCCGCCGCTTCCTTGGAGGTGCGCATGTCCGGTTCGGAGACAATCTCCACCAGCGGGGTGCCAGCGCGGTTCAGGTCGATGCCGGACATGCCGTGAAAGTCTTCGTGCAGGGACTTGCCTGCATCCTCTTCCAGGTGGGCGTGGTGGATACGCACGCGGCGCTGCACGCCGTCATCGGTCTCGATGTCGATGAAGCCCGGGCCAACGATCGGCTCGGCCAGCTGGGTGGTCTGGTAACCCTTGGGCAGGTCCGGGTAGAAGTAGTTCTTGCGCTCGAACACCGAGCGCTTGCCGATCTCGGCGTTGACTGCAAGGCCAAACATCACCGCCATGCGCAGGGCGTTTTCGTTGAACACCGGTAGGGTGCCTGGCAGCGCCAGGTCAACGGCGCAGGCCTGAGTGTTGGGCTCGGCACCAAAGGCGGTGCTGGCGCCGGAGAAAATCTTGGTTTTGGTCGACAGCTGGACGTGGATTTCCAGTCCGATAACAACTTCCCATTCCATGCTTACACCTCCACTCCGGCCGGAATCTGTTTATGCCAGTCAGTTGCCTGCTGGAACTGGTGCGCCACGTTGAGCAGCTTGGACTCGGCAAAGTAGTTACCGATGATCTGCAGGCCCACCGGCAGGCCCTGGGTTTGACCGCAAGGGATGGAGATGCCCGGCAGGCCGGCCAGGTTCAGTGACAGGGTGAAGATATCTTCCATGTACATGGAAACTGGGTCGCTGTTCTTTTCTCCCAGTTTGAAGGCCGGATGCGGTGTGGTCGGACCCATGATGACATCGACGTCGTTGAGCACATTGACGAAATCCTGCTGGATCATGCGACGGATCTGCTGTGCCTTGCGGTAGTAGGCATCGTAGTAACCGGCAGAAAGCGCGTAAGCACCCACCATAATGCGGCGCTTGACCTCGGTGCCGAAACCTTCGCCACGGCTGCGCTTGTACAGGTCTTCCAGATCCACCGGGTTGTCGCAGCGGTAGCCATAGCGTACGCCATCAAAGCGGGACAAGTTGGAGGAGGCTTCGGCCGGGGCCAGAATGTAATAGGCCGGAATGCACAGCTCGGTGTTGGGCAGGCTGACCTCTTTCACGGTCGCGCCCAGCTTCTCGAACTCGGCGACGGCATTGCGCACCTGTTCAGCGACGCCTGAATCCAGTGCGGCGGAGAAATACTCCTTGGGCAGACCGATCTTCAGCCCTGCCAGCGGCTGATTCAGCGCGGCGGTGTAATCCTCGGTGTCACGCTCGGCGCTGGTGGAATCCAGAGGGTCGAAACCGGCCATGGCGTTGAGGGTCATGGCACAGTCTTCGGCGGTCTGCGCCATGGGGCCTGCCTGATCCAGTGAGGAGGCAAAGGCGATCATGCCGTAGCGCGAGACGCGGCCATAGGTTGGCTTGATGCCGGTCACGCCGCACAGTGCTGCCGGTTGGCGGATGGAGCCACCGGTATCGGAACCGGTCGCAGTCGGGGTCAGGCGCGCCGCCACGGCTGCTGCCGAGCCACCGGAAGAGCCGCCGGGTACACGGTCGGTATCCCAGGGGTTGCGCACGGCGCCGTAGAAGCTGCTCTCGTTGGAGGAGCCCATGGCGAACTCATCCATGTTCAGCTTGCCCAGCATCACGCTGCCGGCGTTTTTCAGGCGGCTGACGATGGTGGCGTCGTAAGGAGAGATAAAGTTGTCCAGCATTTTGGATGCGCTGGAGGTGCGCACGCCCTGGGTGCAGAACAGGTCCTTGTGCGCGATCGGCAGACCGCAGAGCGCACCGGCCTTGCCAGCGGCACGTGCCTCATCGGCGGCCTTGGCTTGCGTAAGTGCCTGCTCTTCGGTAACGGTGATGAATGCGTTGTATTGGCCATCCAGCGACTTGATGCGCTGCAGGTAGGCCTGTGTCAGTTCTGTACTGCTGAAGTCGCCGTTATCCAGCCCGCGGGCCAGTTCAGCCAGTGTCAATTCAAACATTATCGGTAATCCTTGCTGCCGTAGGCATTACTCAATCACTCTGGGAACCAGAAACAGTCCGGCTTCTGTGGCCGGTGCGATGGCCTGCAGGGCTTCGCGCTGGTTGGGCTCGGTGACTTCGTCACGACGCAGGCGCTGAACGGCATCCAGTGGATGCGCCAGCGGCTCGACGCCTTCAGTGCAGGTGGCCTGCATCTGGTCAACCAGGCCCAGAATACTGTTGAGGGATTGGCTGTAGCCGTCGATATCGGCCGCATCGATCTGCAGCCGTGCCAGATGTGCAATCTGTTCCACATCGGATCGGTCCAGTGACATAGGTCCGCTTCTCGCTCTGATCAGTCTGTTGGCTTAAGGGCGCCTGAATAGGACAGGCCCCCGCAACAGTTGGGTTTGGAAAGGGTGAAAGGCGCATAAGATAGCATGTTTGAACCTTGCCCAAAATCCCTGCCGTTGTTAGAGTTGTGTGCTTTCAGAAATGCGGCCAGTTCGGTAAGGCCTGTCAGGCAATTTCAGGGTAACCACGTCATCATGTTTAAGAAAATTCGAGGCCTGTTCTCCAGCGATCTGTCCATCGATCTGGGCACCGCCAATACGTTGATTTACGTCCGTGACAAGGACATTGTGCTGAACGAGCCTTCGGTGGTCGCCATTCGTGTCAACGGCAACCAGAAATCCGTGGCAGCGGTGGGGTCTGATGCCAAGCGCATGCTGGGTCGTACTCCGGGCAACATTACCGCCATCCGGCCTATGAAAGACGGCGTGATCGCCGACTTCCATGTCACTGAAAAAATGCTGCAGTACTTTATCAGTAAGGTACATGACAACAGCTTCATGACCCCCAGCCCACGAGTGCTGGTGTGTGTGCCCTGCAAGTCGACTCAGGTTGAACGTCGCGCCATCAAGGAATCCGCTATCGGTGCCGGTGCTCGTGAAGTTTATCTGATTGAAGAGCCAATGGCAGCGGCGATCGGCGCGGGTCTGCCGGTTGAAGAAGCCAGCGGCTCCATGGTGGTTGATATCGGTGGTGGTACTACTGAGATTGCCGTGATCTCCCTTAACGGTATTGTGTACGCGGAGTCTGTGCGCGTCGGTGGTGACCGTTTTGACGAAGCAATTGTGACCTATGTGCGTCGCAACTACGGCAGCCTGATCGGTGACGCCACCGCCGAGCGCATCAAGCAGGAGGTGGGCACGGCTTACCCTTCCAGCGAAATTCTCGAAATTGATGTGCGTGGTCGTAATCTGGCAGAGGGTATTCCCCGCAGCTTTACGCTCAACAGCAACGAAATTCTGGAAGCGCTTCAGGAGCCACTGTCTGCCATCGTGCAGTCGGTCAAGAGTGCTCTGGAACAATGCCCGCCTGAGCTGGCCGCTGATATTGCCGAACACGGTATTGTGCTCACCGGCGGTGGTGCATTGCTGCGCAATATCGACCGTCTGGTCAGCGAAGAAACCGGTCTGCCGGTAATTGTGGCGGAAGATCCGCTGACCTGTGTTGCCCGTGGCGGCGGCAAAGCCCTCGAAATGCTGGATAAGCACTCCTTTGAACTGCTGACCTACGAGTGACAGCGGGTGCAGTGGCAACTGTTGAGTAACCCCGGCCGCCTGCGCCCGGTTTTACGGGAGGTGGGTTATTAAACCGATCTTCCGTGGCGGTTCACCGCGTCGACTGTTTCTGTTGCTGGTGTTTCTGGCTGTGCTGCTGATGGTGGCCGACCTCAACTGGCCCAAAATGAAGGAAGGTCGTGCCTGGCTTTCCCTCGTTGTAACACCATTGCAGTGGGTGGTGGATATACCATCCCGGCTAGCTGACAGCCTCTCGGATGTGGTGGTGGAGCGTGCCAGTCTTGTGCGTGAAAACCAGAGCATGAAAGCGGAGGCGCTGGTACTGGAGCGCAAAGTGCAGCAAATGGCAGCACTGACAGCCGAGAATATTCGCCTGCGTGAGCTGCTCAGTGCCGGTGAGCGCGTAGAGGCACCCACTCGTCTGGCGGAGCTCATAGGCGTAAACCCTGACCCCTTTCAGCATGAAGTAATCCTCAATCGCGGCTCGGAAGACGGGGTCTTTATTGGCGAGCCGGTACTGGATGCCGGTGGTGTCATGGGGCAAGTGGTGTCGCTGGCGCACTATACCAGCCGGGTTATGCTGGTGACGGATGCCCGCTCTGCGGTGCCTGTTGAAGTCAATCGAAATGGCTACCGTGGCATTGCGCTTGGCAAGGGCGTCTTAAATGAGCTGGAGCTGGAGCATGTGCCCGATACGGCTGACATTCGTGTGGATGATCTGCTGCTGACCTCAGGTTTGGGTGGACGTTTTCCGCGCGGCTATCCTGTTGCCCGAGTGACGGAAGTGATCCGCGATCCGGGACGCCCCTTCACGCTGGTGAAAGCGGAGCCTTCGGCGCGACTGGACCGCAGCCGCCACCTGTTACTGGTCGAGTATCATCCGGTGCTGCCCGCCCCGCAGGAAGAGGTTGCGGATGAGTGAGGTGCGTGGCGGAGGTTTAATCATCTTTGCCACTTTTTTGGTAGGGCTGGTGCTGAGCCAGATGCCGCTGCCGGACCTGCTGGTATGGGCTAGGCCTGAATGGGTCGTGCTGATGCTGATCTACTGGGTTATGGCCTTGCCACACCGGGTGGGTCTCGGCAGTGCCTTTATGCTCGGCATTCTGCTGGATGTGGTGCGTGGCAGCGTGCTTGGCCTCAGCGCCCTGTCACTGACATTGATCGCCTTTCTGGTGCTGGTATTGTACAAGCGCCTGCGCATGTTCCCGCTCTGGCAGCAGTCGCTGATGGTACTGGTGCTGGTGGGTATCAATCAGCTGCTGTTTCACTGGATGCAAAGTGTTACCGGCACCACGGGCGAGTCATTACTGTTTCTGCTGCCATCGCTGGTCAGCGCGCTGGTCTGGCCCTGGCTGTACCTGCTGCTGCGGGCCGTTCGTCACACCTTCTACATACAGTGAAACTGTTATGCCACATCTGATTCTGGCTTCAGCCTCCCCGCGCCGACGTGAACTGCTTGAGCAGATCGGCGTCCATTTCGACTGTCGTCCCGTTGATATCTGTGAAGATCCTCTGCAGCAGGAGTCCGCTCGTGAATATGTGACTCGCCTGGCACAAGAGAAGGCATTGGCTGGACTGGAACAGGCGGGTGGCGATTCGGTGGTGTTGGGTTCTGATACTACCGTAGCCATAGATGATCATATTCTGGCCAAACCTGCCAATGAGGATGAGGCTGTGGCAATGTTGATGCAGTTGTCTAGCAGGCGCCATCAGGTGTTGACCGCTGTCGCGTTGGCCGCAGAGGGGAAAGTCGAAGTCTGCTGTGTAGAAACGGATGTGGAGTTCATTGAGCTGGATGATGCGCGTTGTCGCCAGTACTGGCGTACCGGTGAGTCTTGCGACAAAGCCGGTGCCTATGGCATACAAGGGTTGGGAGCGGTGTTTGTCAAAAGCATTAATGGCAGTTATTCGGCTGTTGTGGGCTTGCCGTTGATGGAGACGGCTGCAATGCTGCAGAAGTTTGATATCCCGTTATGGCAGCCAAACTGAACTATAAAGAATCAGCTGATCGAGGACACAGAGGATGGGTGAGGAGATCCTGATTAACTTCACGCCAATGGAAACGCGTGTGGCAGTGATCGAAAACGGTATGCCCCAGGAGATCTACGTGGAGCGTGCCAAGCGGCGTGGTATCGTCGGTAATATCTATATGGGCAAGGTTGCCCGCGTGTTGCCCGGCATGCAGGCGGCATTTATCGATATCGGTCTTGAGCGTGCCGCGTTTATTCATGTAGATGAAGTGGTGGATCAGAGCCTGCCGGCTGAGCAGCGTAATTCGACCTCTATCTCGCAGGTGCTGCGTGAAGGGCAGGGGTTGCTGGTACAGGTGACCAAGGACCCAATCGGGACCAAGGGTGCGCGTCTGACCACTCATATCTCGATTCCGTCGCGCTATCTGGTCTTAATGCCTGGCAGTACTCACATCGGAATCTCGCAACGCATAGAAGATCCGCAGGAGCGAGAGCGTCTGCGCAACCAGATGCAAGGGTTGATGCAGACAGAGGCAACCGCTACCCCGGAATGGGGTGTGATCCTGCGCACTGTGGCAGAAGGTGTGACTGAGGTTGAACTGGAGAGTGATCTGCAGTTCCTGCGACGCCTGTGGGAATCCATTCGATACAAAATCAAGCAGGTCAAGCCGCCTGCCATCGTGTATGAGGATCTGCCGCTGAATATGCGTGCCTTGCGAGACATGGCACATGCCGGTGTTGAACGGATCCGAATCGACTCACGCGAAACCTTTCAGCGTGCACAGGAATTCGTTCAGGCACTCGTACCCGAAATCGAGGAAAAGCTGGAGTATTACCCTGGCGAGCGTCCCATTTTCGATATGTTCAATGTCGAAGAAGAGATGCAGAAGGCGCTGGGGCGCAAGGTCGAACTCAAGTCCGGTGGTTATCTGATTTTTGATCAGACCGAGGCAATGACAACGGTAGATGTGAACACTGGCGCATTTGTGGGCCATCGCAACCTCGAAGAAACCATCTTCAAAACCAATCTTGAAGCGGCCACAGCCATCGGTCGTCAGTTACGCCTGCGTAACCTGGGCGGCATTATCATCATCGACTTTATCGATATGGAAGATCCCGACCACCAACGCCAGGTATTGCGCACCCTTGAGCGTGTGTTGGAGAAGGATCACGCCAAATGCAAGGTGACCGGTGTGTCAGAGCTGGGTCTGGTTGAGATGACCCGCAAGCGCACGCGTGAGAGCCTGGAGCAAGTGCTGTGTGAGCCCTGCAGTCACTGTCAGGGGCGGGGTTCACTGAAAACGCCAGAGACGGTGTGCTACGAAATTTTCCGTGAAATCCTGCGCCAGCATCGGGCGTATGACACCGAGACCTATTTGGTACTGGCAGCACAGTCGGTGGTGGATCACCTGCTGGATGAGGTGTCTGACCATGTGGCAGAGCTGGAGGCCTTTATCGGCAAGACGGTACGGTTCCAGGTTGAGCCGATGTATACCCCGGAACAGTTTGATGTTGTACTGCGCTGATACGGAGCGTCGATGCGTCGTCATTTGAGTCGTGCCTGGTGGTTTTTTTTGCTGCTGTTGCTGTTGTTGGCATTGCTGCTGACGGCTGCGAGGCTGGCGCTGGAGTCTGCGGATCGCTTTCGTCCGCAGGCTGAGCGCTGGCTCAGTGAAGTACTGGCGCTTCCGGTACAGCTTGGCAGTATGCAGGGCAGTTGGCGCTATGCCTATCCGGTAATGGAGGTTCAGGGTATTTCGGCAAGCACTTCTGCCGATGATCCCGGTGCTGGCGGTAGGCTGCAGATTGACAGGCTTGAAGTTGAGCTGGATCTGCTTGCTTCCTTGCTGGAGGGAATGCCGATCTTTCAACGCTTTGAAGTTGAGGGTGTAGATCTGCGCTGGCACCAGCGCGAAGGGCATTGGCTGCATCGTCCGGGTGCTGCGCCCGGCAGGCAAGATCAGGGGGTGTCGCCATCCGCCTGGGAACAGCTGGTTGGTTTGCTGGTCCGTCAGCCCTATGCAGTCATTCGGGATGTCCACATTACTCTGATACCGGAGCAGGGGGTGCCGCTTGTTATTACTCCGGCTGATCTGGAGCTGGAGAACGCCCCTCAGGAACACCGCCTGAGTGGCCTGTTCCGTATGCCGGAACTGGGCGCCGATGCGGGCGTGCATTTTGCGATTGAAACCGATCTGGCAACTTCGGACCCACTCAAGGCCCGCTACCGTTTTTATCTGCAGGTTGAGGATCTGGGGCCGGAGCTGTTTCAAATGCTGGAGCTTGAGCCTGAGCTGGCGGCGCTTGATCTGGATCTGGAGCTTTGGGCCGATGTTCGTAATCAGCAATTGCAAAGTCTGCAGGCTGAAGTTGGCTTTGAACAGCTGCAGTTAACTGATCCTGCTCTATCTCAACCTCAGGCGGGGCGCTTTACAGCGGCGTTGCTACAGAATGATCAGGGATATCAGCTTCAGTTACAGCCGATTACCCTGGTGCATGAACAGGCGCAGTTGACCTTGCCCCTGCTGGTAGCTGATTTTGGCTGGCAAGAGCGGCAACTTGATCTCAGGCACGCCTTCATATCGGAGCTGGACCTTACAGCAACCGAAGCCTGGCTTGGTGTTGCAGAGGATATTGCCCCAAATTTTGTCAAGCTGCTGCAGCAGTTGAAGCCCCGTGGTGTGTTGCGACAGTTGAGGCTCAAGAAGCCCGTTAATGGTAACTGGAGTGATCTGACCCTGAGCGCAGAGCTTGACGAAGTTGGGGTCAATGGCTGGCACGGTGCTCCGGCACTGGAGGGTGTCAGTGGGGAGCTGCTTGCCAACCTCGATGCTGGCTTGATCCGGCTTAATAGCCAGACCTTTGATATGCACTTCCCTGAGCTTTATCCACAGGGCTGGAGCTATGAGCAAGCCAGTGGTGAAATCCGCTGGCAGCGAGATGAGGCTGGCATCAGGGTCAGCGGCGAACAACTGCAGCTGCATAATCAGCAGACCAATGCAGCGGGGCGTTTCAGTATTGATCTGCCCTTTGATCCTGAACAGCAGGCTGACCTGATCCTGATGATCGGGATGACAGACAGTGACGGCAGTCAGGCACCACTCTATACCCCTGAAAAAGAGGTAGGCACCGGCCTGTACAGCTGGCTTGAACGTGCGGTCAAGGCAGGGCGGTTGCGTCAAGCAGGCATGTTACTCAGAACCGGTACTCGATCTCTTGGCAAGAGCTCGACCCCTGTGGTCCAGCTATTTTTTGATATCGAGGATGCACGGCTGGATTATCAGCCGGGCTGGCCAGCCATTGAGCAGGGTGATCTGTTTGTACTTGTAAAGGATCAGGGGCTGGCGATCAATATCAACCGGGCTACACTTCTCGACAGCGATATCTCCTCTGGCTGGGCTTACCTGCCACCGGGCAGTCGACAGTTGGAGATTGAGACTCTGCTGGATGGTCCGGCCAGTGATATCGATAAGGTACTCAAAACCACTCCACTGGCCAATCTGGTGGGGCAAGAGCTGCAGCGATGGCAGCTGGAAGGGCAAGCAGACACCCGTCTGGGACTGAGCATTCCGCTTGTTGAAGAGCAACCACCCGATGTACGTGTTGCCGTGGATCTCCACAAGGGGCGTTTTGGTTCACAGGCTCTCGGGCTTGAGCTGGATAATGTCGAAGGACACTTCACGTATACCAATGCTCGTGGCTTCAGTGCCCGAGATATCCAAGCGCAGGCATGGGGAGGCCCGGTCAGCGCCAGCGTGACTACCGAGCGTGATAGAGTGAGCGTCAGTCTGCAGGGGCAGACTGACCTGAAGGCCCTGAACCGCTGGCTGGAACAGCCACTTCTGGATATGGTGACGGGTGCGACCCACTGGCAGGGTGAACTGCTGCTCTGTGCTGATACCACGTGTCCGAGCCTTGAACTGAGCAGTAATCTGATTGGAGTGGAGTTGCCGTTGCCCGGTGTCTTGTTCAAGCCGGCAGAGGTCGCAGCACCTCTGAACCTGAAACTGAATTTGAGTACGCCGGTTCAGATACAGGAAGTTGAGTTGGAACTTGCGCGCGTCGGTACAACGGCCGAAACCATTAAACTCCGCGGCGCAAACGAGGCTTCCGGGCTTGCGGTTGAAATCAGAGGTGCTGACCTGCAGGGTAAGGTGTTACTGCCGCATGCGGATGAGCCACTGAAGATCCATCTTGAGCGGTTGCAGCTGAATGCACTGATGCAGGATGAAGTACCCGAGACCGAAGCCGCGGTGGAAAGGGACGATTTTTATCCACAGTTGTTGGGGCGTACGCGCCTGCCTGCAGCCGATGTCAGGGTAGATTCACTCTGGTTGGGTGAAAAGGTACTGGGTGACTGGCGTTTCAGTCTGCGTCCGGATGAGCGAGGTACCCGCATATCTTCACTGGAGGCCTACCTGGATCAACTTATATTGCGAGGTGAGGCACATTGGAGCCAGCAGGCTGAGCAGCAAACTGAGCTGACGCTAAGGCTGGTGGGGGATGATATCGGCGCGCTGCTTGAGCGCTGGCACTATGGTCGTGTACTTGAAACAAGCCAGGTGGAATCATTGTTGCAGCTCAACTGGAAAGGTGCACCCTGGGACGTAAAACTGGATCGCCTGAATGGCGAGCTGCAGTTCTCGACCCGAGAGGGGCGTCTGATAGAAACGGCTGAAAGCACCAATCTGCTGCGGGTTTTCGGGATACTGAACTTCAACTCACTGGCGCGTCGACTTCGACTCGATTTCAGCGATCTGTTGAAGAAAGGGGTCAGCTTTGACCGTCTGGATGGACATTACCGGCTACAGCAGGGGGTTGCTGCCACCGTTGAGCCTCTGGTCATGGTGGGTCCGTCTGCCAATATGAGTATTCAGGGGCAGGTGAATCTGGCTGAAGGTACTCTGGACAAGGAGGTCGAGGTGGCCTTGCCAATCAGCAGTAATGTGCCGTTGGCAGCAGTGTTGCTTGGAGCGCCCCAGGTAGCCGGTGCTGTATTCGTGATCGACAAATTGATTGGCGATCGGCTGGAGCACTTCTCGACACTGCGCTATCGACTCAGTGGCAGCTGGGAAAATCCGGAGCTCGAGCTATTGACTGGCTCCGGTGACTGAGTCTGTCAGACTTCGTTTAGCTCGCGAATATACTTGAACAGTTTGCGCGCATTCACGGGAGGCTTCTCCAGCTGGCGTTCGCGCTTGGCATTGCGTACCAGCTGGCGCAAGTGTTGAATATCCGCTCCCGGGTGGGCAGCGATAAAACTTTGCAGCGTTTCGTTGTCTTCGCTGATCAAGCGTTCACGCCAGCGCTCCAGCTCATGAAACAGCTGGTTGTGGGCTGCCGTAGCGGAGTCGAAGCGGTCAACCACTTCGCGAATTGCGTCCGCATCCGCTGTACGCATCAGTTTGCCAATGAATTGCAGGTGGCGTCGCTTGGCTCCATTGGCCTTTATGCGACTGTATTCATCCAGTGCGGCACGCAGGCGGTCATCAATCGGCAGTTTCTCTCGCTGGTCCGGGCGCAGTTCAGTCATCCGCTGACCCAAATTCTGCAGCTCATCTGCATCACGCTTGAGCTGGGACTTGCTTGGCGGCAGCTGTTCTTCGTCATCATGCTGCAGGTGGTCAAAATCGCTCATAACAGTTTCCATCAGGCAAAAAACAGGGTCGCCAGTCCCAGAAAGGCGAAAAAGCCCACCACGTCAGTGATGGTTGTCAGCAGGACGCCTCCGGCCAGTGCAGGGTCTATACCCATTGATTTCAATATCGTTGGCAGCAGGGTGCCGGCCATGGCGCCGGCAATCAAGTTGATTACCAATGCCATGGCGATCACGATACCAACCGTCATGTCCTGAAACCAGAGTACAGCCACTACGGCAACGACCAATGCCCAAAGCATCCCGTTCAACAGCCCTACCACCAGCTCTCGGTTGAACAGCCAGCCGATATTGGAGCGCTCGATATGCCCCAGGGCCTGACCGCGGATCACCAGTGTCAGTGTCTGGCTGCCGGCGATGCCCCCCATAGAGGCAACAATCGGCATCAGTACGGCCAGCGCGACCACTTTATCAATCGTGGCCTCAAAAAGACCGATGACCGCGGATGCCGCAAAGGCGGTTATCAGGTTGATACCAAGCCAGACTGCACGCCGGCGGGTGGTTTTCATGATCGGCGCAAAGGTATCTTCGTCGTCATCAAGGCCGGCCATGCTCATCAGTGAGTGATCAGCATCTTCGCGGATGACATCGACTACGTCATCAATGGTGATACGGCCCAGCAGGCGGCCCTCTTCATTGACTACCGGGGCCGAGATCAGGTCCAGTTGTTCGAACAGGCGGGCGACGCTTTCATCCGGCATGTCGGCCGGAATCGGCTCTACATCGGTTTGCATGATTTCACGCACCAGTACGCCGGGATCTGCCGTGAGCAAGCGGGTCAGTGGCAGTACACCAATGTAGGAGTCCTTGCGGCTCACAACGAACAGGGTGTCAGTCATTTCCGGGATATCTTTGTGGCGGCGCAAATAGCGCAGTACCGTTTCCACATTGATGTCGGGTCTGATAGTCACTGTATCCGTGTTCATCAGACCGCCGGCGGTATCCTCCGGGTACGCCAGTACTTCCTCAACCCGCTCACGATTCTGCTGGTCCATGATCTGCAGCAGCTCCTTCATGACCCGTTCGGGCAGCTGCTGCAGGATGTCAGCCATGTCGTCCGTTTCCAGCGACTCGGTAATGGCGAGTACTTCTGAAGCCTCCATGCGGCTCAGGATTTCGGTCTGGGCATCGTCCCCCAGGTACTGCAATACCTCACCTTCCAGCTCCTGGTTGAGCAGGTTCCACAGAATCTGGCGCTCGCGAGGAGGTGTCTTTTCCAGCAGGTGCGCCACTTCAACCGGCTTTAGCCCCTTGTTGAGCATGAACCTCAATTGCTGCAGTTCACCGACCTCAAGCGCGGCGCTCAATGCTTCCAGGTTGGATTTGGTTTCCTGCTGACTCATGGCGGATCTCGATCGGAGGTGGGCGCTTGTCCGGGGAAAAGGGGAGCGCGATCTTATTCGGGCTCGTCAAAGCGATTGTTGATCAATGCGGTGATGGCATTAAGCGCCTCAGGGGCATCATCCCCTTCAGCGACAAGCGCGATTTCAGTACCTTTGCTGGCGGCCAGCATCATCACGGACATGATGCTCTTGCCATCCACTTCGCGGCCATCCTTGTTGATGCGGATGTTGGCATTGAACTGATTGGCCAGCGTGACCAGCTTGGCAGCGGCGCGGGCGTGCAGGCCCAGCTTGTTGATAATGGTCAGTCGCGTTTCAATCATGGTGTGGTCCTGCGGCAGGCTGACTCAGTTCTCGGTGTAGCACCTGCACATTATCCATATGCCCGCGGAAATAACCAGCCAGTTGCTCGGCAATATAGACCGAGCGGTGTTGGCCTCCGGTGCAGCCAATTCCGATTGTGATGTAGCTGCGATTATTGGCCTGGAACTGAGGCAGCCACTTGCTTACGAAGGCCTGTATGTCGTTCACCATCTCGGTGACCTCGGGCGACTGGCGCAGAAACTCGATCACCTCGGTGTCGAGGCCGGTATGACGGCGCAATTCAGGGACCCAGTATGGATTGGGCAAGGCCCGTACATCGAAGGTGAAATCGGCATCGAGCGGTACACCATGCTTGAAGCCAAATGACTCAAATTGCAGTGACAGAACCTGTTCACTGCGCCCGGCAACACGCAGTTTGACTTCGTCACGCAGCTCATAAAGTGATAGCCGCGTAGTATCGATGCGCAGATCAGCGAGATTGGCGATGGGCTCAAGCAGGCTGCGTTCGGTTCGAATTGCTTGCTGTAGGCTCTGTTGTTTATCGGTGAGCGGGTGACGCCGCCGGGTTGCGTTATAGCGTCGCAGCAGAGTAGCTTCACCAGCATCAAGAAACAGGGTTTCGGTGCTCAGCTTGGACTGTTCACGCAGAGTGCGCATCACACTGGGGAACTGTTTCAGGTTGCTCAGAAGGTTGCGAGCATCAATGCTGACGGCAATTTCTCGATTAGGGTTTTCCTCAGCCAGCATCAGTCGGATCAGCTCGGGCAGAAGCAGGGCCGGCAGGTTGTCGATGCAGTAGAAACCGACATCTTCCAGTGCCTGCAGGGCGGTGCTTTTGCCTGAGCCGGAGCGGCCGCTGATGACGACCAGTCGCATGTCAGGCGCCTCTGCAGAGAGTTTGAACGCGATCCAGCAGGCTTGAGGAATCTTCGCAGCTGCGCAGTGATTCACGGGTGCTGGAGTCGTTGAACAGCTCTGCCAACCCTGCCAGTGTCTGCAGGTGCTCTTCAGCGCCGTCTTCGGGAACCAGTAGGAAGCAGATCAGGTCGACTGGACGGTTGTCGATGGCATCGAAGTCAATCGGGCTGGACAGCGTCATCAGTAATCCGATGGCTGTTGTAACACCTGGAATTCTGCAATGAGGAATGGCAACGCCTTCACCGATACCGGTGCTGCCAAGGCGTTCTCGGTTGATCAGGCCGCTGAAGATATCTTCAGCGGCCATGCCGTCCAGCTGCTCGGCGATAGTCTGGCTGGCGAGCTCAAGCGCTCGCTTTTTGCTGACCACATCGACGTGGCAGAGTGTACGGGATGAGGTCAGCAGTTCTGATAGTTGCATGTCGTGACGTGCTGCTACCGGTTATTTGTGGGATTTGAGTTTTTCTTTGTGCTTGATGATCTGGCGGTCAAGCTTGTCCACCATGCCATCAATTGCAGCATACATGTCGTCATGCTCATGCGCTGCGAATACTTCACCGCCGGCCAGGTGGATATCGGCTTCGGCCTTCTGGCGCAGCTTCTCGACACTGAGGGTGACCTGTACATTGGTGATGTTATCGAAGTGGCGTTCCAGTCGGTCGAACTTGGTACGTACATATTCGTTCAGGGCGTCAGTCAGTTCGACGTGATGGCCAGTGATGTTGATCTGCATAGGTTTTCTCCTCGTCATAAAGCACGTTCTTCCGGCGTGCCTGTAGTTTCATTAAACCAGACGCTTGCGCTCATTAGAAGGCGGAATGTTCATCGCTTCACGATATTTTGCCACTGTGCGTCTGGCTACGTTAAATCCTTGCTCTTTCAGCAGGTCGGCTATCTTGTTATCACTGAGAGGTTTTGCGGTATTCTCCGCGCTGATCAGCTTCTTGATCAAGGCACGAATGGCGGTAGAGGAGGCAGCACCTCCGTCTGACGTGCTCACATGGCTGGAGAAAAAATACTTCAGCTCGAAGATGCCTCGGGGTGTATGCATGTATTTCTGGGTAGTGACACGGGAAATGGTTGATTCGTGCATCTCTACGGCTTCAGCGATGTCATGCAGAACCATCGGCTTCATACCCTCTTCACCTTCCTCGAAAAAATCGATCTGGCGGGCCACGATCTCGGTGGCGACCTTGAGCAGGGTTTCGTTGCGACTCAGCAGGCTCTTCAGAAACCAGCGCGCTTCCTGTAGATGGTTTTTCAGATAGGTGTTGTCAGCGCTGTTGTCGGCCCGTCTTATAAGATCAGCATAGTCGGTATTGATACGCAGCTTGGGGGATGCCTCTGAGTTCAGGCTTACATTCCACTGCCCCTGCACCTTGCGCACCACCACATCGGGTATAACGTACTCTGACTGTTCACTGCTGATGCTGGTGCCCGGTTTTGGATTAAGCGACTGGATCAGACTGATGATCTGTTGCAGGGCCTCTTCCTTCAGGCGCATGCGGCGCATCAAGGTACGATAGTCATGGTTGCCGAGCAGACCCAGGTGATCGCGTACCAGGCGTAATGCCTCTTTCAGCATCGGAGTGTTTTCAGGCAGCTGGCGCAGCTGTATCTGCAGACATTCGCTCAGGTCTCGTGCGCAGACACCGGGCGGGTCAAACTGTTGCAGGCGGTGCAGTACCGTTTCAATCTCTTCAAGCTCGGCATCTGCAAACAGCTGGGGTTCGCTCCGGGTGAAGTGTTCCAGAACTTCATCTACGTCCGTGCGTAGATAGCCATCCGGATCGACAGCATCGATAAGGGCCATGGCGACCATACGGTCAGGGTCACTCATGGGGGTAAGGTTGAGCTGCCACAGCAGGTGATCCTGAAGGCTGTCTTCGGCCGAGTCGTTATCACCGGGTTCCCAGTCATCATCACGGGCAGGACCGGGTGTACTCTGGTGCTGGAAGGTATCATCCCAGTTGCTGTCGGTGGACAGCTCACGAGGGATTTCATCATTCCAGCGCTCTTCCAGTGCGCTTTCGTCCCAGCTGTCCTCGTCAGCGGTGTCGTTAGAGAGGCTGTCGGCAGAGGCGTCGTGACGATCATCACGGGCTTCAGTCTGGGCTTCTTCGGCGCTGTCCAGTTCCTCCTCGACTTCCAGCAGTGGGTTACTCTCCAGGGCTTCCTGGATCTCCTGCTGCAGGTCCAGCGTTGACAGTTGCAGCAGACGTATTGCTTGTTGCAACTGGGGTGTCATCGTCAGATGCTGGCCGATCTTGAGTTGTAACGATTGCTTCATATCAGAGCTGCCAGGTGGACGGAGTGGATGTACATGATTGACGACTCAGGATCAAAGGGAAAACTGCTCGCCCAGATAGGCACGGCGAACCTGTTCGTTAGCCAGGATCTCGGCCGGTGTGCCCTGTGCGAGTATTCCCCCTTCACTTACGATATATGCTCGTTCGCAGATGTCGAGTGTCTCGCGCACGTTATGATCGGTGATCAGAATGCCAATGCCGCGAGACTGCAGGTGGCGAATGGTTTGTTTGATATCGCTGACCGAGATTGGATCAACGCCGGCAAAGGGTTCGTCCAGCAGGATAAAGTCAGGCTCGGTTGCCAAGGCCCGTGCGATTTCAACACGTCGACGCTCTCCGCCAGACAGGGCCATACCCAGGCTATTGCGCAGGTGAGTAATGTGAAACTCTTCCAGCAGCTGCTCCAGTAATGCCTTACGATCCGAGGTATTCAGCTCCTTGCGAGTTTCCAGAATGGCCATCAGGTTGTCATGTACGCTCAGCTTCCGAAACACCGAAGCTTCCTGAGGCAGATAGCCGATACCACGGCGAGCGCGCTCATGCATGGGCAGGCGGGTAACGTCGTCCTGGTGCAGTCGGATTTGTCCCCGGTCGGCGTGGATAAGCCCCACGATCATATAAAAGCAGGTGGTCTTGCCGGCACCGTTGGGTCCCAGCAGACCAACGATCTGGCCCGTTTCCATCTGAAGGGATACATCCTGTACCACCTGGCGCCCCTTGTAGCTTTTGGCAAGGTGTAAGGCTTCCAGTGTCGCCATCAGTTGGTCCCCGTCGGCTTGGGCTGAATCACCATTTTGACCCGTTCGCCGCCCTCGCGGTCGCTGCCGAAAGCGTTCACCACCGCACGCGCCATATTGTAAACGATCCGCTCTCCGGTGAAGGTATCCTTGGACTGATCGACGCGTGCATTTTCGGTGATGGTAACCTCTTGTTGCTTGACCCGGTACTCCATCCTTTCACCGTAGGCCTTGGTCAGGGGCTGATCGGCAGATGGCTGCTGCTGAAATCTGGCCGGCTTGCCGGTGGAGATAATGCGGTCAATGCTGCCGTCAGCTGCACGGTGCAGTTCAACGCGCTCACCACGAATTTCCATGCTGCCCTGAATTATTTCCACATCGCCTGTGTATACGGTGATACCGGTACGCTCGTTCATGCTGGCGCGATCAGCCGAGACGTTGATTGGCTGATTGCGATCCTCGGGCAGTGCCTGCACGCTGGCGGACAGGCTCAGCAGCAGGGTGGTCAGCAACACAGGGCGGTTAATTCGCATGGTATGTACCTTTTACCTCGGACAGCAGTTCAACCCGCTGTTCGTCAAAAAAGACCTCCATGCCTTGGCTTTCCATATGGTCCAGGCCGCGTATTACCCTGACTGGCAGGTCTGTGTGGGCATAGTCGCGTGGAGGGTAGAGTGTCAGTCGCTCGGTCAGCATCTCGCTGGCACTGCCTGAAGGCGGATTATCATGAAGCTGTACATCACCTGCAAGTACTATGCGTTCCTGTGAGTCGGGCATGCGGCCTTCCTGTGCCAAAATACGGAACTCACCACTCTGCTCGCGGGGTATCAGGGTGGTTGGGTTGTCCAGCAGCATCTCACCTGGTTCAGGGTAGTGGCGCATCAGAGGAGAGCTCAGTTCCTGTGCCATTTCGCCGCTCTGGTTCCAGCGCGTGATCCGGGCCTCGCGGACGAAAAAGTCGATCCGAGCGGCACCATTGTCCAGTAAAGGCTCGTCGTTCAGCCGGGTAGAGGCAAACCCCCACCAGAGCAGGGGCACCAGCAGCAGGATCAAGGCGATGGAGAGTCTCAGTCGACTTTGCAGCATTCAGCGGTACTCGTCGTAGATGGCGCTGAGTTTGCCCTGTGCGGCCAGAATCAACTCGCAAAACTCCCTTGCGGCCCCCTTGCCTCCAGCGGCACTGCTGCACCAATCCGCCTCTTTGCGCACCAGTGGATGACCGTTGGGTACACAGGCGCCAAAGGCGCAGGCGCGAATGGCGGCAAGGTCGGGCAGGTCGTCTCCGATATAGGCGGTATCGGCGGCGCTGTGTCGACTGGTTTGCCACAGTTCATCCAGTGCGACCAGTTTGTCTTCTCGCCCCTGGCGCAGATAGGTGATGCCCAACGCTTCAGCTCGCTGCTCCACCTGGGGCGAACGGCGCCCCGTGATGATGGCCGTTTCGATGCCACAGCGATGCAGCAGCTTGATACCGAGGCCGTCGAGGGTGTGAAAGCTTTTGACTTCGCGGCCATCAGCCAGAAAGTTGAGGCGGCCATCTGTCAGAATGCCGTCGACATCGAACACTGCCAGACGGATATTACTCAGTGCCTCACGCAATGAGGTGGGAAAATTGTCCAGATGCATCAGATGACTCCCGCTTTCAGCATGTCATGCATGTTGAGGGCGCCGACCGGCCGATCATGCTCGTCAACTACCAACAATGCGTTGATTTTGCGCTGCTGCATCAGGCTGAGGGCTTCGGCGGCCAGAATGCCGGGAGATACACGTGTGCATTCGGTTGTCATCACGTCAGCAATGGGTGTGCTGGCGAGGTTGATCTCCTGATCCAGTGTGCGGCGCAAGTCACCGTCAGTAAAGACACCCAGCAATTTACCCTGTGGATCGGTCACGGCCGTCATGCCCAAGCGTTTACGTGTGACTTCCAGCAGTGCTTCACGCACCGAGGTGCTGGCCTGGACCTGAGGAATGTCCTCACCGGTGTGCATGATGTCGTCGACTTTCAGCAGTAACCGTCGGCCAAGACTGCCACCTGGGTGTGAGAAGGCAAAGTCTTCGCTGCTGAAGCCGCGGGCTTCGAGCAGCGCAATGGCCAATGCATCACCCAATACCAGCTGTGCCGTTGTACTGGAAGTTGGAGCAAGCCCCAGTGGACAGGCTTCACGATCGACGGGGATGTGCAGATTGACATCCGCGCTGTGCGCGAGGGTGGAATCGGCATTCGCCGTAATGCTGATCATGGGGGCTCCCATTCGTTTGATCAGCGGCAGAATGGTAATGAGTTCAGCGGTTTCGCCTGAGTTGGACAGGGCCAGCACGACATCGTTGCCGGTAAACATGCCGAGATCACCGTGACTGGCTTCGCCAGGGTGAACGAAAAACGACGGAGTGCCGGTACTGGCGAGGGTGGCGGCTATCTTGTTGCCGATGTGCCCAGACTTGCCCATACCTGTCACAATGACACGACCCTTGCAATTGAACATCAGATTACAGGCTTGGCTGAAATGCTCGTCAAGGTGGTTCAGCAACTCCTGTACCGCCTCCAGTTCCAGGCGGATGGTCTGCTGGCCGGATCGGAGGTAGTCGCTTTGAGTCATGGTCGGTATCACCTGATCAGTTGTGTCTGCCAAAAACGGCATTCTACCCCAGAGTGGCCGGGGCGCCTAACGCATGTCTGACAAGCCTGAGGAAGACGTTCAAGTTTAACCGTCGCAGTGGTATATTGCCCACCTTTGTGTATGGATTGCGGGCCCGTCACAGAGGCCTGAATCTGAACGGAAGCTGGAGCCATGCTGACGCTATGAAGCCTGAAAGCGATGCCATTATTGATATCCGCGGATTGAGTTTCTCCCGTGGCGATCGGCCAATTTTTGATGGCGTGGATATCAAAATACCACGCGGCAAAGTGACGGCTATCATGGGGCCGTCCGGTACCGGCAAAACAACTTTGCTCAAGTTGATCGGTGGCCAGCTGCGCCCTGATCGTGGCGATATTCTGCTGGATGATCTTAATATTCCGACTCTGGGCCGGCGTGAGCTGTTCGAGGTGCGCGAACGCATGGGGATGCTGTTCCAGAGCGGAGCGCTTTTTACCGACATGGATGTATTTGAAAACGTGGCTTTTCCGCTGCGAGTGCATACCGATCTTCCCGAAGAAATGATCCGAGATATTGTGCTTATGAAACTGCAGGCGGTAGGGCTGCGGGGAGCGCGTGAACTGATGCCAAGTGAGTTGTCAGGTGGCATGGCGCGTCGTGTTGCCCTGGCGCGCGCCATCTCACTGGATCCGGATATCGTGATGTATGACGAACCCTTTACCGGGCAGGATCCTATTGCGATGGGTGTGTTGGTAAACCTGATTCGAAGGCTTAATCAGGCGTTGGGGCATACCAGTATCATTGTGTCGCACGATATCAAGGAGACCCTCGGAATTGCGGACTATATATACATACTTTCGGATGCCAAGGTTATTGCCCGCGGCACCCCGAAGGAGCTGGCCGATGTAGATTCCGACAAAGTGCGCCAGTTCATGCAGGGGTTGCCTGATGGACCCGTGCCGTTCCATTACAAGGCGCCGGACTACATGCAGGACCTGCTGGGAGAAACACGGTAATGATGCTGAATATGTTGCAGCGGCTGGGCCATCGGTCCCTGTCGAGACTTGCGGCGCTTGGGCGGGCGAGCCAAATTCTGTTCCAGTCCCTGGTGGCCAGGCCGCAGCCGTTGATGATGTTGCCACTGGTGCTCAAGCAGATCTGGTTTGTCGGGGTGCTGTCACTGGTGATTATCGTAGTATCCGGCGGCTTTATCGGCATGGTGCTGGGGTTGCAGGGCTATACCATCCTGGTCGATTACGGATCAGAACAGGCGGTTGGTCAGATGGTTGCGCTGAGCCTGGTACGCGAACTGGCACCGGTAGTGGCCGCTCTGCTGTTTGCCGGTCGGGCAGGTTCGGCACTGACAGCGGAAATCGGTCTGATGAAGGCCACTGAACAGCTTGCCAGTCTTGAAATGATCGGGGTCGACCCGTTGCGCAGTATTGTCGCACCACGCCTGTGGGCTGGGTTCATCTGCATGCCATTGTTGGCCATGATCTTTGCCGTTGTGGGCATCTGGGGTGGCTCTCTGGTCGCAGTGGATTGGTTGGGGATTTATGAAGGCTCTTTCTGGGCCAA
Source organism: Marinobacterium iners DSM 11526 (assembly GCF_900107855.1). Classification (GTDB taxonomy): domain Bacteria; phylum Pseudomonadota; class Gammaproteobacteria; order Pseudomonadales; family Balneatricaceae; genus Marinobacterium; species Marinobacterium iners. Next base: position 200,389 of record NZ_FNRJ01000001.1, on the reverse strand, counting down.
CATGCAGCAGTCGGTCAGTTTTTATGATGATGTTGTCAACGGCATTATCAAGGCCGTTTGTTTTGGTCTGGTGGTGACCTGGATAGCGGTATTCCAGGGATACGACTGTATCCCTACCTCGGAAGGAATCAGTCAGGCAACGACCCGTACGGTTGTGTACTCGTCGCTGGCGGTGCTGGGGCTCGATTTTGTACTGACAGCTTTGATGTTTGGAGAACTCTGAAATGCGCATGAGAACCGTAGAAATCGGTGTGGGAGCGTTCATGCTGGCGGGTATCGCCGCCCTGCTTGTGCTGGCGTTGAACGTCAGTGGTCTGAACCTGTCTGAACAAGGTAAGGGGTACAAGGTATATGCTCGTTTTGAAAACATAGGTGGCCTGACCCCAAGGGCCAAAGTATCGATGTCTGGTGTTCAGATCGGCAAGGTGACCGCGATCCGTATTGATACACGCATGTTGATGGCTGAAGTCGAGATGGAGATTTTCAACGAAGTTGATTACCTCACTACTGACAGTTCGGCCAGTATTCTGACAGCTGGACTTCTGGGTGAACAATATATCGGTGTTGTGCCGGGCGCGGATGTGGAAGTGCTTGGCGACGGTGATTACATTGAAGATACACAATCGGCTTTAGTGCTTGAAGAGCTGATCGGCAAGTTCCTGTTCAACAAGGTGGGTGAATGATGATGGTTAAAGTCTGCAGGAATGCCCTGGTCGCATTGCTGGTGCTGGTGATTCAGCCGGCGGTGGCAGAGGGCAGCTGGAATGAGGCCAGTGCTGTAATCGACAGCGCTACCCGAGACATGCTGGCGTTGATGGACAATGATGCCCTGACCGGAGAAGAGAACATCGAAAAGATGATGGGCGAAATCGAAACCATCATTGCGCCGGTGGTTGATTTCCCCTACATCGCGCGTCAAGTCATGGGCAAGTATTTCCGTCGTGCATCTGATGAGGAGCGTGATCGCTTTGCGGATGTGTTCAAGACAACCCTGCTGCGCACCTATGCCAAATCGATTTCCGGCTTTGAGTTGCGTAACTACGACATGCAGGTTCCGGGCTCGGAAAGCCCAGAGCCTGACAAACAGGTCGTGAGCGTCAATATGCAGGCCGCTAATGGTCAGACCTACACACTGGTCTACTACATGTTGCGTCAGCAGGATCGTTGGACGCTGGTGAACGTGATGGTGGATGGTATCAATCTGCGTATCACCTTCCGTAATCAGTTTGCTGATCTGTATGAGCGTAACCGGTCCATGTCAGCCACAATCGAGGCATGGGCTGACCAGATGCAGGATGTCAACCTGAAGGAGCAGCCGGGCGGGCAGGATGAAACTGACAGTAGCGAAGCTTGATACCAGCAACGACGGCGTTATCCGGGTCTCCGGTGACTTGACGTTCCAGACCGTTCCGGCGCTGCGCGAGCCGTTGCTGCAGGAACTCTTTGCCCGCGAGGGGGAACGTCGACTGAATCTGGAGGCCGTGGGGCGCGTCGACAGCTCGGCGCTGTCTCTTTGGCTGGTGTGTCAGCGTGAAGCGAAACGCAGAGGGGTCAATCTGATATTGGAAAGTCCGCCGCAAGATCTTTGTTCGATTGCCGAGTTGGTCGGGCTTGAGGGTGTGCGGCGCTGAGGGTCAATCGCCTTTTGTCCCCCTTTTCGTTATCATCAGCGCCAGTTTTAAGAGTACAGACCACGTTGCAGCACGGGAGTAGCGAATGCAGGCCGATGAAGTAAAACAGATTCTGGAACAGCAGCTTGACGGTTGCACCGCTTACACGGCTGGGGAAGGCTGTGATTTTCAGGTGACCGTAGTCGGTGATGTATTTGCTGGCCTTACACCGGTCAAGAAGCAGCAATTGGTATACGGCTGCCTCACCGAACAGATCGCCAGCGGCGCCATTCATGCCGTAACCATCAAGACCTATACCCCGGAACAATGGGCCGCACTGAACTGAGTTTCCAGCAGGAATACCGATGGACAAACTGATTATCGAAGGCGGTGCCTGCCTCAATGGAGAGGTCCGTATCTCCGGCGCCAAAAACTCGGCACTGCCGATCCTGGCCGCGACCTTGCTGGCGGACGAGCCGGTCACTATATGCAATTTGCCCCATCTGCATGATATTACCACTATGCTGGAGCTTTTGCGCCGCATGGGAGTGGATCTGACTGTTGATGAAAAGCTGAGCGTTGAGCTCAACGCGAGTACCATTACCGACCTGTGTGCGCCCTACGAGCTGGTAAAAACCATGCGCGCCTCGATTCTGGTACTTGGGCCTTTGCTGGCACACTTCGGTCGAGCAGAAGTATCCCTGCCAGGGGGCTGTGCCATCGGCAGCCGCCCGGTTGATCTGCATATCCGCGGCCTTGAGGCCATGGGGGCCGATATCGTCGTTGAAAACGGATACATCCGTGCCAGCAGCAACGGTCGTCTAAAGGGCGCGCGTGTGTTTTTTGATGTGGTAACCGTAACCGGGACAGAAAATATCCTGATGGCAGCAGCACTGGCAGAAGGTGAAACCATCATCGAAAATGCTGCTCGTGAGCCTGAGGTGGTCGATCTTGCCAACTGCCTCAATGCGATGGGGGCGGATGTGCGCGGTGCCGGTACCGACACTATTACCGTACATGGTGTGGAATCACTCAAGGGTTGTCGTTACTCGGTATTGCCGGACCGAATTGAAACCGGCACCTTCCTGGTGGCTGCGGCCGCGACCGGGGGCAGGGTCAAGTGCAAGAATACGCGGCCGGATACACTCGATGCCGTGTTGCAAAAACTGAGAGAGGCCGGTGCCGAGATTGAAACCGGTGCAGACTGGATCAGCCTGGACATGCATGGACAGCGGCCGAAAGCGGTCAGTGTTACAACCGCTCCCTATCCTGCATTCCCGACCGATATGCAGGCACAGTTTGCAGCACTGGATGCGGTTGCGATCGGTGTGGGCAAGATCCGCGAGACCGTATTTGAAAACCGCTTCATGCACATGCAGGAGATGATCCGCATGGGCGCGGACATCTCCATAGAAGGTAATACAGCCATTATTGAAGGTGTCAAAAAGCTGCAAGGTGCACCTGTCATGGCGACCGATCTGCGCGCATCGGCCAGCCTTGTGATTGCAGCCCTGGTGGCGGAAGGCGAAACCGAAATTGACCGCATCTATCACATTGACCGCGGTTATGAATGTATCGAAGAGAAATTGCAGCTGCTGGGCGCGCGTATTCGCCGCGTCCCGGGCTGAGTGAGCGAAGAGGCCAATGAAACAACAGCTGACCATCGCCCTGTCAAAGGGGCGCATCCTGAAAGAGACCCTGCCGCTGCTGGCAGCGGCCGATATCGTACCGGCTGAGGACATATTCAGCAGTCGCAAGCTGATTTTCGATACCAATCATTCGCATATCAAGCTGGTGGTCATTCGGGCGACCGATGTGCCCACCTATGTTGAATACGGCGGTGCCGATATGGGGGTGGCAGGCAAGGATGTGCTGATGGAGCATGGTGGTGAGGGACTGTATGAGCCACTGGACCTCGAAATTGCCAAATGTCAGCTGATGGTAGCCGGGATGAAGAATGCGGCCGCGGTTGAGGGGCGTATGAAGGTGGCGACAAAGTTCGTCAACCTGACCCGAGAGTACTTTGCCCGTCAGGGGCAGCAGGTCGACATCATCAAGCTCTACGGTGCGATGGAACTGGCGCCGATTATGGGGCTAGCCGACCGAATCGTGGATATCGTGGATACCGGCAACACCCTGCGCGCCAACGGCCTGGAACCGATGCAGCACATTGCGGATATCAGCTCTCGCCTGGTGGTTGGCCAGCCGTCAATGAAAATGAAGCACGCACTGATTCAGCCGATTCTGGATCAGTTGCAGCAGGCGATCGATGCACGTCGGGAGGGAGCAGCATGAGTATCTCCGTTCAACGTCTGGATGCGGCGCAGTCCGATTTTGATCAGCAGTTGAGCCGCTTGCTGGCGTGGGAAAGTGTGTCAGATGACAAGGTCAACACGATCGTCAATGAAGTGATTGGCCGTGTACGTACCGAAGGCGATGCTGCACTGGTCGAGTACACCAACCGCTTTGACCGCACCAATGCCCGTTCGATGCAGGATCTTGAACTGGGGCAGGCGCGTTTGCAGCAGGCACTGGATGGCCTGCCGGCTGAACAGCGCGCTGCACTGGAAAAGGCAGCCGAGCGTGTACGTGGCTACCATGAACGGCAGAAAGGTGAGTCCTGGCAGTACACGGAAGCCGATGGCACCATGCTGGGTCAGCAAATTACGCCTATGGACCGTGTTGGCATCTATGTTCCCGGTGGCAAGGCGGCTTACCCCTCTTCGGTTCTGATGAATGCACTGCCGGCCCATGTGGCAGGTGTGCGTGAAATCATTATGGTTGTACCCACCCCTGAAGGCGTGCTCAACGAGCTGGTACTGGCAGCGGCAGCGCTGGCAGGTGTCGATCGTGTGTTTACCCTTGGTGGTGCTCAAGCGGTTGCTGCACTGGCCTACGGCACTGAAACGGTGCCGCGGGTAGACAAAATCGTGGGCCCGGGCAACATTTTTGTCGCGACAGCCAAGCGTGCCGTTTTTGGTGCTGTGGGTATCGACATGATTGCCGGCCCCTCCGAAATCCTGGTGGTATGCGACGGCAAGACAGACCCGGACTGGGTTGCGATGGACCTGTTTTCGCAGGCTGAACATGACGAGGATGCCCAGTCGATTCTGATCTGCCCGGATGCAAACTACCTGGATCAGGTTGAGGCCAGTATCAACAAGCTGCTGCCAACTATGGAGCGACGTGAAATCATTGAAATTTCGCTGCAGAACCGTGCTGCGCTGATCAAGGTTGCCGATATGGATCAGGCGGCAGAGCTGAGCAATCGTATTGCGCCGGAACACCTGGAGCTGTCTGTGGAAGACCCGGTTGCACTGCTGCCTCAGATTCGTCATGCCGGGGCCATCTTCATGGGACGCTACACAGCGGAGGCATTGGGCGACTACTGTGCCGGTCCCAATCACGTACTACCGACCTCCGGTACGGCGCGGTTCTCATCTCCTCTGGGGGTCTATGACTTCCAGAAACGCTCATCGCTGATCATGTTCTCAGCCGATGGGGCATCGGAGATGGGTAAGGTGGCGTCGGTGCTGGCCCGTGGCGAGAGCCTGACCGCTCATGCGCGCTCGGCAGAGTACAGGATCAAGAACTGATCCGAAAACAGCATGCAGCGTGCACAATAAAGGCTCCTGAGGGAGCCTTTATCTGTTTCAGTGGCGGATGTGTCAATTACGGCTGGGTGGGCGCTCACCGATGCTGGCTGTAACCATCATCTCATGACCATCCCTAAGGACACCCAGTGCAATTTTCTGCCCAGGCTTGAAGCGAGCGATACGATTCATGGTAGCGCGACTGGTGGTGACTGGTTCACCTTCAACCTGCAGCAGAATATCGCCGGGCTGGAGTCCTGCTTGGTGGGCTGGGCCGTTACGGAAGATTCCCGCCACAATCAGGCCAGGCCGCTCACCAACACCGAATGACTCGGCGAGCCGAGGGGTCAGTTCCTGAATCTCTACGCCGAGCCAGCCACGGATTACGCGGCCATGGCTGATCAAATCCTGCATCACCTGTCTTGCCAGCGATGAGGGGATGGCAAAACCGATTCCCTGCGAGCCTCCGGATTTGGAAAAAATGGCGGTATTGATGCCAACCAGGTTGCCGTGTGCATCCACCAGCGCCCCGCCAGAATTTCCGGGGTTGATCGCGGCGTCGGTCTGGATGAAGTCTTCATAGGTGCTCAAGCCAAGGCGGTTACGACCGGTGGCACTGATGATCCCCATGGTGACGGTCTGGCCAACGCCGAAGGGGTTGCCTATCGCCAGTGCGACATCCCCGATGCGTAGCTCGTCATTGGCCGCCAGTGTGATGCTGGGCAGGTCTGTAAGCTCTATCTTGAGGACGGCGAGATCCGTTTCCGGGTCAAGGCCGATAACGCTGGCCTGTGCCTCTCGGCCATCACGCAGTGCCACCACGATACTGTCAGCCCCGCTGATAACGTGATTATTGGTGACGACATATCCTTGTTCGTTAAGAATAACGCCAGAGCCAAGGCTGGACTCTATTCGGTCGCGTTGTGGCAGTTGCTCGGCATTGAAAAAATTGCGGAAGAAAGGATCATTCAAAAGAGGGTTGACTGGCTGGCGAACCAGTGTGCGTGTATAGATGTTCACCACGGCAGGAGCTGCTTTGTCGACCGCGTCAGCATAGGACACCACGCCTTCTCGTGCTGGGAGTGTCAGTTCAGAGGAGGCGGCCTCGCGGATCTCGACAGTGGTAACAGGCGGTGAGATCAGCTGTGGATAAAATTGCAGTATCAGCAGAGCGGCAAGAATACCGGTTACTACTGGCCAGATGAGATAGGATACTCTGCGCATCTTGCTTGATTGCACCTGTACATCATTTCAGACTGGACTGATTATACGGCTGCGCGAGCTGTTTTGAAAATTGATGGAGGAATTGATGTCGATGAATATCAATGAGCTGGTGAAATATTGTGACCAGCTGCTTCAGGTCGGCAGTTTCCGTGATTATTGTCCCAACGGCCTGCAGGTGGAAGGGCGTTCCCGGATTAGCCGTATTCTCACAGGGGTGACGGCCAGTCAGGCGCTGCTGGATGTCGCTGTTGAGTGGCAGGCTGATCTGGTACTGGTACACCATGGCTACTTCTGGAAAGGCGAGTCACAGGTGGTGACGGGGATCAAGCAGCGGCGGCTGAAAACCTTGCTGCAGCATGATATCAATTTGATGGCTTATCATTTGCCGCTGGATGCGCATCCGACGTTGGGCAACAACGCCAGGCTCGCTGAGCTGCTGGGGTTCAAGGTGGAAGGGCCACTTGAGCCCGGGGCCGTGCCGGCGATTGGTAATATGGGACGACTTGAGCAAGGTTTGTCACTGCAGGGACTGGAGCAGCGCATCAGCCATGTATTGGGTCGCAGTCCGCAGGTTATAAGTGGCGGGAGTCATGATATTCGAACGGTCGCCTGGTGTACCGGGGCTGCAGAGCGGATGATTGAGCATGCGCTGGCACAGGGTGTGGATGCCTACATCAGCGGCGAGATTTCAGAGCCGGTGGTGCACATTGCGCGCGAAGCGGGAATTCACTACATCGGTGCGGGCCATCATGCAACCGAACGTTATGGTGTGCAGGCCCTTGGGGAACATCTGGCTGAGCAGTTCGGGCTGGAACACCGGTTTGTCGATATCGACAACCCGGTGTAAGCCCTGAAGTACCCTAATAAAGCGGGCGGAAGGGTCAGTTTTTTGGCTTCTGCTCTGAAGAACGCTTATGGGTATCATCCTCCGGTGCATCATCACCGTAAGCAGTCGGATCATGGGCGGCAGGCGCTTTCGTGTGCTCTTCCGCTTCTGCCTGCTCTTTACGGCTCAAGCCGTAACTTTCAGACAGGGTGCCCGCTTCGTCGGACTTCTTCGGAGCGTAATCACGCGGTGGCTCCGGGAGCTCTTCCTGTTCGCTGTTATCAAGCGCATCTGTCACGGTTGGAATGTCCTGGCCCAGTTTGGGCGGTGCCTCATGCTGCAGTGCCATTGAGGCCGGTAGCCCTGGGCAAAGCGACTCTGCGCTGTTGGCGAGGTGCTGGTGCACCTTGCGGTACTGTTCGCTCAGACCATTAACCAGCTCGGCCGTTTCCTCGAAATGGTGACCAACTTTGGTCCTGTACTGCTCAAGCTCGCTGCGGGCGCTGTCCAATTCATCCACAAGCTCTTGCTCGCGATTCGAAGAGCCACCGGCACGACCCAGCAGATAACCGATGAGGGCGCCGATCGCCAGGGCAATCAGTGTGATAATCCATATGTTGCTTTGTTCCACGCCTCAGTCCTCATTCACAAAATCTGTTAACGCCTTCATATTAAAGTAAAGCGATCCCGAAACCCATGCATCAACCATTATTCTTGTCGCAAGAGTCGTGTCCATAGGCGGTTGGTCGAGTAGCCCTCAGCTATACTGTGCAAGTGCGTCTTGGCTTGATGTCAGTCACAGCGAGTATCCGTTGTGCAGCTTAGAAGAGACTCTTCTGTACCCGCTGGATCAAGGCGTGATCGGCGGGTAACTCTGATATAATGCCGTCCAATTGCGACAGTATATTGCGGTGAGGACAGCCTAGATTGAAATACCAGGAAACACTTAACGCTATTTATGCCCGCCTGGATCGTCTGGGTGACCTGCCTGTATTCAGTGCTACGGTGAATCGTATTCGTCAGGTCAGCAGCTCCCGACAAAGTGATGCCATGGCACTGGCCATGGCAGTGATGAAAGATGCCAACCTGTCAGCCAAACTGCTCAAGATAGCCAATACCCACACCTACAATCGAGGCCAGGGCAAAATAAGCGCCGTCTCCAGAGCGGTTGTACTGATTGGCTTTGAGCGGATTCACAATCTCTGCATGACCCTCAAGCTGATCGAAAGCTTTCGGGATGAGCAACCGGATACAGGGATCGAGCAGCTGCTGATCAGTGCCTTTCTCAATGCGTCCATCGCCCGGGAAATGGCCGCTGCGGCCGGGGCTGTTGATATAGAGGAAACCTATATCTGTGGTTTGCTCTACGGACTGGGGGAGATTATCGTTGCCTTCACCTTGCCGGATACCTATCGCGACATGCTGCGCCAGCGTGCCCTCAAGCGAGAGGGGTGGCCACGTATCCAGCTACAGGCGCTGGGTGGGCACTTCAGTGACATAGGCCAGGATTTGGCGCAAAGCTGGGGCTTTCCAAAAACCGTAGTACAGGCGATGGACCCGCTGTCAGCCGATCAACTGCACGGGAAGGACAAGCTGAATCATCGCTTGGCCGCCGGCTGTCATGATCTGTTGGAGTTGATCTATCGACGTGATACTTCCGGTGACCTGGACTACACCGAGCTGATGTTGGATTTGGCATCAGCTACTCGGCAACCGGTGGACAGCCTGGATCAGCATGTCAGCGAAGCGTTTCGTCAGGTGTGTGATTTGGCTGATGAGTACGGTCTCAGGAACAGTACCATCAGCCCTCGTGTCGAGGCGTCTGAAGATGCGCCACTGGACGAAGCTACCCGCAAGTTGGCCTATTATGTCCACTCCCGAGAGGCCCGTCGACGCGACCCTGACGTTGTGCCGGCCCCGCTTGAATCGGCTCAGTTGGATGAAAAAGCTCACTGGATGGAACAACAGCTTATCTATCTGCAGCGGCTGAACGAACTCATCAGTGAGCAGGCCGGTGCCACCAGTCTGCTGGAAGTGGCTGTCGATGCGATTGTAAAAAGCTGTGCTTTGGAGCGTTCGGCGTTCTGTATGCTCGGTTCTGAAGGCAAGGAACTCAGGGCAAAACTGGTGTCGGGACTCGATGGACGACCGCTGCGTCATTTTTTTCAGCTAAGGCGCGATGATGAGTGGGCTACGCTGTTCTTTCGTCTGATGGATAAGCGTATGACCTTGCTGGTGCCTGATACCGATGAGCCGGGCTGGCGTGACCGACTGCCAGCCGAGTTCATGCAACAGGTGGATCCACGTGGTTTCATCATGGCGCCTCTGGCCGTTAATGACAGGGTGATCGGCTTAATCTATGCCGATAAAATCACACCGGGGAGTATTGTCGAGGATCAGGAATTTCGGGTATTCAACCAGTTTTTGGTGCAGGCCCGCCTTGGGTTGGAGGTCCTGCGTCATAGGCGTTAATACCTGCGCCTACTTTGGCCGGCGTGGCTGCCAAAGTACTTCAGTACCACTATTGAGGCGGCTCAGTGTACGGGCACACACGAACAGCAGGTCTGAGAGTCGGTTGAGGTAAGCTGCACTTTGCGGGTTGACACTGTCGGTACCGGCCAGTTCAACAACTCGGCGTTCGGCGCGCCGACACACACAGCGACAGAGGTGAGCCTGAGCGGCTGCACGGTTGCCGCCGGGCAGAATAAACTCCTCCAGTGGCGGCAATTCGGTGTTGAGGCTATCCAGTTGCTGCTCAAGCCATAGAACCACTTCCTGTGTGATTACAGTGTAATCCGGGTCCGCTACGGCCAGCTCGCCGCCGATATCAAACAGGTCATTCTGAATGCGCTGCAACAGCGGTGACAGGCTGTCCGGCATGTCAATCTCAGCCAGCAGCAGCCCCAGCAGGCTGTTGAGTTCATCCACATCACCAAGTGCCTCGATGCGCGGGTGATATTTTGGGATGCGTTGGCCGTTGGCCAAAGCGGTAGTACCGCTGTCGCCGCTGCGAGTATAGATTCGAGTGAGACGATTACTCATGTGGGTTCCTTAGTTCTGCTCCGTTGATGGGCTTCGCTGCTGCAGGCTGATGTGTGCCGCTTGTACGATCAGAGGGTCGGGTTCGATCTGAATGTCCGGATTCGGATCCGGATAAGGCAAATGACTGAGAATATGGCGCATTGCGTTCAGGCGTGCCCGTTTCTTGTCATCAGAGCGGATAATGGTCCAGGGGGCGTCTGCCGTGTCGGTATGAAAGAACATCGATTCCTTGGCTTCGGTATAGGCATCCCACTTGTCCAGTGATGCCAGATCAACCGGAGAAAGTTTCCAGTGCTTGAGCGGGTCGGTACGGCGTGACTGGAAACGATTGAACTGTTCCTCGCGGCTGACTTCAAACCACAGCTTGAACAGTCGAATGCCACTGCGCACGAACATGCGTTCCAGCTCCGGTGCTTCGCGCATGAATTCCAGGTATTCCGACGGGGTGCAGAAATCCATTACACGCTCGACGCCTGCGCGGTTGTACCATGAACGGTCGAGCAGGATGATCTCACCAGCAGCGGGAAGGTGTTTTATATAGCGCTGGAAATACCATTCCGACCTCTCACGCTCGGTTGGCTTCTCAAGTGCAATGACATGGGCGCCACGCGGATTGAGGTGCTCCATGAAGCGTTTGATGGTACCTCCCTTGCCTGCGGCATCGCGCCCCTCGAATATGATCAGAATCTTCTGCCCCGTTTCTCGTACCCAGCGCTGTACCTTGAGCAACTCAATTTGCAGCTCGCGCTTTTCCGCTTCGTAGATGTCGCGCTTGAGCTTTTTTTTGTAGGGGTAATCCGGTGTGTGCGGTTCAGTCATTCCGATGTTCTCTTTCCATTGTCAATGTTCTGATCTGATGAAGCAGGGCCGTATTAAGTGGGGTGGCAATGCCATATTCAGATGCTCGATGGCAGAGGTAACCGGTAATCTGTTCGATTTCCGTCTGTCGCTTATGGCGTATATCCTGCAGCATAGAAGACAGGTTGTCGCCTGTCGCATGTGCCACGGCTTCTGCCTGTTGATGCAGCGGTTCAGTAAACAGTGTGATACCGGCTGCTGCGGCTACCTGCTCGACTTCGGTGCAAACCTGTCGCAGCAGTTGCAGGCGATGCTGATTATGCAGCAGTTCGCCGTTACGGCAGTTTTCCAGGGCGCTCAGCGGATTAATGGCACAATTGATTGCCAGCTTGCGCCACAGTACCGGCAGAATTTCGTTGCAGCCTGTCAGTGTCAGAGGCAACCGGTCCCAACCATCAGGTAGAACAGATGAAGCTGGGGTCAGTGGGCCGATCAGGGTTTCGCCTCGGCTGATGGAGTGCAGCCTGTTGGGTGGCTCGCGCCAGGCGCCTGCTGTAGTGGTGGCTGCCCAGAGCTGGCAGTCGGGTAGCAGATCAAGCACGGCCTGTTGCTGTCCCATACCGTTCTGCAATAGCACAATTTGACAGTCGGGTTGCAGCCGATGCTGTATGGCACGCAGCGCAGTCAGGGTATCATAGGCCTTGGTTGTGACCAGCAGGTGCCGGATCGGGTTGGGGTTGTTGATGGTTTCCGCTTTGGGTGAGCAGCGCTGTACCTGACCTGACTCATGCAGCTCTATGCTGTTGCCATGCTGCCAGCTTTTCAGTGCAGCCTTGTCGCGCAGCATAAGGGTCGTTGGTACAGAGCCGTGTTCGAAGAGGCAGGCCCAGAGGCGTCCAATCGCGCCAGCGCCAAGAATGTACCAGTGCATGGGTACTCCGCAGGTCCAAAAAGCATGATCTTAGCCCCGTTTCGGGCGGGGATGAAACCGATATTAACAGGAGAGTTGAAATGCCTTCATTCGATGTAGTGTCTGAGCTGGATATGCATGAAGTAACCAATGCTGTCGATCAGGCCAACCGTGAGCTACAGAGCCGGTATGACTTTAAGGGTGTCAAGGCGGCATATGAACTCAGCGGAGAGGTGGTGACACTGGAAGCGGAAGTGGACTTTCAACTGCAGCAGATGCTGGAAATGCTGAAGGCCAAGCTGACCGGGCGCAAGATCGATATCAAGTGTATGGAGATCAAGGATCCGGATCTGGGCGGTGTGAAGGCGAAGCAGGAGGTGGTCCTGCGTCAGGGACTCGACCAGCCGCTGTGCAAGAAGATCAGCAAGGTGATCAAGGATGCCAAACTGAAAGTGCAGACCCAGATTCAGGGTGACAAGGTGCGCGTGACCGGCAAAAAGCGCGATGACCTGCAGGAGGCGATCGCGCTGCTGCGTGAGTCTGATGTCGAATTGCCGCTGCAGTTCAACAACTTCCGTGACTGATTGGGCAAAGCCGAGTGTGTACTCGGCTTACTGAGTCTAGTCTTGGCAACAGAGCAGAAACAGTTCGCGTGCCAGCGCCTGCTGTTCCTGCTCTCCACAGTGGCTGAAGTCCTCTGCTACCAGCCCTCCTTTAGTGAACAGCCGGTGCAGCTGTGGGCCTTTCCACTCCATCAAAGTTGCGCCGCTGAGTTTATCGCTGATACTGAGGCTGGGTTGGGGATGCTCCAGCCAAGCGTTAATTTGAAATGTCATGTCAGACTCCTGCTGTCATTCGGTTCAGCAGTTACTCTATCTGTCGTAGAATTTATTGTAAATGATAATTGATATCATTTGTTATCGGCATCAACGGCTATTGCATCAAACCGATGTCGCAGGGTCCAGAGCATCAGCAGTGATGGCAGCACCATCAGTGCCGTGACGATAAAGAACCGCTCCCAGCTCCCCAGCCAGTCAACGCTGTAGCCACTGAGGCCGGCCAGCGTGGTCCGGCTGAGGTTGCCCAACGAGGCCAGCAGTGCATACTGGGTTGCACTGAAGGCGCGACCGGTCAGCAGCGTAAGAAATGAGACAAACGCCACGGTCGAAAATGCTGTGGTGAAGTTATCCACAATCAGGGTCAGGACCAGCAGCCACTCGACCGGGCCGACGGCAGCGATCACCGCAAACATCAGATTGCTGGACGCCATCGCAACACCGCCCAGCAACAAGCCACGCACAACACCAAAACGGGTGTTAAAGGCACTGCCGAGCAGGGTAAAGCTCACGGTTACAAACCAGCCGAACATCTTGGTATATTCGCCGATCTGCTCATTACTGAACCCCACTTCCTTGTAGAACACAATCGACATCCGACCAAGAAAAGCCTCACCCACCTTGAACAGGAATATGAACAGCATCAGCATGAGTGCGACCTTGATACCATTCTTGCGGAAGAACTCGGCGAACGGTTCCACCACGGTGACCATCAGCCAGGCAACGATTTTCGAGCTGTGCAGCTCTTGCTGGTAGCGTCGATCAGCCTGCTCCTGCAACAGGTCTCGTGAGGTGACCGGCTCCCGTACGATCAGGGTAAACAGCATTAATAGAAGAATGATGCCGGCCATCAGCAAGTAGACCCCGTTCCATCCGATGCGATCAGCCTGAACAAAGGCCAGGTAGCCCGGCCATGAGTAACCGGTCCACCAGCCAATAATGGCCATTGCGGCGGCTGGGGGCAGCTTTTCTTTCTCATGACGAGCAAATTGGTCTATTCGAAAGGCATCGATGGCTACATCCTGTGTGGCGGAGCTGGCGGCAATACCCAATGCCAAAGCCCCTGCCAGAACCAGATTGGAGGCTGGGTCCACGGTGGAAATCAGCAAAACGAACAGCAACATCAGTATCTGGGTAGTGAAAATCCAGCTGCGCCTTTGTCCCAGGCGGCCGACCAGTGGCAGCTTTACTCGGTCTACGAGTGGTGCCCAGAGAAAATTGATCGCATACACGGTGGCTACGGTTCCCAGCAGGCCAATGTCAGCACGGCTGGTGCCAGCATCGGCAAGCCAGCCACTGAGGCTGCTGCCAATCAGCACAAAGGGAAAACCGCTGGAGCATCCCATCAGAAAGATCCACAGCAGGCGGATATCACGGTATCGGGAGAAGGTTTCTTTCCATGAGTGCGGCATATAGATGCGGGTCCGGCTAATTCAGAAAGGCCCGAGTATAGCGGAAAGTGGTTGGTGCAACAGCGAAAGGCGGGTGCTGCAGGCCGGCGCGAACGCCGGCGCTGCATCAGGGGAACTAGATGCGCAGTGCACCGTCAATTTCCAGACAGCGACCATTCACATAGTCGTTCTCAAGAATGAAAGTGACGGTTTTGGCGATCTCTTCCGGTTTGCCCAAGCGCTTGGCCGGGATGCCGGATGCGATCTTTTCCAGTGCTTCCGGCTTCATGCTCATTACCATTTCGGTACCGATATAGCCCGGTGCAATGGAGGCTGCACGGATGCCGTAGCGTGCCAGTTCCTTGGCCCAAGTGACAGCCATGGCCTCGACGCCAGCCTTGGTGGCGGTGTAGTTGGTCTGGCCCATGTTGCCGGAGCGTGAAACGGAAGAGATGTTGATAATGCAGCCTTCACAGCCCAGCTCAATCATCTTGGCGGCGGCTTCACGCGCGCAGAGGAAAGTACCGGTCAGATTGACGGCGATAACCTGATTCCACTGCTCCATCGACATTTTGCCGACCACCTGACCATCCTTGGCTTTGATGAACAGGCCATCACGGGTGATGCCGGCATTGTTGACCAGGCCGTTGATGCTGCTGAAATCACGCACGATATCGGTAAACAGTTTTTCAACATCGGCTTCTTCGGCCACGTTGGCAGTGTAGGTGCGTGCTTCGACGCCCATTTCCATGCACAGGCCAGCGGTCTGGTCCAGGTCATCCTGATTCAGGTCTACCAGTGCCAGCTTGGCACCCTTGCCAGCCAATTCAAGCGCCATGGCGCGGCCCAGACCGCGGCCTCCACCGGTTACAACGATCACTTTATCTTTGAGTTCCATCGGGAATCCCCTCTAATCAAATGGTAGTTTCTTATTGTGCGCCGCAACATGTTGCAGTGCAACAATTTAATTTGCATCGTCCAAAAAGTCTATATCTGTCGCAAAAAAGTCATGAAATGTACTAATAATGGAGGGTTTTGGTGTCTAAGAGATAAGAGGGGTGAAAGCTTAACTTTTTGTAAAATAAGGGTTTTCTCTTATATGCTTGGATTGGTTACGGCAGCATGACTTTGGGTCGGAACTGAGCGATCATGTGACTGTCCGATTGTTATATCCAGCTTGCCTTGCAGGAGTCACATGCGCGTTCTCTTTCTGTTGTTCATCATCATTCCAATCATTGAAATCACCGTCCTGATTCAGGTGGGACAGGCAATAGGCGCTTGGTACACCGTTGGACTGGTACTGTTGTCCGCCTTTATCGGTGTCAACATGCTGCGCCATCAGGGCCTGTCGACGCTGGCGCGCGCTCAGCAGCGCATGGATCAGGGTGAGGTGCCGGGGCAGGAGATGGCCGAGGGGATCCTGCTTGCGGTGGGTGGTGCGTTGCTGGTCACTCCGGGCTTTGTGACGGATGTGATCGGTTTCAGCTGCCTGATCCCGGCGGCACGACGTGCCTTGATCAAACCCCTGATCGGGCGCTTTACCGTAGTGGCAGCCACTCACCGGAATCAGACCGAAGAAATGCACGTGTACACGGCAGATCCGGATGACTACAGAACGGTAGAAGAGCGTGACCCGATTGAAGGTGAAATCACCCATCGAGATCGATAAAAAATCCTGTTCGGCCCCTTGAAAACACCCCCTGTCCCCCCCATTTCCTGCTGCAGGATGGAGAGCTCTGCAGCTGCAAAAAAAAGTTGCAGTTCAGGCATTGAAAAGCCGGAAGGCTCCCCCCATTAACGTTGCAACCTGAATTCGGATCGCGCATCGCGTCCGCATTAACAACAACATCGCATTGGATCCTAGATACCAGGAGAACAACCAGATGAAAATTCGTCCACTTCACGACCGTGTTGTAGTTCGCCGCAGCGAAGAAGAGACCACTACGGCTGGCGGTATTGTGCTGCCGGGCTCTGCAGCCGAGAAGCCCAACCGTGGCGAAGTCGTGGCAGTAGGTCCGGGCCGGACTCTCAATAACGGTGAGATTCAGGCGCCTTCCGTAAAAGTGGGTGACAAGATCCTCTTCGGTCAGTATGCCGGCTCCAACACCGTCAAAGTCGATGGTGATGAACTGCTGATCATGCAGGAAGGTGAGATCTACGGCGTCCTGGAAGACTGAAAGCTCAGCTTCGCGTCGCTCAAATCGTCAACTTATTAACTCGATACTGAATACAGGACTAGTGAACAATGGCTGCTAAAGACGTACGTTTTGGTGATGATGCCCGTCAGCGCATGCTCAAGGGCGTGAACATCCTGGCTGATGCAGTAAAGGCAACTCTGGGCCCGAAAGGCCGTAACGTGGTACTGGACAAGTCCTTCGGTGCACCGACCGTGACCAAGGATGGCGTATCCGTTGCCAAAGAGATCGAACTGAAAGACAAGTTCGAGAACATGGGTGCACAGATGGTCAAGGAAGTCGCTTCCAAGGCCAACGACGTGGCCGGTGACGGTACTACCACTGCAACCGTTCTGGCTCAGGCGATCGTGAACGAAGGCCTGAAGTCCGTTGCCGCTGGCATGAACCCGATGGACCTGAAGCGCGGTATCGACAAGGCAGCTAAGGCGGTTGTAGAACAGCTGGCAGCCATGTCTGTACCTTGCGAAGACTCCAAGGCGATTGCGCAGGTGGGCACCATCTCCGCCAACTCTGATCCGGAAATCGGTCGCATTATCGCTGAAGCGATGGAGCGTGTAGGCAAGGACGGTGTCATCACTGTTGAAGAAGGATCCGGCTTCGATAACGAACTGGATGTGGTTGAAGGTATGCAGTTCGATCGTGGCTACCTGTCTCCGTATTTCATCAACAACCAAGAGAACATGTCAGCTGAGCTGGAAGACCCGTTCATCCTGCTGGTAGACAAGAAAATCTCTAATATTCGTGAACTGCTGCCAACACTTGAGCAGGTTGCAAAGTCTTCCCGTCCGCTGCTGATCGTAGCTGAAGATGTTGAGGGTGAAGCACTGGCGACGCTGGTAGTTAACACTATGCGTGGCATCGTCAAGGTATGTGCCGTCAAGGCGCCTGGATTTGGTGATCGTCGCAAGGCGATGCTGCAGGATATCGCCGTGATCAGCGGTGGTCAGGTAATCTCTGAAGAGATCGGCCTGAGCCTGGAAACGGTGACTCTTGAACAGTTGGGTACTGCCAAGCGCATCAACATCACCAAGGAAAACACGGTGATTGTCGATGGCTCCGGTACCAAGGCTGATATTGAGACACGTGTACAGCAGATCCGTACCCAGATCGAAGAAACCACTTCTGACTACGATCGTGAAAAGCTGCAGGAGCGCGTTGCCAAGCTGGCAGGTGGTGTGGCCGTAATCAAGGTGGGTGCTGCCACCGAAGTGGAAATGAAAGAGAAGAAAGCCCGCGTTGACGATGCTCTGCACGCAACCCGTGCTGCCGTTGAAGAAGGCGTGGTACCGGGTGGTGGTGTTGCCCTGATCCGTGCGCTGAGCAAGGTGGAAGGCCTGCAAGGCGACAACCATGATCAGACCATCGGTATCCAGCTGGCACTGCGTGCCATGGAAGCACCGCTGCGTCAGATCGTGGGCAACGCAGGTGGCGAAGGCTCTGTCGTAGTCGACAAGGTTCGTGCTGGTGAAGGAGCCTTCGGCTTTAACGCGGGTACCGAAGAGTACGGCGATATGATGGAAATGGGTATTATCGACCCGGCCAAGGTGACTCGTTCTGCACTGCAGGCGGCTGCCTCCATCGCTGGCCTGATGATCACCACTGAAGCAATGGTTGCCGACCACCCGGAAGAGAATACCGGTGGCATGCCGGATATGGGCGGCATGGGCGGAATGGGTGGTATGGGCGGCATGATGTGATTCAGCCTCCCTCTCGCCTTTAATGGCCCTGAAAGCCCCGCATACGCGGGGCTTTTTCGTTCCCGGCAAACCTGCTAGGGTTGAGCGCTTAACGCCGACAGAGAAATTGAAACATCATGAGTGAACGCAAGGAGCCAGGTCTGGACACGGCCGGGCTGGAATCAATCGTCGTCGAGCCGGTGTCCCGCACTTCTTCCAGCGCCCCCACTGAACGAGCGGCGGTTACACCAGCTCCTGCGGGAGCGGGGCGGGGCGGCAGCCTTCTGATAACGTTGATCCTGCTGCTGTTGGTGGCCGGGGTTGGTTACCTGGGTTTCACACTTACGGAACAGCAGGGGCGTTTGCAGCAGCTGGAACAGGATTTGACTCAGGCACAGCAGCGGGTAGAGGTGCTGGAGGAGATGCTGGAGGTTACGTCTGACAGCGCAGCTCAATCCGGTCAGACGCTGCAGCAGCGGCTGGAAGACCTGAGTGGGCGTGTGAACGAGCGAGTGACCCATGTTGATTCTGAAATTGCCAAGCTGTGGACCATTGCCTATCAGCGTAACAAGCCTCAGCTGGATGCGCATGCCGAACAGTTGAAAACACTTGAAGGTTCTCTGGCTGACTTGGGCAGCAGTCTGAAATCGGTTCGCCAGCAGGCAGCTCAGGCAGGCAAGGCGCTTGAAGAGGCCAGTGCTGCCAAATCTGCTGTCAGCAGCTCGCAGCAACGGCTGGATGCTCGGCTTAAGGGGCTGGCACAGCAGCTGGCCACTCTGGAGCAGGGCCTGAAAGTGGAAAGTGAAGGTCGGCTCAAGGTACAACAGCAGCTGACTCAGCAATTGACCGGCCTGCAAGACGGGCAGGGTGGCAGTGCCGAGCTGGCGCAGCGGATCCGCCAGAATGAGCAGGCGATCAGCGCCATTGATGGAACCCGACGTCAAATCAATCAGGACCTGTTGCGTATTCGGCAGCAGTTGAACAATCTGCAACTCAAAGTGGAGCAGCAGTAGCATGATCAAAGTATATGGCAGTGTGTTTTCCCGTGCCGGCATGGTGATGCTGGCACTTGAAGAGCTGGGGCTGGAGTACGAAGCGGTGGATATGCTGCCGCGCAGTGAGCAGACTCAATCCAGCGAGTATCGGGCGCTTAACCCCACCGGAAAAATTCCCACGCTGGTCGATGGTGATCTGGTGCTGTTCGAAACGCAGGCGATTCTGTTCTATCTGGCGCGCAAGTACGGCAACGGTCGTCTTTGGGGTACTACTCCGGAAGAGGAAGCTGATATCCTGCGTTGGTCACTTTTTGTCAGTAACCAGATGGAAGTGCCGGCACTGGATATATTGATCCAGTTCAAGTTCAACAAGGATAATCCCGATCAGGCTGTGATTGAGCGCGCTAGTGAAGAGCTGAATCGGTTTTTGCCGACGCTGGAGCAGCAGTTACAGGGACGTGAATGGATTAGTGGTGATCATCTTACCATTGCGGATATTCACGGTGCGACGGTGCTGAGCTGGCCCAAACTGGGCGGATTTGACTACAGTGCCTATCCCGAGGTGCATCGCTGGATCAAGTCGATACTGTCGCATCCGGCGCAAAAGACACTGATGGCAAAAGCTGCCAAATAACAGGAAGGTGAGGGCTGCTCGCGCTGTTGTTGGCAGCGTGTGCAGCCATACGACATGAATCTGAGAACATTTTTTGCGTTGCCGGTACCCGAGCGAATTGCACGGCCGTTGTCCGACTGTGCTGATACGCTCTGTGCCTATGATCGGGGCCTGGATGCCCACTGGGTCGACTCGGCCAACTATCATCTGACACTCTGTTTCACAGGTGAAGTGACACTGGATCAGGTTACCGAGTTGGAGCAGCTGTGCCGTGAGCGGCTTAAGCAGCAGGGCAGCTTTATGGTGCAATTGGATCGGCTGGCTTATTACAAGGCCAATCCGCGTCTGGCCGTGCTGGCAGCGTTGACGAGCGAAAGCGAGCCATTGATGGCGCTGCACCGGCAGATGGTCGAGATCGCCAAGGAAGCTGGAATTCGGTATGATGAACGCGATTTCAAACCTCATATTACGCTGGCTCGTTTGCCGGCCAGTAACCGGTTCGAAGTGCCCGACTGCTGGCCACAACCGGGACTGACCACGCCGGCGGATTCAGTGGTGCTGTTTCAGAGCCGCCCGGGTGAGCGTGGCTCCATTTACACACCCTTGTTTGAGGTTCACCTGTCTGCCTGCAACCAGGCCCTATAACTACTCAGATTACACAGACTCTATGCGAACACCTGAACTGCTGTCCCCAGCCGGGACACTGAAAAACATGAAGTATGCATTTGCCTACGGGGCCGATGCGGTTTATGCGGGCCAGCCCCGCTACAGCCTGCGGGTGCGTAACAACGATTTTACGCACGACAATCTGGCCGAAGGGATTCGTATTGCGCATGAAATGGGCAAGAAATTCTTTGTTGCCAGCAACATCATGCCGCACAACTCCAAGCTCAAGACCTACATGAAGGACCTGGACCCGGTCATTGCGATGGGGCCGGATGCCCTGATCATGTCCGACCCCGGTCTGATCATGATGGTGAAGGACAAGTACCCGGATCTGCCGATCCATCTGTCAGTTCAGTCCAATACAATGAACTGGGCTTCGGTGAAGTTCTGGCATCGGGCCGGCATCGAGCGCATCATTCTGTCGCGTGAGCTGTCACTGGACGAGGTTGCCGAGATCCGTCAGCAGTGTCCCGAGATGGAGCTGGAAGTGTTCGTGCACGGCTCGCTCTGCATCGCCTACTCCGGTCGCTGTCTGCTGTCCGGCTACATCAATCACCGTGACCCCAACCAGGGTACCTGTACCAACACCTGTCGTTGGAAGTACGACGCGCACGAAGCGAAGGAAGACGAATCCGGTGATGTGGTGCCGGTACAGTCCTTTGATCCCAACGCACGGGCTGACGAAACACAACCAGCACTGGGTGAGGGTAAACCGACCGATCGCATCTTCCTGCTGCAGGAAGAGACCCGACCCGGCGAATACATGCCGGCGTTCGAGGATGAGCACGGTACCTACATCATGAACTCCAAGGATCTGCGTGCCATCCAGCATGTACACAAGCTGGCCGAGATGGGCGTGGACTCGCTCAAGATCGAAGGTCGGACCAAGTCGCATTACTATGTGGCGCGTACGGCCCAAGCCTACCGCAAGGCGATCGATGATGCTGTAGCAGGCAAGCCGTTCGACATGAGCCTGATGGATACGCTGGAAAACCTGGCTAACCGTGGCTATACCGAAGGCTTCTATCGTCGTCATGTGCATGACGAGTACCAGAACTATGAAACCGGCAACTCCGTTGGCGTACATCAGCAGTTTGTGGGCGAGATCATCGGCCATGATGCCCAAACCGGCTTCATTGAAGTGGATGTAAAAAACCACTTCAAGAAGGGCGACACTCTGGAGCTGATGACCCCGGCCGGCAACAAGCGCTTTGTGTTGCAGGAGATGCTGGACAAGAAAGGTCAGGCGGCAGAGGTGGCACCGGGTTCCGGCCATCGCATGCGTATTCCGGTTGATTTCGATACCGATATGACCTATGCGCTGCTAATGCGTGACCTGCCCAACGCGCCAGCGCGTGGCTGATACACACTGACTCGCACGCAATCCAGTGGGGAGCCCTTGCTCCCCATTTTTTTGAATAACCCTTGTTGGGCAGCTGGCCTGAATGAAAACTCCTGACAAATATACCTTCATCGGTGCGGTGCGCCCGTTCAGCTTCCCGGTCGCGCTTGTCACCTGTTCGATCGGCCTGCTGCTGGCCTGGCAGCAGGGGCAATTCAACTCGCTGCAGGCAGTGCTGGTACTGATCGGTGGCGTGCTGCTGCAGGCTGGCGTAAACCTGATCAATGACTACAGTGATTTGCCGCTGTTACGACGAAAGCCGGGCAGTGAGTGGCAGGAACAGGCAGTACAGCGGCATTTTCGATTGGGCATGGTCTGCTTCCTGCTGGCCAGTGTCATCGCGCTCTATTTTGTCAGTCTCAGAGGTCTAAGCTTCCTGTTGCTCTGTGTGCTGGGGCTGGCAGGTGCTTTGGGCTATACCCTGAAACCGGTCAACTACAAGAGTCGAGGGCTTGGTGTGGTGCTGGTGTTCTGGTTGATGGGTGTGCTGATGATCAGCGGCAGTGCCGTTGCGTTGGGTGCATCAGTGACGGCTGGGCTGGTGTTGCAATCGCTGCCGGTGAGTTTGCTGGTCTCTCTGCTGTTGTTGAGTAATGAGCTGAGAGATTACGAAACCGATCAGCGCGATGGTCACAATACGTTGACAGTCAGAGTCGGCTATCATTTCTCGGTGCGGCTTTACTGCGTACTGCTGGCGCTGGCCTACCTGCTGCTGGCATTGCTGTTGGCACTGGGGCTGCTGCCCGGTGCCTTCTGGCTGCTGCCGAGTCTGCTTCTGACACTTAAGCCGGTTTGCCTGCTCAATGCACCCGCTGAACGGCGGGCTCCGCTGACGCCTGCCACGGCACGACTGTTGTTGGGCTTTGGTCTGTTGTTTTGTGTAGCGCTGATCAACCCGCTGCCGCCCCTGTTCTAATACCAATACCCGAGAAGTTAAGGGGCCAATTTGGTGTATAATGCGGCCCCAGATTCTGCCGGTCTTTGGACTGGCCCGACCTCAGTGAACCCAAACCAGCCAGATTGGAGAGTCGTCAATGAGCGTTATTCGCCAGGATGATTTCATCAGCAGCATCGCCGATGCGCTGCAGTTCATTTCCTACTACCACCCGATCGATTTTGTGCAGGGTGTGCACGAAGCCTATCTGAAAGAGGAAAACCCGGCGGCAAAAGACGCCATGGCGCAGATCCTGATCAACTCACGCATGTGTGCCGAGGGCCACCGTCCGCTGTGTCAGGACACAGGTATCGTTACCGTATTCCTGAAAGTGGGCATGAACGTTCAGTGGGACGCCAAAATGTCCGTGACCGACATGGTCAACGAAGGCGTACGTCGCGCCTACATGCACCCGGATAACGTGCTGCGCGCCTCTATCCTGGCTGATCCGGCTGGCAAGCGTCAGAACACCAAGGACAACACCCCGGCGGTAATCCACTACGAAATCGTTGAAGGCGACGAAGTGGAAGTACACGTGGCGGCCAAGGGCGGTGGTTCCGAGAACAAGTCCAAGATGGCGATGCTCAACCCATCCGACAGCATCGTGGACTGGATCGTCAAGACCGTACCGACCATGGGTGCCGGCTGGTGTCCGCCGGGTATGCTGGGCATCGGTATTGGCGGTACCGCCGAGAAGGCGGCTGTGATGGCGAAAGAGTCGCTGATGGACCCGATCGATATTCACGAACTGCGCGAGCGTGGCCCGCAGAACCGTATCGAAGAGCTGCGCCTGGAAATCATGGACGCGGTCAACGCCCTGGGCATTGGCGCTCAGGGATTGGGCGGTCTGACCACCATTCTCGACGTCAAGATCATGGATTACCCGACTCACGCGGCGTCTTTGCCAGTGTGCATGATCCCGAACTGTGCCGCTACCCGCCACACCCACTTCACCCTGAACGGCAACGGCCCGGCCGTACTGACGCCGCCTAGCCTGGATGACTGGCCGGAAGTGACCTTCGAAGTCGGCGCCAATACCCGTCGTGTCAATCTGGACGAGATCACCCCGGAAGCGGTGAAAGAGTGGAAAGTCGGTGAGACCATCCTGCTGAACGGCAAGATGCTGACCGGTCGTGACGCCGCGCACAAACGCATGGTTGAAATGTTGAACAACGGCGAAGAGCTGCCGGTGGATCTGAAAGGTCGCTTCATCTACTACGTGGGCCCGGTTGATCCGGTGCGTGATGAAGTGGTCGGCCCGGCTGGCCCGACTACCTCTACCCGTATGGACAAGTTCACCCGTCAGATCCTGGAAAGCACAGGCCTGTTGGGCATGATCGGCAAGTCCGAGCGCGGCCCGATCGCCATCGACGCGATCAAGGACAACCAGGCCGTCTACCTTATGGCAGTTGGTGGTGCAGCTTACCTGGTATCCAAGGCGATTACCCATGCCGATGTGATTGCCTTCCCGGAACTGGGTATGGAAGCGATCTACGAGTTTGAAGTGAAGGATATGCCGGTCACTGTGGCCGTGGATACTTCAGGCGAATCCGTACACACCACCGGTCCGGCCAAGTGGAAGGACATCATCGCCCACAAGGCGGTGTGATGCTGTGGTATAGCAAGAATACGCTGTAACAAAAAACCCGCTTCGGCGGGTTTTTTGTTGTTGGGTCTGACGATTCGACACCAAGGTATCTGAGCTTCAATACCAATTCAGGGTTGCATTTCAAAACAATAGATTAAATAATGCGAATCGTTTTCATTAAAATTACATATTGGGTTAATCATGCAGTCCATACACAGTAAGGCCGCTTTGCTTGCACTAGGCTGCTCAGTGTCGCTGCTGGTCCAGGCAGGACCACTCGATCAGGCGCAGCAGACACTGCAACAGAGTCATCGTGAAGGCGCACAGGTACAGCGTAACATCGATCAGCTGGATCGCCAGACTCGGGAAAACTACGAAGAGTACAGTGCGATCCTGCGTCAGGCCGATCTGGTGGAAGCCTACAACCGGCAGTTGTCACGCATGATTGACGATCAGTCCCGTGAACTTGTCGATATTGAAGAGCAGCTGGTGTCACTGGCTGAAACCGAGCAGGCTACGCTGCCTCTTCTGGTTCGCATGCAGGCCATGCTGGAACAGTTCGTCGCGGCTGACCTGCCGTTCCTGCTTGAAGAGCGCCAGCAACGGACGGAGAGGCTGGCACGTTTGATGGATCGGGCCGATGTCAGTTTGGCGGAGAAATATCGCCAGATTCTTGAAGCCTATCAAATCGAAGCCGAGTATGGCCGTACGCTGGAAGCCTGGACCGGGTCGCTGAGCCAGAATGGGTCGGAGCGAGAGGTAACCTTCCTTCGACTGGGGCGTGTGGGGCTGTACTACCAGACGTTGAATGGTGAAGAGAGTGGTCGCTGGAGCAAAGCCGAAGATGGCTGGGAAGTCATGGATGCATCGCACAACTGGTCGATTCGCAAGGCGATCAGCGTTGCGCGTCAGCAGTCTGTACCTGAGTTGTTGGAACTGCCGCTTGAGCTGACAGGAGGTTCACTGTGAAACAGGTCATGAAGATCGCGCTCGTGGCATGTGCCATCATATTAAGTGTGCCGGCTCAGGCCGATGAATTGCAGAAATTGCTGCAGCAGATTCGTTCAGATGTATCTCGGGATCGCAGTCAGGATGCCGAGCGCTTGCAGGCATTTCAGGGTGATCATAATCGCCAGTTGGCCCTGCTGAATGATGCAAGGAAGCGACTGGCGGCGGCCGAAGCCGAGCAGGAAAGATTGAAGGCCGAATTTCAGGCCAATGAGGATGCGTTAACTGAGCAGGGCGAAGCCCTGCGCATGCGCAGCGGACAGCTGGGTGAGGTGTTTGGTGTGGTCAAGCAGCAGGCACAGGAACTTCAGGGACAGCTGTCTGACTCCTTGATCACGGCAGAATATCCCCAGCGTGATGAGCTATTGGCCTTCGCCGAGCTCAAGCGTATTCCTTCACTGGCCGAGCTGGAGGGACTCTGGTTCCTGCTGCAGCAGGAAATGACTGCTACGGGAGAGGTTGCCCCCTTTACCGCTTCGGTGGTGCAGCCTGATGGCAGTCGCTCCGAAACAAATGTGTTGAGGATTGGTCCGTTCACGGCCCTGACATCTGAAGGCCGCTATCTGAACTATGAAAACGGTGTGTTGCAGCAGTTGCCGGTGCAGCCAGACAGTGGCGTGATCACGCAGGCCCGTGATTTTATGGCCGGGCAGGGCAATGTGGTGGTAGTCGACCCCAGTCGAGGCAATCTGTTGGCGTTGCTGGCACAAACCCCCGATCTGAAGGCGCGCATCGCACAGGGTGGGCTGGTGGGTTACATCATTCTGTCGCTGGGTGGCATTGGTCTGCTGGTTGCGCTTTGGAAACTGATGACCACGATCACAGTCGAGTTGAGTGTACGCAAGCAGCTGCGCCAGCCGCAGCAGGCGCATAGCAATAATCCATTGGGCCGAGTGATGCAGGCGGGAGAAGCGGGCCGTACGACTGATGAAACCGAATTGAGAGTTGATGAGGCGCTTCTCAAGGAAGCCCCCATTCTTGAGCGTGGCCTGACACTGCTGAAACTGGTCGCGGCCGTTGCACCACTGCTGGGCCTGCTGGGCACCGTAACCGGTATGATCGGCACCTTCCAGAGCATCACTTTGTTCGGAACCGGTGACCCCAAACTGATGGCTGGCGGCATTTCCCAGGCGCTGATGACCACAGTGCTGGGGCTGTGTGTGGCGATACCGCTGCTGTTCTGCCACAGCCTGCTGGCTTCACGCAGCCGTCGCCTGCTGCAGCTGCTGCAGCAGAAGGGGCTGGCCTTGCTGGCCACGCAGCGTGCAAATCTCAGTGATGCGGACGAGGCGCGCCATGCTGCCTGATCTGTCCCAGTATCAGGCGGCACTGGAGGGCTTTTTCAAGGCGGGTGGTCCTGTGCTTTGGGCGCTGCTGCTGGTCAGCCTGCTGCTGTGGACGCTTTTACTGGAGCGGCTCTGGTTTCGCTGGATCGATTTTCCGCGTCGCATCCGTGCCTACCGTAAGCAACAGCCCGGCGCACTGCGAGGCCTTGAACGAGCGGATCTGCTGCTGGATCTTCAGGGGGCATTGCCGTTGATACGAACCTTGATAGCGCTGTGTCCGCTGATCGGGCTCCTCGGTACCGTGACCGGCATGATCCACCTGTTTGACACCCTGGCCTTGAACGGTACCGGTAATCCGCGTCTTATGGCCGCTGGTGTGGCCCGTGCGACCCTGCCAACGCTGGCAGGCATGGTAATGGCCGTCAGTGGACTGCTGCTGTGGAACCGTCTTGCCCGCTGGAGCCAGCTGCAACGTACCCGTCTTGATATCACAGGAGCCAGAGGATGAGGCAACGACTCAATCTGGAAATGCTGGAAAATGATGCCGAAATCGACATGACGCCGATGCTGGATATCGTGTTCATCATGCTGATTTTCTTTATTGTTTCGACCAGTTTTGTACGAGAGGCCGGAGTCGAGATTGAACGTCCGGTGTCGGATACGTCTGAAGTGCAGGAAAGCCAGGGCGTGATGCTGGCAATTACGGCGCAGGATGAAGTCTGGCTGGATCGTCAGCCGGTGGATATCCGTATGATTCGACCCACACTGGAGCGGCTCAAGGTGGAGCAGCCCGATCTGGGTGTGATGATTCAGGCGGACAAGGACGCTAAAACCGGTTTGCTGGTACAGGTCATGGATCAGGTGAAACTGTCGGGTATTGAGCAGGTTGCAGTCGCCACCCGCGAGGGTAAGGGTTGATGCGAGCGCTGTTGTTCCTGCCAGGGGCTGTGCTGGTCAGCCTGCTGCTGTTTATGTTGATGGCGCATCTTGCCGGTATCGGTCGCAGTGAACCACCGGTAATGACGGATCATACAAACATCAACCTTCACCGGCTAAAGCTGGATTCCGAGGTACAACTGCGCCAGCGGGAATCGCTGCCGCCACCTGAGCCCGTGATACAGCAGCCGGACACACCACAACCGCCCGCCATACAGCAGACGGCGGCGATCAATATGCCAACGGTTGCGCTGGATATGCCAGCGCCCAACCTTGATATGAACATTCGCATCAATGCTGCAGCGAATCTGTCGGCTGCCCAGGCTGTTGCGGCACCGGCGCCTTCGCCGAGTATCAGCATGAACCTCAATGCTACGCCGGTATCACGAATGAATCCGCAATACCCTCGGCGTGCCTTGACGCGTCGCATAGAAGGGTTCGTTGTCGCCGAATTTACGGTGGACCGCTCCGGGCATGTCGTCGCTGACTCGTTTGAAATAGTCGAGTCTTCACCGCCGGGCATGTTTGACAGTGCCGTTGAGCGCGCGCTATTGCGTTGGCGCTTCAATCCGCTGACTGAAGGGGGGCAGGCCGTGCCGTTCCGAACCCGTCAGCGTCTGGAATTCAAGTTGGAGTAATCGCATGAAGCGCACGATCATTCTGTTGCCGTTACTGTTATTGCTGAGTTTGACCGGTGCTGTCCGGGCCGAAACGGTGAATATATCTCCTTTTGTGCTGCAGCAGCTGAATGCAGCGCAACAGGCGATGGCACAAGAGCAGTTCGCCAAGGCGACCGAGGTGCTGGACAAGCTTGCGCAGCAGGATCTAAGCCCACCAGGCAAAGCCTATATGCACCAGTTTCGCGGTAACCTGGCACTTCAGCAGAAACGTGAGGCCGAAGCGCTGAAGCAGTTTAAGGCCGCCTGGGCGCTGAAGGCACTGACCGAACAGGATCAGCGCCGGTTGCTGCACACGGTGGCTCAATTGCAGTTAACACTGGATCAATGGAAGAAGGGTACCGCGTCTCTGGAGCACTGGATGCAACTGGTGCGTGCGGCCGGGATGGCAGACAGTGAAATTCGTGCCGATGACTATCTATTGCTTGCACAGGGCTATTCGCAACAGGAGCAATGGCAAAAAGTCGTTGATCCCATCAAGACTGCAATCAGAATTAAAGGCCGTGCCCCCGAAGACTGGTATCGTCTGCAGCTGGCGGCACACTTCCAGCTTAAGCAGTGGCAAGGCGCGACAGCTGTATTGGAACTGCTGACTGAACGTTATCCACAGAAGTCTCAGTACTGGGAGCAGCTGGCCAGTGTATATCAGATTCGTGAGCGTCACGCTGATGCGCTGGCAACGCTGCGTGCCGCCTGGATTGGTGGCCATCTGCAGAAAGAACGACAGTATATCTGGCTGGTGCAGTTGATGATGCAGCAGGGTGTCCCTCAACGCGCCGCCGAAGTGTTGCAGCAGTCCCTGCGGGCGGGCACTGTGCGTGATACCCTCAAGCACCAGCGCCTGCTGGCTCAGGCACAGCTGGATGCTAAGCTCTATGAGCAGGGGCGCAAGACCCTGCAGCGCATCGCCGAGCGCAAGCCGGATTATGACACCTGGCGTCAGCTGGCCTACCTGGAGCTGCAGCTCAAGCGCTGGAGTGACATGAAGCGCAGCATTGATAAGGCCGTTGCGCTTAAGCCGGATGCGGCTGAGCTGCTTTTGCTGCGCGGCATTGCCGATATCAACCGCGCCGAATATGAACAGGCGCGTTCCAGCTTTGAACGTGCCAGTGCGTACAATGGTACCCGTGATCAGGCGAAGAGCTGGCTGAATTATCTGGAGCAGGTACAGAGCCGTAGTTAAGCGGCAGAAAACGCATTGCTTTTATGGCAGGATATCCCGCTGATCCAAGCGGAATCCTGTCATGAACAACATATCGAACCCCTCTGCCGGGCGAATGCCCGCACAGCAATGGTCCACCCGTCTTGCCTTCGTGCTGGTCGCTGCCGGTGCAGCGGTCGGGCTGGGAAATATCTGGAAATTCCCCTATATCGCTGGTGAAAATGGCGGCGGTGCCTTTGTGCTGGTTTATCTGGCATGTATCGCTGTACTGGGGCTGCCACTGCTGATGGCCGAAGTACTGATCGGTCGGCGCGGTCAGCAGAATCCGGTCAACTCCATGGCGGCTCTGGCACAGGAGGCGGGTGCCAGCCCACTGTGGAAAAACGTCGGCCGGTTGGGCGTGTTGACCGGTTTTCTGTTGCTCAGCTTCTATGTGGTGGTAGCTGGCTGGGCCCTGGCCTATATCCCTTTGACCGCCAGTGGTGTATTTGCCCAGCTGCAGCCAGCTGAAATCGGGCAGCAATTTGATGCGCATCTGCACAACCCGTGGGTATTGATTGGCTGGGGTACGCTGGTATTGGTGTTGACGCTGGGAATTGTCGGACGGGGTGTGCGCAGTGGTCTGGAAAAGGCTGCTAATCTGTTGATGCCGCTGCTGTTCCTGTTTCTGGTTATCCTGGTGGGCTTTGCCGCCAGCAGTGGTCACTTTGCACAAGCGGCCGCCTTCATGTTCAGCCCCGATTTCAGCAAGCTCAGCGCTTCCGGCATTTTACTGGCGCTGGGGCATGCCTTTTTTACCCTGAGCATCGGTGGTGGTGCGATGATGGTGTACGGCTCCTACCTGCCCAAGTCGGTGTCGATTGTGCGCACCTCCATCCTGATTGCCATACTGGATACAGCGGCTGCGCTGCTGGCGGGCATGGCGATTTTTCCGATTGTATTCGCGCATGGTCTCGAACCGGCAGGTGGTCCTGGGCTGATTTTCGTAACCCTGCCAATCGCTTTTGGTCAGATGCCGTTTGGCACGCTGTTTGGTACCTTGTTCTTCGTCATGCTGTCGGTAGCGGCACTTACCTCAGCATTCTCCTTGATTGAGCCGGCCATTGCCTGGCTGACAGAAAAGCGTGGCATGTCGCGGCTTAAAGCCTGCCTGCTCGGTGGCGGGGGCATCTGGTTGTTGAGCCTGGGTACAGTATTTTCCTTCAATATCGGTGCCGACTGGACCCTGGCCGGAAAGACATTTTTTGAGGCGCTGGATTATCTTACCTCTGGCTGGATGCTGCCACTGGGAGCTTTGTGCATGGCGTTGTTCACAGCCTGGGTTATGAAGCCGGAACATACGGCTGAAGAGTTGGGTGCACGCAAAGGGGTGTTGCGTATCTGGTTGCGGCTCATGCGCTATCTGGTACCGGTGATTATCCTGGTGATCTTTCTGCAGGCAGTGGGCGTCATTGCATTGTAGTTCGGTGCATAAAAAAGGCGCCCACAAGGAGCGCCAAATGAATGAGGGTTGCTTCTGGTCAGAAGCGGTAGTTGGCGGAGAGCCAAAAGTTACGTGATTTCGCTTTCACGTTGTAGTCGTCGATGTAGTTGGGATCCCAGGTTGCACCGCCATCTTCTGTTGTGAAAATGGTCTGGTAGCTGGTGAAATCTTCATCCAGCAGGTTATTGATGCGTGCGTTGACCGTGAAGTTTTTCGTCACGTTGTAGCTCGCACCCAAGTGGAAGATGGTGTAGTCCTTATAGAATTCCGGGTAATCCACGTCAGATGACCAGCCGCGTGGCGTACTGGTGAAGCGCTCTGAGCGCATTTCAGCGGTGAGGTAGGTGCTGAATTGCGGTGTTGCCTGCCAGTTCAGTGTTGCGTTGGCCATGTGTTTGGCTGTGCCACTCAGAGGCTGACCTTCGTTGGCACCGCTGGTGATGCGCGCATCGGTGTAGGTATAGTTGGCGCGCAGGTATAGTGTGGGTGTCAGCTGATATTTACCCGCCAACTCAATGCCGTCAATTTTGGCACTGTCGATGTTGATCAGCTGACTGAAGGTGTAACCATCGCCCAGAACCTGATTCCATTCCGGTGCCAGGTTGGCGCAGTTGCCACCGTCTGCGGCTGGGTCATCGCAGTGGTAGATACCATCACCACTCTCGATCTTGTCCTTGAACTTGTTCGAGAATATGGTGGCGTTAAAGTTGTGGCCTTCCGGATGTGAGTAGTAGATCGCCAACTCGCTGTTGACGCTCGTTTCAGGCTGCAGGTCCGGCGTACCATGGAAGGGGCGTGTACCCTGACCACCAAAACCGGTGATGCCGTTATACAGATCGCTTGCCTTGGGGGCTTTATAGCCTGTGCTGACGCCGCCTTTCAGAGTCCACTCGGGTGTCAGATTCCAGTTGGCATAGACGCGAGGGCTGATATGACCACCAAAAATATTGTGGTGGTCATAACGGACACCGCCGGTCAGAGTGAAGGCATCAGTCATCCCCCAGTTGTCTTCGGCAAAAAGCGACCACTGCTTGTGTTCCTGTACGCTGCCATCGGCAAAACCGCTGCCATTCATGCCAAACGTGCCATCTTCCATTTCGGCATCAATGTACTGACCGCCATATACCAGCCAGTGATCACCGATTTGTGAGTCCAGTTTGACATCCAGAGTGGTCTGGCGGGTTTCCAGTGCTCGTTTGGGGCGAGGCAGCAATGCCGCTTCTATCTCGGCATCCGTCGCACCGTCAGCCACCATCTGGTCATATTGCAGTCTTTCTGTTGCTGTCAGTGGCAGAGTGCGACCATCATTGCTGGTGGCAACATGGTGCAAGGTGATATCTGAGTGGCCAAAGGCCCAGTCACCCTCATGGCGTACGGAAAACTGATCACGGCTGAACTGCTGCTCCAGGGCGTAACCTGCACGCGGCAAACGGTTAACGCTGTCAGTGGTGCCAAGAGGGTTTGCACCATCGGATGGTTTGTTGTCGTAGGTTTGCTCGGATGTCTCGTAATCAAAGCTCAGATTCTGATTATCCGCCGGCCTGAAATCCAACCGGATACCAAGGTTATGATTTTCATTCTCGGTGGTCTTGCCGCCAGCGCCATAGCCCAGCTCACGCGGTACCGGGTTGCCGTTCGGGTCAACAATCTCGACAAACTCGGGTTCTGAAGCATCACGCTCATACAGGCTACCGCGAATGCCGATATTGAGAGTGTCCTGAATCAATGGGCCACTGACGGCGAAATCGGTTGTGGTGTCATTGCCGAAGTCGTCGTTGGTCTGATGGGTACGGCTGTGTGAAATCGAACCGTGCCACTCGGTACTGTTGCGTTTGGTGATGATGTTGATGACGCCACCCAGTGCGTCGGCTCCATACAAAGTTGAGGCCGGGCCACGGATGATTTCGATGCGCTCGATCATCTCCTTGGGCGGGATGTGGTTGAACTGGTTGCCGCCAAAGTTGTTCGGATAGATGTCACCCACGTTGTTCTGACGCTTGCCGTCGATCAGGATCAGAGTGTAATCAGCCCCCATGCCACGGATACTGATGCCACCCTGGCCGGTTTTGTCAGTAGTTTCACCCACATCGATACCCTCTACTTCACGCACTGCATCCAGCAGAGTGATATAGGGTTTTTTGTCCAGCTCTTCACGGGTGATTACGGTGATGGATGCAGGCGCATCTGTGAGTTTCTGCTCGATACCAGCGGCACTGATCACCATGGTATCCAGCTTGACGGCTTCTTCCGCATGGATGGATGCAGAGATGGCGGCACTCAAGGCGATTGCAGCAGTGCGGTAATGTGACTTCCTCACGTCTCTATCCTTTTCTCATTTCTAATTGGTTTTATGTACAGCGAACCTGATACGGGTGTTCAAGTGGGAGGGAATCTAGCAACCAAAAATAAAAACGTCAATAAAAAGAATCATTATCATTTAGATTAAATTTGTTTTGTTCCCGCGGTTTCCCCAATAACGCAGTGGCAGGATACAAAACTTTACACTGATAATCATTATCATTCGTTGATGGTGATTGAGAATTGTTATAGTCTTTTGCGCTCTGCCGGTGATGGGGTCGTGGTAATGAATGGGGCAACACAAAGCGTGATGAGTGTTGATCAAACTGAAATGGAGCGTGTCTCTGAAGGTACGCAAGGGAATGCTCAAGCTCGCAGCCGCTGGCTGCGCCGTTTGATGACTTGGCACTGGATCAGCTCGGCGCTGGCGCTTTTTGGCATGCTGCTGTTTGCGTTCACTGGTATCACCCTCAATCATGCCGGGCAGATTCCGGCGACGCCGGTGGTTGAGACCGTTGAGGCCCGGCTCCCGCCCGAACTGATTGAGTCGCTGTCATCGCGGACTGACGCTTCTCCGGCAGATCTGCCCGGTGACCTGCGTCGCTGGCTGGGGAAGGAGGGCATAGGTTTGGGTAACGCCCAGCCTGAATGGTCCGACTATGAACTTTACGTATCGCTGCCGCGTCCCGGCGGTGATGCATGGCTTAGTGTGGATTTCGAATCCGGCGAGCTGCTGTATGAATCCACCGATCGTGGCTGGATCTCCTATCTGAATGACCTGCACAAGGGGCGTAATACCGGCACCGCCTGGAGCTGGTTCATCGATCTCTTCGCCGTACTGTGCATCGTGTTCTGCCTGACGGGGCTTGGGGTTCTCTATTTACATGCGCGGGAGCGGATCAGTGTCTGGCCGATTACGGGGCTGGGTGTCATGGTGCCGCTGCTGCTTGCCATATTGCTGGTGCATTGACTGTGCATCTTGATCGAGGAGCGTTTATGCAATGGAAAACAACGGCAGCGGCTGCGCTGCTGGCTGTGGGCAGTTCAACCGCCATGGCCGCTGAATTGAAACTGGATGTGGAGATACCGGCGCTGCAGGTGGCGGAATACCACCGGCCCTATGTAGCGATCTGGATCGAAACCGACAAGGGGCGGCATCAGACCGATTTGGCGGTCTGGTACGACCTGGAGCTGAAAGACAACGAAGGCACCAAATGGCTCAAGGACTTGCGCCAGTGGTGGCGTCGCAGCGGACGTCAGCTGGAGTTTCCGGTGGATGGCCTTTCGGGCGCAACCCGCCCGGTGGGCACCCACTCGCTGACCTTTGGTGATGAGCATGCAGGGCTGGTGGCCATGAAGCCTGGTGACTATCAGCTGGTGGTGGAAGCGGCCCGTGAAGTGGGTGGCCGTGAGCTGCTCAAGCTCCCGTTCACCTGGCCGGTTGCGGCCGCCAGCGAGCAGACTCAGAACGGCGAACATGAGTTGGGTCGTGTAACCCTCTCACTCAAGCCCTGATAGCAGCGGTTTTGAGTGATTGCGCTCGTGTAACCGTCCCCATTCAAACAAGGAGAATACAATGAATCTGAAACAACTGGCTGCCTGTTCACTGCTGGCCCTGGGCATGGGTGCTTCCATCGAAGCTCAGGCGCATCGTGCCTGGATGCTGCCCTCCGCGACCGTCCTGTCTGGCGAAAACGCCTGGGTCACCGTAGACGGCGCCATCTCCAACAATCTGTTCTATTTTGAACACCACCCACTGCAGCTGAACAATCTGGAGATTCTGTCGCCGAGTGGTAAATTGGTTGAAGCGCAGAATCAGGCTACTGGGAAATACCGTTCGGTATTTGATGTGGAGTTGGCAGAAGAGGGTACTTACACTCTGCAAAACCGCAACCAGGGAGTGTTTGGTCGTTACAAACTGGAAGGTGAGATGAAACGCTGGCGTGGCAGTGTAGACGAAATCAGCCAGATTCCGGCTGAAGCGGAAGATCTGCGCCTGAGTGAAATCGATAGTCGCATGCAGGTGTTTGTCACCAAGGGCGCCCCGACCGATGCCAACTTCAAAACCAGCGGTCAGGGCATCGAGTTGGTGCCGGTAACCCATCCGAATGATCTGTTTACTGGCGAACCAGTGGAGTTTCGCTTTTTGCTCGATGGTGAGCCGGCGGCTGATCTCGAAGTCACCCTGATCCGTCACGGCATCCGTTATCGTGATCAGGTTGAAGAGATCATCGTGAAATCCGATGCCAAGGGTCAGGTCAATCTGGAATTCAGCGAGCCGGGCATGTACTGGCTGGAAGTTGAGGCAGAGCGGGACAGCAAGCTGCTTGAAGGCGCCAAGCGTCGTCTGAGCTACAGCGCTACTCTGGAGGTGCTGCCGCTTTGAGGCATGCAGGCAAACTGATTCTTGCACTGCTGGCGCTGACCACGGCGCTGGTCTGGCAGATGGAGGACCTTGGCTCGGGCCGGCAGTGGCTGGCAACGCTGGTGCTGTTGGCCTACGCCCTGCTGTTGTGGCGGGCAAAGGTGCGCAGGCAGCGGCAGCAACCGGCTGTCAGTGGTGAAGCGGACTACCTGATCGCCTATGCCACTGAAACCGGCACCGCCCGCCAGCTGGCACAGCAGATGCGCAAGCGACTGGGCAAACAGGGCTGCACTGCAGCCCTGACCGAGCTGAACCGGTTGGCGGATCAGTCGCTGCCCGCCAAGGCGCTGCTGCTGGTCGCCAGTACCACTGGCCAGGGTGATGCCCCGCGCACAGGGGATCGCTGGCCAACCAACGATGACCTCAAGCGCTATGTGGACCTGCCCTTTGCCGTGCTGGCGCTGGGGGATCGCAGTTATCCACAGTTCTGTGCCTTCGGTCTGTCGGTTGCCGGTCAACTGCAGCAGGCGGGTGCCAAACCGCTATTCGCGCCGGTGCAGGTCAGTCAGGCTGACCCGGCCATGGTCAACTACTGGTATCAGTGTTTGCAGAAGGCGGCTGACATTCCGGTCTGATTTTGCTGCAATAGACGCATTATCAGACAGGACTTCATGTGGCCGCTTCCAACCCTTCATTTTTATCCCGTTATCTGCTTCGTCCCCTGTGGCGAGTGCTTTGGCGTGCCCTGCTGGTATG
This sequence comes from Marinobacterium iners DSM 11526, assembly GCF_900107855.1. GTDB lineage: Bacteria > Pseudomonadota > Gammaproteobacteria > Pseudomonadales > Balneatricaceae > Marinobacterium > Marinobacterium iners. The sequence goes on along the minus strand of NZ_FNRJ01000001.1, from coordinate 164,119 downwards.
GTTGATTGTAACCGCGGTTGTGACAGTGGCGCTGCGTTATGTGGACCCGCCGTTCTGGTCCTGGATGATCTGGCGCGGCATTACAACGCCCGAAGGCTATCCCGAGCGCTATCGCCACCAATGGGTGGATTTGGATGCCATTCCTCTTTACATGCAGCTGGCGGTGGTTGCGGCCGAGGATCAGCGTTTTCCCCTGCATGGGGGGGTGGATTTCAAGGAGCTGGAGCAGGCAATACGCGATGCGATAGCCGGGAAGTCTCTGCGCGGAGCCAGCACCCTGACCCAACAGACTGCCAAAAACCTGTTCCTCTGGCCAGGACGTGACTGGACCCGCAAGGGACTTGAATTGCCGTTGGCGCTGTTGCTGGAACAGGTTTGGGGCAAGCAGCGAACGCTGGAGGTTTATCTTAATATCGTCGAGTTCGGCCCCGGTGTGTATGGTGTTGGTGCGGCAAGCGAGTACTGGTTTGACAAGCCGGTACAGCGGCTGAGCCGGAATGAGGCTGCACGGCTGGCGGCGATACTGCCCAACCCCTGGGTCTATTCGGCTCAGCCGCCTTCGCGTCATGTGCGCCAGCGTACTGACTGGGTATTGCGTCAGATGCAGCAACTGGGGCCAGACTGGATCGCCAATATCGAGTGATGGTTATAAGCTGTTCAGTTTTTATGCTTATTGTGACAAAATTGCGCGTTTCCACGCACGCAACTGCAGGCTCCATGAACCGTCGGCAGTGATCCCGTGTACTTCCTCTTTCCGCTTTCGTGTCGGTGTACCAGACTGAACGGAAGAACGTTGCGGCTGATCGCCGTAACCCAAAACGGATGATGACCGATGATTCGACAATCGCCTTTGGCTCTGTTGCCGCTGGGCCTTTTCCTTGCGCTGTTTATTGGCAGTGGTCTCTACTACCAGTCTGCCGGTGTTGATTTCGCCTTCTACCAGATCTCGGCTCCCGTAGCGATTCTGCCTGCCATTGTCCTGGCGCTGATCCTGCAAAAGGGAAGGCTGAATGAGCGTATCGAGACGTTTATCAGCGGTGTGGGCGAGCATACGATCATTACGATGGCACTGATCTTTCTGCTCGCGGGTGCCTTTGCCAGTGTGGCCAAGGCCGTGGGGGGTGTGGATGCCACCGTTAATTTTGGCCTGAGTATCATCCCGCCCCAGTTCGTGTTGCCGGGCCTGTTCGTGATTACGGCCTTTATCGCCACGTCCATGGGAACGTCCATGGGCACGATTGCCGCAGTCGCTCCCATTGCAGTCGGCGTTGCGGAAGCGACCGACCTGTCCCTGTTGCTGGCAATCGGTACAGTGGTGGGTGGCGCCATGTTCGGTGATAACCTGTCGATCATCTCCGATACCACCATTGCTGCGACCCGTACCCAGGGCTGTGAAATGAAGGACAAGTTTCGACTCAACTTCAAGATTGCCTTGCCGGCAGCATTGCTGACACTGGTCTGGCTCTATATTCAGGGCAGCAGTGCCCGGGTGGAGGCCCCGGGTGAGTATGAGCTGCTGCGCGTGTTGCCCTATCTGGCCGTACTGGTGCTGGCGCTGTCAGGGTTGAATGTCATGGTTGTACTCTTTGTGGGCATTCTGCTGGCGGGAGGTGTAGGGCTGTTTGCGACGGATGGCTACTCAATCGCACAGTGGTCCAAGGATATCTATGCGGGCTATACCGGCATGCAGGAAATTCTGATCCTGTCGCTCTTGATTGGTGGTTTGGGGGCTCTGATGAAGTCTCAGGGAGGACTGATCTGGCTCTCCAGCATGATTGACAGGCTGTCGCGTCAGAGCAGCGATCCCAAAAAACATCGCCGCTCAGGTGAGGTCAGCATCAGTGCCGCCGTGGCGCTGACTAACATCTGTACTGCCAATAATACGGTCTCGATTATCATCTCTGGTGGCCTGGCCAGGGACATTGCCGAGCGCTACGGTGTTGACCCGCGTCGCAGTGCCAGTTTGATGGATATTTTCTCCTGTGTCGTTCAGGGCATGCTGCCATATGGTGCTCAGGTGCTGCTGGCTGGATCGATAGCTGGACTGTCGCCGCTCTTGCTTGCGGGCAACATTCATTACTGTTGGGTGTTGGCAGGCGCTGGACTGGTATCGATTATGCTTGGCAAGCCAGGTGTCCCTGCCTCTCGGCACTGAGTGGATTCGCTCTCGCAGCTGAAGCGCGGCGCTTTCGCTCCTGATGAGAAGGCGCTGGCTCTATTCTCTATGAAATTTTCATGAAGCGCTTTGTGGTCTTACTGCAACCTCTTGTGCTCAGGATCAATAAATCAGACAATGGTTAATAGTAATCTATCTCATTATCAATATTGATCAGAGGGAGCTTGTCTTATGTCATCGCGCTTTACCTGGAAACCCCTTGCGCTGGTCATATCCGCATCTGTTGTGTTGACGGCCTGTAACCAATCGGAAGCTGAGCAGGTATCAGTGAATACCCAACCCGCACAGACGGTTGAGCAGTCTGTTGCGAGCCAACAAGCAGTCACGCCACGACAGGTGGCAGTGCATTATGCGGATCTGGCTCATGCCACTTATAAAGATTCATTGGTCACGGCACAGGCGCTGAAACAGGCAATTGCAGAACTGTTGGCATCACCGACCGAAGCCAATCTGCAGTCAGCTCGTGAAGCATGGTTGAAAGCACGAGTGGCCTATCAGCAGTCTGAGGTATTTCGCTTCGGCAATGCCGTTGTCGATGACTGGGAAGGCCAGCTCAACGCCTGGCCGCTGGATGAGGGCATGATCGATTACGTCAAAGAGGCTGACTACCAGTATGAACTGGGCAATGAAGGCGCTCTGGCCAACATCATTGCCAGTGAAAGCCTTCAGGTCGGCGGTGAAACCATCGATGTCAGTGAAATCACCCCGCAGCTGCTGGCAGATCTGAACGAAATCGGCGGCTCCGAAGCGAATGTGGCCAGTGGCTATCACGCCATCGAGTTTCTGCTCTGGGGGCAGGACCTGAACGGCTTTGCCGTAGGTGCCGGTGAGCGTTCCGTCAGTGACTTCGCGCAGGGCGAAAATTGCACCAATGGCAATTGTGACCGCCGCGGCCAGTACTTGACGGCTGCATCCGAGCTGTTGGTTCAGGACTTGGAGTGGATGGTTGCACAGTGGGCACCGGGTGCGCAGGATAACTATCGTGCCGAATTGCTGGCCGCTGATACATCAGAAGTTGTACGGCGCATGCTGTTCGGCATGGGATCTCTGTCGCTGGGTGAGCTGGCTGGTGAGCGCATGAAAGTGGCTCTGGAAGCCAATTCCTATGAAGATGAGCACGATTGCTTCAGTGACAACACGCATAACTCTCATTACTACAACGCCAAAGGTATCCAGAACGTCTACCTGGGGCGCTATGTCAGTACCAGTGGTGAAGAGCTGAAAGGCCCGTCCCTGTCTGATCTGGTTGCGATCCAGGACACTGAGCTGGATGTGCGTGTGAAGTCTGACCTGGCTTCCAGTATGCAGGCGCTTGAAGTCATGGTCGCCGCGGCCGAGAGCAGTGAAGCGCCGATGCCGTTTGACATGATGATTGCCCCTGGCAATGAAAAGGGTGCTGAGATTATCAATGCGGCGATCATGGCGCTGGTTAAACAGACCGGTAGCATTGAGCAGGTAGCTGGAAAACTGGGGATCACCTCGCTGGAGCCTGATACCGCCGGTCACAACTTCTGAGGACTCAGGCCATGGCATCTGCCATGGCTTTCAAATGCAATAACCTTCGTTTGACCGGGCAAGGATGCTCGGCTGACCACCGTGAGAAGACAACAATGAACATGTTACGCAGCGGACTGTTGGCCCTGATGCTGCCGCTGGCCTCGTCCAGCCTGGCTCAGACGGACTATCCGATTCAAACCAATCCGAAAAGTGGTGGCGAGGGCAGTGTGGCCCAATCTGACCACAATGCCTATTCATTGCCACAGGCCAACCTGGCCATGAGCGAAAGGCTGAATTTCAGCGTTGGTAACAGTTTTTTTCGCAACCCCTGGGTGATCGCGCCGGCCAGCACGGATGCCCGTGATGGCCTTGGTCCTCTGTTCAACACCAACTCCTGCCAGGGCTGTCATATCAAGGATGGCCGTGGCCACCCGCATGAGCCTGGTGAGCCGCCCGTTTCCATATTCCTGCGCCTGGCGGTTCTGGGCGACCCGGATGAGAATGCCGAAGCCATCCGCCAACACGGCTTCATTCCCGCGCCGGTATACGGTACTCAGCTGCAAACTGCCGCCATTCCGGGTATGGAGCCCGAAGCCGATCTGTTGCTGGAATGGAAAGAGCGAGAAGAAAAACTGGCTGACGGTACGGTTGTGAAACTGCGTGAGCCCGTTTTTACCATTGAGAACCCCCGCTACGGCCCACTGCCGGAAGGCTTGTTGACTTCACCCCGTGTTGCTCCTCCCATGATTGGTCTGGGGTTGCTTGAGGCTATTCCTGAAGAAGATATCCTGGCGGCAGAGGATCCGGATGATCGGGATGGAAACGGTATTTCCGGTCGTGCCAACCGTGTCTGGGACAAGGCGACCAAGACCAGCGGCGTCTTGGGGCGTTTTGGTCTGAAGGCGGCCGAGCCCAATGTGATGCAGCAAAGCATGGGTGCGTTTGCCGGCGATATGGGGCTGACATCGACACTGGCACCTCATACTGATTGTACGCCTGAGCAGGGCTGTGAGCGTTTTCCGAATGGTGGCGATATCGAAGTCAGCGACAAGATCGCCAACTTTGTCGGTTTCTACGCCTCCAGTCTGGCAGTACCGGAGCGTCGTGACATGGATGACATGGATGTGCAGAAGGGAGCAAAGTTGTTTAATGAAGCGGGCTGTGCAGCCTGTCATACACCGCGGTATGTAACGGGTCAGGTCAATGGTCGACCGGATCTGAGTGGGCAGGAAATATGGCCCTACACCGACCTTCTGCTGCACGATATGGGACCGGGGCTGGCTGACAATCGTCCCGAGTTTATAGCCAATGGTCAGGAGTGGCGCACTGCACCGCTTTGGGGTGTAGGGCTTGCACAGTTGATCAACCCGCGAGCCGGTTTCCTGCACGACAGTCGTGCTCGGACTCTGGAGGAAGCCATCTTGTGGCACGGAGGTGAGGCGCAAGCGGCAAAAGAGGTATATCGGGCACTGGACGCGCAACAGCGCGCGACACTGATCAGGTTTCTGGAGTCTCTGTAATGAAAAAACTGGCATGTATGGTTGTTGCCGCAGTATTACCGCTTGCCGCGCATGCGCAAACGCCTCTGCAGAGCTGGCACGCAGACCTGTCACAGGGATATGCCCGGTTGGCCGCTACATCAGGTCAGCTCTCCGAAGCACTGAATCAGTATTGTGCGATGCCTGATGCAGCGGGACAGTCGGCTGTTCGAGAGCAGTGGATAAAGGCATTCATGGCCTGGCAGGCCGTTCGTTTTGTCGAGTTTGGACCGATCGAGCAGGACAGTATGGGCTGGCAGATGCAGTTCTGGCCGGACAAGAAAAATCTGATTGCCCGTAAGAGTCAGATGCTGCTGCGCAGCGAAACACCGGTCACGGCCGAGATGCTGGCGAACGAAGGGGTGGCCGTAAAAGGATTCCCGGCGCTGGAATATCTGTTGTTTGAGCATGAAGCCAAAAGCGGCCCGGGCAGTGCCTGTCCTTTATCGTCTGTTATTGGTAATCAGCTTGAAGCCAATGCTGAAACACTGGCGCAAAACTGGCAGCAGTTTCAGCCTCACTTTGAGTCCCGTGACACGTACACCGCTGATATGGTGAAATCGGCGATCCACGCCACCGAAATTATTCGTGACAAGCGCCTTGGAGAGCCCATGGGACTTCATGGCAGCAATCGGCGGTTGCACTTTTTGGCCGATGCCTGGCGCAGTGAGCAGTCACTGGCGACTGTTCAGGCCTCACTGGAAGGGCTGGACGACTACTTCATGCCCGGGCTTGAACAGGTCTTGAAAGGCTCGGCACCAGAATTGCTGCAGGAAACCCGTGAACGGTTGACCACGGCACTGGAAAAAGCCCGTGCGTTGCCACCTGGCATGAAAGCGCTGCTGAATAATGATGAGAGCTATGCACAGTTGCAGTCGCTGTTCATCAGCATCGATGCATTGGTGATCCATCTCAATGATCGCGTTGCGGTAGAGCTGGGCATTGTGAAGGGTTTTAACTCCAGTGACGGTGACTGATCATGCTCAAGCGTCGTGACTTTATGCTGGGTATGGCTTCAGCAGCTGCCTTGGCATCCCTGTCCCCCGGGTTGCTGGCGCAAACCCGCGAGGGGTGCTTCATCAGTGCAGCCAATACGGCGACGGGTGATCATCGTGTGCTGATTGCAGATGAACAGGGGAAGGTGGTGCACAGCCTCGAGGTGGCCGAGCGTTGCCATGCGGGCTGTCTGCGACCGGCGTCTGATGAGGTGGCCTTTTTCTCGCGCAGACCTGGCCGGCAGCTCAATATTATCGATGCGAAGCAGGGCCGGCTGGTTCAGGTAGTAACCTCTGAACCAGGTGAGCACTTCTATGGTCACGGGGCATTTTCGCCCGAAGGTGACCTGCTCTATGCAACGGCGCACCGCTATGAGGAAAGCGAAGGGGTACTCAACGTATACGCGGCTGACCAGTCTTACCGCCTGATAGGTCAGATCCAGCTTGGCGTAATGGACCCGCACGAGGTGCGGTTGCATCCCAATGGGCGTGATCTGGTGGTTGCCGCGGGTGGTATTCAGACCCATCCCGACTACGGCCGGATTAAGCTCAATCTTGATCGGATGCAGCCGGCCTTGCTGGTCGTGGATCGTCTCACGGGCAAGGTGACTCAACGGCATCAACCGTCTCACCACCAGCTCAGCATGCATCATCTGGATATCAGCCCCGAGGGGATTGTGGTGGCAGGCTACCAGTTTGAGGGCCCCGAGTGGGAGCGGCCTAACCTGATTGCCTGGCTCGATGTCGAGAAGCAGCGATTTGAAGAGATCCGTTTGCCGGATACCGATCAACAGGTGCTGCGCAATTACATCGCCAGTGTGGTGATGGATACGGTGACCGGGGTGGCAGCGGTCACGGCCCCGCGCGGAAACCGTATGGTGCTGTTGGACTATCGCCAGCGCCGTTATCTGCACAGTATTAAGCTGCAGGATGTATCGGGCGTGTTACCCCTTCCCGAAGGCGGTTTCATCTGTACGTCGGGAATGGGAGGGGTCTATCGGTTGGCACCCGGCAGCCTGCAGTTGAAGCAGGTCAGCGCTGACAGCATCCGTTGGGACAATCATCTGACACAGGTGTGAATCTGTCGATTTGACGGGGGGCGGAGATCGGCACTGATCAAAAAGTGCGCTATACTCGCGCCCCCTGATTCATCCTTAGCGCAGAGTCGTCCATGTCCGCTGTCACCCCGATCTACGAATATTCCAAATACTGGGCCGAGTGCTTTGGTCCGGCGCCGTTTCTGCCCATGTCCCGTGAAGAGATGGATCAGCTTGGCTGGGACAGCTGCGACATCATCATCGTCACCGGTGATGCCTATGTGGATCACCCGTCGTTTGGCATGGCGATCATCGGTCGTCTGCTGGAGGCTCAGGGATTTCGGGTGGGGATCATTGCCCAGCCCGACTGGCACTCTGCCGATGCATTCAAGGCACTGGGCAAGCCTAACCTGTTCTTCGGTGTCGCCGCCGGCAACATGGACTCGATGATCAACCGCTATACTGCTGATCGCAAGATTCGCTCCGATGACGCCTATACGCCGGGCGGCAAGGCGGGCAAGCGGCCGGATCGCGCCAGTCTTGTTTACAGTCAGCGCTGCCGCGAGGCGTACAAGGAGGTGCCGATCATTCTTGGTGGCATTGAAGGTTCGCTGCGCCGTATCGCTCATTACGACTACTGGCAGGACAAGGTACGACGCTCCATCCTGCTTGATGCCCGTGCCGATCTGCTGCTGTACGGCAATGCCGAACGCGCTGTGGTGGAGGTTGCCCACCGCATCGCCCGGGGTGAGCCGGTGAGCGAGATCACCGATGTGCGCGGCACCGCCTTTGTGCGCAAGGATACGCCCGAGGGCTGGATGGAGATCGACTCCACCCGCATCGACCGCCCCGGCAAGATCGACAAAATCATCAATCCCTATGTGAATACCCGGGACCTTGAGGCCTGCCAGCTGGAGAATGGCCGAGAGGGGGGCGAGACTGCCGAGATGGACGGCGAGGACGAAGTACAGATCCTGCATATCGAGCCGCGGGTGAAGTTGGACCGCAGTCAGACCGTAATCCGAATTCCGTCGTTTGAAAAGGTGCGCAACGACCCGGTACTCTACGCACACGCCAACCGGGTACTGCACCTGGAAACCAACCCCGGTAACGCCCGTGCGTTGGTGCAGCTGCATGGTGATCAAGAGGTGTGGCTCAACCCACCGCCGATCCCGCTGACCACTGCGGAGATGGATCATGTATTCGGCCTGCCGTATCAGCGCGTGCCGCACCCGGTCTATGGCAAGGCGGAGATCCCGGCCTACAAGATGATCCGCTTTTCGGTCAACATCATGCGCGGCTGCTTTGGTGGCTGCACCTTCTGCTCGATCACCGAGCATGAGGGACGCATCATTCAGAACCGCTCCCATGAGTCGATCTTGCAGGAGATCGAAGAGATTCGTGACAAGGTGCCGGGTTTTACCGGTGTGATCTCCGACCTGGGCGGCCCCACGGCCAACATGTATCGACTGGCCTGCAAAAGCCCCGAGATCGAGGCCGCCTGCCGCAAGCCTTCCTGCGTGTTCCCCGGTATCTGCCAGAACCTGAATACCGACCACAGCTCACTGACGCAGCTGTACCGCAAGGCGCGTGACGTCAAGGGGGTAAACAAGATCCTGATCGCCTCCGGCCTGCGCTACGATCTGGCGGTAGAAGATCCCGAGTACGTGCGAGAACTGGTCACCCATCATGTGGGGGGCTACCTGAAAATCGCGCCAGAACACACCGAGCGCGGCGTGCTCGATAAAATGATGAAGCCGGGCATTGGCACCTATGATGCGTTCAAACGAATGTTCGAGAAATTCTCGAAAGAGGCAGGAAAGGATCAATATCTGATTCCGTACTTCATCGCGGCGCATCCGGGCACCACTGATGAGGACATGATGAATCTGGCGCTTTGGCTCAAGCGCAGTGGCTTCAAGGCGGATCAGGTACAGGCGTTCTATCCTTCACCGATGGCCACCGCCACGGCGATGTATCACACCGGTCGTAACCCGCTACGCAAACTGACCTACAAGAAGAGCGGCGAAAAGGTCGAAACGGTGAAAGGGGAGCGCCAGCGCCGCCTGCACAAGGCGTTTCTGCGCTGGCACGACCCGGACAACTGGCCGCTGCTGCGTGAGGCGCTGACGGCGATGGGTCGTGCCGACCTGATTGGTGATGGCGAGAAGCAACTGATCCCGGCCGAGCAGCCCGAAGATGCCCGCCATGTCAGCCCAAGGCGCAAGAACTCGCCTGCATCAAACCGTGCCGGCAAGGGCAAGCTGCTGACTCAGCATGCCGGTTTGCCGCCGCGTGCAGGCAATACCCCCAACAGGAGCGGTCGCAAGAAACCTCCCGCGGGGCGCAGGCGGCAGGGGTAGGCGCCGTCAGGTTTTGAAGCGCTTGATCAGCTGGCTGAGATTCTGTGCCAGCTGCAGCTGCTGTTCGGCATGTTCGGACAGGACGCGGGCGCTTTCACTGATGGTTTCGGCGCTATTGTCGATGCCGGTAATGTTGCGGCCGATATCGCTGATGGCGGTGGACTCCTCCTCGGCCGCCGCTGCGATCTGGGTCGACATGTTGGTAATATCGCCAATGGCCATGACAATCTGATCCAGCGCCTGCTCGACCTCTCTGGCGCGGCTGGTTGCAACCTCCATATCCTTCTGATTGCTTTCAACCAGCGTATTGGCCTGTTGTGTTTCGTGCTGCAAACGATGGATTATCTCGTCAATTTCCGAGGTGGACTGTTGCGTACGTTGTGCGAGTGTACGTACCTCATCAGCGACAACTGCAAAACCTCGCCCATGCTCGCCGGCCCTGGCGGCTTCGATGGCGGCATTGAGTGCCAACAGGTTGGTCTGTTCGGAAACGTTGTTGATCACATTGGTGACATCGGAGATGCGTTGGCTGCTTTCATTGAGGCGTGCTGTCATTTCAGCCAACCGCTGGCTGTCGGAGGCAAGACTGGCAACAGCCTCGACCGCCGCCTGTACCTTGGCATGACCGTCCATTGCCAGCTGATTGGCCTGATGTGCGGCATCAGATGCACTGACCGTACTGTTGGCTACATCCTGTACTGCCGTCGAAACTTCTTCAACCGCTGCCGCCACCTGCATGGTTTCATTGCTCTGTGACTGTAGGCTCTGTTCTGCCTGCTGCACAATACTGCTGGTGCTGAGCGCTTCCTGATTCAATTGGTTACTGGCGGTGGCGACCTCTCTGATCGCGCTGGAGAAGTTGTCCAGGGTGTGGTTGAGGTACTGTGCCACCGTACCCAGCTCGTCACCGGACAGGACATCGGCGCGAGCGGTGAGATCATGCTCGTTGCGCACCCGGTCCATGGTATTGGCGAGGGCATCGACCTGACGGTGCAGGCCCCGGATGATCCAGGATGAGATCAGCGCAACCAAAGCCAGAATTCCGGCCAGGGCGGAACCCGCGAGCCAGGTCTGGAACTGGGCCTGCTGGTGCTGGTTGGCAGCCGTATTGAGCAGCTCGCCGGCAATCTGGTCTTCGAAGCTCTTCATAACATTGATGCGATCGGTCGCGCGATCAAACCACTCCGTGCCGGGCACACCGAAATTGCCGCTCGTTGCCTTGTCCATTGCCACCTTGCGCAAACGCTCTACGGCAGAAAATTCCGCAGAGCTGTCCAGCTGAGAAAAACGGGTTACCTGTTCTTCAGTGGCCAGTACCTTGAATTGGGCCAAGTAGGTTTCCTGCTGTGACACAAGGTTCAGAAAGCGTTCATAAAGACCGGGGGCGAAGCTGTCGCGGCCGAAAACGTTACTGAGGACTGCACGTTCGATTCCGGCGCGCTCCTTGGCCTGCAGGTACGCATAGAAGGCTGCGGACGCACGTGAAATGGCTGCATCATCGCTGATACGTGAGGCTGTGGCGGATACGCTCAGCAGCTCGGCTATCAGATCCGTGAAATAGCCCAGGGCGCGGGAGAGTTCAATATCACGGTTGTCTGCACTTTGGCGAATAGTGCGTAATTGCCCCAGCTCTCGCTGGATTTGGACCAGGGTTGAGGTGATATCGGCATCGGAAAATGTCTGCCCTTCAAGGTAGTTTTGCCAGCGGGACATTACCTGATCGGTTTGTTGCCTCTGCTGGCGCAGAGTATTGGCGAACGCCTCGGTACCTGCCCCGAGCCAACCGCTGGTGGCGCCTCGTTCTTTCTGCAATTCATGCACAAGTGCGCTGTTATAGGTAGTGAGTTCAACCTCGAGCTCCAGCTTGTTCAGCGCAGCGGCGTCGTGATAACGATCAATCAGTGTATCGCCCAGCAGCAGGGTGATGCCAAGTACGGGAAGCAGTAACAGCAGCAGTATTTTGTGGATAAAGCGAATTTTCATGGGTTGAGATCCCTTGCGACTGTCGAGACGGCGCGACGACAAATAGCTGTTTGTTGAAGGTTAGAGCGTTGTGGGTGGATTTGCCAGCGCCAAATTGGTGCAGAATGCCCTGTCAGCAGTGACTTGAATAGGGTGATTGACAGGCTGAAAAAATTCGCAGAAGCGGCATTGTATTTGCTCTGAACTTGGGTATTATGCTGGAAAGCGTTTAAATCCGGTGCTAGTGAAATAGCCGCCTGCGGGCAGCCGGACAGCCGATATGACATCGGCCCGGAGTTTGAGTTACTTGATACGACAGCCACACAGCGGCATGATTGCCGCCCGCAAAACAGACGCCATAACCCTCTTTCCCGGTTTTGGTGTCTACCGTCCTCTCTTCAGCCGCTTCTCGGCCAGTGTGAAGAACGTACCTTCTGTTGTCAGTCCTTTTGCCTCTGTTTTTTCATGTTGTGTTGTACTCACCTTGCTACAGACTGTAGCGAGGATAAGTGCGTCATGGAATTGCAAAGACTGCACATCAGACTGGTTGATGACGGACAGCGAGGCTGTCTCAGTGTTACCTGAGTGTGCCAATACCAGGGAAGATTTCTGCATTCGGGCATGATACCCGAAGGCTGAAAGAGGCCGGATACCAGCAGGTTCCGGTATCAAGGGGTTCGAACGGTGTGTCGAACCTTTAGCGACTGGATCGCACCTTTAGTGCATCCAACCATAAGAAAAGCCGGCCAATGGCTGGTGTACATGTAAAAGAAAGAGGCAAAAAATGTCACAGCTCGTAACTGGTACCGTCAAGTGGTTCAACGATGAAAAAGGCTTCGGCTTTATCCAGCAGGAAAACGGCCCGGACGTATTCGTTCACTTCCGTGCCATCAACGGTACTGGTCGTCGTTCTCTGCAGGAAAACCAGACTGTAACTTTCGAAGTTACTCAGGGCCAGAAAGGCCCGCAGGCTGAAAACGTCACTGTTGTTGCCTGAGCATCGACAGTCCGGATTCCAACAGCGGGCGTCATGCCCGCTGTTCTGTTTATACCCCGCGATTTACGTTTGCTGCACCAAAGGTACTGAAAGCGGCAGCTGCAGACCTGTGTCGCTTTCTCCCATCAGCCAAGGCTGATTGAGCTCAATCGCATCCTTTAAAAATTGCCACAACAAGCGTACCCGCAACAGCTGGCGCTGTTCCGCACGGGCGGCTATCCAGAACTCACGGCAAATGTCGATCTCAGACCTCAGTAAGGGCTCCAGTCGAGGGTCCTGCTCCGCCATGAAGCAAGGCAGCACAGCCAGTCCACTGCCGGCCAACACGGCATGCAGCTGGGTGACAATGCTGGTGCTGCGTTGTGCAAAGCGGGGCAATGTCGGTAATCCCTGCAGCAGAGGATCGAGATAGCACAGTTGATCACTGAAGATCAGATCGTCCACATAGCCGATCAGATCAAAGTCTGACAGCGCATCAACTCCGGCCGGGCGCCCCCTTCGATCCAGATACCCCTGCTCACCATAAAGCTGCAGCCTGTAGTGACACAGCCGCGAAACCACCATTTCGGCATTTCGTGGACGGTCGATTGTAATGGCCAGATCCGCTTCATGCCGCCCCAGGTTGACCGCACGGGGAAGGGCAAGCAGCTCAACCGTCAACTCCGGATAGCGGCGCTGGAATGCACTCAAAAGCGGCGTGATAACGTAGGTGCCAAAGCCTTCGGTCACACCGAGGCGGATCTGGCCGCTGACCTGAAGGTTCTGGTCACTGATACTCTCGCTTGCCCCTGTGACCTGGCGAGCCATCTCTTCTGCAAACAGCAGCAGTTGCTCACCGGCAGCGGTTAACCTGTAGCCGTGGGTGCTGCGCTCAAAAAGCTGCGTATTGAGCTCGGTTTCAAAGCGACGGATACGACGTGATACCGTGGAATGGTCTATGGTTAATCGGCGGGCTGCATCGGTCAGCCGATCGGCACGGGCCACTTCTAGAAAGATCTGGATGTCCTGCCAATTGAGCATATGGAATCTTCCTTGTGCATTTTTGCACAACCAATGTGCTTGGATGGCCGTTGTCTGTCAACTGGATGCGCCGCTAGACTCGAAAGCAGCTGCAGACACTGTTCTGTTTTGCCTGAGTACACAAAAAATATAAGGAGATCAGGTAGATGTCGGTTCGAGAAATTCCGCTTTTCATTGATGGTCAACCGGTCCGTTCACAGAGCCCAGAGTGGCGCGATGTCATCAACCCGGCCACGCAGGAGGTGGTCGCCCGAGTTCCTTTTGCCACGGTGGATGAAGTTAATCGTGCGGTAGCTTCAGCCAAGGAGGCGTTCAAAAGCTGGCGCAAGGTGTCGCTGGCTCAGCGCATGCGCATCATGCTGAAATTTCAGGCACTGGTGCGTGAACATACTTCAGAGCTGGCTGCCTTGATTACCGAAGAGCATGGCAAGACGTTGCCTGACGCCGAAGGTGAAGTGGGGCGTGGTCTTGAAGTTATAGAGCATGCCTGTTCCATCACCTCACTGCAGTTGGGGGAGATCGCCGAGAATGCCGCCGGAGGCGTGAATGTCTATTCGCTGCAGCAACCGATCGGTGTGGGAGCTGGCATTACGGCGTTTAACTTCCCTGTGATGTTGCCTTGCTTCATGTTCCCGCTGGCCATCGCCACCGGCAATACCTTCATTCTCAAACCGTCCGAACAGGACCCGACCTCGACCATGCGCCTGGTTGAGCTGGCGCATGAGGCTGGCATACCGGCTGGCGTATTGAATGTGGTGCACGGTGGTGCCGATGTTGCCAACCAGATCTGTGACCATCCTGATATCAAGGCGCTGTCGTTTATCGGCTCCACTCATGTGGGTACTCATATCTACAACCGCGCCGGTGCGGCCGGTAAGCGTGTGCAGTCCATGATGGGGGCCAAGAACCATTGTGTGATCATGCCGGATGCCAACCGCAGCCAGGCGATCAACAACGTGATCGGTTCCTGTTTCGGTGCAGCAGGGCAACGCTGCATGGCCAACTCGGTTGTAGTGCTGGTCGGGGAAGCGAAGGAGTGGCTGCCCGAGATGATCGAGCGCTCCAAAGAGATGAAAGTGGGGCCGGGCACCCAGCGTGATGCTGACCTGGGGCCATTGGTATCGCCACAGGCACGGGATCGCGTGGTTAGCCTCATCGACGCGGGAGTGGCTGAAGGTGCAACTCTGGCACTGGATGGTCGTAACATCAGTGTGGACGGTTATCCTGAAGGCAACTTTGTTGGGCCGACCATTTTCACCGATGTGAAGCCCGAAATGCGCATCTACAGCGAAGAGATCTTCGGGCCGGTGATGTGTGTTGTATGCGTTGACACTCTGGATGATGCCATTGAGTTCATCAATGCCAACCCCAACGGCAACGGCACCTCCATCTTCACCAGTTCCGGCTGGGCGGCGCGTCGCTACGAGAACGATATCGACGTCGGCCAGGTGGGCATCAATGTGCCGATTCCGGTTCCAGTGGCCTTCTTCAGTTTTACCGGCTCAAGAGCATCCAAGCTGGGGGATCTTGGCCCCAACGGCAAGCAAGCGATTCAATTCTGGACCCAAACCAAAACAGTAACCTCTCGCTGGTTTGAACCTGACAGCGAATCGCTTGGGGTCAATACAACAATTTCCATGAAGTAACTGTAGTCGCTCCGATTTTTCACCGGAGCGATACATTCAGGTTTCAACCCACGTAATAACAACAACAGGAAGTGAAATCATGAGTCAGTACTCTCGCATGACAACCGCCATCGGCGCAGGTGTGGCAGCACTTGCGCTTTCCACCACTCTGCAGGCGGCAGGCCCTGCCAAACTGGACGTGGCGAACACCTTCAACACCAATATTTTCATTGGGGAGGGTGCCGTTCGTTTTGCCAAGGAGCTGGAAACGGTGACTGAAGGCAAGGTTAAGCTGAAGGTGCACAACCCCGGTGATCTGGTGCCGGCCTTTGAAGTTTTCAATTCCGTATCTTCAGGCGCCATACCGGCCGGCTGGGATTGGATAGGCTATTGGGCCGGTACGGTACCGGTAACCAACCTCTACGGCGCGTTGCCATTTGGCCCAAGCCCTGAAGCCTTTATGTCATGGATGTGGGCCGGCGAGGGCACCGAAATTCTGCAAAGTGCCTATGACCAGTACAACGTGAAAGTGTTGCCCTGCTTTATTTCACCGCAGGAAACCGGTGGTTGGTACAACAAGGAAATCAACGATATCAAGGATTTCGATGGTCTGCGTATCCGTATTTCCGGGCTGGGTGCCAAGGTGTTGAACAAATACGGTGCATCCACGCAGCTGATTCCGGGCGGTGAAATCTACCTCGCCCTTGAGCGTGGCCGTATCGATGCCTCCGAGTTCTCGGTACCCCAGGTTGATCAGTTGATGGGTTTTGAAGAGATTACCAAATACTACTACTTCCCGGGCTGGCACCAGTCAGCCAGCTGGTTCTCTTTCATTATCAACAAGGATGTCTGGAACCAGTACGACGAAAACACCAAGGCCCAGTTTGAAACCGCCTGCCGTGCAACACTGCAGTGGGCCATGGCTGAAGCTCCGGCTGAGCAGATTCGTACCATTCGCAAGCTTGAAGAGAAGGGAATAGAAGTAAAACGTTTCCCGGAACCCGTGCTGGCCGAACTGCGCAAGGGATGGGATGAAGTCCGCGAAGAAGAGATGAAAAACAATCCGTTGTTCAAGAAAGCCTATGAATCGTTGATGGAGCATACCAAGCTGGTTGATGAGTGGTACGAGCTGCAGGCCATACCTCGCTGATCGTCTATCGACACGGGTTCGCCTTGGTGGCGGCCCCGTGTCAGTAACTCACAGCCTTCGAACTCTGCACGTCAGCCTCTGCCGGCGTGCAGTAGAGGGACAGTTGTTGCAGATAAGGGATATCGTCTTATTGATGAGTGTCATAGTTTGGTCTGACACCCAATGATAGGACTTAACACCATGAATAATAAAACTAAATCCTTTGCGTTAGGCGTTTCTGTTTTGGCTGTCAGCATGTCGGTGGTGGCGGAAGGCCCGTCCAGGCTTGATGTGGCCAGCGGTTATTCAATTCGGAACATGTTTGGTGCCAGTGCACAAAATGTTGCCGAGCAGATTGAGTTGCTCAGTGGCGGTGAGCTGAAGCTGAAAGTCCATGAGCCGGGTGAGCTGGTGCCGCCCTTCGAAATTCTGAACTCAGTCTCCTCCGGAGCTATTCCGGCAGGCTGGAGCAGCATTGCCTATTTTGCCGGCACCTTGCCGATAGCCAATCTGTATGGCGCATTGCCTTTCAGTCCATCTGCGGAAGCCGTGTTCTCATGGACTGCAGCAGGTGAAGGACGTGAGCTGCTGCAGAACTCAATGGACAAATATGGTGTCAAGGTTGTGCCCTGTTCCTTTTTGCCTCAGGAGCCTGGCGGCTGGTTCAATAAGGAAATCAATAGTATCGAGGACTTCAAGGGGCTCTCAATGCGGATTTCAGGTTTGGGAGCCAAGGTGCTTAACAAGTATGGCGCCACAACCCAGCTGATCCCGGGCGGGGAAGTCTATCTGGCGCTTGAGCGTGGTCGTGTGGACGCAGCGGAGTTTTCAATCCCGGCCGTTGACCAGTCAATGGGGCTGCATGAGATCGCCAGCAACTACTACTTCCCGGGTTGGCAGCAGGGGGCTGGCTGGCTCGCCCTCTTGATCAATCAGGGGGTATGGGACAGCTACTCCGAGACACAACAGGCAAGAATAGAAACAGCGTGTAAGGCTAATATCCAGAAGGAATTTGATGAGGTATTGCCGGCACAGATCAAGGCACTTCAGGAACTTAGAGATAAAGGGGTCAACGTAAAACGCTTCCCCGAGCCTGTCCTGACGGAACTTCGCAGAGGCTGGGATGAGGTGCGGGAAGAAGAGATGCGCAGCAACCCGGAATTCAAACAAGCCTACGAGTCGCTCATGCAGCACTCTGCTCTGGTAGATGAATGGTATGAACTCCAGCAGATATCAAACTGATACTCCTATACCCGGCTGGCGCCTGCAGGGCGCCCGCTGGTGTTCAATCGTCGCCTGCCCCCTGATCGGGGTGGGGCGGTGGCTCGGCCGGATCAGCAGTTGGCTGGTGCTGGCTGTAATGGTGGCTGTGCTTACTACCGTGGTGATGAACGCCATGGGCATCAATGAATTGATGCGTTGGGATGGTAAGGTGTTTCTGCTGGGGGAAGCCGTGACAATCAACACGGTCACCGAGATGCAGTGGCACCTGTTCGGCTTGTTAACGCTGATCGGGGCCAGCTATGCCATGCATGCGGATACGCACGTTCGTGTGGATATGCTGCACCATTCCATGTCCCGTACCACGCAACACTGGGTGGAAATTGCGGGGCATACCCTGATGCTGTTGCCGTTCTGCATTCTGGTCGCTTGGCTGTCACGGCACATGGTGCAGATGTCGTTTATCTCCGGTGAGCAATCCAACTATGGGGGGCTTACGGATCGTTACCTGATCAAAGGTGCCTTGCCGGCCGGTCTCATGTTGCTCGCGCTGGGTGCGCTGGGGCAGATATTTGACCGTTTGGCACGGATCATGGACCCGGCACGTGATGTAGAGGAGAGCTCTGATGCTGGATGAATATGGCCTGGCCATCGCCATGATTGTGGCGCTGCTGGTGGGGATTTTCAGTGGCTACCCTGTTGCGTTTCTGCTGGGGGGGCTGGGTATTCTGTTCGCCTTCATTGGCGATATTCCGTTGCCGTTTCTGGGAACGGTTGCTTCCCGCATTTTTGGTGGCGTGATTGAGAACTGGCTATTGATTGCCATTCCGCTGTTCGTCTTTATGGGACTGATGCTGGAGCGTTCCGGGGTGGCCAAAAACCTCCTGCTGACGCTGCAGCGGCTGTTCGGTAACGTGCGTGGCGGTCTCGCTGTATCGGTGGCACTGCTCGGGGTTGTGATGGCCGCGAGCACCGGCATTATCGGAGCCTCGGTTGTGATGCTGGGGCTGCTGGCGCTACCGGTGATGCTGAAGCAGGGCTACAAACCTGAAATGGCATACGGTGTGGTGGCGGCGTCCGGTACCCTGGGTATTCTGATCCCGCCATCGATCATGCTGGTGCTGATGGGTTCCATCATGAACATTTCAGTTGGCGACCTGTTCAAGGCCGCTCTGGTTCCCGGGCTGATGCTGGGCGGACTCTATACGCTTTACCTGCTGTCGGCTGCGTACTTTCGCCCGGATTGGGCTCCGTTGGCCCGTGAGGGAGGCGAAGCGCACTTGTCAGAAGATCAGTCCCCGCTTGGGTTGGCACTTTTGCGTGACTTGTTGGGTCCCGTTGTGCTGATCGTGGCGGTACTGGGTTCGATTATGGCGGGCATTGCGACACCGACGGAAGCCGCTGCCATTGGGGCGGCCGGCTCCATGCTGCTCGCTCTCTTTCTGCGACAGCTGAACATGAATACGCTGCGCCACGTATGTCGTTCTACCTCAAAAACCTCGGCTATGATCCTGTTCGTGGTGATTGGTGCCACCTGTTTTAGTGTGGTGTTCAAGCGCCTCGGCGGTGCAGACATGATTGAGGAGCTGATCACCGGGACAGGGCTTGGGCCGTACGGTTTGCTGTTACTGTTGATGGGACTGATCTTCCTGCTGGGTTTTTTCCTGGAATGGATCGAGATCAGTTTCGTGATTCTGCCGTTGCTGCTGCCGGTGGTCGCCGGGCTCGAATTTGAGGGGCTTAACGGTAGTGCGCTGATGGTATGGTTTGCGATCCTGGTGGCGATTAATTTGCAGACCAGCTTTTTGACGCCGCCCTTTGGCTACGCGCTGTTCTATCTCAAGGGCATCACGCGGGGGGATGTGAGTATCGGTACCATCTACCGTTCAATCATCCCGTTTGTACTGCTGCAGCTGGCCGGTCTGGCACTGTGCATTATGTTCCCGTCGATCGTGCTCTGGTTACCGGGACTGAGTTGAAACTGACAGGGCGGGCTGGTCCCGCCCTGCTGTCTATTGCAGACAAGCCAACAGGTGTTTTTCCAGCTCGGCACTGTCGATCTGACGGTCGGCGAGTATTTCGATACGTGAGTCTCGGCGCCAGGCCAGCTCACTGACTTCTGCTGCTTTATCCCCGCGATTGCGGTTGTACCCCACCCATGTATGACCGATCCCCAGTGCAGCCTTGATTCGGATGGCCTCGCTCACACTATCGAGAAACGTTTGGATGGCTCTGTAATCGAAGCGGTCAGCTGCCGTAAAAACCCAGCCATAACTGAAATAGCCCTCGGCCTGTCCTTGCTTGAATAATGGCTGCCGTGGCTGTGGTGACTGTTCCGGCCGTGATATTACCGGTGCCATTAGTGGACTGGCTTTCGCGGACTCGGCATGCGCCTCGGGAAACTGTGCGCTGAGCTGACCATCGTGAACCAGATCGAGCCAGGCGAGGTCCAGCTGTCCTCTATCAACCCTGAAGACTCCCTGCTTGGGTGGGAACATGTGTTGAGACAGTTCCAGTGCTTCCCGCGTCAGGTTGGATTCCGCCAGATCGATGCGGTTCAGGACAATGACATCGGACAGGTTGAGTTGATCCAGAAACCCCGGCTGCTGCATTACCTCGGGCTGTGTCAGAACAGCTGGGTCAAGCATGCAAATGATGCTGCGCAGATCGAGTACGTCTGCAAACTGTGCGCTCTGCAAAGTATCGACGATACGGGCAGGGTGACCAAGTCCCGTGGGCTCGATCAGTAGCCGGTCCGGCCTTGCCTTGCGCAGAAGTGTTGCCAGGGTGATCGGCAGGCTTGGACCCAGTGCGCAGCAGAGGCAACCGCCCGCCAGTTCACGCAGCTCAACGCCATCGGAGTGGGTCACCAAACTGGCGTCGACACCGATCTGGCCAAATTCGTTGATCAAAACGGCCCAGCGTTCGGAGGGGGGCTTGAGGCTCAGCAGGTGGTTGATGGCAGTGGTTTTGCCGCTGCCGAGAAACCCGGTGATGATGTTGGTTGGAACGGAGCGAAGTGGCTGTGCGGGCACAAGAGAGTCCTGTCAGTGTTACAGGATAACAATTGTCTGCCAGCCACTCGGTCCTGACAAGCTCAGGCGCACACTTTCTCGTGTTTGCGTTTGGCGGCAAGGTAACGGGGGGTTGGGCCCACATCTTCATAAATGGGCTCGTCATCCTCCACCCGAATCACCTTTTTGCCGGGTTTGTACGGCATATGGGCTTCGATGTCGGTCAGAATCGTGTGCAGAAGGACAGGTGTCAGCTCAGTAATATCCATGCCGTACACTTCCGCCAGTGCCTGCAGACGAACCAGATCTTCCTGTTCGATCGGCAAGGTGATGGTCTGCAAACGGGAACGGCGATGGGATTCATGTTCAAGCTGCTGCAGCAGTGTGTCGATATGGTTGCCGGGCATGGTGACGCTCCTCAGGCTGAAACTCGACAGAGCCCGCCGTTTCGGTTGCGGCGGGCACCTGCGTTCAGCATAGACGAGCCAGAATCAGCCTGCACGGGCAGCAGGCAAAAAATCAGCGCTTGATAAACCCCCGGGATTGCAGGAAGGGCAACATGTGTGGTCGTGCTTCCTTTACCAGCATGCCGGAAATCTGCTCACTCCAACTCATCTCCTTGTTGCCGCCGGTACGGGTGCGATAGTACTCGCGTACCGTCTCGTCATAGTCACGGATGACAGCCTCGTCCTGACTGTCATCGTAGCGGTCCTGTTTAAGCACCACTGACAGGGGAAGGCGTGGTTTGACTTCCGGGTTCTGATCGGGTTTGCCCAGGCACAGACCAAATACCGGATAGACCAGTTCAGGCAACTCCAGCAATTCGGCCACATCTGCAATCCTGTTGCGCAGGCCGCCAATATAAACACTGCCAAGCCCAAGTGACTCGGCTGCAACGGTGATATTTTGTGCAAACAGGGCACAGTCCAGTGAAGCGGTCAGGAATTGCTCGGTATAACCGGACTGCATCTCGGCTTCGTGCATTGAGCAGGCCAATTGGTGCCGCTTCATGTCAGCACAGAACACCAGAAACAGAGGCGCTTCGGCTACATAGGCCTGATTCCCGGCCATCTCGGCCAGTGCGTTGCGCTTCTCCCCCTGAGAAACTTGAATAACGGTGCAGGCCTGAATGAAGCTGGACGTGGCAGCCGCCTGTCCGGCCTTGATCAATGTTTCCACCGTGGCCTGATCGACAGGCTCCGAAGTGAATTTGCGGATGGAGCGGTGAGCATTGAGTAGTTCAATCGTCGGGTTCATGGCGTTTCTCCCAAAAGATGCGTGGCAGGATTATACATGGATCAGGCGAAAGGTCAGGTTGATGCGCGGTTCGCGGCAACGCCGGCTGCGTGGCAGGCAATGCTGCCAGTGGTGCTGGGTAGGGCCGGCCATCAGCAGCAGCGAACCGTGTTCCAGTATTAGAGTGTGAGTCTCGCGATGGGTATTGTGGCGCAGTCTGAAGCGGCGTTCGGCACCCAGGCTGATGGATGCGATCAGCGGGTTGGGGCCCAGTTCGGGCTCGTTGTCTGCATGCCAGCCCATGGCATCCTGACCATCGCGGTAGAGGTTCAGCAGCAGGGCGTTGAACGGCTGGCTGCACAGTGATTCCAGCCGCTGCTTCAGTGGCCGCAGAGTGGGTAACCAATCGCTGCCGGCCAGACGCAGCCCCGAATAGGTGTAATGAATCCCGGGGTCGGACTGAAATGCCTGCAGGCGCGGAATCAGATGTTCGCGGCCAAACAGCCGGATCCTATCCTGGCGCCAGTTCACCCGCTGCTGCAGCAGTTGCAGCAGACAATCAGCTTCCTTGCGCTCAAGGAAGCTCGGGAGGTAGTGCAACTCGGCGTCCGGCAGTGACAGTTCAGTCAGTGTCACGTTGTTGCATCAGCTCGCGCACCGCCTCGGCGATGGGGGGGGCGATATCGATCTGGTTGCTCAGGTGCGGGATGCAGGCGGTCGTGACCACATCGGCAATCTGAGTCAGGCGTGTATAGGCGTCGCCGGCAAAGATGCCGTGTACGCCGATGATGGTCGCTCTGGGCAGGCCGGCAGACTGCAGGTGGCTCAGGGTTTCCAGCATGGTACGACCGCTGGATATGATGTCATCCACCAGTACCGGAGTGCATTGCTGCCCCTGTTCAAGATCCGGCAGCGAGATGCTGACATCATAGTCACCACGGCGTTCCTTCTGCAGAATCTGGAACGGTACTCCGGCAAGACCGGCTACATGGGATACCCATTGTTCGCTTTCACTGTCGGGACCGATAAGCAAAGGGTCGCGGATATGCTGACCGATCCAGTGTGCAATCAATGGGGCGGCCTGAACCACGCGGGACGGGATGGTATAGATCTCGTCCAATGAGTGATAGCGGTGCAGGTGCGGATCCACGGTCACCAGATAATCGAAGGCCTCTGACAACAATCGGGCAAAGGGGCGGGAGCTGACACACTCGCCCGGTTTGAAGCGCTTGTCCTGTCGCATATAGGCCAGATAGGGGGTGACCAGACCTACCTCGGACGCCCCCATCTCGCGCAGAGTGTCCGCCAGGAACAGCAGTCGCAGCAGCCGCTCGTCAGGGTGAAACAGGTTGCAGAGGATGACACATCGGCGTCCCTTGCATTCGGTGTGTACCCGCAGATAGCTTTCGCCGTCGGGGAAGCGGCGTTGTTCCAGTACCCCCGCCTGCGCATCCAGCAGTCGAGCCAGTTGTGATGCCAGTGCCGGGTCGGAATCAGGATTGAACAGCAGAATACTCATGCGCAGGCTTCCTCGCTTGAATCGGTCAGTTCGATCACCTCCAGATGATCATTCAGATACTCTACCGCATAGTTGAGTTCGCCGGCATTCTCGGCGTGAATCATCATCAATACATCCTGACAGGCAACCCGGTCGCCGAGTTTGGCACAGATCTCAACCCCCGCCGCCGGATCAGCCGGAGCCCCCGCGAGCTTGGCAATCTTGGCTAGAATCCGGTTGTCGATCCGGTCCACGATGCCGTCACGGTCAGCCACCATTGCATAGCGGTAGGGCGCCACAGGTGGTACCTTGAGTCCACCCTGGGCGAGACAGATGGCGCGAAACTTGTCCCATGCGCTGCCGTTATCGAGGGTTTCTTCGGCCAGGACAACGCCCTCTTCAACGCTGATGCCCTTGACCATTGCCAGCATGGCACCGGCGACGCTGATGGCTCGTTCACGTAAATCCAGCGGGGCGTCGGCATGATTTTGCATCACTGCCAGCAGGTCATGTGCTTCAAGGGCCGGGCCAATGCCTCTGCCCACCGGTTGGGAGCCATCGGTAAAGAGGATTTTGAGTGTCAGGCCCAGATTCTCGGCAACGGCCTGAAAGCTTTCTGCCAGCCGTTCGCCGGCTTCCTGGCTGCGCACCTTGGCGGTAGGGCCAACCGGAATGTCGATCAGTACATGAGTAGCACCAGCTGCAATCTTTTTCGACAGTACAGACGCAATCAGCTGCCCCTCGCTATCGATATCCAGTGCTCGCTCGACCTGAATCAGCATATCATCGGCCGGGCTCAGTCGCATGGAGCCGCCCCATGCCAGACAGCCACCTTCAGCCCCGACTACCTGACGCATCTGCTCCAGTGTCAGGCTCACTTCGGTCAGTGTTTCCATGGTGTCGGCAGTACCGGCCGGAGAGGTGATGGCACGGGATGAGGTTTTGGGTACTGTCAGGCCGCAAGCGGTCAAAATGGATACCACGATCGGGGTGGTACGATTGCCGGGCAGACCGCCCACACAATGCTTGTCGACCACCATGGGGAGCTTCCAGTCTACAGTGCTGCCTGACTTGACCATTGCCTGAGTCAGGGAAGTGATCTCATTGTCATTAAGGCTGTCATCACCACAGGCGGTAATAAAGGCCGCCAGGTGCACATCGGCATAACGGCCATCCACAATATCATTGATAATGCTCTGGAACTGCAGATCGGTCAGCTCATGACCATATACTTTGGCACGGACATAGGATAGCGACTGCACCGGCTTGGGGTGTGACAGCCAGATGGGATCGTTATGCTCCAGTCTCAGACGCAGCCAGGCTGACTCTGAGAAGCCGACCTCCTCTTCACTGAGCAGATCGCTGGTGATGATATTGAGTGAGGCAATCAGGTGCTGGTTCTGATGGGTCGTTACCAGCACGCGTGACAGGCTTTCAAACCCTTCAGAACGGCAGACATGACTCTGGGCCGGCAGGTAAAGGGTGGGCTCGTGGTGTGTATCTATTCCGAGCCGGCGGGCCTTGAGAGGCGCCATGCGCTCAGGGGTCAGCATCATCATTATTGCGGATCTCCGATCGGTTACAGCCTTTGGCTCAGTGTAACCCAACAGCGGCAATTGCGGATATTCAGCTTTCCATCTCGCATCGGGTCGAGGTGCTGTCGAGAGAAGGGCGCTGCTGTTAGAATGTTCGATTCGACTTTGGATCTATCAGGATTAGAGCACATCTATGGAACGCCGTTACCGTTTGGTTCTTTCCTGCCCGGATCGGGTGGGTATTGTTGCGATGGTCAGTAACTTCATCTCCAGCCATGGTGGCTCCATTGCAGACGCCAACCAGCATTCCGACCCGGTGACTGGTCGCTTTTTCATGCGGGTTGAGATCAGTGCGGCCACATTGCCGTTCACGCTTGCGCAGCTGCAGGAGGCATTCGCACCGATTGCTGCTTCTTTTCAGATGGACTGGGAGATCAACGACTCTTCTCGCCCCAAGCGTGTTGTACTGATGGCCAGCCGCGAGTCTCACTGTCTGGCTGATCTGCTGTATCGCTTTCACAGCAAGGAGCTGTTCTGCGATATTCCCTGCGTGATCTCCAACCACGACGACCTGCGCAGTATGGTGGAGTGGCACGGTATTCCTTACCACCATGTACCGGTCGACCCGGCTGACAAGTCTCCACACTTCGCCGAAGTAAACCGCTTGATCAATGACTACGAAGCCGATGTCGTGGTGCTGGCGCGCTACATGCAGATCCTGCCGCCGGACCTGTGCGACCGTTACCCACACCGTATTATCAATATCCACCACAGCTTCCTGCCTTCATTTGCCGGTGCCAAGCCCTATCATCAGGCCCATGACCGGGGGGTGAAGCTGATAGGTGCCACCTGTCATTATGTGACCGAGGATCTGGATGCGGGTCCGATCATTGATCAGGACGTGACCCGAATCAGCCATCGAGACCTGCCTGAAGATATGGTTCGGCTGGGACGTGATGTCGAAAAGACGGTACTGGCACGGGGGCTGCGATGGCACCTGGAAGATCGGGTGCTGGTCCATGGTAACAAGACGGTTGTGTTTTCCTGAACCCATGGTGGCTGGTCGGGGTCTGAACTAGTATTAACGCAAGGGCAGGCTGCCGCGCGCTACCTGGTAAGTCTACAAAAGGAGCTTCACATGCTCAGATCAGTTAAAGCACAGGATTACATGGCCACTCGCCTGATCTCATTCGGGCCGGAGACTCATCTGTTCGATGCTATCCGTGCGATGCAGGAATATGGTATCTCTGGTGCACCCGTAGTGGATGTGGATGGTTGTCTGGTCGGCATGCTGTCAGAGCTGGATTGCCTCAAGGCAATTCTGAGCCAAACCTACCATGAGGAAGAGATGGGCAGTGGTGGCCATGTGGCAGACTACATGACCCGCAACGTTGATACGGTCTCCCATGATGCCGACCTGACCGCTGTAGCGCATCAGTTTATTACGCACGGGCGGCGGCGTCTGCCGGTGGTTAAGGCCGGCAAGCTGGTTGGCCAGATCAGCCGTCGTGATGTACTGCGTGCCGTGGAAGAATTTGCCAAGGACGGTTGAGTGAAATCAAGAGACATCAACCATGAGTGATTGGCTGCCGGAAGCGCCACTGCTGTTTTATCCCTCTTTGGCGCATCGCCTGGGCAGTGATGAGGCATTGCTGCTTTATATTTATACCGACTATAGTCGCCTGGCGGGCATGAAAGCGGATGATGGCTGTGTGGAGTGCATACTGCCTCACAGCCGCTGGCTGCAGCTCGCCGGTTTCTGGAGCGAAGAGCGGCTGCGCACAGCCACTGAAAGCCTGGAGCGGCAAGGATGTTTGCAGGCTAATCTTAGTCAGGGAGGCAGTGTCCGGCTGCGGTTGCTGCCACTGCCGCAGCAGGTAAGTGAACCTGCGCCCGAGGCTCATGCAGACAGTCGCCCGCCCTCTCAGCCCGCCGTACAGCAGTTGCCGGTATATGACGCTCCGCCGCCAAGACCTGCGCGGCGCGAGACCATGATGCAGCGCAAGGGGCCTGCTCCCACCTTTGGTGGCAGCATAGGCTGGCGCCGTCACAAAGATGAGCTGCAGGCGATCTTTGAACAGGCGGAAGAACGCAACCAGCAGCTGCAGTCGATGTTTCTGGGCTGGGAGCCTTCTGACATGTTTCACGCCATGCTGCCGCGTCACTCGATTCCTGCGGAATTCGCAAGCGGTTGCCTGGACGAGTTCGTTTTGTATTGGCTCGACAAGGATCGCAAGGAAAGCAACTGGGATCAGAAGTTTCTGGCCTGGGTGAAACGCGAGTGGGTCAAGAAGCAGACGCGGGATGCACGGGAGCAGCGCTATGAACAGGAACGCCAGTCAGTCGTAACAGGGGGCAGTGATGAAAACACCCGCCGGGATTCTCGGGAAAAGCGCAAACGGATTAC
Organism: Marinobacterium iners DSM 11526; assembly: GCF_900107855.1. Lineage (GTDB taxonomy): Bacteria > Pseudomonadota > Gammaproteobacteria > Pseudomonadales > Balneatricaceae > Marinobacterium > Marinobacterium iners. Next base: position 136,869 of record NZ_FNRJ01000001.1, on the reverse strand, counting down.
CGCAGCCATCATGGACATCAAGGACACCGACTGGTAGCGACGCACGCGAGCAGGCTCAGGTCCAGCCGATCAGTTCCGAGACCAAAACGCTGGTGAACATGATTTTCGCCCGTTTCATGGCGATCTATGGGCACAAATTCAAAAGCTGTTTTGAAACTGAAGATGAGCTGCGTATCGCCAAGCGCGAGTGGGCACTCAGTTTGCGCGGCTATGGCGAGTCGGAGCTGGTTGCTGCCGTCAATCGCTGCAAGGAAACCCTCGCCTGGATGCCGACCATCTCGGAGTTCCTTGCCCTGTTGCGAGAGATCAGCGGTGATCATGGCCTTCCGGGCATGCGCGATGCCTATATAGAAGCCTGCATGCACGCCGAACATCCACTTGAACATCAATGGAACCACCCGGCGGTGTATCATGCCGGCCGCGAGACCGGCTGGTTCAGGCTGCGCAGCGAAGAGGAGCGGCAGGTGCTGCCGGCTTTCAGCTACCAGTACGAGGTCATGTGCCGGCGTGTGCGCGAGGGCGAATCGCTGGAGCAACCGGTACCCCAGGCGATTGAAAACAAGCAGGCCAATACCGTTGCCGACTTTATTCAGCGTTTTACGGCCCAGCATGATCTGGAGCCGGAAGAGGGCGCTACACTGCTGTATTACCTGACCCTGCCTCGCGGCAGCAAAATTCGTCAGCGGATGCAGCAACAGTCACAACAGAAACTGGACCAGCGTTCGGCCGGGATCACCTTGCCGGATGAGGCGCACTGACTCAATCGCCTCTGTTCAATGTGTATCGGTGGGCGTGGCAAAACTCTGACCGAACATCTCCCCGATCGCCTGACTCAAGCACTCACTGCGTTCCGGGTTACGAAACGCTTGTAAAATCAGGGCCCGGTGTACCGGCATGAACATCAGTTCCGCCAGAATGCGGCTGAATCCGATTTGACCTGCCTTGCCTTCTGCCAGCCGCTCCAGAAATACCTGCAGAACTTTTGGTGCCATCAGTGCACTGTCACACCGGGTCGCGATCACGGTCACTACCTCAGGCTCCAGAGCATGTGGAGTGGCCAGCACATCCAGCACCAGGTGCTGCTTGGCCGCTTCGTCCGTAATGTTGGACAATGCCCGGCACAGAGCGGCAACGCGGTTACTGTCAGTGCCTGTCAGGGATTGCTGCAGCTGCTGTTCCAGTTCAGCCTGAAGGGCCGGGCCGGGTTTAACATGTTCCAGCAGTGGACAAAGCGTTTCCAGAACGGCCGCCGGCATTTCGGGCAGGCGATGCCTGAGGGCCTGGGCGTTGCCATCCTGATCCAGCCGCATGATGAAATCGGCCAGCCCCTGATAGGCAAGTGTCTGCCACGCATCAAGCGGCAGCTGGGCGCTGAACCAGGCTTGGGTACGTTCGTAATGGGGTGACGCCGGTGACTGCATTTCGCGGGCAGCCAGAGCGTGGAAAGCAGCCATGCGGCTCTGCTCGGGAGTAAAGGAGTAGGGGTTGTCCTTCAGCGCGTCCTCATCCAGCTGGCCGTTTTTGCTATTGATCACATTCTGGATCAGGCGGTTGAGCAGGTCATCCCGTGCTGCTGGCGCGATCAACCCCTGTTCGTCCAGGGGCAAACGCAAAAACCAAACCGCATTTTCCTGTTTGCGTTTCGGATTCCAGATCAGCAGCGCCAGCCAGGCAAGATGCTGGAAAGGTGTCGGGTAGGCCAGTTGAGAGTCTTCAATACGGCGAAACTGGTCCTGACTTAATTTGCTGATTCGCCGCCCCATATCAAATACCCGAAGGGCAGCACCGCTGGTACGCAGTAGTTCGGTGATTGAGTCGGGCAGAGCAGTTTCAGTATTGGCAGGCATAGTGTTCACACGGCTTGCTGTTGGTCGGGCAGCCATTTTATCAGCTGAGGCGCACAAATGCAGATCAGCCAAGGGCCTGTCCTGTATGTGGAAACAAAGCATGTTGCACCAGCCAGCGTTTGTTAAGTCACGCTTGTGATAAAATTCCGACTTAATATGGATAAAGGCTATTCCGTACGATGATCCTCACGCTTCTGTTTGCCAGCGCGATGCTGCTGATCAGCATCCTCCTGAGTCCGCTTTCCAACCGTATCGGCATGCCGGTGCTGTTACTGTTTTTGGGTGTTGGGCTGCTGGCCGGTCAGACTCAGATGGGGCAAAACCTGTCGGCGGATGTGGAAAGCACGTTTTTTGTCGGCCACCTGGCGCTGGCGATCATTTTGCTGGATGGTGGCATGCGTACCCGTATCGAGACGTTCCGGGTCGGGCTACGGCCTGCTTTGGCGCTGGCGACCTTCGGAGTTGTTATCACGGCCGCCGTGACCGGTCTGGCAGCCTGGTGGATTCTCGAGTTGCCACTGCTGCATGCGTTGCTGATCGGCACCATCATCTCTTCAACCGATGCTGCCGCTGTATTTGCGTTGCTGCAGAATCACGGCCTGCGTCTGAACCAGCGTGTCAGTGCAACCCTTGAGATTGAGTCGGGCAGCAACGATCCGATGGCGATCTTCCTGACAATCATCCTGCTGGAACTGATTACGCGAGATACACCTCCCGGGGTGGCTGAAGCGGCGCTATTACTGGGCAAACAGCTGGCGCTGGGGGCGCTGGGTGGCCTGGCCGGCGGTTGGGCCATGGCGCGGCTGCTGCCGCGGCTGGATCTGCAGCCGGCCTTTTATCCGTTGCTGGTAACAGCTGCGGGTCTGACCGTTTTCTCCGTGGTTTATCTGCTCGATGGCAGTGGTTTTCTTGCCATTTACCTTATGGGGATTCTGATCGGCAACCGTGGGCTGCGTAAACTGGATGATATCCTGCAGGTGCATGATGGTCTGGCGTGGCTGGCCCAGCTGAGCCTGTTTTTGATGCTGGGACTGCTGTTGTCCCCTCATGACAAGCTTGCCTTTGTGCCGGAAGGCATTGCGTTGGGTGCCGTGCTGATCCTGCTGGCCAGGCCTCTATCGATCGCACTGACGCTCTGGCCGTTCGGCTTTCGCTGGCGTGAGCAGCTGTTCATCGCCTGGGTGGGTCTGCGCGGGGCCGTGCCAATTGTACTGGCGCTGTTTCCGTTAATGGCGGGTCTGGATAATGCAGCGTTGTTCCCCACCATCGCCTTTATTGTGGTGATCATGTCGCTGCTGCTGCAGGGGACAACGCTGGCACGGGTAGCACGCTGGTTGAAACTTGAACTGCCAGCCGAGCCTGAAGCGATGCGCCGCCTGAGTCTTGAATGGTCCATGGAACAGAATCATCGAGTTTGGGTATTTGAACTTGATGGTGAACACTGGACTCCGGCCAGAACCCTGCAAGGGGTTAAGCTGCCGGGCAATATTGTGATCAGTGCAGTGCTGCGCGGCAGGGAGCTTCTGCCCTGGACGTCTGAACTCAAACTGCAGTCTGGGGACCGGCTGGCGGTGATTGGTAATGATGAAGCGGAAAAACCACTGGCGCGTTTGTTCAGCTCTGTCGAATCAATCCCTGCGTTGAAGGAGCGCACTTTCTTCGGCGCCTTTGAGCTCAACGCCAACATCGAACTGGCGGCACTGGCACAGAACTTCGGTGTGGCTGTGCCCCCGGATCAGGCGGAGCAACAACTGTCTGAATATATTCGTGAACGCCTGCATACGGCTCCGGTAGTGGGCGACCGGGTGCCCCTGGGGGCCATTGAGCTGGTGGTCAAGGCGGTTGAGGCGGGTCAGGTTACGCGGGTTGGCCTGAAGTTCTGATCCTGATCGCTGACACCTTTGACCTGACATGGTTTAATGCCATCCCGCGCACAGAGTCACATAAGGAGAGTACCGCGTGATCGAAGCTGTCTGGATTATCTTTGCCTTTTCGTTGGGAATGGCGGTCAAGCTGGTGGGGTTGCCGCCGCTGATCGGTTATCTGGCGGCGGGCTTTGCCATCGTGGCCGCAGGTGATATTGCAGGTATTCCTGTTGAAGGCACCGATGTACTCGCACATCTGGCTCATCTGGGTGTTCTGCTGCTTCTGTTCACGGTGGGGTTGAAGCTCAAGGTACGCAATCTGGTGCGCCCTGAGGTGATTGGCGGAGGCGTGCTCCACTTTGTCATCTCTATCTTGCTTTTCATGCCCGGTATACATTTCTTTATGGAGCTGGACTGGTACACCTCTCTGATGCTGGGTATTGCTCTCTCCTTTTCCAGCACGGTACTGGCCGCCAAGGTGCTGGAGTCCAAGCGGGAACTGCGTGCCTTTCACGGCAGGGTCGCGATCGGAATTCTGATTGTGCAGGACCTTCTGGCACTGCTGGTGCTGGCGCTGGCCAGCGGCAAAACGCCTTCCATGTGGGCACTGGTAGTGTTTGGCATACCGCTTCTGCGACCAATACTGTACAAGGTGCTTGATGTCAGCGGGCATGACGAACTGCTTGTGTTGCTGGGGCTGTTGCTGGCGCTGGTGATAGGTGGGCATGGCTTTGAAAGTATTGGCCTCAGCTCTGAGCTGGGTGCACTGGCGTTCGGTGCTCTACTGGCCAATCACAAGCGAGCAGGAGAGCTGTCTCAGTCGCTTTGGAGCATCAAGGAAGTATTTCTGGTGGGCTTCTTCCTGCAAATCGGTATGGGTGGTCTGCCGGATATGGATGCGATTGTGTTCGCGGTGGTAATGGGTGTGCTGCTGCCGCTGAAAGGGATTCTGTTCTTCTTCCTGCTGCTGATGTTCAAACTGCGGGCACGCAGTGCCTTCCTGTCGGGCCTGAGCCTGACCAATTACAGTGAGTTCGGCCTTATTGTGGCCAGTATTGTGCTGCCGCAGTGGCTGATTCCGCTGGCAATTGCGGTGTCGGTGTCATTCCTGATATCCGCACCGCTGTACCGTATGGCGCACCCCTTGTACGATCGTTTCGGTGACTGGCTGTCGCGTTTCGAGCGCAAGGGCTTTCATCCAGACGAGCAGCCGCTGTCGCTGGGTGATGCGCGCATACTGGTGATTGGTATGGGACGTACAGGCACGGCAGCCTATGATCACCTTAAAAAACGCAATATTGACATGGTAGGACTGGACTCAGACCCGGCCAAAGTGGCTGAGCACCAGCATAGAGGCCGTCATGTGGTGTTCGCTGATGCCGAGGATATTCAACTCTGGAAGAACCTTGAAGCGCCTGAGCTGGAGTATGTGATATTGGCAGCCAATGATGTGGAAGCCAAGGTCATAGCGGCACGTCAGTTGCGACAGTCCGGCTTCGAAGGCGTGATTGTGGCGCACAGCATGTTTGCTGACCACGCTGATGCAATCACGCGCGCAGGCGCTGACCACACCTACCAGACCATGGCTGAAACCGGTGTAGGTCTGGCCGAACATATTTTCAGTGTGGGTAAACGCAAGCAGCAGGAAGTGATATAACGAAAGATTGAGCCCGGGTATTTTCAGCCGGGCTCAATCAATTTCCTGCAACAGGGTTTCTACCATGTCATCCATGGTCACCAGTCCGATAAGATCGTTGTCTTCGACGACCAGAATACGCTTGATTCTGTGCTGCGACATCAACTCGGCCACATGTCGAACAGCCAGACTCTTGCCAACGCTCAAGGCAGGTTTCACGCACACATCATAGACGTTGAGCAAATCAATATCGCCGCTTTCCGCGATCACGGTTTTCACAATATTGGTATAGGTGATCAGACCATACGCGTCGTAGTCATGGTTCTTGTCCACAACCAGAGACTTCAGATCCCGGCGTTTCATCATGCTGAGGGCTTCGCGCAGTGTTGCGAAGGGCGAAATCATCACGACATCGCGGACCATTACATCTTGTACCAGCATGGTAATCTCCTGTCAGAGTGAATCTTTTAGATGTTGTTCAAACTTCTGGATTTGTGCCATATCCATTCCGCGCAAGTGCTCAAGCGGGAGGCTGAATACCAGTCCCTTTGAGTTACAGGCGTCATCGGCATGAAGGATGGCATCAAACGCCTTCAGTATTTCCAGGGAGAGTTGACGTTCAAGCACCATAAGCAACACGGACTGATTGCCGTCGTAGGCAAAGCCGAAAAAGGTCTTGCGAGTTTCGTTGCTTATACCGCGTCCCTGAATAATGGTAATCCCTCCAGCGCCCAGCTCTCGGGCCCTGTCGACACACTGTTGCTCCATATCTTCAGGCACAATACCGACTACGGCTGTGAATTTCATACGGACTCCTGTTTGACTCTACGGTTGGCCCAATCAGCCCAGATGGCATAAAGCATGACGGTTACAATCGGAAAGATTGAGGCAAAGGCGATCAGGCCAAAACCATCAATCAATACGTTACGACCATCAATCTGACTGGCAAGACCGATTCCCAGTGCGGTTACCAGTGGGACGGTCACTTCTGACGTTGTAACTCCACCCAAGTCGTAGGCCAGTGCTACGATGTAGCGCGGAGCGATAAGTGTAAGGCCAATCACCAGAATGTAACTGCCAATAATGTAATAGTGCAGAGGGTCTCCATGGACCAGTCGCCACACACCCAACGTGATGCCCACAGCGACACCCAATGCCACCAGCAGGCGAATGGTGGCAGCGTTGATTTGGCCAACTGCCGCTTCTTCGGCCTGCTTGCCCACAGCCAGCAGTGCTGGTTCCGCCATGGTGGTGGCAAAGCCGATCATGAAGGCAAAGAGGTAGATCAACAGATAACCCTCACGGGCTATCAGCTGTTCTGCCATGCTGGTGCCGATCGGGAACAGTCCCAGTTTCAGGCCGATAACAAAAGCGTACAGGCCGACGATAACCAGTATAAAGCCGAAGATGACCTGACGAGGGTTTGCCAGTGGACGGCGGAGAATCAGGTACTGGAAAAAGAGGATGGTGATAATGATTGGCAGCACATCGCGCACCATCGTGGCGAGATCCAGCAGGCCTTTTAGTACTGGATGTATGCTGTTGCCGTTCCCCTCGCTTGATGACGTTAGCAGTTCGGTATTGGGGGCAGGCTGTGAGTATACCCACGCCCCGTAAAGCTGTACGCTGATCATCGGAACCATTACAGCCATGGCTACCAGCCCAAAGCCATCCTTGAGCGGGCTGCGACCACGAATCGAGGATGCGAGGCCAATGCCAAGAGCGGCAATCAGAGGGACAGTGACTACATTGGTTGTTACACCGCCGGAATCGTAGGCAAGGCCAACAATTTCTTCCGGTGCGAAGAAGGTGACAACGACCACTACAATGTAGCCAACGATCATGTAGTGGTGGATGGGGTGGCCGAAAATGATTCGGAACACCCCTAAGGCGATAACGGCGCCCACTGAGGCGGCAACCAGTAATCGCAACGTAAGAGCATCAATGCGTCCATTGCTGATCTGCTGTGCCTGATCGGCAACTGCAATCAGTGCAGGTTCCGCGACCACAGCGGAAAAGCCCAGACAGAAGCCGAATCCCAGCAGTATCGGTAAAGACCCCTGACGGGCAAACTGGTTGGAAAGGCTTTTGCCGACCGGAAAAATACCCAGTTCCAGTCCCTGTAGAAAGAGCGCCACCCCAACGGCAACAATCAGCAAGCCCCCAGCCATGGCGAGGCTGTTTTCTGGGACTTGCTGTAGAATAACCAGCTGAAACAGCAGTACAACTGCAACGATGGGCAGCAGGTTCTTTAACGCGTGGAGAAAGCTGTGACCAAGTTCACTCAGGTAATTCACAGGCTAGTCTCCTCGAGTTGTTTTTCCTTGTTCTGATGTGACATCAACGGGTCGGTTTTGTGCCGACTCAAGTAGAATCAGGGCGCGCTCAAGCTTTGCTTCAATGCGTTCCAATCTGTTTTCCAGGTGGTGGATGCGTTCCAGATTCTGCTGTTCCTTGATGGCGATCTCGCCCTCATCCTTTTCGATGAAAAATACTGAAAAACTGGCCGTCAGCAGTGAAAACATGCAAATCCCGATCAGAATCAGTATCGCGCCAAACAGTCTGCCCTCGTTTGTGGCGGGTACGATATCACCATAGCCTACGGTGGTGATTGTGACCCAGGCCCACCAGATACCATCCCAGGGGGTATCGAATGCAGGATCAAGAGTGGATATCACCAGGCCTGAAATGATCAGAAATATGAAACAGATCAGCAGTGTCGTGCCGAGATTGTGACGTGCCAGAATGGAGCGCAGATCGCGTGACACCTTGAACAGAATGCCAACTACAACCATCAGACGCAGCATGCGGATGGCACCGGCATAGAAAGAGTGGGCGCCCCATATGGCAGGCAGGCCGCCGACAATGATAACCACAGTCATCCAGTTCTGGCGCAGATATCGTCCTCGGTCCTGTACGACCAGTAACATGATTGTAAGCTCGGCCACAAATCCGAGCCAAATCAGCCAGTCTGTAAACAGGTTTGAACGCTCATTGCCCAGGTTCTGGGAGCGCATGTACCAATCTACCATGATCCAGAGAGCAAGAAACAGCATGGGCCATTCAAGCCGTTTGCCCCAGCGTTTGGCCCTGGGGCTTTCGGAGGGGTCTACACCACCAAAGCCGATGCGGAACAGAAAGTTGTCATGTTTCTCGTAAGCCATGAATTGCGGTCCATGTTTGGGTGTCGGCTCAGTGCAGCGTGCAGAGGGTCTTGTCCAACTGCTCGATCAGCTCGAGCAGTTGGTCTGTGTCTGCCTGTACCTGCTTGAACACCTCTTCCGCCATGGGATGGATTTGACTGCTGTGAGGCAGCGAAACCTCCTGGCGGATCATCTCCTGCAGCCGGGGTATCAGCAGCCACTGCAGCCACTCGGTGAAGTGCAGGGTGTCAACACAGAAAGGCTGGGTACTGGCCAGCGCCTGCGCACTGGGAGGACTGGACTGCCAGAGTTCCAGTTCCTCCATCTCGGTTCTGATCTTGAGCAACAGGACGGATACCTGTTCAGTACGTTGCATGTTTACTCCTTGCGTGCGGCCTTGAGTGTATCGGCGATCAGGAATGCCAGTTCCAGTGACTGATCGGCATTGAGGCGCGGATCACACTGGGTATGATAGCGATCGGCCAGTCCCTCTTCGGTGATCTGATAAGCGCCGCCGATGCATTCGGTAACATCGTTGCCGGTCATCTCGAAGTGAACGCCGCCGGCATGGGTGCCTTCGGCATTGTGCACTTCGAAGAAGCCCTTCATCTCGGTCAGAATCGAATTTACGCTACGGGTCTTGTAGCCACTGGAGGCCTTGATGGTATTGCCGTGCATTGGGTCGGAGCTCCACACCACGTGGTGACCACTGGCCTTTACTGCGCGCACAAGCGGTGGCAAAAGCTCAGTGATCTTGTCGGCGCCCATGCGCGCAATCAGGGTGATGCGGCCCGGAATCTGGCTTGGGTTAAGAATATCAAGCAGATGCAGCAGGTCGTCCGGCTGCGTGCTCGGTCCGACCTTGATGCCGACCGGGTTGCGCACGCCTCGCAGGAACTCCACATGAGCATGATCCGGCTGACGGGTACGGTCACCGATCCAAAGCATATGTGCAGAGCAGTCATACCAGTCGCCGGTCAGGCTGTCCTGACGTGTCAGGGCTTCTTCGTAGCCCAGCAGCAGCGCCTCATGCGAGGTGTACAGGCTGGTTTCCTTCAGCTGCGGGGTATTGGCCGAGCTGATGCCGCAGGCTTCGATGAATGCCATGGTCTGGTCGATCTGGTCGGCCAGATGTTGAAATTTCTCACTCTGTGGGCTTTGCTGCACGAAGCCCTGCGTCCACTGATGCACCCGGTGCAGGTCGGCAAAACCACCGGTTGCGAATGCCCGCAGCAGGTTCAGTGTGGCCGCCGACTGGTGGTAGGCGGACAGCAGGCGCTGCGGATCGGGAGTACGGGCTTCGGCGGTGAATTCGATGCCGTTGATGATATCGCCACGATAGCTGGGCAGTTCAATACCGTTGATGGTTTCGGTATCGGCCGAGCGAGGCTTGGCAAACTGACCGGCCATGCGACCGATCTTGATCACCGGGCAACTGCCGGCAAAGGTCATGACGACCGACATCTGCAGCAGCACCTTGAAGGTATCGCGAATTTTGTTGGCGTTGAATTCGGTAAAGCTTTCGGCACAGTCCCCGCCTTGCAGCAGGAACGCCTTGCCTTCGGCCACCTGAGCCAGGTCCTGAGTCAGAGAGCGGATCTCCCCGGCAAACACCAGCGGCGGATATTCGCTCAGCGTGCGCTCGACCTGATACAGGGCTGCTTGATCAGGGTAGGTCGGGTGCTGCTTGATCGGTTTGCTGCGCCAGCTTTCGGGTGTCCAGGGTTCCATTTACTCTCTCACTGAAAATCGATTAAACAAGAACTTCGATCTTACCACAATGCAGGCACGGCGCATCTTGGCAAGTGCTTGCCAGGCAACCCGTTTCGGTCAGTTGTTCAGAAGGGCATGAGTGGGTCTGAGTGTCCCTATAGGGACTAAAATTGATATTTGTATATCTGTAGACTATATTGAGCTTAATGCAAATGGCTTGAGGTATTCATTGTGTTGGCCAAATCAGAACATGCCGCGAAAACGGATGAGCGACGCAGATCCGAGGTCGCACTCAAGGCGTTCTTTCGTATTACGGAAGGTTGGGGGCTAGGTAATCAGGAACAGCAGGTATTGTTGGGAAGTCCACCACGCAGTACTTTTTATAAGTGGAAAAAAGGCGAAGGCCCAGCTATCAGCGGGGATACACTGGAGCGCATCTCCTATATTTTGGGCATCTACAAGGCGTTGCGCATATTGTTTCCCACCGAAGAGCAGGCCAACGCCTGGCCACGCAAGGCAAACCGGGAGTTTGATGGCGAGTCGGCCATCTCCGTGATGCTCAAGGGCAGGGTGATCAATCTGGCTGATGTCAGGCGTTACCTTGATGCAGTGCGAGGCTGACCATGCAGCAGCTGATGCCTGAATGGGAGCGAGCGCATCGACTGGTGCCCAGCCACTTTCCGCCAATCAATCTGTTCGAAAGCGTTGCTGATCCCGAGGATTTGGACATAATCTTCGAAATCGAGGGACTCACCAATGATCGCCTGATGGATGATGTGGGGGACCTGAGACGAGTGCCCGCTTCGGAACGAATATCCGGTTCCGGTTCGACCCCAGTGATGGCGGCATTCACTCACGTTGGATATGCCAGTCGGTTTACCGACGGGCGCGATGGTGTTTACTACGCCGGAAATTCCTTGGATGTGGCAATCGCCGAAACGCGGTATCACCGTGAGCGTTTTTTGTCCGCGACTCAAGAGCCCGATACGGAAATCACCATGCGTGAATACATCAGCATGATTCAGCTGCCGCTGTTGGATATTCGCGGTGATCAGTACGTGGCACTTCACCATCCTACGGATTACTCGGCTGCTCAGCGGTTTGCACATGATCAGCGCAAGGCGGGAGTCAAGGGACTGTTGTATTCCAGTGTGCGCTGTGCCGGTGGGGAGTGTGCTGCGCTATTCACTCCGAGGGCGACCTCGATCCCTATACAGGGAGGCCACTATCGATACGTGTGGAGCGGTGCTGCGCAACGAATTGTATCGGTTCTGTCGGTCAGCCTGGTCAAGTAACGGTCGATTTGCTGCAATGCTGTGAGCAGCTGATCGCTGTGGATTGACGTTGATACAGTGTCAGGTTCATACTCGAACTTCTAATCAGGAGTATTCCGGTTGTCCCACGTCTCCGGTGCTGTCGCACCTCTTCCCACCTTGAATCAGCGTTACAGCCTGTCTGTCATGTTGATGCTGCTGGCCGCCCTGCTGCTGGGGTTCGGCATGCTCAACGCTGGGGTGAAGCAGAGTGGTTACGTGGGCACCTCCGATGCCAGAGTGGCGTTGGTTCAGCCGAGCAGCCTGTTGGCGACGGACGAACAACAGTCACTGACGCCGTTAGACAGCGGTGATGAGCCGCAATGGCTGCTGGCGCTGTTGTCTGGTCTGGTACTGCTGCTCGTTGCCCGTCAGATTATTCCGACTCCAGTATCATCGCCTGCCGCCAAAGCCTGGGCGGCGGTCAGTCTGCCTCCCCTGCGTGCCCCACCCGTCCGCTGATCTCTCAGTATTCGCCGCTTAACGGCGGTTCAGTTCTGTTTGTTTGATCAGTTGTTGATGAGATCCGGGGATCATAATGAAAGTATTCTCCTGGCGGACCCTTGCCTGTGGTCTGCTGATTCTGTGTGGCCTGCTCAGCGCCGCACCCAATATTCTGCCGCCCAGTGCCAGCCAATCACTGCCGCAGTGGTACACCGATAACACCCTGTCATTGGGGCTTGACCTGCAGGGCGGCTCACATCTGCTGTTACAGGCCGATCTGAGCGAAGTACCCGATCAGGCGCAGTTGCGTCAGGATGTGATGGCTGCGAGTTTGGAGGTGGTGCGTCGGCGCTTGAACGAAACCGGACTGGTGGAGCCCTTGGTGGCGCGCCAGGGGGATGATGCCATTCTGGTGCAGATGCCCGGAGTAGCTGATCCGCGCGAGGTGCGCGAACTGCTGGGCACGACCGCCAAAATGACCTTTCACTGGGTGCTGATGGGTGGAGAAGCGGTGGCGGAGATGACACTGCCGACTGTCGAGGGTGATCAGTACTATCGACTGGATAAGGCGGTGGCGTTGGAGGGCAAGCATATCCGTGATGCTCAGTTGGCCTTCAATCCGCAAACCGGTGCTGCCGTGGTCAACTTTACGCTCGACACCGATGGGGGGCGTGAGTTTGCCCGCATGACCGCCGATAACATCGGCCGCCCGCTGGCAATCGTGCTGGATGGTCGGGTGCTGACGGCACCGGTGATCCGCAGCGTGATCGCTGGTGGCAGTGGCGAGATCAGCGGCGACTTTACCCCGCAGGAGGCCGGAAAACTGGCGCTGCTGCTCAGAGCCGGGGCGTTGCCGGTGCCCCTTGAGGTTGTCGAAGAGCGCTCGGTTGGTCCTGATCTGGGGCGTGACGCCATCAACATGGGCCTGACAACCGGCCTGATCGGCTTCGTGCTGGTGGTGGCGTTCATGCTGGTGGTCTATCGTGGCCGGGGGCTTATCGCCTGTCTGGGGTTGGCCGTTAACCTGGTGCTGATGCTGGGAGTGCTCAGCCTGTTTCGGGCGACACTGACGCTGCCCGGCATTGCCGGAATCATCCTGACACTGGGGATGGCGGTGGATGCCAATATTCTGATCAACGAGCGCATCCGGGAGGAGAGTCGGCGCGGGCGCAGTGCAGCTATGGCTGTTAAGGAAGGTTTTGCCCGGGCCTATGCCACTATTCTGGATTCCAATCTCACCACTCTGATTGCGGTCAGCCTTCTGTTTTTGATGGGCAGCGGGCCAGTGAAGGGGTTTGCCATCACCATCGGTATCGGCCTTGTCACTTCACTGTTTACCGCCATTACGCTGACGCGGCTGCTGACCGAGTGGCAGATTCGGGGTCGTGAGCGTCAACCGATCCGCTGGGGTGGCTCGGGCTGGCTGGACCGACTCAGTGCCCGAGTACCTAATGTGATGAAGGGGCGTGTAGTGGGCCTGATCGCCTCGGCAGTACTGTCATTGGCGGCGGTTACGCTGTACCTGCAGCCGGGTTTGAAATATGGCATCGACTTTACTGGCGGCACGCTGGTTGAAGTATCGGCACCGGGGCTGGCGGCAGAATCGCTGCGATCGGTATTGCCGCAGCAGGCCAGTCTGCAGGAGATGGGAGTGGATGGGCACTATCTGGTACGCCTGCCGGTAGCGGCAGAACCGGCAATCACGGCCGAGCAGATGGAACAGCTAAAGCAGACCATACAGGAGCAGAGCCCGGCTGCCAGCTTCCCCAGAACCGAACTGGTGGGGCCCAAAGTCAGTGGTGACTTCAGTGATCTGAGCATCCTGGCCGTATTGCTGGCAGGCAGTGGTGTGCTGGCCTATCTTTGGTGGCGGTTTGAGTCGCACTTTGCGCTGGCGGCAACCCTGACCATTGCGTTGGATCTGACCAAAACGATCGGCTTTTGCGTATTGGCGGGGGTAGAGTTCAATCTGACAGCGGTGGCCGCTCTGTTGGCGCTGATCGGCTATTCGGTCAATGACAAAGTGGTGGTATTTGACCGTGTGCGTGAAAGTCTGCGTGCTACACCGGACAAACCGTTGCTGACGCTGCTCAATGAGAGCATTGCTGCCACGCTGACGCGTACGGTGTATACATCCGTTACGACATTGCTGGCGTTGTTGCCAATGGCGTTGGCTGGTGGCACTGCCGTGGCCAGCTTCGCACAGCCGATGCTGTTTGGGGTGGTGGTAGGCACCAGTTCATCGGTGTTCATCGCTGCACCCTTGTTGTATTGGCTGGCGCAGCGTCGTGCGTGCCGTGGCGAAGCACAGCTGCGCCTGACCACAGAGGAAATCCGCCGGGAGTTGGCGCAGATGCCTTAAGCTCAGGCCGAGCGGATGCCGTTCAGGTTGCGGAAAGTGACATCGCGGGCGGTGCTCAGGAAGTCGACCATAAAGTCGGCGTCTTTCTGGTCCTCCCGCATGGCGGCATAGAGCGTGCACCAAAGCCCCTTTTCGCCCAGTGGGCGGGCAGCAATGTACTCCCGCTCCAGATACTCATGCGCCGCCCAGTTGGGCAGGGCAGCCACGCCGCGGCCGCTGGCGACCAACTGCATGATCATCACGGTCAGCTCGGCGGTACGAATCTCGGCGGGCTCCACATCCGCAGGGTCGAGAAAGCGCGAGAAAACATCGAGTCGATCCTGTTCAACCGGGTAGGTGATCAGGGTTTCCTGGGCCAGGTCCTGAGGTTGTATGTGGCGTCTTGCTACCAGTCGGTGCTGCCGGCCCATGACGAGTACGGACTCATAGCTGAACAGGGGAACATAGTGAATCCCGCTGCGCTCTTCCGGATCGGAGGTGATCACCAGATCCAGATCACCCCGTGCAAGTGCCGGCAATGGTTGAAAACTGAAACCGGTAGACAGATCGAGCTCCACCTCAGGCCAGTGTTGGCGGAAATAGTCTATGGTCGGCATCAGCCAGTCAAAGCAGCTGTGACATTCTATACAGATGTTAAGGCGTCCGGTTTCACCGCCAGCAAGGCGCATGACGTCACGCTCAGTGCTGCGAACCATCGGCAGCAGCTCGTCAGCCAGTGTCAGCAAGCGCTGGCCTGCGCTGGTAAAGCAGATCGGTCGGGTCTTGCGGATAAACAGTGAGCAGTTGAGACGCTCCTCCAGGTCCTTGATCTGATGAGAGAGTGCAGACTGGGTCAGGTGTATCCGTTCGGCAGCCTCGACCAGACTGCCGGCATCGCGCAGCGCGGTCAGTGTTTTAAGATGACGTATCTCGATCATACCCGGTTCCCGTAATCAGAATCACAGCCAGTATAGTATCGAATGTGGGAGTCTGGCGAGGTAAGGACAGCCCTGTCGGGCTGCCGGAGGATCACTTGTGGTTGACCAGCAGAAACTCGAGCAGCGCCTTTTGGGCGTGAAGGCGGTTTTCGGCTTCTTCAAACACCACTGAGCGCGGGTCATCGAGCATGTCTTCACTGACCTCTTCGCCGCGGTGGGCGGGCAGGCAGTGCATGAACAGGGCGTCAGGTGAAGCCAGGTCCATCAGCGCTGGGCTGACCTGGTAACCACGGAACTCGCGTACACGCTCACGCTGCTCCGCTTCCTGTCCCATGGATGCCCAAACATCAGTTACGACAAGGTGAGCGCCTTTGACAGCCAACTCTGGGCTTTCAAACACGCTCACCCGGTCACTGTTGCGGGCGACCAGATCCGCGTTGGGGGCAAACTCTTCCGGGCAGGCAATGTTCAGGTGGAAATCGAATTGGCGCGCTGCGTTGATATAGGAGTTGCACATGTTGTTGCCATCGCCGACCCAGGCTACGGTTTTTCCCTTGATGGAGCCGCGCTGTTCGATGAAGGTCTGCATGTCGGCCAGCAGCTGGCAAGGGTGGTATTCGTCCGTCAGGGCGTTGATAACCGGGACGCGTGAATAACGCGCGAAGGTTTCAACCAGTTCGTGGCTGAACGTGCGTATCATCACTACATCGACCATGCTGGAGATGACGCGCGCGCTGTCTTCCACTGGCTCGCCACGACCCAGTTGGGTATCCCGGGGTGACAGAAACATGGCGTGACCGCCGAACTGGGCCATACCGGCCTCGAAGGAAACGCGTGTGCGGGTGGATGCCTTCTCGAAGATCATCGCCATGACCTTGTTTTTCAAAGGCTCGTAGGTTTCACCGGCATTGCGCATCTGCTTGAGGATGATGGCCCGCTGCACGATCTGCTGCAGCTCTTCTGGCGTCATGTCGAGCAGGGTCAGAAAATGTCGTGTACTCATAGGTCAGTTGTCAGTCGGCGGCCGAAGCCGCCGGCTCCTGAGGTCAGTTAAAGGGGGTCTTGCTCATTCTGCGCTGTCGCGCTCTTCACCTGTATATACCTTGATCAGCTGCGATACAGTGCTGACCAGAAGGTCAGCTTCGCTGTCACTCATGATCAGAGGGGGCAGCAGGCGCACGACCTTGCCGCCACCGGTCACATTCAGCAGTATGCCTTTTACCTTGGCCAGTACGACCAATTCAGAACCGGCCTCTGTCAATTCGATGCCGATCATCAGGCCCTTGTTGCGTATCTCTTTTACGTACTGGCTGTGGCCAAGCTGTGCACGGAAGCCGTTAGCAATGCGCTCACCCAGTTCAGTAGCACGGGCACAGAGGTTGTCCTGTTCAATGGTATCGACCACGGCGATTCCGGTAGCGCAGGCCAGCGGGTTGCCACCATAGGTGGTGCCGTGCGTACCGGGCGTTAGAACATCGGCTGCGATGCCCTGTGCCAGACAAACGCCGATCGGGAAGCCGTTACCCAGGCCCTTGGCAGTGGTCACTACATCGGGCAGGATGCCGTTCTGCTGGAAGCAGAAATAGGTTCCGGTACGACCATTGCCGGTTTGAACTTCGTCCAGCATCAGCAGCCACTGGTGTTGATCACATATGTCGCGCAGCTGGTTCAGGTAGTCAGGTGCCGGAATGTGAATGCCGCCTTCGCCCTGCACGGGCTCAACCAGCACCGCCACTACGTTGGGGTTGTTGCGGGCAACCTGGCGCACCGCCTCAACATCATCGTAGGGAACACGTACAAAACCGCTTACCAGTGGTTCAAAGCCTTGCTGGGTGGCGCGGTTGCCGGTGGCGCTCAGAGTGGCCAGCGTACGTCCGTGGAAGGACTGATCCATTACAATGATGGCCGGGTTGTCGATGCCGCGGTTGTGACCGTAACGACGAGCCAGCTTGATGGCGGCCTCGTTGGCTTCAGCGCCTGAATTGGCAAAAAACGCGTTTTCCATACCGGAGATACGGGTCAGCTTGGCGCCCAGTTCAGTCTGCTGTGGAATGGTATAAATATTGGAACAGTGAATCAGCTTTGCAGCCTGTTCACTGATCGCGCGGGTGATGGCCGGATGTGCGTGGCCAAGCCCCGTGACTGCAATGCCACAAAGGGCGTCCAGGTACTTGTTACCGTCAGTATCGTAAAGCCAGGCACCCTCGCCGTGATCGAAGGCAACTGAGAGCCGGTTGAATACATTCATCAGTGGCTGCGTGGCCATGGGGGACTCTCCCTACAACGCAAAAAGGCAGCCAGAGCTGCCGAAAAAACGACCATTCTATGAGTAGCTACCGCGTTTGGCAATTTAATCCTGCTGCCACAAGGTAACAAAATGGTCTCCAACGACTTGAAAAAGTATGGTCTTTCCTCGATAAACAGTAAACAGATTTCCGCCGGGTTGTGATGGCTAAGTTGAGTGATTTGGTGGGTTATATGGTAGACTGTTGCTCACCGGCACAGTCCGACAAGTGTTAACCAAAGGTGTTTCTAAATGAGTGTAGTCGACACAATCAAAGAACAGATCGAAAACAATGCCATCCTGCTGTACATGAAAGGTACGCCGAGGTTCCCGCAGTGTGGTTTTTCTTCGCGTGCGGTTGAGGCCATCATGTCCTGCGGTGAGCGCTTTGCCTTCGTTAATATCCTCGAAAATCAGGATATCCGTGCCGAGCTGCCCAAGTATGCCAACTGGCCAACATTTCCGCAGTTGTGGATCAACGGTGAGCTGGTTGGGGGTTGTGACATCATTTGCGAGATGGCTGAAAGTGGCGAGTTGAAAGAGATGATTCAGGCGGCGGCCAAGGATGCCGGTGAGGCTGAGGCCTAAGGCAAGTAGTTGTATACAGCAACGCATTATCGAAGCATGACTGATGCTGTATTGAGAGAGTTGGGCCAGTCCTTCAACCATCGATGGCAGTTCAGTTGATCAGTTGAAGATCAACTGGAAAGTAAATGGCTGCGGTGAGTGTGTGAACGGGCTGGTCCCTTGAGTCTTCTTCCAGCTCCACGATTTTGAAACCTGGATGTCTCTCAGCCCGGTGTTAAACGAAGAAGCAATGGTCAATTAATTCGGATGGCTAAGCTTTCATTTGGGCTTCCCAGGAACTCTTGTTGAGTTTGATTCTTGTCAATAATCGCAATATATGGCGTGCGAAACTCCAGTGTTCGCCATGCATCGAGGTTGGTTGACTCCAACGCAGGGCGCATGTCTTCTTTGTCTCTGCACCAGGCGCTGTCATGGGCGATAATTGCAAATACTTGGAACGACTCGCGGTTAATTATGTTCTGGAATGAGTCTACGAGTGGTTCCTGGTGTCGGTAAGGCTCACACGTATCCTGGTGTTGAAGTACCACGGCGCTTTGATCGTTCCCAAGCCCGATCAAGGTTAGTCCTCTACTGAGTTCCATGTCGCTTGTGCCTGTCTCTATGCGTGAGTTGCCGGAAGGCGAACTGGAGGAAATCAGGGTGAAAGATGAGTTTATGGATGATTTATAATCGATGACATCTGCTGTTCCGTAGCGATCAAGAAGCAACAATTGTTGCCGCTGCTCGGCGTACAGTTTACCGGCACCCTGAACCTTATAGGCCAATAGCTCTTCTTCCAATTGGTACTTGGAAAAATGTATTTTCTCTCTGAGTGCTAAGCGTTTGAAGGGCTTGTCTGCACCAAGTGCACCATAGGACATGCAAAATAAGGTATCGCTCAAAGGGGGGGCGGGGTTGATACTTTTTTTCCCGGGGCAATGGTCCACCAAAATAAAAAGCTGTTCCGGTGCCAGGTCGGAAACCTGATAAGACAAAGATGGGTCTTCTATTGATGGGAAGCGGACTTCTCTGACATGCAGGTCTGCGTTGAGAAGTATCAGTGCCGGGAAATCAAGCACCCGCTGTCCCAAAAAAAGCTTTTGAGAGTTTGGCTGTACAGTAATGCCTGCTTCTAATTGTGGAAATGACCATAGGGATTTAAAAAAATTCCTGTAGCTTGTAAGTGTGTCATCCAGAGATGTGTGTGCTTCGGTAAGTGTGGGTGTGTTTTTATCCAGTAATGAGCGCCCCATTCCCAGAACCCGGATTGGACTGCCAAGCAATTGTAGAATTGTTGGTCCAGTATCCAGCGTAGATCCTGGTTTACTGATCTGATCACCAGAGTGGTTTGGGGCAAACATCATGAGCAAGTTACGACGGGGGGATTGGTTTAAGAGTCCAGAAGCAGTGTTTTGCATTGCCAAATGATCGGATGCTACAACGATAATGGTGTTGTCTGCTGCCTTGCTTGAAAGTAGTCGGCGTATAAATGATGAAGCCAAGCGGTCTGCGCAATGAACGGCATTCAGCATCGGATTTTTTCCATCTGCATACTGTACCTCCTTGCATGTGCTTGACTGGAGGCCTGATGGATGGTGTGTATCAAGAGTAAGCATAAATAAACCAAAAGGTTGGTTTTTGGTGCTTAACTCCTCAAAGCGTTGATATGCCAAATCGTAAAGTGTGTCATCGAAAAGCCCCCAGGATGAGGTGTATAAGGGGTTTTTGAGTGTGTGATGTAACTCCTGTAATCCTTCAATACGCTGAAAGTTATGAGTTTTATAAAAGCGTCCTTTGCCAGCAAAATTTAGATGCGCACCGCCAAGGTAGTTTAATTCATAATTATGTTTGGATAGTAAGTCACCCAGGCAATTTGCTCTTGGGAGAAACTGATCCATACTGCCCATTGCATTGCCATTTGCGGGTGTTATTAAAGGTACACCGCACTGTGAAGCTGTAATTCCTGCAATTGTCCAGCCGGTACCGTATGCCTGTCGTATATCTGTGAAGCTTATGGCTTGCTGTTCAAGGGCACTCAGTTCTGGAAGCAGGTTCGGAAAAATTCTTTCATTAAAATAGGTGCGCTCAAGGGACTCTAAATAAATGAAAACCAAATTCTTTGGGCTTTCGGGTAAGGAAGCTTTCTTTATGTCTATATAATCAGAGGGTGTGCCGCTCTGGTTTGAGTAAAAAGCTCTTCCAATGTCCAAAAGTGTAGGATTTGTGGCTAAAGCTGCAATGAAGACTGCTATGCTGGTTGAGTAGCGTATGGGCTTTATGTGGTTTTTATTATAGCTTTTCCGATAGAGAAGGGTGCTCATTAATAAAATGGATAGGAGATATGCTGTACTGAGCGCTATTAGGTAAGAGAATTCTTTAAGGCCGGCGCCTTCCATGTCAGTGTTTAAGTGATAAAGGACCGATTCGTTGACTCCTGATCCGGTTAAATGATCAGCAACAAAATAGAAACCAAGTAAAAAAAGTTGAAAAAAGCACAGTAATGCCAATATCACTCGCATGGGGATGGTGCGAATTGATTTGAAGCTTAAAGCTATTGCGGTCAGAGAGAGTAAAGTGGACAAGAGGGTCATTGGTAGCCTCTAGTGGCTAGAACCATGTCCCAGCCGCCCATGTCTTTCCAGGTGTTAACAATGGCGCAGAACAGCTCTGCGGTCTTGACGGTGTCATATAGCGCTGAGTGCGCCTGTTTGCCGTCAAAGTCGATGCCGGCCATGTTGCAGGCCTTTGCCAAAACGGTCTGGCCGTAGGCCAGTCCTGCCAGCGAGACGGTATCGAAGGTGGAAAACGGGTGAAAAGGGTTGCGCTTGATACCGGCTCGATCAGCTGCGTTGGTAACAAACCCGTGGTCGAACGATGCATTGTGGCCCACAAGAACGGCCCGCTTGCATCCGTGTGACTTGATCGATTTTCGGATCGGCTTGAAAATTTGCTCAAGTGCCTCCTCTTCAGGCAGGGCGTTACGCTCCGGGTCGTGAGGGTCGATTCCGGTAAAGTCCAGAGCGGACTGCTCCAGATTGGCACCCGGAAATGGATCTACGTTCGCATCGTAGCTCTGATCGATCATCAGGTAGCCGTTCTCATCCATCGTAAGCGTGACGGCCGCGATTTCCAGCAGAGCATCGGTACGCGGGTTGAAGCCGGCGGTTTCGACGTCAATAACGACCGGCAGAAAACCGCGAAAACGATCTGCCATTGGATGAGGGGCTGAATTGCGTTGAGTCAACGAAAGTCCTTATTGCAGCAGGTGATTGGCCGCAGGCATTCTAACAGTCTGGGTAGTGGCGTCAAAATGAGAGTTAAAGTGCCTGCGGCTGGTGCCGATACTTGAATGCTGACCTGATTGTCGGGAGAGACCGAATTGAAATATCCCAGTATGGCCCTGCTATTGCTCCTGTTGCTGCCGGGATGGGCGCAGGCCGTTGTGTTTCGGGCATCAATCGATCAGTCTGTGTGGGAAATGGAAACTTCGCGTTTTTTTTGTCGCTTGAGCCAGTCTGTACCTGCGTTCGGCCGAGCCGTGTTCGAGCATGAGGCGGGTGAACCGTTGCGTTTCAGGCTGCAGCCCACGCAAACCTTTCAGCTAAGCGGGTCTGCCATGCTGGTGGCGCAGGCATCGCCCTGGCAGCCGGGGGAGGCGCCGTTCAACATCGCGGAAGTTGAAGTGGATCAGCAATCGGGTGTGCTTGAGTTGGACAGTGAGGCGGCCAGTCAGATGCTGGTTGCGCTGCATCGTGGCATGACCCCAACCTTTTCCAGCGAGCGCTGGTATCAGAGTGATGAGCCGGTTCAGATTGGTATTTCGGCAGCCAATTTCAAATCAGCCTATGATGATTATTTGGGCTGTCTTGATACGTTGCTGCCGGTAAATTATCGTCAGGTGGCACGTACGGCGTTGCTGTTCCCTTCTGCTGCTTGGCAGTTGTCCGATGCAACGCGTGAGCGGCTCGACTTGATTGCCCTTTATATCAAGACCGATGACAGTGTGCATTCAGTGTATGTGGATGGCCACTCAGACAATTACGGTCGGCGTCTGTTGAACCGTGATCTGTCCAAGCGCAGGGCCGAAGAGGTGACGCGTTATCTGGTCAGTCAAGGAGTGTCGGAAGATATGATCACCACTCGCTATCACGGTGAACGCTATCCGGTCGTGCCCAACAATACGGCAGAAAATCGGGCACGGAACCGTCGTGTGGCGATCCGGCTTGAGCGCGAATAGAGGCTGTTCAGCGCCTTTGTGCTTTCTGGTATGATACTCGCCTTTGTGCCGAGTGATTTGTTTCCGTGTGCCGGTCGTGGTGACCGGCACACTCAGTTTCTGGAGCAGCAACATGTCCGATATAAAAAAGGTCGTACTGGCGTATTCGGGTGGGCTTGATACCTCCGTCATCGTGCGCTGGTTGCAGGATACCTATAACTGCGAAGTGGTGACCTTTACTGCCGATCTGGGGCAGGGTGAAGAGGTAGAGCCTGCACGTGCAAAAGCCGAAGCGCTGGGCGTGAAAGAGATCTACATTGAAGACCTGCGTGAAGAGTTTGTGCGTGACTTCGTATTCCCGATGTTTCGTGCCAATGCCATCTACGAAGGTGAATACCTGCTCGGTACGTCGATTGCGCGTCCGTTGATCGCCAAGCGGTTGATTGAAATTGCCAATGAGACCGGTGCTGATGCGATCTCCCATGGCGCTACAGGCAAGGGTAACGATCAGGTGCGTTTTGAGCTGGGTGCATATGCGCTGAAGCCGGGCGTGAAAGTGATCGCTCCCTGGCGTGAGTGGGATCTGACGTCCCGTGAAACGCTGATGGCGTATTGCGAAGAGCGCAACATCCCGGTGGACTTCAGCAAGAACAAGAAGAAGTCGCCTTACTCCATGGATGCCAACCTGCTGCATATTTCCTACGAAGGCGGCATTCTGGAAGACCCCTGGGCTGAAGCCGAGGAAGACATGTGGCGCTGGAGCGTCAGCCCCGAGCAGGCACCGGATGAGCCGACCTACCTGGTACTGACCTACCGCAATGGCGACATCGTGGCTATCGATGGCAAAGAGATGAGCCCGGCAACTGTGCTGGAATATCTGAACAAGGTGGGTGGTGCCAACGGTGTTGGCCGTCTCGACATCGTCGAAAACCGCTTTGTCGGTATGAAGTCCCGTGGCTGCTACGAGACGCCGGGGGGCACCATCATGATGAAGGCTCACCGTGCTATCGAGTCGATCACCCTGGACCGCGAAGCGGCCCACCTGAAAGACGAACTGATGCCGCGTTACGCCGAGATCATCTACAACGGCTTCTGGTGGTCGGAAGAGCGCAAGATGATGCAGCAAATGATCGACTACAGTCAGCGCAACGTGAATGGCGAGGTGCGTATCAAGCTGTACAAGGGTAGTGTAAGCGCTGCCGGCCGTCGCTCTGAAGATAGCCTGTTTGATGAAAGCATCGCGACCTTTGAAGACGATGCCGGTTCCTACAACCAGAAAGACGCCGAAGGCTTCATCAAGCTGAACGCGTTGCGCATGCGCATTGCAGCCAGTAAGGGGCGCAACCTGCTTGAAGACTGATTTCCTGTTGAAGGAAATCTATAGGGGGCGATGCCGGCACATGTCGGCATCGCCCCTTTGTTTTTGTGCTGTGCTAAAGCCCTGTGTGGAAAAGGGTTTTGCCTGCAGTCAGACCCTCATGCTATTTTTTCGGTAGTCTTGGTTGCTGTAGGCCTATGGATACTCTTTTTTCAGGCAAAAAGGTGCTGATCCTCGATAAGCAGCTGGAAGACCTCCGGACGTTGCGTGATCTGCTCACCGGCCTGGGGTTCGGGCACATCGAGGTCGCGTCGTCCGTCAATATGGCGCTGTCGATTCTGCGTGAGCAGAATGTCGATATCTGCTTTATGTCCTATGATCTGGGCAAAGGTGAAAAAAGTGGCCTGCAGGTGATGCATGAGGCTCAGGCTGAAGGCATTCGTCATTACGGAACCGGTTTCGTGCTGGTGGCCGCCCCTGAAACATCCGAGCTTTTATTTGGCTCTCTCGAGTACTCCCCTGATCTTTGTATCAACAAGCCTTATAACGGTGTCCAGTTACGCCAGGTCCTTGAGAAGCTATTGCGTTTGAAACAGTCTCTCAAGCCCTTGTCTGAGCTGATGGATCAGCAGAAATGGCTTGAGGCGCTGATGCTTTGTGATCAAAAGATTCGAGAATTTCCGGCGCTTAAGATATTTCTACTGCGCTTCAAGGGGATTATTCTACTGAGGCTGGAACGTTACCCGGAAGCGCGGACGCTGTTTGAGCGCATGCTTGAAGCACGTGATCAGCACTGGATGCGAGTGGGGGCAGGCGTTGCAGCGTACCGTGAAGGGCGTTTCAATCTGGCCTATGACTGTCTTAGTACGGTGATTAATCAGCAGCAGGTTAGTGTGGATGCGTTCAATTGGTTGGCGCGATTGCATCGTTTGCGCGGAGATCTTAGTCAATCGATGACATTGCTGCGCAAGTCTGTCTTGCTTCAACCCTCAGTCGCGGCACTGCAAGGGGAGCTTGGCAATGTGGCAGCCCGGTTGCAGGACTGGCGCTTGGCAACTGATTCCTTTCGTGCAGCCATTCGCTTTGGTCGCTATTCGGCCTTTCAATTGCCGGACTATTATTTTGCTCTGGCGCGTTCGCTCAGTGACCGTGTCGAAGGGCAGCAGGGGGGGCTGGCCGCTGAGTCCGAGGCTGAAGCGATTCAAGTGCTGGAACAGGTCATTTCCGACTTCGATCAGGATCGGGTGGCACTTTTCAAATCTCGCCTTCTGTTATCAGATGTTTTGCGCCGTAGCGGAGATGTGCCGAGGGCGGAGCAGGCAGCAAGGTCGGCACTGGATCTTTTCCTGGCACTGCCGCTGGATGATCAGGCGCAGTGGATTGATCAGCTTAGCGACGGGTTGGAGCTGTCGGAAGCCTCACGCAGTGTGGCAGTGTTGCGTCAGGAGTTGACCCGTAAAATGGTCAATATTGACTGGGCCAGAGCTAATCTCAAGGGCATGATGCACTTTCGCAAGGCCGAGCTCGCGCAGGCCTGTGACGCGTTTGCCTTTGCTTTGCAGGTGCAGCCTGATAACCCCAGCATTGGCTTGAATCTGGTACAAACTGAGCTGGAATTGATCAAGCGAGGTCTATCGCCGGATTTGCTGGCATCAATCCGATGCTGTGATGATGTGCTCTATGGAATCCAGTATGCGGCGCTCAGCGCCCGCCAACAGCAGCGTCATGCGGCGCTGGCTGAGCGGCTGGCTGCCCAGGTGCAGCTATTGTCACAGCAGGATCAGAATAACTGATCCTCATCCTTGAGAAACATCTCTGAATCCATATCGTCGCTGTCGGCTGCTACATATTCATCAGGGTGGACGATGGAGCGTGCGACCTTACGACTGAGCAGCTTGCGCTGGGCGGCGTCTGGCAGGTCAGTGAAGCGTATCACCTGACGGTCGATAAGGGTGTCGATCAAGTCTTCCAGGATGCGGATGGTGGATAGATCCGAATCTTCCAGAAACTCGTTGGCGGTAAAAGCAGAAGAATCCAGAGACAGGAAGCGTAATACCTCTGGATTGGCGGCATCCACTGCTTGGGAGTCAGGGATCTGACGATCGGTCAGGGCGGTGATATTGCCCGCTTCGTCTCTGAGTGCGTAGAGCATTACAATAAACCTGATCTAAGCTAAGTAAAGGTTCGAGTGTAGCTCTAGAACTCTCGGCTGTAACCTGTATTTAGGGTTTATATCGATTAAAACAAGTGTTAGAATTTTGTTTTTACACTGTCTGGAGTAATGCATGGATGTAAGGCAGGACCCGTTGCTGGAGTGCCTGGTGCTGTTGACACAGCAAAGCCAGCGTCCATTTTCCGCTCAGGTACTGGTTGAGGGGTTGCCTCTGGTTGATGGGCGACTTACCCCCAAGCTTTTTCTGCGTGCAGCTGCACGTGCAGGGTTTGCCGCCAAAGTGGCCCAGCGACCTTTGCAGAAGCTTTCCAGATTGCTGCTGCCTGCTGTGCTGCTGTTGAAGGATGAGCAGTCATGCATACTGCAAAAAATTGATTTCGAAAAAGGTGAGGCCGAGATTCAGCAACCTGAAAGTGGTGGCATCGTCAGTGTCGGCCTGGATGAGCTTGAATCCCTCTATACCGGTTTTGTCATTTTCCTGCGCGCCGAATACAGCTTTGGTGAAACCACAACGCGTGAGCTGGATGATCGTGGGGGTCACTGGTTCTGGAGTACGATTTGGCGTTCGGCGCGTATCTACCGGGATGTGCTGCTCGCGTCTCTGCTGATCAATCTCTTTGTGCTCGCCAACCCTCTGTTCGTAATGAATGTCTACGACAGAGTGGTACCCAATCATGCGGTTGAAACCCTTTGGGTGCTCGCGATTGGTGTGCTGGTGGTGTACCTGTTCGATTTCGGCCTGAAAATGCTGAGGGCCTATTTTATTGAAGTGGCCGGAAAGAAATCAGATGTGCTGTTGTCGGCACGGCTGTTTGAAAAGGTGATGGGGGTACGTTACGACGCCATGCCGGCCTCGGTGGGTGCTTTTGCCAGTAATCTGCGCGAGTTTGAGAGCATTCGCAACTTTCTAAGTTCAACCACTAACACGGTATTGATCGACATTCCTTTTATGCTGCTGTTCCTGCTGGTGATCAGTTGGATTGGTGGCCCGCTGGTGGTAGTGCCGGCAATGGCGATCCCGATCATTCTGGTCTATGCGCTGCTGGTTAAGCCTCGGCTGCGTCGCTCCATTGAGCACACCTTTACCGCATCAGCGCAGAAAAACGGCACGCTGGTGGAGTCCCTGACGGCCATGGAAACCCTCAAGACTCAGCGAGCGGCCAGCCCGATGCAGGGGCGTTGGGAAAGTGCTGTGGGCTACATCGCTAACTGGGGACTCAAGTCGCGCATGCTGTCCTCATCAGTGGTGAATGTGGCCGGGTTTGTGCAGCAGTTGGCATCGGTACTGTTGGTGATCGCTGGTGTTCACATGATCATGGAACAGACCCTGTCCATGGGTGGTTTGATCGCCTGTGTCATCCTGAGTGGCCGAGCCATAGCCCCGCTGGCACAGATTGCCAGCCTGATCGCGCACTATGAACAGTCGCTCAAGGCACTGAAAACCCTCGACGAGATTATGGCACTGCCCGATGAGCATGAGGCAGGGCGACGCTATATCCACAGACCGGAGCTGAAGGGGGGAGTCGAATTCAAGGATGTTGCCTTCACTTACCCCTCAACCGAATATGGTGCTTTGCATGGGGTTTCGTTCCGCTTGCAGCCGGGTGAAAAGGTGGGATTGATCGGGCGCATCGGTTCGGGCAAGAGTACCATTCAGAAGTTGCTGCTGGGGCTCTATCGACCTGCCGAAGGCGCAATCTCGATTGACGGCATCGACCTTAACCAGATAGACCCCACCGATCTGCGTCGTTCGGTGGGCTACGTGCCTCAGGATGTGATGCTCTTTGCCGGTACTGTACGCGATAACATCACTATTGGCCTGCCTCATGCGACCGACACACAGATCCTGATGGCTGCACGTCTGGCTGGAGTGGAAAGTTTCGTGAATCAGCACCCTTTGGGCTTCGACATGCCGGTGGGTGAGCGTGGCAGCCGCCTGTCGGGTGGTCAACGTCAGGCGGTGGCACTGGCAAGGGCGCTACTGCATGATCCTGCCATTCTGGTATTGGATGAGCCAAGTAATTCCATGGATAACGCCTCCGAAGAGACCATGAGGCGCCAGCTCAAGGGCTACCTGAAAAACAAGACTCTGGTTATGGTGACTCACAAAATGTCGCTGCTGGATCTTGCTGACCGTCTTATTGTCGTCGACGGCGGTCGAATTTTGGCGGATGGTCCAAAGGACAGTGTACTCGAAGCCTTGAAACAGGGTCGTTTGCAGGTGAGGAAGTAGAGCATGAGCCAACACTCCCCACAGCCACAGGGTGATGATATCCGCTACACCTCCAGTATCAGTGAAGCGATGCTGGAGCAAGTGCCACGTGGCGCCAGCCTTCTGCTTTGGGCAGGGGCGATGTTTATCGTTTTTGCCATTATCTGGGCAAACTGGGCGGAGCTTGACGAGCTGGCACGTGGAGAGGGTGAAATAATCCCGTCTCATCAGTTGCAGGTTGTCCAGAACCTGGAAGGTGGCATCGTGTCCGAAATTTTGGTGCGCGAAGGGCAGCTTGTTGATAAGGGTGAAGTGCTGTTGCGGATCGAAGACAAGCGCTTTGCCAGCTCCTTTCGTGAGAACCAGGTGCGGTTGCTGGAGCTGAATGCACGCGGCGCCCGCCTGGAAGCCGAGTCAAATAACGCAGAGTTTATTTTGCCTGAGGACTTCCCGTCTGAATACCAGAACCTGTTGCAACAGGAGCGCCTGCTGTTTGCGTCCCGACGGGAAGAGCTTAGTACCAACCTCTCGGTACTTGAGCAGCAACAGGAGCAACGTGGACAGGAGCTTGTTGAGGCGCGGGCCAGAATTGAACAGCTGCGTCGCAGTTACAACCTGTTGTTGAGAGAACTGCGCATCAGTGATCCTTTGGTAAAGGAAGGCGTCATTTCAGAGGTTGAGCATCTGCGCCTGCGGCGTCAGGTAAATGATCTGCGCGGAGAGATGTCGAGCATCGAGCTGAGTATTCCGAGAATTGAATCCACCATTGAGGAAATTCAGCAGAAGAAGCAAGAGATGGAGCTTAACTTTCGTAATCGCGCTCGGGCCGAGCTGAATGAAGTGTTTGCCGAGCAGGTCAGGCTGGAAGAAGCGCTGGGTGGAATGGAGGACCGCATCAGCCGTACCGAGGTGCGTGCGCCCATCAAGGGGACCGTTAAACAGCTGATGATCAATACCATTGATGGTGTAGTCAGGCCGGGTGACCCGCTGTTGAGCATCGTACCCTGGGAGGACCAGTTGCTGGTGGAAGCGCGTATCAAGCCGTCTGATATTGCCAATATCCGCCTGAATCAGCCTGCCGTGGTCAAGGTGAGTGCCTATGACTTCGCCATCTACGGTGGAATGGAAGCGAAAGTGGCGTTTATTTCGCCCGGTACTATTATGGATGAAGAAAGCAAACAACCGTATTACCTGGTGCGCTTGGAGATGGATGCCCCAGAGGTGGGTGCTGAGCAGGAGGTGCTGCCGTTGATGGCCGGCATGACGGTCAGCGTGGATATCATGACAGGTAAGAAATCAGTAATGCATTACCTGTTGAAGCCGATCAATCGGGCAAAAGAGCGGGCGTTGACGGAGCGATAGAATATGGAGTTGTTTGTCTGGAGCGAACGAAAAGACATCAGGGAACGTTGGCAAACCCAGCTGGCAACGTCGGCTGTGCTGGACCTGAATTCAGGCTCGCTGTTGAAACTGCCAAATGGGGCTGTGTTGCTTCTGCATTGGAGTGCGCTGGATTCGAAGCAGCGTCAGGAGCTGATCGCACGCAGTCATGATCTGCGTCTTGTTGCCTTGGTTGATACGCCCAGTGATCAGGAAGGTATAGAGCTGCTGCAGGAAGGTTTCAGGGGATATGCTAATACGTTTATTCAGGGCGCCTTGCTGACTGAGCTTGTAATGGCTGTTGGGCGTGGCGATATCTGGGCGGGGCCCGAGTTGCTGCAGCGTCTGCTGAGACGTCTGCTGCAGCAGTCGCAACCCTCGGCGGATGTTCCGGACCTGTGGTCACTGAGTGAACGTGAGTCGCAGGTGATGGCGGCTCTTAAGCGGGGGGAGAGCAACAAGGAAATTGCACGCGAATTGAACATAACCGAACGTACAGTCAAGGCACATGTAAGTGCCATTCTGGAAAAGGCCGGAGCGAGGGACAGGATTGACCTGATCCTCAAGGCGAACGGTCAGGTGTACCCACATTGAAAATAGCCGGAGCAAGGATATGAAATTTCGATACTCAATGCTGGCACTTGCCCTGAGTGCAGGAGTTGCGGGCTGGAGTTCCGCTGCCACCCTTCAGGACGTGGTTGCTGACAATATAGAGCAGAACCCGGAAGTGCAGCGCGCACTTCAGAACTATGCTGCCGTAATTCAGGAAATTCGTCAGGCTCGGGCAGGCTATTATCCTACCCTCGATGCCACTATTGGCTACGGCTACGAATGGACTGATAAAGAGAATGGTACTCAGGATACTGAGCTGGATAGACGTGAAGCTCGCCTTAACCTGAACCAGATGATCTTTGATGGCTTTGCTACCAGCAGTGAGGTGAAGCGTCATGAAGCGCGTGCGGCGTCTCGTGCCAGCAGCCTGAAAGATACAGCTCAGCGTTATGCCCTGGAGGCCAGTCGGGCCTATATGGAGGTGCTGCGTCGTGATCAGCTTCTGACGCTGGCCAAGGAAAGCCTATATAACCATGTCACCATCTATGACCAGATCAAGCGGCGAAGCGAATCCGGCATGGACAGTCTGGCTTCCATTCAGCAGGCGGAAGGCCGTCTGGCGTTGTCAGAGGTTAATATGCTGGCGGCCGAAAACAACCTGCGCGATGCGCGAGCCAGCTATCTGCGAGTGGTTGGTCAGCCGGCACCTGAAAATCCAGAGCCTTTCAAGGCGGCTGACTTGAGCCTGCCGGCCAGCCTGGAAGAGGCCATTGCACGGGGGCTGGAAAACCAGCCTGTAGCCGGTGTTGCACAGTTCGATGTGGAAGCGGCCGTCGCGCAACGTGATGCAGCTAAAAGTGCCATGTATCCACGCCTGGATTTTGAAGTAGAGCGTCGCTGGGATAACAACATAGATGGTGTAGAGGGTGATGATGAAGACCTGACCGCCATGCTGAGGTTGCGTTACAATCTGTTTAATGGCGGTGCCGACAAAGCGCGTATTCGTCAGACTGAACATCAGATCGGCGAAGCTCAGGCAATTCAGCGTGATGCCGAGCGCCAGATTCGCGAAAGTGTTGAGCTGGCGTGGAACGCCCATGAAATTCTGACTCGGCAGATGGAGTATCTGGAGCGTCACGTGGTCTCCAGTCAGGATACTCGCGACTCCTACAAAAAACAGTTCGATATTGGCCAGCGCTCACTGCTCGACTTGCTGGATACCGAGAACGAAGTGTTCTCGGCGAAGAATCAGCTGGCAGAAGCGCGAGTCGATGACCAGATTGCACAACTGCGTATCCTGACCGGTACCGGTGACTTGCTGGAAGCGCTCAACATACCCTTGCCTGATGTGGGTGAACAGGGTGCAGCGCAGCAGGAGGTTGCTGACAGCGGGCAGTAATTGCATCCATCTGCGCGGGTGGCTTAAAATCCCGCGCAGCCTGAGGTCTTTCAAGAGGGTTGCCACAGTTGCAGCCCTTTTTTGTTTTCAGAGGATGCGTTGAGCATGAAGTCACATAAAATACTGGAAGCTCCCATCCCGATGCGCTGGGTCGGGCCAATCAAGATCGGCGGCGATGTGCTGAATGAAAAGCTCAGTGTGCCCCTGGCGACCTATGAGACGCCACTGTGGCCATCCGTTGGCCGCGGAGCACGCGTGTCCACCTTGACCGAAAAGGGCATTGTCACCACAGTGGTGGACGAGCGCATGACGCGCTCAATTCTTTTGGAAGCGGATGATGCGCTGGCGGCACATCAGGCGCTGCAGTCAATCAAGGCACGCAAGGACGATCTCAATGCCGTGGTGGCCACCAGCAGTCGCTTTGCCAACCTGATTGACATGCACAGCCAGATCGTGGGCAACCTGATCTATCTGAGACTGGAGTTCACGACCGGTGATGCATCCGGTCACAATATGGTCACCAACGCCGCTGACAAGCTGATTCCATGGATTCTGCAGCAGTATCCTCAACTGCGTTACTGCTCCATCTCGGCCAACTATTGCTCTGACAAGAAGGCCACGGCCGTCAACGGAATACTGGGGCGTGGCAAGTACGTAGTCAGTGAGATTCTGATTCCACGTGATATCTGCGAACGCCGCCTGAAAACCACGCCGGAAAAAGTGGTTGATCTGAATATCAAAAAGAACCTTATAGGGACCTTGATGGCGGGTGGGCTGCGAAGTGCCAACGCCCACTATGCCAACATGCTGCTGGCGTTCTATCTGGCTACTGGCCAGGATGCCGCCAACATCATCGAAGGCTCACAGGGGGTTGTGCACGCCGAAGTGCGTGATGGCGACCTCTACTTTTCCTGTACGCTTCCGAACCTGATTGTAGGCTCGGTAGGTAACGGCAAGGGAATCGATTTTGTCGAGGACAATCTGCGCCAGCTGGGCTGCAAGGAGGCGCGCGAGCCCGGCGCAAACGCCCGCAGGCTGGCGGCGATCTGTGCCGCTACCGTGCTGTGTGGCGAGCTGTCGCTGATGGCGGCCCAGACCAACCCCGGTGAGCTGATGGAAGCCCATATCAAGCTGGAGCGGTAATGACCGACCCCACCAACGAGCGCAAAATAGAGCATATCCGGGCGATTGAGCAGGACCCGCTGACCGATCGGCAGGGGCATTGGTTTGATCGGATCCGACTGATGCACCGGGCTTTGCCCGAACTGGCATTCGATGAGGTTGATCCATCGGTTGAGTTTCTTGGCAAACGACTCTCGTTTCCGCTGCTGATCTCTTCCATGACCGGTGGTGATCATGAGTTGGTGCGACGTATCAATATGAACCTGGCGCTGGCGGCTGAGCAGTGTCAGGTGGCCATGGCGGTCGGATCGCAACGGGTAATGTTTACCCACCCGGAAGCGCGTGCAAGTTTTGAGTTGC
Source organism: Marinobacterium iners DSM 11526 (assembly GCF_900107855.1). Lineage (GTDB taxonomy): Bacteria > Pseudomonadota > Gammaproteobacteria > Pseudomonadales > Balneatricaceae > Marinobacterium > Marinobacterium iners. Next base: position 104,046 of record NZ_FNRJ01000001.1, on the reverse strand, counting down.
GTCAATTCGCCCCAACTACTGTACTCATAGGTAATGTAGGTGGTGTACAGCTCAACTATGGCTTCGACCTCCAGCGTTGTCAGGAGGCAGTGGACTGTGTTGGGGCCGATGCGCTCTACTTCCACCTCAACCCGCTGCAGGAAGCGGTGCAGCCCGAGGGTGATACCAACTTCAGTAATCTGGCGCAGCAGATGGGTGCAGTGGCGGCAGGTCTGTCGGTTCCTGTGATGCTCAAGGAAGTGGGATCCGGCCTGTCCCCGGCGGACATAGAGCTGGGGCTCAGACAGGGCATTCGTCACTTTGATATTGCCGGCACTGGCGGCACTTCGTGGAGCCGGATAGAGCATCATCGACGCCATGATGGCAGCGATATTGGCCTCAGGTTTCAGGACTGGGGGCTGCCAACCCCTCTGGCACTGCAGCAGGCAGAGCCCTATCTGGATCGGGCTACCCTGATCGCCAGTGGCGGGCTCAGAGATGGGATTGATATGGCCAAATCTGTTATACTCGGCGCCTCGCTGTGCGGTATGGCTGCGCCCCTGCTGCAGCCGGCGATGGAATCTGCCGAAGCGGTTGTGGACGCCATTGAGCGTTTGCGCCGCGAATTTGTTACTGCGATGTTTCTGCTCGGTACGCCTGATGTGGCGGCGCTGTTCCGGAACAGGACGCTTATTGTCCAAGAGCGTTGAGGACCCTGGTCGAGTATGTCCGTTGGTATAGACGAAATCAGCTTTTACACCTCCAACTATTACCTGGACCTGCGCACGCTGGCACAGGTGCAGGGCACCGATCCGGAGAAGTACTATACCGGCATTGGTCAGGAGAAAATGGGTATGGCCGCGCCGGACGAAGACATCGTCACCATGGCAGCCAATGCGGCCTTGCCACTGGTAGAGCGCATTGGGCCTGAAACAATCGGGACGTTGCTGTTTGCCACCGAAACCGGCATTGATCAGTCCAAGGCTGCAGGTGTGTACGTGCATCGTCTGCTTGGCCTGAGCGCCAATTGCCGGGTTGTGGAATTGAAACAGGCCTGCTACAGCGCGACCGCCGCCATTCAGATGGCCTGTGCACTGGTGGCGCGCAAGCCGGACAGCAAGGTGCTGGTGATCGCTTCTGACATTGCTCGCTACGATCTGGATACGCCCGGCGAAGCGACTCAGGGCTGCGGTGCCGTGGCTCTGCTGATCAGTGCCAATCCGCGTCTGGTCACCATCGATCCGGAGGTCGGCAATTATACTGAAGACGTGATGGACTTCTGGCGACCGAACTATCGCTCGACCGCACTGGTGGATGGCAAGTACTCCACCAAAATTTACCTCAAGGCTCTCAAAAAAGCCTGGGAGCATTTCCGTGAGGCCAGTTCGTTGGCGTTTGCCGACTTCAGTCATTTCTGTTACCACCTGCCGTTCAGTCGCATGGCTCAAAAAGCGCATCAGCAGTTGGTCAAGCTGAACAGGGCTGGCTTGTCTTCAGCCGAGCAGGAGGCGCAGATCAGCAATACCCTGCTGTACAACCGCATCATCGGTAACAGCTATACCGCTTCCATGTATATCGGTCTGACCTCGCTGCTGGAAAATACGCTGGAAGATTTGGCCGGCAAGCGGATCGGTTTTTTCAGTTATGGCTCCGGTTGTGTGGCCGAGTTTTTTTCCGGTACCGTGGTGGATGGCTATAAACAGGCACTGCATACCGAGCTGCATCGAGAGATGCTAAACGCCCGGCGCGAAATCAGCCATGATGAATACCTGAAACTGTATCAGCATCAGGTGCCGACTGATGGCGGCGAATACACCTTCCCTGAAGGTACCACCGGCCGTTTCCGTCTAGCGGGCATTATCCATCACAAACGCGAATATATTCCCTGCTGATGCCGACCGCCTGCGCTCCGGGCAAGATCATTCTCAGTGGTGAACATGCTGTGGTGTACGGCGCGCCGGCGCTGGCATTGGCGGTGGATCGGCACATGCGGATCCACTACCGTCCTGACCAATTGCCGCGTTTGAGCTGGCATACCCGCGAGCGCACCCATGAGCTGGGGCTGGACAAGCTGGCCGGCCTGCGGCGTCGCCTCGACAATCACTTCGAGCGCTATCTGCGCGGCGAACTGCCAATTACCCGTATCCTAAAAAAACCCGCTGAGTTGGCCTTCTATGCCATTGATATGGCGCGAGTGCTGTCCGGACTTGATATTCAGCCGCGAGGCAGCCTCAGTATAGACTCGGATATACCCATTGGTGCTGGCATGGGCTCTTCTGCGGCGTTGATTGCGGCACTGTTGAAACTGTTTGGGCATTTTGACAGCCTTGAACAACTGATTCAGCAGGTGCGTTACTGTGAGCGTTTGCAGCATGGGCGAGGCAGTATGATCGATGCAGCGGCTGTGTGCAGTGGAGGGCTGGTCAAATTGCAGGGTGAGCAGGTGTCACGGCTTCCGCTGGTTGATGAGGGGCTGGGGGTCGGGTGGTTCTGGCTGTTTACCGGTACCCCGGCCAGCAGCACAGGCGCCTGTGTGGATGAGGTGCGGCGTCACTTCGGTCAGTCTGATATCTGGAGTGAATTTGCCGACATCACCGAGCAGGTGGCGACGGCGCTGCTCAAGGGTGATACGCCGCTGGAACAGGTGCGTGCCAACCATCGATTGCTCAGCCGTATCGGTGTTGTACCTGCCTCGTTGCAACGCTTTGCCGAGCGTGTCGAACAGCGAGGTGGTGCCGCCAAAATCTGTGGTGCGGGTGCGGTTTCCGGGGATCAAGGTGGGCTGATGCTGCTCTGGCTGCCGCAGGGGACCCCGGCCCAGTTGCCGCTGCAGTCGCACTGGCACTGGGGTGTTCTGAAAGAGGATCGACAAGGTGTCCGCATACTCGAAGATTAACACCCGTGCCCCCGGCAGCATCATGCTGATGGGTGAGCATGCGGTACTGTTTGGCGAACCGGCACTGGCCTGTGCGCTGGAGCACTGGCTTGAAGTCGAGCTGACACCATTGGCATCACAACGGGTAGAAATTGACAGCGCACTAGCACGCTATCGAAGTGATCTGAGTCAGCTGCAACCGGAACCTGCGCTGAGCTTTGTGCTGGCCGTGATTGAGGCGTACCGACCTTACTTGAAACAGGGCTTTCGCCTGCAGATACGCTCCGGTTTTTCACATACCGTAGGGCTTGGCTCTTCGGCGGCAGTCACGGCAGCGGTCACAGCAGCACTGGCCGAATTTTGTGGCACGGATACAACGCCTGAAGCCTTGTTTGAGGTGGCCTTGCATGCCGTGCATCAAGCCCAGAACGGACGCGGCTCCGGAACTGATCTGGCGGCCAGTATCTATGGTGGTGTTGTTCAATACCGTGTGAGTCCGCGTACGGTGGAACGTCTGAATGGCCTGCCGCCACTGGCGCTGCTGTATTGCGGCTACAAGATGAAAACCCCCGAGGTGCTGGCGCTTGTGGAATCCCGTGCGGCCTCTCAACCCTCACTCTATGCCGGGCTGTATCGTCTCATGGGTCAGACCTGTGAGGCGGGTCGAAGGGCGGTGGACAGCGCCGACTGGTCGCAACTGGGGCAGTTGATGAATCTGTATCAGGGCCTGATGGATGCGCTGGGGGTGAATGATGCCACCTTGTCTGAGATGATTTGGCGCTTGAGAGCGCAACCGGGCATTCTGGGCTCCAAAATATCGGGCTCGGGCCTGGGTGACTGTGTACTGGCACTGGGACACATGACCGAAACGCTGCCCTGGGAGTCGATCCCGGTCTCGGTAGCCGCTACTGGAGTGGAGATTAGCCATGACACCTGCTGAAGTGATTGATCGTTTATTACCCTCGCACCTGCAGGCAAAGGCGTCATCGGAGCTCTTTGCTCCCAGTAATATTGCGTTGTGCAAATACTGGGGCAAGCGTGACCGAAGCTTTAATTTGCCGGTCAACGCATCCCTGTCCGTTTCGCTGGATTATCTCGGGACCCATACCCGGCTCACCCCGATTGATGCTGAAGTGGATGAAGTCTGGCTCAATGGGCAGCAGCTTTTGCCCAGCGCAAAATTCAGCCAGAAGGTATCAGCCTTCATCGACCTGTTTCGTCGGCAGCAGGATCTGTACTTCCGGGTGGAAACCCGCAACAACATCCCCACCGCCGCCGGACTGGCGTCTTCGGCCTCGGGCTTTGCTGCACTGACGCTGGCACTGAATGATGCGCTTGGGCTGGATTTGGAGCCCCAGCTGCTGTCGGTGTTGGCCCGCCATGGCAGTGGCAGCGCCTGCCGTTCGGTGTTTGATGGCTTCGTCGAATGGCGTATGGGGCAGCGTGAAGATGGGCTCGACAGCCACGGTATTGCACTGGATGCAGAATGGCCGGACCTGTGTATTGGCCTTGCCAAGGTGGATGCCGGAGAAAAGGCGGTAGATTCCCGCTCTGGCATGCAGCGCACGGTGGAAACCGCCCATCTCTACCAGAGCTGGCCTCTGCAGGCGGCGGCTGATCTGGAAAAGCTGCATCAGGCTATCGCACGACAGGATTTTGAGTTGTTGGGGCAAACTGCCGAACAGAACGCGCTGTCGATGCATGCCACCATGATTGCCAGCTGGCCACCACTGCTGTACTGGCAACCGGAATCGGTGGCGGCGATGCAGACGGTGTGGACGCTTCGTCGACACGGGGTGCCTGTATATTTCACCATGGATGCAGGCCCCAACTTAAAGCTGCTGTTTGAACAGCAGTGCCGTGATGAAGTGTTGCGTCACTTCCCTGATCTGGAAACCGTGGAGCCTTTCGGCAGCCGCTGATGCCCGCCTTGATCGGTTTCCCGCTGACCCGTCGACAGCGGGATCACAATGGTCGACTGCAACTGAGTTATTGGCTCAGAACCGCTACCGGTGCCCATGAGGTGGTCATTGAGGGAGAGGCTGCTGTCGCCTTTATACTGCAGTCGGATGGGGCTCATGTCGCTGAGCTCCTATCAGACCTGCCCGGCTGTCAGTTGCGACCGCTGTCATTATCAAGCCTGAATCATGAGCCGGTCAGTGCCCTGTATGCAGACAGCCTGCGTGAATGGCATGAAGCGCTTGGTCGTTTGCAGCAGGCGGGTGTCGCGCTCATGGAAGAAGATATTCGCCCGGCTGACCGGTATCTGATTGAGCGCGGTATCTTTGCATCCGCCAGGGTCATTGATGATGCTTCAGGGCCTCGCCTGCAACGCGCCGAGTTTGAACCTCCACTGCGCATCCTGTCACTGGATATCGAAACCACTCTCCGGGCCGACCGAATCCTGTCCGTTGCACTGCAGTCACAAGGCTATGAACGAGTGCTGTTCAACGGCAACATCACCAACTCGCCTGCCGTTGTGCGCTGTCATAACGAGCGTGATCTGCTGCAGCAGCTGATGGCCGAAGTGCGTCGCTTCGATCCAGACCTGATTATCGGCTGGAATGTGATCGGCTTTGATCTGAGGGTGCTGCAACAGCGTGCCGAGGCACAGCGCTTGCCGCTCTGTTTGGGTCGTGATCAGGAACCGGTACGGGTTGAGCAGACACGAACGGGGCGTTGGTATGCCCGTCTCAATGGTCGTGTGGTACTGGACGGGATCGATACTCTTAAAGGCGCGACTTGGCAGTTCGAGCGCTACAGTCTGGAATTTGTGGCGCGTGAGCTGCTGGGTCGTGGCAAACTGATCGAAACCCCGGATGACCGCGGAGAAGAAATCCAGCGTCTGTATCGTGAAGATCCGCAGGCGCTGGTGCGCTATAACCTTGAAGACTGCCGCCTGGTCAGCGAGATTTTTGAACATACGGAATTGATCCCTTACCTCCTGGCACGGGCACGCCTGACCGGGCTGCCGCTGGACAAGGTCGGTGGCTCATCGCAGGCGTTTGATAACCTCTACCTGCCACGTTTGCACCGCGCCGGATATGTGGCACCCCAGTATGCCTCCGGTGTGGATGGGCTGGATGTTCCGGGCGGATTCGTGATGGAATCGTGTCCCGGGTTGTATCGTCATGTGCTGGTGCTGGACTTCAAGAGCCTGTACCCCAGCATCATCCGCAGCTTTAGGATTGATCCGCTGGGGTTGGCGCTGGGTACTCACGGTGATGCGCCGCCCGATGCATTGGTGCCGGGTTTCCATCACGCCATTTTTGACCGCCGCCATGCGCTGCTGCCCGATATAATCGAACGTCTTTGGCAAGCGCGAGATGAAGCCAAGCGGCAGGGTAACTCGGCCCTGTCGCAGGCGATCAAGATTCAGATGAACGCCTGCTATGGCGTATTGGGCTCGCGGGTGTGCCGTTTTTTCGATCAGCGCCTGTCCGGTTCCATCACCCTGCGTGGCCATCAAATTCTGCAGCAGACCGCCGAGCGGATCGAGCAGGCCTTTGGTCATCAGGTGATCTACGGTGATACCGACTCGGTGTTCGTCTGGCTCGGGGATGACTGGCCGGATCGGGATACGGACCGATATGGGCATCAGCTTGCCAGTGAGCTGAACGCTTGGTGGCAGAAGCAGCTACGGGAGCGTTTTGATATCGACTGCTCGCTTGAGCTGCAATATGAAGCGCACTATCGGCGTTTTTTGATGCCGCGCATGCGTCACTCAGAAAAGGGCAGCAAGAAACGGTATGCCGGTCTCAAGGTGCAGCCGGACGGCAGCGATCAGCTGGTGTTTCGCGGGCTCGAATCGGTCCGGACCGACTGGACGCCTCTGGCACGCCAGTTCCAGCAGGCGTTGTATGAGCGCATCTTCCGCGACCAGCCTTGGCAGGTCTTGTTGCAGGAAACCGTGCGTGCCGTTCGGGCCGGTGAACGGGATGGTGATCTGGTGTACCGCCGTCGTATTCGCCAACCGCTTGCTGCGTACCAGCGCAATCGGCCGCCTCATGCGCGTGCGGCTCAAATGTTGGATGATGATCGTCGGCACCGTGATTTGCCACCGGTCGTACGGGTTGGTGACAGCATCGCCTATCTGATGACGGTCAACGGCCCGGAACCGCAGGAATTGCTGCGCTCACCGCTGGACTACCAGCACTATATCGACCGGCAGCTGCTGCCGGTCGCTGACACTTTGTTGCCGTTCGTGGGCGAATCTTTTGAACGGCTGATCGCTCCTCAGCAGGAGCTGTTTTGAGAAGGCAGGGATAGTCCTGTCGTTTTTGAGGTCAGAACGATAAGAGGAAACGGAGAGTGCCATGACCGAACATCACCATCAGTCAGACCCTGACCGCACCCGTCGCGGGCTGGCGCGCTGGATGCACCATTTGACTTGGGTAGCACTGCTGTTCCTGCTGACGCTGTTCTTCACGGACTTTGTTGAGGATAAGCGCAACCCCAATCGTAACTTGAACCTGGTCAGCCATGATGCGGGCGAGGTGGTGCTGCAGCGTAACCGTGGTGGCCACTATGTTGCTCCGGGACGTATCAACGGTGAGCCGGTCACCTTCTTGCTGGATACCGGCGCGACCCAAGTCAGCGTGCCCGAGGCACTGGCGGACAAAATAGGACTGGAAAAGGGGCGTCGACAACAGACCATGACCGCCAATGGTGTGATCAGTGTACACACCACGCAGCTGGACTCGGTGCGGCTGGGCGGAATTGAGCTGAAGGATGTGACCGCCAGCATCAACCCCTATATGCCCGATGATACGGTGTTGCTGGGCATGAGCTTTATGCAGCATCTGGACATGGTGCAGCGGGGAAATGAGCTGACTCTAAGCCTGCCTCAATGATCGCGATAAGGCTGAGCTAAAAGGCTATTCCATATAATCCAAAGATAGAAACAGTCTGGCCTGGTGGTCGCTAACGGGTGGTGACCGGTGCACGATGCCATAACCTTCATTCCCGTGCCAGCCATCACCCTTGAGCAGTGCTACATCACCAGCGGTAAGTTGCAACACGCTTTCCGGTTCATTCGCAGGAATGCGGGCAGTGTCGCCTTCAGGTTCAGGCAGGTATTGGGTACCGGTGCCTGAATAGCAGGTAACGAGTCTTACAGGAAGCCGGTCAACATGAAACTTCGGACACATGGCGGCTTTCAGCAATGTCATTCGCAAACCGATGTGTGAGGGGCCAAGCAGGCATTCATACATTTGTAGCAGCTCTACGATATCGGCAACAATAGACGCTTGGCCATCACCTGCAGGCAATTGCGCCTGCAGCAGTTCAGATGCGTTTTTCTCCAAATCTTCATCACACTGAATCACTGTTCTTATATTCAAACTCGATTGCTGCGCGCAAAGCCTGCTTACATAGCGCTCAATGGAATCATCGAGACTTCGCTGCCAAACAGTCAGGTTGCACTCAGGAGCATAAATGTCCCCCATGATAACGGGGTGGTCGCTGACATGTGCTGCGGGTTTCGGTCTGTGGTGCAACATGGACTTGGTAGGCATATCGGCAAGGTTCATGTCAGGGTTGTCCGGTAAGTTTTTCAGAGTTGGATCAAGTTTTCGTGTTATAATATAACACTTGATTTTAGAGAGTGTCACTCTGTGTCATGCCGGTATGAAACTGGTTTTGCGCATGGTCCCTCATTGGTTGATATGTGGTCCTATGAGAAAGAGTTTTTTTGAAGAGCTGGAGCTCAGTCCCGAAGGTTATGCTGTTGATTTAGAGCCGTTTATGGAAAGTCTGAGCTGGAATGATCAGGGCCTGATACCCGTCATTACTCAGCAATATGATTCCGGTGAGGTGTTGATGATGGCGTGGATGAACCGTGAGTCGCTGGCGATGACCCTCAAGGAAAAGAGGGTTACCTATTGGTCACGTTCACGCCAACAGTTGTGGGAAAAAGGGAAAGTCAGTGGTAACACGCAGCGGCTGATAGAGCTGCGAGCGGATTGTGATGGCGATACCCTGCTGTGCTTGGCGGACCAGCAGGGGCCAGCGTGCCACACAGGGCGTGCAAACTGCTTCTATTTCAGGTTTTGTCAGGAAGAGTCTCAGGTTGTAGTAAGCGCCGGAATCCCTGATCCAGAAGACGGTCATTCACAGGTATGACACCCTATCAAGCCACGCTACAAATGTGGGCGATCACCATTTTGATGGACAGATGTTCAGAGCCAAGACAGGAAGTACTTGGGTGAGTGGTGTACAGGTGTACGATGTTCAAAAAGTACCGGGCTACCGGAAAGCAGCCCAGCAACTTTGGCTTGTAAGAAGCCTCTGATATCAGACGTCATCCAATCAAATAGATCACCAGCTGACGTGGGCCATGGGCTCCCATCTGCAGTTTTTGCTCAATGTCGGCACTGCGGGAAGGGCCCGTGATCAGGTTGACTGTCCTGGGCAGGCGGCCGCTGCAGAGGCTGCGCAACCGATCCCATCCATCCTCATAAACCCCTACGATATCTTTGCGCTGCAATACAACCAAGTGCGTATCCGGCAAGAAGTTGAGCGTGGTGGGGCTGTCCGGGCGGGAGTAGAGCATCAGGGTGCCGGTCTCGGCAATACCGACCAGGGCCAGCGTCAGGCTCGCCTCGTCTCCCACCTGTCCCACTCGCTGATGACAGCGGATACGCTCATGTACTGCGGCCCAGCCCAGAGCAGTGAGGGTCTCGTCGCTGGCCAGTATCAGTTCATGCTGGCCCTTTGATTCCAGGGTGTCCGCCACCGCCTCTGGTAGTTGCTCGATATTTTCAAGTGTAACCACTTCGGCGGCTGCTTCCTGTGCCATGCGGATAAACAGCTCAACCTGTGCCTCAGGCGCCTGCTGGCCGCGGGCGGGGATCAGATTACGAGGGTGTTGCTGCAAGCGGTGCTGCACCGCTTCGCGCTGGGCATCCGTTGCTTCGCTGCGGCGCAGGCCATGGCGAATGTTGGCAAAAATCTCGGCACGGCTGCTCATGACTTGTTCTCCTGTTTCTGGCGCGCTTGCCACTGCTGCATGAAAGTCTTGCCGGTTGGGACCGGCATGTCGCGGTGGTCGGTCCAGCCGGAGGCCAGCGGCAGTTTGCTGATCCTGCCTTTTTGGCCGCCCAGCAAACGCATGAGCCGGGATGCACTGGACGAGAACAGTCGGTACAGCATCGGGCGGGTGGCGAGAAAGGCCCAGCTTCCCAGCCCCCAGCGGACAGCGCGAGGCGTCAGGTGCTGTTCAAACTCCTTCTCGCGCCAGTGGCGCATCAGTTTCGGCAGCGGAATGCGGACCGGGCAGACCTCCTCGCACTTGCCGCAGGCGGTAGACGCATTGGGCAGTAGGGCGGCCTGTTCAATGCCGATCATTTGCGGAGTCAGTACCGATCCCATGGGGCCGGGGTAGATCCAGCCGTAGCTGTGACCACCGACAGCGCCGTATACCGGGCAGTGGTTCATGCAGGCGGAGCAGCGAATGCAGCGCAGCATCTCCTGAAACTCGGTGCCAACCATGTCGCTGCGACCGTTGTCGACCAGCACGACATGGAAATTTTCCGGTCCGTCCTGGTCGTCCGGGCGGCGGTTGCCGGATGACAGCGTGTTATACACGGAAAATTCCTGCCCCGTGGCCGAGCGCGCCAACAGGCGCAGGAACAGCGTCATGTCCTCCAGCGTGGGTACAACCTTTTCAATTGATGACACCACGATATGAGTTTTGGGCAGGGTCTGGGTCAGGTCGCCATTGCCCTCGTTGGTGACAATAATGGTCGACCCGGTTTCGGCAACCAGAAAATTGGCACCGGTGATGCCCACATCGGCGGCAACAAACTGCTTGCGCAGCATTTCACGGGCCTCGGCCATCAGCGCGGCCGGATCGGTCAATTTCGGGCGCTTGTGGTGTTCATGGAAGGCTTCGGATACATCTTCCAGATTGAGGTGAATCGCCGGGGCGATGATATGGCTTGGGTGGTCACCGCGCAGTTGCAGGATATATTCCCCCAGGTCGGTTTCCACCGGGCGGATGCCGTTCTCCTCCAGATATTCGTTGAGGTTGATCTCCTCGGTCACCATCGACTTGCCCTTGGTGACGGTTTTGGCATTCTGCTCACGGCAAATCTGCAGGATGGTCTGGCGTGCATCATCAGCGGTGCGACACCAGTGTACCTGGCCGCCGTTCTCGACCACGCGAGCTTCAAACTCTTCCAGGTACAGGTCCAGGTGTTCAAGGATATGGTTCTTCAGGTCGCGAGCTTCATCGCGCAGCCGATCGAACTCCGGCATGCGGGCGACAGCTGCGGCGCGCTTGCCGGGAAAACCGGCCTTCAGGTTGCCCAGCGCCTTTTGCAGGTTGACATCCTGTAGCGCGATGCGAGCACTTTGCTTGAATTCGGGGCTTTTGATCTGCATGGGGGGGGCTCCGCTTAAAGTGGCTGACCAAGGTCGTAATCGGCTTCGCCGATTGCCGGAGTTCCAGTCATGTCGGCGAGCAGCTCGACCACATGACGTACCTGTACTTCACGGCCTTCACGTTTGAGCTTGCCGGCCATGTTGAGCAGGCAGCCCAGGTCTCCACCCACCAGCGTGCTGGCGCCGCTGTCGGCAGCAAAGCCGGTCTTGTTGCTGACCATGCGGTTGGATATGTCGGGGTACTTGACACAAAAGGTGCCGCCAAAACCGCAGCAGGTCTCCGCTTCCTGCATCTCGGCCAGTTCAACTCCGTCGATTTCGCTGAGCAACTGTCGTGGCTGCTGCTTGATGCCAAGCTCTCGCAGCCCGGAGCAGGAGTCGTGATAGGTGATCTTGCCGTTGAATTCGCTCTGGATGCCGCTGAAATTCAATACGTCTACCAGAAAAGATGTGACCTCAAAGGCGCGAGCCTTGAGTGCTTCCGCACGTGCTTTCCAGGGATCGTCCTCGGTAAAGAGTTCAGGGTAGTGGTGCAGCATGCCGATGCAGGAGCCGGATGGACCCACCACATAGCGGTAGCCCTCCAGAGCTTCGATGGTCTGACGCGCGATGGTACGACTGTTGTGTTTGTCCCCGGAGTTGAATGCCGGTTGTCCACAGCAGGTCTGATTACGGGGTACTTCCACTTCACAGCCAGCCTGTTCCAGCAGCTTGACGGTTGCAAAGGCTACCTCGGGGCGGAACATGTCGGCAAGGCAGGTAACGAACAGACCGACCTTGATCGGCATGGTTTGGGTGTCGGACATGGTGTCGGCAACCTCGGATTATTATCGGTGCGGTTTCATGGCGGTATGGCTATCAAGATAGGTGATCAGGGCCTAAGCGTGAATGCTATACTTCCAACTGGTCTTACCAGAATGATCATCGGGGGCGATGGTGACACTACAATATGAGCTGGAAAGCCTGTTGCTGGAAGGCGAATGGGTGCCGGGGCACCCGGTGCCTTCAGAGCGCAGATTAATGCAAATATATGGAGTTTCGCGGGGGACTGTTCGTGAAGCACTGGCTGGCATGAAAGCCAACGGGGTTATCGAAACCCGTCAGGGCGGGCGCAGCCACTGCATTAATCTGTTGGCACAACACCTTGAGCTGCCGCTGGAAGGGCGGGGGGACGATATTGATTTCCAGATGCAGGTGCTGGAAGCGCGCGCCGTGCTGGAGGCTGAAGCGGCCTGGTATGCGGCGCAGCGTGCCAGTGATGAGGAGCTGTTCGCTCTGGCGCAGGAGTATCAGCGGATGTGCGAGCGTAACCGCCGCCCAGTTGGCCGTGGTGACAGTACGCTGGAAAAAGCCAAGGCGGATTTGCAGTTTCACATGCTGATAGCCCAGTCCAGTCATCATCTGCTGGTGTGTTCCTTCAGTCAGCTGTTTTATCACCGTTACTTCAATGCGATCTACAGTGTGCTGTCACGCACATTGGGGCGTTTTGGCCGTTATCCCGATGGCATCGGCAGGCAGCACGAGAGCATCCACCGTGCACTGCAGGCTCGTGATGCCCCTGCGGCTCGTGAAGCGGCAAGCCAACATATCCTGTATACCCGTGACCTGCTGCAACGATGCCGCTGATTTTTGTGCTTTCGGATCGCGCTTTCCAGACTGGGCCGTTATAATCGCCGCTCGGACTGGCCGGCACCTCGTACCTGTCGCAACCACAAGTCCGCTTTCATTTACCGTGTATCAATCAGGATGTGGCCTTTCGTATGGGTACATCCGTCAATCAGGGAACAGAACATGCCTGTCATTACGCTTCCGGATGCGAGTACTCGCACCTTCAATGAGCCCGTTACCGTTCACGATGTGGCCGCCGATATCGGTACTGGCCTAGCCAAGGCTGCCCTCGCCGGCAAGATCAACGGTGAGCTGGTGGATACCAGCTATCTGATCGAAAACGATGTCAATTTGGCGATCGTCACCGCACGTGATGAAGAAGGGCTGGACGTGATTCGTCACTCCTGTGCGCATCTGATGGCGATGGCTGTACAGGATCTGTTCCCGGGTGCTCAGGTGACCATCGGTCCGGTGATCGACGATGGTTTCTATTACGATTTTGCCTATGAGCGCCCGTTCACGCCGGAAGATCTGGAAAAGATCGAGTCGCGCATGAATCAGCTGGCCAAGGAAAATCTGCCAGTCAGCCGCTCCGTGATGTCGCGCGATGAGGCTATCAAGCTGTTTGAGCAGATGGGCGAGAAGTATAAGGTCGAGATTATCGATTCCATTCCGGGCGATCAGCCGCTCTCTTTCTACAAACAGGGCGACTTTATCGACCTGTGTCGAGGCCCGCATGTGCCTTCAACTGGCCATATCAAGGCATTCAAGGTGATGAAGGTGGCCGGTGCCTATTGGCGCGGTGATGCCAAGAACGAGATGCTGCAGCGTATTTACGGTACCGCCTGGAGCGACAAGAAAGAGCTCAAGGCCTATCTGCACCGTCTTGAAGAGGCTGAAAAGCGTGACCACCGCAAGCTGGGCAAACAGCTGAACCTGTTTCACATGCAGGAAGAAGCACCGGGCATGGTGTTCTGGCATCCGCATGGCTGGACGCTGTATCAGCAGATCGAGCAGTACATGCGTGCCAAGCAGCGCCGTCACGGTTACCAGGAGATCAAAACACCGCAGGTGGTGGAGCGTACTCTGTGGGAAAAGTCCGGCCACTGGGGCAAGTTTCAGGAGCAGATGTTCACCACGCACTCCGAAAGCCGTGATTTCGCCATCAAGCCGATGAACTGCCCATGCCACGTACAGGTGTTCAACCAGGGGCTTCGTTCTTATCGCGATCTGCCGTTGCGTCTGGCCGAATTCGGTTCCTGCCACCGCAATGAGCCGTCCGGTTCCCTGCATGGCATTATGCGTGTGCGCGGTTTCGTGCAGGACGATGCGCACATTTTCTGTGCCGAGAACTCGATCCAGACCGAAGTGGCAGACTTTATTGAATTCCTGCATGAAGTCTACGCTGACTTTGGCTTCAGTGACATTCTGTACAAGCTGTCCACCCGCCCGGAAGAGCGCGTGGGTTCAGACGAAAGCTGGGACAAGGCGGAGAAAGCGCTGGCAGATGCATTGAACACAGCAGGCCTCGACTGGGAAGAGCTGCCGGGTGAGGGGGCTTTCTATGGCCCGAAAATCGAATTCTCACTGCGTGACTGCCTCGGTCGCGTCTGGCAGTGCGGCACCATTCAGGTCGACTTCTCCATGCCGGGACGTCTTGGCGCCCAGTTTGTTAACGAGCATGGCGAGCGTGAAACACCGGTAATGTTGCATCGTGCCATTCTTGGATCGTTTGAGCGCTTTATCGGTATTTTGATTGAGCATTATGCTGGCGCCTTGCCGTTGTGGCTGTCGCCGCTGCAGGCCGTCGTGATGAATATTACCGACAATCAAGCGGATTATTGCCGCGATCTTGCAGAAAAACTCGAAAAATCAGGCCTGCGAGCCACTGCGGACTTGAGAAACGAGAAGATCGGCTTTAAAATCCGCGAGCGTACTCTACAAAAAGTGCCCTACCTGTTGGTAGTAGGTGACAAAGAGGTCGAGTCCGGAACCGTTGCAGTGCGTACGCGCTCCGGTGAGGATTTGGGTACGATGACCGTCGATGCGCTGATTGAACAGCTGGTTCAGGAAACCGAGCGCAAAGGCCGTCAGGCAAAATAAAATCGTCAGGAGATATAGCTATCAGGCGTGATAACAGACGCGGGGGCCGTGCGCCTCTGCCGCCAATCAATGAAAATATCCGTGCCACCGAATGCCGTCTGATCGGCGCGGATGGAAACCAGATTGGTGTTGTTTCGATTCCAGAGGCTCTTGAGAAAGCTCAGGAAGCCGAACTTGACCTGGTTCAGATCTCGGAGTCTGATCCCATTGTCTGCAAGATCATGGACTATGGTAAGCATCAGTACGAGGCCAAGAAGAAAGCAAATGAGGCTAAGAAGAAACAGTCTCAAATGCAGGTCAAGGAAGTGAAATTCCGTCCGGGTACGGAAGAAGGGGATTATCAGGTAAAACTGCGCAACCTGATACGTTTCCTTGAAAGCGGAGACAAGGGCAAGGTTACCTTGCGCTTCCGTGGTCGTGAGATGGCTCACCAGGAGCTGGGCATGCAGCTGATGGAGCGGATCGAAAAGGATCTGACCGAAATCAGTACTGTTGAACAGCGTCCGAAAATGGAAGGTCGTCAAATGGTCATGGTGTTGGCTCCGAAAAAGAAATAGTCACCCGACTGCAGGACCCGCCTGCCTGAGATCTTCGGAAATCAGGTAACGGGTCCTGCTGTTTGTTCGGGTTGGCTGACTAACAAACGAATGCGTGGAGAAAGTTAATGCCTAAGATCAAAACTGTCCGCGGTGCGGCAAAGCGTTTCAAGAAAACCGCCAACGGCGTGAAGCACAAGCAGGCCTTCAAAAGCCACATTCTGACCAAGAAAAGCACCAAGCGTAAGCGTCAGCTTCGCCCAATGCTGCAGGTTCATGCTGCTGACCAGGCTCTGGTTAAGCGCATGCTGCCTTACCTCTGAGTTTTTTCGGTCATTATTAGTTTTTATAGGAAGGAATTGCCATGCCTCGCGTAAAACGTGGTGTACAGGCTCGCGCCCGTCACAAAAAGATTCTGAAACAGGCCAAAGGTTACTACGGTGCCCGCAGCCGTGTGTTCCGTGTAGCCAAACAGGCTGTCATCAAAGCTGGTCAGTATGCGTACCGTGACCGTCGTCAGCGTAAGCGTCAGTTCCGCGCTCTGTGGATTGCACGTATCAACGCTGCTGCCCGTATCAACGGTCTGTCCTACAGCCGCTTTATTGCTGGTCTGAAAAAGGCCAACATCGAAATCGACCGTAAGGTTCTGGCTGACCTGGCTGTATACGAGCAGGGTGCCTTTACTGCGGTTGTCGAGAAAGCCAAAGCTGCACTGGCGTAACATACGCCCGCCTATTGGTAGGTAAATGATCGAATCGAATAGGGGAAGGGTGCAAGCTCTTCCCCTATTTTTGTCTGGAGCCGGAAATGGAAAATCTTGAGACCCTGTTGGCGCAAGGCAAACAGGCTGTTGCTGAAACTGATACGCTGGCTGCGCTGGACGAAATCCGGGTGCAGTATCTTGGCAAAAAAGGTGAGCTGACACAGCTGCTCAAAGGACTGGGCAAATTGTCGGCAGACGAACGTCCTGCTGCGGGTGCTCGCATCAATGAAGCCAAAGAAGCTTTGCAGGCTGAGATTACGGCGCGTCGTGATGCACTGGAAAGTGCTGCGATGGAGGCAAAACTGGCGGCGGAAACCGTTGATGTGACCCTGCCCGGCCGCAGCCAGTCCGTCGGTGGTCTGCACCCCGTGACCCGCACCCTGGAGCGTATCGAGGCCTTTTTCGGCAGTATCGGTTACAGTGTTGCAGAAGGTCCCGAGATTGAAGACGACTATCATAACTTCGAGGCGCTGAATATTCCGGCTCACCATCCGGCGCGGGCGATGCATGATACCTTCTACTTCGATGCCCACACACTGCTGCGGACCCATACCTCGCCGGTGCAGGTGCGGACCATGGAAGCGCAACAGCCACCGATCCGCATCATCTGCCCCGGTCGCGTGTATCGCTGTGACTACGATCAGACCCACTCGCCCATGTTCCATCAGGTGGAAGGTCTGCTGGTTGACCGCAACATCACCTTCGCCGATCTCAAGGGCACGTTGGAGCAGTTCCTGCGTGAGTTCTTTGAAGAAGACGTGAAGGTCCGCTTCCGTCCGTCCTATTTTCCGTTCACAGAGCCTTCAATCGAAGTCGATATCGACCGTGGTGACGGCAAGTGGCTGGAAGTACTCGGCTGCGGCATGGTGCATCCGAAGGTATTTGAATACTCCGGCATCGACCCGGAAGAGTTTACCGGGTTTGCGTTCGGCATGGGCGTTGAGCGTCTGGCGATGCTCCGCTACGGCGTGGACGATCTGCGTCTGTTCTTTGAAAATGATCTGCGCTTCCTCGGCCAGTTCAAGTAAGACGTCAACGCACACCAACAGATTTTTCAGGAAAGCAGCATGAAATTCAGTGAACAGTGGTTGCGCGAGCTGGTTCAGCCGCAGATCGGAACACAGGAACTGGCGGATCAGCTGAGTCTGTCCGGCCTTGAAGTGGATGATATTGAAAGCGTTGCCGGTGATTTCAGCGGCGTCGTGGTTGGCGAAATCGTCAGTGCCGAACAGCACCCCAACGCCGACAAGCTTCAGGTATGTCAGGTCAATGACGGCGAGCAGATCGTACAGGTGGTATGCGGAGCGCCGAACGCTCGTGCCGGCCTGAAAACCGCGTTTGCCCGTGTCGGAGCTGTTCTGCCGGGTGACTTCAAAATCAAGAAGGCTAAACTGCGTCAGGTCGAGTCCTTTGGCATGCTCTGTGCGGAAGACGAGCTGGGGCTGTCCGAAGACCATGGCGGCATCATGGAACTGGCGGACGATGCACCGGTCGGTCAGGATATTCGTGAATTCCTGAACCTCAACGACAAGATCGTCGATGTTGATCTGACGCCGAACCGGGGCGACTGTCTCAGCATTGCCGGTATGGCACGTGAGGTTGGCGTACTGAACAAGGCGGCAGTGGCCCCGATTGAAGCAGCACCGGTTGCGCCGCAGAATGACGATCGCTTCGGTGTTGAACTGGTCCATGCTGAGGGCTGTCCGCGCTATCTGGGCCGCGTCATTCGCAATATCAACCCGGGGGTTGCTACACCGCAGTGGATGCAGGAAAAACTGCGTCGTTCCGGTGTGCGCAGCATCGATCCGGTTGTGGATGTCACCAACTACGTGCTGCTGGAGCTTGGCCAGCCGATGCACGCCTTTGACCTGAGCAAGCTCGAAGGCGGCATTCGCGTGCGCCTGGCTGAGCAGGGCGAAAAGCTGCAGCTGCTGGATGGGCAGGAGGTCGAGCTGAACGCCGACACTCTGGTGATCGCCGATGCCAGGGGTCCAGTGGCCATGGCCGGTATCATGGGCGGTGAGCCGACATCGGTTACCGACTCGACCCGCGACATCTTCCTGGAAAGCGCCTTTTTTGCGCCGCTGGCCATTGCCGGCCGTGCCCGCAGTTACGGCCTGCATACGGATTCCTCGCATCGCTTCGAACGTGGCGTCGACTGGCAGCTACAGCGCAAGGCGATCGAACGCGCCACCGCGCTGCTGCTGGACATCGTTGGCGGTGAGCCGGGTCCGGTGGTTGAGGCCGTATCCGAGGCTGACCTGCCCGAAGTGCAGCAGGTCCTCCTGCGTCGCAGCAAGCTGGCGGCGTTGCTGGCACTGGAAATCCCGGATGCCGAAGTTGAAGAGATTCTGAACCGCCTGGGCATGCTGCTGGTTGAAGTGAACGATGGCTGGCAGGTAACGGTGCCGAGCTATCGCTTTGATCTCACCATCGAAGTCGATCTGATTGAAGAGATTGCGCGGGTATACGGCTATAACAATCTGCCGGTCCACACGCCGACGGCACAGCTGCCGATCCCGCCGATCGCCGAAGCACGTCTGACGTTGCAGCAACTGCGTCGTCATCTGGTTGCACGTGGCTATCAGGAGGCGATCACCTACAGCTTCATCGAAGCCGAGCTGCAAAAGGCCTTTGATGACCAGCATACGGCACTGGCGCTGGCCAACCCCATTTCGGCTGAGATGGCGGTGATGCGCACAACGCTGTGGCCGGGACTGGCCAAGGCGCTGCAGTACAACCAACATCGCCAGCAAAGCCGCGTGCGCCTGTTTGAAACCGGTCAGCGCTTTGTGCCCAAGGCGGAAGGTCTGGTGCAGGAGAATGTCATTGCTGGTCTGATCGCGGGCAACCGTGATGCGGAAGGCTGGACAGCCGGGAAGGACAAGCTGGACTTCTTCGATGCCAAGGGGGATCTGGAATCGTTGCTGGCGCTGGGTGGTTGTGGCGAGCAGTTCAGCTTTGTGGCGGATCGCCACGTGGCACTGCATCCGGGTCAGGCTGCCCGCATTGAGCGAAATGGCGAGGCGGTGGGCTTCCTGGGAGCCCTGCATCCGTCACTGGTGAAGAAATTGGACCTGAACGGCCCCGTCTATCTGTTTGAAGTCACGCTGGATGCGGTGACCGGTGGCAAGCTGCCCCGTTTCAGCTCACTGTCAAAGTTCCCCGAGTCACGCCGTGATCTGGCACTGCTCGTGGACCAGGCAACCGCATTTGCCGACATCCGCAATACAGCGACCGAAGCAGCTGGCGAGTTCATCAAGCAGGTGACACTGTTTGACGTCTACCAGGGCCAAGGTATTGAACCGGGACGAAAAAGTCTGGCACTGGGCTTGACCTGGCAGCACCCATCGCGCACTCTTAATGACGAAGAGATCAACAGTGCGGTAAGTGCCGTTGTATCCGCACTCCGCGATCGTTGTGCTGCAACGTTACGAGAGTAAACACAGGGTGACCGACATGAGCTCGTTGACCAAAGCTGACATGGCCGAACGCCTCTATGAGGAGCTGGGCCTGAACAAACGCGAAGCCAAGGATATGGTGGACTCGTTTTTCGATGAGATCCGTACCAGTCTGGCGCACAACGAGCAGGTAAAACTCTCCGGCTTCGGCAATTTTGATCTGCGTGACAAGCGTGAGCGCCCAGGTCGAAATCCGAAAACCGGGGAGGAAGTCCCCATCTCTGCCCGCCGGGTGGTCACATTCCGCCCGGGGCAGAAACTCAAGGAGCGCGTGGAGATCCATGCCGGAAACCAGCCAGACAGCGTCTGAACTGGGGCCCATCCCTTCCAAACGCTATTTCACCATCGGCGAAGCCGCCGAGCTGTGTCAACTCAAGCCCCATGTACTGCGCTACTGGGAGCAGGAGTTCAAACAGGTACAGCCGGTCAAGCGCAACAATCGCCGCTATTACCAGCACAAGGATCTGTTGCTGCTGCGCCAGATCCGAAGTCTTCTGCATGAGCAGGGCTATACCATCGCCGGTGCACGCCAATGGTTGGCCGGGGAAAGTGCAGGGGATGATGCTGCGCGTTATCGCCAGTTGCTGCGTCAGACCATTACCGAGCTGGAAGAGATCCGCGCACTGCTGAAGTCGGTTTGACGGTTCAGCTCTGTACCTCGGTTCCACTGTCATTGGGTAGCTCCGGGGCAAAATCAACACGTGCAACCAGTCCCGTTTGGCCATCCCGGCGCTCAAGCAGGGTTATCCTTGCTTGATGCAGCTGCGTAATCAGGCGCACGATTGATAGCCCCAAACCACTCCCCGTGCCGTTCGGTCCCAGGCGATAGAATCGCTCGAAGACGTGCATCTTCTGTTCATCATTGAGGCCTGGGCCTGAGTCGATTACGCTCATTACAATATGATTATCGACCGACTCCAAAGTCAGGGTAACCTCGCCCCCTGAAGGAGTGTAGCGCAGGGCGTTGTCGATCAGATTGCGTAGCATCAGGCTCAGATAAAAGGCACTGCCTTGCAGTGACAGGGGGCGGTCAGGGGCGCTCAGTCCCAGATCTATGTCCCGTGCGATAGCGAATCCGATCTGGTCGTCAATAACATCGCGACACAGTTTGTTGAGGTTGACCTGCGTGGTGTCAGGCAGGCGTGCTTGTGGATCAAGTCGGCTCAGCTGCAGCAGCTGTTCAACCATCCGATTCATCCAGGATATTCCTTTTAACATCTGAGCACAGCTGATGCGACTCTCGCTGTCATCCAGATCCTGATACAAATTCTCACAATGGATCTGCAGGGCGGCCAAGGGGGTGCGCAGCTCATGTGAAGCATCGGCGGTAAAGCGGCGTTGGCGTTCGAAGCTCTGCTGCAATCGTGCCAGCAGTGCGTTGAGTGCTCTGACCAAGCCATCAATTTCATCAGGTATTTGCTGTAAAGCCAGTGGTTCAAGATGATCAGAGCCACGCGTGGCAACCTCATGACTCACCGTTACCAGTGGTCGCAGACTGCGCCCAATCAACCACCAGATCGTGAGTCCGAAAAGTCCCAGAAAGATCAGAATAGGCAAGGTATTGGACATGGCAATTTTAACGCCCAGCTCACGACGCATGCGATAGTCCTGAGAAACCTGTATATAGCGTTGACCAGTGGGTTCGGCAAGGGTGAACAGTCTCCACTGTGTGCCGTTGACATCCAGATTGCGATAGCCGCTGGTGGTACCTGGCGGGGCGTCGATCTGTTTCGGGAAACTGGGCGAGGCAATTAATACGGTGCCAGACGCATCGACAATTCGGTAGGAGAGCTGCTTCTCATAAGGGTGGGCCGGTGTCCATTCGAATTCGGCTGGCGTTTTGAAGTGGGTCAGCGGGCCAGCTGGCGCGAGCTGATCGGTCAGGCGAGCCATCTGGGCCATCTGGGCATCGAACAGCTCTTCTGCTTCATCGGTCGCGGCCCAGAATGAAAGTGCAGCGGTGACCAGGCCTGTAACCAGGCCGATGCTGAGCAAACTGAGGCTGAGTGTGCGGCGAATGGATGTCATGCGTCCACCCTGTCCATCATATAGCCCACCCCGCGTACGGTGCGTATGACCGAGGTGTTAAGCTTCTTGCGCAGATGGTGGATATGGACCTCAAGCGTATTGCTTTCAACCTCATTTCCCCAGCCATACAGGGATTCCTCCAGCCGACTCCGGCTAAGCACCTTGCCGGCATTTTCGGCCAGGGTCAGCAACAGGCCATATTCGCGTCTGGAGAGAGCAACCGCGTGTCCGCAATAGCTTACGCTTTGAGCCTGTGTGTCGATGCTGAGGTCACCCAGCTGCAGCAACGTGTCGCTATAGCCCTTGTAGCGGCGGGTCACTGCACGCAGGCGCGCACGCAGCTCAGCCAGGTCGAAAGGCTTTAGCAGGTAATCATCGGCACCGGCATCCAGCCCTGCGATACGATCTTCGATGGCATCACGAGCAGTCAGAATCAACACCGGCAGGGTGTGTCCCCCCTTGCGTAGCTGACGCAACAGGCTAAGGCCGTCCATACCGGGCAGCCCGAGATCGAGAATCATGCAGTCAAAGTGCTCAAGCTGCAAAATATGCCAAGCCTCTTCGCCCGAGGTGAGCCAATCTGCACTGTCACCCGTCTTGGTCAATGCGCGGGTGATGCCATCCCCCAAAAGTGGATCATCCTCGACGATCAGTATGCGCATACGCAGGTCCTTATTTCAGCTGTTGCAACAGCGTATGAATCTCTTCGCGTCGACCGGCATCGGCCCGTTGTCGTCCCGGGCGTGCCGGTGCCGCCAGCGCCTTGTCCAGTAATGCTTTAGCGCGAGTGTTGTCGCCTTTTTCGAGCAGGAAGGCCGCATAGAAATAGTTGCTGTCGATGCCGTCCGGGTTGATCACCAGTGCCCGTTCGAACAGCTCCTGTGCCTTTTCATCGCTGCCGAATCCAAGTGGCCAGCCCGGGACTTGATGATAAAGAGTAGCGAGGCTGGTCAGTGCCGACCCGTTCAGAGCAGAGGCGTCCTGTTCAATGGCGGCCTCAAACAGCGTGCGTGCCCGCTTTACCAGCTTTAAGGCTCCCAGGCCGCCCGTGGCGCCCGCCTGCGAACTGAGAACGATACCTTGCCAGATCATCAGCTCGGGGTCGTGGGGCTGAGCGGTCAACTGCTCGGCCAACTGTGTTGCGAGGTTATCGAAGGCATCGGCCTGAGCGTCTTGATCCAGGTTGTACTGTATTTCGGCCCAGCGTTGCTGGAACGGCAGCAGTTGTTCAGTTGTCGCTGCTTGGGTAATAGTGGCACAACCGAGCATGAGGGTCAGCAGGGCAGTACGGATGTGTGTAACCGGTTTCATGACAAGACTCCCGTTTAGTGGTGCTTGGCGAAGGGTTTAATTTTGCCGAGTTGCCTGTTGAGGACTGCGCTAATCATCTCAGGGCGCAGGCCATTAAGTCTGACCAACAGCTTTTCCGGCCAGCCGATGGTCATCTGGGCTTGGCCAGAGCGCAGCAGTTTCAGTGCGATCTGAGCAACCAGTTCCGGGCTGTCGGAAGCACTACCTGTGGCTGCCAGCATGGCGTTGGTACTGTCAGAGTTGATGTCGGTGCGGGTGGCTCGTGGGGCCAGGTACTGTACCCGCAGCGGCGTGTCACTGAACTCGCGAGCCAGTGCTTCGGAGAACAGACGAATCGCTGCTTTGCTGGCACAGTAGGTGCTGTAACCGGGAAAGCCGAGCGCACCGAAGGCGGAGCCGATATTGAGGATGACCGGTGATTCGCCCGCTGTTTCCAGCAGGGGGGAAATCAGGGCACGGGTCAACAGGATGGGAGCGTTGATGTTGGTCGTCAGCAGTTGCTCAATCTGCTCGGGTGTTTGCTGCTCGAACACCTGAAAACGACTTATCCCCGCGTTGTTGATCAACGTATCCAGCTTTGAAAAGCTGCTCTGCACATGGTCGATCAGTACGGCACGCCCCTCGGTCGTTGCCAGATCAGCGCTGCAGACCTGGACCTCTCGGGCGCCGAGCTGGCGACATTCATCGGCCAGTGCTGTCAATGTGTTCCGGTTACGCCCATGCAAAAGTAATGACGCCTTTTCGGTGGCGAGCGCACGGGCGAGTGCGGAGCCGATACCACCACTGGCCCCGGTAATGAGGATATGTCGACGGTCAAATTGCATGGCTACCTCTCATACGATGGGCAAACTACGGAAAATATTGGAGTAGAGGCGGTAGAACACCTGTGCGCTGTGGATAATCAGGGCCTGCTCGTCAGGATTGTCGATACGTTCCATCAAGCTCTGAAAGAACTTGATGTGGTCCTGATCCAGTGAGCCGTGTGAACGCAGATAACTGAACGCACTGTCAGGCAAGGCCAGCCGATCCTGAATGATGTGTGACAACGGCGTAGCCAGTGCAACGCTGGTGCCTTCGAGTACCTGAACCATGCCGAAGAAACCGACCGGGTTGGCCCGCTGGATCATGTCGTAGGCGTAGGCAACCATCAGCTCCGTTTCGATCGACGGCTGCCCTCGACGTACGGCTTCCTTATCCAGGCCACAGGCGGCCAGATCGTTGAGTATCCACTCCTGGTGCCCGGTTTCTTCCTCGATATATTCGGCGACCGCTTCGCGCAACCACTCATGGCTTTCGGGCAGTCGGCCACCGCACGCCATCAGCAGCGGCAGGGTATGTTTGACATGGTGGTAGGCCTGGGTCAGAAACGCAGTGTACTGGTTGTGACTGATCTCGCCGCGTTGGCAGGCGACAATTATCGGTGCGTCCAGCAGGTACTGACGTGCATCGCGGGTGTCGTGCTGTAGCTGATCGTAGAAGGACATGGCGCTATCCCTTTCAGTGGTCAAGTTGATAAACGGATTCAAAATGTTCGGCAAAGCGTGTGGCGATCGCATCGCGGCGTGGTCGTCCATTCAAGGTGAACAGTCCCTCGTCACTGCTCATCGCATTCGGGACCCGGACCCAACGCAGGGCGCGAGCGTAATCGGGCAGACGTGTGTTGACCTGAGTAATACTTCGTTGCAGCGCCGCATCGTCCAGTGTCGGGGCGTGGATCAGTGCGGTATTGAAGGGGCGTGCTTCACCAAACAGAACGGCTTGCTCGATTCCCGGCTGTGACAACAGTTCCGATTCCACCCATTCAGGGCTGATATTGCGACCGAAGCTGTTGATAATGACGTTGCGCATGCGACCTTCGACATGCACAAAACCGTCGTCATCAAGGCGTACAAGATCGCCGGTCGCATAGGGGCCAGTCGGTGCCGGTTCTCCGAGGTAGCCGAGCATTCGATTACCGTCAATCAGCAGTTCGCCCGCGGCGCTGACGCTCAGGCTGTTGTGTGCCAGTGGCGTTCCGGCACTGCCGATACAGTCTTGTGCAGGCGTATTCAGACTGACAACCGAGGCACACTCCGACAGACCGTAACCTTCGTAAGCGGGCAGGCCGGAGGCACGTGCGCGACGGATCAATTCAGCCCCCACGCGGGCACCGCCAACGGCGATGAATTTCACCATAGGCAGCGCGGCGCCCTGCTCAGCAGCCCGGGTGAGGGCCGACAGTACTTGCGGCAGCGTGATCAGAGAGTCCGGCTGATGCTGGTGCAAAGCGCCCAGTAAACACTGGCTATCGAGCCCGCTGGAACCTTGCCAGCCCAAACTCGGTAGTGCAGGTAGCTCGATACAGGCTCCCATCAGAAGGGCGGTGTAGACGCCCGCGATGTTCTCCAACAAAGTGGCCAGAGGCAGCAGACACAGGTGACGACGGATGGCCAGCGGAGCCAGTTGTGTGGTGAGTGAGCGGGCGACGTTAAGCTGCTGATCGGCACTCAAACAGACCCCTTTGGGGGTCCCGGTGGTACCTGAGGTGAAAGTGATTTTCGCGGTACCCGCATGCAGGTCGGTCACAGGATTGCTCAGGCGTTGCAGTTGCAGTTGATCCTGTGCGCAAGTGATCAGTGTATCGATGCCCGCCCGTTCAAGCAGATGACGGCGTTGTGTGTCAGAGAAGAACAGAGGTACCGGCACCAGGACCCGTCCCAATTTCAGTGCCGCCAAGTCGGCCAGCACCCAGTGACGGCTATTGTCAGCAAGCAGTGCCAGACGCTCGCCTCCGTGCTCGCGCAGGCGCAGAGCCAATGCATCAACCGCCGCCGGTAATTCACCCCAGTGCACGGTGCCATGGGTGTCACGCAGTGCGACAGCATCAGGCTGGCTCTGAGCCAGCCGGGTCAGTTCAGCGAACAGATGGGAGGGCATGGGCATTCTCGGTGATGGCAATTGTTGGGCGCTCGTATGTGGCGTGAGTTGGGTGGGTCACTGTCTGGCAACGCAGGCAGGCAGCACCGACCGGAATGGAAACGGCAACCACCATGGGCTTCTGGTCGTAATAATGTCCCCAACGACTGCTGCCATGGCTCAGCCGTTCCTGCCGAGCGGGTGCCAGCGGATGCAATTCCAGTCCCAGGCGTCGAAAACTGTTGATCAGCGTTGGCGTCAGAGTGAGTACCGCCCACTCCAGCTGACGGCGATCGAACCAGGCTGCCAACGTCACGATCAACTGGCGAACCTGGCCGGGCTTAAGGGTGGCGAGGTTACCGACCTCAACGATC
Organism: Marinobacterium iners DSM 11526; assembly: GCF_900107855.1. Taxonomy (GTDB): domain Bacteria; phylum Pseudomonadota; class Gammaproteobacteria; order Pseudomonadales; family Balneatricaceae; genus Marinobacterium; species Marinobacterium iners. The sequence continues at coordinate 77,728 of NZ_FNRJ01000001.1, read as the reverse complement.
CTGTCGCGTGTTGGCATTACCGTAAGCCGGTCAGCCAGACAGTGCTCGATAGGCGTGTCGAGATAGGTCTCCAGAAACAGGGATGCCTCAGCGGCCAGCTGGAAACCGGCAGCGGCTACCAACTCGCCGCGTGCGTTACGGCAACTGACAAGCGTCGGCAGAAAATCGTGGATATCAGCAGCATGTACGACTCGGAAACGTTCCCGAATAAACGCTTCAATACCCGGACGCGCTGCGCAGGCCTGATCATGCAGACTAAGACTGGTCGGCTGGTTGATGCGTGGAGGATTAAGACTCATGGCATGACTCCTGTTCATAGCCACGCATTTTGGTCTTGAATACTTAAAGAAGTCTTAAGGGAGTGAAAATTACGTTTTAAAGAGGTTGAGGTGAGGCAAAGCCGGCTGAGTTTCGAACCTGGAAACAGACACCCCGGCCAGGGGGTGTCTTGTCAACGACTGCCTTCAGAGACGTTCAAAGATAACCGCGATGCCCTGACCGCCACCAATACACATGGTGACCAGCGCATATTGTCCTTGAGTTCGCTGCAGTTCGTGCAGCGCCTTGGTGGCAATATAGGCACCTGAACAGCCTACCGGATGACCCAGTGCAATGGCGCCACCGTTGGGGTTGGTCTTGGCAAGATCCAGTTCAAGCCCTTTGGCTACCGCCAGCGCTTGTGCAGCAAAGGCTTCGTTGGATTCAATGACGTCCATTTGGGCCAGACTCAAGCCGGCTTTCTTGAGTGCCAGGCGTGTAGCCGGGATGGGGCCTTCGCCCATGACTTCATTGGAAACGCCCGCAACCGCGTACGAGACCAGCCTGGCCATCGGTTTGTGGCCATCCCGTGCAGCTGCCTGGGCAGACGCCAGCACCAGATAGGATGCGCCGTCGTTGATGCCTGAAGCGTTACCGGCAGTCACCGTGCCATCCTTTTTGAACGCGGGTCGCATGGCGGCCAGCATGTCGACGGTTGTGCCGGCTTTCACATGTTCATCGGTATCGACAATCAGTTCACCCTTGCGCGTTTTGATGCTGATCGGGACGATCTGATCCTTGAAATGACCCGCCTCAATCGCTGCAACGGCGCGGCGATGGGATTCAGCGGCGAATGCATCTTGCTCTTCCCGAGTAATCCCCCATTTCTCGGCCAGATTTTCTGCAGTAATTCCCATGTGGCCGACACCAAACGGGTCACTCAGGGTTGCGACCATCATGTCGATCATGGTGCTGTCACCCATGCGTGAACCGCTGCGCAGGGCGGTCGACAGGTAGCCTGAGCGCGACATGACTTCTACGCCACCGCCAATACCGTATTCGTAATCATCCAGCATGATGCCTTGAGCCGTGGTCACCACGGCCTGTAAACCGGAACTGCAAAGGCGGTTTACCGACATCGCTACCGAGTCCATGGGCAGCCCCGCCTGAATGGAAGCCACACGTGCAACGTAGGCAAAGCGTGAGTCAGTCGGTATGCAATGGCCTGAGGTCACGTAGCGGATCAGTTCAGGGTCTACTCCTGAACGCTCAATGGACGACTTCATTACCTGTCCGGCCAGTTCAGAAGGCTCCAGTTGGCTCAAACCACCGCCGAAAGAGCCGATTGCCGAGCGCGCAGCGCTCAGCACGACAACGTCATTATTGTTCATACATGTCTCCATTGTTCTGATTGTTTTCTCAACGGTATATATTCCGAGGTTGGTTGTCTTGCCCTCAATCAGCGTAGACAAAAAACCATTGTGAAAGCTTTATTTTTTCAAAACCTTAAGGTAATATTCGCGTCCTCTTCGGAACTGATCAGTCAGTTCCCGCCTAGTCGGGGCGTAGCGCAGTCTGGTAGCGCACTTGCATGGGGTGCAAGGGGTCGCAGGTTCAAATCCTGCCGTCCCGACCATTTAAACCTTTAGATTCAGCAACTTATAAGACGCTTTTCGTTTTGGGGGCTATCTGGGGGCTAAATCTTTCTTTTTCTCGCTTCCCTATCGTACTGTCTACCTTCTCAATTTCTGCTGTGTCCTGATCCGATTTCATCCATTTAGCATAGACCGTTGTGACCATGATCACTGAGTTGCCGAGCTGGTTTGCAATCCATGCCGGGGTGGCGCCTGCCATCAAGTACATGGTGGCGAACGTGTGCCGAGTGTTATACGCCTTGCGGTGACGAATGCCGACCTTACGCAGCGCCTTGCGCCATTTGCGACCCGGTGCCTGGTCAGAAACGATTGGCTCACCGGTCTGAGGCGCAATGAATACCCGTCCGGATGGATTCGCGAATGTCAGCGGCTTGAGCTCGCGGAGCGCGTGCAAGGCACGGTCGTTAAGTTTCACGTCACGCACCTTGGCAACCTTCGTGCGGTTGTTGAGTTGCCCCTTACTCTGCGCTTTTTCTACTCGAGCGTATCCGGAGCGCCAATCGATATCGCTCCAGTTGAGTGCGAGCATTTCAGATGGGCGCATGCCGGTCCAGAATGCGAGCTCGAAGTAACACGCGTAGATTCTGTCGAGCCCGGTGAAGTTGGACCACATCCAGCTTGTGATCTGTTCCAGCTCGTCACGCGAAAAAGGATCTGGCGGTTCTTTCTGATGCTTCAGATTCTGTAACCGGTCTGACGGATCGCTGTCGATCAGCTCATCGAGATACGCCAAAGCAAACACGCCTCGCAGTGGGATCAGGGCGTTGTTTCGCGTCTTCGGGGAAGTCCAGTCGATACCGTTGACCAAGCTGCGCAGTTCGCTGTAGCGAATGCTGGTGATATCTCGCCCGGCCAAGGGCGGCATCCAGTAGCGGTTGAGTACCTTCCGGTACTCGTTTTTTGTGTTCGTTGAGACTTCAAGATTGTCCATCCACTCTTGAGCCAGCTGACCGAACTGGATGCAGTTCAGGTCTTTGTCAAAGCGCGTACTGTCTGGGAAATACTGGTTGAAGTGGGTGGTCGTGAAGACTCCCAGATCCAGCAAGTGCTTTATTTCACCACGCAGACGACCGGCCCGCTGTATGTTTTTTGGCGTGGGCGGGAGCGGGAGCGATTCCCTGTATCTTTCTCCATTCCAGTAGAAGCAGACTCGTATTCTGTTTCTGTGGAGCTCGACGCCTGGCGGGAGGTCTGGTTGAAGTGGCTTCTTATCCATGCGTTGTACCCTGGTATATGGTAAATAATGCGGCCGTCGATCTTGGCCCAGACTTTTCCTTCCGGATAGACTTTTCGCTGGCGCTTCCTTTCAAGGGCTTTTGGTGTAGAGCCAATGAGCCGGGCCATTTCTTCCTCAGAAACACCTTCCACAAAGAGCGCTTGAGGCTCGACAGCATGCGGTTTGGTTGCTGATTGGGTCACTTCGTCACCTTTGCTCGATCTGCATTCTTCTGTGTGAGCGGTCGCCACTCGAAGTCACCTTCACGGATTGCCGCTTCTTGTTCCTTGCAATCGCATTCCATGCCGATCAGTTTTTCTGCCACTGGCATCCAGTAGTTGCGGACGACTGGGCTGTGGTTGTCTTCAAGTGCGCCTTCGGCATCAAACTGTTTGAGTACCAGCTTGCCCTCTTCAGCTGAACAGCGCTTTGGATGGCCAGTGCCGCGCCCTTTGCTGATGCTGATGTGGTATTCAGGGCCTATTGCTGTTTCAGGCACTTCTACTGCGCTGATTACAAGCAGCTTGAGAGCCGGGTGGTACCATGCGAATGCCGGATAGGCGGTATTCAGGTTTATGGTCCGTTTCTCCCATGCCGGGTTGATTGGTTGCTTGGGCTGGATGACTGAGAGAGTCATGACTACACCTTCTTTGCTCTGTGGTGCAGCTGGTCAGCTTGCTCTTTCAGCCACTGCTGGACTTCAGTGCCAGACCACATTTTGCGCAGCATGGTTGGAAACCGCAGGCCTTCAATCACCTCGGCATCGTGCTGGGCGATGTTTTGCACCGGGGAATTACTCAAAGCTCTGTTCAAGTCCTCAAGGGTCTGGGCTTCATTTGGGTATGTGAGAAACTTCCATGCCAGGGTATCTATTCGCTGAATGTGGACCGTCAACTGATCGCGCTCTTGCTTCAGTTCCCGGCTGCGCTTTTCAAGCTTCAACAGGTGACAGAATGTTTCGCTATCATGCCCACACCGGTGCGCGTGAACGGCCAGCATGTAGACCGGTATCCAGTTGTCGTTCTCAGTTGACGGGTAGAAGCTGCCAACGATCTGCTTTGCGCCTTCGATCTGCGTGTTGTTGGTGAATCCAACATGGATCAGCTTTTGGTGGTCGAGTTCGCGGCGCAGAGGCTCTACCAACGCCTGAGCGAACTCATACACATACGGGTTAAGGTCGTTGGTGCCGTCCGGCTGGGGTTTGAGGCTGAAGCCATTGGCAATGGCCAGCTCCTTGATCTGTTCTCGCTTCATGCCCAGTTTTCTCCATTGAGGTATTTATCAACAAGGCGGTCCAGCTCTGTCTGGTCTGCCACCACTTCGCCATCCACGTACTTGAAGGTGTCATCGAAATCGAACTCCATATGGAGCCAAATCTTTGGAATTGGCTTTCCGACTTCGAAAATGGGCTTACTCACTTCTCTGACTCCTATTAGTCAAACCGGCTGCCAATGTGCTTTTCGGCGGATGCTGCCAGCTGCTGTTCCAATTCTTTGATGCGCCGGCGCTGTGCTATACACATGCTGGAGAGCGCATCGGCCTTGTCGGCAAAGTAATCCTGCCGTAGCTCAATGACTCCCAGGCCGTGGCAGCGAGGGCAGCTGTATTCCGATACAAGGCCTTGTCTGGCGCCTGAACCTTTGCACTCGGGGCAGGTTTTGCCTGTCGGCATTTCAATGCGGAGCGCCCGGTTTCTCAGCTTTCGCTTATGCACAGCGGCTCCTTTTTTCCTGGTCTTCGAGGGGCACAGCAAATATCGCCACGGGGCCATCTTCTGCGTCGTGAATCGATAGCAGGAATGCGCCTGGCGCAGGATGCACGGGGTTCCAGTCAGTACAGCTGTTGCTGTCATTCTCGAAATAGTCCTGAGCCACCTCTTCAGGGGCGTCTGATTCCATGTCGAGCACGGCAATGCGAATGTTGTTTTCATTTTCCCAGGCTTCTACTTGCTCCATCGTTGTGCTTTCGTCCCATTCCGGGTACTGGCTGTGGAACCAAAAGCCATGTTCGTTGCGTTTTACTTCTTCTGGCTGGATCATGCCCGGTACCTCCGTTGTCCGCTCTTGAGCTGGCGCAGGGTGCGTGTGGCGCGCAGCCGGGTTGTGTCGTCCATGTTGCCGCTGTTCATATGGGCCAGTAGCAGATCGGTATCTGCAATCTGGGCGTCGACCTCTGTGTATGCGTCTGCCGTGCTGTTGATGCTGACGATGATTTCAACAGCTGTGGCCGCGAGGGTTCGGGTTGTTGGGGTGGTCATGCTTTTGCTCCCGTAATGAACTCGTACCAAATTCCTTTCTCTGGGCCGCAGTGGTGGCTATGGCTGAGCGCGTCTTCGAAGCTGTATATGCCAGCCTCTTCCTTGCGTCCGTACCCGGAAGCGTTTGCACGCCAGTAATAGCCCCACTGGGATGAGTAGATCCGGCAGCTCATGCCTTGGAAGTGGTGTTTTATTTCCGGACAGGCCTTTATCGCGTCTAACGACAGAAAGCCTTCTTGATTCACAAGCGGACTTACCCACGGTTCGAGGATGCTTTCGGCTCTGTCGCGTGGGATTTCCGCTTCAGACAAGGCGGCGAGTGCGCCGTCTTCAGTGAGCAGGTAATACCGGCTGGTTTTGCTGCTGACAACGAAGCTGCCGCGCTGCATAAGGCTCAGATCTACCAGTCGCTCACAATCGGCATCACCATCGCTGGTGCAGTAGTAGTCGCGGTAGCCAGGTTCGCGCCCGCTATTACCATTTGCGTGACCGATGATATGGCGCTGCTTGTCGGTCAGCTGATCAAGAACAGGGGCTGAAGGCAGGCGCACGAGATCCTTATCAGGGTATCGGCGAAAGCTGAACTCCCGGCATACTTCCATGAAGTCGATACCCCAGCCAAGGTCGATCAGATCCTGATAAAACGCATACTTCGCCTTACTCAGGGTCTCGCCGTGAGTGACGCATTCAGCCGGGTTGCATGGCACGCCGTCAAAATGCCCATCGGACCAGTATGACCATGCCTTTTTGGCGATAGTGATAGGGGAGGGTGTGGTCATACCTGGCTACCTTCTGCCGTGAGCAGATCTGGGCCTGAGTCTTGGCTCATACCGGCATGGATCTGGGCTTTCATTCCTGACTGGTAGCCGTAGGCTGCTGCTTGCCGGCCAATGCCGCTTTCGCTGGCGCGTTTGCCCGGCGCGGCCTTGTTGATTTTGCCGTTGTGCTGCTGCTCCATTTTTCGCTTGTGCTCGGCGTGCTTGTCGTCTGACAGGCTGGCGCTGAACTTCTCCACCGTTTGGTAGCAACCTTGTACCCAGCCTTCAGCAAAGCCTCTGCCGAGCTTGGTTTTCTCGCCGCGGTCCAGAATGTCAACGAAGTGCGCTTTGCTGTGTAGAAACTCCTTCTTGTTCAATTCCAGCTGGCGCAGCAGTACGTCCAGGGCATACTTGGCCACTTCAGGATTGGGGGCTGTGCCGACAAATACCGGGTGGCCACCACGCGTGAAGGAGGAGCAACCAAAGGCGCGTGCTACCGTCAGGTAGAGCATGATCTTCCAACGAGGCGGGCGGGCAAGGCCTTTGCCTTCCACTTCCACAACATCCAGCTGGTTCAGTTCAACATCGCTCATGGTCAGCTGGTGTTTATCCATCAGTACCTTTGCCTGGCGAAGTGCAGCGGCCGCTTCGTGCTCGTTGCTGGACTTGCTGAGTGCCAGGCACTTCTGGATCTTTTTCATGATCCTGTCTTTGCTCATTTTGATTCTTCCTTCACAACGGTTGCGCGAGCGAACCAAGGACCGGTGTAGCTGGCCACTGCTTTTCGGCATGCACTGCTGGCGCAGGGGGCCATGACGTTAACCCGTCGCGCCCCTGTGGCCGGGCTTGTTGGGCTTGGGTCTGCACGGAAGCGCAGGAGGATTGAGTGGTGTTTCACGGCCTTTCCTCCTGAGGTTTGAAGCTGCTGGCCAGGTACAGATCGCCTTTGACGCTGGCGATCCCGTAGGCAACTCGAACGCCCCACGTGCCAACACGCCTGGCTCCGCGTTTCAGGACAAGGCCTTGCTTTTTTGCGGCGGTCTGCGTCATCACCGGTACAGGAACACAGTCGATCTCTGAGTTGCTGACATGGAACGCTTTGCCGTCGAGCATGGCTTGTGCAATCTGGATGGTTTTTTCCAGTTGCTGGCGCAGTGATTTGTTCATGCCTCGGCCTCGTCAACCGGCTGGACGTGCTCAAATCGAACAAGCCAGCGAGTGCTATGGCTCCGCTCGAATTCGCTCGGGTTTGCGGGTGCAATCAGAAAGCAACCGGGTGAGTGATCGCAGACCTTATCGATCGTACCGATGCCTCTGGGACCGGACGTTACTTTCACACGGGTGCCGTTAGCGTAGGGCGGCTGGATATTGTTTTGTCTGATCCATTTTTGCTCTGCTTCTTTGAGCATCTGACGTGCGTAACAATCCAGCTCATCAAACACTTCCATATCTTCACGATCAGTGTCCCAGCTGCAGTATTTTTCAAGTCGTTTGCACAGCTCGAAGCCATCAGTACCAAGGCTATACTCGCTGACAATATCGTCTGCGCTCTCGCTGACAATATCGTCTGCGCCGTCACTGCCCAGCTTTGCTGTGAAATCTGGGTGTTCAAACAGGAATTCGTTCACCACCGATTTGAGCAGATCATCTGTGAGTGTTGGGCGGGGTGGGTATTGAGTCATAGGGTTCATGCTGCCACCCCGTCTTGTTCCTGCTGCAGCTTGAAAGGCTCTTCGTCAGGGTGGCCGCCCAGCGTTTCGATCAGCTCTTGGGTCAGGCGAGCCATTTCGAGACCCCAGCGCACGACGCTGGTTTCCAGTGCGGCCTGCGCGTCTTCAGGCGCTTCGGCATTCAGTCGTTCCCGGTACTCGTCGCTCAGGCGTAACCTGTGCAGGCTCAGGTCAGCATGTAATACAAAACGGACCTGCTGCTGCCACTCCAACGCCAGCCGTTTAACAACGTACCCACCGGCGAGGTGAGCTGTTATCTCTTCGCTCAGAAGGTCCTGGCCTTCGACGCTGATCTTGCCGCCTTCGGTCATGGGGTCGCGGAGCTCGCACTCATCCTCTAATGCCCAGCCATTGGGCATGCTTTCGCTGTGGAGCCAGCCCGTCATTACCTTGTCGGCGGACAGTTTTGTCTGAGGCAGCTTCACGTTCAGCGATCCCAGGGCAGCTCGAAGGTTGTTGAGGAGGTCTTCTGCCCGTTTGTGGCTGGGCGTATCAACATGAATCAGCCCTTGCTTGGGGCAGATCAGTGCGTATGTGATGCGGCTGCGTGTGAATGAGCGCGGCAGCATATCCATAATGACTTCATCTTTGAGCTGCAGTTTTTCCTTGCGGTACACCTTGCGGCCTTGCTCGGCTTCAATCAGTGCGACCTTTTCATTCAGCTGTTCACGCACTGACTGTGGCGGCAAAACGCGCTCTTCATGCTTCAGGGCGATCAACAGGAAGCCGTGACTGTCGAGGACCATGCCTTCAATACAGTCTGCTGGCGCCGCCCAGCCGCTGCGACTGAGTTCCTGGCTGCCGCACGGAGTGAATGGGTGTTCTTGCAGTGCCTGCTCCAGAGTGTCTACTGTGGGCAGGTTGGCTGCTTGGTATGTCACGATGTTTTTGGGTGCGAACATGGTTATACCCTCTCCGTTGCAAGCGCTTTCTCTACTTCCTTAATTTTGTCTTCGCTGGCGCCTTGTTCACGCAGCAGCTGCCAGTAATCGGACAGCAAGCGTTTTTCGTCGGTAGCCATGGCGCGCAGGCGACTGGTGTGCCAGTCAGCGATGATGCTTTTCTCGTCCGGTATGGGGCAGGTACCGCCCAGCTCCCAAGAGAAGGTGGCGGGGGCGTTTCGCTGGGATTCGAGTGTTTCACCAGCGTTCGTTGATGCCCAATAGGACAGTGCCGCCCGGCCCAATTCGACTTTTAGCCGGAACGCTGGGGACTGGTCCTGTCGGGTAAGCGATACGACCGCGACGGCGCGGGCAAGATTTGCAGCCCGTTCTGTTTGTGTGTTTATAACTCCATGGCGAGGGGTTTTCTGCTGTAGAGCGACCCTCATAACAGCCCCTTTTGCAGCTTGCGCGACATCCGGGTCCGATAAGCTCAGGGTCATTCCTGTTCCTTGCTGATCCAGGTAAAGCCGACGCCCAGCGATTAATAGTTCAGTCTCGGTGGGTGAATCCCACAACAGCTCAAAGACGCTCGACCAGATTGCATCTGCCAGCGGGTTTAGGTGGCGGATATTGATCATTACTGATCCTCCCCGGTGGCGCGTGCCACCATGTCAGTGAGCTCCGCCATGCCGGCTAGTGCTTTTTCGGCCAGGGCGGTGACTTTGGGCGGTACCGGACGAATCTTGGTCAGCCCGTTTACACGGTGGTAGGGGCGACAGGTGTCTGATTTGCTATCGATGATGTACACCTGTTCGATGCTTCCCTTGTCGCTGGCGATCTGCCAGCCACCTTGCTTGTCCTCTTCCAGCACGTCGGTCAGCTTGCCGGCTTCGGCATCCTGTGCGGTGAGCATGATGGCGTCGTTCAGTTTGCGATTGACTGTACGCAGATCCTTATTTTCTTTCTCAAAGGCGTCGGCCTGCTTGGCCTTGCGGGTGGCCTCGGCCAGGCGTTTGTTCTGGGTGTCTATTGTGGTTTGCTTGCTGCGGTTTTCCTCCTGCAGCCGCTTGACCTGTTTGGCGAGCTTTTTAGGGTTGAGCTCACGTAGTTCCTTGAGCTCTGCTGTGGCAAGCGTCAGCTGTGCCGCTTGCCGAGTGATTTCGGCTTGGGCTTTCCGAGTCTCTTTGCTGTGCTGTGCCTGTAGCTGCTCGCATTGCTGTTGGTAGTGGTTGCGCTGGTTGCGAGCCTCTTCGACCAGATCAAGAGTGTCGCTGGCGGCCTTGTTGGCAACCTGTAGCTCGTCGTTGAGCTGTTCTACCTGCTGGCGTGCCTCGATCAGTGCCTGCTGGTGCTGCTGATGCTCCTGCAGGATGCCGATGGCGTGCTGAATCGGATCTTGTCGCTGATGATGCAGCATTGACAGTTCATCGACGTGGGCGCGTTTTTGTTCCACCAGCTGTTGCTGTAGGGCTTCTACCTGCTCCTGCAGCTTCATGTTCTTACCCACCAGCTCTAAGTTGGCAGCAACGGGGCGTGCGAGTAGGTCGGTCATGCGTGTGTTACTCCTTCGTTTGCGCTGCCCATCGATTCGAGCCTGTCGGCCAGTTCTGCATCACTTACCTGGCTCTTTTCCAGCTGGACGCGCTGATAGATTTCTTCGCGGTGAACGGCTACATCCTTGGGCGCGTTGACGCCGATGCGGACTTGGTTGCCTTTTACACCGAGTACGGTCACGGTCACAGTCACGTCGTCGCCAATCATGAGGGTTTCGCCAACGCGGCGGGTAAGAATCAACATAGGGTTTGCCTCCTTGCGGTGAATTACTGGGCCTGCAGGCCGTTCGGGTTGCTGAGGTGGTGCAGGTCTTCGTTACTGATAACAAAGCCTGCAGCGTGTTTGTGGCCACCTCCGCCGAAACGCTGGGCAATATCGGCGACATTGAGGCCAGTACCGTTGGCTGAGCGGGCTGAGCGCAGGCTGTACTTGCGCTTGCCTTCGCTGTCGCTGTAGGTGGCAGAGAAGGGCTCGTCTATTGCCAGTACGTGACCAAGGTTTGAGGCGTAGAAATAGGGTGCATTGGCAACGGGTACGTCATACCCGGCGATATTTGTCCGGAAGGCTTGGCTCTGGAGTTGATATACATGCTGTGCCTGAATGCGCAGAATGGCGTTGCCTTCATCGATCATGGCCTTGGCGGGGCGCCGTGCCAGCTCGTCCCATACGTCGAACTGCTGCGGGTAGCTGAATACAGCCGCCATGTATGCCCCTGTGTCATTGAAATCGAATTTCCACAGGTCGCGGTCTTCAATGAAGAAGATCAGGTTGGGTGGCGTGACGTCGAAGTAGTGAAACCACGTCAGCATGGCGCCGGAATGGTTCATATCGAATTTGCCTTGAATGACGCCGGATGCCAGCAGCGGGGCCAGCTCGGCCTCTGCGCTTTCATGGTGATCCAGTACCAGCACGCTGCTGGCGGACTGGGCAATCTGTTCCATTACTGAGCGCTTGTAGGAGAAGTCCACGATTACCACGTCGCGACCTTCAACAGCTGGCGGTTCTTCTTGGTAGCTGGCCGCGTAGAATTCAACGGCGTTTTCGCCCAGCGCTTTGCGTACTACCCACGCGGCCCCAAAGCCGTCAGCGCAGTTTTTGTGGTAGATGCAGAGTGTTTTCTGATTGTTCATGCTGTTTTCCCTATCTCTAATGATTCCTCGGCTGGTGCCGGCTGGCGCGTCACACCGGCGGTATGACTGAACACCAGCGAAACCCTGTTACAGGTGAGCTCTATGTGTGTTCGGCCACCCGCCTGATCGATACTTAAAACCCCCGGAGCGCATTCACCGTGATTGAGTCGACATATGAGCCGGATGGTTACCTGGCCCCATTGGCCGATGTAGGTGGCCACTTTCATGTTGTGCCAGTCGATCACGCTGTTCAGCGAGCAACGCACCGCTCCGAAGCTGTCCAGCAGAGCGCTGTAGTTATCAATGCGCCACAGCGGGTTATGAATGCGCATGGCGCGATCAATACGGCACTCCAGCTGGAGTGCTTGCTGGCGCTGATTGAGATCCGCACCGATACGGACAGCCCGTTCGCGCAGGAAGCGGCATTGCTGCGCTTCCTGGCGGCTGACGCCTTGGCTTTTCCAGGCGCTGCCGGGGCGGCTCTCTCTGAAGCGTTCGTTGCGGCGATTTGTCGCTATGTTGGCCACGGTTGTCTCCTTCCCTGGCGGGCTGATCAGTGACGGCGGATGACGGGTGCTTTGTCGCGCACGATGAGCCGGGTCATGGCCCCGCGCTTCCGGATGGCGGTGATTGAGCGGTTTTCGCCCAGTAGCTGCTTGAGTTCGCCAACGGTGGTGCGGTGGCTGACAGGAATGGTGTTTGACTGTGACATAGTGGTTACCTCGTAAAATTAAGTATCTTCATGCTGTGATTTGGATACTAGAATTTACATAGTGCGTGTGTCAAACAAAATTTACAACGGGTGTAAAAAATAATGGCGTCATGGCCTGTGTCACGGTGACTTCGGCTGTAATGCTTTTTTGAGGAGTGGGTACAGAGGGGTATTAGGGTACGAGGTTGGCAGGGGTGGTACGCGTGCTTATGGGTACCACTTGCCGTTGATTACTGCGATGAAGTTGTCAGGGTTGTATTGCTCGGGTGTGGCATTCTTATCCAGAGGGCTGATGTGCTTGCGGCTGCCGGTCAGCTCGATGTAGCTGACGACTGTGATTCCTTCGCTGGTTTTGTACAGGAGGTATTGCCCATTGCTCGGCGCTGCATCGGGATCACAGATAATGGTGTCGTCTTTTGCAAATTCGATCAGGTTGTCTGTCGGGATGCGTACCGCATAGCTGCGGGGGCCACGGGGCATGTACGGGCTGGCGCTGACTTCTGCATAGCTGCTGGGGGTGATGCCATGGATGTACAGCTCGGTATCATCCCAGTTGATCACGGGTAACGATTTGCTGTTGCTGGCGCTGTCGGGGCGAATAGGCCCCGTGCCGGTGATCAGCCAAGAGAGGCTTATTTTAAGGAAGTCGCAGGCCTTGTTGAGTGATAGAGCATCGACATTTGCCTGTTCTTTTTTTGCCCATTGACCGATGGTTGCCCGAGTGACGTCGATAGCGCGGGCAACATCTGCGTGAGTGTAGTCGTTGAGCACTGAGCGAGCGTATTCAAAGCGCTCGCCAAATGTGGTCAGTTTCATGCTGGTCATTTTTATCTGGCCCTGGTTGATGAAATTATACCGCCTGCCTGTTTTTCTGTATCGGTAACCCGGTGCTTCTTTTTCTTGTTGCGTGCTTACCCTGGTTGTCACAGGGTGTCGTTTATGCTTATTATGTAAAGTGTAATTTACGAAACTGCGCTAAATGGTTAATTTGGATTTCCTATGAGCGACAATGATGACGCCCAGGTTCAGCAAAATAGAGAGCTGCTGACCGAGATTGCAGATTTCTTTCATGGCCGTGAGCCCTTGATGGACCTGCTGTGTCTGAAACGCCAAAACGCCCGGCAGCATTTTTATCAGTGGTCGCGCAACGGCATTCCGGCCACGCATGCATGGACGATTCAAGGCCTGTCTGAGGGACGCTTCCTTGCACCGAGTATCAGTGCCGAGGCCGCTCGTCAGCTATCGATCCGTGATGCCTACCAGCAGATTGGTCAGCTGACCAGTTCACGTAAATCAGCATAGGCAGGGCGCTTTTACACAGCAATTCTCAATTTTTGGGCATGTGGATATTCGGGTTTCGCAGCAGGGGGCGAAGCGTATGCAAATTGACGATAGAGATGCGCGGCAATGGTATAGCGCGCTCAACGACCTGACCGCTGGGTATACCAGTGATCAGATTGCTGAGATTTTACAGCAGGGCGGCTTTCACTCGGATAAGCCACTGACCACTGTGGCGTCGCATGTGCGAGGTGCGCTGAATATCAACCGCCCGGATTTTTTCAAGGTGGCTGAGCTGGCGCATCTGATGCGAGCCCTTGACCGGCTGCAACCGCTGGAGTGGATTTCGGCTCAGGTTGGGTGCAAACCCCCTGAGAGGATTCAGCGCTCGCAGGAGTCGCCGGAGGTTCTGGAGCGGAAACGGCAGCAGCTTGTTGATGAGCTGGGGCTGGTTGAAACCCGACTGTCTGAGTTGGCCGGCAACGCGCTTGCAGGCCGGCGTCGCTATGTTCTGTTTTCTCAAGGCAAGTAGTCGATGGCTGGGTATTTCCTCAGTGAGGCTGAGCAGGACGCCCTGTACGGGCTGCCGCCGCTGGCGCAGTTGCTGTACGTGTTGGCGATTCGGCCTCGGATGGACAAGGTAACCATGACAGTCGGTGTACGCCCGAAGGTGAGCTGGAAGGCATTCTCTGAGTGGCTGGAGACGCATGGGGTGCCTGGCATCAAAGCAGAGGCGCCCAGTGAGCAGCAGTGTCGCCGCGCCAGTAAGCAGCTGGAGAAGCACGGGTTGTTGTTATCGCGCAGCCAGGGGCGTCAGCTTATTTTTGAACTGCCTTTGGCGGTGGTGGATTTTTCCGTCTCAAATAAAGCCGACAGGTTAGCCGACAGCAAAAACGCCATTTCTGCAATTGATCCCGACAGCTATAACCTTTTGCAACCATCTGAAATAAAACGTCTTTATTCGGATTTGGGGCGAATACTCGACAGCCAAGCCGACAGCAATCCCGACAAAGAAGCCGACACACACCATTACTGTACTGTACTGGACTGTACTGTACCTATTACGCGCGTGCGCGATGATGAAGTGCCTTCGGCTGATGGCTGGATTCAGTTTTTCATGGCGGAGCTGGGGTACACCTCTGCTGATCTGCACAAGCCTGCATGCCTGGCCATGTTCGAGAACTGGCATACACGGGGCCTGTCTGCAGGGCTTATTCGCCGCTGTATCCCAATGGGGCAAGCCAAGCTGGCCAATGGGCGCCGTCCGGATAATCCCACTTACTTCCGATCTTTCGTGGATGAGTATGTCCGCGAGTCGAATGCCAATTACCAGCGCTACCAGAAACCCGGCGAGCTACGCCCATTGAGCAGTCTGCGCCTGTGGCGCCTGCCCGGTGAGGCGCTGGTGGTCGCTTATGACGCCGATCAGGCGATCAATACGCTGCTGACCCAGATGGGCCTTGATGATTTACCACCTGGTGAGCCGCCGCTGGCGCTGCCGGATTCAGACTCGGTGACGCTGCGTTTCGATCAGGGGCGCAAGCAAGAAACGACTGCTGGCGAACTGGTCAGGCTGGTGGCCGAGAAAGCCCCGTTCTTAGCACAGGAGCCCGCGTTGTGGTGAATGCAACTCAGAAACCGGTGAAGGGCGGTCAGCTGGCGAGACTGGCAGCCATGTTGGGTGAGAACCCGCTGTTCAGGGCATGGATTGATATGCGTCGCCGTTACCCGGTGGGTACGACTACGCCGGATGCGGCGCGGGTGTTCTTCCTTGAGGCCTGCCAGGTGTCGAGTCGTGCGCAGATTGATCACCAGCCAGAGGCCGTCGAGATGATGAATAAGATTCGGCGCGGCTACCTGAAGCAGCAAGGCGCTGCGTTGGCGTGGGCTGAGTCCTGTGGTGTGGATTTGAAGGAGTGGGTGGGGGAGTGAACTGGGAACGGAAGACCGTTGACCGGATTGAATCAGACGCCGGGTATTTCGTGACCCGGTATACCTGGCGCGAGCCGGGTAAGCGTCGCCACTTTGAGGCTTGGCCCCCAAAGCGCCGGCGCATGGATTGGCCTGACTGTTACCGGATGCTGGGGATTCGGAGTACGGCCAAGGGAGCAATGGCGCTTTGTGAAGCGCACTTTGAGCAACAACAGAGCGAGGTGAAGTGATGGAACAGACAGCAGCTAAGCGTGAAGGCGATACGAACAACCGCCCGGAAACTATATACCTGATAACCGTCGAGTGCGACGGGGCGGTTTGTGATGTGTGGTGTGAAGATCCGGCACCCGGTACCGATATGGACCCGGCTGAAGCTACTCGGTATGTGAGAGCAGATTTACTTGAGCAAGAAGTGCGTTTCCATCGCGGCGCGGTAGAGGGCTGGGCGGATGAGGCTACAGCGCTGGTCGACAGCAGGGAGGAATGCAAGCGGCTGGTGGAGAAGAATCAAGCGCTTGAGCAGTGCCTTGAAGATGTGAAGCGGCTCACCCGTGAGCTGGATATTGCACTGAACGCTGCTGGCGCTGCAGAACAGGCCAGTCTTTGCGACTTGATGGCGCAGATTCGGAAGGAGGGGCCGGGGCCGATCTTTGTGAAGAAGCCGGTAATCCCCAGGTTTATTCGCGATATGGCAACACTGATCACCACTCAGGACAATCGAATCACCGCCGACCCGTTGTTCTGCGTGTTCCAAAAGCGCGAGATCGTCACAGATGCGGACTACGGCTATGACCGCATTGTGTGGTGTTCTGATGAAGGCGAAGCGGATGATGAGACAGCGCAACACCTCGACGAGCTGCGAGAGGACGTGGACAGCGACCACTGGCACGAAAGCGAGATCAAGCTGGATGGCGTTGAATGGCGCCGGCTCGCAGTCAAGAAAATCGACGAATTTGTCACCGCCTGCTTTACCGAGCAGGGCTGCAAAGACTTCCTGGCCATCAATGGCCACAACCTCCGAAAGCCTTTCATTTACGTCACCTCGCTGTTCCGAAACGAGGAAATGAAGGCCTTGCGCAACTGGATCATGAGTCAAGACACCGGTAACCGCCGTCAGGTGGGCGAGGAGGTGTCAGCATGAGTCTCATACCAACACCCGAAATGGTGAAACCGAAAGTACGAGGGCAGTCAGACTTTTTCAGTTGGCAGCTTTATCGCTACCTCAGAAAGTACCCGTATGCGTCACAGCAGCGCATTTGGGCAGGGACTTGGAACAGCGCAACAGGCATCGATCCTGAAAGCCCGCAGCTCTATATCGGCTCTGAGCGTGATGGATTCTGGATACATGCACGCCAACTGAGAAACCTGTGCTGCCATAATTCGGGGCTGGAGCGTTGGGCCTATGGACCCGGTCACGATACCCGAAACTGGACAGATGTTACTGAGGCGTTCTGGGCTGATTACCTGAAGAAGGGCGTGTGTGCCATCCATGGGGATTTTGCTCATGAATGGGATGAAGAGGGCGACCGTCGTACCTGCCTTTACTGTGGACAGGTTGAAGTTAAAACCATCGTCATGAAGCCACACACTGTCTGGCAGCTGGCGCCGGTTAATACTCGGGTTGAGGGGCTGACGGGAGATATTGATGATAAGCGGCAAAGAAATAGCATTATCTGCAATGAAGAAAGAGCATAAGCGGCTTTCTCGACTTGCGGATAAAGCAAAGGCTGATGTTGACGAGAATATGAATGTTGGTTCAGAGCTGCTTGCGATTCATAAAGAGTTCTCGGAAATATTGAATTCAAAAGAGTATGGCGAGCACATAGTTAAAAAGCTGGAATCCCTGCGAGTTCGCAGAGATAAAGCGCAGAAGATATTGAATAAAGATCTGTCGAAGCTGTTGGATAAGCAGTATGAGGCTGAAACCAAGAGAGACAGCTTGGGAAGCGAAATTCAGATGATGGAATTCCGCCACTCGCTACGACAGTAGGTTTGGCGCTCCCAGTTTAAATGATTGTTATTCGTCGGAGGCGATACACCATGAAAGGCCAGCAACTGAAAGTAGCGGTAGAAAATGAGGTTTTATCAATCTCAATTGGCGTAGATATTCTGTGCCATGCCTGCGAGACAGGTCGCATGTACGGACTGGACGGAATAAAAATTACGGATAAAGAGCTCTTCTTGAAAGGTATGGTTTTGCAATTGTGCCGAGAGGAAGAGGACGGCACTACTCCGGTACATGAAATGTTCGATAACGCTGTTTCCCAGATGCTTGAAGACGGCGAGGAAGGCGTGGACCTGAAAGACGAGTAACGCCGCGCTAATTTGAGAGCCGTTGTTATGAAGAGCGTTAACCACGAGGACACGAAGATGGATATTAATTCAGGATTAGCATGGCTTGGATTCTGGATATTTATGGCGGTATTCATTACCTGTGATCATTGGATATTTCAACAGGGCTACGATTCGTTTTTCCAGAAACATAAAACAGCTGAGGAAAAGCAGATTCAGCAGCTGAAGATCGAGAAGCTGCGCAGGGCGCTGGAGCGCGCTTCATAACCCCGAAGCACACCGGCCCTGTTACAGGGTCCGCGTGGTGCGAGTTGTTATAAATCGATACTGGAGATTTCAATGAGTAGAACACTTGATGAAGCATGGATTGATTTGCGAATAAAGATGCGCGAGTTCGATCAGCTTTTAGGGCAGAAGGAATTGCCTGAAGGCGTCTATATGCACAACACAACGATGCGGGTTGAACAGAGATTCACCGATTTATTGCGTCAGGCCACGCTGGAAATTATGGAAGCAGCCAGCGTTGTTAAGGCGATCGGGACGGACAAGACAGATTTATAACACCACAGTTCAGAGGCAGGCAGTTTTATGGCGATTGATCCCAAACATCTGCCGGCGCATATCCGCAGGCAGGTGGAGAAACAGCTGGCGCCGGCAACCAAGAGCCGTAACAAGTATGGCGCTGAGAAGGTGGTGATTGATCAAATCACGTTCGATAGCAAGGCCGAGAGCATTCGGTACCAGCTGAATAAGCTGCGCATCGAGCAGGGCCAACTGGCGTATCAACTCCTGCAGGTGCCGATCCGGTTGCCGGGTGGTGTTCGGTATGTGGTGGACTTCCTGGAAGGAGAAGTGGATGGGACGGTTACCTACGTGGACGTGAAAGGGAAGGTGACAGCTCAGTTTCGGGATAAGAAACGGATGGTTGAGAGCCTGTACCCCTTCAAGATTCTTTGTATTGAGTGCAAAAACTACGGCCGCATGCAGTTTGCGGAAGTCGAGATTTAGCCCGGTCCGCTCTGGGTTACAGGAGGTTGGTGTGAAGTTCGATACAGCTGATCAGGCATTACAGTACGCGTTCGGGGTTGAGGCATGGTCGCATTACGGTGAATCCATGCTGGGCCGCTGGATGGCCAGCAGCGGCCGATCCTTACCCAGTGGTATGACCCGTCAGGACCATGTGGCCCAAGCTGGGCTGATCGTGCAGTGTGCGCGCTCGACTTTGAGTCACGTTCGGTTTTGCCTGGTGGAGGTTCGTTATTGCCAGACAGCCTCGCGCCGAGTGGACAGCTGTGGCGTGGTGGCTGACTGGTCACCGCAGCCGGTACCGGAGTTTGAGCGGTACACGGTTGATCAGATTGCTCGCTGGGCTGGCATGGAGCCGACACGCACGCAGCAGGAGTGGGCGAAGGTGCTGGAGCTGAGCACGCGAGCGCTGGCCAGCCGGAACGGCGAGTTGATCAGCTGGCTGGAAAATGAGTTGAGCGCGGTACTGCTACGGCTGGAGGATGCTTTTGGTGATAGGGGGTGGGCGAGGATATGAGTGGTCGATGACCACTCATATCTACAAATTTAATGCTTCTCAGCAGGGGATCGCGGCAGGCCTTTTTGAGGTGGCGGTATCTGCTTGTCCTCGACGGCAATAACCTCGGACAGTTTCTCAAGGATGATAGTTGGCTGTTTTAGCAGCTGCTGGTTCATTTCAAGGTGGCGCATCTCTCGAGGAGAAAGAACCTTTGCGACCAGCTGGGTATGCCCAGAGGAATCGAGGAATTTTACCACCAGCACAGCCCCGGCCTGAGCCGCTCCGGATGAGGTTTCGGCAAGGGAGTCTTTCAATATTTTTATGGTGGTAGCGTTAATGTTGTCCATTTCGGCTTGTTGTTTGCCAACAAGCTTCATTTCAGCCGCCTTGTGGAGAAGGTATTCGTACTGGTCGACATCAAAGCCGCGAAGCCTTGCCATCGCGATTTTGTACCAAGATCCATAGACTTCATCACCCTCTGCGACCAGTTCAATACCGCTGCTTTCAAACAGTCTTGTGAGGGCTGCTTCAGCTTTCTCTTTGCCTTTTGTGTCACTAAGATAGATGCGCACAGGAATAGTAGTTCCACCTCTCACTTGGTCAGAGGAGACTCCGATCCGGTGCAAGTATTCTCTGTATTCAAGCTCCATATTCAGGCGCTTGTTTTCTTTGAGCACGCTATCCAGGGCGGTTTCAATCTTTCTTATCCGCTGCTTCATTTGGGCGAGCTCTGGTTGAGAGGATAAAACATTTCTATGAAAGCTGTAGTTAGCAATGGGTGTGGCCTTTCCGCTGTCGGAATTGCGTGTAGAATTTCCGAGAAATACTGGAGAATACTCCACCTCGCCAGTGTTTTTCCGTGATACAAAGTTACCGGCTTCCCCTTTCATTTGTGGGCCTTGTTTGCCGCGCCCTCTTTTCTTTCTTTCCATATGGTATTTCTCCTGCATGTAGTTGAGAGCAATCAAGGGATCAGTATAGCGCCTTAAATGATGCCTTCCAGCCACTTCATGCCCAAAACACACCACCAGAGCGCACCAGTTTTGAACCGGGGTGGTTTGGGCTGGGAGGTAGGTGTGGCGAGGGGTTGGGCGGTTTTTAGAGTTGGGAGTGAGGGGGCGAAATGAACCACTGGTGCGTCCGTGGTTCGTGCGGTGGAGCGCGAGGGGTGATTAGGGGTGTAAAATTGGCTTTACCTGTTTGTTGATTTTAGTTTCCTGCTGGTCTATTGTTGTAACCAAGCTGGTCGTGGTGACAAAGCAGTACACCGTAGTCGATCAGTCAGCTCGCCGGTCCCCTGGTTTTACCGGCGAGCGTTACCTCGCTTCAACATACTTTCATGCTGGGTTTGTTGTTTCCTAAAGGGTCCTCATTTGAGGACCCTTTTTTATTGGTGCGCCAAGCACGGCGCCGTTATCCGATCCGAGGGAGAGGTTGTGGAATACCGTGATCCGAACAACTACCAGCTTGGGTTTGTTGTGACCGGGTTGGGTTTGGCGTTGTGGGGTGGCCTTGTGGGTACGTACCGCCGAGTCCGCGCTGGTCGTCAGTTGTCGCGCTGGGCTCTGATTCGTCGTTCTATTGGTGAGATGGTGTTATCGCTGTCAGCCACGTTTCTGGTATCGCTGCTGTGCTATCACTTTCAGCTTGATAAACCTGACCCAAGCAGTAACGAATTTTTTGTATTCAAGTACCCGCTGACCTGCTTGAGCATGTGGGTTGCTGCATTCCTCGCCCCGAAGGTCTTTGATCTGATCGATGAAGTGTTCATTGAAAGCCGTCAACGGCTGCTGAACGAAATTCGTTACGGACAGAAGGAGGCAGAATGAAACCTCTTTCTTATGAGCAGCTGCAGCAGGCGTGCAGCGCACGCGGTTATCGGTTCTTCGATGATGGTAACTACAACCTGAACATCATTGGTGTTCGCTCTGCTGATCTGCAGGCGAACACATTCAACGACCTGATCTATATCGCTTGGCGTGTAGCGGGTGAGCCTATTGTGGTGTCGCTGCCGGCGACAACCGATCCGGGTGTTTATTGGCGCGAGAATCTGGCGAATGCAGCCGGTACCGGCTTTCTGGTGCCGGGTCAGTATTCGGGTGCGTTCCGGGTTGGGAAGCACAAGGGGTATCACGCACTGGTTCAGGCGCGTGAGCTGCCTTTGTACCGAGATGCTGACCGGGATGCCAAGTTAGAGCCAAACGAGAGCAGCATTCAGACCGGTTACTTCGGTATCAACCTGCACCGGGCACGTGTTGATGGCCGTTCGAATTTGGTTGATCGATGGTCTGCAGGCTGCCAGGTGGTGGCTGACTCCAGTGACTTCGATTTGTTGATGTCTTTGGTTGATATCGCAAGCAAGCACTGGGGGGAGACATTCACTTACACGCTGCTGGATGAGCAGCTGCTGAAAGGAGTGCACTGATTATGCATGCGCGGAAAGTACGGAATGTAGTGATCATTGGGGCAGCCGTTGCAATGGTGGGCTGTGAAAGCGTCAAGTCTCAGCTGGCCGATGGCTATCAGCTGGGTGACGCAACGCGTGCTGTTGCATACGAGGCTGTGCGCCTGCACGAGTTGGGCTGTAACGGCGGTGTCAGCAGTGCCCGTGCGGCATTGCTGGATTTGTATCGTGTGTTCGTGAACCCTGAATATCCACCAGGAGGTGTTTGTGATGACCCGCTGGGGGTGCTGGTGTATGCCGCGGGCAAAACGCAGGCGCAGAGCAATGAGTAGCGCTTATCTGCTGACATACAACGAAGCGGTTATCCGAGTGAACGCTCGCTTTGACCGCTCACAAACCAGCGTGATTAAGCGCACGGCGCTAGACGCGTTCGACGAAGGTGAGCAGGAGTGGCTGACGCTGACTGATGCGCTGGTTTGGTCACACCGCATGCAGAGAGCAATAGTGATTCCACAATGGTTCGTGACCGATCTGGCCAGTATTCCTTGGTATGCACGCTGGCTGATTGAGGTGAACGGTAAGCATCGATATGCAGCACTGCCTCATGACCTGCTGTATTGCTCCCGCCAGCTGGGCATTGATGTTACTCGCGAAATGGCGGACTTGGTTTTGCTGGATGCGTGCGAGGCACTGGGCGTGTCCAGCTGGAAGCGCAAAGCAATGTATGCAGCGGTTGTTGCGGCGGGTGGTAGTCGTTGGGATCGCGGATTCAAGGAGGTATTTGTTCCGACCAACCTGCGAGACAAGTATCGCCTTGCCCACCGAGAGCTACTTGAGTGCAAAGAAGGGGTATTGAATGCCTGAGCGTGCCTGCAAAGTTGTGCCGCTGTTTGCGCAGAAAGATCCTGAGGTAAACGATCAGGATAGGCTGGTGAAGCTGATGGATGAGCTCGCGATGATGGCCCGCACTGGTGACTTGAAGGCTGTGTCGTTTGCTGCAGTTGTTCAGCGTGATGAGCTTGTGTGCTGGAGTGGCAACCTTGGCGAGGCGCACGGGCTGGATCTGGATGCTGTGCGCGGTTCGGGTGCCCAGAGTTAAGCATGTCTGCAAAGCGTAAGCCGGATTCTGCTGTTGATTGGTCTGCGCTGGAGCGGGATTACCGTGCCGGTATCAAGTCTGATCGTCAGCTGGAAGCTGATTACGGCATTTCACGTGGCCGCATCAAGCGCCGGGCAGATAAAGAAGGTTGGGTGCGTGATCTGACGGATCAGATCAACCAGGAAGCGAACAAGCAACTGCAGCAGAGCATGGCGGTTGCTCACCGGGCCTTGGATGAAGGCGCGACACCGGAGCAACGAGAACGCCAGATCATTGAGTTTGCGGCTGCAACTCAGGTGGAGTTGGTTCAGCGGCATCGAGGTGATCTGGCGTTGCTGCGCGGTACGTCGATGAGGATTGCCCAGCACCTGAGCGATCAGGTGGCCAGCGGGTATATAGAAATACCGGGTGGCGAAGGCGAAGCCCCGATCAAGGTCCCTATTGATCTGGAAGCCGCTGCCAAGACGCTGAACAACGTGACCGGCAGTTACCAGCGTGTGGTGCAGCTGGAACGCCAGGCGTTTGGGCTGGATGAGAAGGAAGACAAGGGTAATGCCTCTGCTGAGGTGCGCACTGTGATGCAGATGATCATGGGAGAGCCGGAGGGCCTGCCCGGGGAGTCCGCTCACTGATGGGTGCCATGGTGAAGCTGAACCAGTCAGAGCAAGCGCTGTACAACTGCATGAGGGATGTGTGGTGGCGTCTGGATAACCTGTACTTCATTCAGGACGAGGACGGTAACGAGGTGCTGTTTAAGCTGCGCCCGATACAAAAGCTGTTCTTGATGCTGGCGTGGTACCGGAACGTGATTCTGAAGGCGCGACAGCTGGGGTTCACGACCGCGATTGATATTTTCATTCTGGATCGTGCCATCTTCAACGCCAACCAGGCGTGCGGGATTATCGCTCATACCAAGGATGACGTGATCGAGATATTCGCCAAGAAGGTCCAGTACGCCTATCAGCGACTGCCGATGGACATCCGAGCCATGGTGACAGCTGAGAAGGAAGCGGCAAACCACCTGAAGTTCTCAAACGGTTCCAGTATTCGTGTAGCGGTGTCGATGCGATCCGGAACACTGCAGGTGCTGCATATTTCGGAGTACGGCAAGCTGTGGGCACGGTATCCGGAAAAGGCAAAAGAGGTTAAGACGGGTTCTCTGCCTACCGTTCACCAGAATGGCATGGTGTTCATTGAGAGCACGGCAGAGGGGGTTGGTGGTCACTTTCATGAGCTGAGCATGCAGGCGAAAAGGCTTGCGGATGCCGAAACCGAGCTGACCCGTCTGGATTACAAGTTTCATTTCTTCGCGTGGTGGAAGGACTCGAAGTATGAGCTGCCATGCCCCCGTGATTACGAGTTCAGCCGCGAACACACAAAGTATTTTGACGGCCTTGAACGGAAGATTCAGCAGGAGCTGAGCCCGGCCAAGCGTTACTGGTACGTAGTCACGGAGGGCACCTACGGCAAGGAGATGAAGCAGGAGTATCCGTCCACTCCGGAAGAGGCATTCCTGTTTTCAGGCCGTAAGGCATTTGATGCCAACCACCTGAACGCTGCCGAGGAAATGTGTTACGAGCCACTGTTCGTGGGTGAGATATCCATCGTCAACGGTGAGCTGAACGAGATTGCCCAGGGCGAGTTGAAAATCTGGGAGATGCCGGACCCGAACGAGCTCTACGCCATTGGTGCAGACGTGGCGGAAGGCAAGGAAGTGGGTGAGGAAGATAAAGACCTCGACTACAGCAGTGCCGATGTTCTGGACGGCTTCGGACAGCAGGTGGCGCAGTGGCACGGGCATATCAGCACGGATCTGTTCGGCCAGGTGCTGTTCCAGCTGGGCAAGCTGTACAACATGGCTTACTTGGGCGTTGAGCGTAACAACCATGGCCATGCCGTACTGAATAAGCTGAAGGATTTGAACTACCCGAACCTTCACGTTGAAGAAAAGATCGACGAGAAGCGCGACAAGAAAACCCGAAAGGTGGGCTTCCACACCAACCAGGCAACCAAGCCTTTCATCATTGGCAACCTGAGTAACCTGCTGCGTGATGGTGAGTCGGGCATCCGCTCGAAGGAAACTATCGCGGAGGCGCATACCTATGTGGTTGACGGAAAGGGTCGCTACGGTGCGCAGGTCAATTGCCATGACGACCGCGTGATGAGTTTGGCGATTGCCCATGAGATGGTGCGGGTAATGCCGCGAACCGTTAAAGAAATCGAACCGGTTAAACGCGTACAGCGGGATTGGAGAGCAGCGTGAGCAAGAGTTTTTCAGCGAAGGATTTGGAACGCCTGCTGTCTGATATCGACCGTCAGCCGACGTGGCGGGAGGAAGCCTCTCGCTGTGCTGATTACTATGACGGCAAGCAGCTGGAGCCGGATGTGGTTGCCGCAATGAAAGAGCGTGGCCAGCCGGTGCTGATCCACAACCTGATCGGCCCGACCATTGATGGCGTGCTGGGCATGGAGGCCAAGACTCGGCAAAGCTTTATGGTGCGTGCAGAGAATGATGAAAATCTGCAGGTAGCCGAGGCGCTGAACGAAGAGGTGTCGGAGATGGCTCGGATGACGAATGTCGACCGGGCAATTGCTGATGCCTTTGCCGGACAGATCAAAACCGGTTTGGGGTGGGTAGAGGTCAACCGCTCTTCAGACGAGTTCGAGTACCCCTACCAGTCGAACTATGTGCACCGTGATGAGATTTGGTGGGACTGGCATTCGAAAGCACCTGATTTACATGATGCGCGTTGGTTGCTGCGTCGCCGTTGGCTGGATGAGGATGAGGCCGCTGCGTTCTTTCCGAAGCACCGGGACCTGATCAAATACGCTGCCGGCGGCTGGGCCAATGCACTGGCAACACTGGAGATGCAGACCCGTCCTCAGCTGATGAGCGCCTACCAGGACTATGCCGATAATCAGTGGCGAGAGGATGAGCTGTTTGATACAGATCGGCACAGAGTACGTGTGCATGAGGTGTATTACCGGGTGTTTGAGCGTGGTCTTGTGATGCGTATGCCGGATGGGCGCAGGGTTAGGTTTGAGCGCAACAATCCGATGCATGTAGCTGTTGTGAATGCGGGGCACGCCGAGTTGGTGAACGCGCCTTACAAGCGAATGTACCAGGCGTGGTATATCGGCCCACACTTGATTTACCAGGGGCCAAGCCAGCACCCGCACAACAACTTCCCGTATGTGCCGTTCTGGGGGTTCCGCGAGGACACAACAAATGTGCCGTATGGACTGATTCGCCGCATGCTAAGCCCACAGGATGAAGTGAATTTCCGGCGCTCCAAGCTGACATACCTGCTGAACAGCAAGCGCATCATCAAGGACGATGATGCTACAGCGATGAGCGATCAGGATTTGATTGATGAGGTCAACAGGCCTGACGGGGTAGTAACGCTAAACAAGGATCGTAAAAACGTGGAGCACCGCGGGTTTTGGGTTGAAACAGAAAGCGGCATTGCTGTTCAGCAGTTCCAAATCATGCAGGATGCCAAGCAGAACATTCAGGATTGTGGCGGTGTGTTCAGCGCAATGCTGGGGCAAGAGAGCAACGCTACCAGTGGCGTGGCTATTCACGGATTGATCGAACAGGGCTCTACCACGATGGCTGAGCTGTTTGATAACTATCGATTTGCCCGGCAGAAAGTGGGCGAGTTGATGTTGGCGTTCAAGGTGCAGGAGATTGGCCGACAGCCACGCAGGGTGATGGTAAACGTAAACAAGCCGGAGCCGACCGCTGCCATCGATCTGAACCAAATAACGCTGAACGAACAGGGTCAGCAGGTGATCAGCAATGACGTGATGCGCACCAAGGCGAGTGTGGTGCTGGACGATATCGTCAACACCCCGGGATATCGTGCGCACCTGACTCAGCGCATGATGGAGCTGGTACAGACATTGCCGCCGAACCTGCAGGCTGCGGTCATCGATCTGGTGATTATGAGCACCGATGTGCCGAAGAAAGATGAGTTTATCAAGCGCATCCGTCGCGCCACCGGTATCGGTGTGAATCCGGAGGATATGAGCGAGGAAGAACGCACCCAGTGGCAGCAGCAACAGCAGACACAGGCCATGCAGAACCAGCTGGCGATGCAGGAGCTGCAGACCAAGATTGCAGGGCTGGAGGCAGACGCTAAGCGCAAGCTGGCCGCTGCCAGCAAGGACGAGGCCGCTGCCCAGTCCCAGGCGGTCAAAGATGAGCTGACCGAAGCCCAGACGCTGAAGGTACTGGGTGAGCTGAAGCAGCTGACCGACCGTTTGCAGGGCAGTGCATTCCTGCAGGC
The DNA here is from genome assembly GCF_900107855.1 of Marinobacterium iners DSM 11526. Taxonomy (GTDB): domain Bacteria; phylum Pseudomonadota; class Gammaproteobacteria; order Pseudomonadales; family Balneatricaceae; genus Marinobacterium; species Marinobacterium iners. The sequence goes on along the minus strand of NZ_FNRJ01000001.1, from coordinate 50,752 downwards.
AGGCCACAACATGCCAGCACCGCAGCCGCAGCTGCTGCCACAGTAACGAATAATCGATTTTGAAGAAGCCCGCCCTGTGCGGGCTTTTTCGTTTCCGCTGCCGGAGCGAAAGAAGGCAACCACGAAACACAACTCGGACCCATCCGAAAACTGGGAGAGGTAAAGGCAAATGAGTGTTAACGACTTGGATATCGACGCAATTCTGGCCGGAGATGATACGGACGCCATTGAGGCGCTTCTGGATCAGATGGAGGAAACCGACGAAGGCATTGTTTTCAAACAGGGCGATACAGGCGCAACCGATGGTGACGATCATGCGGAAGCGACTGAAGAAACAGGCGCTGAGCCCGGCGCCGAAGACGATACTGCAGCCGGTGCAGACTCCGCAGATGAGCAAGGTGCATTGGACGTGCCGGCCAAGCCGCAGGAAGGCGGACGGGGCGAGAGCCGCCCGGTAATTGAAGGGAAGCATGGAAACAACACCATCCCTTATTCAGAACTGGAAGCCGCTCGGCAACAGGCGCGGGAGGCGGATCGTCGGGCTCAAGAGGCCGAACAGCGTGCACAGCAGCTGCAACAGCAGGCGCAGGAAAACAGCCGCATGGAGCGTCAGCTGGAACTGCTGACGAAGCAGCTGGAGCAGCATGGCTTGGAAGCTGAAAGCCTGCCGGAGGATTACCAACTTACGGAAGAGAAGCAGCGGGAGCTGATCGAGGACTACGGCGAGATGGGTAAGGCCATGGTGGCGATGTATACCCGTTTGGCTCAGAGCCAACCGCCGCAGCCTGAATCCCCCACGCAACAACCTGCAGAGCAGCCTTCTGCTGACAATGAGCAGCAGGCGCTGATGCAGGCCATCTCCCGTAATGCCGATCTGGAAGCTTGGCGGACGGGGGATAGTGCGCGCTGGCAGGAAGCCGTGCGGATCGATCAGATCCTGCAGGCCGATCAGAAATTTGCCAATACCTCTTACGACGAACGATTTGCTGAAGCGGTACGCCGCACTAAAGCGGTATTCGGGGACGTTGATACGTCTTCGGACGCGGGCAAATCATCCAATCAACAACAACTGGACGACAAGATGCGCGCAGCAGAAGAAGCTGCCGCACCGCCGCCGTCCCTTTCCAATATGGGTGTGGGCGCTACGTCTCCGGACCGTCCCCTTGTCGAGCAGCTGGCCGATCTTTCCGAAGAAGAGGTCGAGGCTCGCATGGCGAACATGACTGAAGCGCAGCGCGAAGCCCTGTTGTCTCAGATTTCTTGATGGAGTAATGCCTGATGGGTACTCAAGTTAAATCCGGCAGCGCCGGCGCGAATAAGCTTCAGAATGTCGCGCTGTTCACTGCTGCAACCCAGGCCCCGACCTGGCTCAACATGATGACCGGTGGCGCACCGACTGAAGTGAAAGGTAAACCCGGTCAGAAACAGACTGAGCCGGGTGCGCCAATTGTGCGTGTCACGAACTTGGAAAAGACCGCCGGTGATGAAGTCACCATGGATATTTTCCACAACCTGACAGGCACCCCGACCATGGGTGACCGCAAGCTGGAAGGCCGTGGCGAGTCCATGAGCCAAGCGCATTTCGATCTGAAGATCGATCAGGGCCGACATCTGGTGGACGCTGGCGGCAAGATGAGCCAAAAACGCACCCAGCACAATCTGCGTGCAACCAGCCGTAAGTTGCTGTCCGGCTGGTATGGCCGACTCAAGGATGAGGTCACCCAGGTTCACTTGATGGGCGCACGTGGTGACTTCTCAAACGAGAACACCATTCTGCCTATGGAAGATCACACCGAATTTGGTGAGATCATGGTGAACCCGGTCACACCACCGACCTACAATCGCCACATGTATGGCGGTGATGCAACTGCGCTGGATAACCTCGATGCTGCAGATCTGATGTCGCTGTCGGTGGTGGATAACCTCCGTCTGTTCCTGGATGAGTCCGGTTCGCCGTTGCAGCCACTGCAGTTTGAGGCGGATGAACAGCGACTGCATGATCCGATGTGGGGTTATTACATTACCCCGCGTCAGTGGTTTGACCTGCAGGAAAGCACGTCCATGAAGGACTGGCAGAAAATGACTGCCGACGCGATGAAGCGCTCACAGGGCTTCAATCACCCTCTGTTCAAAGGTGAGTGCGCTATGTGGAACGGCATCTTGATTAAGAAGATGAACCGAACCACTCGCTTCACCGCTGGGCGTCCGGTGAATGTGTGCACCAACACCAAGAATGCAGCCGTTACCCAGATCGCACCGGGTGTTACCGTCGAGCGCTCCTTGTTGCTGGGTGCTCAGGCGCTGGGCCATGCGTGGGGCCGTGCTGGCAAGAAGGATGCAGGTGGCCACCACTTCAGCATGACTGAAGAGCCAGCAGACCACGGCAACAGCACTGAGACGGTGATTGCCTGGATGGACGGTATGGGCAAGATCCGCTTCAAAAACAAGGATGGTTACATTACTGACCACGGCTCCATGGTGGTCGATACGGCGGTTAGCGGATTGTAACCCGACAGCGCCCGAGCGTCCGGGCGCTTTATTCTGATTCTGAATAGGTAATGAGTTATGTCTAAGCAAGCAGCGACTCGCCGCAAGACAATGTACAGCGGTACTCACGGCAATATGGCCAGCGAAGTGTTCAAGGTGGTCCTGACGGGCGATACGGCCGGTACCGAGATTGAGATGGGGGTGATTCCAGCAGGAATCGAAGTGACTGGGCTGGTCGCTAACCATGACAACTTGGGTGCCGGTACCAACGTGGATATCGGCTATCGCTACATTGATCCGGATAACGGTACCGATGAAGTTGCATACTGGGGCAACCACAGCACCGCAGCCGCGGGGGTAAAAGCGTCCGTTGCCAAGCCGGTGATGTTCGAGGATGACGTGATCTTGGTGGCGACGCTGAAAGGTGGCGCCGGTACCGGTGAGCTGATCATCATGCCGACCGGCATTGTGCGTGGCGTGAAGTAACCCGACCCACTGAAACTGATCAGCCCGGCCCCGCGCCGGGTTTTTTATTGCTGGAGAATGCGCAATGAGCGAAGTGAAGGTTTTTTATATCGGTGATAAACCGGTGAAGAAAGACACCGTTGCCGGCACAAATCATGTGTGGCGCGGTTTTGGCAGTTACCGCCTGGTGCTGGAAGCGGCAGCGCAGCGCCTGTGTGACTTTCCGACCGTTTGGATGAGCGAGAAGGATTTCAGAGAGCTGTATGAGGAAGACGGTGCCGACGCCGCTACCGGCCTGGCATCCCTGCCTGTGGTTGATGCACCTCCTGCCCAACAGGTTGCCCCTCAGCCTGAAGCTGCCGATCAGCATGACGCTACCCCGATCAAGCTGATTCAGGAAGCGATCCGCAAGCTGGATCGGGCCAACACTGAACACTTTGGTTCCAGCGGTGCGCCGAAGATCGATGCCGTACGCGAACAGCTGCCGGAGGGTTTTGAGCTGAGCGCCAAGGATCTTAACGCCGCGTTCTCTGAAATCAAAGATGAGTTCCGGGTGTAAGTCATGACGGGGCTGACAGATGATCGGCGAATCAAGATCAGCAACTTTTTGCCAGTGCTCAATGGTTTGATTCCCGGGGTTACGTCGCCTGTTGCTCGATTGCAGTTGGTAGCAGCCTTGACCGAATTTTGTGGTGATAGCAGTTACTGGCGAGAGCAGCTGGGTGATCTGCGCCCTGATGGTACTGACCGCGTGCATGATCTTGAGATGCCTCAGGATACAGTCTTTGCGGGCTACATTTGCTGCAGGCTTCTTGGTGAAAAACTGGATGCAGATCTGTACGAAATCACAAGCCCCAGCTCAATGCGCTTTGATGCTTCTGTTGTTGGGGCTGTGACGGTTGAGGCGGCTGTAAAACCTACTCCTGGCGTGTCACTGGTACCCGAATCAATCTATGCGCACTACTCCGAGGCCGTTTGCCATGGCGCGGCAGCTCGGCTGTTCGCAATGCCTGGATCGGCATGGCATGACCCAAGCAAGGTTGGGTGGCATGTGTCTCTTTTCAGGGAGGGGATTAGTCGGGCTCGCAGGGATGTGCAAGAAGGATATAAAACCGAGCAGACCCATACCCGCCTAAGGCGAGGCGGCCAATATTTCTAGTAAGAGGAATGGTGATGGCAGCAACTACGACCGTGAAAAACATCATTGATCAGCGGGTAAAAGTTGTGTTGCAAGAGCTGGCGCCGGATGGAATACGTTGGACCAATGCAGAGCTGCTGTGTTGGTTGAATGAATCATATCAGGTGATCGTTGGCCTGCGCCCAGATTCTGCTGCTGTGAATCAAAGCATTGAGCTTAACGCGGGTACTAAGCAGGCCATTCCGGACAAAGGCATGCGTTTGCTGGATGTGGTACGTAATTTGTCAGAAAGCGGTATGGCGATTTTGGTCTGTGATCGTCGGCAGCTGGATATGACAGTGCGTAACTGGCATGGCGAGAAAGAGTCGGATGAAATTGAGCATTTCGTTTTTGATGAAATGGACCCCCGCCACTTTTACGTTTACCCGCCTGCCGCCGAAGGAACGCGTGTAGAGATTATTTACTCAGCTGTCCCTCCTCCTCACGGTGACTACGAAACCAACAAGGGTGACGTGATCAGGCTGGATGACAGCTATGCCCCCGCCATTGTTGATTACATTTTGTATCGAGCCTTCGCAAAGGATGCTGACTTCGCCGGTAATGCCAACCGTTCGGCTATGCATTACAACGCGTTCAATACGCAACTAGGTGGAAAAGGGCGAATGGATATGAGCGGGTCACCCAATGCGGGCGGAGTAGCCCGCACCGCGTAGTTTCTTATCACTAGCTAAACGAAAGATTTTAAATCAGGAGAGTATTAATTATGCCAGGCTCAGCTTCCGATTACCTTGAAAATGCATTGATCAATGCGACTCTTCGAGGCGCGGCATTCCCAACTCCCAGCTCATTGTATTTGGCTCTTTTTACTGCGGACCCTACTGATGCGAATGTCGTCGCAAATGAGGAGACGGGACAGTGGTATGTGCGCCAAGACTTGGCGGGTGGTGGCCCCATCAACTCGGCTTTTACAGCGCCATCAAACGGCGTGACGTCTAACGCCAAGGTTGTCACCTTTGCGCCTGTTACCGATGCGCAGACAACCATTACCCATTATGGCATCTACGATGCTTCTTCGGGTGGTAACTTGCTGATCCATGGCCCGATGACTACGGCCAAGACGCTGCTGATCGACGACGTACTATCGTTTGCTATCGGCGCTTTGCAGATTGCGGCTACCTGAGGACTGACCAGTGGCGCTCAATAGTACCGCCATTAACGGATCGTCACTGAACGGTGGCGGTTCGTCCTATTTCAAGGATGGAGCAGCGGCCGCGGTGCTTGGCCTTGCTGCATCCGCATATATTTCCGTTATTCAGCCCGCGGCAGGTCAGGCGACCATTGCCACCGCGTCGCATGACGTGTCGATGCGTGTTGAAACAAATGGCTACGGACAAACGCTCACTGATCTTGAGGTGAGTGGTGGTGGCACTCGTTGGGTAAAACCGATTGGAGCTGGCGCCGTATGCATTGATACAAGCTGCACAGCGGCTGTGACTCGATACATGGCAGGCGTTGCGCAAGCCGGGATAAATGCCAGCGGTCGTGGTCGTGTTGCCACATGGGGCTATGGTGATGCGGTTCAGCTGCATCTCACTCCGACTGCAGAGGGTACGCGGCGAGTACCTGCGCTCGGGTCACAGGTGCGGACTTCGATTTCAACGGATTCTGCAGTAGGCAGTAAGGTTCATTACACCCATGTTGGGGCTGCTTTGGGGATGGCGTGTACTGCGCGCCAAACGGTTACGCAGTCTGGTTCTATCGAACATGCTCAATTTGGATTTGTGTCGCTTTCAGCAGGCGGGATTCGTCCTGAAGATGCGTATATCAGCCTGACGGCAAGCGGTAGCGGTAACCCGATCATTGGCTACCGGGGCAGGGCTGAAGTTGCAGTTACAGGTACTGCCCGGCAGATGGTGTTGTCCGATGCCAAAGGCGCGGCAGTGCTTTCCATTGATTCTGTAGCACAGCCGGCGATCAATGGCATACATGAAGCCACAGCGACTGGGTCATTTGGAAAGGTGGTTGCGTCCGATGACGCACGCGTGCGCACGAATGTACATGGCCTGGCAGACTTTGGCTTTGGGAGTACGGCGAGGGCGTGGACACGGCTATACGTTGCAGCAAAAACGACAGTCGGTTTCAGTGCTGATCCTTTGTTGTGGAACATTGCGTCGCTTGCTGACGCGGTTACAGCCTTTGATTTCAGTGCTTCTGTTGCAGGCCCTACCCGCACGCGGCTATCGAAGGGGATCGCTTCGTTCAGCGTAGATAGCTTTGAATATTCAACGATCATTCGCGGTTATCGAGCAGATGGCGCTTGCGTGCTTTCTGGTGTTGGCGCTGGGCAAACCTCTCGCGGCTTTAGGGCTGTGTCTGAGATTTCATTATCTCCCGAAACTGGGTGGATAAACGTCTACCGAAGAGTGGATACGGGCATGCAGCACGCCGGTTATGCGTTCAGCTCTTTGTCACAGCCTTTCACTGTTCGCCATATGGCTGCGTTCAGCGGGCTTGAGCTACTGACTGCAAGGGCGGAGCCTGGCTCCAACCTGAGTAGGCCCGCGCCAGAATTCCGTACATTCATTGTCCCTGGCTACATTACCGAATTTGCTGTGCCCGATGATGACAGGAGGTTTGTCGCGTGAATATAGGCTCTATTACGAAGCAACCAGCTGAAGTGCTGGATTACGACATCGATTTTAGCGAGTGGCTTAGGGCCGGAGATACGCTGCAGACGATCAATGTTGATATTACTCGATTGGATGGGGTTGCCATCAGCACGGATGATCTGGCTACCAAGTATGTGATTAACAGTACGCCGATTGCCAAAATCTGGCTCGAAAAAGGTCTAGGCGGGCAGTCATATAAGGTTGAGGTTACGACCACAACGCGTGAGGGTCGTACAAAGCAGGTTGAGCTTCGCGCACGGGTGAGAGATTACTGATGGCTATCAAGTTGCTCAACAATAAATCTATTCGGTTGGCAATGCCGCTGGCTGTTGGTGGTACCACGCTATTTCTGCAAGCGGGTGAAGGTGCCCAGTTTCCGGCCCTTGGGGCGAGTGACTATTTCTACCTGACGCTCATTGAGGTCACGAATGGGCAGGAGACTGATTGGGAGGTTGTTAAAGTCACGGCGGTGCTCGGCGATGAACTGACAATTGAGCGTGAGCAGGACAATACTACTGCGCGTGAGTGGTCGGTGAATACGCGGGGTGAGGCGCGGGTTAACGCGGGCCTGCTGGTTGAGTTGGTGGGTAGCCAGCTGGGCGATGTAGCTGCTGTGCTTGATGGGGTGCTTGGTGTATGACTATCGCTAATAGGCTGCAGACGCTCGCGGACGTGAAAACGGGAATAAAGACCGCTTTGACTGATAGAGGGGTGGACCTTTCTGGAATTCCGTTTACGCAGTACCCAGCTGTTATAGCTGACCTTCCCCGGGGTGGTGAAGTTGTTGGCCAGTTGGTATATAACACTTTGGAAATGTATGCGTTTAATGGCCTGCCTGAGTATGCGTCTGATAAATATTTAGTGTGTGACGGTAGTCTTATTAGCGCAGCTGAATGGCCTGAACTGGCCGCAGTTCTTAAAACAAAAAATTTTGACACTATAAACAGTACCATTCTCCGTGATTCAAGAGCCGTATCGTTTTCGCCAGATGGCAACTACCTGGCCGTTGGGTACAGCGTAGCGCCATATTTAGTTATTTATGATACAACTACTTGGGAGCCGGTGGCTGACGGACCCTCGTCTCAGAATTATGTGGCCGATGTAATTTTCTCACCCGACGGTGCTTTACTTATCGTCGCTCACTCAGGCACGGGGCGTTTAAAACAGTTCTCTACAGTTGACTGGTCAGATCAGACTGTCCTTACGGCTGTTAATGTTGTTTCTGGTTTTAATTTTAGCGACACGCATTTTTTCTATAAAGAGGGTAACACCCTGCGCGCCCGGACTTACCCTTCGTTTGACTTTGCGTTTAATGTCGCCCTCGGATCAAACCGTCTAGCCGTTGACCCTACAGGCAGTTATTTTCTTATTACCTCTAGCTCTGGTGCTGAGGGATATGGGCTTTATGACGCGACTGATGGTACGCTGGTTAGCGATGGTGCAGGCACTATTAATTTAGTGAAAGGTGCGTGTTTTAGCCCAGATGGCCTGCATTTCTTCACTGTGGATTCGAGTAATTATCTCCGTAAATATCTGGTCAGTGACCGCTCTGAGGTCGCTGTTATAGGCCCTCTACCTTACTACGTAGGTTCTGACGCAATAAAAGGATTTGGGGATTTCTTGCTGGCAGGAAATCACATTATTTCCTTGGCTGATATGAGTCATACAGTTTTTGGTGAGGTTACGATGAGCCAGTATGGAGGAGCTATTTCAGATGATGGCGCTTTCGTCGCGTTGGCTTCTAATAGTGGTAGTTTGGCGTATGGCCCTTTGTGGGCGCCGGATGGTTATTTGGTACTGCCGAATCTTGAAGCTACTTACCCCAGTGTTAGCGGTTCTACGGGCTACAAGCCATTAATAGTAGCGAGGGTTTAGTATGACGGCGAAGGTAGGGGATATCATTGCAGGTATCTCGGGTGTTTTACCTGGCACGCTTCCGGCGGATGGTTCGCTTATTAATGCCGATGCGTACCCCGCGCTGGCTCGTGTTTTCTCGGATGCTGGGCAGGAAGGGCTTGCACAGCTCCCGTTCACTGAGGCCGTTAATGGTGTTTGGGGAGCTAGTGATTACCACCGGGCGACTGTTTTCAGTCCTGATGGTATGTATTTAGCGTGTGGCCATAATAACTATGGGCGCTTGGCTATCCGTCGTGTTAACGATTGGTCTACTGTTGATCATGGCATAGTCCCTACTTCTGCTGTTTATGGTATCGCGTTTAGTCCGGATTCCAGCCTCATGGCGTATTGCACGTCGGCCTATACCGATATCATAAGCACCGCAGATTGGAGTCAGGTTGTTCGCCTAACAAATGAGTTTGGCCATCAGGTTAAGGGCAATAAGATACGATTTAGCAATGACGGTTCGCGTGTATATATCGCCTATTCGTCATCGCCATATTTCAGGGCATTCGACACCGCTACTTGGGCTGAGGTTGCGGGATCTAATATTACCGGACACTCCGTTATATCTTTTTCCGAGTCGCCGGATGGTAGTAAGATTGCTACGGTATCATCGTCTGCCCCACGTATTTTTGTATATAACTCGGCTGATTTCTCTGCCGTCAGTTTTGGTAGCAGCTTTACCATTGGTGGTACACCGACGGATGTTGCGTTTACCCCGGATGGGTCGGTTGTGTCAGTTGCTACCACCTCATACCCTTACTTGTACCAGCTAGACGCTTCTGCGTGGACGCTTCTACCTTCTGTTAACACTATTGGCACTAACTCCATAAGATCAATTGCGTATACGGCAGACGGCAGTTTTTTAATCGCCACCACCCAGTACGGGGATACGTACCGCATTTATGACGCCTCCTCGTTAACCCTTTTGCATTCCAGCGGAGGTGTTTCATCGTATTCATGCGATATACACCCAGACGGGGATTACGCGGTAGTTGGTTTCAGCGGGTCCCCGGGATACCGTGTTTTTAGTAACAACATAGTTATCGCTGGTGTGCTCCAGCTGCCAGATTTGCCCGCGCTATCTCTTGGTAATTCACAGCTGGCGCGGCCATTGATTCGAGTAGAAGAGGTGTAGTTATGGGTATTTGGTATGGGCTAGACGGTAATAAAGTATTCACCGGTGAGGCCCGTGAATTTATGTTCCGTGACCCAGTCCCGCGAAATTTTGTTAACGTGCCGCCTCCACAAGGTGACGGGTTCCACGTATGGGATGGAAGGAAATGGTTTACAGTGTCTGAATACCCTGATCCTAATTTAGCATATGAATCTGAAAGTGTTCGATGGCCACTAAAAGACTTTCGGATGCGGTTTACTCCTAATGAAAAAATCGCGCTTTATCAAGCAGCTGAAACCAATATTATGATTAAGGTTTTTATTGACGATCTTGCTGCTACGCCGGTTGTTGCACAAGATGATCCTGACCTGAATAAGGGTGTTGCTTATGTTGTTGCTCAAGGGATCATAACTATTGAGCGAGCGCGGAAAATTCTCGATAACCCCGAATTCTCACTTTAAGGCATTGCGAGATGGCCGCCATTCAAATTAGTGCATTTAACTCTGCACTACCGGGTATTACACCGAGACGAATCCAGCCTGGCTTTGCTCAGTATGCACGCAATGCCGATACGTCACTCCAATCTTTGCAGGCGATGAAAGGCTTGCGTGATTCAGGTATTACAACAGGCCGAACAAACCCGAAGACTGTCTACAAGTATGCAAACGGCCAGTGGCTCGCCTTTGCTGACGAGGTGGATGTTGTGCGGTCACCGATTATCGATGATGCATGGGAACGGATTTATTGGTGCGGTGGCGGGTATGCGCATCCCATGATGGCGTCGATCAGCACGGCCACAGCAGGCAGCATGCCATATCCAAGATCTGGACTAAGGTTGGGTGTGCCTGCGCCTGAATCCCCCCCGGCCGCCACACCGGATTCTGACAGAGGGGAAGAGCCGATTACGGCTGTAACGGCTGTTTATGTGTTCACTTTTGTTACGGCGTACGACGAAGAAGGACCGCCCAGCCCACCAAGCAATCCTGTTGTGCGATGGGATGCGGATGATGAAGGAAGTGTTGGCGGTGTGCTGGTCACTATTCCCGGTGGGTTAACCGCAGCAACGGACATACGAACAATCCGGATATATCGCGCCGAGTCTGGATCGTTTCAGTATGTTGCTGATGTGCCTTACGGCTCAACAAGTTATATCGATAACATATTGAGCGCCGAGCTCGGTATCGCATGCCCGTCTATCGACTGGGACCCGCCTGCTGAAAACATGTCCGGCATAGGGTATTCACCTGGCGGGGCACTGTACGGCTTCTACGATAATGTTCTGACCTTCAGTGAAGCCGGTAGGCCACATGCGTGGCCGATTGGGTACCGCCTGTCATTACAGGATGACATCGTTGCCGTTGCTGAGACAACGGCAGGCCTGCTGGTCACTACCAAAGGGGCGCCGGTGATTGTGACCGGCTCTAGCCCGTCCGCCATGTCGGCGGTACGCATTGACGATAACCGGGCCTGCGTCAGTAAGCGCTCAATGGTGGACATGGGTGAGTTTGCCATTTATGCCAGCCCGGACGGGTTGGTAGCTGTGTCCAGCTCTGGCGCCCAGCTGATCACCAGCAAGGTATTTTCAGAGAAGGAATGGCAGGCACTGAATCCGGCAACCATCCATGCCTATCGTGTCGGTGCCAGTTATGTGGCGTTCTACGATAACGGCACGCCTGGCAGCTTTGTATTCTCACCGGAACGGGGCGTTACCTTCTGCAGCGAATACGCTCATGGTGGCTACTATGATCGCCACACAGACACCCTGTGCGTGTCGCTTGGGTCAACGCTAAAGGAGTGGGACAAAGGTGCTCAGGCTGCTTACCTGTGGCGATCCGGCATCTTTGAGGTACAGACCGGTCGCACTGGCTTCACTTGCGGCAAAGTCATTGCCGATGGACCGACCATGCTGCGACTGATTGGCGACGGTCAAACTGCGTTTGAATACACCGTACCAAACGGCAGCATGTTCAGGTTGCCGGCCGGTTATAACCGTGTCCGAGAATGGCAGATTGAACTGGAAGGTACCGCCGAAGTATTCAGCGTGCAGATCGCTCAGTCACCGGAGGAACTGGTTTGATGAAAAGAGGGCTTCCCAACGTCCCGAATAGCCAAGACAGGCAACAGCTCCAGTTCCAGCAGGCGATCAAGGAGCTAGTTGAAATTGGGGAGGGTGTCCGTGGCGACCCGCTGGACCGTAAGGTAACGCTCAGGGACTTGCTCGGATCAGGCATTGCGCGGATCAAGCCGGGGATGCGCCCCGGTGACGCTGGTAATATTCTGCCGGGCATCGATGGTAAGCCTGACATGTCGACGCCACCAAAACCAAGCGGAGTGGTGGCTACGCCGGGGCTCGGGACGATATTCATTACATGGGATTCGCCTCGTTACAGCAATCATGGCTACGCGAGAATATATCGAGCGGGTGAGGATAACTTCGCAAACGCGGCGGTTATCGGCACAGCCGCTGGGACGATGTATGTCGACAACCTTCACGGCAGCGAAATAGATGATGAAACCGGGGAGGCTCGCACATACTTTTACTGGGTGGTATTTGTCTCAGAACAGGGCGTTGAGGGGCCGCCTCACGACACCAATGGGGTTTCTGCTGCACCTGCGATGGACCCGGAGTATGTCTTAAAATTGCTGGAAGGGCGCCTGACGGAAAGCCAGCTTCACGAAGACCTTACTACGCGGCTGACCGAAACAGACGAAACCATAATCGAACAAAAGAAGAAAATCGACGGGCTGTCGGCCAGTTACACGGTCAAGATTGACGCCAATGGCCGAGTGGCTGGGTATGGCCTGTCGTCTGAACCGAATAAGGCAGGCAGTAACACCAGTCGATTTATTATCAACGCAGATCAGTTTGGCATTTTTCACCCATCTGCATCACAACAGCTTGTCTTCGGTGTGTTTAATGGAAAAACCGTCATGGATGGCGCGTACATTAGAAACGGCACCATCGGCACAGCCCAGATTGGCGACGCTGCTATTAATAGCGCCAAGATCGCGGACGGGTCAATTCAGTCTGCAAAGATAGGTGACGCACAAATTGGATCTGCAAAACTTGCCAATATCATACAATCGGACAACTATTCTGCCACCAAGGGATGGGCGATCTATCGAAACGGAATCGCGTATTTCAGGGATATTTATGCAAGGGGTGATATAGAGGCTTCGAGCCTAAAAGCAAATTCTCTTGATATTGTGGGTGAGGGCCACATAAAAGACTTGTCTGTGAGCACGTTAAAAATAAAAGGCCAAGCTGTAACAATACCAAGCGGGGCATATTATCTTAATAAAGTGTACGTAGGAAACCCTGCCAGCCCTGGCCAGCTTGGGTTTAGTAATTTCGTTCGTGTTGGAACGGCTTATAGGCTTGCGTCGCTCTACGTAAATAGTGAAAACGGGCGAGCATTTATTAACTTTCTCGGTTGGTTTAGGCCTGCTGACTTCATGGACAATGGTGAGCCTGCACGTTATAACCCCGCGCATTTCACCCTTGAGGTTAGACGGGGTAACACTGTTGTTCAGAGTAAGACTTACTCAACGTCGCAATACGGGCAGTCTTCTATAGGCTGGGGAACTCTGTTCATGTCTTGGATAGACGAGAGCCCTGGCAACATCACACAGGAATACTCAGTATGGATATATGCCCCAACCAATGGGGCATATGTCCAAGAGCGGACCCTTACCGTTATAGGGCTGAAGCGATGAAGGGTTTGATTGGTACCGGTGGGCGTATCCTTGGGTATTTGCAAAATGTGGATGAGAAACTGTTGCGCAATTATTTGCAGCCCCCAGTGGTAGAAATTGTCGATATCGACCGTGTTCCTGATACGGATTCAGAGTATTGGGATGGTGGTCGCCTGGCAGGACGGAAAGATTATCAGCTTAACAGCCTTCCGCTCCCGTGCACTGTTTACATTGAAGGGCATGAGTATCGCTGTCATGAACAACCTGAGTTTGTTTTTGACGCGCCTGGTACTTACCAAATTTTTGTTGACGCTGGCCCGCAGTATCTTGAAAAGGTTTTTGAGTATGATTATCAGCCATAAATCACCGGACAAGAAAGAACGATTCAACGACGCACGCGATGCTCAGCTTAAGGATGGCATTGACTGGAATGGGTACCGGTTTCAGGTTGATGAACGCAGCCAGCTCAGAATTGCACGGCGTGCATTGAAGCTGATAAAGCGTCAGTTACTGGGCGAATCAATAGAGCCCTTCATCTGGCGCACAGCTGACAACGGATTCGTTACATTCTCAGCCAGCGAGTTTCTGCAGTTTGCTGACGCTGTTGATTCCCATGATGAAGGAATAATGGCAGCCGCGTGGGCTGGAAAAGATACAGCTTAGGCAGCGACCCCCCCTTAATTTCTACAGCCAACGCTGTAGTCTAAATATCCAATGACCCGGCACGCGTCCGGGTTTTTTGTGTTTGGAGTTAGCCATGCCCAGGTCTGATGAGCGTGAGTTTCTGAATAGCGTCCTTCAGGACTGTTCGCCGGCAGTATGTTTTTGCGAGCAGCTATTCCGTATATCGCAGGTACTGGATGATCTGATCGACAGAGATAAGCCGGTATCGGATGCCGCCATTACCGGTGCCTTCTGGATGGCGTTGATCGAACTGCCGGCGAACCCCTTTTACCGGCAGCATGAGCCTTACCTGCGGCCACTGATGGCGTCTGCTTTACAGGACTGGACGGATGCCACGGGCATGGAGCGAGCGGGTGACGAGCATGGAATGCATTTGGCTTTTGTGCTGCGCGACCAGCTGACGGCTGTAGTAATCCAGTGCGCGTACCTGATCGGTGGTTATGACTGGATGCAAAGTGTATCAGCGCAGATCCGGCGGCACTTCCATGAAGATTCCTTGAGCGACTACATAAACGACTTGAGAGGGTAAGCCTATGAGTGGCGGCGGCGGTGATAACAATATCGAGGATACTCCTGAGCAGAAGTATCTGGCCCAGGTAGCAGCCGAAAAGTGGAATTTTGCACAGGATAAGCTGGCACCACTGCAGAATGAATATATGCAGCAGGTCGAGCAGATGGATAGCCCAGGCCGTAAGGCCTACATCATGGGGCGAGCCAACCAAGGGACTCAGGCGGCAATAGGTCGAGGGGCGGAGCAGTTGGGCAATCAGGCTCAAGCGGCAGGGATTGATCCGTCATCCGGCAAATTCAAAGGAATGATGATGGATTCAACAGCTGAAGCTGCGAGCGCTGGAGGCGAAGTAGCGGCCAGAGCGATGGCTGAGCAGGACAATCAGAAAGTGGCAGGCCTGCAGAATGTGCTGGCAATCGGGAGTGGTCAGGATACGCGAGCGCTGGCGGGTCTCACTGATATGTCTTCACTTTCAGCACAGCAGGCTCGTGCAGACGCATATGGCGCGTTCAATCGCCGGGCATCGAACCTGAATACGGTTGGCACGCTGGCTGGCGCAGGTACGCGTTACTACATGAATCAGCCCGCGATGAAGTCTGCAGACCAGCTGGGCGGCATTGCCGATCAGCCGCTGGGTTCTGGCTTCGGCGGTGGCAATAACTTCGGCCTGGATATGAACCAGCGCTATTCGTGAGGTGATCGATCATGCTTGGACTAAATGGGATCAATTATCCATCTGTGACTGGGCAAAGCGATGTAGGCCCCGAGTTCTCGGGTCTGGCTCGCGTTGATCCCGGGCAAGCGTTCCGGGGTGATCAAGGTGCATCCAAGCTTCTTGGTCAGCTCTCACGGGCGCAGTGGGAGGACTGGAAGGCTCGATTTTCACCATATGTCGACCGGCTGACGGAAATCGCGACCGATGATCAGTTGGCCACACGGGCCAGCGACCAAGCTTATGCATCTGCGAACCAGATCAACAGCAACGCTCAGAACAGCCTGAAAATGAATCAAGCCAGCTATGGCCTACAGCTGGCGCCTGATGAACAGGCAGCACAGGACCGTAAATTTGCGCTGTCTGGTGCAGCGACTGCCGTGCAGTCAGCAAATGATGCCCGCGCAGGAGCAATCGATCTTCAGCAGTCAGTTTTGGCAGGCAACGCCGGCTTGAATCAGATCCCAGATAAAGTGCTGAACCAGATGTGAGGTGGTTGATATGAGCTATGGATTACTCGGTCTGAAGGACCATATGGAAGGGCAGGCAATTAATGCCTTCCGCGATCTATCTCAGGATCAGGAGCGAAACAAAATCGCTGAAGAGCAGATGGAGCAAGCGCAGAAATCTCAGCAGATGGGCATGGCCGGTACCGGCGCGGCTGTCGGGTGGGCAGCGGGTGCTCAAGCTGGCTCAGTGGGTGGTCCGTGGGGTGCTGCTATTGGTGCGGCTATCGGCTTTATTGCAGGGGAGTTGTTCTAATGGCGGGATTGGATACACGCGGCCTGGCCGATGGGTTCATGCGGGGCTTTTCGTTTGTGGACCGGTATTACGACAAGGAAGAACAGAAGCAACGACAGCAGACACTGGACGATGAGAACCGCCAGTACCGCAAACAAGAATTTGGGCTGCGGATGGACCAGTTCGAAGACAGAACGACCCGCCTGGACCGGCAGGAGGAACGGCAGACAAAACTGGATGCTGAGAATGCCGATTATCGCGGACGCATGCTGGGGCTGCAGGAAGCACAAGGGCAGCGTTCAGCAGAAGCGTTACGAATGCAAAAGGAAGAGCAGCAGCGTAAGCGGGATCTTGAGCGGATAGGGAGTATCTACCAGCGTCTGGCTATTGGTGGTGATGTTGGTGACGATGAGATGGGAGTTTTCGAGAACCAAAGCTATCAGCACTTGTCGCCCCTGCACCTGGCGAACCCTGCTGTGGGCCAGTCTATTCAGTACCTGACGGATGCCGCAAACAAAGGCGACCTGAACAACGATGACTCGGTACTGAAGTTCGCAAACAACCCCGAAGCCTTGGAGGCTTTCAATACCCTGTATGCCACTCAAATCAACAAGGGCGAAGGCGGCAAGAAGAGAATAGCGGCGGTATTGCCCGGCTTCGAGCCGGGGACGCTAGTGTTCGATCTGCAGGTGGAGCCAGAGAACGGCAAGCCTTACCGTGCGCCGATGACGGTTGGCCGTGACAGCAAAGGCCTGGATGTAATGCAGGTGTCACTGGGGGATATTGCCGAACAACTGGCTGGGTACCAGCAGATGGCTCAAATCACCAATACAGAAGAGTTTCGCGGCCGAGTGAAGCAGTACGGCAAGCTACATGGTTGGTTGCCGGCTGGGACAAGCGAATGGGCGCGCCTGAATGATGACGCCATATACAACAAGTCCGATGG
Organism: Marinobacterium iners DSM 11526; assembly: GCF_900107855.1. Taxonomy (GTDB): domain Bacteria; phylum Pseudomonadota; class Gammaproteobacteria; order Pseudomonadales; family Balneatricaceae; genus Marinobacterium; species Marinobacterium iners. The sequence goes on along the minus strand of NZ_FNRJ01000001.1, from coordinate 33,687 downwards.
CCAAGTTCGTGATCTTGGCGGCACGCCTGGTGGCGGCAAGGCCACAACCAAACAGCGTGAGTATCAAGAGATGCTGGAGCTTGGTGTGCCGGATAGTGTGGCGCGAGGTGTGGCCTATGGTACGCATAAGCTGATTTCTGATCCGGATTCGGGGTCTAGGGTGCTTGTTGATATTGCCTCCGGTGATGTGGTTGGTTCGTTCAAGCCGGTTGATCCAAACAATGAATTTGGTGCCGTGGAGTGGGTGTCGAACGTTCAGCAAAACAACTCACAGCAAGGGCAGCCAAACCCACAGCAAACAGCACCCGCTGTAGACCTCTATCTAAATAAATTCGGTTTTGGAAGGTGATGTTATGACAGTTCTTCAGTGGCCTGATCTGGCTGCAAGTGAAAGATTTCAAGGCTTCACCGATGAGCAAAAAGGAATTGTTCGAGATACGTATTTCAAAGACCACGTTCTACCAGGGGCGCTTGAAAGCGGGATTCCAGAAGAGCAGGTGCGTAACCGTTTTTATCAAATGACTCAGCCCGATATAGCACCTTCGCAAGGCTTGCATAAACATAGCACCAGAGACCTTCTGGACAGGAGCGGAGAGGACCTGCAGCGTAGCCTTGGCGCTAAGGACGCGTTAGGCAGTGCCTCCGCTGCACCGGAATACAACATGGCTCGCGGGGCGCTTGAACGAGGAGGCCAGCTTTTGGGTGGGCTTTTTAGGGCAGCGGATACTGTTGCAAATAAGGGTGATGAGCTGTTGCCTCTAGGGGGGCTGAGCTTGAGTGATGACTTCGTCCTCAAATACGATGGGCCGGAAGAGTACCGCGTAAAAATGGAAAAGGCTGGTATAAGGGGGGCGTTGGATATTGCTGCCGATGCATGGGAAAAAACTGATGCAGGGTATGTGCCAAATCACACTTGGGAAAAAGTGAAAAGCGAGTTTGGCAATAACGGCCCCTTTGCCGGAAGTGCATGGGCTGAAGTTGCGATGTACGCCACGGAGCAAGGCATTAAGTCGATCCCAGACATGGCAGCAGCTGTATTCAGTTTGCCGGCTTATATCGTTGCAAGGTCAGGCGAGATTGGCCAGGCACGTGCTGAGAACAAGGGTAAGCAAACTGCTGAGTTTGAGGATGTACTTGAAGCTGCGCCGTTTGCGGTTGGTTCTGCGCTTTTGGAAAGAATTGGTGCAAAAGGCATTACTGATGCTGGCAAAGAGCAATTGGGCGCTGAGATGCTGAAAGCAGGCTTTCAGCACGTAGCCAAAAGAGTGTCGCAGGCTGGCGGAAAGGCTGCGTCGAAAGAAGCCCTGACCGAATTTGTTCAGGAAGGGATGATCGAGTATGTCGGTGAGCGGTTTGGTACTGATGCTGCCATGTCGTTCTCCGAAGCGCTGGATCAGGGGGTGGCAGGTGCTGTAGCCGGCGGTGGTTACGGGGGTGCCGCTGGCACAGTATCGGGTTTGAAAGCGGAGGGTGATAGACAGCAAGCGGTATTAGAAGAGGGCCTGAATGAAGTAGAGAAAACATTTAAACCAGTGCTGGATGGGTTTGATAAGGCAGGTGGGCCCCTGAGGCTTGAAGGTGAAGTAGGCAAACCACCTGTGCCACCTGAGCCAGTCATGACCGTGGACCCCGCCGGTAATGTGGACACGGAGGGTCGCGTCAGTGATGCGCCGCCGGCACCTGAGCCAGAGCCCTATAACGGCACTCGCTACCGCTGGGAAGAAGTGGATGGCGAGACGGTTCTGATGGATACAGAAACCGGCAACATGCATGGCAATGCCGACTGGCTGCGCAAGTCTCGCGAAAGCGAACGGCTGGATGGGCGGATGAGGGAGATGATTGCCGAGGCGGATGCTGATGCGAAGCGCCGCGAAGAAGAGCGTGCTGCTGCGGCGGCCTTGCGCACAGAACCACCAAAATTCATGCGCGAGGGGGTAAAGCCGACGCCCAAGCAAGTGGAGCTTGCAGCCGCTGAAACCAATACAGAACCCACCCAGGCACAGATCGACGCGGACAACTACAAGAAGGGCCGTGTAAATATCGCTGGCCTGAGTATTGCCATTGAAAACCCGAAGGGCTCGACACGATCCGGCGAAGATGCCGACGGTAACCGCTGGGAAACCAGCATGGCGCACCATTACGGTGATATCAAAGGCCATAAAGGGGCTGATGGTGAGGACATTGATGTATTCATTGGCGACAACCCCCAGTCTGACCGGGTGTTTGTGGTCGATCAGATAGATCCGAAGACCGGCAAGTTTGACGAGCATAAGGTGATGGTTGGCTTTGACTCCCTAGAGGAGGCCGAAGCCGGGTACAGGGCCAGCTATGAGGATGGCTGGCAGGGATTGGGTCAAACCTCTGAGATGACAGAGGCTGACTTCAAGCGGTGGCTGAAAGAGGGTGATACTACTCAGCCACTGGCGCTGCAGACCGAAAAAGCCGACAGCAAGGCCGAGGCTGACGCTGCTGCAGAACAGGCTGAAAGTAATACGTCTGGCCCGCAATACCCAGATGTAACCGCTACCATTGAGCCGCTGACCGAGCGTGCGGTGATCATCAAAGGTATTCCGAAAGAGCACAAGGAAAAGCTGGGCAAGAATGGTCTGAACGCGATCTGGCGCCGCAAGGAGCAGGGCTGGATGGTGCCGAAGAAGCGGCAGGCTGATGTAGCTGCGCAATTGAGCCGGTTGTTCAATGTGGCTGATAACACGGCGGTTCCATCGGTGGGCGAGCCCCCTTCTGTAAGTCAGGCTGTTGAAATAGCCGACAGCAAAGAGATGCCTGCAACGCCTGTGACTCAGACGAACAGGCAAGCAGACAAGCAAGAAAGCCGACAGCAAAAAGCGGATGTACAGGTGTCGGCCAGCGGTGCGCCATTCAAGTCAGAGAAGGCCGCAATGGCGTCTCTGCGCTCCAAGGTACGTGACGATAAGGTTGAAGGGGCTGTTGATGAGTATGAAATTGTCCCGGTAGGTGACGGATATGGCTATCGCCGGGCAGGAAATGAGGGTGGTCAGGCACGTGGACAGGATAAAGCTCAGATTGAGGGAGTCGAACCCGCTATTGATGCTGAGTCTGCAGATGCCGCTGGCGCTGATACTGATGGCCGGGCTGGCGATGATCGGGTAGATGGTGAGGCGGCTGGTCTCCAATCAAGCGTTAAAAGCAAACCCGTTTCGCAAGATGAAGAGGTGCAGCCTGTAAGTAATCTGGATACTCAGCAGGTGCTTGAAGAGTCGCTACAGGCCCAGTCCGCTGATGACCAAGCAGACAGTAATACCGAGCGTTCCGAGCCGCCAGCCGCTGTCGAAGATGCCGGTGAAAAGCTGGGCGGGGCTCGCAAGGATGAACTGCGTACTGCGCGCGAACGTTTGGAAAGCATGGATGACAAGCAGATCGCCGCCACTACCATGTCGAAGCTTTGGCCAAAGGATGAGATTAAAAGGATCGAAGATCCGGTTAGTGCCGCAATCTACTATGTAGCCCGCAGCGAAATACCAAACAAGCCTCGCGCCGGCTACAAAATCAAGCGCTGGGTTGAGCAAGTGAAACATGCCCGCGATGTTCTGCGTTTGGTTGATGAGATAGGTTCTGGTCGAATCCTTGAAAAAATTAGATCCGGTGACAGCGTTACCCTTAAGCCCTTTGCTGACCGTGTAGAACTTCTGGCTAGCATTGATCGCAGCCAGTGGGATCGTATTGGCCGAGTCGAAAAGGCGTCCGGCCGCTACAACGATGGCGACAAGATGGTGCCTGGTAAGTGGATAGGTGTAACCATTGATGGTCGTTATGAAGCCTTCTATGGCAGGGGTGATGTGGCAGAAATCATTGCCGACGTACAGCAGAAGTTGAGCAAGCATGATATTGCCAAGCCGGAAATGAAGTTCGAAATTCGCCGTGACAGTCGCTCAGGCGTGTATTCGATCAACAAGACGGGTGACTCTGAGTACCGAGCACTCAAAACCTTCGATACTTTGCCGGAAGCACGCGATTATCTACGCAACAACAACGCCGACCTAGTGGAAGCATGGGAGGCGGTGAAACGACGCGATAACGTCACCAAGGCGGATATGCGGGGCGATAAGAACCGTGAGCGCAGTGGTCAGGACTATCGTGGCGGCAAGGATATTACCCCGGATGAATTTATTGAGGCCTTCGGTTTCCGTGGGGTTGAGTTTGGTAATTGGGTGAAGCAGGGTAAGTCCGGCCAAGAGCGGCAGGGGTTGCTGAATGTTGCCTATGACGCCTTCATGGACTTGGCAAAGGTGCTGAACCTGCCGCCTAAAGCGCTGAGCCTGGAAGGGCGGCTTGGTATTGGTTTTGGCTCGCGTGGACGCGGCGGCGCAGCAGCGCACTACGAGCCGGGTAACGCTGTGATTAACCTGACTAAAACCAAAGGTGCGGGATCGCTGGCGCATGAATGGTTTCACGCGCTCGATAACTATTTCAGCAGCAAGCGTGGCGGTACGGGGTTTAATGGCAACCAAGCCGAGTACCGAAAAGGTAGCTTTGTTACCTACCACCCTGAGCCAATGATGGCGTACAAGCCCAGCATAAAGGGTGGTCGTGAGCCCTACCTGATTACCAAAGCTGAATATAACCGTCGCAAAGAGCGCGGCATGGGCTTTGAAGAGTCACAGTGGATAGAAGATCCGAACCATCCGCAAGGCATCCGCCCTGAAGTAGAGCGTGCGTTTGCTGAGCTTGTGGCGACACTCGATGAGTCACCAATGAAAACCCGCGCCGAAGTTATCGACAAGGGCAAGGTTGATGGTTATTGGTCACAGATCATTGAGCGATCAGCGCGGTCGTTCGAAACCCATATTATTGCAAAGCTTGCCGAACAGAATTACCGCAACGACTTCCTGGCGAATGTCACCAGTTTTGAGCGCTTCAAGCGTGATCCGGGACGCTACCCGTACCTGAAGCCCGACGAGCAGGGACCAGTGTCAGATGCGTTCGACAAGCTTTTCAATACGATTGAAACACGTGCCGATGACGCCGGGAACATTGTACTGTTCCGCCAAGAAGCGCGTCAGCCGACCAAGCGTCAAACCGTTGATCAAGTACAGAAAGCCATTGCCAAGCAGGTACTGAGCTGGCCTAAAGGCCCGATAGTTGATGTGGTGCAGTCGATTACCGATCTGCCGCAGCATATTCAGAGCCAGATCCGGATGAGGAAGGCTCAGAACGTGAGCGGCGTGAACGATTACGAAGACGGTTCTATCTGGCTGGTGGCCGATAATCTGCGCACGCCACACCATGCTCGTCAGATTCTGGCACATGAGGCGGTGGGGCACTTTGCTGTGATGCGGATGCTGGGTGATGATTTCGACCACGCAATGAACCGCATCCAGTACCTGAAGCAGACCAATCCCACGATTCGCAAATTGGCCGAGCAGGTAAAGGGAGAGAAAGACCCCTATATTGAGTCGGCCGAGATTGTTGCCAAGATGGCTGAAACCGGTGTGAAGCACCCGATTCTAACCAAGGTGTTGGCCGCTGTCCGCCGCTTTTTGCGTAAGCTGGGCGCAGATTTTCAGTTCGGTATGACCGAGTTGAATGAAATGCTGGTTGATGCTGTTCGCTACCTGAAAACGGGGCGAAAACCCGGTCATTACAGCGTAGACTCTTCCAGCACTGGCGCAGGCATGATGCCAATTGCTTTTGCGCAGAGCACAGAAGAGCTTGCCAAGCCTGACAGCGCCGCCATTCTGGCTGCTATGAGGGATAAGGCTGAGCCTGTGCCCAGTGCAGACATCAGCCACCCTGGTGTACGTGAGCAACTTGAGCATGGGTTTTTTGAAACGCCAATAGGTACCGTAAAACTCGGGCAGAATCAGGTTGAAAAATTGCTGCAGCGTGGCCGCCATAAAGAAGCTGCAATGGTTGCCCCAACTCTTGAAAGGCCGTTGCTGGTGGTTGCAGAGCATAAACCGCACGAGCATGCAGAGCGTGACGAGAGTTATCTGTTTATCAAATCTTTTGAGGATACAGCGAGGGGGCGCTTCATTGAGCTGGTAGCAGCAACGGTCCAGAAAGATGGCCAGGAAGTGATGATTTCAGCCTATCGGAAACGAGAAAAGCAGGTGCTTGAGGCGATATCGGCGGGCAGGCTGCTTTACATGACACCTGACCTTAAGGGTGAAGACTCTGCCCAACCCTCCCAGGAGCAGCCTGCCCTATCGGACAGCTATGATGAAAATATAACCAACGGTGGCAAGAATAACAAGGTGCTCTTCTCGCAAGAGAAGGATGCCCCCGATGATAACAGCTCATCGACTCTGTTCAGTGCCCACCCTGAAGGCAAGGTGTTGGAAGAGGTGCAGCACTACGGCAGTACGCTGACTAATACCGTGAAGAGTGCCTTCAAAAAGAACTGGACCGCAGACCTTCGCCCAGCATGGCTGGGTGCGTTGACTCGCCGCCATTTGGCTGACTTGGCTGGCAATACATTGCCGCAGATTAAGCGGTATGTGAAGACGGCCGGCCTGATGGATGCACGCCGTAATGAGTTGCTGAGCGTTGGATCTGAGCTGGCTGAAAAATGGACGGCTTTCAACTTGCGCAACCGAAAGGAAGCGCAGGAGCTGGCCGAGCTGATGCACGATACCACTATTGCTGGAGTTGACCCGTCCCGGAAGTACACCGTATTGACCACGCCAGAGGATGTAGAAGCGCTGCGTCAGAAGAACACACGGCTGATCAAGGAGCGTAGCAAGGATGGTGCTGGTGGTGGCAAGTCTGGCATTCGCAGCGATGCGCACTTGCGCCAAGAGATCGAGGACGCTGAAACAACGCTGGCGCAGGAGCGCAACCGGGCCAAAGCACGCGCTGGGCTAGAACGACGTTTCAACTCTCTGAGCCCGGAAGCGCAGGCACTCTACCGTGAAGTGCGCGATGCATACAAGGATCGCCAACGCATGACTATGGAAGCGCTGGAGCGCCGTATTGGTCGCACGCTGGAAGATGGGGAACAGGCCAAGGCACTGCTGGATGCACTGCGTGCCAAGTTTGAATCGGTGCAAGTGCAAGAGCCCTATTTCCCGCTGGCGCGTTTCGGTCGTTACTGGGTGTCCGCTACCCGTGGCGATGAGCGTGTTTTTGAGATGTTCGAAGAGGCCAAGCAGCAGGCGGAGTACATCGATAAGATGAACCGCCAAGGCTATCGGGTGCGCCACGGCGCCAAGCTGGATGACCTGAAGCAGCTTGATGGAGTGTCGGCCAAGTTTATTGGCCAGCTTGACGGCATGCTCGATGAACGGCTGGGTGACTGGCCGAAGGTTGATGCCCTGCGTGATGATATCTACCAGATGTATTTGCAGACGCTGCCTGATTTGAGCTTGCGAAAGCACTTTATCCACCGCAAAAAGACAGCGGGCTACGCGAAGGACGCACTGCGTGCCTATGCTGACTCCATGTTCCATGGGTCCTATCAGCTGGCGCGTCTTGAGTATTCTGATTTGCTGGATGAGCAGCTGCGGGAAATGCGCGAAGGGCTGGAGGCAGACCCTGAGCAGGTGGCTGCTGACCTGGCTTTGCATGACGAGGCGCAGGGTTACAGCAAGCTGGCGGAAGGGTCCATCCGGTCAATGCTGGGTGATGCGCAGCGTCGTATCAACAACGCGAAGGGTGATCCGGATAAGGACGATCTACACCAAAAAGCGGTTGCCCAGCTGGCGCTTAAATACCGGAAGGAGCCAACCAAGACAAAAGCTGAATTCGGGCGTCTTGAGCGTACAGCCCAGGCAGCCAAGCAAATCGGTCGAGATAAGGTGAAAGCGACCGACCTGTATAACGAGATGCTGAAGCGCCATGAGTGGGCCATGAATCCGAAAGGGGCCGCGTGGGCCAACATGGCAAGCTCCATTGGCTTTACCTGGTATCTGGGTGTTTCCCCGGCCGCTGCGCTGGTGAACGTAACACAGACCCCCATGGTGGCATTCCCTATGCTGGCCGCCCGTTACGGCTGGAAAGAATCAGCAGATGCCCTGATGAATGCGAGTCGGGAATTCGTTGCAGGTAAAGGCGGTGTTGAATCGGTACTGACCGGTGACCGCCTGAAGGCTTATCGAGAGGCTGTACGGACAGGCGTGATTGATAAAACGCTGGCGCACGATTTGGCAGCCGTAAGCCAGGAGGGAGCAACCTACAATCCGGTTCGCCACAAGGTCATGTCGGTGATCAGCTGGTCTTTCCACAACGCCGAGCGCTTGAACCGTGAAGTGACCTACATGGCGGCATATGACCTGGCGCGAGCAAAAGGCCGGACGCACCGTGCTGCTGTCGACTTTGCTCATGAGTTTGTTTGGGATAGTCACTTCGACTATTCCAGCGGCAACAAGGCCCGGTTCATGCAAGGCGATGTTGCCAAGGTAATCCTGATGTTCCGCCAGTTCTCATTGAACATGACTTACCGGCTGGCGCGTGATGCGTACAACTCTCTGAAGGGTGAATCGCCCGAGGTGAAGCAGCTGGCACGGCGTCAGCTGGCCGGCATTCTGGGTATGCACTTCATGTTCGCTGGCGCGATGGGTTTGCCGTTGTGGAGCGTGCTGGGTGGTGTGCTCAATGCCATTTTTGATGATGAGGATGACCCATGGGAATTCGACACCGAGTTCCGCAACTTCTTGGCAGACACCTTTGGCAAAGAGGTGGGGCATGCAATCGCGCACGGCCCTGTGCAGGCGCTGACCGGTTACGGTATCTCTGGCCGTGTGTCATTGAACAACCTGTGGCTGCGCGAATCGAACCGTGAACTGGAAGGGCGGGACAAGGTGCAGTATTGGTTTGAGCAGCTGCTGGGGCCAATGGGAGGTATTGCGCTGGGTGCCGGCACTGCATCTCAGCTGTGGAGCGAGGGCCACCACTGGCGCGCCATTGAGTCAACGGTGCCGAAGTTCCTGAAGGATGGGCTTAAGGCGATTCGTTATCACAATGAGGGTGTGAATAACCTGCGCGGAGACACACTGGTGGAAAGCATGGACTGGGACAAGGTTGTGTCCCAGATGCTGGGTATGACACCGGCGGAGCTGCAGGAGCGGTATGAGGCCAATAACGCGATCAAGAATGCCGAGCAGCGCCTTAAGGACCGGCGTCGCTTGCTGATGAATCGATTTGCGTTGGCGTATCGGCAGAATGATCCCGAGTTTCTGGCCGAGGTTCGCCGGGAGATTGTTCGCTTCAATAAGCATAACCCACCGATCCGGATCACCCGTGGCCATCTGATGCGCTCTATGCGCTCCCGCAGGAGTCATAGCCGTGACCAGATACAAGGGATCGTGGTGGACAGGAAGCTTCGGTACCTGACTGAGAACGGGAGGTTTGTGGAGTAGCATGGAAAGCCAGTGTGCGGCGGTTAACGGCGCACATTGGCGGCTTTCGCACGTATTGCCTGTATGTGGTCATGTAAAGTTTGAGGGAGAGGCGTTGGCTGGCGCTGCGACGAGAAGTAACCACGATGTACAAGCGCTCAAAGAATGCTAGCAGATAATAGGTGTTTGGCTAATAGCCCTCATGCTAAAGGGTGAATGCACAACCACCAAGTACACAAAGTGTATAATAGCTCGTATAATGGTTGAAAAGGGTTGGCCCTTTGTGCCATTTGGCCACATTAAGTGATCCTGGGTGTGAGTCTGGGAGGTTGATATGCTTGCGTTTAAGGCTACTGATATGCCGCTGCTGCTGAGAGACGAGAAAGAGCACGAGCTCTTTGCCCACCTGTCTGATCCTGATCAGAACCAGGAGGAGTACGCACGTCTAATGCAACAGGAAAGCGTTGAGCTGGGCGCCTCTTTGGGCATCGATCTACCCGAAGGGTATGAGCTGCGTATGATCGAGCATCGCAACGAAGAGAAAGAGCTCGAAATTTTTGTGCTAAACCATGAAACCAAGCGTGTTGCTCTGTTCAATCGTATTGAAAAGACCAACTACCATTTGGACGGAATCAGCGATAAGCCAGTCAAGCAGGCGATGATCTGGCGCCAGAACCGGAAAGCCGACAGCGTGGCGACTCGTGATGTTGTGGAAGCCGTTTTCTTCCGCAAGCTGGTACATGAGTACAACATTGTCGTCAGCGACTGCGAACAAACCCGCAACGGTAAGCGTATGTGGGAGCGATTGCTAGACATTGCCATTGATACAGAAGGTTTGATGGCGGCTGTTGGTGATGCCATTAACGGTAAAGTCACGCGGATCCACAATGAGAAAGAACTGGCTGCACAGGAAAAATGGCTTTGGGGTCAGATGGATTTCCATCGAGAGCGCTTGGCCGTTATTGCCAGTGTGTAACTGGTAATGACCTGAAGAACCCGCTCATTGAGCGGGTTTTTTGTGCCTACACTTCTGACTCTCCCTCGATAGGCCAGACGTTCCCCAACTCTTCCCGGATAATATCCACGTCTTTCGGAGCTTCGATAGTCACATGGATATTGCAGCCTCTCTGTTCAGTGGGCGTGACGCGAATATCGTGATCAATGATGATTGTTTAGCCGGCCCGGCGACTGAGTGTGAGTTTTGGCATTCCGTTGCCCTCTTTGGTTCATGAATAAAGTGTCTACTCAAATATCGGTGTGGAAATAAGCTTCACAGCAATGGCTATTCGTGCTTCTTCTGCCAAGGCTGCTCTCTCTTTATCGCTACCTTCTTGCACTGTTAAAAGGTACGCCGCTTTTTCCTGTGGATTTAATGACTTGATCCATTCATGCGCAGCCTTGCCGGGCAGCGGTGCTGTCTGTGTAGCTCCTTGCTCCATTATCAGTCTGTACAAGGGAAACTCTTCGACTGTAAGACGATCCTGCTTTTTCACCCGATTGACAACAATGAGTAGTCGGTCACGAACAGAGAGATCTTGATAAAGAGGTGTGCTCCGAAGACGGACATCTTCAGCAACAGCAAGAGCCCATAACCGCTCATTCGATTGACGCCAAGATTCCAGCTCGGGGATAGTCTCTATCAATTCCATTACGATAGGAGAGGTAGGGCTTGGACTATCTGCAGCGACAACAGGTAGGGATCCTACGAAAGAGATCAGCGCAGCGGCGAAAAGCCTCTTCATGAAATTCACTCCTTTGAATGTCGGGTCTATTTCTAATCAGCGACAGTATCTGTATTGATTTGGTTATACCAAATGTTGACACCATGTTCCACCACGGCTATCTTTCGCGGTACGAGGCGTCAGAACCTCTTATAAAGCGGACCAGCCCAACCCCGTCAGCGTTGGTTTTTTTGCGCCCAAAATCCGCCTGGACTCTGTGCGCAACCCCGTTAAGTCGGGAGGGCGAGGAATACAATACCCTTCGGGGAAATAACTCCGCGGTTTCTTTGTAGCCGTTCTGAACCTCCCGGCACCCCTACGGAATAGGGGTACTTTCAGAGAAATTACAAAGGAGGCCGTCATGGCTGCTCAACTCACCTCTCAGGCAACCGGCCTGAACCCGAAAAACATTATCCTCATTCACGATGATCAGCTACGCACCACTTCACTGAAGGTGGCCGAGGCGTTTGGTAAACAGCATAAAGATGTTCTGAGAAAGCTGGATTCTCTCGATTGCTCGTCAGAATTTACTGAGCGTAATTTTGCGCTGAGTGAATATCAGGATGCTACAGGGCGAAAACTACCGATGTGGGAAATGACCAAAGACGGCTTCATGTTCTTGGTCATGGGGTTTACCGGCAAAAAGGCAGCACAAGTTAAAGAGCAGTACATCAACGCCTTCAACTGGATGGCCGATCAGCTGCAGCTGCGTGAGAGGATTGCTGCTGGCGCGGATAAACTGCCGCCCGCATCTGGCCCTGTCATCCGCTTGGCTAGTGTGATGGGCGTTTACCGCGACCTGGTGCGCCGCAGAGGACGTCCCGTAGATGTGGACAGGCTTGCGCAGAGCTACCTTGGGGTCAGTGAGCTCGGTGTTGTTGATGACATGCAGGCTGAGCGCGGCATTGAATTTTTCCAGCAGATGATCGCCATGGAGTCAGGCTCCAGCTGGAAATCAGAGGAGTTGGCGCATATTCCATTCTCACTGCTATGGCAGCTGTGCAACCAAGCAGCCATGACACAACATTTTATGGAAAAGGCTTCCACTTCAGCTGCGGCAGCTGGTAACACAGTCGCAGAGGTAGAGAGTTACATGGGGCATTCGATGAGGCTGCCTGCACTTGCGCCGCGTGAATAGAAAGGTGTCTGCGTATCTATTCATCCACCAGTTCCGGTAGTGAAGCAAGTTTTGGTGGGCCAATCCCGAGTAATAACCAAGTTGGTGAGGCTTTTAGGGTCAGACAGGCTTGAATGATTTGGGATTGGCTCATGGGGGCTCCGCTTCGGATTTGGCTGACACGTCCTGTCGAAACGCCCATGATAACGGCCATTTCTGTCACGCTAACTCCTTCAGCTCCCATCGCATCCCTGAGTCGTTGAGCAATCTCTTGATGCATATTTTGCCGGCTGGGTACGCAATTAGACTATTGTATATGATCAAATTGCGACAGTTTTAGCCTGACTAAAACGCCCATGCAAAAAATCTTGTAAGGTTCATTACAGCTTTTCAAAGGAATGTAGCGTTGGAGGATCTGCATGGAGCAGCGCTTAAAAGAAGTCATTTACACCCCTACCGGAACCCTCTACGTTTCTGTTGACTCAACTGGAAACCTGCTTATTGAATCAGAATCAGATCACAGACAGCGGCTGATCGCCATTTGCTCCGCAGGTATGCCTGTGTGTGACGAGTACCTTGCGGTCTGCTGATGGCAAATACAGCCGGCGAGAAGGGGGCGGTTTTGGGGGCTGCGGGTGGTATTGCTCAGGGTGTTACAGGGTGTCGGGTGGCCTGAAAGGCTGATTCTTTCGTTGACAGACCACCCAGTAATACCCTTAAATACCCTAAAAGCAGGTTCAAATCCTGCCGTCCCGACCATTTAGATCAAAGAGTTACGTGAATCGCCTTCTGGCGATTTTTTCGTTTCTGGGCTTTATAGCCGTTCTGGTTGCCGCTCGGTTGCCATTTGCAACTTGCTTGCTGAACCATCCCGCATCTACTTCTCAAAACCTGGGCCTGGTTGCCGGTGGCATGTCGTGCTGTCAGAAGTACTCCCAGCTTATGTTCATCATCAGGAAGGGAAGGCCAATGGCGCACTTCGACGCGGATCGGGAAACAATCGACTGGTACAGAAAAAATGGGTCGAGGAAAACCTCACCTCAGGACATTCAGTATCCAGACGAGGCCCGCTTCGTATTGTCGCCGGAAGAGCTGGAAGCGGCCTTGAGGCCATTCGATTCGAGCGAGGGGTCGCAGGATTCAGAACCAGACTCAGAAGCCTGAAGCCTCCGGCACCATAACAAACGATAACAGGGAGGTTGCTCAATGAAGCATCAAGGAACGGAACTCGCAACAGCCAATTTGGACGATCAGCATCTTGATGATCTGCGCCGGTGGGTTGAACTGGACCAGCAGCAGAAGGCACTTAACGAACGTCTTCACGCTCAAAGCATACCCGGCCGGCTTCGAGACCGGGCACGCCTACGGCAAGTCGCTGCGCACGGTGAAGTCCTGTGTCGGCAGTACCTGGTGTCGCTTTGGTGTGAAGGACAGTGTCGGCATGGCGATCGATATCGAGAACCGCTACAAGGGCCTGCGCACACCGCACAAGGTGAAGATGGCCGTCTCCGGGTGTACCCGTGAATGTGCCGAGGCGCAAAGCAAGGATATCGGCGTCATCGCCACCGAGAACGGCTGGAACCTCTACGTCTGCGGTAACGGCGGCATGAAGCCCCGCCATGCCGATCTGTTCGCCACCGACCTCGATGACGAAACCCTAGTGCGCTACATCGACCGTATCCTGATGTTCTACATCTACACCGCCGATCGCCTGCAGCGCACTTCGGTGTGGATGGAAAACCTGGATGGCGGCCTGAACTACCTGCGTCAGGTGGTGATTGATGACAGCCTGGGCATGGCGGCGGAACTGGAAGCCCGCATGCAGCATGTGGTCGACAGCTATCGCTGCGAATGGAAAGAGGCGGTGGAAGATCCGAACAAGCGCAAGCGTTTCCGCAGCTTTGTTAATTCCGATGAGCCGGGCCGGGCGCGCATTGTGCAAGTGGTTGAGCGTGGGCAGTTGATTCCGGCCCGTGAACTGGTCGAGGAGGAAGCGTGATGAGCAGCAACGTGAACTGGCAGGACCTCTGTGGTCGTGATGATCTGGTGCCGGGCTCCGGCGTGGCGGTGAAGATCGGTGATCAGGCGGCTGCGCTTTACTGGCCTGAGCCCGACAAGGAGCAGTTGTATGCGCTGGCCCATCGCGATCCCTTCTCTCAGGCCGAGGTGCTGGCGCTGGTCGAGTTCGCCCGTGAGCGGGGGCTGGATATCAGTTTTATCGAGGAGATGCCGCTGGGCCAGATCAGCGAGCACGACCGTGCCGAGCAGTTCTGCTCCAGTGAGCAGTTGCGCGCGCGCATTGCGTCGTGTTTTCCGCTGTTGCCCTCTACCGAACGGACCGGCGGGCCTTCGCGTTACTTCCGCATGGCCGACAGCGACAGCCGCATCGGCTTCATTTCGCCACACAGCCGCAACTTTTGTGGCGACTGCAATCGGGTGCGTGTCACCGCCGAAGGGCGTTTGCTGCTCTGCCTGGGGCATGAACACAGTGTCGACTTGCGACAAGTGCTGCGTGATCCTGCGCGTGCGCCCGAGGATCTGCAGCAGTACATCATCCAGGCGATGGCGCTGAAACCCGAGCGACACGAATTTCGGCTCGATGACGAGCCACAAATTTTGCGATTCATGAACATGACCGGCGGCTGAGTCTGCTGCTCGCTGAAAGCGGCGCTGCTGAGGGCAGCTGGGCTGAAACACGCTGTAGGTGGCTATTGTAGTGGTCCTCGAATTCAACTCCGAAGAGCGGTACTCGCCTATGCACCCTGAAGATGTTTCTGGAATCATGATTCCAGGCTGCCTAAACCCGAGGCACTTGCGAGACCTCAGATTTAACCGTTTCTCAGCTTTGTGAACATCCTCATTAGTAATTGTCCGCAGATCCATACCTTTCGGGATGTATTGGTGCAGTAGCTCATTGAGGTTCTCATTCAGCTCGCGCTCCCAAGATGAGTACAGATGTCCTAAGCAGAAATCCGCCTCTTGGGCTTTTGCTGTCGCTTTTTGCCCGCAGACCTCCGATGTGAGCCCCGTAGGCTTTTTAGTCATAACCCTAACTTGTCCCGTATATCGAGGGTACTATGCATGAATCACACTAATGCGTCGTGCGAAAACAATACGTTTGTATCTGCTTTTATGCATTCATAGAATGAATATAAACATTTCTTATACGTAGATCTTTAAAATATATATTTTTGGAGCTTGTTAGTGGATTTTAAAAATATTGACTGCTTGAAGGGTGCTAAATTTTTCATCAGTGAAGCTGATATTATTGCTGGTAAGGAAAGCTTTTGGATTAATAAAGATAAGATTCCATTTGAAAAAGCTAGGGATTTAATTGAGTTCAATCGAGAGCAAGAGATTGATGCAGCCGAAAGGCTGGAAAGATTTTCCTTATATATTGCGAAGGCTTTTCCGGAAACTGAGATTGATGGAGGAATAATCGAGTCCCCCTTGATCGATGCTTCCCTGATACAGTCAGAGATTGAGCGTGCTTTAGGCTATCAGTCTGTGGGTCGATTGATGTTAAAGCTCGATAGCGAGCTGCCGATCTCTGGTTCCATTAAAGCTCGGGGGGGTATATATGAAGTCTTGAAGTATGCCGAACATTTAGCGATGGAAAATGATCTGCTAACTCATGAGGATAATTACGAAAAATTTGCTTCAAAAGAGTTGCAGGCTTTTTTTAGTGATTACTCTATTGTTGTCGGCTCTACCGGTAATCTCGGAATGAGTATCGGAATTATGGGTGCTAGTTTAGGTTTCAAGGTCACGGTGCATATGTCCGCAGATGCCCGTCAATGGAAGAAAGATCTGCTGCGAACCAAAGGGGTGGCGGTTGTAGAACATGTGGCGGATTATGGGCATGCGGTGATTGAAGGACGAGAACAAGCCGCACAGGATCCGAAATGCTACTTTGTTGATGATGAAGATTCGGCAGATCTGTTTCTGGGCTATGCGGTGGCAGCCCGACGTCTTAAAAAACAACTTGATGCTCAGGGCGTTCAGGTTGATTCCGAGCATCCGCTTTTTGTATACCTACCTTGCGGTGTGGGTGGCGGTCCCGGTGGCGTTACGTTCGGCTTGAAACTCTTTTTTGGAGATGCTGTGCACTGTATTTTTGTGGAGCCTACACATGCACCGGCGGTTTTGCTGGGTATAGCGACCGGTCTTGATGAACATGTCAGTGCTCAGGATTTTGGACTTGATGGTCTTACCGCCGCTGATGGGTTGGCCGTGAGTCGGCCTTCAGGGTTAGTCTGTCGTACCATGCGCCCACTTATTGATGGTGTTGTTACTGTTGATGATCTGCGGCTTTATCAATATTTGGCTATGGCTTGGGATACTCAAAAAGTAAAACTCGAACCGTCTGCGGCTGCTGGATTCTATGGTTACTGCAGAGCAACCCAAAAATCGGAGTATCTAGAAGATCATAATTTGTCTAACAAAATGAATAATTCTACTCATATCGTTTGGGCGACGGGGGGACGAATGGTGCCCGATAAGGATTGGTTATGCTACTACGAAAATGGTCGAAGCCTTTAAAAAGTCATAACTATTTAGATAAATAAAATGCCCCCACGCGTTAATAATACTAAAATATATAGAGGGTAATATGATTAAGAAAATCATTAAAAAAACAGCAGGTTCTTTATCCATTGTTGCAGTGCTGATGGGACTGTCTTCAAGTGTGAATGCTGCAGAGTACGAGTGGACGTTTTCACAGCCCTGGACTCGACCTATTGCAAATAAGGTATTTGAACACTTTATCGATAAGGTGAAAGAGTACAGTAATGGTGAGATTGAAATCAAGCTGTATAAAAATGGCCTGCTTGGTAATCACGAAGAAACGTTTCATGGCGTTCAGGATGGAAGCATAACTATTGGAGTGTTTTCACCATACGCGAAAATCATACCGGGTGGCGTATTGAACTGGATGCCTTGGGCCATTTCAAACTGGGATGCGGCTGAAAAGGCTTATAGTGTTGGTGGCCCCCTGAATGATGTACTGGAAACCGCGTATAATGAGGTCGGCATGCATACATTAATGCATATCTCTCAGGGTGCTTATGGTATTGGTAATACCGTACGCCCGATTCGACAGAGTGAAGACTTCAAGAATCTCAAGATCCGTGTGTCGGGTTCAATCGGTTTTGTCCGTGCACTGGAGGGCATGGGTGAGGGCACTGGTATGACTCTGCAAACCCTGCCTTGGTCTGAGATTTATAATGGCCTTTCCCGTGGCGTCATCGATGGAAACTGGACCATGTGGCCCTCATTGGTTGACGAACGACATGCTGAAGTATTGACGTTTTTCTCTGACATCAACTTTGCATGGGACAATCAAAACGTATCTATCAACCTGAACGCTTGGAATGAGCTGCCGGACAACCTGAAAGAAGCGGTGTCCCGTGCTGCAGCAGAAGCTCAGGACTACTCCAACCAGCTACACAAAGAAGCGGAGTCCGGTTACATCCAGCAGCTTGAAGAAATGAGCGACTTCACCATTGTTCGTTTGACCGATGAGGAGCGCGCAGCTCTGCGTGAAGCCTCAAATATTGACGCTATCTGGGCGGAACTAGCTGATTCCTGGCTGGAAAAAGCGTATCCGAATCAGAATATGAGCAAGAAACTTCGTAGTCAGCTCGAAGCACTTAATCAGGTTGCAAGCAGCAAAGATTAAGCTTTGATGAGGCCCCTTTGGGGCCTCTGTTAACTTAGTAGTATGCTATTAGGGTGTCTAAGCTATGAAGGCGTACCTATTTTTAGTCAAGTGTATATCAACGCTTGAAAATCTATTTTGTTTTTCAATGCTTATCCTCTGTTCATTTCTTGTTTTGCTTCAGGTTTTGAATAGATATATATTTCACTTTGAAATAATGTGGATCGGCGATTTATCTTTATATCTTTTCATCCCGTCATTGATCTATTCAATCGCTATCACGACACGGGAGCAGCATCATACATCTGTAGATGTTTTTATGGAGATGTCACTGAAAAATAAACCAGAATTTATTAAGCTTTCAAAGATTTTTATTAATATCCTGGTGCTTTCTGTAATTATATATCTTATTCCCATGGCACACAGACAATTTATGAGTGCAATTAAATACCCTGAGTATGGAACTCTGGTACCATGGTTTAACACGAGCTGGATTAGACAAAGCGTACTCATCGCTCTTTCTCTATGTGCATTTCACACTTTGCATCATATTCTTATGCAAACTTTAGATTTTATCAAAGGGTTTAATTCTGGAGGTTTAAAATGTCCATAGGAATTATTATTACTATTGGCATGTTCCTGACCATGATGTTGCTGGCCGTCCCTTTAGGTTGGCTTTTTATTGCAAGTACAGGTATCGGCCTTTCCGTCGATGGTATTCCTGATAATTTTTTAATAGGCACGTTCTATTCGTCTTTGAACAGTTATGTGTTGATGTCAATTGGATTTTTTGTTTTTGCCGGTTCTCTTATATCGGCAGGTGGCCTGGCAGATAAAATCGTTGATTTTTCCCATGCTCTTGTAGGAAAAATACGGGGGGGCATGACGTTGGTTGCCATTGTTTCGACCGTATTTATGAGCGCGCTTACCGGCTCCTCTGTACCTTGTGTGTCTGCATTGGTGCCTCTGCTGGTTCCTAGGTTACACAAGCTAGGTTATAAGAAAGAGTACACCACGGCCGTGCTGTGCAGCTCCAGTTTTCTTGGATATTTGATTCCGCCCAGCGTGCCGGCACTGATCTATTGCCTGGTGGCCCAGCAGTCGGTAGCGGCTGTTTTCTTATCGACAGTAGTGCCCGCTATTTTGCTTGCATTTGGCTATGCGGTACTGAACTACTTCATCGCACCGAAGTACATTGATGAAGTCTCCGGTAGTGAGGTAGAGGAGGTACTCAGCTATAGTGAACGGGTTCAACATCTCAAAAGGGTCACCTGGAAAGCCCTGCCCGCTTTGGGTTGTCCGCTGGTCATTCTGGTCGGTATCTATGGTGGTATCTGTACACCGAACGAAGCGGGTGCTGTAGCTGTGATCTACAGCATTATTGTCGGCTTATTTGTTTATAAACATCTGAATAGAAAGCGGTTCAAAATAGCCCTTTTGGATACGACAATATCTGTCGGCTTGATAGCACTTTTGATAGCATCAGGTAGTATCATTAGTCGTTATCTTGTTCGTGCAGGTGCTGCGCAGTCACTCGCTGATCATATGCTTGGGCTTTTTGAAAGCCCCGAAATGATTTTGCTATCCCTAAATGCATTCCTACTTTTGCTGGGCATGTTCATTGAAGCTATACCAATTTTAATACTTACTGTTCCACTAGTTCTACCGTTAATGATCGAGTTGGATGTAAATCTCGTTCACTTGGGTGCTATATTTATAATTAATATTGGTTTGGGCGTAATTACTCCTCCTTTTGCGATGTCACTATTTGTCGGAACACGGCTATCAGGCACTGCATACCAGGCAGTAGCTCCGATTATGATGAAATACCTTTTCTATGTGGGTATTCCGGTTCTTATGTTGACGACCTATATACCATCGCTAGCTACTTGGCTACCGACATTAATGCTTGGGGGAAAGGTGGTAGGGCAATAGAAATAAAATAATTGTTCGCTATCAAGGGTTGTTGATATGTTAATAAAAGATAATGTTTTTGATATTTTGATTAGTAATGGCCGGGTTGTGGATGGTACAGGAAGACCTGCATTTTCTGCAGATGTAGGGATTAAAAAGGAGCGTATTGTTGCGATCGGTGATCTTGACGGAAAAACGGCAAAACATCATGTCGATGCTCAAGAAAAAATCGTTTCACCGGGCTTCATCGATGTTCATACTCATGATGATGCCTCTTTGATCTTGCGTCCTGACATGACAGCAAAACTCAGTCAGGGTGTGACAACAGTGATTTGTGGAAACTGTGGAATTAGTGGTGCGCCATATTCATCCAAGGGAAATCCCCCGGGGTTGCTGAGACTTGTGTTCAAATCGGGTAGTTTCGTTGCAGAGAGTATGGGGGCCTTTATAGCCAAGGTGGATGCCGCACAACCAGCAATAAATTCAGCCTTTCTAGTCGGTCATACCACTTTGAGAATGGAGGTGATGGGGGATGATGACCTGCATCGAACGGCGACCCATGATGAAATCTCTCAGATGCGATCTAAACTAAAAGAGTGTTTGGAGCAAGGCGCCATAGGTCTTTCGACCGGCTTATTTTACGAGCCGGCGTTCAGTGCATCGACTGAGGAGGTGATAGAGGTCGCCAAGGTACTGAAAGACTTCGGCGGTATCTATACGACCCATATGCGTGATGAGGCCGATAAGGTTATCGAAAGCATCGAAGAGTCGCTTGAGATCGGCCGTCAGATTCAGGCTCCCGTGGTGATTTCACATCACAAGTGCCAGGGTAAACGGAACTTTGGTAAGAGCACGCAAACACTAGAGCTGATTCGTCAGGCGAAGGAGCATCAGGCGCTGGCTCTGGACGTCTATCCGTACGATGCCTGTTCGACCGTGCTTGAAGAATCGATGGTGAACAATTCGTTGAAAACCCTCATTTCCTGGTCTGATCCGCATCCGGAATTCACGGCGACTGATCTAAATGACATTGTCAAGAAAATGGGCTGTAACCTGAGTGAAGCAATCCAAAAGCTTCAGCCCGCCGGTGCGATCTATTTCATGATGGATGAACAAGATGTGAAAAGGATCATGTCATCTCCGGATGCCATGATAGGTTCTGACGGGTTGCCGGAAGACAAGCATCCCCATCCCCGCCTGTGGGGAACCTTCCCTCGCGTACTGGGACGCTATGTGCGTGAACAGAAGCTAATGACGCTAGAGGAGGGTGTGCACCGAATGACGGGCCTGTCTGCCCAGCAGTTTGGTTTGGCAGAGCGCGGGCAGATCAAAGAGGGCATGTTTGCCGATATCACGATCTTCGATCCAGACAGTATCATTGATACATCTACCTTTGAGCATCCAGTCTCCAAGGCGAAAGGCATCGAGCAGGTCATTGTGAATGGGCAGTTGGTATGGCAGAACGGAGAAGGCACGGGAATTCGTCCGGGGCGCGTGATTAAACGGACGCTAGGGCGTTAACACCCTTAGCTCGATGGTGGCAGCGTCCTGAAGCTTCAGGCCTGCTGCTGAGCTTGCTGGAGTAGCCATTCACAGAGTGCGGCTACGCGGGTCGTTTGGCTGCGCTCTTGTGTGGACACTAGGTAATAGGACTGGGATGCTGTGCAATCCATCTCAAAGGGGGCTACTAATTCACCCGATTCAAGCTGATCCTGAACCAGTCTAAGTCTGCCCATGGCAACACCGCCACCCTGCATTGCCCAAGCTGATGCAAGTTCTGCGCGATCAAAACTGTGCCCGCCTTCATAATCGATATCATTCAGGCCTGCAAAATCAAGCCAGCTTTTCCACTCCGAAAAATACTGGGCGTTGGGCCAGGGCTGGGCATCATGCAGCAGAGTGCAGGAGGCCAGTGCCTGGGGGGCTCCCCAGAGGCTTTTACGATCGGCGTAATCTCTGGAGCAGACCGGCAGCACTTTCTCATCCATGAACGGGGTTACCACTAATCCTGGATGTTCACTTTTGCCATAGTAGATAGCAAGATCCACGCTTTCGGCACTGAAATTGACGCGGTCGTTTCGGGTACGCAAGTGAAGAAAAATGTTTGGATATTGTTCAGCAAAGTCAGACAAACGCGGCGTCAGCCAGCAGCTGCTGAAAGAGGGGGTCGACGTAATGTGTAGCGTGCCGCCCACCTCCTGATTTTGCAGAGAGTGGATTTCGGCCGATATATCGTCCAGGGATGACTGGATAACAGAATAAAGGCGTTTTCCTTCCTCGGTTAATACGAGTTGGCGCGTGAGACGTTTGAAGAGAAAGAATCCGAGTTGTTCTTCAAGTTTTCGTATGCGGTGGCTGACGGCACTTTGAGACAAGTTCATGGCTTCACCAGCCTTGGTAAAACTCAGATGCTGTGCTGCGCATGCGAAGCAGTGCAGACCCGGAAGGGTTTTGCCGACAAGTGTTGTATCCAATGAAAAAGTCCTTTGATGCCTACTTGTATCCAAGGCCAGCATACAGGATCAGAGTTTCTCTCTCGACCGCAAAAATGTCATCGGGTAGCCTGCTCGTTCTTCACGGTGTTGGCACTGCGAGATCCCCCAGCCTGTCATGCATATTGTACTACTAGGCACCCATGTGGTGATCGGAACAGGCGATCTCCAGAGTGGAAGCTGGTTGAAGGCATCGAAGCGTTCGACCTGACCGGCCAGGGATTGGGCCAGCAGCCGGCCTGCTACATGAGTGTAGGTCACGCCGTGGTCGCTGCAGCCTTGTGAATAGTAGATGCTGCCGCCCTTCGGTAAACGTGACAGTGTCAATAGGAAATTGCCGGTCCAAGTGAAACCGCCCTTACGCCTTGCAGTTAAGTAAAGGCTTTCGGCATTTTGGGGAGGGTGATCGCTTCGATATCGAGGGTTCTACCCCGCTACTTCGGACACGTCGAGTGATGGTGATTTCTGGTGCACGGGCACTAGCCCGCATATTGCATCAGGTGCCTGAGGCTGCCCCAGATCAGGCCACCAATAAGAGTCACGCTGTTCGTCGCATGAAAAAGTGATCGATAAACGATCAGTGGCAGTGTTTCAGGCGCAGCTTCCCCAAACCCCATTGTTTATACCGTGCCGGGGACAGCACCGCCGTTGCTATCCGGACAACAGTTTGCGCATCACCTTGGCGTACAGAACTTGGTCGGGATAGTGGCTGCTCATCATGATCCGGATACGCCGGGTGTTCCGTGTGACGACCGCGCCAATTTTCAGCAGGCGTAGCCGCAGGGTTGTGACCTGCGCGCGCACGTAGCGCGTGCCGCGCAGATTAACCACTGCGGAGTCGTTCCAGCAACACATAGGGGTAGGCCAGCCCTGACAGCAGCAGGCGGAACTGATTGGGCCACCACTCGTGACAGCTCGTACGGTCGGAGAACAGCCACTTCTGTTCCTTGATCCGGTTTTCCATCTCGCCCCGCAGGCAGTAGCGCCGGTCATATAGCCACTTTGGAGTGCCAGTTAGATTGGTCACGATATAGCGGTTGTTCGGTCCCTGGTGGGAGAACTCGCACTTGGCGATGATGCGGCGTTTGCACTTCTTCCAACTCTTCGCCGCATACTCAAAATTGGTGAACAGGCGCTGGTTAACACGGGTGTCACGGAACCGGATAGCCGCCTCGTAACGACGGTGCAGCGCCAGTTTTTCCTTGGCGATGCCGACGATGTAGCCGACTTTGCGGCGCTCACACCAGCGTAGTAGCCGGGGCCGACAGAAGCCGCCGTCGCCGCGAAAGATAATCTGAACATCCGGCCATTCGGCGCGAAGCCGTTTGGTCAGCAAGGCCAGGATCGCCCAAGCATGCTTGGCGGCATCCTCGTAGGCCGGGCGCATGTAGCTGACCAGCAGCTTTTGACCACAGAACACATGCAGCGGAAGGAAGCAGTACCCATCGTAGTGACCATGGAAGTGCCGCCTCACTTGCTGCCCGTGGACACTGTCATCCGTGGCATCGAAATCGAGTATCAAGCGCTTTGGCGGCTTGCGATAGGAGCGGATGAATTGCTCGACCAGTTCCTCGTGGATCGCCAGTGCCCAGTGGCGATCGGCATTGAGTTCAAAGCGGCACAGCGTCGACTGGCTGGCCAATGTCTGATCGGTCCCAACGGCGGTCTGAAGCACCAAGTCCTGTCGCAAATGCTGATGATCATTCAAATCTTCATAGCCCAGCGCCAGACCAAAGAGACGCTGGTGCAGCATCGTTTCAAGCTGGTGCGTACAGCGCGGATCCTTAATGCGGCGGGTAATTGAACGAGTCAAGGCGAGGTTGCAGTCGAGTTGCCGCAGCAGCATGACGCCGGCATCCGAGGTGATGTTGCCATCTTCAAAACTGGTCTCGATTTGACGGCTTTTGCAGCGTGGCAATAAGGGTAGAGTCGGGTTACAATCTGTCATGGGCGATTTGGTTGTTATATTCGACGTAAGCACTTGAATTATAACAAAAAAATAAGTCGCCTCTCTTGTTTGTGCTGCAACATCCGGGCTAACGGTTCCCAGCTGGAGAAACTGGCTGGTTCGCTGGCCGAGGCGGGTGTGGATCGCATCAACATCAGCCTCGATAGTCTGCAGGCCGATCGCTTCCAGCGACTGACCCGTACCGGTGACCTGAATCAAGTGTTGCGCGGTATCGATGCGGCCCGCGAAGCCGGCATCCGGCGCATCAAGCTCAACAGCGTCATTCTCCGCGGTCGCAATGACGACGAGGTATTGGCGCTGGTCGAGTTCGCCCGTGAGCGGGGGCTGGATATCAGTTTTATCGAGGAGATGCCGCTGGGCCAGATCAGCGAGCACGACCGTGCCGAGCAGTTCTGCTCCAGTGAGCAGTTGCGCGCGCGCATTGCGTCGTGTTTTCCGCTGTTGCCCTCTACCGAACGGACCGGCGGGCCTTCGCGTTACTTCCGCATGGCCGACAGTGACAGCCGCATCGGCTTCATTTCGCCACACAGCCGCAACTTCTGTGGCGACTGCAATCGGGTGCGTGTCACCGCCGAAGGGCGTTTGCTGCTCTGCCTGGGGCATGAACACAGTGTCGACTTGCGACAAGTGCTGCGTGATCCTGCGCGTGCGCCCGAGGATCTGCAGCAGTACATCATCCAGGCGATGGCGCTGAAACCCGAGCGACACGAATTTCGGCTCGATGACGAGCCACAAATTTTGCGATTCATGAACATGACCGGCGGCTGAGCCTGCTACCCGTTGGATATCGACAGGATGCCATGGAGAGGGCAGTACTGGCCTCGGTCGGCACCAAGTCGACTCAGGTTAACGACCACTGAAAGCGGCGCTGCTGAGGGCGGAGCGTTGAAACAGGCTGTAGGCAGCCATTGTAGTGGTCTAATGATTCCGGACACGCAGATAGGTGGTACCCTTGCCACCCAAGAGGTGTTCAATGAAAAGACAACGTCGTTCCTTTACCCCTGAGTTCAAACTTGAAGCTGCGAGCCTCGTCCTTGATCAGGGGTATTCCATATCAGAAGCTTGTCGTGCGCTTGATGTAGGCGAAACAGCGCTGAGGCGCTGGGTAGACCAACTTCGTGCAGAGCGAGGTGGTGAAACGCCCGCCAGCAAAGCCATGACACCAGAGCAGAAGCGTATTCAGGAATTAGAAGCCCAGGTTAAACGACTGGAGCAAGAAAAGGACATATTAAAAAAGGCTTCCGCTCTCTTGATGTCAGACGAGTTCAAACGTATGCGCTGATAGACCGTTTGAGAGAGTTCAAGCCCATCAAGATGGTCTGTCAGGCATTTGGCATTAAACGATCCAGTTATTATGACTATCGCCGCGGTACGCGCAGAATTAACCAGACGGAGGCTGGAGCTGAAAGCGCACGTGAACCGCGCTTTCAAGTTAAGTCGTAGTGGGCTGGGAAGTCGTGGTATCCGTGATCTACTGGCGTCAGAGGGTATTGAAGCCGGGCGCTATCTGATACGCCGCCTGATGAAAGAATCCGGCCTGATCTGTAAGCAACCGGGGCCTCATAAGTACAAGAAAGCGACGGTAGAACATGTGGACATCCCCAATCGACTGAATCGTGAATTTGATGTCCAGCAACCCAACTAGGTCTGGTGTGGTGATATAACCTATATCTGGACAGGGGCTCGCTGGTCATATCTGGCTGTTGTGCTGGATCTTTACGCCCGCAGAGTTATTGGCTGGGCAGTCTCAAACTCGGCTGACAAAGAACTGGTCACAAAGGCCCTGGATGATGCCTGGCAACGGCGAGGACGGCCCGAGGGTGTGCTGTTCCACTCCGATCAAGGTTGCCAATACACCAGTCTGAAGTTCCGCCAACGGATCTGGCGCTATCGAATGGTGCAAAGCATGAGCCGCCGAGGGAATTGCTGGGATAACTCCCCGATGGAGCGATTGTTCCGAAGCCTGAAAACGGAATGGGTACCAGAAACTGGCTACCGCTCATTGCCCGAGGCCAAAGTGGATATTGGTCAGTATCTGATGGGCTACTACAACCAGCAACGGCCTCACCGTGCCAATGGCGGTATCAGCCCTCAGGCAGCGGAAGAGAAACTTAAAACCATGTCCGGAATTAGTTGACCACTACACCCAGCTTATGTTCATCATCAGGAAGGGAAGGCCAATGGCGCACTTCGACGCGGATCGGGAAACAGCCGATAGGCTCAAAAGACTTGGGTGGAAGAAAGAATCACCGCTGGACATGGATTTGACCGGGGCAGACCACGAGTTCTCGCCGGAACTCCTGGCGGAGGTAGAGAGACTATCTTCTTCAGCGAAGGCCTTACCTATATCCGCTCATCGCAGGGTTGATTATATCTGGTGGCGGTTGTTGACCGTGTTCTCACGCCCGAAGGGGTGGTATGAAGGCGACATTGCGTCGTTCCTCGTCAATGATGCGCTTCCTATGGTGGTGTGACAACGTCAACCCAAGGCGCTGATGCTGTTGCTGAATCGATCTTGAGTAGCTTGAAAAAGAGGAGCGTATCAAGAAGAGGATTCACAAAACCCGTGACCTTGCACGTATGTACAGAAGTGTTCGATTACATAGGGTTTTTATAATCGAGTACGATGACATTCGTACTTGCGGGGTCAGGACGGAGGCTTTTGATCAAGTCTCCACCTGAGGCAGAGGTAAGTCCATCTTCAGGTGTTCAAACGTGAGCGTATTTATCATCGCCAATACCGAACATTAGACGAGGCTTGCTGTATATTTTGAATTACATCGAGCGAATTCTATAATTTTCTAATCTTTAATAGAGTCGCCAAACAGGGTTTAAAGCTTTTTGCCTTTTAAAAACGTCTAGGAAAACGGGTAGATGCCTCTTCCTTTGTGATGGGCTTTTCCATCTACCAATCTGGCACACAAATGCCGTAACAGGGGGATTCCGTCCCATTTCCCTGGAGCCTGAGAGGAAGCAATGTCTGACGTGATCATCTTCATTAATAAATATATGTTATATTGAGTATAAGTATCTGTTATTTTGTTTAGTGCTGCTGTAGTGATATACATAAGACTCAGAAATTGCTCGAAAAATAAAATTATTAAATTGGATTTATAAAAGGTAAGAACTATGCTGAGTAAAAAATTCAAACATAAAATCGTTAGTGGTTTTATAAGTTGTATGCTGGTATTAACTGCTACAGCAGCTAATGCGGAAAAAACATTAACAGCGGCAGTACCTGTTCCTGTAGATACAGTATGGGGAAATGCGTTTAAAAGATATGCAGAAATAGTAAGTGAAAAAAGCGAAGGTGAATTAAGAATTAGAGTTGTTGGTCCTGAATCTATTCCAGCACAGGAGCAAATGCAGGCTTTAAGAATTGGGATGATAGATATTCTATCTACTTTTCCAGGTGCATATAGAAGTGAATTTCCAGAGGCGAATGTCCAGGAAATTTCAAATGTTAGCGTTGATGATCAAAGAAAAAACGGTGCGTATGCTAAACTAAAAGAAGTTTTTGATAATAGGTTTGATGCAGAACTACTCGCAACATATGCTGAAGGACTGGGTTTTCATATATTTCTTTCGAACGAAATTAAAGACATAAATGACCTGAAAGGTTTGAGAATCAGAACAGCGGTATTACAACAACCTCTCCTCAAAGCGCTTAAAACACAGCCTATTAATATACCAATTCCGGAAGTATTTACTGCATTAGAACGGAATATGGTGGACGGTTATTCATGGAGTAGTCTTGGGCTGTCTGATATGGGCTGGGATACGATGACAAAATATCGAGTAGACCCAAAATTCTATAATATAATCTTCAATGTTTTTCTTTCAAATAAGGCAAAAGAAAAATTCACAAATGACGAGTTGAAGTTACTGAGAGAAGCAGCTGTAGAGTTTGAAGAAAAAATAAACGTTGAGCTTTTGGAGGCTGAAAGAAAAGAATATGCTAATCAAGATTCCTTGGGAATTAAGAGTATTGATTTAGGTAGCGAGCTTCCCGTACTGGCACGTAAAGTATACTGGGATGAGCTGACAAGAAATTCAAAGTTTGCATCCGAGCTTAAATTGTTAATGGACATTCAGTAATAGATACTAAAATGACGGGCATATTTTATATGCCCGTCATTTTAGACGTTATGATGATGAAAGTTTTTCAAAATCAAGTTTCTCATCCACTTTATAGATGGATCTTCTTGATAAGAAACATGAGAGTATAAATTAACATCTATACTGTTATTTGGATAATCAATTTCATATATCTCGAATTGATTATCGTGATTATATATTTTGGCTATGGATAATGGAATTATTACACCGTAATCAGATTTACTGACTATGATGGGGGTGGCTGCATAATTTGGAACAACTAGTGTGATATTTTTGTGGAGCTCACTACTCATTTTTTTTATTTGATTACAATGGTCGGTGATATTATTTCTTACGCTTAATATTTTAATTCTCCCTAGATCGAAATTATTCGATTCATCTACGCCTGCAGGATGGTCTTCTCTGACCATACAAACAAAACGATCTTCAAATATTTTATCAATTAATATATTTTTGAATTTTTCCTCTTGGTTTGCAAGATTACCTATTGCAAAGTCTAGCTCACCCTTATGTAAATTCAATTCAATATTATTTTGTTCTATTTGTAAGGTTTCTATGGAAATTCGAGGGGAGTATTTCTCTAATGTCAAGCAAATGGGAGGTAGAAAAAAAATTTGAGAAACATCCGACATGGAAAATTTAAAAACCCTGGATGATAAGCGTGGGTCAAAATCATAAACTCCGTAGAAAGACTTTTGTATCATTTCTTTGGAGTTTTTTAGAGTAGGAGCGATTTTATTAGCGAGAGAGGTGGCTATCATTTTTCCTTCTGCTCGTATAAAGAGTGGGTCATTGTAACTATCACGTAGTTTTTTTAATGCATAGCTTACGGCCGGCTGTGTAATTGAAAGGGCATCAGCGGTTTCAGTAAGGCTTTGTGTTTCGTAAATGGAGCAAAATACTTTTATAAGATTGAAATCAAAGTTTTCATTCGCCATGTTTATAATCACTATAAATTATATTTATTTGTTAACGATGCATATAAGTTGTATAAATATTCTTACATGTCTTGATATGTGTCAAGGAAAACCGGATATTAAATTTATTTCGATTGATATAAATCTTTAAAATCATTCTAGAAAAGGAGATTGGTTTTGTTAATAAAAAAAATAAAAGGAGCCTTAAAATGTGTAAGTTTTTAAGAATCCAAACTTTTTTGGTTAATTCTGGGTTTTATCTGTCATGTATATTGGTGTGTTATTTGACATTTATAATACCTTTAGATGTCATGCTCAGGTCATTTGGTGTTTCACTATTTGTGGGGGTAGTTGAGCTATCAGAATATTCATTGCTTGCAATTGCATTGCTCTGTGCTCCATGGGTATATAAAAAGGATTGTAACCTCAAAGTTGATATTTTGATTTTGAATAGAAGTGATGATTTCAAGGTTAAGCACTCATATTTCATTGATTTTTTGGTTTTATTATTGGGGTCTATTGTTTTTTATTACAGCACCAGCTCTCTAATAGAGTCAATAAATAGAGATAGGTATGTATTTAAAATGCTTACATTTCCTGAGTGGTATATAAATTGGATTATTCCTTTTTCAATGTTGATGTTGGTCAGCGAATCAGTAGTTAAAATGGTTAATAGAATATCGACGTCTGAGGTTTGATTATGGAATGGTATTATGTTTTATCATGTATGTTTTTGGGTGTAATTTTTTTGCTTTTGGCAGGTGTGCCTGTTGTATTCTCATTTTTGACAATGAATATATTAGGTTCGTTTTTTATAATGGGAGGAGATATTGGGATACAGCAAATGGTAAGAAATATGCAGTCTTCGGTTGCAAATTTCTCGTTGGTGCCGATTGTGCTGTTTGTTCTAATGGGTGAGATATTATTGCAATCAGGCGTTGCCAAAAAAGCTATAGATTCAATTGATAAATTACTAGCTAAAACACCTGGTAGATTATCAGTGGTTGCGATAATAGGAGGTACTATATTCTCATCGCTGTCAGGCTCAACAATGGCAAATACAGCGATTCTAGGTAAGACTTTAATGCCCGAAATGAAGGCAAGAGGATACTCGCCAAGTATATCAATGGGTCCAATTATGGCGGTTGGTGGAATAGCTATGCTGATACCGCCATCAGCATTGGCTGTGCTTTTGGGAAGTATGGGTAAAATATCCATAAACAGTCTTCTTATAGCATCAATCATACCTGCTTTAATAATCTGTTTTTTGTTTTTTACATATGTTTTTGTTAGATGTAAATTGAATGAAAAAGTAGCACCAGCATATGAAATTGAAATTGTCAGCTTTGGGGAGCGAATAAAACCTTTTATTGTACATGTTGCACCTCTTATTGCTATTTTTGCTGTTGTTGTTGGAAGTATGATTGGGGGGATTGCAACTCCTACAGAGTCTGCGGCGCTTGGTTGTGTTGCAAGTCTTATTATGACGGTTATTTATAAAAAATTTACAGCGCGTGGTTTTTATAAGTCTGTAAAAGAAACATTGATATTTTCTTCAATGATTCTTTTTGTTATATGCGCATCATCAAGCTTTTCACAAATACTTGGTTTTTCTGGCGCTACTCAAAAGTTGTCTGCCTTAGTAGCGGGTTCAGGAATGGAAGCATCATATATTTTGATTCTGATGCTCTTGGTTATGCTGGTACTTGGTTTTTTTATGGATCAGGTCAGTATTATGATGTTAACTTTACCCATCTTTATTCCAATAGTCACAATTTTAGGAGCAGATCCCGTATGGTTTGGTGTTATGACTTTAATTGTTTTAGAAGTCGGGCTTTGTACACCACCATTTGGTCTTCTTCTTTTTGTTATGCAAGGTGTTGTTCCAACTGAGAATATTAAAAATATATATAAGGCTGTTATTCCATACGTTGCAATAGAAGTGGGAGTTATAGTGCTTATTTTTATGTATCCATCTATCGTGGAGTTATTGCCTTCTATTTTGCTTCAGTAATGAAATTAATCAATACCTCACGAGGTTATAAAAATGGCTTATTTTCAAAATAAAAAAATCAAACTTTCTTCTTTTTTTGAGAGGATATAATGGATTTTGAGATGAGCGAAGTTGTATCAAGGTTGATACAACTAGAGTCAGGGCGTGATGTTGCTGAAGTAATGCATCGCTACATGTCACTTTGTGATTATCTAGATGAGGGAGTTGATATTGAACCTCTTATTGATTTATTCACTAGGGATGCCATCTGGGAAGGCAGGGGCAAGCGCTACGCTGCTACTTTTGGCCGCCGTGAAGGACGTGAAGCGATCAGGGACATGTTCGTGAAATACACCCTGCCGCCGGCGCACTTTGCTCTGAACGTACATTTTCTGACCTCTGAAAAGGTGAATGTGCAGAGCGAAACCGAAGCGGAAGGCACCTGGGTGCTGCTGCAGACCGCTACCTTTACCGATGGTCGCTCACAGCTCAGCAGTGCACTGTTGAACGTGCGTTTTCGCCGGGAAGACGGGCGCTGGAAGATCGCTCATTTCTGTACCACCAGTCGATTCAATCGGCCCGTGCAGACCCCCTGGGACAACCCCCAGCCACTGCCGGTCCCTGAAGAATAAGTGCTCGGCGGCAGCGCCAGCAAGGCAACGAATAAAGAGAGCAAGACCATGAGTGAACTGATCGATATGCAAAACATCAGCCTGAAAGCGGCTGAAATGGTAGAAGAGGGCCGGGTACACAAGGATCTTTACTCTGATCCGGCCATCTTCGAAGAAGAGCTGGACAAGGTGTTCAACAACACCTGGGTCTTTGTTGGCCACGCGAGCGAAGTACCTGAGGCGGGCAGTTTCAAGACCTCATACATCGGTCGTCAGCCGGTTATCCTGAGCCGCGACCGCAAGATGAATTTGCATGTACTGCAGAACCGCTGCCGCCACCGTGGCGCCACCGTGTGCGAAGCACGCAAGGGCAAAACCAAGGCGTTCACCTGCCCCTATCACGGCTGGGGCTATGGTCTTGACGGTAGCCTGCGCGCGTTGCCCAAGCCGGAAGAGTACGACGGCGTGTTCGACAAGAATGAGCTGCCGCTGGAAAGCCTGCGGGTGGAAACCTATCAGGGCATGGTATTTGCTACTTTTAGAGATGACATCGAGCCACTGGAAGACTTCCTCGGTGGTGCGAAAAAGTGGATCGACCTGTTCATGAAGCAGGGCGGTGGGTATCCGGTCAAGGTACTGGGCGAGCATCGTTTCAATTTCCCGGGCAACTGGAAAATCCAGCTGGAAAACACGACCGATGCCTACCATTTCCCGATCATTCACAAGTCGTTCCTGACCTCGCTGGATGATGCGACGGCTGACATTTTCGACTTCCTCGATGGCGATGGGTTTGTCGAAGACCTGGGTAACGGCCACAGCGTAATGGTGATGATTCCGCAGTTGGTGGATCTGGAAGAGGATCTGGATCAGCCGATTCCGGCCCGCTTCGAAAAGCTGGCGCAGGAGTTGCGCAATGAAGGCAAAACGGAAGACGAAGTGAAGAAACTGGTCCGTGCTGCCCACGGCACTGGTTTCAACCTCAACCTGTTCCCGAATGTCTCCTGCTCCATGGCGTTTTTCCGAGTGTTGCGGCCGGTCAGCGTAGGTGAGACCGAGATTCAGCACGTAGCGTTGGGCGGTGAAGGCGCCCCGGCTCCATTTAACCGCAAGCGCATGCGTCTGCACGAGCACTTCCAGGGGCCGATGGGCTTCGGCACGCCGGATGATGGTGAAGCCTGGGAACGGGTCCAGAAAGGCTCCATGGCAGGCAATGATGGCTGGATTCTGGTCAACCGCGGCATGAACAACCTGCACCAGTCCAAAGACGGTAATGTGGCTGGATCGGTCTGTTCCGAAACCGGCATGCGCGGTGCCTATCGCCAGTATAAGAAAATGATGGCTGCTGGAGAGGAGAAATAAGTGATGAAATCCAATACCCAACTGCTGGCGCAGGTGATCGAATTCATTGGTTATGAAGCGGATCTGCTGGACCACAAGGGCTATCAGGAATGGCTTTCACTGTGGACCGAATCAGGCCTCTATATCGTGCCGGCTGATCTGAATGAAACGGATTATCTGAACACGCTGAACCTGGCGATGGACGATGCTGACATGCGGCGCATGCGCGTGGCGCGTCTGGAAAACGGTGAGTCTGTTTCTGCCATCTCGGTTGGCGATACCGTGCGCATGATGTCCCGTGTACGTGTGCTTGAAGCAGGTGATGATCTGGTCATTGCACGCTGCGCCATGACACTGAACGAGCTGCGCCATGGCAAGCTGGTGACCTACCCGGCCAACGTGGAGTACAGCCTGAAACCGAGCGCGGACGGTTTCAAACTGGAGCAAAAGGTCGTGAAACTGCTGCATGCGGACGGCTTCTTGCGCACTGTTAGCTTCATCTTCTAAGGAGTGGCCGCAT
>NZ_FNRJ01000015.1 GCF_900107855.1 Marinobacterium iners DSM 11526 | reverse complement strand
TTCTTAACTAATTCGTGCATTTGGTCTATATGCCATATATAGTCTGAATATTTCAAATGAAGCTGTACAAGTGCTTCAACAGTATCATCTACTGAATCTAAGTCATCTCTTTCTATTTTTGAAAGGATATTCTCAATTTCAAAAAACATTATTTTGTAATCTTCAAGATTATCTTTCTGTTCATTTATTTCTTCCTGAGTGATTATTTTTTTTGCGCATGCATTATTAAGATTTAGGATTATATCTAATGTCTTTGATAGTTCTTCATGCATAAAATATCCTTTCTATGGAATTCTGCGGCCTTCACTTATTGCTTTATCTGTCTTTTTTGAATTCAAAGTTCCATCCAAATTCAATACCGCTTTGACCTTACCTCTTTTATCAAATACCTCAATGTGATCATAATGCTGAGTATCTAAATAAAACTGATCACCTTTTTTTAAATAGGGATTATTTGTTTTCCCTTTAATCTGATAAACGGTTGCTCCTTTAACCACTTTACTTGTTTTCTGTGATATATCTTTTAGTGTACTTCCGAATTTTTGCTCAAAAAATTCTGACATATTTGCTGCTTTTAGTATCTCACAGCTTGCATTATGCACCCAGGCCTTCGCCTCACCGGCAAAGTAGTTCGGCGTATTGGCAACGCTGAAGTTGTATACCTGGGTGGGCTCTTCAACGTAGGTGTTGCCATAGGCCACCACATCGCCTTCCAGGGTGGCGATGGGGTCTTCCCACTCCAGGTCCTTGGCTTCTGTCCAGCCCTTGCCCTGTACCCAGAAGGGATGTTCCGGGGTGGCGGTAAGGGTGCCGAACTCGGTATCGATGCGCTGGTAGCCGGGGGCGGTGCGGCTGAGCTCCTGAATGATCGGCTGAGCAGCATCAGTAAAGCCTGAGGTGTTGCGAGACTCAACCCGGTCGCCCACGCTGAGCTGCTCAATGGGCACAGGGCCTGTGGGCGTCCAGATCAGGGTACCGGCCGGGAAACTGGCACACTCGATATCGTGCTCCAGATCGTCGGCATACCGGGCGAGGCTGTCGTTGCCGCTGAGCTTGGCCAGCTTGCCCACGACCTTGAGCGCGACGGCTGGGTTGATGTGCTGCCCCAGGATGCGGCCGATGTCGTAGGGACCGCACTGCATCACGGTCTCGACATCGTCGAGTACCGATCCGATCAGCTCTTCCATGGTGCCGATGGGGTCGGTGGCGAAAGCCTTGGCGACGTCCAGCAGCACGGAGGGATCTTCAAGGATCTCCAGCAGATCTTTGACCTGGTCACCGAGGCCATCAATCAGGCCTTCGATGAAGTCACCGAGAACGTGGATGGCGACTTTGACGCCCTGAGCCAGGTTATGGAACGTCTCACCGATGCCCCTGCAATACCAGCTGTCGCACTCTTCCACCTGATACTTGGGATCATCCCAGGTGGTTTGGCACTCAGGCCCTTTGGGTGTATCGGTGCCTGGTGGGTTGCTGTCTTCGTTGCCGGTATCCGAAGGAGGAGTATCGCTGTTGCCTTCGGTGTCACCGGTATCAAGATCCGAACCTGTTCCACCCTGGCCATGGCCATCGGCCCAGTCGGGGTGCGCAAAGTCAGAGCCGTTGCCGAGATGATCGGGTACATAACTGGAGGCCAGGCTGCCGTCGTAGCCTGTTTGGCCGCCCCAGGGGGTTGACGTTCCGCCGGTGGCCAGCTGTTCTTGTGGCCCACCCTGTGTACGCTCGGTGCCCTGGTCAGCAATGGAGACCATCAGGCTGTTCTCCCAGGCCTCGCTCTGCATGCGCACCAGCGTGGTGGCACTGACCGGGATCATTCCGTTGCGGTACAGCTGGTGTTCAAAGCTGCCGGGTGTGGTTGTGCCCTGGCCGATAAAGCTGATCACCTGGCGGATGAACGGCATGCGCAGCTCGACGCCCCAAGTGGTCTCCACCTTGAGCAGGTTGGCATCCTGGATATTCAGACCACTGCTGGCGCCGATAGCGGTACTGCGGTTTTTCAGGTCACTGTTGGGCAGTACGCGACGGCCGTTTTCAGTCAGGCCGAAGTCGTCGAAGGTTTCTGGCGTGGGGTTGAGGATACGCAGGCGCGACTGAGTGCCGAGTGTGGCGACCAGTTCAGCCTGTGTCTGGATAAGGTTACCGGACCGCGGGGCGTAGAAGGGTAACATGCCCCGTGCAATGCCCTGTTGGATGGCAGACGGTTGGGCGTGATCGACGGCACCGGCCCGAGCACCCTGAACGGCAGCATGGTCGAGAGTTGTCTTGGCTTCGTAGACGCGGGCCCACTCGGCTGCGCCCATCATCAGTATGATGACAATGGGCAGCGCGATCAGCGATTCAACGGCGGCGGCCCCGCGTTCACGGATACGGTGTGTAAGCGTCCTGATCATGTTGCCCATATGGTTTCATCCCTGAATCTGGTGGCTCTCAGCAGGTGCTGGTTTCGTTGGCTGTGGACATGAATATTGAGCGGTCCAGTTCGACACCGGCCTCTTGAAGCTCGGTATAAAAACGTGGAGCAATACCCAAACTTTTGAATTCGCCATGAAGGCGACCGTCTGCATCAATACTGCTTTGGCGGAACTCGAACAGCTTTTGCATTAGTACGACATCTTCTTCCATGCCATCGACTTCCACGATGGATGTGACGCGACGGCGTCCGTCTGAAAAGCGGGACTGATGCACGATAATGTCTACCGCCGAGGCGATCTGCTCGCGTATGACGCGAACCGGCAAGTCCATGCCACTCATCAGCACCATGACTTCAAGCCGTGACAGCAGGTCTCGTGGTGAGTTGGAGTGTGCCGTGGTCATGGAGCCTTCGTGGCCGGTGTTCATGGCTTGAAGCATGTCGAGGGCTTCAGCTCCGCGACACTCGCCAACGATGATGCGATCAGGGCGCATTCGGAGAGAGTTCTTTACCAGATCGCGGATGGTGACTTCTCCAGTTTTTTCTACGTTGGCGGGTCGACTTTCCAGTGAAATAACGTGTTCCTGTGCCAGCTGCAGTTCCGCGGCGTCTTCGATGGTAATGATGCGTTCGAAGTGGGGAATGCAGTCTGACAGGGCGTTAAGGAAAGTCGTTTTACCTGAGCCGGTGCCGCCACAGACGACGATGTTTTTGCGATGGCGTACACAAATTTCCAGGAAGCGCGCCATTTCGGGGCTGAGGGAGCCAAAACCGACGAGTTTGTCCAGGTTGTACTTTTCAGCGGAAAATTTCCGGATGGTGACAACCGGGCCGATCAGTGACAGCGGTGGAATAATTGCATTCACGCGAGAGCCGTCCTTTAGACGGGCATCTACCATGGGCGATCCTTCATCGATACGACGCCCCAACGGCGAGACAATGCGTTCAATCACGCTCAGTAGAGAGCTGTTGCCGGTAAAGCGGGTGGAGGAGCGCTCGATTTTGCCATTGCGCTCCAGGTAGATCTGGTCTGGGCCATTAATCATGACTTCACTGACGGTGTTGTCAGCCAACAGTGGTTCAAGCGGCCCCAAACCAATGGATTCAGCTACGGTTTCCTGAATCAGAAGACGCTTGTTCAGATGTGCGGGTACTTCGATATGCTGGCTGGCCAGGATGGACTGAGCAGTATCGGTGGCCTCGGCACGCAAGTCTTCATCGTTCAATCCGTCGATGATGCCACGTTTATACAGGTCCATTTTTTCCAGGATCGCTTTTTGCAGTGCCTTCTTGGTCGCAATCCACGCTTGAGAGTCTTTTATATCTTGAGCACTGGGGCTGACCGTAGGGGCTACAGGTGATATTGTCGCCGGTATCTCTCTATCCTCTTTGGGCTTTTCCGGTTGGACCTGAGCCCGGCTTTCTTCGTAGCGGCTATCAGACTCGTCCAGAAGCTCTTCCGCAGTCTTGTAGGGGTGAATGAAGACCAGCTCTACGTCTCCCACGCGGCAACGGGTACCGGATTTGGGAGTAATCAGGCTTTGAGCCGGACGCCCATTGACTTCTAATTCACCGAACGCGATCAGCTTGAATCCGTCTTCCTGTACGGCGAGTGTCATGTGGTGCTTGAGTAATGTACCCGACTTGATGCGGATATCAGACCAGATAGATCGGCCTATCTTGTACACACCCGGGTCCAGTTCCCGTCGTTGAGGCGACTCTGAGGCTGAGTTTATTTCTAACGTAAACATTGCTTAATCCATGATGCTGAATTTGAGAGCATCGTCTGATTCCTGCTGCAGACGCTCGAAGAGCTTCATTCCTTTTTCGCTCTCGGCCTGGTTATCAACGATGCGCGGTGTGACCAGCACAATGAGTTCGGATTCGTTATTACGGAACGCACGGGACTTGAACAGTTCTCCCACGATGGGCAGGTCACCAAGACCAGGAACCTTATCGACAGACTTTGAGCCTTCTTGGCTGAACAGCCCGGCCAGTACGATGGTTTGGCCGCTTTCCGCATGCATTTCGGTGGAGGCCTTGCGTGAGGCGAAGCCGGGAATACCTAAAACACTGACGCTCTCATCCACCGCGCTGACTTCTATCGCGACTTCTGTTTGGATATAACCGGACTCATCCACAAGTGGTTGAATGTTAAGGCTGATGCCGAATTCTTTGAATATGACAGTGACTTCACCATCGTTACCTGAAACAGGGATAGGGACTTCACCGCCCGCCAGGAAGTCAGCGCTGCCGCCACTGATGCAGGAGAGCGTTGGCTCTGCCAGTAATTTGGCGTCACCATTGGTTTTCAACAGGTTGATGGCGGACGTCAGCGAAGTCGACCAGCCAAAGTATTGTTGTGAGCCGGAGATGGCGTTGGGCAGGTCAGAAAGAGCGGGGTTGAGAATCGCGTTACCCGGTAAGCCGGTTCCGCGGAAGTAGTTGTTTGTTGAGTAGTCGTCCAGGAATGAAAAAACCGGCCCATTGATGGCGTCTGACCAGTTGATACCGATCTCTTCCAGTGCGTTACGGTTGACTTCAAGGAACTGGGCGTGGATGAGTACGGTTTGCTTGTGTTCGAATTCAGGTGGAAAAACGAGTGAGTATATATTGGAGTAGGCCTCGGCTATTGCCTGAATACGCTCATGCTCGCGTACGGTTGAAGCGGTACCTTCAATGACAAAACTGTTGTCGATTTTTCGTATTTCGATGCCATCGATATCGGAGAAAAGAGCGTTGACCACCTTTTCAGTAGGGCCATCAACGTAGCCTTTTACGTTGATAAGAACGCGCTTCTTTTTACCATTCAGATCCCAAATAATCACATCTGAGATACCGGGCTCTTTAGCAATAACAAGTACTTCGCCCACCTCTTCAAGCGCTTCAACCTGAAGAATATCGCCGTTGCCCACAGCGACACGCTTCAAGGATTTGGCGGGGATGATATAGGTCTCGCCCACCGTGAGTTGCTGGGTGGGTGGTTGTGTGTTCTCAACAGCCAACAAGCCAGGTGATATTGCGATGAGACAACATGAAACAAGCACTCGATAAATGTTCAGAAGAGTCTGCATACGGTTTTCCTTAACCCCCGATAATGATTTCAATGCTTGAAGTCGATACTGTCTGGTTGTTGCCGAGAATGGTTGTTTTGGACACCACGCCCTCATAGCCGGGGCCGCGTTCTTCGGCGCCTCTGAGTACGAAGGATATGTCGCCTATTTTGCGAGCGTGGGTGACCGTGGATGATTCTGCAGGAGACAGATCAAGTGTGACGGTGTTGTATTGGATCACCTGGCCTGCAGGGTTTTCGGAGGTTTCCACTCCTGTTGCCAAAACACGGATGTTGTCCAGCAACAGTGTTGTCATCAGCTCCTTTTTATCCTTGTCCTGGGTTGTCAAAAGGATATCCACTTCGTCATTGGGCGAAAGCATGCCCGCGGCGGATGACAGGTTGTCAATGTTGAGTGTCACGGCGCGTCTGCCTTCATCGATCAAGGCGGCAAACTTTCCTCCCTTGCGTTGAGACATATGTGAGCGCAGCAACGTTTCACCCTTGCCAAGGGGCTCAGATAATGCAAAGCCGCTTACTGCACTGAAATCTGCTTTGCGAATGGCACTGCCATGAACAAATCCGGACGGTACCTTGCGCAATGAAACGGTACGTGGAGAAACGACATCACCAGGGCGAAGATCGAAGTTGGCGACCACCACCTCTATCGGCTCGTACTGTTTGTCAATTGCGGCTTCTTTGGCCTGGAGGGTGTTCTGGATGTATTGATTTGAGAGGTACACCGCCGCACTGGCCGCCAAAATGGAGAACAGTATGAGTGCAATGGTAATCAAGCGTCCCTTCATAATTACTTCCTGAGATTATGGTCAGTTGGGGATGGATAGCGTTTCCACTGCCTGGTCGTGATGCTGTTCAAGCATGTTCCGGATGGCGGGCAAACCAAAAAACAAACCGGCTAATACGCTGGCTATCACGATATATTCCACCAGGCTGCTGCCAGCGGCATATTTTCGAGGTTTCATTTAGTGAGCTCTTTACTGATTAGAATGAGAGTTCCCATGCCCTTCTCGCCCGGTTGGGCTGTGGCATGTGCATGTTCTTGCCCTTCCTGCCGAGAAAAGTAGCGTGTGGAGCGATAATTTCGCGTGGTGCTCCAGCCGTCGTTTGTCATCATGCGCTCAACGACTGCCAGTGCTTCAGATTGACCCGATTGAGTGCCAAGTACGGTAAATTCCTGAACAGAGGGGCCATCAAAAAAAACCTGTTTTTCGATGCGGATGAAGCCCAGAGGCAAGCGTGTTTCGCTCTCTTTGGCAGGGCGTCTTGCGGAAACCGTGTATACGCCTTCGGTTTCTGTCTGTCCGCTTGTGAGTCGAATGCTGTAAAACCGATTCTCATCGGCTGTTGCCAGCGTTGTCCAACCTTCGTTGTCTTGAGTGACTTGGACTGTTGAGCCGATGTTTTCGAGGTGTTCTTTGAGTCGTGGAATGACTGAGCTGGCTTGTTCCCTTGTCTTAAAGCTTCGGATACTCATTGGAATATCGTTGAATTCCATGTATTCAGCGATCCAGAACATTTGCAAGCCAGCAGGAGCCTTGGGTGAATCAAGCTCCAGTGCCGTCGCATAAAAGGGGGTTACAGCCAAGGCAAGAAGTAACAACCACTTCACGGTATGTACTCCTGAAGAATAGCCTCGGGAGCGGCCACAATATCAGGATTTGCGCCGTCTAATCCTTCCTTGAACAGGGGGAAATAGCCAAATGTTTGCGTTCCCAGTGCAACGGCCAGGTCAAGTTCATCTTCCAGTGTCAGACGGCGAATACGCTGTTTATAGCTCGACAGGTTATCGGCCTGCCATGTGTCGGTTAAAATTGCCGAGGATGCTTGAAAATTCATGACGCTCGGAGAGAGGTAATGATCGGGATCAAAAAAACTGGAAAGCGTCGTGGCTTGGCCCGGTTTTGGAATACGCAGTCGGTTGGTGGAAGGCAGTGACACTTGATAGCGCGTGACGGTGTTGGTGTCTAAACCTGCTTGAGATGCTATCTGCCTGGTAGCGGCCCGGTGCGAGGTTGTCCCGATATTGTTTTCCTGGCTGACGTTCACGCGAACCGTGCTGCCATCGCTGACCATCAGTGTCCGGGTTGACTGGTCTCGCCACAGAGGATCTTCAGATACGCCCTGCTGATCCAGCACACTGCGATCGACAACAGAAGCGCTTCGGTGCCCCATCAGTCGGTCGGTCGCTTCAATCTGGTAGTCACTTTGCTGTTTTGCGCCTTGCCATATGACATCCTCCCAGGCGACATAGCGAGCCGCCTCGACGGTTTTGTGGCGCATATCGGCGTACTTCCCGAGTAGCGAGATACCAAAGAATAAAGGTATGGCCGCCAAGCAGCCTATGATGAGTTCGACAGTGGCTGCGCCTGTTTCATTTTTCCTCATGTGTATGGCCCCTGATTTCATCACTGCCAGTTGCGCTCGGGGATCTCAAATACAGTTGTGTCGACACATTTCTGGGTCAGTGACAGCGTCTGTTTTGTCTGTTTTGATCCGCCCTCATGCACAATTTGCCAGTCTATGGGTGTGTTGCGACCATAAATTCTTAAGCTACAGCTGGATACGGTTGCCCCTGACGCAATCGTTTTCGTTGATACTCGGCACCGGTGGCCTGCAAATACATCGGTGTTGTCTGTCTTGGCGGATATTTCTTCGATTGCTACCGCGGGGTTATGATCGCGAGGCGCTGTTTGGCTTCGCTTGTTGTAGTCCCGTTTATCACCTTTGGAAGAGCGATAGATGTAGCCATCTACCTGCCAGGTCTCTTTTTCGAATGGGGCCCATCGATAGGCAAACCCGCCCGTTTCCAAAATACCGGTAGGGATACGACGCTCGCTGTCTTCGTGTATATATTCTTCGCCGCCAACGCTGAAATAGTGTTTAACCTGACCTCGGCCCTCGCCGCGAATATTGAGTCCTTTGGAGCCCGGAAGCAGGGTTGTCTCATGTTGGGTGATCAGCTCTACAGCCTCGACTGTGCCGTCCGGGCACGAGCTCGACGCCATGACTGAAGCACTGGCCAGGGCCAAACAAAACGTTAAACTGCGGATCATAGCCATGGTTCTACCAGCTTTACCTTCCAAAATGGATTGTAGAAGTTTGAATACTGTGGCGTGTCGTTGGCAAAGCCGGTGGCGGGTTTCTCAAAGTAGAGTCGGGCCTTGCTGTAGCCGCTGATTACGGTGCCTTTACTGTCGATATCCATCACGGTGC
This sequence comes from Marinobacterium iners DSM 11526, assembly GCF_900107855.1. Taxonomy (GTDB): domain Bacteria; phylum Pseudomonadota; class Gammaproteobacteria; order Pseudomonadales; family Balneatricaceae; genus Marinobacterium; species Marinobacterium iners. The sequence continues at coordinate 97,813 of NZ_FNRJ01000015.1, read as the reverse complement.
GGGGCACGGTTTCGTTGTCAAACTTGGTAGCCAAGGTCACCAGGTCGATATAAAGCTCTTCATCCGGATCGGATCGCTTACGCGCGTAAGAGTGTATGCCCTGATAGTCTTCGTAAAACTCGTCAGTGTCTGCCCTGCCCCAACCAAGGGTGCTCCAGCTCCAGCCCTTGGGAGTCCATTGGCCGAACTTGAGTGCGTCATCGGCTTTCCAGTACCCAAGGTCTGTGTCCAGTTCATGATGGGTAGAACCTTCTTTCTTAAGCTCGTAGAGGCCGGGCACGAGGGTTTCATGCCATTTCCTGTTATTCAGCCAGCGGGTTGAGCCAGCGTAACTAAGCTCCACCAGGTTAGACATTTCGTTGTCGTCATCTCCTGGTGACAATATCTCTACTGCACCAAGCAATTTTGCTCGATAAACCGTGATGGCAGCATCGATCACGGGCTTGTATGAGTTACCACTACTGCCGTTCAGGTCTGATGTGTTGTTGAACCGCAGGATGGGGTCGTGTGCCTCCACCACGGTGCGCATGATTGACTCGACCTGTGTAGGGGTGAGGTCCAGCTGTGCTTGATACTGGGATGTGGCATAAAGAAGGTTAACGGTATCAATGGCCGGTATCATTATTTCGGCTGTGTATTCGGCGGCTTCTCTGACAACGGTAGAATATTCTTCAAGTGCTGCCACAACAGCATTCAAATAGGGGATAAAGCGCGCAATCTGGTTGATATTGGACGTGGTACTTTCCACGTAGCGTGTCCAGCTGACATAGGCAATCATGTGCCCCGCCGCAACGTGGTTGGCAACCATTGCGCGGTTGGTATAAGCCATATAGTTGAGCTGGCGCGCGGCCCACACCCCTCCACTGTATGCAGCAGCATCGGCAGCATTGCTGGAGATGGTCTTGTCAGTGACTTTTTGCGTCACGTTAAACATGATCACCAGCATTACGCCACCGATGGCAATTGCAAACAGGATAAGGGGCAGTATTTGCCCCTTTACATGTTTCATATTGTCTCTCTTAGCGAACAATCAGCCAGCAATAACGATTACTGGTTGTTCTGGCTATTGTAAGTGGAGAGATTATCCTGCTGTTCCGCATAAGTAGATGCTTGATCAGCATTATCTCCAGCCGCATCTACTTCATCCTGGCCCGAGTTGCCTGACATTTCCTGAGCCATGGCCGCTGTTTGGTTACCGATAACGTCACCAAAAGCCGCAAATACACCGATTGCAGCAACCGCAATCAATGCAGTAATGATGATGTATTCAGACATGCCTTGGCCGCGCTGTTTTTTGGCCATAGGATTCGTGGCAGATATCCGTTTCATTTGACCTCCGTCAACTAATTTTCAGATTTATAGGTGTACCACAACACTTTGCTTAGCGATATTTGCTCAAGGTCTGCACTTTTAAGTGTTAAAAACCCCCTTTCACTTAGTGTGGTAATACGATCCCCACGGCGCTCCGTGATGTACATTTCCCCATGGATGGTATTGATAATTCCCACTCCACGAGAAGGCGGTATGTCTTTAACTGGTATATGAGAGGAATCAACATATGTGCTGAACTGCTCCATGTTCGTCGCGTCACTGATGCCGAGTTGGCGTGCCGGAAAGAAACCATCAATGTAAAACGGTGTTTCCGCTTTGAGTGGTTCTGACGAGACGTGCTCATATCCATAAGCAATTTGAGCGTAAATCATACAGATCATAATCAGGATGTAAATACCGACAGGGGGGGAAGTAATGTGAATTTTTTCTTTTCTTATAAGCAGGATGGGGAGAGTCATTAAAATTAGTATGTGTTGTGCGACAAAAGTTGAAGAGTATAAGGTGTCACTATTTGATGTCACTGTCACATACAGGTTTTGCCAGCTTGAGTCCTTTGCCGTAACGATTTCTCTTCCTTTTGCATCAATATAAGTTGATAAGCGGATATTGCCAGCTCTTAATATTGGCGTTCCCATTTCGCGTGCACGAATCTTGTCTGATATCAGGTGTAACTCTGGAAGATATGTATCTGCTATTTCAGCTTCATTGGTTAGTACTATTCCTATATCGCTTGTCGATAGACGGAAGCGCGCATTGTATACATCCAGGCTTTCTGAGCAGATAAACGATGCCAAGGTAAAATCTTTGAGACTGAAGCTGGCCTGCTCTCCGGGGATAATCAGTTTTTCAGCGATGGGCAATGGTTTTCGTTTTTCGTGGATAGCTTGAACATGGTTGTATTGATCCCAGAATCTTACTTGGCTTGAAATACCATTCGTTTCTGTATCTACATAATGGTGTGCAATGAGTGGGTATGAATGGCGTGCGTTCAGTATTTCCTGAACGACAGGGGTCGCAGTGGAATGGAAACCGGGCATGGACGATTCAGGCAAAATTGCCACATCCACTGTTTGCTGGTTTGCTTCCTGAAGGGCGCGGATCATGTGGGTCTTCCAGTAATGGAGCCCGTCGGAAATCCCCGGGTAGCTGGTGACATGTTGAGGCAGTACGGTTTGAATAATGGCAATATTCAAGCCGGTTGACGGTGATGGTGTATTAGCTGGCGGATTCGGTATTAACCAGGCAATTAGCGATAAGAAGACAGCAATGGCAAGCGAAAACCTGGAAATAATTACAAAAAATCCCAGAATTAACCCAAATGCTATCTCTGATCCTACATATGGTAAAAGTCTATCGAAAAGTGGGTATTCGTTGATGAAGAACGTATATGAAACAGGAATACTCAAAGCTGATAACAGGATGTCGGCTAAACTAAAAAGCCCTGTCATGATTAGAAGGTTTACTAAGATGTTTCGTGTTTTTATAGATGCTATACATATAATTGAAAACGTATAGAAGAAGTGTGTTATGACTAATGCTAAATAGATTGGCAAATACTGGTCTATTATTTTATAAAAAATGATTCCTGGTATTAGTATTGATGAAACTGCACTAATAATTACAGGGTATACTACAGGCTTTAATTTTATCACGTCTTTTACTGTGTACTGAAACGTTCTAGTGCTTTAAGAATATCGACAATTTCTTCGGAGCGCTCTTGAATCGGTAAGCTTTCATTATATTCGTTCAAAAAAGCATAACCTCTGGATATATTAATTATTGCCAAATTGAACAATGCTTTTTTATGAGAGGGCTGAATTTCAATAGCGCTCTCGAAAGCTTGCTCGGCAGCTTTAATACGACCAAGCCGGAAGGCGGAAACCCCCTTTCTGAATTCGATGTCAGCATCCGTTAATTGATCAGATATCTGGCTGTACAGACTATAGCTGAGTTGCCAGTCTTGATTCCTGTAAGCGTTATCAGCGGATTTCCACAACTCCTTAGGTGGAGCATTATCCGCTTTTTCGGGTGTGCTTGAAGGTTGGAAAGCGCAACCGAGCAGCGTCAAACTCAGTAGAAAGGTGAAAAAAATCTTCATTTTACGGCCATAAGATAAGTGAGTTTCGACAGAACAGTCATATATGGAATGCTTGCAGCCGATTCGGCCACGTAGTGAGTACCCTGCGGTGCTTTAACTACACGCCATGGCTTCACGTCCGGGTAGCCTTTTATAATCTTGTATTCGGCATCCAGGAAAAATATATGTAAGTCATATCGCATGAAAAAAGTATGTATGGAGCCACCAGGTGAAAAAACTAATATTGTACGTGTTTTGTCAATCGGGCGTGTAAGAGCCCCAGTAAGGCGCTTTGAAAAAGTATCCATCCATTCAAACTGCAACTCTGCCACACTCGTCATTTCAACAGCTTTTCTACAAGCCCAGAATCCAAGAACTGGACAATGATAGGGACGCTGATAATCATAAATGTGATCGGGAACAGCAGTCCAACAAGCGGGAGCAACATTTTTACGGGTGCTTCATTAGCCTTTTTCTCGGCACGCAGAAAGCGCTCCTTTCTTCGCTGCTTTGCTTGGGTGGCCAACATGTTTGTAATACTACCGCCGGTCTCTTCGGCCTGAATAATGGCAGCGGTGAAGTTTGTAATCGCAGGGATATCGACGCGGGTTGAAAGGTTTTCCAGTGCTTGAGCCCTCGCCAGCCCAGTACGGATATCACGCTGGTATCGAACAAATTCTCTTTTTAGAGGCCCTTCGGGGATTTTGTTGATGCCTTGCTGGATTGCCCCCGCGAAGGGAAGCCCCGCTCTCATCATCAGAACCAGCAGATCCAGTAGGAATGGAAATGCCTTCTCTATCTGATTTCTGCGTTGCTTGATTGTGTCGTTTAACCAGATGTCCGGGTAGATATGGCCCAAAACGGCCATGCCACCCAATATTGCCACTATTTTGGGGGCATCATGCATATCAAGTATCTGAATGATCAGGTAGCCGAAACCTGTGGTGAGGGCCAATGAAAGCCGTCGTAGCGCGATGAATTCGTTCGGAGTTAGAGAGAACAGCAAATCGGCTCGAAGAAGTTTTAATCGTATTATATCGAGGGTTTCTGGTTTTGTTTTCTTCGAGAAAACGTTTGAGTAGGCGCGAAGTAGTGGACGCAGCGCCTTCAGAAAAAAGCCGAGGCTATCACTGCCGGACGACATCAGTTCGATATCAGGGTCTTTGGCAGCTTTCAAAATCACCAATGGTACCAGCGAGATCAGCACTACAGCGGTGACTATTGCCGCCAGGGATATGTAAAGCAGTGATTCAGACATCGATATTAACTATTTTATAGATTAACCAGACAGCCAATACCATCATGGCTGACATGACTGCCAGCATCAGCCAGCCCCAAGGCTCGTTGAATAGAGCAGACATTTTCTCGGGCTCTTGATAGTAGAGAGCCAACCCTACACCGAATGGCAGCAGGCTGATCACCCAACCTTGTGCCTTGCCCGTTGCTGTCAGGGCCGCGATTTTGCCCTCGACCTGTGCTTTTTCTCTCAGAGTGTCTGCCAGAATTTCAAGTGTATCCGCCAAGTTACCGCCAACGTTACGAGAGACGGATATGGCTATATTCAGAAGCTCGAGCTCTGGGCATTTAAGACGCTCTTTCATGTCTTTCAGAGACTCTTCCACATCTTTTCCCACTCTGTTTTCCGCGACCAGCAATGAAAACTCCTGGCAGAGGGGACTGGGCTGCCTGATGGCAAGCATTTCGAGCCCTTTGCTCAGGCTGCCTCCGCCTTTCATGGATGTTGATAGTGAAGAAAGAGCATCTGGAAGTTGGTAGACGAACGCTTCTCGGCGCTTTCGTTTGACGAGCCAGTGGTAGATCCAGGGGGTGGACAGGCCAGCAATCAGCCCCGGCACAACGCCGAAGAAACCAAACAGGAAGAAGCCTGCCGCAACACACAGGATGCAACTCAAAGCTGTGGCGGCAAGAAGTTGGGTCGGTGAGGTGGAAACGAAGTTTTGCTTAAGTTGCGAGTCTACATGCCCTACTACTTTGACGTTGTAGATTGAAAGCAGTGACTTGCCATATTTGACAATCAATAACGATAAGAGGGCCGTGGTGATGAAGGTGAGGGCTAGTGCCATCCACATCAGATTTGGCGCCGTATCCATGGCTCGAATCCTTCTTTATAAAAGCGTGTACATGATAACCAAGAAATCTACAGGTTCAATGTTGATTTTGATAAAAATTGATCTTACTTACCGATACAGAATGAGCTGAAGATTCTGCCGAGCAGATCATCCGAGCTGAACTCACCGGTTATCTCGCTGAGTACTTGTTGTGCCTGGCGCAAATCTTCGGCCAGCAGCTCGCCGGCTCCGTGCGCTTCGAGCTGTTTGGCTCCGGTTTCAAGCAGCTGACGAGTGCGTTCCAGTGCATCGACATGACGGCGACGTGCCATGAATCCGCCTTCCGTTGTGGCATTGAAACCCATTACCTGCTTTAGATGCTCGCGCAGCAGATCAATTCCCAGCCCCTGTTTGGCACTTAGAGAAATCAGGCTGTATTCACCTTCCTGACGCATGCCAACCGGTTCGCCGGTCAGGTCGGCTTTGTTGCGAATCAGGGTGACATGGCTGAAGTCGTCAAGGTGATCGGCCAGTTCGGGCCATAACTGAGAGGGATCAGTGGTCGCTGAATGGCTGCTGTCGACCATCATCAGAATGCGGTCGGCGCGGCGGATCTCTTCCCAGGCGCGGTCAATACCGATGCGCTCGACAGCATCAGGGGCATCGCGAAGCCCGGCGGTATCGATGATATGCAGCGGCATGCCATCAATATGGATATGCTCGCGCAGCACATCGCGTGTTGTACCTTCTATGTCGGTGACAATGGCGGTGTCTCGCCCTGCCAGTGCGTTGAGCAGGCTGGACTTGCCGGCATTGGGGCGCCCTGCAATGACTACATTCATGCCTTCGCGCAACAGACTGCCCTGGCGTGCTTCCTGACGCACCTGCTGCAGATTTTTGAGGATCAGTGCCAGGTCTGACTGCACCTTGCCATCTGCAAGAAAATCGATCTCTTCTTCTGGGAAGTCGATGGCGGCTTCCACATAGATGCGTAGCTGAATCAGGGACTCCACCAGTGCATGCACACGCTCGGAAAATGCGCCCTGCAGTGAGCGCAGTGCGCAACGTGCGGCCTGCTCTGACGAGCTGTCGATCAGATCCGCAATGGCTTCTGCCTGGGCCAGGTCCAGCTTGTCGTTGAGGAAAGCGCGCTCGGAAAACTCTCCGGGGCGTGCCAGTCGTGCGCCCAGTGCGATCACCCGTTGCAACAGAAGGTCAATGATGACCGGGCCGCCATGCCCCTGCAGTTCAACCACATCTTCACCAGTGAAGGAGTGGGGATTGGGAAAGTAGAGTGCAATGCCCTGGTCCAGCTGTCCGCCCTGTCCATCCAGGAACGGGGTGTAGTGGGCGTAACGGGGTTTTGGTGTAAAGCCCAGCAGCTGTTGCGCGATGGTAAGCGCATCGGGCCCGGACAGTCTGATAATTCCAACACCGCCTCGGCCGGGGGGCGTTGCCTGGGCTGCGATGGTGTCCTGCGCACTGCTGAGCATGGTGGTCTCCTTAACACAACGAAAAAGGCTCCCGTGGGAGCCTTTTCATTTTACCTGCAGAGCATGCCTTTAGTCTTTGGCAGCATTGCCTGCTTCGATCTGTTTGTTGATGACCCACTGCTGGGCAATCGACAGAATGTTGTTCACCAGCCAGTACAGAACCAGACCTGCCGGGAACCAGAGGAAGAAGAAGGTGAAGATCACTGGCAGCATCTTCATCAGCTTCGCCTGCATGGGGTCGGGCGGTGTCGGGTTCAGCATCTGCTGAATGAACATGGTGATGCCCATCAGAATCGGCAGAATGAAGTACGGGTCCATCTGCGACAGGTCCTGAATGTATCCGTAGAAAGGCGCATGACGCAGTTCGACGGACTCCATCAGTACCCAGTACAGAGCGATGAAGATCGGCATCTGAACCAGAATTGGCAGGCAGCCTCCCAGCGGATTGATCTTCTCTTTCTGGTACAGCTTCATCATTTCCTGAGACATCTTCTGACGATCGTCGCCATAGAGCTCTTTCAGGCGCGCCATTTCAGGGCCGAACTTGCGCATTTTCGCCATCGAGCGGAACGCCTTGGCGTTCAGATGGAACAGCGCAGCCTTGACGATGATGGTGATGCCAATGATCGCAAGGCCCCAGTTGCCAACCAGTGAGTGAATCCACTTCAGCAGCATGTACAGTGGGGAGGCAATCCACCACAGCCAGCCGTAGTCGATGGTCAGGTCCAGGTCAGGAGCAATCAGCTTGAGCTGATCAACATCCTTGGGACCGGCATAGAAAGTGGCGCTGACGGTTTCAGACTGTCCTGGGGACACTGTAAAGGTGGGCGACAGGAAGCCTGCAATGTAATTGCCGTTCAGCTTGCGGGACTGGTAGGTGTATTCGGTGCCCGGTTCCGGTATCCATGCGCTGAGGAAATAGTGCTGAACCATGGCGACCCAGCCGTCAGGGCTGGAGACATTGAACCGCTCATCATCCATATCGCCGAAATCAACTTTCTGGTAGTTGTTTGTGGCGGTGGAGAAAACAGCGCCCAGATAGGACTGCATGCCCATGCTGTTCTGCTGTGAGGGGTCACTCGAGCCATCACGCTTGATCTGGCCGAAGAGCACACCCTGGAAAGGTGCTTCTGTCGGGTTCTTGATCAGGTATTCCATACCAACCCGGTATTCACCCTGGAAAAAGGTGAAGCGTTTGGTCACTTCAACACCCTTGTCGGTGGTGAGGCCAAGATCCACGGTCAGGGTATCGTTTTCCAGTGTGTATTCAGTCTGAGCGCTGGTGTAAAGCGGCCTGCCCGTGACATTAGCATCAGGCCCGTCGGGCCCGATCAAGCCGCTTTGAGCGACATATGTACGGTTGGCATTCTGCTCCAGCAGGACAAAGGGCTGAGTTGAATTCAGTGCCCCCTGATGTTGTGGCAGAGCGGCCTGAATGATGTCGCCACCGCGTGGGTCGATCAGCAGTTCGAGCACGTCAGTGCGGACCTTGATCAGGCTGGCGGCAGATGCTTGGGCGGCACCCTCTGCAGCTGTTCCGGTCTGGGGAATATCTGCACTTGCCGCAGCATCGGATGCCTGTGGCAGTTCTGAAACGGCTGATGCCGGGTCAGTGGAATAGGCGGAAGAGCTGGTGACCTGTTGTTCAGGCTGGTGGGAGGGACCGTAATCCTCGTTCCACTGCAATACCATCAGGTAGGATACCAGTGCCAGAGCGGCAATCAGTATGACTCGCTGTACATCCATGGTGGTAGAACCATCAGTTTGTTATGTGAGCTTTCGCGCTTTCTTGCCGGCACGCGACCAACAGCGCCTGATAACGGCATTCAACTCGGTGCCTTCAAGAGTATCCAGGCCCTTGCGAGCGAGAATAATCATATCCAGTGCCGGGAGTTCATGCTGATGCAGGCGAAAAGACTCGCGAATGATACGCCGAACGCGGTTACGTTTCACCGCCCGACGGACATTTTTCTTCGAGATTACGAATCCGATCCTGGGATAACCAAGATCATTGGGGCGGGCCAGAATCAGCAGGTGCTGGTCCGGTACTTTGACATCTGCGCGGTCAAATACACGCGAGAAATCCCCGCTCGTCAGCAGCCGCAGACGGCGGGGATATCGGAAATCGGTCATTCAGTCATGCGACCTTATTCAGAATCTGAATCAAGCAGACAGACGCTTACGACCTTTAGCGCGACGACGGTTCAGAACCTGGCGGCCATTTGCAGTTGCCATGCGAGCACGGAAACCGTGATTACGTTTGCGTTTCAAAACGCTGGGTTGAAATGTTCTTTTCATTGCCTCAGTCCTACTTACACTGATGTACGTGAGGTGGCTGATAATCCACGGGGTATAAAATCAAGACGCGAAATTCTAGGGGATTGCTGGTTATCTTGCAAACACTTTTTGAGGCGAGGTGTGAATTGCACGAGCTATCGATCACTGGATGCAGGCTCTGGCCTAAACGACTGTCTGGAACAGGCGCGGGCCATGGCAACTGTATCCTGTTGGTGATGAAATTGTGTAATTCTGTATATAAGTGCTTTTTTTTCTATAAAAACAATAGGATGTTTTGTTTATAACCACATGGCAAAGCTGTTTTTAACCCTTTTTTTGTTCACGCCGCGTCCAGTTTTAGTGCTGGCGTGGGGGTAAATACCGATTTGGCGCATGGTCGGCATTTTTTACACAAAATCGAGTATAACTGTGGATAACCACTGCCTTAGGCGCTAGAATGTTCCTCTTCGAATTTTTGTGATCCCCCGGGACTCTAAGGCCTGAGCGGTTGGGAGTAAACGGATGTCGGTAGAGCTTTGGGAACAGTGCCTGAGAAGTCTCCAGCAGGAGTTCCCTGCCCAACAATTCAACACCTGGATCAGGCCCTTGCGGGCTCAGGATGATGCTTCGCAGGAGCTTTTGCTGCTGGCGCCGAACCGTTTCGTGCGTGACTGGGTTGCGGACAAGTTTCTGGCCCGCATTCAGCAGGCGGTTTCGGAAGTCACCGGTGACATGAGCACCGAGGTGCGTCTGGACGTCTCCGGGCAGAGTGCAGCGATGGCGGCTACACCCCGGCATCGTACCGCCCCGACCCGAAGCCGTCGTCAGTCTGCGCAAGCTGCTCAGACTGTTCAGCGTGCGCCCTCTCCTCCCGCTGCTCCAGTTGCGTCACAGCACCAGCCCGTTGCGGTTGCTGCGCCTGCCGCAGCGCCCGTGCAGACGACATCCCCGGCTGTTATGGCCGACGATCAGGCAGGCGCTGACGAATGGAGCGATGAGCCCACTCCCCAGATGGGCTTTTTCGATCAGCAGGAACCGGTCGATTCGGGCCTTGTCATGAACTCAATGGGTGGGCGTCGCGTTGAAGTTGAAGGCAGCGTGCGCCATCAGTCCAACCTTAATCCGATGTTCACCTTCGAGTCGTTTGTGCAGGGTAAGTCCAACCAGTTGGCCCTGGCGGCTGCACAACAGGTTGCAGACAATCCGGGTGGTTCCTACAACCCGCTGTTTATATATGGTGGCGTTGGTTTGGGTAAAACCCACTTGATGCATGCGGTCGGGACCGAAATGCTCAAGCGCAACCCGAATGCGCGTATTGTCTATCTTCACTCCGAGCGCTTTGTTGCTGACATGGTCAAGGCACTGCAGCTGAACGCAATCAATGACTTCAAGCGGTACTACCGGTCCGTTGATGCCCTGCTGATCGATGATATTCAGTTCTTTGCCGGCAAAGAGCGTTCCCAGGAAGAGTTCTTCCATACCTTCAATGCCCTTCTTGAGGGTGGTCAGCAGATGATTCTGACCAGCGACCGCTATCCGAAGGAAATTCACGGCGTTGAAGAACGGCTCAAGTCACGCTTCGGCTGGGGACTGACCGTTGCAATCGAACCACCGGAGCTTGAGACCCGTGTGGCCATCCTGATGAAGAAGGCGCAGGAAGCGCGGGTCAATTTGCCTGACGATGCTGCTTTCTTCCTGGCGCAGAAAATTCGCTCCAATGTGCGTGAGCTCGAAGGTGCTTTGAAACGAGTGATAGCGAATGCTCACTTTACGGGCAGCACCATCAATACTCCCTTTATTAAAGAATCACTTAAAGACCTGCTGGCGTTACAGGACAAACAGGTTAGTATTGATAACATTCAGCGGGTTGTGGCCGACTACTACAAGATCAAGGTGGCTGATTTGCTCTCCAAGCGTCGCAGCCGCTCGGTGGCGCGGCCACGCCAGATGGCGATGAGTTTGGCGAAAGAACTGACCAACCATAGTTTGCCCGAAATCGGTAACGCCTTCGGTGGTCGCGACCACACGACGGTGTTGCATGCATGTCGTAAAATCAAAGAGTTGCGTGAAACCGATACCGATATTGCCGAAGACTACAAAAATCTGCTGCGTCATCTGACGGCGTAGTACAGGATCCTGACAGGGTAGCCAGAATCATGAGACTTGTTATATCCAGAGAAGCGCTCATTAAACCACTGCAGCTGGTGGCGGGAGTTGTGGAACGCCGTCAGACGCTGCCGGTATTGTCCAATATTCTGTTGGTGGCCGAAGGCGATCAGCTTTCACTGACCGGCACCGACCTAGAGGTCGAGCTGGTGGGCCGTGTGCAGCTGGATGAGCCTGCAGAAGCCGGTTCCGTTACCGTGCCGGCACGCAAGCTGATGGATATCTGTAAATCGCTGTCTGATGACGCCCGTATCGAGTTCGAGCTCAGCGGCCAGAAGATGATGATCAAGTCTGGGCGGAGCCGATTCAGCTTGTCGACGCTGCCGGCGCAGGAATTCCCCAACGTTGAAGACAGCCCCGAGACGTTTGAGCTCAAGCTGCCACAGTCCTCGTTGCGTCGCCTGATCGATCAGACCGGCTTTTCCATGGCACAGCAGGATGTGCGTTACTACCTCAATGGCATGTTGCTTGAGGTCAAGGAGGGCGAGCTGCGCAGTGTCGCCACCGATGGCCACCGGCTGGCTACCTCGGTATGTCCGGTTGAGACTGACAGCAGCTCTCAGCAGCAGATCATTGTGCCGCGCAAGGGTATTTTGGAACTGGCACGCCTGCTTCAAGGCGGAGATGAGAGTGTTCGCCTGGTGATCGGGGCCAACCATATTCGTGCCAATGTCGGTGATTTTACCTTTACCTCCAAACTGGTTGACGGCAAGTTTCCTGATTATCAGCGTGTCATTCCTCGTAATGGCGACAAGGAACTGCTGGGAGACCGCCAGGAGTTGCGTCAGGTTTTTAGTCGCATCGCCATTCTGTCGAATGAAAAGTATCGTGGTGTTCGCCTGACTTTGACTGATGGTTACCTGCAGGTCATGGCCAATAACCCTGAACAGGAAGAAGCGGAAGAAACCGTTGCCGTCGACTATCAGGGTGGTCAGCTTGAGATCGGCTTCAACGTCAACTACTTGCTTGATGTACTGTCGATCCTTAACTCCGATGTTGTGCGTTTCACTCTGCTGGACTCCAACAGCAGCGCGCTGATTCGCGGCTACGACGAACCCAATGCGCTCTACGTCGTCATGCCGATGCGCATGTGACCGTTTTCGGGGGCCTTTCGGCCCCCTGTCTGTATCTCCCGATGCCCCTCAAACAGCTCCGTATACAGCACATTCGCAACCTGACCAATGTTACTGCAGATCGGCTCAGCCGAATCAATATTCTGTATGGTGATAATGGCAGCGGCAAAACCAGTGTGCTTGAAGCGATTCACTTTCTGGGCCTGACCCGTTCCTTTCGCGGCAACCAGTTTCGTCATCTGGTGCAGGAGGGAGAAACGCGTGCACTTGTGTTTGCCCAAACCGATTCGCTGGGTGCCGGACAGGTGAAGCCCCTGGGTGTCGAGCGCAGCCTGGATGCCGACGTGCGTGTGCGTTATGCCGGTGAAAGCCTTGATGCCGCGGCTCTTGCCGAGCTTCTGCCGATACAGGTGATCAACAGTGATACCTTCGATTTGCTTGATGGCAGTCCGGGTATTCGGCGACAGTTTCTTGATTGGGGTACCTTTCATTTCGATCCTGCCTTTATCCGCTTGTGGCGTGGTTTCAGGCGTATCCTCAAGCAGCGAAATTCACTGCTGAAGTGTGGTAAAATCGATCCTCGCGTGAGGCAAACCTGGGATGCTGAATTCGTTCACTATGCAGAGCAGATGACGGCTCTTCGGCAGCTCTATATTGAGCAGCTCAGGCCCGGGTTTGAGCAGGCCCTGAGCGCACTGTTACAGGGTGTCGAGGTACGCCTGCTGTTTAGTCCCGGCTGGGATCGCAAGCGGGGCCTCGAAGCCCTTCTGACTGAAAATCTTGAGCGCGATCTGCGTCAGGGCTTTACCTCGTTGGGGCCGCAGCGTGCTGACCTGCGCTTCAAGACAGGCAGTCTGAATGCAGCTGATCGGCTGTCACGCGGACAGAAAAAACTGGTGGTCAGTGCGTTTAGGCTGGCCCAAGGTGCGTTGTTTCATCGCCTCAACAACCGTGCCTGTATTTACTTGATCGATGACCTGCCGGCCGAGCTCGATGAGCGTCACTGCCGGCAGTTCTGCGAATTTTTAGAGGCGAGTGCCAATCAGTGCTTTATCACCTGTGTGGATCCGGACCTATTGAGTCGGGTCTGGCAGCCTGAGACTGATGTTGCACTGTTCAGGGTGGAATCCGGTACGTTAACGCACAGGGGTGCGCCAGGAGATCAAACATGAGTGGTGAAAACCAGAATTATGACTCGTCCAGTATCAAGGTCCTGAAGGGGCTTGATGCGGTCAGAAAGCGACCGGGCATGTACATAGGCGATACCGATGATGGCAGCGGCCTTCATCACATGGTATTCGAGCTGGTCGACAATGGCATTGACGAGGCGCTTGCCGGTCACTGCTCCGAGATTGCCGTGATCATCCACCCGGATGAGAGCGTTACCGTGTCTGACAACGGCCGTGGCATCCCTACTGATATTCACAAGGAAGAAGGTGTATCGGCGGCTGAGGTGATCATGACGGTGCTGCACGCCGGTGGCAAGTTCGACGACAACACCTACAAGGTATCAGGTGGTCTTCACGGTGTGGGCGTATCTGTTGTGAATGCGCTTTCTTCGGAGCTTAAGCTGACCATTCGGCGTGCGGGGCAGGTACACGAGCAGATCTATCATCACGGTGTACCCGAAGTGCCCTTGCGTGTGGTGGGTGAAACAGACCTGACCGGCACGATTGTACGCTTCAAGCCGTCTGAAGAGACGTTCACCAACATCAGCTTCCAGTATGACATCCTGGCCAAGCGCCTGCGTGAATTGTCCTTTCTTAACTCAGGCGTTCGCATTCGCCTGAAGGATGAGCGCAGTGGCCGTGAGGAAGTGTTTGAATATGAAGGTGGCCTTGCGGCATTTGTTGAGTTTCTCAACCAGAACAAATCACCGATCAACAAGATCTTTCATTTCAACACCATGCATGAAAATGGCGTAGGCGTTGAAGTGGCGATGCAATGGAACGACGGCTTCCAGGAAGGCCTGCACTGCTTTGCCAACAACATCCCGCAGCGTGATGGCGGTACCCACCTGTCGGGCTTCCGTGCGGCACTGACCCGCTGCCTCAACAGCTACATTGAGTCTGAGCAGCTGAACAAGAATGGCAAAGTCAGCACCAGTGGTGATGACAGCCGTGAAGGTCTGGTGGCGATTATTTCGGTCAAGGTTCCCGATCCCAAGTTCTCGTCACAGACCAAGGACAAACTGGTTTCTTCCGAAGTGAAAACGGCGGTTGAACAGTTGATGGCTTCTGAACTGAATGCCTATCTGCTGGAAAACCCGCAGGATGCCAAGGCTGTTGTTCAGAAGATGATCGATGCGGCCCGTGCCCGTGAAGCGGCTCGCAAGGCGCGTGAAATGACTCGTCGCAAAGGTGCGCTGGATGTGGCGGGATTGCCAGGCAAATTGGCTGACTGTCAGGAAAAGGACCCGGCCCTTTCTGAACTGTACCTGGTGGAGGGTGATTCCGCAGGAGGCTCTGCCAAGCAGGGGCGTGATCGCCGCACGCAGGCAATCCTGCCGCTCAAGGGCAAGATCCTTAACGTCGAGAAGGCGCGTTTTGACAAGATGCTCACCTCTGCCGAGGTTGGCACACTGATTACGGCACTGGGCTGTGGTATCGGACGTGAAGAGTTCAATGCTGACAAGTTGCGTTATCACAGCATCATTATCATGACGGATGCGGACGTGGATGGCTCGCATATCCGTACCCTGCTGCTCACCTTCTTCTTCCGTCAAATGCCTGAATTGATTGAGCGCGGTCATATTTATATTGCCCAGCCGCCGCTTTACAAAATTAAGAAAGGCAAGCAGGAGCAATACCTCAAGGATGACGAAGCGCTTGATAACTACCTGCTCCAGGGTGCTCTTGACGGCACCAGCCTGTTCCCGGGTGAAGGTTCTCCCGCCATTTCCGGTCAGGCTTTGGAGTCGATGATTACCCGTTATCGTCAGGTCGAGCGCATGTGCGAGCGGTTGAGCCGCGTCTATCCGTATGAAGTATTGAAGCGACTGCTGTACTTGCCGACTCTGACACTGGAGCAGTTGTCGTCATCCGAGCAGGTACAACAATGGTCGGAGCAGCTCTGTGAGGCCCTGTCTACTTACGTAGATGGTGGTGAACGCTATGAGTGCACCCTGAAGCTGGATCGTGAGCACAGCCTCTACCTTCCGGTCATCAAGATCATTCAGCACGGGGTTGATTCCGACTATACGCTTGATTCGGAGTTTTTCCGTTCTCGTGACTACCAGTCCATCGTATCACTCGGTCATGAACTGCAGTCGCTGTTCGAGGATGGCGCCTACCTTCAGCGTGGCGAACGTCGCTTCCCGCTCAATGAACTGGGGGCCGGTATCCAGTGGCTGCTGGAGCAGTCGCGCAGAGGCAACTCTGTTCAGCGGTATAAAGGTCTTGGCGAGATGAACCCGGATCAGCTCTGGGAAACCACGATGGACCCGAATGCACGCCGCATGCTGCAGGTGACCATTGATGACGCCATTGCTGCGGATCAGTTGTTTACTACACTGATGGGTGATGAAGTAGAACCGCGCCGCAACTTCATCGAATCCAACGCGTTGAATGTATCCAATCTGGACGTTTGATTCTTCGACTTCGTTTTTATTATGAAACGCTTCAAAAGCAGCCATTGGCTGCTTTTTTTGTGACATAAAAACCTAAAAACGCTGAGCTTCCGTTAATCAGTGTGCCCCGATCCAGTTGCTGTTACTCTAGCTTTGCGATCCTTATCGGATAGATTAAGTTTGAAGTCTACGGTGAACGTCTAGATATTCAGCCTAGCTGCTACGCCAACATCATGATGTTTATCATCAGTGCCCATCGTATTCAAGCTGGAATAAAGCACCATGTGATCTCACGAAATGTGAGGCATTGTTTATGTTTCACGTGAAACATTGGTTTCGCATCTTAAGCGTGGCTTGTTAGGGTGATTGGCTTTTGCTATGTGATCTGGTCACTATCTATAGGACTAAAATTGCAGAGTGGTGATGGAGTTCCAAAGCCTCAACTGTTTCATAGCGCGCTAATCTAACTCTGAAATGCGACACCCTTCTATACAGCCTGAGGGTATTCCTCGAACACTATTTGGGATGGTGATCTTGTGTTCGACGAACTCACCGCTGTTGTCCGCGTGATTGTATGCGCACGGTCGGCTAGAGTGTGTGCATGTCGATGACCGTATCGTGAAGATTTGTAGCCCCTGTTCGTCAATCCTGCGGACCAGGCACAGGCGGCTGTTGCACTTACGTCAGCGTTCCCAACGCAACGCTACCATGCCTTCCCATAACGGTATCAACCTCCCGGTTTCTAAAGTGCTCCCACGTGTCCACGATTGCCGGAAGATCATTGATCAAAATTATTCTTCGTCCAGACACACTCAAATCCAAGGGCAGCTTTCGGTCTGTTTCCATGCTTTGAAAGCACTAGACCCAGACGCTTCCAAGACGGAATGCCGCTTCCTGCTGCAACTCATCCTTGCTCAGAGGTTCATTATCATCAAATACGAGACGTAGTCGGGCCGGATATCAAATCGCTACCCACTGCAGCGAAGTGGTCCCCCATGCTGAGGAGGTAGGTAATGCCACTTCTGTAACGCGCGCTTTAACCGTAAGTACGAGCGGTTGTTCGGGCTGTTCCAGAGTTACGCAGTTACGGGTCATCTTCCATGCACGGAAAGTTCAGGCTTGACGCATCAATGCAGGCAGCGCATGGTCGACTTTACCTGGACCGGCTAGACGATGATGGTTGGCGGCCTTATCGGTATTGCCAGCTGACACGCTGCAAGTGATACGTAGGGATCACGTGGGCACCCTATTCAGCTCGCAGCATCAGAAGCATGTTGTCAATGTCGAATCTGTACAGAGATTAGTCACTGATCGGCAGACCAGCCTGTGAAAGCTTTAATAACACCAATGAAAATCATTGATACAACTACCAAAAGTATTTACTGGCTACTGGATCATTGTTGTGTAGGTCTGGGAGCTTCTGTAGTTGTTTTTGCAGCAATAATGGAACGTCACAAGGATCTTAACTCAATTCCGTCAAGTAAAATAAATGCATAGCTATAGGATACAACCGACAACTGGCCGGCGACTGCCTATGTTCTGGTACCAGGTATTTGAAATAATGTTGCAGCTCTGCAAGCGCAAACGGTAAGTGGAGTGTGGTGAATATCCGGTCAACTGCGTGACAGCGCTAAGAAAGATTTGATATGTATGCATAGAGAAGCAAACCATGGTGTGCATGTTTTGCCAGGTTCCAGGACGAACTGTAGACAAGTTAGCTACTGTCATGGCGCTAACATGTTCCACGTGAAACATTAAGTGCGAAGCAAAAAAAACCCCGCAATGCGGGGTTTGTAGATTATGCCTAAGGTTTAGCCAAGCAATGATATATCGGCAACACCAAGGAATAGCCGGCGAAGGCGGGCCAGCAAGGCAAGGCGATTAAGTTTGAGCGCTTCATCATCCGCCATCACCATTACCTGATCAAAGAAGTTATCGACACTCTGGCGCAGCTGAGCCAGGCGCTCAAGTGCGTTTCGGTATTCACCACGTTCAAACAGAGGTGTGATTTCGCGCTCAATCGCATCAAGCTGCTCACAAAGCTCACGTTCAGCCTGTTCATGCAGCAGTGAAGGGTTTGTGTCAGTAGAAATGTCGCCGCCCTGCTTTGTCAGGATATTGCTGACTCGCTTGTTGGCAGAGGCCAGTGCTGCCGCTTCCGGTAGGTTGCGGAAGTGGTTAACGGCATCAATACGGCGATCAAAGTCCAGTGGGCTGGTGGGCCGAAGTGCATGCACCGCAAGGAACGTTTCGGCGCTGATGCCACGATCATCGTACCATGCGCGGAAGCGGTCGAGCATGAAATCAAGCACCCGATCCGCTAGGCCGTCGGCAGCGGGAAGATCTTTGTGCTGAGCAACAGCGATGCTGAGCAGTTCGTGCAGATCAATGTCGAGTTTATGCTCAACAATGATACGCAGAACACCCAGGGCGGCACGCCGCAGGGCGAAGGGATCCTTTGAACCGGTAGGCGGCTGGTTAATGCCAAACAGACCGGTCAGTGTGTCCAGTCGGTCAGCGATGGCCAGTGCAATACCGGTACGAGTCGAAGGCAGGTTATCGCCGGCAAAACGGGGCATGTACTGCTCGTCCAGTGCCTGTGCGACCTCTTCGGCCTCGCCATCATGCAGTGCATAGTGATAGCCCATCAGGCCCTGCAGTTCAGTGAATTCAAACACCATGTCTGTCATCAGGTCGCACTTGCTCAAAGAGGCAGCGCGCTGAGCATACTGGCTGTCGCCACCAATCAGATTGGCAATGGCGGCTGCGAGTCCTTCGATGCGTTGAGTTTTCTCATAAATGGTGCCGAGTTGCTGCTGGAAAACAACACTCTTGAGCTTCTCGATGCGGGCCTCAAGCGGCTGCTTCTTGTCGGTATCAAAGAAGAATGCGGCATCTGCAAGGCGTGGACGAATAACTTTCTCGTTACCCTCTATAACCTGCTGTGGGTCTTTGGATTCAATGTTGGCCAGTGTGATGAAGTAAGGCATTAGTTTGCCTTCGGCGTCCAGCGCGTGGAAGTACTTCTGATTTTCCTTCATGGAGGAGATCAGGGCTTCGGCTGGAACGTCAAGGAAGCGCTCTTCAAAACGACCGGTCAAGGCGACGGGCCACTCGTTCAGCGCTGTTACTTCATCTAGAAGATCCTCATCAATCTGGGCTGTACCGCCGATGCGCTCGCCTTCACGGATGACCTGTTCGCGGATTATTTCACGGCGGGCAGCGAAGTCAGCAATGACCTTGCCGGTATCCAGCAGCGTCTGCTGGTAGTCGGCCGGCACCATGATCTCGATCTCATGATTGTAGTGGAAGCGGTGGCCTCGGGTCTTGCGTCCAGCCTTGAGGCCGAGTACTTCGGCATCAACAACCTCATCACCCAACAGCATGACAAGCCATTTGACCGGGCGTACAAATTCGGTGCGGGAAGAGCCCCAGCGCATGCGTTTGGGGATGGGCAGTTTGTGCAGGGATTCACTGATGATTTCAGGCAGCAGAGCAGCGGTGCTCTGCCCTTTCTCCACGCCGCGATAGACGTAGTAGCTGCCTTTGGGTGTCTCCATCACTTCGAGTTGGTCGGTGCTGACGCCGCAGGAGCCTGCAAAACCCTGCACGGCCTTCTCGGGTGCCTGAGTGGCCGGGCCGCGCTTTTCAATGCTGCGGTCGGGCTGCTGTGGCTGGATGTTGCTGATCAGAACGGCCAGGCGGCGTGGTGACGCAAAAGGTGTTGCGGTCGTATAGGTGATGCCGGCTGCATCAAGGCCTGAAGTGATGCCGCTAAGGAACGCATCAGAAAGAGTTTTCAGCGCCTTGGGTGGCAGCTCTTCGGTGCCCAGTTCAACCAGGAAATCATGCTGAGACATTATTTATCCTCCTCGCAGGCAGACAGGACTTCTGCCCGGATCGCTTCAGGGGCCAGCGGGAAACCAAGTGCGCGGCGCTTCTCGAAATAGGCACTGGCGACATCACGGGCCAGCGTACGGACACGCAGAATATAACGCTGGCGCTCGGTAACGGAGATGGCGTGACGAGCATCGAGCAGGTTGAATGTATGTGAGGCCTTCAGCACCATCTCATAGGCTGGCAGCGGCAGGTCGGCAGCCAGCAATTTCTGGCATTCGGATTCGTAGTGGTCAAAGTTGCGGAACAGCGCCGGTACATCAGCATGTTCAAAGTTGTAAGCCGACATCTCCACTTCGTTCTGATGGAATACGTCACCATAACTGACGGTGCTGCCATCCGGGTAGCGTGCCCAGACCAGGTCATAGATGCTGTCTACGTCCTGCAGGTACATGGCAATGCGCTCAAGCCCGTAGGTGATTTCACCGGTGACCGGATAGCATTCAAGGCCGCCGGCCTGCTGGAAGTACGTGAACTGTGTTACTTCCATACCATTGAGCCATACTTCCCAGCCCAGGCCCCACGCTCCAAGCGTTGGTGATTCCCAGTTGTCTTCGACAAAGCGCACATCATGGATCGACAGATCGATCCCCAGCCGCTCAAGTGAACCGAGATACAGTTCCTGAATGTTGTCGGGAGAGGGTTTGAGCACAGTCTGGAACTGGTAGTAGTGTTGCAGGCGGTTGGGGTTTTCACCATAACGGCCATCAGTTGGACGGCGGCTTGGCTGTACGTAGGCAGAGCGCCAGGTCTCGGGGCCGATGGCGCGCAGGAACGTACAGGGGTGGAAGGTACCGGCGCCCACCTCCAGGTCCAGTGGCTGCACGATGACACAGCCCTGTTCGGCCCAGTATTGTTGCAGGGCCAGGATCAGTCCCTGGAATGTGCTAACGTCTGGAGTCACCTTGTCAGTCACGGAAATCACCATTGTTGTTGGATGTGGTCGAAATAAGAGCCGAATTATACATGATCTGCAGGTTTTATGACCTGTTGCACGGCTACTGAATGAGTGACTCAGTCGCATCATAAGCGTGCATTTTCGCCATCAACCATGCCGGTGATTTATAATCATCGACTCAGTATATGAATGTGACGGAGAGCGAATTGAAACAGGTCAAGGCGATACTGGCGGTTCTGGTGCTTGGGTTGCTGTCCCTGCTGCCATTAAAAGCCTCTCAGGGGCTGGGGCGATGGCTCGGGAATCGGCAGTGGCGCAAGGGCGAAAAGGCCAAGATGACGTTCCAGACTCGGCGCAATATCAGCCGCTGCTTTCCTGAGCTGGACTCGGATGCACAGGACCAACTGGTGCATGAAAGTTTGAGGCAAACGGGTTGTTCACTATGTGAAATGGGGATGGCCTGGCTATGGCCGGCCAAGCGCACGCTGAAAAAAATACGTCAAATTCATAACAAAGAGATCGTCAGTGAGGCGGTTGCACAGGGCAAAGGTGTCATCCTGATAGCCCCTCACCTGGGCAACTGGGAGGTGCTTAATCTGTGGCTGTCGGCCCACTATCCCTTTACTGCCATGTATAAGCCGCCGCGACTTAAGCTTATGGATGACCTGATCAAGCGCATGCGGGCGCGGCTGGGCACCCGGATGGCCCCGGCCGATACTCGGGGTGTGCGAATGGTGATGAAGGCACTGCGACGTGGTGAAATGGTGGGTATTCTGCCGGATCAGGAGCCGGAGGCCAGCGGCGGAATTCATGTGCCTTTTTTTGGCAATCAGGCTCTGACTATGAAGCTGCTGCCGCAGTTGGCTGCTCAGACCGGTGCGGTCGTAATTTGTGGCTATGCCGAGCGTCTGCCGCAGGCTGAGGGGTTTGATCTGCATTTTCGGCGGGCTGAACATGAGATCAACAGCAAGGATTTGATACAGGCTGCCACGGCCATGAACCGCTCGGTGGAAGCCTGTGTTCGCGCCCTGCCCGCCCAATATCAATGGGAGTACCGCCGCTTCAGTCATCAGCCTGAAGGTATGCCACGCTTTTACGACTGATCACCGGCGCCAGAAGGCAGGCGTGAACAGTACCAGCATGGTGAATACTTCAAGACGGCCCAGCAGCATCGCCAGACACAGGATCCATTTTGCGGTGGGGTTGAGTCCTCCGAAATGAGCGGATACGTCGCCCAGCCCGGGGCCCAGGTTATTGAGGGTTGCACCTACGGCTGACCAGGCGGTGATCTGGTCCAGCCCGGTTGCCAGCAGTGCGATCAGCATGACCACGAATACGATCAGATAGACTGAAAAGAACCCCCACACTGCCTGTAAAATGCGATCCGGAATGGGTCTCTGTCCGAGCTTGACTGGAATGACAGCGTTGGGATGAATCAGGCGCAGAATCTCACGGTAGCCCTGCTTCAGTATCAACAGGACACGAATCGCCTTCATGCCACCGGCGGTCGAACTGGCACAGCCCCCTACGAAAGCCAATACAAACAGCATGAACGGTAGCATGGCAGGCCAGTGAGCAAAATCTGCCGTGGCATAGCCGGTAGTCGTGGCAACGGAAACCACCATGAAAGCGGCTTTGCGCAGAGCTTCTACCGCAGGATAGGTGTGAGTCATTACCAGCACAAACAGTGTCAGCAGGATCACAAGACCGAGCAATGACAGGTAAAACTGTACCTCGGGATCTTTCAGATAGTGTGTCAGCGTATGGTGCCGCCAGGCAAAAAAGTGCAGGCCAAAGTTGATGCCGGCTACCACCATGAAAAAGATGCCGATGGACTCGATGATGGCGCTGTCGAAATGGCCAATACTGGCGTCATGGGTGGAAAAGCCACCGATGGCGACCGTGGAAAAGCTGTGGCCGATGGCATCGAACGGCGTCATGCCAGCAAGCCAATATGCCGCTGCGCAGGCGATGGTCAGGGACAGGTAGATATACCAGAGTGCCTTTGCGGTTTCCGTGATGCGTGGTGTCAGTTTGTTGTCCTTGACCGGCCCCGGAGCCTCGGCGCGGTAGAGCTGCATGCCCCCGATACCCAGCATGGGGAGAATGGCAACTGCCAGCACGATAATCCCCATGCCACCCAGCCATTGAAGCTGCTGGCGATAATAGAGAATGGAGTGCGGTAATTTATCCAGCCCTGTCATGACGGTGGCACCTGTAGTCGTCAGGCCTGAAATCGATTCGAAAACGGCATCAACCGCTGTCAGTCCCGGTGACTCGGCCAGCATCAGTGGCAACGAACCGAACACCCCCAGCACCGTCCAGAAAAGTACGGTAACAAGAAAACCATCACGGATACTGAGCTCCTGCTTGGCGGTGTAAACCGGTACCCAGATGATAAAGCCGGTCGCCAGCGTAATGGCAAAGGCGGAGATGAACGCCCAGTGTGTGGAATCCTCATAGAACAGCGACACCCCCAGAGGTGGCAGCTGGGTGATGCTGAAGATCATCAGCAGTATGCCGAGGATCCGTAAAATGACATGAAAATGCATACTGTCGCCTCAGAAGAAAGCCAGGCCTACCTGGAACAGGCGCTCGACTTCCGCAATACGCCGTTTATCGACCAAAAACAGAATGACATGATCATCGTTCTCGATGATCAGATCGTCGTGGGCGATCAAGACTTCATTGCCACGTATGATGGCACCGATCGTGGTACCCGGTGGCAGATCGATCTCCTCAATTGCGCGCCCAACCACTTTGGAGCTCTTGCGGTCACCATGAGCAACCGCTTCCAGTGCTTCAGCGGCGCCGCGACGCAGCGAATGCACGGCTGCTACATCACCACGGCGGACATGTGTAAGAAGTGCGCCAATGGTGGTTTGCTGCGGTGATATGGCGATATCGATAACGCCGCCCTGCACCAGATCGACATAGGCAGGATTGTTAATCAGGGTCATCACTGTGCGTGCCCCCAGGCGTTTGGCCAGCATGGAGGCCATGATGTTGGCTTCATCGTCGTTGGTCAGGGCGCAGAACACATCCGTGTCTTCGATGTTTTCCTCAATCAGAAGATCACGATCGGAGGCACTGCCGTGCAGCACAATGGTGTTGTTGAGGTCGCGTGCCAACAGATTGCAGCGTGACAGGTTGCGTTCGATCAACTTGACCTGGTAGTCATTTTCAATAGAGCTTGCCAGGCGAGCGCCGATATTGCCGCCACCGGCAATGATGATGCGTTTGTAGGAGCGGTCCAGGCGGCGTAGCTCGCTCATCACTGCACGGATATCGCGCCGTGCCGCGATGAAGAACACTTCGTCATCGGCTTCAATGACGGTGTCCCCCTTGGGGATCATGGGGTGGTCCTGACGAAAAATAGCGGCAACACGTGTGTCGATATTAGGCATGTGCGAACGCAGGAAGGATATTTCACGCCCTACCAGTGGGCCGCCATAGTAGGCCTTGACCGCTACCAGCTGGGCCTGCCCGCCCGCAAAGTCCAATACCTGAAGTGCACCGGGGTACTGGATCATACGCTTGATGTGTTGGGTCACCAGCTCTTCTGGGCTGATCAGAACATCAACCGGAATCCCCTTGTCGCTGCTGAAGATGGCGTGATCTTTCTGCAGGTAATCGTGCTCACGCACGCGCGCAATTTTGGTCGGGATGTTGAACAGTCCACGAGCGATCTGACAGGCGATCATATTGACCTCGTCGCTGTTGGTGACCGCAATCAACATGTCGGCATCCTGTGCGCCGGCCTGGTCCAGTATGGATGGATAGGAAGCCTTGCCCTCTACTGTGCGAATATCAAGCCGATCCTGAAGTTCACGCAGGCGAGCTGTATCTGTATCAATAACGGTGATGTCATTGGCTTCGTTGGCAAGGTGTTCAGCCAGAGATCCGCCCACCTGGCCGGCACCCAGAATGATGATCTTCATGAGGCTATGCGCTCCTCCGTTTTGGTCAGAACAGCATAATAGAAGCCATCATGGCTGCCAGGCTGAGGAAACAGCTGGCGGCCGTAAGGCCTTGATATGCCCCAGCTGGCATTAATCGGCACATGGCATGCATCAGGGTGCTGTTTGATGAAGCGCTCAATGATGCGCTCATTCTCCTGGCTGAATACCGAGCAAGTGGCGTACACCAGGCGTCCTCCCGGTGCCAGCATCGGCCAGAGGTTGCTGAGGATGCTGAGTTGTACCTGTGCCAGTGCGTTAATGTCTTCGCCACGGCGCAACAGCTTGATATCGGGGTGACGGCGAATTACACCGGTGCCACTGCAGGGTGCATCGATCAGAATGCGGTCAAAGGGTTGTCGGTCCCACCAGTCCTGACTGGTCGCGTCAGCGGTCAGCAGTCGGCATTCAAGCTCCAGTCCCAGGCGCATAAGGTTATCGGTAATGCGTTGTGCTCGTGCGGGTTCCAGTTCGACGGCGACAACATCCTGCAGGCCGGGTGTGGCCTCAAGAAGGTGGCACAGTTTGCCACCAGGTGCGGCGCATGCATCCAATACGCGCTGCCCTGCTCTTGCGTCCAGAAGCCCGGCTGACAACTGAGCGGCTTCATCCTGTACGCTGAACCAGCCCTGATCGAAACCGGGAATACGGCGTACATCTACGGCGTGCTCAAGCACCAGTGCGGTATCACTGAAATGGCCCTGTTGAGCGGGTATCTCTGCGCCCTGTAGCTTTCTTTGCGCGCTCTCCAGTGTAAGTTGGCGCTTATTAACCCTGAGGGTCATGGGGGCCTGCTGGTCATTGGCAGCAAGAATTCCCTGCCAGTGTTCAGGCCAGTTGTGCTCCAGTTTGCTGATCATCCATTGCGGGTGGTTCCAGTGGAACTGTGGATTGTCTGCAAACCCTGCTTCAAGCTGTCCAGCTTCACGCTGGTAGCGACGCAGTACCGCGTTGATCAGCTTGCGGGCCCAGTCATGGTTGAGTGCTGATGTGGCATCCACGGTCTCGTTCAGCGCGGCATGAGCTGGAATGCGGCTGTGGCGCAACTGCCATAGCCCGATTAACAGCAGGGCCTGCAGCTCATAGTCACGGTCCTGAAAGGGTTTTTTCAACAGGCTGTCGGCAATTACCTCAAGCCGGAACAGTTCTCGCATGGTGCCGAAGCAGAGTTGCTGTAACAGGGCTCGGTCCTGTTCTGGGCAGTGCTGCAGGGCATCGGGCAGATGGCTGCTGAGGGAACCATGCTGACGCAGCAAGGGGGCCAGTACCTTGGCGGCCAGCGCTCGGACGTTGATGGAATCAGCCAAGTTTAACTCCAGTAGCAAAGCGTGCCTGATGGGCGTTCATGAGCGTTTTGATCGGTTGTGGCTTGCCACCGGGCAGCTGCAGTTCAGTCAGTAATACACTGCCTTTGCCGGTGGCCACGCGTACGGTGTCGGCAGAGGATTCGACAATGGTGCCGGGTACGGCTGCGGCAGTTTCGTGGAGGTCCGCGGTAGCGGCCCACACTCGAAGGTTGTCATCGCCAAGGCGGGTATACGCCACCGGCCATGGGTTGAAACCACGTACACAGCGTACGATAAGCTCTGCAGGTTGCGACCAGTCGATCTGTGCTTCCTGCTTTTCCAGCTTGTGTGCATAGCAGGCCTGGCTGCCATCCTGCACTTCCGGAACAAGTGTGCCGGCTGCAAGAGGTGTAAGACACTCCACCAGTGCTCTCGCCCCAAGGTCGGCCAGACGATCATGCAGGCTCCCGCTGGTATCGTCAGCCAGAATCGGGCATTCAACCTTGCTCAGCATGTCACCGGTATCAAGGCCGGCGTCCATCTGCATGATGGTAATCCCGGTTGTGTTGTCACCAGCCAGAAGGGCGCGATGAATCGGAGCGGCCCCGCGCCAGCGCGGCAGCAGAGATGCGTGTACGTTGATGCAACCCAGACGTGGTGCATCCAGAACTGCCTGTGGCAGCAGTAAGCCGTATGCCACTACCACCATCAGGTCTGCGTTCAGTTCGCGCAGTGCCTGTTGCTCAGTCGGGTCCTTGAGTGACAGAGGTTGAAATACCGGCAGGTCATGCTGTTGAGCCAGTGCCTTGACCGGGCCGGGACGCAGCTTGCGGCCACGCCCTGCCGGGCGGTCCGGCTGAGTATAAACTGCCACAATGTTGTGTTTGGTCTTGAGCAGGGCATCCAGACAGCTGGCGGCGAAATCGGGGGTGCCGGCAAAGATGATGCGCAGCGGTGTATCACTCATGGTTGGGCTCCATACAAAAACAGGCTTGCGTGTGCAAACCTGTTTAAGAACACGTGGCCGGATCAGGCCTGATGGGCTTCAAGCCGGTGCTTTTTCTCCAGCTTGCCGCGAATGCGATTGCGTTTGAGCGCAGTCAGGTAATCTACGAACAACTTGCCGTTGAGATGATCCAGTTCGTGCTGGATACACACGGCCAGCAGCCCTTCCGCTTCCAGCTCATAAGGGTTGCCGTCACGGTCCAGCGCTTTAAGCAGGATGCGATTGGGACGCTCAACATCCTCGTAGAAACCGGGTACAGAGAGGCAGCCTTCCTGCATCTGCTCCAATTCATCCTGCAATACGGTGAACTCCGGGTTGATCAGCACCAGAGGCTCACTGCCATCTTCAGAGATATCGATGGTGACGACACGCTTGTGTACATTAACCTGAGTGGCGGCAAGGCCGATACCCGGGGCGTCATACATGGTTTCAAACATATCATCGACCAGTTGACGGATCGTATCATCAACCTGTTCGACGGATTCCGCGATGGTGCGTAGACGCGGATCAGGAAATTCAAGAATATTGAGCTTGGCCATAGGTAATCTGCTTTGTCGGAGGTTAAAATCCGGCTGTTTAGTGGCAAAAAGTTTGATCTGCCATCATTATACTGAATAACTTGCCTGATGCATTGCTTTGCGGCCTTCAAGCACGCTTGTGTGGCGGGTTGCCCGGGCCAGAAACTACAAGGGAGCGGAAGAATGAGAGGATTGCTTTATGGCTTGGTCGGGGCCTGCCTGTTATGGGCGGGTGTCGCGACCGCAGCGGAACGTGCCGACCGGATACAGCTCCAGGATGGGCACCCGACAGAATATGTTGTAGTCAAGGGAGACACTCTTTGGCACATTTCAGGCCGGTTTCTGCAGAGCCCCTGGCGCTGGCCCGAAGTGTGGGATGTTAACCCGCAGATTGACAACCCTCACCTGATCTATCCAGGCGATGTGGTTTACCTGACATGGGTTGATGGCCAGCCGCGACTGGGCGTCAGGCGCGGTGTTCGCAAACTGAGCCCGCAGGTTAGGGTCCAGCCTCTGGACCAGCCGATTCCGGCGATTCCGCTGCGCGATATCGCAAGCTTCCTGAACGACAATATTGTGACAGAGCAGGATGTGGTTGAAACAGCTCCCTATGTTATCGGTGGTCGCAACGAGAGCATTATCGCCGGGGCAGGTGATCGCGTGTACGCCCGTGGCATACCTGTAGATGAAAATATCCAGATCCAGAGCCTTTATCGTCCGGCGCGTGAATACCATCATCCTGTAACCGGTGAGTTCTTGGGCTTCGAGCTGTACAAGGTGGCAGATGCGCAGATTACATCTCGAGATGAGGACATCCTGACACTGGATCTTCGTAACAGCCGTGAAGAGGTGCGTAAACTGGATCGCCTGCTGCCCAGTGGAGAAGAGCGAATTCAGTCAATCTTCCACCCTCAGCCGGGCCCTGATCTGACCGACGCTGTTATCATTGATGTACTGGGTGGTGTCGCTAAGGTTGGTCAATTTGACGCCGTGGCACTGAGCTTCGGTGCAGCGGATGGTGTTGAGCCTGGCCATGTATTCGCGGTTTACAAAAAAGGCGAGCTGGTTAAGGATCCGGTGACGGAAGAAGTTGTTGCGCTGCCGGCAGAGCGTGCCGGTGAGCTGATGGTGTTCAAGGCGTTCGAGCGTGTCAGCTACGGTCTGGTACTCAAGGCGACCAATGTGATCTCTGTCGGCGACGAGTTGCGCGCCCCGGGACGTTAAGGAACAGTAGTTATGAGCGATCCAAGGGAGTGGATCGCTGCCAGCCAACTGCCGGGTATTGGCCCGGCAACGCTGGCGCGACTCCGCCAGGAAGGTGTCTGCATCACACGGCTGCTCAGAGCCGAAATCGCCCTGCCCTCCACCATTCGGTTACGCCGCGATACGCTCGAGGCGATACACCAGTTCCAATATCAAGGCGCCCGATTCACTGAGGCGGATCAGCTCTTGCAGCAGGCTGATACACTAGGCATTAAGGTGTTGGGGTTCAGCCACGCCGATTACCCCGAGTTGTTGGCGGCTATTCCAGACCCACCGCTGGTACTGTGGATCAAGGGGGAAGTGGCAGCACTGAATGTGCCGCAGTTGGGCATTGTCGGCAGTCGGCATGCCAGTCGAAGTGGCGTACAACTGGCATATGATTTTGCCTCCGCACTTGCGCAGTCCGGTGTCATCGCCTGTAGCGGCCTTGCACTGGGGATTGATGCGGCGGCACATCAGGCATGTTTGGATGTTGATAGTGCCACCGTTGCCGTACTCGGGACCGGGGTCGATCGCATCTATCCGCGGCGCCATCAACGGCTGTCAGAGCAGATTCTGGCCAGCGGCGGTGTGCTGGTATCGGAATACCCGCCAGGAACAGCACCGCTGCCGGGGCACTTCCCACGTCGAAATCGAATTATCAGTGGCCTGTCAATCGGTACGCTGGTGGTGGAGGCTGCGTTGCGCAGCGGTTCCCTGATCACCGCGCGACAAGCCCTGGAACAGGGGCGCGAAGTGTTTGCCATCCCGGGCTCTATCCACAACCCGCTGAGCCGTGGCTGCCACGCGCTGATTCGGGAGGGAGCCACGCTGGTTGAAACGATTGACCACGTGGTTGAACAGGTGGGCAGTATTCTGGGGCTGTTGGTACAAGAGCCGACTCGTCATCAGGCTTCTTCGCAAAGCTCGCCATTGGCACCTGAGTTGCAGCAGCTGTTGCAAAAAATTCCTTGGGAACCGATCTGGCTGGATACGCTGGCCGGCCAGTCTGATTTGCCCCTGCCTCGCCTGCAGGCGCTGCTGATGCAGCTGCAACTGGAAGGTCTGATAGAACTGACCGCCTCGCGGGTGTGTCGTATCCGCTGATCCAGTGGGGAATTTTGCCTCAGTGCTTGCTATAATTCCGCCTTTCCGTTTTCCGGTCCGGCCGGAAAACCCGACCGGATTGTACCGGAGCCGCCAGGCGGCCGGTGCTGTCAGAGTGATGACGGGAGTAGATAACCGATGAGCGCAAAAGTGGCGATCGTGATGGGATCACGTTCAGACTGGCCCACCATGGAAGAGGCGGCAACAATTCTGGACACCCTGGGTGTCGAGTATCACACAGAAGTGGTGTCAGCCCATCGCACCCCTGACAAAATGTTCCGCTTTGCCGAAACCGCGGCTGCCAACGGTATTGAGGTGATCATTGCCGGTGCGGGTGGCGCTGCCCACCTGCCCGGGATGATTGCCGCCAAGACGCTGGTGCCGGTGCTGGGTGTTCCGGTTCAAAGCAAGGCGCTCAACGGTCAGGACAGCCTGTTGTCGATTGTGCAGATGCCGCGAGGCGTACCGGTCGGTACTCTGGCCATCGGTGGTGCCGGTGCCTTCAATGCCGGTCTGCTGGCCGCCCAGATTCTGGCGACTCGAGATTCCGCGCTGGGACAGCGCCTGGCAGACTGGCGTCAGGCTCAGACACAAACCGTACTTGATAATCCCGATCCGCGAGGTTGAGTGATGCTGCCACGAATCGTCGTAGCCGGTAACGGCCAGTTGGGCCAGATGTTGCAGCAGGCCGGTGCACCCATACAACTGGAAGTGATGCCGGTTGATCCCAACGCTGACGTGCAGCTGGAACTGCGTGCGGATGATGTGATCACGGTTGAGATCGAACACTGGTCTGACAGCGTCAGCGGCTTGCAGCTTAAACAGCACCCCAACTTTCGCAACAAGGTTGCCCTGCATATGGTGATCGACCGTCAGCGGCAGAAGTCGCTGCTCGATCGTCTGCAGGTACCGACCTCCCCCTGGTTGTCCCTCGAAGGCGATGATCTGCAGGCACAGCTGGAGTCGGTTGGCGAACGCGTTATCGTCAAACGCCGCCGTGGTGGCTATGACGGTCGTGGTCAGTGGCGCTGGCAGAAAGGCAATCAACCTGAAGCCGAGTGGGCAGGTGAGTGCATTGCCGAGGCGATGATTCCGTTCAGCCATGAGGTTTCACTGGTCGGTGCCCGCAATGCCGCAGGTGAAAAAGTGTTCTACCCCCTTACCTGCAACTGGCACCAGGACGGCATTTTGCGTGCCAGCATTGCCGGCCTGCCCATACCCGCCGAACAGCAGCGTGATGCCGAAGCTTGGCTGGGTCGCATCATGGATGACGAAGGCTACATCGGTGTGATGGCGATGGAGTGTTTTGTAGTGGACGGCAAGTTGCTGGTCAACGAGTTGGCACCCAGAGTGCACAACTCCGGTCACTGGACTCAGGAAGGTGCCAGCACCAGCCAGTTTGAGCTGCACCTGCGCGCGCTGGCAGGATTGCCGCTGATCACCCCCGAAGTCAGCGGTGTCTCGGTTATGTACAACCTGCTTGGTCGCAACTGGAAGCCCGAATGGCTGAGCGTACAGGGTGCGCATGTACACTGGTACGGCAAAGAGATCCGTCCGGGGCGCAAGGTAGGTCACGTCAACATCTGTCGGCCTGATGTGCCTACTCTTGCTGAAAGCTTGCAGGCGCTGGGTGCTCAGCTGGATGAAGAAGACAGCGTGGTTGCCGAATGGGCGCTGGCTCAGCTGGCAAGTTGAGCTATTCATCCAGGCTTTTCTATAAAGGCCTGTAGGCGAAGTAAGTGTTGACTACGCCTATGGGTATTGTTTTATAAGGTGTGCGCCCTTTTTTTGCCTGCTCAGTCTTTTTATTACGATGAGACTCTAAATTTAAAGCTCTATAGCGAAAGTAAATACTTACTTTCTTGAGAATGGAGATTATATATGTCCGTCCCTGATACCCAAGAAGTAAAACGTTATCTGCTCGATCTGCAGGAGCGTATCTGTGCTGCTTTGGAGCAGGCTGATGGCAAGGCGCGATTCGTTGAGGACAGCTGGGAACGTGCCGAAGGCGGCGGTGGTCGCAGTCGAGTAATCAGTCAGGGCGGCGTGATTGAAAAAGGCGGGGTCAATTTTTCTCACGTTTATGGCAAGGCGTTGCCGGGCTCAGCAACGGCTCACCGTCCAGAGCTGGCCGGTCGCAGCTTCGAGGCGATGGGTGTGTCACTGGTCATCCATCCTCACAACCCCTATGTACCCACTTCCCATGCCAACGTGCGCTTTTTTATTGCCGAAAAGGAAGGAGAAGCGCCGGTCTGGTGGTTTGGCGGTGGCTTCGATCTGACTCCCTATTACGGCAACGACGATGACTGTCGACACTGGCATCAGGTCGCGCACGACGCCTGTGCTCCTTTCGGTGACGATATCTATCCGCGTTTCAAGCAGTGGTGTGATGACTATTTTTACCTCAAGCACCGTCAGGAGCCACGTGGTATCGGCGGTCTGTTTTTTGATGACCTTAATGAGCTGGGCTTTGACGACAGTTTTGGCTTGATGCGAGCCATCGGCGATGCCTATGTACCGGCGATCGTGCCGATCATCGAAAAACGCAAGGATATGCCATATGGTGAGCGGCAGCGTGATTTTCAGCTGCACCGACGTGGCCGCTATGTGGAGTTCAACCTCGTATATGACCGTGGAACCCTCTTCGGGTTGCAGTCTGGGGGGCGCACCGAGTCTATCCTGATGTCGTTGCCGCCGGAGGTGCGCTGGGACTACAACTGGCAGCCTGAGCCTGACACCGAGGAAGCCGTGCTCTATGAACGTTACCTGAAACCGCGAAACTGGCTGGATGTATAACATGACCGACCGCTACGCCGTGTTTGGCAATCCGATAGCCCACAGCAAATCACCTCAGATTCATGCTCGTTTCGCGCATCAAACGGCACAGGATTTGAGCTACAGCGCCGAGCGTATTAATGAGGATGCGTTTGAAGCGGCAGTTGAGGATTTTTTGCAGGGCAATGGCAAGGGATTGAATATCACGGTGCCGTTCAAGGAACGGGCATGGGCATTGGCTCAGTGGCGCAGTGAACGCGCTGAGCTGGCGGGCGCGGTCAATACCCTGTATCGCCTCGAAGATGGCCGCCTTGCCGGTGACAACACCGATGGAGTCGGTCTGGTGCGTGATCTGGCCGACAATAATGAAGTCGACCTGGAGGGTGCTCGGGTGCTGATCCTCGGTGCCGGTGGCGCCGTTCGTGGCGTATTGCAGCCGCTGCTGGCTGCGGGTGCTAGGTCTATCCTGATCGCCAATCGCACCTCTGCCAGAGCCGAAACACTGGCGCAGTTGTTTGATTCGGCCGCAGGTGTAATGGGCTGTGGTTTTGATGCCATTCCGGCGACTGCCTTTGATTTGATCATCAACGGCACCTCTGCCAGCCTGCAGGGAGAGCTGCCGCCAGTTCCCGAAGCGACAGTAAGTGCTCACACAGCCTGCTATGACATGATGTATGGCGCCGAGTCCACTCCGTTCTGCCGTTGGGCACAGGCCCAAGGCGCGGGCCGGGTCATGGACGGTCTTGGGATGCTGGTTGAGCAGGCCGCTGAAGCTTTCCTGATCT
Organism: Marinobacterium iners DSM 11526; assembly: GCF_900107855.1. Taxonomy (GTDB): domain Bacteria; phylum Pseudomonadota; class Gammaproteobacteria; order Pseudomonadales; family Balneatricaceae; genus Marinobacterium; species Marinobacterium iners. The sequence continues at coordinate 64,285 of NZ_FNRJ01000015.1, read as the reverse complement.
GGCGCGGTGTGCGTCCCGATACGGCTCCTGTTATTCAGGCGCTGCGCGAGTCTCTGACAGCCCACTGAATTTCAAAGCCTTTTCCCGCAACCGCCTTGCATCAATCAATTGTGAGGCGGTATAACAGAGAAACATTCTCTGTCTGCGGAGTGCGCGCATGGACAAGCATCTGCCCCTGGCGCCCGAGGCGCTCTATCGCAACTGCGATCCCGAACTCCTTCCTTTCAAAACCACCGAGTCACTGGAGCCCTTCACCGGCTTTTTCGGACAGGACCGTGCCATCGAAGCCATGGCCTTTGGCATCGGCATGCAGCGGCCGGGTTATAACCTGTTCGTAATGGGCAATCCGCATACGGGACGTTTCTCCTTTGCCATGGACAGCCTGAAAAGCTCGGCCAAAAAGCAGAGCAAGCCCAGCGACTGGTGTTACATCAACAACCTGAATGACAACCGCTACCCTGTCGTGCTTGAACTGCCCGCCGGACGGGCTTCCCAGCTTAAGCGCGACATTCGTCAGCTGCTGGATACCGTGCTGACCGAGCTGCCGGCCGCATTTGAAAATCCCGCTTACCAGCGTATGAAAAGCCAGATTGAGCGCGAGTTCAATCGCCATTACGACGACGCCCTCAATCAGGTGGAACGCAAGGGGCGCGAATACAGCATTGCTGTCTACCGGGATGGTGCGACGGTAGGCTTTACTCCGGTCAGCAATGGGCAGGCGATGGATGAAGCGGTGTTCTCGCAGTTGCCTGAAGAAGATCGGGATGCGATCCAGGCTCATATCTCAGAACTGGAAGAGATGCTGAATGACAGCCTGACCGGTCTGCCGGTCTGGCGCCGTACCGCGGCCGAACAGATGAAAGTGCTGGACCGAGAAACTGCACGACAGGCCGTGCAGCCGCTTGTTCAGCCGCTGCGAGACAAGTACGCCAATATCAACAGCATTGTGGATTACCTTAACCACATAGAGCGTGATCTGATCCGTAATTCTGGTGATCTGGTGGGCGATGACAGCCCGCTTGAAGCCAAGACCGATGCCATGCGTCGGGAATATCTGGAACAGAACTATGGCCTGAACCTGCTGGTCGATAACCACAAAACCAAGGGTGCACCAGTAGTATTTGAGGCGCATCCCAGCTACGAGAATCTGTTTGGTCGGGTGGAATACGTCAGCGAAATGGGCTCGATGGTCACCAACTACACCCTTATCCGCTCGGGGGCATTGCATCGCGCCAATGGCGGCTATCTGGTGCTGGAAGCGGAGAAGTTGTTGGAACAGCCATTCGTTTACAGTGCGCTTAAGCGTGCCCTCAAGTCTCATGAGATTCGCATCGAAAACCCGATCAGCGAATATACCGGCATCAGCGCGATCACGCTGAGTCCGCAGCCAGCATCACTCAAGGTGAAGGTGGTACTGGTAGGTGAACGTGAAACCTACTATTTGCTGCAGGAACTGGATCACGACTTCGAGAAGATGTTCCGCGTGGTGGTGGACTTTGACGAGGATGTGCACCGCACCCCCCACTCCATCCGTCAGTATGCGCGGCTGATGAAAACGCTGGCGCAGGAAGAAAGCCTTGCGCCCCTGACTCGGCGCGCAGTGGCACGCCTTGTTGAACACAGCTCTCGCTTGGCGGGTGATCAGGAGTTGCTGTCGGCCCATGTGGGGGAGTTGGTTGACCTGCTCTGCGAGTCGGATTTTCGCCGTCGCGAACAGAATGATGCCTTGATCAATGCCGAACATGTTGAGCTGGCGCTGGAGGCCAAGGAGCGCCGCACCGGCAGGCTGTCAGAGAAAATTCTGGAAAGTATTCTCAATGAAACGGTGCTGATCGATACCGAGGGTGAGGCGATTGGCAAATCGAACGGCCTGACGGTGCTGCAGGTAGGCGACGTCTCCTTCGGCAGCCCGGCGCGCATTACCGCCACGGTGCATCCCGGAAGCAAGGGTATTATCGATATTGAACGTGAGGTGACACTGGGCCAGCCGATCCATTCCAAAGGTGTTCTGATACTTTCGGGTTTTCTGGGACACACCTACGCCAGTGATTTTCCGCTGGCGGTTTCGGCAAGCCTGGCGATGGAGCAGTCCTACGGTTATGTGGACGGCGACAGCGCCTCACTGGCAGAGATCTGTACCCTGATCTCTGCCCTGACCCATATCCCGATTCGCCAGCAGTATGCGGTTACCGGCTCCATCAACCAGTATGGCGAGGTACAGGCGATTGGCGGGGTGAACGAGAAGATCGAGGGCTTCTTCCACCTCTGCAAAACCCGTGGGCTCACCGGGTGGCAGGGCTGTGTCATTCCCAAGGCTAATGTGCGTCACCTGATGCTCAAGGCCGAGGTGGTCAAGGCGGTGGAAGATGGCATGTTCCACATCTACGCCGTGGCTAGCGTGGATGAGTGCCTAGAGATCCTGATGGGTCGCACCGCCGGTGTGCGTAAGGAAGACGGCCACTTCACCCAGCGCAGCATCAATGCGCAGGTGGTGAAGCGGCTGCGGGAGATCGCCAAGGCCAAGGCCTGACCTCCTGAATCAATATGGCTGGGCAGCCCGGATGACGGACTGCTCTGCTCTCTCAAAACGTTAGAAGCGCATGCCCACTTCCAGCCAGACCTTGCGGCCGGGAGTGTAGGTATCGCTGATGCTGTCGTAGCGACTGATTTTGGTACTAACCACCTGATCGAACAGGTTGCTGACCTCGACCATTAGATAACCCTGGTTGGATGACCAGAGGCGCGGTTTCCACTGCACTTTGGTGTCCAGGGTCACCAGGTCGGCCAGTGTGTAATCCTCATAGATATCGTATCGGCTGCCATCACTGTCGGTGTAGTTGTCGCCGTTGTCACGGGCGATGGTGCCGCCACTGCGCAAGCTGACAAAATTGGACCAGGTCAGGTTCCACGCAGGGACCTGTGTAATAGTGCTCAGGCCGATGTTAAGCGGAATATTGTAATCCCAGGCGGGCAACTCGCTGCCATCGATGACGCGGCCCTTGTAATAGACAGGGTTAGGTTCCTGGTCATAGGCGTCATCGCTTTGCAGGTCAGATTCGGTTTGTTTCCAGCCGACGGACAGGCTGGCGACCGTTTCAGTGCCGGCTAATTTCAAAGGGTGACCGGCATGATCCAGTGTCCAGGTAATACTATCGGTGTCATTGCTGCCGCTGTTGTCGTAGTAGTAGTTGCCGTCGTCGTCCTCGTTGCGACGGATACTGTCACGGCTGGCACGACGCACCAGTTTCAGGCTGCTGTTGAAGGGCCCCAGTTGCTGTGCCCAACCCAGCATCAGCTCATCTGAATAGGGGGTAGCCAGATTGTTGCTGCGGGAGAGGTCAGCGTAGGTGGTTGTCTTGGTTATGTTCCCGTTGGTGTCGTAATAGGTCAGGGTGTTCCAGCTGCGAATGACATCATTGATGGCATAGCGCAGGAAGCTGCGCCCGTAATAACGGTTGGCCCCGGCCGTCAGTCGGGTGCTGCCGTCACCGAAGGTATCCCAGGTCGCGCTCAGGCGGGGTGCGACATCCAGGTTTTCCAGCCAGCTGTTGTAATCGGCCCTTAGGCCGAGCCGGAACTGCCAATTGCCCCGCTCGATGCGGTCGTCCAGATAAAGGGCTGCAGTGGTGAAGTCCAGTGATACCTTGCCGGCGCCGTAGTCGAATGCGCGAGCCAGATATTCGTCGCCAAAATCACTGTCACCACTGCCATTCTGGTCGATGCAGCCGTTGCTGCCGTTGTCGACGACACAGTTGTATTCGCGGAAGAAGGCGCCTTCCGGTCGCTCATAGAAGCTTTCGGTGTATTTCAGGTCGCCGCCGATGATCAGGTTGTGGCGGCTGTTGCCCCAAGCCATGGGAGCCAGCTCCAGTTCGGGCGACAGGGAAAAGGCAGTTTGTTGCTGGTTGGTATCGCCATAGCCGCCGGACTGGGTTGGCAGGATGCCTTCCAGTGACTCGTGCCGTGTGAACAGGTTGCTGCCGCTGTCCAGCTCGTCGCTCATGCGATCCAGCGCCATATCGAGGTTGAAGCGGGCACCGGAGTCCAGCGTGTATTCCAGATTACCACCCAGGCCCCAGCTGCTGTGGCTCTTGGTGAACATGTCGTCATAGCGGGTGGAGGTCAGACCGTCATGGCTACGATCGGAATGCCTCAGGCTGAAGCTGGTGTGCAGTCGCTCATGCCAGCGGTGATCAAGCTTGGCGTGCAGGTTGTCGATTCGGTCGTCGTAGTAAACCCGGTGCAGCATGTCCAGGCCATCACTGTAGCTTTGCAGGAAATTGGAACTGCGTCGACTGACACCCAGGGTCAGGCCGGTATCCTCACCGATGCCCTGTTGAGCAGACAAAGTGTAGTTGTCCTTGCGATAAATAGGGGTGTATTCCGCGCTATAGCTGTCAGCTGTGTCGAATTCTTCCTCGTCACGCGCATCGATGTGGAAGGATTCCCATTCGTCACGTTGGATGCCGTAGCGCAGGTTGACGAAGTCGTTGCCGTCGTAATGCTTCACCTTGGCGCTGACCACCCCGCCGGCAAAGCCGCCGAAGCTGGCGGGCACGTTGCTGTCGTAGACTTCTACCTGTTCCAGCAGGTCCACATCCAGATAGTAGCCCTGGGGTGAGCTGCCACCGATCACACCGGTCAGACTGGGACTGCTGAATAGGTCGCCGCCGGAACCGGGGTTTATATCGCTGGTGGTATCGATGCCGTCAATCATGAACAGGTTTTGGTAGTACGGCTGACCATGGAAAGAAAACTCCTCCGGGCGCATGATGCCGCTGTTGGCAGAGCCTCGGCCGTTGCGGGAAAAATCCACTGCCGGATTGATGCGCAGCAGGTCGGCCAGGTTACCTTCGCCTGTGGGTAGCTGTTCGATCAACGTCTGATCGATGACCTGAACCCCGGTGGCGATGTCATAACCGGTTACTGTGATTTGCGGCAACGATGTAATGCAAGGCTCCTCGTTATCGCAGGCTTCGCCTGAATCTCTGAGGGCATCTGCCAGCGTGGGTGGCATATAGAGTCCGGCCAGCACGGTAATGAGAGGAGTAAGATGGATATATCGCATGTTGTCCCTTGGCAAACGTGTTGATGGCAGGTGTACCGCAGGTCAGAGGAAGCAACTGACAGCGGGGAGTGACAACATGGTAAACTATTTAATGATGCGAATCATTATCATTAATGTTTATTTGTTTGGGCGGTAACTTAGGCGCCCGCAAGGCCAGTGGGCGCCGGCTCAGGGTATTCAGGAAGGCTTCCAGAGCATCAAGTTCATGGTTGCTCAGGTGCAGTGGGCGTATAAGTGGCGATAGTTGAGGCAGATCGGGGTGCAACTGACTATCGCCGATCATGCCGGCATTGTACATGTTGAGTATGCCGCGAAGGCTGGGGAAAAAACCATTGTGCATCCAGGGAGCCGTGTGGCTGAGATCACGCAGGCTTGGTGTGCGAAACTTGCCCCGATCTTCGATTTGCCCTGTTGCCTGCTCTCGTCCCGTATCTTCGTATTTACGGCCATAGTAGCTAAGTCCCGTGTGGTGAAACTTGCCATCGGAATATAACGGGCCATTGTGGCAGTTCAGGCATCCAGCTTTGGTTCGGTAGAGGTGCAGGCCGAAGATTTCCTGGTCATTGAGGACGTTGTACTGTCCTTGAATGAAACGGTCCAGCCTGTTGGGTCGTGAAACAATGCGGCGCTCAAAAGCGGCCAGAGCCTTGGCCAGCCGCACTGCATCCGCAGGCCCGGGACCGAAAGCGTTTGTGAATGCCTGACGATAGCCCGGGATCTGGTTCAGCCTCGTCAGGACCTGGTCCAGATTGGCATTCATTTCTATCGGGTTGGTGATCGGCAGCAGTGCTTGCTCAACCAGGCCTGTGGCGCGGCCATCCCAGAACAGATGATCGAACCAGGCAGCATTCAGAATGCTCATACTGTTGCGTGCCCCGGCCTGACGGTCATGACCAAAGGCGACACGGCGGCCATCGGCCCAGCCCAAGTCAGGATCGTGGCAACTGGCGCAGGCAATTTGGCCAGAGCCTGACAGTCGGGGGTCAAAAAACAGCTGCTGTCCCAGCGTCTCGATAGCCGGCGTATGCCAGTCGACAGGAGGAAGCTCAGGCAGCGGAGCAAGCTCAGCTACGGGACCTGCCTGCTTGTGCAGTTCGGCAGCAGGCCACTGTGCAGCCGGCTGCCGGTAGTCATCCGGTGAGAACGCTTGGGCCTTAAGTGCTGCAAAAGCACACAATGTCAGCGCCAGGGACATGATGTACGGAGGCATGTGGGGTGGGCTCCAATACGTTGGTTATGACCTGCCGCACATTCTGCATTTAACGATAATGATTATCAAATATCTTTATTGAGCCCAGTCCTCCGCGCGGTGCTTGTCTTTCAGGCGTGAGTAGTTCTCGGCGGTATAGGTGAAGAACGCGCGCTCCTGTTCCGTCAACTCGCGCTGGGGCTTGGCCGGACGGCCCACGTAGAGATAGCCGCTTTTCAACGTCTTGCCCGGTGGCACCAGGCTGCCGGCACCCACGATTACTTCATCCTCTACCACGGCGCCGTCCATGATCATGGCGCCCATACCCACCAGTACACGGTTGCCGATGGTGCAGCCGTGCAGCATCGCCTGATGACCGACGGTGACATGATCACCGATAATCAGCGGAAAGCCATCAGGGTTGTAGGGGCCTGCGTGTGTGATATGCAGTACCGAACCATCCTGAATGCTGCTGCAGCGACCAATGCGGATGCGGTGCATGTCACCGCGAATCACCACCAGCGGCCAGACCGAGCTGTCGTCACCGATCTCCACGTCACCCAGTACAACCGCGCTGGGATCGACAAACACCCGCTCGCCTAGTTTTGGTGTCATCCCCTGATAAGGGCGTATATTCATAACCGCTCCTGAATCGATTGAAATAAGGCTCTGTGGCCCCCATTGTATAGCAAAGTGCACTTTTGAACGCCTGCAGACGTACAACCGCTGAAAGGCCGCAACCGATGGAGACACCGATGTCCAACCCGCTGCTTGAGACCCACCTGCTGCCCCCGTTCAGCCGTATCCAGCCCGAGCATGCCGTGCCCGCTGTCGATGAACTACTGACGCGCAATCGCGAACGCATCGCGGCGTTGACTGCCGACCCGGAGCGCAATGACTGGTCGCTGGTGGCTGAGCTGGAGCAACTCAACGATGAGTTGGCACAGGCCTGGTCACCGGTATCGCACCTGAACGGCGTGATGAACTCGGATGCCTGGCGTGAGGCGTACAACGCCTGTCTGCCGAAACTGTCCGAGTACTGGACCGAGTTGGGCCAGCATCAGGGACTGTTCAAGGCGTTCGAATCTCTGGCACAGAGTGATGCCTACCCGCAGTTGAGCAAGTCACGCAAAAAGGTGATCGATAATGCTCTGCGGGACTTCCGCCTGTCCGGTATTGCCCTGCCGGAAGCCCAGCAGAAGCGCTATGCAGAGCTACAGCAGCGCCTGTCTGAGCTGACCACCCGTTTTTCCGAGAATGTGCTCGATGCCACCCAGGGCTGGTGGAAGCAGATCGATGATGAAGCGGAGCTGGCCGGGCTGCCTGATCATGCCGTTGCCGCCGCCAAAGAGGCGGCGAAGGTGAAAGAGCTTGAAGGCTGGGTGATCACGCTGGACTTCCCCGCCTACTACGCCGTGATGGCCTTTGCCGACAGTCGCAGTCTGCGCGAAGAGCTGTACCGTGCCTACAGCACCCGCGCATCCGATCAGGGGCCGAAGGCCGGTGAATGGGACAACTCGGCGGTGATGCAGGAAATTCTGGATCTGCGCCACGAGTTGGCGCAGCTGCTGGGCTTCGACACCTATGCCGATTACTCGCTGGCAACCAAAATGGCGCAGTCACCGCAACAGGTGGTGACCTTCCTCGAAGATCTGGCCACGGAAACTCGCCCGATTGCCGAGCGTGAGCTGGCCGAGCTGCAAGCCTTTGCCCAGGAACGTGATGGCATTGAAGAGCTGATGGCCTGGGATGTCACCTACTATGGTGAGAAGCTGAAACAAGCGCGCTATGACATCTCCCAGCAGGAGCTGCGTCCCTACTTCCCGCTGCCGAAAGTGCTGGATGGCATGTTCACCATCGCCGGTCGTCTGTTTGATCTGGACGTTGAAGAGCAGTCGAACTTCGACAGCTGGCACAACGATGCGCGTCTGTTTGCACTCAAGCGCAACGGCGAGCCCTTTGCCTACTGCTATCTGGACCCCTTTGCCCGCAGCGGCAAGCGTGGCGGTGCTTGGATGGACGACTGTCGTGTACGGCGCCGCCTGAGCGACAGCCAGTTGCAGCTCCCGGTGGCCTATCTGGTATGCAACTTCACCCCGCCCCTGCCCGGCCAGCCGGCGCTGCTGACCCATGATGAAGTGACGACTCTGTTCCATGAGTTTGGTCATGGCCTGCACCATATGTTGACGCAGATGGAAGAGGCAGACATCAGCGGTATCAACGGTGTCGCCTGGGATGCGGTGGAGCTGCCGAGTCAATTTATGGAGAACTGGTGCTGGGAACCGGAAGCACTGGCGCTGATCTCCGGTCATCATGAAACCGGTGAACCGCTGCCGCAGTCACTGCTGGACAAGATGCTGGCGGCCAAGCACTTCCAGTCGGCGATGATGATGCTGCGCCAGCTGGAATTCTCACTGTTTGATTTCCGCCTGCACCATGAATACCAGCCGGGCAAAACCGATATTCAGGCGCTGCTGAACCGGGTGCGGGATCAGGTATCGGTGATACGCCCTCCGGCAGAAAACCGCTTCCAGCACAGCTTCAGTCACATCTTTGCAGGTGGCTATGCCGCAGGCTACTACAGTTACAAGTGGGCCGAGGTGCTGTCGGCCGATGCTTTTTCCCGTTTCGAGGAGGAAGGCATCTTCAATGCGGAAACCGGCGCCGCCTTCCGTCAGGAGATTCTGGAACAGGGCGGTTCGGGTGATCCGATGGATCTGTTTGTGGCCTTCCGTGGCCGGGAGCCCAGTGTGGATGCCCTGCTGCGCCATTCCGGTATCCGCTGAGAGGTTGAAAAATGAGTGTAAGCAAGCGCTTTATTGCCGGTGCGGTCTGTCCGCGCTGTGGCGAGATGGATACGGTCAGAATGTACCGTGATGACGAGCGAGAATACCGCGAGTGTGTAAAGTGCGGTTTCTCGGATTCCCTGCGACTGGATGGTCGCCCTGATCCTGAGCAGATCGAAACCCGCGTCAGCGGGGAGCGTTCGGACCGTGCACCGGCCTCCAAAGCGGATGACAGTCCTCAGCCGATTCGCATCCTTGATGCGGGCGGCCTGCGTCGTGATCACTGACAAGCCCGATACTGCATCGCACCAGTCCTGTGGCTGGGCGATGCAAAGTCCGCTTGAGCATGCCTATCATGACCATGAATGGGGTGTGCCGCAGACGGATGATCCGGTGTTGTTCGAATTTCTGGTACTGGAGTCGGCTCAGGCAGGTCTGAGCTGGCGCACGGTGCTGGAGAAGCGTGAAGGTTACCGGCGTCACTATTGCGACTTTGACCCCGAGCGGGTGGCTCTTTTCGGTGAAACGGAAGTGGCCGCGATGCTGGCGGATCCCGGCCTCATCCGTAACCGTGCCAAAGTCGAAGCCTCAATCAACAATGCCAGAGTGTTTCTTCGCCTGCAGGCGCACCACGGCAGCTTTGCCCGCTTTCTGTGGCGCTATATTGAGGGCCAGCCGATCCAGTCCGGTTTTGAACGGATGGAGCAGATTCCGGCCCAGACTGCCCTGTCGGTGCAGCTGGCGAAAGATCTGAAGCGCGAAGGCATACGCTTTTTCGGCCCCACCATCGCTTATGCCTATATGCAGGCAGTGGGGTTGGTGAATGACCACTTACTACACTGCCCTCGCCAGAAGGCTTGTCGAGAGCTGGCCGGACACATTGAACTGTAGTGCCCCGCGGTAGAAACGTTACTGGGTCTGATACCAGACCCGATACACCAGCCCGGCCTTGTCATCGGAGATCAGCAGATCACCCTGTGGCCGCACCAGCACATCCACCGGACGTCCCCAGTCCCGCTCGTCCTGCAGCCAGCCACTGATAAAGGTCTGAATCTGCGTCACCTCTTCCCCTTCTGTATCCACCCGAATCACCTCATAGCCGATCTTGCTGGAGCGATTCCAGGAGCCATGCAGGGCAATAAAGGCGGTGGTATTGGGGGTATCGGGGAACGCGTTATCGAAGGCCCCATCCCTGTGGTGGTAAAAGCTCATGCCCAGCGCCGCGACATGGGGGCCCAGCAGCGCCACCGGCGGCTCTGCATTGATGGCATTGGCGCCCTTGCCGAACTCCGGGTCTGAAACTCCGTCGGCATGTACAAAGGGAAAACCGAAATGCAGCCCGGCGCGGTCGGCTCGGTTCAGCTCGTCATCAGGCAGATTATCGCCCATATGGTCGCGTCCGTTGTCGGTAAACCAGAGGCTGCCATCTTCGGGATGCCAGTCAAATCCCACTGTGTTGCGTACCCCTCGAGCCCAGGGTGCGGCCTCGCCGGTGGCAGGATCAAAACGCATGATGCTGGCAAACTGAGGGTCCGATTGCAGACATACATTGCAGGGAGCACCAAGCGTGAAGTAGAAAGCCCCATCCGGCCCCTGCTTCAGATACTTCCAGCCGTGGTGGGTGATATCGGGGAGGCCATCCAGTATAACCTCGGGCTTGAGCGGCTGCTCCAGTCGTGACTCCACATCGACAAGCCGGATCAGCTGAGTCAGTTCGGCCACATACAGATCGCCATCCACAAAGCTGATGCCGTTGGGCAGGCGTCTGCGTTCCAGCAGAGTATGACGGGTTTCATAGCGCTGATCACCGTCCAGATCCTGCAGCGCAAACACCCGTCCATCGCGCCGTGTGCTGACAAACAGTGTGCCATCGGGGCTCAGTGCCAGCTGCCGGGCGTTGGGCACTTCAGCTGCGACCTCGATTCTATAGTCATCTGGCAGTTTTAGTTGCTCCAGTGGCGCGGCAGCCAGCGGCAGGCTCAGTGCCAACAGTGTTGTGGTCAGTGTAATGCGCATCCTGTTCTCCCCTGCCTGTGTTCGGGATAAGTCTGGTTGCCACGCCGTGATTTTGCCAGTTCAGCTAAACCAGACATTGTGCCGCTGCATGCGCCAGAACACCCAGCCACCGCTGAGGCCGCGGGCTGCAAACAGGGAGATGAAGGCCAGCCAGAGGCCGTGATTACCCATGGGCTGGGCTATCCACCAGATTGGAGCGAACACCATAAACACCGAGAACAGCATGGTGTCCTGCATTGCCTTGACCTGAGTGGTACCGATAAAAAGACCATCGAGCAGAAAGCTCCAGCAACCGATCAGCGGCAGTATGATTATCCAGGGAAGGTAGCGGCCGGCGATTTCGCGTACCTCAGTGATGTCGGTCAGTAGGTGAATGATGGTGTTGCCGCCGAGCCAGAACACCAGCGTCAGCATAATCGCACTGACCAGCGACCAGAAGGCGGTGCAGCCGAGTATGCGTCTGAATTCACTTGGGTCACGCCTGCCTACGGCACGTCCGATCAGCGCTTCCGTGGCATGGGCGAAGCCGTCCAGGGCATTGGAGATCAGCAGCAGAAAGTTCAGCAGTACGGCATTGGCGGAGAGTATCGCCGTACCCTGCTGGGCACCCTGTGCAGTAAAAAAGGCAAAGGTCAGCAGCAGGCTAACCGTGCGTACAAACAGATAACGGTTTACCTGAATCAGTGCCTTGTAGTCGCGCAGGCGCCGTAGCTGAGGCCAGAGCCACTGCCCCGCGGTTTTGAGCAGCAGGCGGCGACAGAACCATAACCCAAGCAACAGGCTGAAATATTCGGCCAGCACCGTGGCTAAGGCAACCCCGTCCGCTTTCATGCCTAGCCCGAACACGAACAGCAGGTCCAGCAGCATATTGAGCAGGTTGGTGCTCGTCAGCAGAATCAGGGCTATGCGGGTATTCTGCATGCCCACAAACCAGCCCAGCAGAGCGAAGTTACACAGCACCGCGGGTGCGCCAAAGGCCCGAATTTCGGTATAGTGGGTGGCTTCGGTCAATACATCCGACTCGGGGCCCATCAGCTGCAGTGCCAGTGTGGTCAGCGGCGTGCGCAGCAGCAGGATCAGCAGCCCGATACATGCGCCCAGTACCAGCGACTGCCCCAGCAGCGTGCGCAGCCGGTCGCCATCCTCGCGGCCATGGGCCTGCGCCACCATGCCAGTGGTACCCATGCGCAAAAATCCGAATGCCCAATAAAGGATGGAGAAGATCATGCCGCCCAGCGCAACGGCACCCAGATGATGGGGTTCGGGCAGATGACCGATAACAGCAGTATCCACCAGGCCCAGAAGCGGCACCGTGATATTGGACAACATCATGGGCCAGGCCAGTGACCAGACCCGCCGGTGGGTGGCGCGGTCGGGCCAGTGCTGCGCCATTTTCATCTGCCCTGCAGCGAGCGCATCGGCAGTGAATAGAGAATCAAAAATTCAACCAGCGCCGTGACTACGACCGATGGCCCGGCGGGCGTATCCCAGAACCAGGAAGCACTGATCCCACCGACTACCGCCAGCATCCCCAGCAGCGACGCAAACAGTGCCATCTGCTCAGGGGTGTTGGCCAGGCGCCGAGCGGCTGCAGCCGGTATGATCAGCAGCGAGGTGATCAGCAGGATGCCCACCAGCTTCATTGCAACCGCGATCACCACCGCAATCAGCAGCATCAGGCCCAGACGTACCCGCGCCACAGGGACCCCCTCAACCTGCGCCAGTTCTTCATTGATGGTGATCGCCAGCAAGGGGTTCCAGAGCCGCCACAACAGCAGTATTACTACGGCACCACCGCCGTAAATCCACCAGAGATCGGCAGGTGCGATCGCCAGCAGGTCACCGAACAGATACTCCATCAAGTCAATGCGTACGTTATCCAGCAGGGCCACCGCGACCAGCCCCAGCGACAGAGCGCTGTGTGCCATGATCCCCAGCAGAGTGTCGGTGGCGACCAGATGCTGGCGTTGCAGAGACACAAGCAGCACCGCCAGCATTACACAGCAGGCAACGACTGCCAGATTCAGGTTGATATCAAACAGGAATCCCAGCGCGATACCCATCAGGGCCGAGTGCGCGAGGGTATCGCCAAAATAGGCCATGCGGCGCCAGACCACAAAGGCACCGAGCGGGCCTGCCAACGCGGCAATGCCAATGCCGCCGGCCAGGGCGAGGATCAGAAAATCAGCCACAATGATGTCCACTTCCACTGCATTCATCCGGTTGCGGATGGTCAACGATGATATCGCCATGGACATCATGCTTGTGGCCATGGTGATGATTATAAAGTGCCAGAGCACTCGCCTGTGCCGGGCCGAACAGTTCGAGAAACGACGGGTCGTTACTGACATGCTCGGGGTGGCCCGAACAGCAGATATGATGATTGAGGCACACGACATGGTCGGTAGAGGCCATCACCAGATGCAGGTCATGTGAAATCATCAGTACCCCACATTGGCGCTGTTTTCGAATATCGGAGATCAGCCGATACAACTCCAGCTGGCCGTTAATATCCACCCCCTGAACAGGCTCATCCAGCACCAGCAACTCGGGATCACGCAGCAACGCTCGCGCCAGCAACACGCGCTGGGTCTCACCACCAGAAAGATTGTGGATGGAATGTTTAAGCAGATAGGCCGCGCCGACATCTTCCAAAGCCTTGAGCATTAGGCTCTGATCTACCCGTTTCGGAATACTGAGAAAGCGCTCGACCGACAGAGGCAAAGTACGGTCGATATGCAGTTTCTGCGGCATATAGCCGATCTTGAGTTGTGGTTTTTGCCAAACATTTCCACTGGAAGGTTTGATCAGTCCCAGAATGACTCGTACCAGAGTAGTCTTCCCTGCCCCGTTGGGGCCGATCAGGGTTGTGATGCAGTTATCATGCAGATGCAGATTGATATTCTGCAGCGCCGGCTGGCGATTGAACTGTACGCTGACCTGATCAAGCTTGACCAGGTCTGGCCCGTGTTCAGCCATGTAAGTGCTCCTGGCGCTGGCAATTGGGACAAAGACCGGTGACTTCGACAGTTTCCTGTTCGACCTTGAATCCAAGCGCAGCAGCACTTTGTTCAAGTACGGCATGAATCGAGGCCGAGTCCAGCTCAGAGGTTGAGCCGCAATGTCGACAGATGAGGAAGCTGCCTTGATGAGGATGTTCCGGGTGAGGGCAACCGACAAATGCGTTCAGTGACGCAATCCGGTGGACCAGCCCCTGCTGCTGCAAAAACTCCAGTGCGCGGTATACGGTGGGCGGTGCCGAGTTGAAGCCTGCCTCGGCCAGTGCCGGCAGCAGCTCGTACGCGCCCAGCGGCTGGTGGCTCTGCCAGATCAGCTTCAATACCAGTTCACGGATCGGTGTCAGACGCTGGCGTCGCTCGCGGCAAATCTGCCGAGCGAGGGTAAGTGCCTGGTCGATGCAGTGCTGGTGATTATGATCGGCCGCGAAGGCAAGCGAGTCAGTCGTCATGACGTGAGTACATCCGATTCAATGTGTTATATTATAACCTATAAAGCATCCTGAGGAGACTTTACACCATGCTGCATAATTCTGCCCGCCCCCTGCGGACACTGACCCTGCTTTCTGCCCTGGCGCTGGCGCCCGTGGTTCAAGCATCCGAGGTTGTTACCAGTATCAAGCCGCTGCAGTTGATTACAGCTGCCCTGACCGAAGGTGTAACCAGCCCGGAGGTGTTGCTGCCGGCTGAGGGTTCACCCCACCATTACGCCCTCAAGCCATCAGACATGCGTAAGCTGACGGATGCGAAAGTCGTGATCTGGGTTGGCCCCGGGCTTGAGCAGTTCATGGTGCGCCCTCTTGCCCGAACCGATGCAGAGATTGTAACACTGCGTCCCGATCTTGAGGCGCACCTGCATCAGGAGGCTGAGCCTTCCGATCATGACCATCATGATGAGCACGAACATGAGCACGAAAATCATGTGGCCGATGATCATGCCGAAGAGCACCACGATCACGGCGCAGGCAATGATCCACACATCTGGTTGGATCCGATGAACGGGCTGGAGATTGCACAGCAGTTACTGCCTGCACTGCAGCAGGCACTGCCTCAGCACTCGGTTCAATTGCAACAGAACTATGAGGCCTTTGCCAGTGCACTGAAGCAAAAGGAGCGTGCCATTGCAGAAGAGTTGGCTCCCTACGGTGATGCTGGGTTCTTTGTATTCCACGATGCCTATTCAGGCTTTGTTGAACACTATGGCCTGAAGCAGCTGGGTTACTTCACGGTAGATCCTGCACGCAAACCCGGTGCACGACATCTGGCCGAGATCAGGCAGCAGCTTGAAGCAGCGAAAGCTGTCTGTGTATTCAGCGAACCCCAGTTTACCAGTGCGGTAGTGGACGCAATCATCAGCGGCTTGCCGGTTGCTCAGGGCGAGCTTGATCCACTGGCTCGTTCGATCAACGTCAGTGCTGAGGGTTATCTGGATTATCTGCAGAGCCTGAGCGACAGCTTTCGTAGTTGTTTGGCAAAAAAAGCGGACTAAAAATCGCAGACGGGCTTCACAAGCCCAATGGGGCGCTATATAATGCGCCCCACTTTCGAAGCAGATGTGGTGGAATTGGTAGACACGCTAGCTTCAGGTGCTAGTGCCTTCACGGGCGTGGGAGTTCGAGTCTCCCCATCTGCACCACCTTTCATCTCAGGATGTAAGGCTCTTCGAAAGCAAAATTTGAGTGGTAACGCACATTAAAACGTCTCACCCAATGCAGATGTGGTGGAATTGGTAGACACGCTAGCTTCAGGTGCTAGTGCCTTCACGGGCGTGGGAGTTCGAGTCTCCCCATCTGCACCATCCCGATCAGGTTCCTGATCATCCGGGATGAAACCACAGATAAACAAAAACCCCGACAACATCATATGTCATCAGGGCTTTCTGTTGTTTTGTTTCAATGTTTTCAGTTGGCCACCAGCAAATACAATTGCACCAGTGCCGGAAAAATAGCCACGACCAACCCTGCTAGTACCATGGCGATTGACGGTACCACTCCGACTACTTCTACGCCTTTCTCTTCATGTGCATAACTCATGGCAAATACCCCTTTAAGATCGATTCACTACAGAGCGTATCGTTTACCCTGTATCTATAATGGGTATAGCAAACCCGGTGCCAACCTGACTAATCTCCATATAAGTGGTAATTTTCAGTATGTTAGCAACGATTGAGGGCGGGTTATCAGAATCGTACTGGCAGACTCATATGTCATTTATGGCATATGACGCCATTATTGACAGTGATGATTGTTTTCCGGTTCAGTTTATTTGCGTAAATCCGACAGTGGTCGTCAAGTACAGATCCATGGACGGAATATCCACAGAACTGAAGTTACACACAGCTTTTTCGGAAAACATCAACCTTGGCTTCCCTGGCCCTGGAATCAATCGAGTTGTGGGTAAAATGTGTATGGCACAGGTTGTTCGGTAAACTGGACAGTAAACAACCAGTTTTTCACAAGCCTTATATAGTGGGGGCTGTGGCGGGTTGTCATAAAACCGTACCAAGGTTGTTAACACCTCTGTGCAGCGATACTGGGGATAACAATCAAGCGCTTTGATCCACAGGTCTTTCAGAAGACAGAGTGCTCGTGATCTTTTGTGCACAGGAGCGGCTGGATATCTCAGTTATGTGTGTAACCTGTTCGCATCGGCAACTCATTGGATCACTCGTATTGGTTATGTAAGGTTAAAACGTAGTGACTTACTGATTTATTGCGTTGCTCTTTAAGAACATGTTTCCATGGGTTCATTGACCCATGCAAGGTGCCGATGGCACTGGTATGTTGCATAATGGTGACTAGCACTTTGCCACAGGGACAGCGGCAGCTCGTTTGCTGGCCCCAGGGATTGGAGACCCGAGATGACTTTCGGCAGTAGTAATCGAGCCAAAGCCCGCCTGCTGGCCAGACGACCGCGTGCGACAGCACCCCTCAAGCAGTCAATTATCTGGGGGCTGTTGTCACTGGTCGGGCTCTTTCTTGTCGGGCTTTGGGTGATTTCCCGCCTCAATCTGGAATATTCTCAGCGAACGCTGGCCGAATTTCACCAGCGTCAGATCGAAGTTGCCTTTACCAACAGTCTTGATCGGGTTAATAGCCGCCTGCAGCAAATAGAGCAGGACTCCCTGAGGCTGGTACGCATCGGGCAGCGTCTGAAAGCCAGCTCCACTCCCGGTCAGCAAACTGAACTGATGCAGATGTTGTTGGAACGCTCTGAACTGGCTGGAGCTGGGTTCTGGTATGGAGTGAGCAGTGATGGTGTGCCCGGTGGTGGTGCTCAAGTCTATCGCATGGAGGACGGTGCACAGACTGCGTCTGCGCAGGCAGGGCTGGAGCTGCGCAAGGAGCACTGGGAGCCACTGCTGACCGAGAATGTGAGTCCTCCCCGTTATTGGTGGACCCCCATGTATACCCACCCACTCAGTGGCGAGCCTGTCATAAGCCTGGTCATGCCCGTACTGGAAGGCTCCCGTGTAGTGGGAGTTTTGAGCACAGACTGGCAACTCCAAAGCCTGCTGGCCTTGCTGAACAGTGCTGACATCGCTTCCGGTGCGCGAATCTGGCTCAGTTCAGGGCATGACCGGCGTCAGGCTACGCCGCTGGACGAAGCACAGGCGGGCGCCATACTGGACCAGGTCGAACAGTATCTGATGTTCGAAACGGCGGGCGCCGCCATGCAGCATGATTCCTACCGGATAGCAGGGCAGCCACTGGAGCTGTATTACGCTACCACCCGTGCCGGCCTGCGCCTGACGGCAGCGGTACCAAGAGATGAAATGAGCGCGGTGCTGTTGCCACTGCAGAAAAACAGTAACCGTATTCTGCTGTTGGGGGGGCTGGCGATCCTGCTGCTGTCGGCGCCCATTCTGTTCAAGGTCACTGCCCCTCTGCGCGAGCTGAAAGCCTCTTACACCGATGAATTGACGGGACTGCCTAACCGCGCTCGTCTGTTACAGGAGCTGCATTACGAAAGTGGTGTGACACTGATATTGGTCAATCTGGACCGATTCCGCGAGATCAATGGCCTGTTTGGTGATGCCTGCGGTGACTATATCCTGAAAGAGGTTGCACTGCGGCTTGAAGGGTATATCAGTAGCATGGAATGGCATGGGACCCGGCTTTACCGCCTCAGCGGAGATGAGTTTGCGATTCAGGCACCACGGCGTAAACCGGAACTGATTGAAGCTGAACTGGAGGCGTTGCTGCGCTGCCTGCGTCAGGCTCCGGTATTTTGGCAAAACCACCAGATCAACCTCAGTGCAACCCTGAGTGCAGCGGTGCCCTGGTACGATGCTCCGCGTCAGCACAGCCTGTTCATTCACGCCAAGGAAGCGTTACGAGAAGCACGTCAGCAGGGGCTGCATTATCGTGTGTATGATGGCTCGCAGCCGCTGGAGCAGCAGTTTGAACACAATCAGATCTGGGCCGGGAAACTGCGTGAAGCGCTGGACAGTGAGCGGCTGGTAGCCTGGTATCAGCCGATACTGAATAATACCACCGGTCGTATCGACAAGTACGAATGCCTGGTGCGCATGCTGGATGCCGAAGGCAACCCGGCCAGCCCCGGGCACTTTCTGGGAGTGGCCGGAAAGCTGCGGCTTGACCGTCATATAACCCGGATCATGGTGGAACGCTGCTTTGCCCGTTTTCAGGACTCGCCGCTGCAATTTTCGATTAATCTGGCTTACGGTGACCTGCAGGATATCGAGTTGACCGGCTTCATTCTTGAAAAACTGGATGAAACAGGCGTGGGGCCGAGGGTTATATTCGAAATTCTGGAATCGGACAGTATCGACAATTACGATCAGGTGAAAGAGTTTGTCGATCAGGCCAAGCAGCGCGGCTGTCGCATTGCCATCGATGACTTCGGTACAGGCTATTCCAACTTCGAGCATCTGCTGCAGCTGCAGGTGGACCTGATAAAAATTGATGCCAGCCTGATCCGCAACCTGGACAGTGACACCAATGCGCGTCGAGTTACCCGCGGGATTGTCGGCCTTGCACGCAGTATGAAGATTGAGACCGTGGCGGAGTTTGTACACTCGCCTGAAATTCAGATGGAGGTGTTGAGGCTTGGGATCAGCTTCTCACAGGGCGCCCTTATCGGTATGCCCTCGTCCGAGTTGATGGTGAGTGTGCCCAAGGAGTTGGTGCAGCAGACCTATTGCGGACGCAGTACGTCCGTGCAGCAGCTTCGGGCTCCGGTGACGAGACGCTGAGATAGACAGATAAAACAGGCAGATACAAAAAAGCCCCGCTTTCGCGGGGCTCTTTTGTTGAATTTTGGTGCCCAGAGACGGAATCGAACCGCCGACACGGGGATTTTCAATCCCCTGCTCTACCGACTGAGCTATCTGGGCAACGGGGGCGTATTAAACCGGAAAGCCTTAAGGTGGTCAAGCCCCGCAGGTGGAATTATTTTGCCGGCGGCACGTAGCCATCAGCCTTGTCATATTCTTCACCGGAGAGAAACTTTTCCATCTCCTGCTGCAGATACTTGCGGCTTTCCGGGTCCATAAGGCTCAGGTGCTTCTCGTTGATCAGCATGGTCTGATGATCGGTCCACTCCTGCCAGGCCTTTTTCGATACGTTGTCATAGATTTGCTGTCCCAGCTCACCCGGATAGGGCGCGCGTTCCAGACCTTCCAGTTCCTGTTTGTACTTGCGGCAGAAAACCGTGCGTGTCATATGCTGTCTCCGATTTCAGCTGGCGTAACGTTCAAGCAGGCGCTTGACCGGTGCGGCCAGCCCGATATTTGCAGGATGGTCCACGTTATACCAGAGTGCAGGCGGGCCTTCCATGACAGAGTTTGTGGGGTCTTTAAGTGCAACCCGGGCCGGAGTGATATCCAGATGGTAGTGGCTGAAGGTATGGCGCAGCGGTTCCAGTACCTGTGTCGCAGCATCATCCAACGCGATACCAAGGGTTGTGGGGGCATCGCGCAGGTCGGCCACTTCAGGCAGGCTCCAAAGGCCACCCCAGATACCGCTGGGCGGGCGCTGCTGCAGCAGGATTTCGCCCTCTTCATTGCGGATCAGCAGCATCAGCGTCTGTTTCACTGGTAACACTTTCTTCGGCCGAGGGGACGGCAAACGGTCAGTCAGATTCAGCGCTCGGGCCTCACAGCTCTGTTGCAGCGGACAGAGCAGACAACTCGGCTTGCTGCGGGTGCAAAGCGTTGCGCCCAGGTCCATCATCGCCTGAGTGTAGTCGCCCACCCGCTGATGCGGGGTATTGTGCTCGGCATAGGCCCAAAGCTCCTTCATCACCGAGGGGGTGCCGGGCCAGCCTTCCACGGCGTAAAAGCGTGCCAGTACCCGCTTGACGTTGCCATCGAGGATGGCGGCGCGCCTGCCGGTCGAGATCGAGACTATGGCTCCGGCGGTGGAGCGACCGATGCCGGGCAGTTGTGCCATCTCTGTAACCGTATGCGGGAATTCGCCGCCCAGCTCACGGCTGACGATGCGGGCGGTCTTGTGCAGGTTGCGCGCACGGGCGTAATAGCCAAGACCTGTCCAGAGGTGCAGCACCTCATCTTGGTCGGCATCTGCCAGCTCATGCACAGTCGGGAAGCGCTCCACAAAACGTTGAAAATAGGGAATCACCGTTTTCACCTGAGTCTGCTGCAGCATGATCTCGGAGATCCAGGTGAAATAAGCGGTTTTTTCGGCCTGCCAAGGCAGGTCATGGCGGCCGTGCCGGTCAAACCATTCCAGCACGGCTGAGTGGAACTGCTCTGCTGTCATTGGCCAAACAGCCCCTTGAGCACGCCTGCACCCTCTTCGCCCAGTTTCTCCTTCAGCTTGTCTTCCGCCTGAGGACCGACTTTTTCTTCAATCTTGCGACGGGCCTCTGCCTTGATGATGTCGGAAATGAAGCTGGTATCAAGGCGGCATAACTTGGCAGGCTCATCGTAAAAGCCGCCCTTGCAGTTTACCGGCACCTCGACGCCTTCCAAGCGGTCATTGACCGAGCAGCTTTGGTTGAACAGGTTGTCTTCAATGGTCAGGCCCACTCGATAGTCCAATGTCTGCTGTGGCAGATTGATACTGCCACTTCCTGCCAGTGCCATCGCATCCAACTGGGCCTTGAGATCCTGATTGCTGACCACACCGTTGCGGATGTTGAAGCTGGCGCCCAGATCGGCAAAGGGCGTGGTTTTGTCGACCTGTTCGGCGTTGATCCACAGCGCCGACAGATTGTTGATGCCCTGGCACATGGACTGAGCGGCATCAATCCCCTTGATCAGACCTTCGGCCATGCCCAGATTGGCAGTACCGTTGAGGGAGTTGATCCAGGAGTGGATTGATTGTCCGCTCATGCTGAGTTCTGCCTTTGCATTGAGCTTGCCGGCCATTACATCGGTGTCGGCCAGTGTCTGCAACACAGAACCGATCTGTACACCGTTGATCTGCTTGCTGACACTCAGTTGCAGCGGTGTCTTGCGAGCATCGATGCGAGCGGTAGCGTTGATCTGCCCTTCAAATACATCGGTCTTGAAACGGGTCAGACGAATCAGGCCATTGTCAGCGCTCGTACTAAGTCCGAGGTTGCTCATGTTGATGCCGTTGACCTTCAGACTCTCCAGATCAAGGTCGGCACTGAGGTTAAGCGCGCGCAGGGGCTCCAGCGGAATGATCTCGTCTTTGGGCCAGCCAGAACTGCGAGCCGTTGAACGGTTGCCGGTGCCGTCCGACTCTTTGGCGGCTGAGCCGGTTGCCGGTGGCAGGTATCGATCTGCATCCAGAGAGTTACCCCTGAGCTTGAGTGCGATCACCTGAGAAGCGAGTACAAAACTGGCTTCACCGTCGAGTTGGGTATCGTCCAGCTGCACAGAAAACGGTTTAAGCTGTACCGTACCGGCAGGGCCACCGAGAGTCGCCTTGAAGGATGCGCTGGTCAGAGCGTTGCTGTCGGACGTTTCCGGCGTGTTCTGACCGAGTTGGGTCAGCAACTGTTTCGGGCTGAAACTGTTACTCTGTAGAGCGCCGCTGAGTTCAGGCTGACTGAAATTGCGCAGTTTGATGTTACCGCTCAGTATCAGTGGATCAGCTTTAAGGCTAAGGTTGCTGATGTCCACCTGCTGCTCATTGATGCGGGCATCAATGTTGGCTGCCAGCGCAAACTCAAGGACGGCGGGAACAGCTGCGCCCTCAATCAGTTTCAGGGTGGAATTGAGATTGTCCAGACGGTAGTGGTTCTGTGTCAGGTCCAGAGTGATATCGGTAGTCAGATTGGCTTGGGTACTCAGCTGCAGTTCGTTGGCTGCAAACTGTTGCAGGGCAAAACTCAGCTCAAGTGGAAATGCCCTGTCCTGGCTGACGCGCCCAGTGGACAGGTTAAGGTCACTCAGCTCGATGCGGCTGTCACTGGTCTGGTCGGTAAAAGTCAGGGCCGCGTTGCGCAGCTCAATCGCCTCGATATCGATCGCCAGCGTCTTGCCCCCATCGGCCGGCGTTGCAGGCTTGGTTTCTGCCGCGGTCTCTCCAGCCTCAGAAGCGGCTGCCAGGGCCTCAGTATCTGCAGTCCAGTTGTTGTCCTCGGCCGACTGCACCAGCTCCAGTTGCAGACCGTCGACCAGAATACGGTTCATCTGCAGCTGCCCGCTCAGCAAAGCTGGAATGCTGACTGAAATCTCAGCACGTTCAAGCCGACCCAGTGCTGGTTTTTCGGGATAGCCCACACCTACACTGTTCAGTTCAAGTGCCAGCCAGGGGTAAAAAGACCAGCCGATATCACCGGCAATATCCAGTTCAATGCCGGCCTGCTTCAACGCCGCATCACGAATCTGTGATTTGTAATCGTTGGGGTTAACCAGCGTCACCACTGCGATGGCGGCCGCCACCAGCAGGGCAATGATCAGCAGGAAGATTACAGCTATCAACTTGATTGCTTTCATAAAGTGGCCCTGTGTTTCCCCGGGGATTTAGACTGAGTCTGAGTATAGCGGAACTGAACGCCAGATTCTGTCAGTAGGCAATGAACCTGCCGTTCAGCGACGGTTGAATGTATAATGATCGTTTTGGTAAAACCATGGCGGAGAGAAAGATGGCCGAGCGCAAAGCCCAGGTAACCCGCAACACGCTGGAGACCCAGATCAGTGTTGCAATCAACCTTGATGGCACCGGGCAGCTGGATGTGGATACCGGTGTGCCTTTTCTGGATCACATGCTGGATCAGATCGCCCGGCATGGCCTGATCGACCTTGAAATAAGCGCCATCGGCGATCTGCATATTGATGACCATCACACCGTGGAAGATATCGGCATCACCCTCGGTCAGGCGTTCAAGCAGGCGGTGGGTGACAAAAAGGGTATCCGTCGTTACGGCCACGCCTATGTTCCGTTGGATGAGGCCCTGTCGCGTGTGGTGATCGATTTCTCCGGTCGTCCCGGCCTGGAAATGCATGTGGATTTCACGCGGGGCCGCGTGGGTGGGTTCGACGTGGATCTGTTCAGTGAATTCTTCCACGGCTTCGTCAACCATGCTCAGGTAACGCTGCACATCGACAACCTGCGTGGCAAGAACACTCACCATCAGGCCGAAACCGTTTTCAAGGCGTTCGGCCGTGCTCTGCGCATGGCGCTGGAGTTCGATCCACGTGGCGAAGGGATTATGCCCTCCACCAAGGGGTGCCTGTAAGTCATGAGCAGTATCGCAGTAATTGACTATGGCATGGGCAACCTGCACTCGGTGGCCAAGGCGCTGGAGCATGTTCAGCCGGGCGTTGAGGTACGGGTAACCGCTGACCCGGAGCAGGTGCGCAGTGCAGACCGTGTTCTGTTGCCCGGTGTTGGGGCAATTCGTGACTGTATGGCCGAGATCCGCCGTCTGGGTGTTGATGCCGAAGTGCGTGAAGCGATCGCGTCAGGCAAGCCGTTTCTGGGTATCTGTGTCGGCTATCAGGCGTTGATGGACTTTTCCGAGGAAAACAGCGGCGTCGACTGCCTCGGCGAGTTCGGGGGCCGCGTCAACTTCTTCGGCAACGACCTCAAGGATGCCGATGGCGAGCGTCTGAAAGTGCCGCATATGGGCTGGAACCAGGTCTACCAGACAATCGATCACCCACTCTGGGCCAATATCGATGACGGCAGCCGCTTTTACTTCGTGCACAGTTACTATGTGAAGGCAAAGCAGTCTGAACTCGTGGCTGCGACCTGTAATTACGGTGTCGACTTCGATGTGGCGATCGCTCGCGATAACGTGTTTGCGGTGCAGTTCCATCCTGAGAAAAGCCAGAAGGTGGGGCTGCAGCTGCTGCAGAACTTCCTCAACTGGGACGGCCGCCCCTGAGCCATACATTCGCACGAAAACTTTTTACTGATTATTCTGGATCTGAGCCGATATGCTGATTATTCCCGCGATTGACCTTAAAGATGGTGCCTGTGTTCGTTTGCGTCAGGGGCGCATGGACGACTCCACCGTATTCTCCGACAACCCGGTCGATATGGCCGCCAAGTGGGTGGACGCCGGCTGTCGTCGTCTGCACCTGGTCGATCTGAACGGCGCCTTTGCCGGTGAGCCGGTCAATGGCGAGATCGTGAAGAAGATTGCGGAGGCCTACCCGGACCTGCCGATCCAGATCGGCGGAGGAATTCGTTCCGCCGAGATCATTCAGGCCTATCTGGATGCTGGCGTAGAGTACGTCATCATCGGTACCAAGGCGGTGAAAGAGCCGGAGTTCGTCACCGAAATGTGCAAGCGGTTCCCGGGCCACATCATCGTGGGACTGGACGCACAGGATGGTTATGTGGCGATCGATGGCTGGGCGGAAGTTACCGACGTGAAAGCGGTTGATCTTGCCAAGCGCTTCAAGAACGATGGTGTCAGTGCCATTGTCTACACCGACATCAGTCGCGATGGCATGATGCAGGGCGTGAACGTGGACGCCACTGTGGAACTGGCGCGTGAAGCCGGTATTCCGGTAATCGCCTCCGGTGGTGTGACCAATATCGACGATATCAAGGCACTGGCAGCAGTCGCTGATCAGGGTATTCTGGGCGCTATTACCGGCCGTGCCATCTATGAAGGCACGCTGGACGTGGCCGAGGCCCAGACGCTGAGCGATCAGCTGACTGCCAAGTAAGAGGACACGAGATGGCTCTGGCAAAACGCATCATCCCCTGCCTCGACGTTGAAAACGGCCGCGTGGTGAAAGGGGTCAAGTTCCTCGACATTCGTGATGCCGGTGACCCGGTGGAAGTGGCCAAGCGCTACGATGAACAGGGCGCAGACGAGATCACCTTTCTCGACATTACCGCCACCCATGAAGGCCGCGACACCATGGTGCATACCGTGGAGAAGATGGCGTCTCAGGTGTTCATTCCTCTGACTGTCGGTGGCGGCATTCGCACCTGCGAGGATATCCGCACCATGCTCAATGCAGGTGCCGACAAGGTGTCGATCAACAGCGCGGCGGTGACCAACCCCGACTTCGTGCGTGAAGCGGCGGAAAGATTTGGCAGCCAATGTATCGTGGTGGCGATCGATGCCAAGAAGGTCAGCCAGCCGGGCGAACCCGACCGCTGGGAGATCTTCACCCACGGCGGCCGCAAGCCGACCGGACTGGATGCAGTGGAATGGGCAAGGAAAATGGTCGACTATGGTGCCGGCGAGATTCTGCTCACTTCAATGGATCAGGACGGTGTCAAGAGTGGGTATGATCTTGGCGTGACCCGTGCCATCAGCGAGGCTGTGCATGTGCCGGTCATTGCGTCGGGTGGCGTTGGCAATCTGGACCATCTGGTGGAAGGCTGCACTCTGGGCAAGGCCGATGCCGTTCTGGCGGCCTCTATCTTCCATTTCAACGAGTACACCATCCCGCAGGCGAAGGAATACATGCGCCAGCACGGGATTGAAGTGCGTCTGTAAACAGGCTAAGGCCGGCCGGGCTCAGAATTCGTAGCTGAGCTCGGCCTGGTACTTCATTTCGCGTCGGTCGGGACCGTTCAGATGGCGCTCGATCTTGAACTCGAATTCAAACCCGGGCACAGGGGCTTCGTACTCCAGCCTGACCTGCCCCAGCCAGCGTTCCTCGTCTTCCCAGCTCCACTGGTGGCTGTCCGTATCCCGTTCTGCCTTGTCTTCCCGCTGCCAGGTAGGGCCCAGAGTCAGCTCCCAGCCATCCAATGGCGGAATCCAGCTCAGCCAGAGGCTGGCCTCATACTGCAGCTCCTGTTCTGCTGCTTCGTCACGCTCACGGGCACTGTCATGCCACTGGCTGAAATATTGATGCTTTACTTCCAGCCGGGGCTGCAAAAACAGGCTGCTGACCGGCGTCATGTATTCGCCGTTCAACAGCAGTTTCGACTCATGGCCGGTACCACGACCGCTGCGCTGGTTGGCATCGGGAGCAACGCTGGTGGCCTTGTAAGAAACGTCTATAAAGCGGTCGTGGTAACCATCAAGCGTCCAGTTATAACCACCCAGGGCACGTCCGATGTCGTAACGAAAACCGGCGCCGATAACGGGAGTGGTACGCCACTCGGTTCGACTCTTGTCGTTCTTGAGTGAGCCATCTTCACGAAACTCCAGGCTCATGTCCTGTGTGCGGCGGTAGTTCATCCCCATTCGACTCTGCCACGTCCAGCGCTCACCTTGCCAAAACCCCAGTATGAGCAGGGTTTTGCTTTCCCAGCGGGTTTTGCGATTTACGTCCAGTTCATCAAAGGCACCGCTTTTCTTGTACTGGATTTCACGGGTTTCGGGGCTGCGGCTGTATTCCAGATCGGTTTTCAGCTCAATGTCCATGGCCAGTGCCGGGCTGCCAAGCAGCAGGCCGCTCAGGAGGAGGTTTCGGTGCATTGTTGTTCCAGCAGCGGTTTCAGAGATGAATAGCGCATGGGGCGATAGAGGCCAAAGCCCTGACCATAGTGGCTGCCCAATGCAGTGATGCACGCCAGTTGGGAGTCGGTTTCGATCCCCTCGGCAACGGTCTTCAGCTTCATGCTGCGCGCCAGAGTCACGATCGACTCCACCAGCGAGTGATCAGATTCGGGTCTCAGCTCACGGATAAAGCTGCGATCAATCTTGAGACCATCAATCGGCAGTTGATGCAGGTAACTCAATGAGGAGTAGCCGGTACCGAAGTCATCGATCCAGATGTTGATGCCGGCATCTTTCCACTGCGTGAGGGTATCGCGGCAGTCATCCAGATGACGAATCATGCTGGTCTCGGTCAGTTCAATGCTCAGGCAGTGCGGCGGTACGCCCCGTGTCTGGATCAGTTCAGTCAGGAATGTTCGAGTACTGGCCTGATGCAGTGCGGCACCGGAGATGTTGATCGAGATGGCGAAGCCTGGGTAAAGCGCCTGCAGCTCAAGCAGATCATGAATGGCCTGGTGAGCGACCCAACGGGTAACCGGCTCCATCAGATCCGAGTCTTCAATCAACGGGATAAAACGTGCCGGTGAAATTAACCCTTGTTCGGGGTGATTCCAGCGCAGCAGGGCTTCGGCTGCTCGAATGCGGCCGTTGCGCAGATCAATCACCGGCTGATACTCAAGATGAAACTGGGACTCTGCCAGTGCCGTGCGAACGCCCTGCAGTATTTCCAGCCGCTCGTACAGTTCCTGGTTCATCTGTGGCGAGAAGAAGGCGTACTGGTTGCGTCCGCTCTGCTTGGCCGCGTACATGGCGATATCGGCATTTTTCAGAATTTCACTGCTGCTGGCGCCGTCATCGGGATACAGAGTAATGCCGATACTGCTCGAGATGTTGAAGTAGCGTCCATCGATCAGGAATGGCTGGTCCAGGGTCGCGGCGACCTTGCCAGCCAGCTCGGCAACCTGGTCGCTGCGCTCGGGTGCGGGATAAAGCGTTACGAATTCGTCGCCGCCAAGGCGTGCCAGCAGTACTTCACCGGTTTCCGGATCGCAGACATTCAGCTCCAGCAACAAGTTGCGTAACCGCGCTGCGGCTTCGAACAGCAGCAGGTCGCCCATGTCGTGACCGGCGGTATCGTTCACTTCCTTGAAGTGATCCAGATCGATAAAGACAACACCCAGCCGTTGCCCGTTGCGCTCCGAATACTGCAGCAGCCGTTCCAGTGATTGCTGGAACCAGTGGCGGTTGGGCAGTTGTGTCAGGTTGTCCAGATAGGCCAGCTGGGTAGTTTGATGATGGCTTTGTTCCAGGCTGCGCCGCATCTGCTCCAATGCATTGCCCAACTGCCCCAGTTCATCTGTTTGTTCCAGTCTGAAGCTGATGCTTTTGTCACCTTCGCCGTAGCGCAGGCTTTTATCCGCCAACTGACGCAGCGGGCGGAACAGACGGCGACAGAACAGCCAGGTAAACAGCAGCGCAAGCAGCAACAGGATTACAGACCCCATTACCAGCTGGCCAGCCAGCTGCCGCTGCTTCTGAGCAGCCTCTGACGAGATTGCATTGCTGTGTGCGGTCAGATTCTCAAGCGCGCGGGTAAAGTCCACCGCCAGTGCCAGCTGGCCGATGGTCTGGTTGGAGACCTGTATCGGCTTGAACAGGTGCAGGGTGCTGTCCACCCAGGCTTGTTCAGCATCGCCCGGCACCTGGTCGATGCTTTCCAGTGGACGACCGTAATCGGCCACTGCTTCGGAGCCGTCGTGTACCAGTTTCAGCTCATGGTCGAACAGCAGTACGTAATCAAGTCCCGGCTGGGCCTGTACCTGCCGCAGCTGCTTGCCGATTTCGGTCAAGTCCAGATGATACAACGGGATATCCAGCTGAGCGCTGAGCGTATCGGTCAGCAGGGCAGCATCCTGTTCCAGCTGAGTTTTAAGCACCTCGGACATATGACGCTGGCCGCTTTCTGTTGTGAACT
This sequence comes from Marinobacterium iners DSM 11526, assembly GCF_900107855.1. Classification (GTDB taxonomy): domain Bacteria; phylum Pseudomonadota; class Gammaproteobacteria; order Pseudomonadales; family Balneatricaceae; genus Marinobacterium; species Marinobacterium iners. Next base: position 35,409 of record NZ_FNRJ01000015.1, on the reverse strand, counting down.
GATTAAAACGCCCGAATGCCGACAGCAGGGTCAGCATCAAAATCGTAACGAGCACACAGGCAACGAGTGCAAAACTGAGCGTCAGTCGATCAGCCAGTGAGCGCAGTGGCTTCATGGCGCTATTCCGGTAGAGAGCTGTTGCAGCAGATCCAGGTCCTGTTGGCTGGCAGGTTCAAAGCGACGGGTCTGCTCATAGCGCTGCAATAGCGAGCGGTGCGCGTCATCAAGTGTCAGCAGTTGTTGTGCCAATGCTTCGGCAGCAGCAGGGGCCAGCGCAGACGTTACCAGTTCATATGCGCGTGGATAATGTTCCGAGCGGTGGATAATTCGCATCTTTTCGGTCAAACCGGCAGGCAGGCGGCCGGCTGTTGTCCAGTCACCATCGTTCACGCTGCCTGCTGTCGTGACCCCCTTATCTACCCAAAGAATGTTGTTCTTCTCATTGCGGCTGAACAGGTAACCGACCTGATCGGCAGGAGTGGGCTGGCCGGGCTTGTCCAGCTCGACGGGCTTGAGTCCTTCCGCCTGTAACGCCATCAGGGGCAGCAGGTAGCTGCTGAAAGAGTCCCGGTGCTCCAATGCGATTGTTTTGCCTTTCAGTTGTTGCAGTGTGTTGATATCACTGTCAGCACGCACATAGATCAGGCTCTGGTAGGAACGCTGGCCCCGTTTCCATTTACGCAGCAGTGGCGTCGCCAGATCTGCCTGCACCAGGCGGGCAGCGGTCAGCGGTGTTTCAGTCACCCAGTGAACCTCGCCGGCTCTGATGGCGGCACTCAACTGTTCATAGTCCGGAAACAGGCGCACTTCACCACGGCTGAAGCCCTCTGCCTCAAGTGCTTTTGCCATGAACTGCACCATCGGTCGCAGCTGGCGAAAATCCTTCTTGGGCCGATCGCTGATTTGGGCCAGCACCAGTGTTTGTGCAGTCAGCGGCAGACTGAGCAACAGCAAAAGCAGAGTGCTGCCCAGCCGTAAGGGGAAGGTGGTCAGGTTGGAAAGAGTCATGGCTATCGCATTCAGAGGTCGGGCTTACAGACACTGATCCTACGTTACCCCGTGAATGAAAACCATATCCAGGCATACCCTGAGCTTGAGCGATGTCATTCCGATCGACGTATTCGCAGAAAACGAGCAAACCGTGGCAGCCCATGCGTGGTCAACCCGTCATAACGAAAGGTGACCTGACTGCCAATGGGAGGCGGCTCGGCCCGTTCGGTATCACTGAAGCCGGTACCGAGGCGAAAACGACGGCCATCTTCCAGCTCGACCAGCAAGGCACCCAGCATGCCTGTGTATTTGCCCTTGCCCGGCAGGTGAGCCACTACAACGGCTTCGGCATCCTGGTGCCGTTTCAGCTTGCGCAGATCAGTGCTGCGGCTGAATTGATACAAGGCACTGGCCCGGTGCAGCATCAGCCCTTCACCACCGCGGCTGACCGTCACATCCAGCAATCGTTCCAGAGCCGGCTGATCCAACCCGCTGTGCTGGCGAATTGTCACGAGGTTGTCGGCTTCAGTTGTCGAAATAAGGGCCTCAAGCCGGGTTAAGCGCTGGCGGAAATTGCCGGGCCAGTGCGGAAGATCAAACAGCATGAAGCGCACATTCTTCCAGTCATCAGCGGTTGTCTGGTGGCGATTGATCAGGGCAGCGACCTCGCTGTAACGGCCATAGTCAATCCATAACTCGCCTTCCAGTGGCGTGTTGGGCCAGTTCTGCGTAATTGTGGCGGGCGGGTTGATCGGATAGCCACTGCGGCTGTAGAGCTGACGACCATCCCAGTAGGCACGCACACCATCATATTTTTCACTGACCAGCCAGTCATGCAAGCTTTCAGGTTGCACTACGTCAGGACCAATTGAGGTGGCAAGCATGGGAGTGTGCGAAGAAGTCGGGGCTGCCTGCAGGGCGAAAGGAAGCCCAAGCAGCAACAAGGCAGAGGCGGATTTGAACATGAGTATCATCCTTGAGTCAGATTGGATCGGCTATCCGTGCCGACCAGAAACAACAAGGGCCGCCGAAGCAGCCCCTGTCCAAAACAAGTACTCGAGAGGTATCAGTTACCCAGCATGTAGTCGATGCTGGCCTGAATCTCTTCGTCGGAACAGCTAGAGCAGGTGCCGCGTGGTGGCATGGCATTGAAGCCATTAAGAGCATGCGTCAGCAGGGTTTCCATGCCCTTTTCGTCGAGGCGCAGCTGCAGCTCATTGGTGCCAAACTTGGGCGCACCCAGTACACCGGTGCCGTGACAGGCTGAACAGCTGGCCTTGTACACATCTTCACCAGAACGGCCACCGGCAGAACTGCCAGCGGCGGCAACAGCTGCAGCACCGCCACAATTCTCGTCGCCTTCAACGCAAACTGAACCGACAGGCTTGATGCGCTCGATGATTTGTTCTTCAGCAGGAGTAGCAGCCTGAACCGATACAGTCAGGGCCATGCCCAGACCAAACGCGCAGAGTGCAGATGCAGCTTTTGCAGCAAATTTATTCACAGTCACGACCTCATCACTTGGTAAGTTGGCGGGGCAGCGATGCCTGGCTGATGGTCGAAGATGCCGTAGCGGCAGGACCCGATGCAGACATGACTGCGCACACAAAAATCTGACCCGGGATTATACCGGCAAAAAAGCCCATACGGAAATTGAGTTGAAGCATTCCCGCGCCACTTTATACCTGCCTTTTAGTCGCAAGGATCACCCGGCGGGCTGCAGAGGCGTTAGAATTCACTTGGCAAACACGGTTCTGATCCGTAGTATATGGCCCGCAAACACTTCTATTACGCGCCTGTAGCTCAGCTGGATAGAGTAGCAGGTTCCGATCCTGTTGGTCGGGGGTTCGAATCCCTCCAGGCGCGCCATTTTTTCTTATTGCAACACCCTTCCAGTTTCTCTACAGCTTCAAACAGAGCCTTATCGCCTGGAGGGTGAGAACCCCCGATGGGTTCGAGCCGAGCGAAGCGAGACCGCGTTGCCGAAGGCAACGACCCGCAGGGCGAGGCGTAGCCGAGTAATCCCTCCAGGCGCGCCATTTTTTACCTTTCTTCTTTGCTCCGCTTTGTTGCCCGCTGCACCTATGTTGCTCGATTTGTTGATATGATTTCGCCCATAGCCAAATCAACCGTCAACCAAACAGGCCTTTTACCTGTTGCAAGGATCGCCGCATGCTGCCCAAAGACCCTGCTTCCATGAACACCTCCACCGCCTCGCTGGCTGGCTTGATCTGGTCGGTGGCCGATCTGCTGCGCGGTGACTTCAAGCAGTCGCAGTATGGCCGCATCATCCTGCCGTTTACCGTACTACGCCGCCTTGAGTGCGTGCTGGCGCCGACCAAGGACAAAGTGCTGGCGCTGGCCGAAAGCAGCAAAGCGATGCTGGATGACGCTCGCCATAAGGTGCTGCTCCATGCCGCCGACAAGACGTTTTACAACACCTCGAAGCTGGATTTGGCGCACCTGGGCGAAACGCATATTTTCGATAACCTGGACAGCTACGTGCGCGCCTTCTCCAAGGATGCGCGGGAGATCTTCGAGCACTTCAGTTTCGAAAGCAGCCTCGACAAACTGGATGAAGCCGACCTGCTGTACCGCGTGGTACAGGAGTTCGCCCATTTCGATCTGTCGCCGGAGGCGGTGAGCAACTACCAGATGGGGCTGGTGTTCGAAGACCTTATCCGCCGTTTTGCGGAAAGCGCCAACGATACCGCCGGTGAGCACTTTACCCCGCGTGATATCGTGCGCCTGACCACTTCGCTGGTGTTCAGCGGTGACGACGAAGCGCTGACCAGGCCGGGCATCATCAAAACGATCTACGACCCGACAGCGGGAACGGGTGGCTTCCTCTCCAGCGGCATGGAGTACCTGCTGGAGCTGAACGAACGCGCCAGCCTGAAGACCTTCGGCCAGGAACTGAACCCCGAGTCCTACGCCATCTGCAAGGCGGATATGCTGATCAAGGGGCAGCATATCGACAACATCAAGCTGGGCAACACGCTTTCCAACGACCAGCTGCGCGGCAACACCTTCGATTACTGCCTCTCCAACCCGCCGTTCGGCGTGGACTGGAAGAAGGTAGAAAAGGTGATCAAGGACGAGAACAAGCTGCAGGGCTTCAATGGCCGTTTCGGCCCCGGTCTGCCGCGAGTATCCGATGGCTCGCTGCTGTTCCTGCTGCATCTGATCAGCAAAATGGCACCCAAAACCGAGACCAACCCCGGTGGCCGCATCGGCATCATCCTCAACGGCTCACCGCTGTTTACCGGCGGTGCGGGCAGTGGAGAGAGCGAGATCCGCCGCTATGTGCTGGAGCATGACCTGCTCGACGCCATCGTCGCCCTGCCCACGGATATGTTCTACAACACCGGCATCGCCACCTATATCTGGGTGCTGTCCAATCACAAGCCGGTGGAGCGCAAGGGCAAGGTGCTGCTGATCAACGCCACCGATCTGCACAGCCCCATGCGCAAGTCGCTGGGTTCCAAGCGCAAGCAGCTCAACGACGAAGCGCTGGAAAAGATCGTCGGCCTCTACAGCCGTTACGACAGCGCCGAGTTGGAAGCCTCCGGCATCGCCAAGGTGTTCAACACCACCGACTTCGGTTACCGCCGCATCACCGTCGAGCGACCGCTGAAACTGGCGTTCTACCCGAAAGATGCCGAGCGCATCGCCGCCCTGCAGGCCGACAAGGCCTGGGAGAAGCTGGACGGCAACCTGCAGAGTGCGATTCTGGACGCCCTGAGCCGATTCGATCAGGACCGGCTGCTGTCACGCACCCAGTTCAAGAAGCAGCTCACTGCGTTGCTGGGTGAGATCAAACTGCCCACACCCGCGTTCAAGCTGCTGTGCAAGCAGATCGGCGAACAGGACGACGAAGCGGAAGTTTGTAAATCCAAAGGCCAGCCGGAAGCTAACCCGGACCTGCGCGACAACGAAAACGTACCGCTGGGCGAAGATATTCATGATTACTTTGCCCGCGAAGTGCTGCCCCACGTGCCGGATGCCTGGATCGACGAGAGCAAATGCGACGAGCAGGATGGCCAGGTGGGCATTGTCGGCTATGAGATCCCGTTCAACCGCCACTTCTACCAGTACCAGCCACCGCGCTCACTGGAAGAGATCGACGCCGATCTGGACAAGGTCAGCCGCGAGATCATGGAACTGCTGGCGGAGGTGCATAGCTGATGGCGGCGAAGTATCAGGCGTATCCTGAATATAAAAACTCCAGCTACTCTTGGTTAGGCTTGATTCCTTCTAGCTGGATCATATCGAAAGTACGCTACTTGACGGAGTGTTTGGACGGTAAACGCATACCGCTGAATGCAACAGAGCGCGGTGAAATGCCCGGCCCATATCCATACTGGGGGGCCAACGGTGTTGTTGACCACGTTGGAGAATGGTTATTCGATGAAGATTTAGTACTCATCGGGGAGGATGGCGCTCCTTTTTTCGAATCAAACAAGGACGTTGCCTTCAATGTTTCAGGGAAAGTTTGGGTTAATAACCATGCCCACATTCTGCGCCCAAATAGCCACAAGATATGTTCTATCTTTTTGAAGTACGCTCTAAATCGTGTTGATTTCCATTTGTATATAAACGGAAGTACCAGAGACAAACTTACCCAGGCGGATATGAATGCTATTGCACTTCGACTGCCTCCACTCGAAGAACAGCACACCATCGCCGCCTTCCTCGACCACGAAACCGCCCGTATCGATCGGCTGATCGAAAAACAGCAGCGGCTGATCGAGTTGCTGAAGGAAAAGCGGCAGGCGGTGATCTCCCATGCCGTCACCAAGGGCCTTGATCCCAATGTGCCGATGAAAGATTCCGGCGTAGAGTGGTTGGGGCAGGTGCCAGCGCATTGGGTCATTCGCAGACTTAAGCACATCGCACAACTTCAGTCTGGCATCCCGAAAGGAAAAGACCTTTCAGGTAAGCAGACAATTAGTGTGCCGATGCTTCGTGTGGCCAATGTTCAGGACGGCTACGTGAAGCTTGATGACGTTCATCAAATTGAAATTGAACCACATGAATTGATGCGGTACACGCTCCAGTCTGGTGACGTATTAATGAATGAAGGAGGAGATAACGACAAGCTCGGGCGTGGAGCTGTATGGCATGGTCAGCTAGAGCCGTGCATCCATCAGAATCATGTATTCGCAATTCGTGTGTCGGATATTGAACCTGAGTGGCTCAGTCTTGTTACCGGTTCAAAATATGCTAAATATCATTTTTATTGTGTGGCAAAGCAGAGTACCAATCTTGCGTCCATTTCCTCAAGCAACATCAAGGAGACGCCCTTGGTAATACCTCCTAAGATCGAGCGGCAACAGATCATGAAGTATCTCGTCAATATGACCTCAAAGCTTGATCAAGTAAGCGAGTTTGCCTCAAGACAGATCGCTCTACTCCAAGAGCGCCGCACGGCCCTGATCTCCGCCGCCGTCACCGGCAAGATCGACGTACGCAACTGGCAACTAAACACCAGCACCCAAGCCGCCGAATCCGATCTGCCTATGGCTGCAGAGCAAGCGGCAGAATATCGAGTATAGGAGTCACCATGACGCAAGGACGCAGTATTCGCCTGTTTCTGGTCGATGGCAGCCCCAACGGGTTGCTGACCGCCGAGATCATGAACTGGACGGGTCATGCTCTGACCGGGCCGCGTTCCCGCCTGTCGGAGCTGGTGAAGCGCCCCGAATGCAGCCGTACCGGCATCTACTTTCTGGTGGGGCCTGACCCGGACAACACCGCACGACCACTGGTCTATATCGGCGAGTCCGACGATGTAGCCAAGCGCCTGAAGCAGCACAACCAGCCGGAAGAGAAAGGCGGCAAGGACTTCTGGGAGCGGGTCTGCCTGATCACGAGCAAGGATCAGAACCTGACCAAGGCCCATGTGAAGTATCTGGAAAGCCAGTCGATCGCCCTTACTACCGCTGCAGGCCGCTGCGGCCTGAAAAACGGCACTGCCCACGAGTACATTAACCTGCCGGAAGCCGATCAGGCCGACATGGCGTTCTTCATCGAACAGATCCGCACCATCCTGCCGGTGTTAGGGTTCGACTTCCTGCGTGAGGCCGCCACCAAGCCAGTCCACGCTGATAGCAGCGCCAACACCACGCTGCCCTCCCCTACCTTCGAGCTGACACTACCCCGCCACAATATCACCGCAAAGGCTCAGGAAGTGGATAGTGACTTCATTGTACTGGCTGGCTCTCAGGCTCGTACTGAATGGGTAGGCACCGACGGAGGCTACAAGGGGCTGTATGATCAATTGATCACCGATGGTGTACTGGTCGAAGGTGAGGGTAAATTTTGTACCTTCACCAAGGATCATGCCTTTTCCAGCCCCAGCGCTGCCGCTGCTGTGGTTTCCGGTCGCAGTGCCAACGGTCGTATCAGCTGGTTTGTTGAAGGCAGCAAGACAACTTATGGTGAGTGGCAAGCACAACAGGTTGAATGCGAAACCATTGAAGCAGCTGAAGATATAGCTCAGTAGATCCGCTTTGGAGCAGGACAAGCTGGCACTTTTGCGACGTGAATGACTATAATGTTACCTAAGTGGTAACGCATCAAAGCGCGACGGATGGCGATTAAAAGCTTCAGGCACAAGGGACTGGAAGATTTCTTCTATGACGGCACCAGCAAGGGTATTAACCCGAAGCATGCCAACAAGCTGGAAACCCGCCTTGATCGTTTGGATGCCGCCACCTCCCCGGAGGATATGAATCTGCCGGGTTATCGCCTGCATCCCCTGAAAGGCAAGATGCAGGGGCGGTACGCGATTGATGTGTCGGGCGCCTGGCGCCTTACCTTTGAGTTTGATGATGGCGATGCCATTGTCGTGGACTATGAACAATACCACTGAGAGGTGCACCATGACGCGCATTCGTACCCGCAAACCGGTTCATCCCGGTGTAGTGTTCAAGGCTGACGTACTCGACCCGCTGGGCCTGAGCGTAACGGCTGCGGCCAAGGCGATGGGAGTCTCCCGCAAGCACCTTTCGCTGTTCGTAAATGGCCATGCAGCCTGCAGCAAGGAGCTGGCGCTGCGTATCGCCAAGGCCACCGGCACCTCGGTGGCCAGTTGGCTCACCATGCAGACCCGCTATGATGTCTGGGAGGTAGAGCATGCCGATAACAGCTATCTGGCATCAGTCCAGTCGCTGGCCGAGGTAGCGCACGCATAACCCGCATCACCAACAACCGATACATGGAAGAGGAACCGTCATGGCTGACAGCCGCGAACTGGCATTTCAGAACGACATCATCGCCGCCCTGCAGGCACAGGGCTGGCAGGTGGGGCAGTCGAGCCAGTATGACCGCAAACGCGCCCTCTACCCGGACGACCTGATCGCCTATGTGCAGGAGACCCAGCCCGATGCCTGGGCCAAGTTCTGCAAGATCTATGGCCGCGAACCGGAGCATCACCTGCTCAATGCTGCCGAGCGCAGTCTGAGCCGCAAGGGCACCCTCTGGCTGCTGCGTAATCAGATCGAAGATCGCGGCGTGCGCCTCAAAGTCGCCACCTTCAAGCCGGACAACAGCCTCAACCCCGAGCTGGAGCTGCGCTATGCCGCCAACCGCCTGCGAGTGGTGCCTGAGCTAATCTACAGTCCCCACGGCTATGACGGCCGTATCGATCTGACTCTGTTCGTCAACGGCCTGCCTGTAGCTACGCTGGAGCTGAAATCCTGCTTCAAGCAGAGCCTTGAAAACGCCAAGAAGCAGTACCGCTATGATCGCAAGCCGAAAACCAACGGCAAGGACGAGCCGCTGCTGAAGTTCAAGCGCGGGGCGCTGGTGCATTTTGCGGTGAATCAGTTTGAGGTGGCGATGACTACCAAACTGGCCGGCAAGGATACCTTCTTCCTGCCGTTCAACCGGGGCACGGCGGCGGGTGGCGCCGGTAACGATCAGCCTACTGATGGCTATGCCACCGAGTACCTTTGGAACGAGGTGTTCCAGCCCGATAACTGGCTCAAGCTGCTGCACCGCTTCGTGCATCTGGAGTCGAAAGAGGTCTTCGACGAGCTGGGCCATATCCACACTAAAGAGACCATGATCTTTCCGCGTTATCACCAGTGGGCGGTGGTGCAAAAACTGCTCAACACCGTGCGCGTGGAAGGCACCGGCCAGAAGTACCTGATTCAGCACTCGGCAGGTTCCGGCAAGTCCAACTCCATCGCCTGGCTGGCGCATCAGGCCTCCAGCCTGTGCAACGCCGAGGGCGACAAGGTGTTCAACTCGGTGATCGTGATTACCGACCGCACCGTGCTGGACAGCCAGTTGCAGGAGACTATCTCCCAGTTCGAGCACAAGTCCGGCGTTGTCAGCCGCATCAACCGCGAAGAAGGCGACGGCAGCAAGTCGGCCCAGCTGGCTGATGCCCTGAGCCGGGGCACGCCGATTATCATCGTCACCATCCAGACCTTCCCCCATGTGCTCAAGGCGATACAGGAAAGCACCGGCCTGCAGGATCGCACCTTTGCCGTCATTGCCGACGAAGCCCACTCCAGCCAGACCGGCAGCACTGCGCGCCAGCTGCGTGAGGTGTTGATGGCGGAGCAGCTGAAGGACGAGGATGAACTGTCTGCCGAGGACGTGATGAACGCCACCTTGGCAGCCCGTGGCGGTTCTGACAAGATCAGCTATTTCGCCTTTACCGCCACGCCCAAGGCCAAGACGCTGGAGCTGTTCGGGCGCTCCGACGACCCGAGCATGCCGATCAGCGACGACAACCCGCCCCATCCCTTCCATGTGTACTCCATGCGCCAGGCGATTGAAGAAGGCTTTATCCTCGATGTGCTGCGCAACTACACCAGTTACGCGCTGGCCTACAAGCTGGCGATGCAGCAGGAAGCCGATCAGGAGGTGGACAGCAAGAAGGCCAAAACCCGTCTGTCGCGCTGGGTGCGCCTGCATCCCCACAATATCGGCCAGAAGGTACAGGTGATCATTGAGCATTTCCGTGAGAATGTGATGCACCTGCTGGCTGGCGAAGCCAAGGCGATGGTGGTCACCGGCAGCCGTATGGAAGCGGTGCGCTACAAGCTGGCGTTCGACAAGTACGTCAGAGAGCAGGGCTACGAGCGCATTCAGGCTATGGTGGCCTTCTCCGGTGAGGTCAACGATCTGGAAAGCGGCCCTGATCCCTTCACCGAGCGCAACATGAACCCCGGCCTCAAGGGGCGTGATATGCGCAAGGCGTTCGATACCGACGACTATCAGGTGATGCTGGTGGCGAACAAGTTCCAAACTGGTTTCGACCAGCCCAAACTCTGCGCCATGTACGTGGACAAGAAACTGACCGGCGTCGACTGTATCCAGACTCTGTCGCGGCTCAACCGCACCTATCCGGGCAAGGACACCACCTATGTGCTGGACTTCACCAACGACCCGCAGGAGGTGCTGGCCGAGTTCCAGAAGTATTTTGAAACCGCCCAGCTCGACCAGACCTCGGACCCGAACCTGGTATACGATCTGCAGCACAAGCTTCTGGAAAACAGCATCCTCCAGTGGCATGAGGTGGAAGCATTTGCCGACGCCTACTTCGACCCCAAGCGGGGCGCCGAGGCGCTGACCGGCTACATCAAACCTGCCGTGGATCGGTTTATCCAGCGCTACCGCCACGCCAACGAAGTGCTGCGCGATGCCCGTATCCAGCTCAAGCGTTTGATCGAATCCGGCAGCGACAGCGAACGTGCCAATGCCGAACGCTCAGTGAAAGCCGCAGAGGAAACCCGCGACAGCCTGGATCTGTTCAAGAAAGACGTGAACAGCTATATCCGCTTTTACGAGTTCATCAGCCAGATCACCCCATTTGAAGACCCGGCACTGGAGCAGCTCAACGTCTACAGCCGCCACCTGCTGCCGCTGCTGCGTCAGGAAGTGATCGAAGAGGACGAAATCGATCTCACCGCCGTGGCATTGAGCCATTACAACCTGAAGCAGAAACGCACTCAGGACCTCAAGCTAAAGGACGGCGAGGGCCAATACATCACCGGCACCACCGCCGTGGGCACGGGTAAGCCGAAGGAGGGCGAGTACGATCTGCTGTCACACATCGTCGAGAAGATGAACGAGCTGTTTGGCACCGAAACCACCGATGGCGATAAACTCGACTTCGTGCAAGGGCTGGCCAGCAAGCTGACCGAGAACGAAAGCGTGATGGACCAGATTCGCCACAACACCGACGCTGCGGTCATGAATGGCGACTTCCCCAAAGCGATGGATGACGCCGTGATCGCCCGCATGGACACACAGCAGGGCATTGCGATGAAGTATCTGTCCGAACCGCAGATCACCAAAGAGCTGCAGGGGCTGATGCTGGCGTGGTTAAGGCAGCAGGTGCTGGGTGAGCAGAATAAGAGAATGTAGTGGTAGCACCTTTGTGCAAGGGGTGCTTGCACAAAGGTGCGAAAACTCAACGTCCCCCAATCATCCGCCCGATACCGCCCAGCACCGAGCCTTCGCCCTGGTCCTTGCCGCCGTTGGATGGGGCGTGGGCCAGAATACGGTCTGCCATGCGTGAGAACGGCAGGCTTTGCAGCCAGACAGTGCCGGTGCCTTTGAGCGTGGCCAGAAACAATCCCTCACCGCCAAACACCATCGATTTCAGGTTGCCGGCGCGCTGGATGTCGTAGTCGATCCCTTCGGTGAAGCCGACCAGACAACCGGTATCCACGCGCAGGGTTTCGCCGTTCAGTTTCTTTTCCACCACGGTGCCGCCAGCTTGAATGAAGGCCATGCCATCGCCTTCCAGCTTCTGCAGGATAAAACCTTCACCACCGAAAAAGCCGGCGCCGATGCGACGGTTGAAGGTTATGCTGATGCGGGTGCCCAGCGCGGCACAGAGGAAGGCATCCTTCTGGCAGATCACCTTTTCGCCCAGCTGTGCCATGTTAAGAGGCACGATGTTGCCCGGATAGGGCGCGGCAAAGGCTACCCGGCGTTTGTGGCTGCCTCGGTTGCTGAAGTGAGTGGTGAAGATCGATTCGCCGGTGAACACGCGCTTGCCGGCGGAAAACAGCTTGCCCATCAGACCCTCGTCGGGATTGGAACCATCACCCATTTTGGTTTCAAAAGCGATGTCCTCTTCCATATAGGTCATGGCACCAGCTTCGGCGATGACGGCCTCGCCCGGGTCCAATTCTACTTCAACCAGCTGCATCTCCGAGCCGATCAGCTCGTAATCCACTTCATGGCAACGCATGGCACTCTCTCCTGTCGATTTGCTCCGTGTTGTTGTGAATGAGTATAACGGAAAGCACCCTGCTGCCGCTCGTCGCGCAATATGAAGGTCAAGTTCCGAAACCTCAAGCCATATGGGCTATGATGCCGAATACCGGGTTCAGGTTAGTGGAGAGGGTGATGTACAGGGCAAATGAAATTGAATACCTGCCGCGAAGCCTGCGTCATTTGTACTGGCTCTGTCAGGCGCCATCACTGATGAGGCATGAGCGGGTATTTGACCTGACAGCAGCGCTGCCACAGGACTACAGGCTGCGGATTGATCGTCTGGCACATTGTCCCGATGTGCTGCAGCAACTGAATATGGCGGCAGAGCTGCGCCTTGGCCTGTACTTTGAGCAGCTGTATGCCTGCCTGATGACCCACGTACTGGGTTGGGAACTGCTGGGGCACAACCTTCAGGTGCGTGAGCAGGGTCGTACACTGGGCGAGTTGGACTTTCTGCTGCGCAACCCGCTCAGCGGTGAAGTTGAGCATCACGAAATCGCGGTGAAATTCTATCTGGCGGCCGGTGCTGATGACTCGCACTGGTACGGCCCCAACAGCCGTGACCGGCTGGATCTGAAAACCGAGCGCTTGCTTGGTCATCAGGTAAAGATGGCTGAACAGCCCGCCAGCCGGGCTATGCTGGCTGAAAAAGGGCTGCCGCAGTCGGCTCGATCACATGTGTTGATGCCGGGATATCTGTTTTATCCAGCCGGGCAGAGTGCGCTGCCGTTGCCGCCCAATGTGTCGGAGAACCACTTGCGTGGCGACTGGCTGCGAGCATCGCAGGTAAGTGAATTACGGCTGGAAACCAGTGTGCAACTGAACAAGCCTGACTGGCTGGGGCCCTGGCACCAGACATGTCACCCGGATGGAATGCTGGCGCATGCGCAGGCCTCTCGAATTGCCGCCGGAGGCCCACCAAAGCTGTTTGCACAGTTGGGGCAGGATGGAAATAGCGGTGTATGGCACGAGACAAAGCGTTTTTTTCTGGTGCCGGATGAATGGCCTTATACCAGCATGGAGAAAGCTTAGTACCAGTGGTTCTGTCAGCAGCATTGAACCCGCTTCTGCTTGTGGGTACCTTAGGCGTTTAGCTTTCAATTGACGAACCCGACGTGTTTCAGACCCGCACTGACCATTTTGATTCTCATCGCCCTCAGGTCCTTGTGGTTCTGATGCTGATGGCTGTTCTGGTGCTGCAGCTGTTCAGTCTGGTTCAGGCGTCCCTCCCCGCTGAACATCATGCCGTCAGTAGTCACTGCATGGCTCAGATGAACACTGCGCATCAACCTTCGGGTAGCAGCTGTCATCTGGAGCAGCCTCATGAAGCGGCCTGTTGCGACAGTTTTCAAGCTGACTGCGCCGATCATTGTGCTCAGGGCAGTGCACTGGTACTAAACAGCCAAATGGTGCTGTTGCGACCGACTGCAGTGCACCGCCCTATCGATCTGTTACAGCTACCGGATGCACCGGTTTTCTCCCGCTATGAGCCACCCAGACCCCGCACATTGGTCTGAAGTGTGTTCAGGGAGCCTGGCTCCCTCCCCTTGAAACAGCATTGTGCGGCCTGATCGTTCGCACAGAGGAGAAATTCCATGTCCCTTTATCGTACTGGCCTTGTGGCCCTTTCGTTAGTTGTATCTACCGCTGTGCTGAGTGCCTGCAGCGATTCTCAGGCAACTTCAGAAGCACCGAAGCCGGCAACACAGACAACGGCCCAGCAAGCCAGCGTTGATGCCATGAATCTGCGTGTCTACAAGAGCCCTACCTGTGGCTGCTGTGTGGACTGGATTGACCATGTCGAAGATGCAGGCTTCCATTCGGTGACCCATCACCCTGATAACCTGACCCAACTGAAGCTGGAAATGGGTTTGCAGGGGCAGTATCACTCCTGTCACACCGCTGTATCCGAACAAGGCTATCTGTTTGAAGGCCATGTGCCGGCGAAGCTGATGCAAGGCTTTCTGGAGCAGCCGCCCGCCGATGCCCTGGGGCTGGCGGTACCGGGCATGCCGATGGGCAGTCCAGGTATGGAGGTTGATGATCGCTTCAGCCCGTATCAGGTGCTGCTGGTGAAGAAAGATGGCAGCTACGAGGTTTACGCAACCATCGAAGAGCAAGCTGATCAGTACTGATCCAATACAATGTAACCTTGTAAGGCTCTGTTCTCGGCGAGGGTGAGTGGCTATACTCTAACCCTCGTTTGAAAACAAGCAGAAACAGACCAACAAGGAGTCAACAGTGGCGTCGACCGGCTCTCAAATCATGGCAGATGAACAGCAGCTCCAGGTATTAATGGCGCGACAGCCGATTTATACCAAGAGCCAGGATGTGGTCGCCTTTGAGTTGCTGTTCCGTGATACGGATGGCAATTTCGTTGAAGGTCTGAAGGATGAAGATGCCACGCTCGGTGTGTTGCTGGGTACTTACTCCAGTATCACCAAGGGCGGTGCGGTTCAGTCACTGCCCTGTTTCCTCAAGGTGACGGACAGCTTCCTGCTCAATAATGATGTGCCCGAATTGCCGAAGCAGAATTTTGTGCTGGAAATTCTGGGCCACTCGGACGTAACGCCCGAGTTCATTGCTCGAGTGAAGGGACTGGCGCAGCAGGGCTACCGACTGGCTTTGGCGGATTACGACCCGCGAGACCCCAAGTTCGAGCCACTGTTGAACATCGTTCATGTACTGAAGCTGGATATTCAGCTGCTGGGGCTGGATAACATTCCTGCGTTGTTGCAGCGCCTGCGAACCTATCAGCTTGAGCTGCTGGCCGACAAGGTGGAAACTCAGGAAGAGTTTCGTCGCTGTCTGGAGATGGGTTTTGCTCTCTATATGGGCTATTTCCTCAGCAAGCCCGAGGCGGTCAAAGGCAAGAAAATTACCGGTAACAAGGTGGTTCTGCTGGAGTTGCTCACCGAAATGCAGCGTCCCAGCGCCACGGCACAGTCCATTGAACAGATTGCCCTGCATGATCCGGCGCTGACCTATCGGATTCTGAGGGTGGTCAACTCCGCTGCCTTCAATCTCAAACGTGAAATCAGCTCGCTCTCCCACGCCATCTCCCTGCTCGGTATCGATCAGATCAAACGCTGGGTGATGCTGTTCCTGACCAGCACCGATAAAACCAAGCCGGACGAGCTGACGCGCAACATGCTGGTGCGTGGCCGTTTTTGCGAGCTGCTGGCCGAGATGCTGGGGCGAAATGAGCCGATCAACCATTTCATCGTAGGCCTGCTGTCACAGCTGGATGTATTGCTGGACATGGAAATGGAAGATCTTCTGTCTCAGGTCCCCCTGCAGCAGGATATGAAAGATGCTCTGGTTGGCCGCAGAGGCTCATGCGGTGAGCTGCTGCAGCAGGTTGAACATTATGAAAGGGGTGAGTTTGAGCAGCTCAGCCGGGAGTTGGACAAGCCCTTCTATGAGGTGGCCTATCGCCACAGCCTGAACTGGGCACAGCAGGTGATGCTGGCCATGCAGCAGGCGTGATCGGCTGGTTACCGCCTGAACTGGTGGCGATGGATGCTGTTTGGCTGATCCTGACCGCTGGCTTTACCTCCCTTATGACCGCGACCCTTGGTATTGGTGGCGGTGTTTTGCTGCTGGTTGCGATGGCACAGATTGTACCGATCGCCGCACTGATCCCCGTGCATGGCCTGGTTCAGCTTGGCTCCAATGGCAACCGTGCCCTGATGACCCGTCAGCATATTGATTGGCCTCTGTGTGGCCGATTTCTGCTCGGTGCTCTGATTGGCGCAGGGCTCGCATCACTGGTTGTGGTACAGCTGCCGTTGCAGGTGATTCAGCTGGCAGTGGCCGGTTTCATTCTGTGGATGGTGTGGGGGCCAAAGCCGGCTATGCGCACATTGACACCCTTGCGCACCCTGCTGGCCGGTTCATTAACCACTTTTGTCTCCATGTTCGTCGGGGCCAGCGGTCCACTGGTCGCTGCGTTCGTGCACCGTCACAGCCATGACAAGATGCAGACCGTTGCCACCTTTGCCGCGGCGATGACTGGTCAGCACCTGCTCAAGGGTGTGGTGTTCTCCTTTATTGGCTTTTCCTTTATCGATTGGTTGCCACTGATCGGTCTGATGATTCTCAGTGGTATGCTGGGCACCTGGATCGGGCTTAACCTGCTGCAGAAAGTCAGCTCGGTCTGGTTCAACCGCCTGTTCCGCATCATCGTCACTGTGTTGGCATTGCGTCTGCTGTGGCAGGCACTGCAACCCCTTATCTAAACGAACTGGCATCCCCTTTCGGCCTGACCGATACTGAAACCGTGCAACGGAATCGGAGGTCGTGTGCGGCAATCCTATTACCACTGGTTACCCGATCAGCAGGCGCTGATGCTGGAGCAGACAATTGCGCTGGCCGAAATCAATTCGGGTACGTTCAATGTCACGGGCGTTAATGCCGTCGCTGACAGGCTCGCTGAACTGGCCGCTGGGTTGAATGCCGTGGTGCAGCGGATCGATCTGCCGCATTACCGTCAGCTCACGGACAGGGCCGAATGGCAGGAGCAACCACTGGGACAGGCGCTGCAGCTGCAAAAACATCCAGATGCGCCGCTGCAGCTGTTGTTGATGGGACACCTGGATACGGTCTACGGCGTTGACCATCCCTTCCAGCAGATACGCTGGCTTGATGCCGAGCGCCTCAACGGCCCCGGGGTAACCGATATGAAAGGTGGCCTGGTGGTAGCACTGCATGCTCTGACGGTGCTGGAAGCCTCGCCGCTGGCGGGCAAAATCGGCTGGCGATGGCTGCTTAACCCGGATGAAGAGATCGGCTCGCCCTGCTCTGCTGAACTGATTGCGAGCTGTGCGGCAGAGGCTGACCTGGGGCTGGTGTTTGAACCGGCATTGGCCGATGGTTCTCTCGCCGGTGCGCGCAAGGGCAGTGGCAATTTCAGTGTGCGTGTAACGGGACGTGCTGCCCACGCGGGGCGCGAACATCACCTGGGTCGTAACGCGATCCGGGCGTTGTGCGATTTTATCAGTGCGCTGGATAACCTTAACGGTCAGCGAAAAGGGGTGACCATCAACCCCGGCTATATTCATGGAGGTGGTGCGGTCAACGTGGTGCCCGATCGGGCGATGGCGCGTTTCAATATACGTATTGAACAGCCTGAAGATGAGCTCTGGTGCCTGCAACAGCTTGAGCAGTTACAACAGCGAATCTTCCGGCAGGAGGGTATTCAAATTGAGCTGGACGGTGATTTTGGACGCAAGCCCAAACCGTTTGGGCCGCACCTGCGTTTGTTTGAACGCCTTCGCCAGATCGGCCAGAGGTTGGGCACCAAGCTGAACTGGCTGCCCAGTGGAGGCTGCTGCGATGGCAATAATCTGGCCGCTGCAGGAGTGGCTAACATTGATACGCTGGGAGTGTGTGGTGGCTCAATTCATTCCAGCGATGAATTTCTGTTGGTTGGCAGTCTTTCAGAGCGCGCCCGACTGACAGCCGCGTTGTTGTTCGAACTGGCCCAGGATGACCCGGCGCAGTGGCGCCGTAAACGGAGGTAAGCATGCTGGATCTGCTGATCAACGGCATCTGGGTGACCGGTGAAGGTACGCCACTGGTTTCCATCAATCCGGTGAATGGCGAGCGGCTCTGGAGTGGCCAAAGTGCCAGTCTGGAACAGGTTGACCGGGCGTTGTCTGCTGCGAGGCGGGCGGCGCCGAACTGGGCTGGGCTGGGGTTTGACCTGCGTCGACAGCTGGTCGAGCGTTATACAGACCTGCTGCAGCAGGAAGCCGAACCAATGGCAATTTGTATCGCGGAAGAAACCGGCAAGCCGTTGTGGGAGGCACGTACCGAAGTCACCAGCATGATCGGCAAAACCGCTCTGTCAATCCGGGCATATTCAGAACGTACCGGTTGCCATATCAGCGAACAGAATGGTATTCGCACAGCCGTGCGTCACAAGCCACATGGCGTGCTGGCGGTGTTTGGACCCTACAACTTTCCCGGTCACCTGCCCAATGGTCATATCGTACCGGCCCTGCTGGCGGGGAATACACTGCTGTTCAAGCCCAGTGAACAGACCCCACTGGTGAGCCGTCACATGGTTCAACTGTGGCAACGAGCCGGACTGCCGCACGGCGTGCTCAACCTGTTACAGGGCGGCGCGGAAGTCGGGCAGGCGTTGGCGGCCAGTGAGCAGCTTGACGGTATCTGTTTTACCGGCAGTTCGGCTACGGGAGAGCGCTTGCAGCAGCAGTTTGGCAACCGCCCCGGCAAGCTGCTGGCGCTGGAGATGGGAGGGAATAATCCGCTCGTAGTGCGGTCTGTGGATAATATTGAGGCAGCGCTGTTCTGTGTTATCCAGTCGGCCTTTTTAAGCAGTGGGCAGCGTTGCAGTTGTGCGCGCCGTCTGCTGATACCTGTGGGTAATTGGGGCGATGAGTTTATCAACAGGTTGGTTGAAGCGGTGGGCAGGCTGGCAGTGGGTGCCCCCTTTGCTGATCCACAGCCGTTCATGGGCAGCCTGATTTCGTCTGAAGCTGTGGATAACCTGCTGGCTGCACAGCTGAGGCTGCAGTCGATGGGGGCTGAAGTGGTGCTGGCGATGCAATCCGTGCGTGAAGGCAGTGCTTTGCTGACGCCGGGATTGATTGATGTGACCGAGCTGGGTGCTCGGGCGCCTGATGAGGAGTACTTTGGTCCTCTGCTGCAACTGATCCGCTACCGGGATGTTGATCAGGCCATTACCCTGGCCAATCGTACCCGATATGGCCTCAGTGCTGGGCTGATCAGTGACAGTGAGGCAGAGTTTGACCACTTTCACCGCCATATTCGCGCCGGTGTGGTGAACTGGAACAGGCCTTTGACCGGGGCGTCCGGTGCACTGCCTTTTGGCGGCATCGGTGCCAGCGGTAACCACCGCCCCGGTGCCTGGTATGCGGCGGATTACTGTGCCTACCCCGTGGCTGGGTTGGAAAGTGCACGGCTTGAGCTGCCACAGAGCCTGCCACCGGGCATGGTATTGGGAGCGAAGGAATGAAGGCGGTAGAGGTCAATTTTGATGGTCTTGTAGGGCCTACCCACAACTACAGCGGATTGGCGCCGGGCAACCTGGCTTCGGTCCGTAATCGTGACCAGATCTCGAATCCAAGGGCAGCGGCCTTGCAGGGGCTGGCCAAGATGAAACGGCTGCATGATTTGGGGCTGACGCAGGGGGTGCTGCCGCCGCAACCCAGGCCGGAGCCTGAATTGCTGCGTCGGCTGGGCTTTGCCGGCTCGGATTCTCAGGTGTTGTCTCGCGCTGCAGTCGAGGCTCCTTGGCTACTTTCAGCTGCCTGTTCCGCCTCTTCCATGTGGACAGCAAACGCGGCGACCGTGTCACCGGCGGCTGATACAGCGGACGGACGTGTGCACTTTACACCAGCCAATCTGGTCTCTCAGCTTCATCGCAGCATGGAAAGCGCGATGACAGGAGAAATTCTGCGGCGGGTTTTCCACAACGAGCAGTTTTTTTGTGTCCACAACGCGCTGCCGGCCAGCTCGGCACTCGGTGACGAAGGTGGTGCCAATCACAATCGGTTATGCACAGGTTATTCCGATCCGGGTGTTGCTCTGTTTGTTTATGGCCGCAGCCGGCAGCAGTCAGGACCGCACCGCTTCCCTGCTCGTCAAACCCTTGAAGCCAGTGAGGCGGTGGCGCGTCAGCATGGGCTGAATCCGGCACGGGTTATTTATGCACAACAGCAACCTGACGCCATCGATGCCGGTGTTTTCCACAATGATGTTATTGCAGTCGCCAATCGTAACCTGCTGTTCTGTCACGAAGGCGCTTTTGTAGATCAGACACAGGTGATTGGTCGCTTGAGCCATGCACTCGATGGCAAGCTGAATCTGATTCAGGTGAGTGAGCAGGAAGTGGCGCTGCAGGCAGCAGTGCAGAGCTATCTGTTCAACAGCCAGCTGTTGACCCTTTCAGGGGGCCATACCTTGCTGCTGGTACCACTGGAATGTCGCGAAAACGAACAGGTCTGGCATTACCTGCAAACATTGCTGAAAGCACGCAAAGGGATCGATGCAGTGGAAGTGATAGATCTGCGCCAGAGCATGCGCAATGGTGGCGGTCCGGCCTGCCTGCGGCTAAGGGTGGTGCTGGAGTCTGAAGCTCTGGAAGCCTGCCATCAGGGAGTTCTGTTCAGCGATCAACTATATGCGCAGCTGATCGACTGGGTTGAGCGCCATTACCGTGATCGGCTGGTACCCTCCGAGCTGGCCGACCCGGCACTGCTGGATGAGTCGCACGCCGCTCTGGATGAGCTGACGCGCATTCTGCAGTTGGATAGTCTCTACCCGTTCCAGCATTGACGTTTTACAAGGGTTGCAGGTTGGCAAAACCCACCACCAGCCACTTGCTGCCGGCTTCTTCGAAGTTGACCTGTACCCGTGCCTTGGGGCCACTGCCCTCGAAGTTGGTCACCATACCTGCGCCGAACTTGGCGTGCATTACTGCTTGCCCCAAGCGCAGATCGGTACTGGGGATCTCGGCGCTGGACAGCGAGCTGCCACCCCCGAACAGGCTGCTCTCTGAATCGTACCCGCTGCTGTAGGGACGGCGTACTGTGGCGTTGAGGCGTACCTCTTCGATATGCTCTGCCGGTATCTCGTTGATGAAGCGCGATACGCGGTTAAAGGTTTCCTTGCCGTGCAGGCGGCGTGATTCAGCGTAGGTCATGTACAGCTTCTGCATGGCGCGGGTGATGCCCACGTAGCAGAGGCGGCGTTCCTCCTCCAGCCTGCCCGGTTCTTCCGCCGACATGCTGTGCGGGAACAGACCCTCCTCCATGCCCGCCAGGAACACCAGCGGGAACTCCAGCCCCTTGGCGGAGTGCAGCGTCATCAGCTGTACACTGTCGGTGTGCACATCGGCCTGGGCTTCACCGGCATCCAGTGCCGCCTGGTCCAGGAATGCCGCCAGCGGTGAATTGAAGCCCTCTTCGTTGTCTTCCTGCCACTGGCCGGCAAACTGGCGGGCGGCGTTGACCAGCTCCTCAAGGTTTTCGATACGGGACTGGCCTTTTTCGCCCTTCTCTTTTTCGTGGTGTTCAATCAGGCCGGAATGCTGCACCACATGCTCGGTCTGTTCGTGCAACTCGGTACCACGAGTACCAGCATCCAGCTGATTGATCAGATCAATGAACGCCTGCAGCGCATTGCTGGCGCGGGCTGGCAGGGTCTTCAGCTCAGTGATTTCATTGGCGGCCCGCCACATGGAAACGTTCTCGCCTCGGGCGTGTTCGCGGATCGCCTCGATGGTGCGGGTACCGATACCGCGGGTGGGGACATTGATCACTCGCTCCATGGCGGTATCATCATCGCGGTTGGCCAGCAGACGCAGATAAGCCAGTGCGTTCTTGATCTCCAGCCGGTCATAGAAGCGCTGACCGCCGTAGATGCGATAGGGCATGCCGGCCCGGATCAGCATCTCCTCCAGTACGCGGGACTGGGCGTTGGAGCGGTATAGAATGGCCGATTCATCTCGGCGATTACCCTCTTCTACCCACTTCTGGATCTGGTCAACGATGAAGCGTGCCTCGTCCTGCTCGTTGAAGGCGCTGTAGAGCGATATCGGCTCACCATCGCCCAGCTCGGTCCACAGCTCTTTGCCCAGGCGGCCGAAGTTGTTCTGGATCACGGCGTTGGCGGCGCCGAGAATGGTGCCGGTGGAGCGGTAGTTCTGCTCCAGACGGATGGTTTCGGTACCCGGGAAGTGTTGCTCAAGATGCTGGATGTTCTCGATGCGAGCACCGCGCCAGCCGTAGATCGACTGGTCATCATCGCCCACGGCCATCAGTTTGTTCTCGCCCTCACACAGCAGGCGCAGCCAGGCGTACTGAATGGCGTTGGTATCCTGAAACTCGTCCACCAGCACATAGCGGAAACGTTCGCGGTAGTGCTTGAGCAGCTGGGGTGCGCGGTCGCGCAGCAGTTCCAGTGCCCGCAGCAACAATTCGCCAAAATCGATCATGCCGCCTCGTTCACAGGCCTCTTCGTAGGCTTCATAGACCCGAATCATCATCGCCTGGAACGGATCGCCCGTCCGCTCAATGTGGGCGCTGCGCAGGCCTTCGTCCTTCTGGCCATTGATGAACCATTGAAACTGACGTGCCGGCCAGCGACTGTCATCCAGATTCATCTCCTTGCACAGACGCTTGATCAGGCGCAGCTGGTCGTCGCTGTCCATGATCTGGAAGTTATCGCGCAGCCCGGCATCGCGCCAGTGGGCACGCAGCAGCCGGTGCGCCAGACCATGGAAGGTGCCCACCCACATGCCGTGGGTGTTGATCCCCAGCAGGTGTTCGATTCGCCCGCGCATCTCCCGGGCCGCCTTGTTGGTAAAGGTCACAGCCATGATTGAATAGGGTGACAGGCCTTCGGTCTCAATCAGCCAGGCGATGCGATGCACCAGTACCCGCGTTTTGCCGGAGCCGGCACCTGCCAGAACCAGCAGGTTGTTCAGATCAGCGGTAACCGCCTGCCGCTGGGCGTCGTTGAGCGAGTCGATGATGTGTGTAACGTCCATGGGCCCTGCCGAGTTGAAATCAGATGAATCGAGGTGGAAAGACTGCAGTATACCAGCCCGGACGACTTGGCCTGAAGCCAACAGCCGATCCGGGCCGCAACCGTCAGATTGAGGCGGGTGTTTCGATACGTGCCAGCAGGGTACGACGGAACTCGTCCGGATCTTTCAGTTTGGTGCTGATGCCACTGCGTGAAGCTTGCTCAACCCCGAGCCAGGGTATTAGCCGCGACAGCCAGAAACGCATGGCAGCAGTGCGAACCAGCGTCGGCCAGGCGGCGATTTCTTCATCAGTAAACGGGCGTACACTGGCATAGGCCTTGAGCAGTGCCTGCTCCCGTACCGGATCAGCCTGCCCCTGTGCGTTGGTACACCAGTCGTTGGCGACAATGGCCAGATCAAACAGCAGGAAAGCGGTTGCCGCGTTGTAGATATCGAGGATCGCTTCCAGATGGCCATCACGGAACAGGGCGTTGTCATGGAACAGGTCGCCGTGGATGGTACCCAGCGGCAAGCCGAAGGGTTTTTCTCGCAACTGGTCAAACAGGGCTACTTCCTGCTGCAGCAGTTCAGCATCTTCCGGTTTGAGCAGATGGCGAATGGCCTGACTCTCGCGTCGCCACCAGAAAACGCCCCTCTGAGCCTGTCTGCGCAGATAGAACTCTTCGCCGGCCAGGTGGAACTGTGCCAGTGCTGTGCCGATCTCGGTACAGTGTGCCGCTGTCAGCTGTTCGCGACTGACATGATGTCCCTGGAAGCGGGGCTGGAAAAAGGCGGGTTTGGCGCACACCTGTTTCAGCGCAATACCGTTGCGATCCTTGATCGCATAGGGAACCGGTACCTGACGCGTATGCAGCCACTGGCCCAGCTCGACAAAGAATGGCATCTCGTCGAAGGCCAACTCTTCGAACAGTGTCAGAACGTACTGCTGTTCGTGGCCGTCAAGGTCCAGCGTAACGAAGAAGTTGCTGTTTTCGATGCCACCTTCGATCCCTTCGAAGCTGACCAGTCTACCCAGCGCATAGTCTTCCAGCAGGGCTTCAAGTTGAGCGCGGCTGATATCGGTATATACGGCCAATGTCGGTTACCAGCGGAAGATGACCCATTTCGGAATCAGCAGCTGCGACTCCTCTACACGAATGAATTTGGAGCCATCAGCCGGCACCAGATAGTAGGGCTTGCCAACCTTGGGCACGACCTTTATTTCGCGCAGCTGGCCGTTGACGGTGTACTCGTAATAGGTGCTTTCACCATCGTGGGTGATGGTTATCTCTGGCTCGGTCAGGGCCGGGTCATCCACTACTTCGGCTTGGGCCAGGGGCGTCAGTGCCAATACCGCCGCCAGCGTCAGTTTTTTCAGCATCATTGCTTCCCAATTGGTTAGTCGGGGTCGAATTGTCTATGATTGTGGGCCTTGTCGCAGGCGCCGACAACCCCGAAACAGTTTTAAATGGATACTCCCATGAGCGAACAGCACGCCCCGGTCATTCTGGTGGATGGCTCCTCCTACCTTTATCGAGCATTTTTCGCCTCCCAGCAGGCTGATCTGCGTACAGCTGACGGCACGCCAACCGGTGCCATCAGGGTTGTGACCTCGATGCTCAAACGTCTGCTCAAGGACTATCCGGGCAGCCCTGTCGCCGTTATTTTCGATGCCAAGGGCAAAACATTTCGCGACGAGATATATGCTGAGTATAAGTCACATCGCCCGCCCATGCCGGATGACCTGCGCGCTCAGGTGGAGCCGATCCATGCCATCATTCGGGCCATGGGACTGCCGCTGTTCGTCGAAGACGGCGTGGAAGCGGACGATGTGATCGGTACCCTGGCGCGTCAGGCCAGCGAATCCGGCCGCGCGGTGGTTATCTCCACCGGTGACAAGGATATGGCACAGCTGGTGGACGAACATGTCACCCTGATCAACACCATGAACGACAGCAAGATGGATGTGGCAGGGGTCGAGGAAAAGTTTGGTGTGCCGCCGCAGCTGGTGATCGATCTGCTGGCGCTGCAGGGGGACAAGGTAGACAACATTCCCGGTGTGCCCGGTGTGGGTGAAAAGACCGCGTTGGCACTGCTGCAAGGTATCGGCGGCATCCAGGACCTTTATGAGAACCTGGATAAAATACCCACGCTGGGCTTCCGTGGCGCCAAGACCATGCCGAAAAAGCTGGAGGAGAATCGCGAAGCGGCGGAGCTGTCCTATCTGCTGGCCACCATCAAGACCGATGTACCGCTGCAGATCGACCTGCACGACATTACCCTGCCTGAACCCCAGCCGGAGCAGCTGCTGGAGCTGTTCAAACAGTTCGAGTTCAAGAGCTGGGTGCGTGAACTGGAAGCAGGAGATGCCGAAGAGTTGGGGGCTGAGGAGCCGGTGGCTCTGGAAGACGCCATCGAAACCGAATATGAAACGGTCCTGACGCAGGAAGCCTTCGATGCCTGGCTTGAGACACTCAAGGCCGCGGGCGAGTTTGCTTTCGATACCGAAACCACCAGCCTGAACTACATGGAAGCTCAGCTGGTGGGTGTCTCTTTCGCGGTCGAGCCAGGCAAGGCCGCCTATGTACCACTGGCGCACGATTACATGGGTGCTCCGGTACAGCTGGATCGCGAGGCTGTGCTGGCGCAGCTGAAGCCGCTGCTGGAAGATTCCGAGCTGAAAAAGATCGGTCAGCACATCAAATACGACATGAATGTGCTGCGCCATTATGGCATTGAACTGCAGGGCATCGGCGCCGATACCATGCTGGAGTCCTACGTACTGAACTCCACTGCCAGTCGTCATGACATGGATACGCTGGCGGATCGTCACCTGGGCGTGACCACGACCAGCTTTGAGGATATCGCCGGCAAGGGCAAAAAACAGCTGACCTTTAACCAGATCGAGCTGGAACAGGCGGCGCCCTATGCGGCTGAAGATGCCGATATAACCTTGCGCCTGCATCATAAACTGCAACCGCAGCTGGCCGCCGAGGGTGAACTACTCAAGGTCTTCAATGACATTGAACGCCCGCTGATCCCGGTACTGTCACGCATGGAATATCGTGGTGCGCTGGTGGATGCCAAGATTCTGGGCGAACAGAGTCGGGAACTGGAGAAGCGCCTGGGCGAAATAGAGAAAGACGCTTTCGAGCTGGCGGGCGAAGAGTTCAACCTCAATTCCACCAAACAACTGCAGGCGATTCTGTTCGACAAGATGGGCCTGCCAGTGAAAAAGAAAACACCGAAGGGTGCGCCGTCTACGGCCGAAGAGGTGCTGCAGGAGTTGGCGCTGGACTATCCGCTGCCCAAGCTGCTGATTGAACAGCGAGGCTTGAGCAAGCTCAAGAGTACCTACACCGACAAGCTGCCGCAGATGATCAATCCGGCTACCGGGCGTATCCATACCTCCTATCATCAGGCAGTGACGGCGACCGGACGCTTGTCCTCATCCGAGCCCAACCTGCAGAACATCCCGGTACGTACCCTCGAGGGGCGTCGTATCCGCAACGCTTTTGTTGCACCCGAGGGTTACAAAATCATTGCGGCGGACTATTCACAGATTGAACTGCGCATCATGGCGCACCTGTCCGGTGACGAGGGGCTGCTCAACGCCTTCCGACACGGTGAAGATATCCACAAGGCGACTGCTGCCGAAGTGTTCGGCATTACTGTGGACAAGGTAACGGCAGATCAGCGCCGCAACGCCAAGGCGATCAACTTCGGCCTGATCTATGGCATGTCCGCCTTTGGTCTGGCACGGCAGTTGGGAATCGGCAACAAGGAGGCCGGTACCTACATCGAGCACTATTTCGCCACCTATCCCGGCGTACAGCGCTACATGGACGAAACTCGTGCCCAGGCCCGGGATCAGGGCTATGTAGAAACACTGTTCGGTCGCCGTCTCTACCTGCCGGAGATCAACGACCGCAATCCGATGAAGCGTCAGGCCGCCGAACGTACCGCGATTAACGCACCCATGCAGGGTACGGCAGCAGATATTATCAAACGCGCGATGATTGCGGTGGATAACTGGCTGGAACAGGGCCAGATGGATGCTCGCATGATCATGCAGGTACACGATGAGCTGGTGTTCGAAGTGCGTGAAAGCGAAGTGGATAACTTTATCGCGCAGGTCAAACCGCTGATGGAAGATGCCGCCGAACTTGCGGTACCCCTGCTGGTTGAAGCCGGTGTCGGCGATAACTGGGAACAGGCACACTGATCTTTTTTTGTACAAAAGTGAACTTTTGTCGAATCAAGGGTCTTAACTGTTGAGCCGCGGCATGAAATCCCAGTCTTGCCAGCGTGGAGTCGCGGCTCTGTCTGTCATGACATCTTGACCCCGGCAGTGGTGCTCCCCTTCCATCTGCCGGGGTTTTTCTTGGCTGTCAGTCTGCTTTGGGTGGAATCAGCTCCACCTCATCCGGTTGCATCTCTTTCAGATCCGGCAGCAGCCAACTGTTGATCCTCTGGCGCAGCTGGTCCACACCTGACTTTTTCAGAGCCGAAAACGTCTGCACACTCACCTTGTCGCCCAACCGTTCCTTGAGTTGCTTCTGAATCTGCAACATGGTGCTCTTGGCCGGACCTCGCTTGAGTTTGTCTTCCTTGGTCAGCAGCACGTGCAGGGGTACACCGGTCGATGAGCACCAATGCACCATCATTTCGTCGAATTCCTTCATTGGATGGCGAATATCCATCACCAGTACCACACCCTGCAGGCATTCGCGGTGCTGCAGGTAGGCATCCAGATGGCGCTGCCAGTGAAGTTTCATCGCAACCGGCACCTTGGCATAGCCGTAACCCGGTAGGTCGACCAGTCTAAGGCCTTCAATGTTGAGCCTGAAAAAGTTGATCAGCTGCGTACGTCCGGGGGTTTTTGAGGTCCGTGCCAACGCGGTCTGTGCGGTCAGTGCGTTGATCGCGCTGGATTTGCCGGCATTGGAACGACCGGCAAAGGCAACCTCGGCACCGGTGTCGGGCGGACATTGGTCGAGACGTGATGCGCTGGTCTCGAAATGAGCAAGGTTGTAATGGATAACGGGGTCAAACGTAGACATGGCGCAAGACTCGGGTGGCCACAAAGTGAACATATACGTTCCAGTTTGTGGGGATATTGGTTTATAATGCCGCCAATTTTACCCGCGAACCGAGTCTGTCTCCAGTCAGGGTAATAGTGGAAATTGGCCGTTTACTGCTGTTTACTGCAAAATCAGCGGTAGATTAAAACACATTTCGTCAAGCAAGAGTCTGGGTTAGTCAATGAACAAACTACTGATCAGCTTACTGGTAAGCATCGGTATCACCGGCGTCGCGCATGCGGCAGGTGATGCAACTGCAGGCCAGGGCAAGACAGCCGTATGTACTGCCTGTCACAGTGCCGATGGCAACAGTGTCGTGGGTAACTTCCCGAAACTGGCTGGGCAGGGTGAAAAATACCTGCTCAAGCAGATGCTCGAAATCAAAAGCGGTGTCCGTTCCGTGCCGGAAATGACCGGTTTGCTGGATAACCTCAATGAACAGGACTTGGCTGATATTGCGGCGTTCTTCGCCAGCAAGAACGTTCAGCTGGGGCAGGCTGCAGCAGACCAGGTTGAGGCGGGTCAGAAAATATGGCGCGCCGGTGTTGCAGATAAAGGCGTAGCAGCCTGTACGGCTTGCCACGGCCCCAACGGCAAGGGGATAGACTCTGCGGCCTACCCGTCGCTTAGCGGTCAGCACGCCCAGTATGTTGAGTCTACACTGAAGAAGTTTGCCAGCGGTGACCGCAACAACGATCCGGCCAACATGATGCGCGATATTGCATCCAAAATGAGCGAAGCGGAAATGAAAGCGGTTTCCCAGTACGTTCAGGGCCTGCACTAAGCGGCAGGCGTTGCGTCCAGTCTGATCAAAAAGGCAGCATAGGCTGCCTTTTTTGTTGAGCATGAAACTTATTCAGGCTTGTCGAGGTCACTATTCGACAAGATGCCAGCTCTGGGAGAATTGAAATGTTGAAAAAGCTGTTGCTGACAGCATCGCTGTCTTTGTTTGCCGCACTGTCCTGGGCTCAGGACTATCGCGAAGGTGAGCACTATTTCGCTCTGTCTCATCCGGTCAAAACGGTCGCGGATGATAAGGTAGAAGTGGTTGAGGCTTTCGGGTATGCCTGTCCTCACTGCAACACCTTTGAACCTATGTTGGCTCACTGGCGCGAACAGCAGGCTGATGATGTTGCTTTCGTTGGTCTGCCTGTGGTGTTTGGTCGCAGCTGGGAGCCGCTGGCGCGGGCCTATTATGTTGCCGAATTGAGCGATAAAGTTAAAGAAACGCACCAGCCAATGTTTGACGCAATCCACCTTCAGCGCAAGCGTTTCAGCAGTGTGGAAGCGCTGGCTGAGTTTTATGCTACCTTGGGTATTGAGAAGGAAGAGTTCACGAAGCTTTATGATTCTTTTGCCGTTAACATGAAACTCAAGCAGGGAGACTCCAAGCTGCGTGGCTATGAAATTACCGGTGTTCCGGCCATGGTTGTGAATGGCAAGTACCGTGTAAGTGCTGCTTCAGCCGGGGGGCACAAGGAAATGCTTGAGGTCGTGGACTATCTGGTTGAGCGCGAACGCTCGGCACTCTGATTCAGGTCATGCCGCAACACCAAAAACCGCCTTTTGCAGGCGGTTTTTTCGTTTCCATTCAGAAACGCAAGGTAATATGCTGTAGCTCAGAAGCGTAGATTGTCTTGTGGTGAGGAAAGTGAGTGTCTGACCAGGAAAACTGGAAGCGCAAATATACGGAGTTGACGCTCGAAGTTGAGCGGCAGCAGCAGTCTGATGCCCGTATCAAAAGTGAGCTTACTGCACTGGTCGAGCACATGGCACTGGGCCTGCAGGGCAATGGGTCTGAACTTGACAGCGAACTTGCTTCCCTTTTGGCTTCACTGAAGTCACAGAATACCGAACGTGTGGCATCGTTGTCACGTCAGGTCCGTAAAAGCGTCAAACAACTGGATCAGGATCGGCACGGAGTCTCCGACAGCCTTGCCAAGGTGCTGCGCCGCTGGAGCCAGCAGCTGCGTCGGGTCAATAAGGTTCCTTCTGTCGATAATCTTCTGGGCAACGTTGAAAACCGTATCCCGGATGCAGTCGAGCGTCTGTACAAGCTATCTGATTTGCTGATGGACCTGGTCGAGCTGCAAAATGGCATGCTGGTGAGTAACGCAACCTCAGGCTCCCCTGAAAATGATTTTGAACTGAACGCTGATGCGGGCCAGGATATTGATGTGCTCCGTGCCAGTGTCGCATCGGAGATGCTGCAGTTGCTTGAAGCATTGCAGGTGCCAGCAGAGGGTGTTGAACGTGCTCGGAGCCTGGTATGTCAGCTTGAGGAAGGGCTGGAGCTGGAGCAGCTGCCTGAGATGCTTTCCACAGTGATTGAGCTGGTACGTCTTGCAGGAGGAAACACTCAGGAAGATTTTGAAAATTACCTGCTGACGTTGAATTCCCAACTCTCGTATGTACAACAGTTTCTGGAAGAAAGTCGAACTGATGAGGCGCAGGCGGTGCAGGCGCATCATCAGCTGGACTCGACGGTGCGTCGTGATGTACGCAATATTCATCTTACGGTGAAAGAGTCCGAGGACCTCAACCTGCTGAAGCAGAGTGTTGCCCGGCAGTTGGCCTCTATCGTGCGTACCATGGACAGCTACCGACAGCAGGAGCAGACGCGCGAAGACCGTCTGAACCGGCGTTATGATGACCTGCTGCACAAGGTTGAGCAGATGGAAGTCGAGACCAGTAAGGTCAAGGCAAGGATGAAAGAGGAGCAACTGCGTGCGCGCACGGATCCCCTGACCGGTCTGCCGAACAGAACTGCCTATGAGCAGCATCTGGAATCGGAGATGGATCGCTGGCGACGCTATCAAACACGGTTTTCCCTTGCTGTCGGAGATATCGATTTTTTCAAGAAAATCAATGATGATTTGGGGCACCTTGCTGGTGACAGAGTGTTGCGCCTTGTAACCAAGGTGTTGATGCATAGTCTGCGCAGCACTGATTTTATTGCCCGTTTTGGCGGTGAAGAGTTTGTTATCCTGTTTCCCTCAACCAGTGCCGATGAGGCCTACCGTGCCACCGAGAAGTTGCGTCAGGCCATTGCCGACAGCCCCTTCAACTTCAAGGGTGAGCGGGTTGAAGTTAGTATCTCCTTTGGTGTCGCTGAGGTTGCCTCCGAAGATGACGCAGAAAATCTGTTTACACGTGCGGACCAGGCACTTTATCGAGCCAAGCAACAGGGCCGAAACCAGACACAGCTGGCCACGACAGGGTAGAATGGGGCTTTTCGTCAACCACGGGATATCCTGAGCTGTGCGGACCGTATTGCGCTCATTGAAGATCGCCTGGATCTTCTCTTACTATCGTCTCGACACGTTTTTCAATCAGCCACTGTTGCCCTGGTATGTGAGGGCTCTGTTCTGGCTACTCCCATCCCGCTACCTTATTCCTGCTCGCCACCCGCAGGCGGAACGTTTGCGCCTGGCGCTTGAGGCATTGGGGCCGGTGTTCATCAAGTTTGGTCAGATGCTGTCTACGCGTCGAGATCTGCTGCCGGATGACATCGCACAGGAACTCTCAAAACTGCAGGACCGGGTACCGCCTTTCTCCGGTCAGTTGGCGCAGAAGATAATCGAGCGCGAATTGAAGCGACCTGTTACGGAGATTTTCTCATCATTCAGTGTAGAGCCAATGGCGTCTGCCTCGGTGGCGCAGGTACATGCGGCGACACTGAATGATGGCAAGGCGGTTGTGGTCAAGGTGATACGCCCCGGTATCAGCAGCGTTATCCGTCAAGATGTGGCGCTGCTGTATCTGCTGGCGCGGCTGATGCAGGCGATCTGGTCTGAAGGGCGACGGCTGCGCCCTGTCGAGGTGGTGCATGAGTATGAACAGACCATTTTCGACGAGCTGGATTTACGCAAGGAAGCTGCCAACGGGTCGCAGCTGAGACGCAACTTTGATGACTCTGACATCCTGTATGTGCCCGAAATATTCTGGGATTACACCCGTCAGCAAGTTCTGGTGATGGAGCGTATACAGGGGGTCCCTGTTGCTGATGTGGCACAGCTGCGGGCGCAGGGGACTGACATGAAACTGCTGGCAGAGCGTGGCGTGGAGATCTTTTTCACGCAAGTATTCCGTGACAGCTTTTTCCATGCCGACATGCACCCGGGCAATATTTTCGTATCACGGGATAATCCGGCCAATCCACAATATATTGCCGTAGACTTTGGCATCATCGGCTCACTCAATGCCGAGGATCAAAACTATCTGGCACGTAATATTCTCGCTTTTTTTAAGCGCGACTATCGGCAGGTTGCGCAGTTGCACATCGACTCAGGCTGGGTGCCGAGAGATACTAACGTGCATGCGTTCGAGACAGCGATCCGCAGCGTTTGTGAGCCGATTTTTGAGAAGCCGCTGAAGGATATATCTTTTGGTATGGTGCTGCTGGGGCTGTTTCAGACCGCACGTCGCTTCAATATGGAAGTTCAGCCGCAGCTGGTATTGTTGCAGAAGACCCTGCTTAACATTGAAGGGCTGGGGCGCCAACTCTACCCTGACCTCGACCTTTGGCAGACCGCCAAGCCGTTTCTGGAAAACTGGATGCAGCAGCGGATGGGCGTTAAGGCAGCCTATCAAAGCATCAAGCAACAGGCGCCGGAATGGTTGGAAAAAATGCCCCACTTACCCCAGCTGGTGTATGACAGCCTGCAACAACTCAAGCTTGGTTCCGAGAACAATGAGGGGCTGCAACTCAAGCTTCAGCAACAGCGGGTACGGGATGAACAACGTAAAAGACGTTATCTGCTGACGGGGATAACCCTACTGGCTGCCGCGACGGTGACTGCACTGCCAGCATTGCAACAAAGCCTACAGGATCTGCCTTGGTATGCGCTGCTAGCGGGGGGCTGCGGCTGGCTGTTGATCTGGCGAGCCTGAGGCTGCTGGTTCAGGTCGTCACGATCAGTTATGCTTCGACGCTTCCAATTCAATCGGAACAGTACAGAGAGGCATCATGTCTGCAGACTGGCTTGAGCAGATCAAGTGGGACGAAAAGGGCCTGATCCCGGCCATCGCCCAGGACTTCAGAACCGGGCGCATCCTGATGGTGGCCTGGATGAATGAAGAGGCGCTGCAGTTGACGGTGTCCGAACAGCGAGCCATCTATTGGTCGCGCTCGCGCAACAGGCTTTGGCGCAAGGGTGAAGAATCCGGACATGTGCAGAAACTGCATGAACTTAGACTGGACTGTGACGGGGACGTGATTCTGCTCAGTGTTGAACAGTTGGGCGACATCGCCTGTCATACCGGTCGTGAGAGCTGCTTCTATCGTGTACTGCGCAATGGCACAGAATGGGAAACCGTTGATGCCGTACGCAAGGATCCGAATCAAATCTATACCAGCAAAGGCTCGCATGATGAGTGATGTGCTTGATCAACTACAACAGGTGCTTGAGGCTCGTAAGCAGGCGGATGCCGAAACTTCCTATGTGGCATCTCTGCATGCCAAGGGACTCAACAAAATTCTGGAAAAAGTCGGTGAAGAAAGTGTCGAAACGATACTGGCTGCCAAGGATGCCGGCCTCAGCGGTGACAATACCGATCTGATCTATGAAACCGCAGACCTCTGGTTCCATACACTGGTGATGCTGTCACATCTGGGAGAGAGTCATACGGCTGTACTGCAGGAGTTGGCACGTCGTTTTGATCTTTCAGGTCTGGAAGAGAAGGCCTCGCGAGGCAAACAATAAACATTAAAACCGTTTCAGCTGCGGGCTGTAACGGTGCTATAAGATATGACTGGTATATTCACTACAGTGAATCTTTACAACCGCGGGAGGCAATATGCTCGGTGGAATCAGTATTTGGCAGCTGTTGATCGTTCTGGTAATCATCATTCTGCTGTTTGGCACCAAAAAACTGCGCAATATCGGTGGTGATCTGGGTGGAGCCCTGAAAAGCTTTAAGAAGGCCGTGAATGAGGATGATTCAGGTAAGAGCGACAGTGAAGCCGAGCAGAAAAAGATCTCGGCCGAGCAGGATGCTCAGTTCAAAGAGTCTGAAAAGACTGAGACCAAATCCGACAGCAAGTCAGACAAGTAAGCTGACGGCAGATGTTTGATATCGGTTTCTTTGAACTTCTGGTCATAGGTGTTGTTGCGCTGCTGGTGCTGGGTCCTCAGCGTCTGCCGATGGCCGCACGCACCTGCGGCCTGTGGCTGGGGCGTCTGCGGCGTACCGTTGGCTCCATCCAGAGTGAGATCAGGGAAGAGCTCAGAATGGAAGAGCTGAAGCGGACAACGGCGATCGAAAAAGAGCAACTTGAGCGAGAACTGCGGGAGATGAGCCAACCATTTTCAGACTCGCCTTTTGAAACCGGCACCGCCGATAAGGCCAAAGGTTCAGGCGAGGCCGGTATTAATACGGATGAAAGTAAAACCAGTGACAAGAAAGAGACACCATGAGCGTGGATCACTCTGATCAGGAACAACCTTTGATTGCCCATCTGGTGGAGCTTCGTCAACGACTGCTTTACAGCGTCTTGGCGATACTGGTGATTTTTCTCGGTCTGTTCTACTTTGCCAACGACCTCTACACGTGGATTTCCGCGCCATTGACAGCCTTGCTGCCGCAAGGCACAAGCATGATCGCAACGGATGTGACCTCTCCTTTCTTTGCGCCATTCAAGCTAACACTGGTGGCATCAGCTTTCATTGCCATGCCCTTTCTTTTGCATCAGGCCTGGAGCTTCATTGCGCCTGGCTTGTACAAGCATGAAAAGCGTCTAGCCATTCCATTGCTGATTTCGAGCATCCTGCTGTTTTATATGGGTATCGCGTTTGCGTACTATGTGGTGTTTCCGATCATCTTCGGTTTCTTTACCAGTGTAGGGCCTGAAAATATTGCGGTAATGACCGATATAAGCAGCTATCTCAATTTTGTCCTCAAACTGTTTTTTGCTTTCGGCATCGTCTTTGAAATACCCGTGGCTACCCTGCTGCTGTTATGGTCTGGTGCTGTGACGGTCAAAAGCCTAAAAGAGAAGCGTGCCTATGTCGTCGTCGGCTGTTTTGTTCTTGGCATGCTGCTGACTCCGCCCGATATAATTTCCCAGAGCCTGCTGGCTGTTCCGATGTGGTTGCTGTTTGAACTTGGCATACTGCTTGGAACCATACTGGTTCGGAAGCCGGATGAAGCTGAGGATGAAAGTGACTCCGCGGCTGATCCTAATAAGTAGTGTTACTACATCCAAAAGAACAACAGGCGCTCTGGCGCCTGTTGTTGTTTTGGGGTCGGGCAATGCCGGTTTTCATCTTTCTGAAACTTTTTTACACGCAGGTGTTGACTCCCTCAGTGGTGTCTGTAGAATTCGCCTCCTCGCTTGAGACGCCCACCGGAAACGGTTCAGGGCAGATCGATTGAGCAAGTGGTAAGATGTTGAATTAAGTGGTTTTTTGGTTCATCATTACGCTTCTTGAGTGACTGCCGAATCGTTGTTTGAGTGCTCAGCACTGAAACAGAAAACGAAAAAACGGTTGACACTGAAACGGGTTGCGGTAGAATACGCGCCTCGCTTGAGACAACAGGTTGCACCGAACGGTGCGGTTG
>NZ_FNRJ01000040.1 GCF_900107855.1 Marinobacterium iners DSM 11526 | reverse complement strand
GCGCTTACCGTGCCGCTCACACTGGTGAGACTGTTGTAGCGGTCGTAGCTGAAGTTCAGGCCACCTTTACTCAGTACATTGCCATTCGCGTCGTACGTGTAAATACTTTGCGTTGAACCACTGATTTCGAGCAGACGGTTGCTCCAGCTGTCGACGTAGTACGTATCCACCAACTGGCCAGCTGTTTCACTCAAGCGGTTTCCGTTGCTATCGTAAGTCCAGCTTAGAATAGTGGAGGGCGTTTGCGCATATTCCAGCCGACGCAGAGGGTCATAATCAAAGACTAACTGACCGGTGACCTCCTGATTGATACCCGTAATATCATCGTTGCCATTAAAGCTGTAATTCCGGTCGAGTAACTGGCCGACCTGAGTAGCGGTGAGCCGGTATTGGCTGTCGTATGTATTGGTTAGCGTTAGCCCGTTGCCATAGGTCAACCCACTGACGGGCCCGAAGGGGGCATGGGTAATGCTGTTGGCCAGCGTTGTCGTCACACCGCCCTGGACTGTGGAGATAGACTCAATATTCCCCACGGCGTCTCGCTGAAACAGTACGACCCGTCCACTCGGGTAAGTGATTGAAGACAAGACGTCGGCGTCGTTGTATCCATACCCAATAGTCTGGGCAATGCCACCCAGTACGTGGGTAACGCTGGCTTTCAATCCTCGTGCTGTATAATCGTAACTGATATTTGTGTTCGGCCCTGTGATATTGGTGAGTTGACCAATACCATAACTTGCGTTGGGGTCATCGTACGTCAGGGTTATCGTCTGACTCGGATCATAAGGGTCTTCGATCTCGATCAGACGATTGAGTGCATCGTACGCGTAATGGGTTTGCTGTCCGTTAGCATCAGTTTCGCCTGTTAGGTTGCCGGCGGAATCATAGGTGTAGCTCGTTGTCCCCGTATCAGGGCTGATTTGCTGCACCCTGTCACCGTAGCCATTGTAAACATACTGGGTGGTGTGGCCATTTGGATCAGACACGGATGTCAGCTGGTTCAGACTGTCATATGAATACAATGTCTGCCCTTGCAAGGCGTCTGTTGTCTGTGTAAGCCGGTTTAGGGCATCAAAAGCATGCGCAGTCGTGTTGGCTTCCCCGTCGATGGCTTGGACCAGATTGCCATTTAAGTCATATTGCCGTTGCTGGCTGCCATTGAGCCCCACCACCTCAAGCAAACGCGAGAGTTCGTCATATACTTGAGCACGGGTATAACGCAGGTTTTCATTTGCATCCAGAATACGCTCTTCGACTCGATTGCCTGCGGCGTCTAAAACATACTCGATGCGGTTGCCAAGCGAGTCGGCAATGGCACTCACACGACCGGTATCATCGTAGAGGTAAGTAAGTGTTGTTTGGTCGGGTAAGGTGATACCGGTCAGATTACCGATAGCATCATATGCAAAACCGGTGGTGGCGCCGGCGGTGATGCGCGTTATCAGTCGGCCAAGGCCATCATAGGCCAGCGTCGTTAATACCCCGTTAGGGTCAACTAATGTCAGAGGCCGTCCGTCGGCATCATGCGCAGTGATCTCACTCACTTGGCCAAGGGCATTGGTCACCTGAATCAAGTTGCCTTGCGCATCGTAGTCGTAACTGGTGACATCTTGCACATCAGTACGGGGGCCATCAGCTGTTGCCAGCTGGCCGGGAATCGGGCCATTTGTCCCGGCGGTATCGGGATGATAGGTGTAAGTCCAGCTGCGATTAGCGTGCGCCGCGTTGACGCCTAACGCCAGTAATAAAACGCCGCCTAGCAGGTGCGTGCCCAAATGCTTCATCATAGTGTCATTCCTCACGTATTGTCCTTGTATGCCATATCCACCCTGGATGGCAGCTCCGATAGTGTTCAGGTTTGAAAACTATCAGGGCTGCGGCGTCACCACCTGACTCAATAAACGCCCGGTAGCGTCATACGTCATCTCAGTGACTCGCTGCGGCTCGGTAATCATGACCGGTAGCTGTAAAGTCGGGTGCCACTGGGTTGTGATTGTCCGTGCTTCAGGGGTCCCGCTTGCTTCCGTTCTACTCGTTTCCAGTCCGCGACTGTTGTATTGGTAAACGGTCACAATCCCGCGTTCATCTGTTTTGCTTGTCAGTAAACCCCTGGTGTCATAGCTGTAGCTGGAGTTACTGGCAGGGCAATTAGGCGTTGGCTCGCCATCTATCGATGCTATACGCTTCACACCGTCAATGACGACGTAGTGGTAGGTCACTTCACGACCAAGCGCATTCGTGACAGTCACCGAACCATCAGTGTTATAAACGATGCTGGTCTCATCAGCGCCGTCTGCATGAACACTTTTAGTAGCGCGTCCCGATGAGTCGTATTCCCAGGTGACATAACGTATCCCCCGCTCATCGGTGATGCCCGTCAGGAATTGCGGGTAAGTAGCGTTCTCGTAGTGAAATGTGCGCTCAAACGTCTGACCACCCGCCAGGGTAGTAACCTGAGTCAGACGTGACGAATCGTAGGTGTAAGTGGTCGACAAAGAGCTAGTGACCAACGAAAGCGGTTGGAAGTGTTCATCCTGAGTGAATGTCAACTGACGGCCAAATGTATCTTCTACCAGTACATCAGTTGCACCATAGGTCAGCACATGAAATTGTCCGTTGATATTGGCCATCCGTGTGAGACGCCCCTGACTATCGAAGTCGAAAACGTCCTGCCTGGAAGAGGTATATCGCCACCCAGTACCGCTTTGTTCCAAGGTTCCCAACTCTGCCGGGCTGGGAGTGATCGTGCTGCCAGTGACAGTAAATACCGACTCACGACCATCAGCTAGGATTAATGTGATGAGTCCACTCGTGATGTTTAGGCGTGTGGAATAACTGTGCCTCCAGTAACCATCTACACTGTTGTAATGCCGAGCAAAGAACAGCGGATACGGCCCATTCGCACGATAGTCTTCTTCCTTCTGGAATTTGTTACCGATCGCCGTGTTGATGGGATTCCCCTGTGAATTGTTGGGTGCATCACAAGCCAGGGTCTCGGGTTCACCTTTATTCTTTCCTAGGGTGACCTCAGGGTCGTAGAACAGGTTCATGCTGTCCGTTGCACTGCATCCGCCGGCACTTCCTGATACTGAAAAGAAATTGTTACCTTCTCTCAGGTTAACAGACACTCCACGCGTTTCCAGGAAACTCACGGCAGCGGTAAAAGATCCTGAATAATTGAAAAATGGGGTGCCGTTTAGGGTGGCGGTAACGGTGCCATAGTCACCATGCTGAGCATCCGCACCACCTTGACCGTATACGGTGATAGTAGATGACCTGACGGTTGTACCATCACTGGGTGACGTAAACTGTAGCGTACATGCAGCATTTGCGATCGAAGAGAAGCCTTGCGCTGCAAGCAGGAGCCCTGTGATCGATGCAATTCGAAGCATTTTGCTCATCATTAAATCCTTTTAAAGTGTTAATGCGTTATATAGATCACGCTCTTTCCACTTCACTTATATAAAGTGTCCAGAACTCTATGACCAAGCTTGATGTGGTTTATTAGCAGCAATGTTCATGCTTATCTTAATAAATCCATGACGTTATATTGATGATATCAATGAGCTACGATGAGTTAGCCCAGCAGGCTCAGCGTCTAACGAGCAAGATGCTTCCACTATTAATGGGCAACGCGCGATGCTGGCTTTCTTGACTCTGGTGTTTCGTGCAGAGAATTTTGGCGGACTGAAAGATCGCAGGGCAAAAACGACACGACTCAAAATGCTGGTGCAATTTGCCCTGCGACTGCGACTCGATTGAGGTGAGCGTTTCGGAATGGCGTATATGCTGCTACTGTGAAATGGTATTTTCAGCTTCATTTGAACATCCTTGTTTGTCGCTGAACAGCATTTAAAACAGCGTGTCAAAAAAACGACACTAATAAATCGCTATCCTTTGCGAAATTCAAAAGCATTCTCATTGAGTCTAGCATTACACAATAAATTAGCAACACTAATTCTAAGCACTAGATGTGAATACTAAACACGTTGTTCACGCAGCTTCGGTATTCGAGACACCGGCGGTAGATTTCCGATACTGCCATGAGGGCGCTGTTTATTGTAGTGGTTGATCCAATCTGTCAGCGCCCATGTCCTTGATATGTCGTTTGCATAGGGCATCGCATACGCCCATTCCCGGATCATTGTCTGTATAAAACGCTCCGCCTTGCCGTTCGTTCTGGGCGTGTATGGGCGCGTGTACACATGCTTGATCCCTTCCCGTTGTAAAACTGCATTGAACCGACGGGAACGATAAGCAGGGCCGTTATCGGTCATCAGGCG
>NZ_FNRJ01000031.1 GCF_900107855.1 Marinobacterium iners DSM 11526 | reverse complement strand
GGTGGTACCCAACCTTGCCAGTCAGTTGCGATATGGATAGCCACGCCACAGGGTGACGGTGGGGTTACGAACCAGCCAGCCGCCAATTCATCCATCTGGTGTTGAAGCACATCAGGAGACTGATCACGAATAAGCTTAGGAGATACTTCAATCTTGCAGTGACTCCCTGCCCTATCTGCGGTGGTGTGGGAGTTCTTGATCAGAATGACAACGCCGAATTCGGCATTCTGCAGCAAAAACCTGAAACCAGCCTTTCCACCACGACGGAGCCGCCATAAGTGCCCCTGGTACTCAATAACAGGTCGATGCTCAGCCTCTAGCCGTTCCTCAAGTTCGTCCAGGAGGTCATGGTTCAACATGCCATTATAGAGTTGTCGAACAGTATCAATTGAGCTGTCCAAAATCCGAACTCCTGATAGGTCGATTATGTCACCCGTAGGAGCGACAAAGTTTCGCCCTGTATCGGAGTGCTCAAAGTTTTCATCAAAACGGATCAACGATTCTTTTTTCATCAGCTGCACCTGATTAACAAGGGTGTATTGCGTAGTAACAGGGTATTTCGTGTATTTATTTGAGACGTGCTACAGGGCCGTCCGGGGCGGTGCGTTCGTATGCTCAACATTTCGCCCCTCACGCACCGCCCCGGACGGGCCCAAACTGTCATTGCGAAGTACCAGGGGAACACACGTCACGGGATACGATTCACCTTGATAGACAATTTCGCCGTAGCAGCGGCCATAACCATTGAACTGATAGCCCATTTGACGCAGGTCGGATGCCAGGTATTCAACTGGATCACCATCAACCAGGACACTCAGTGAGTAATAAATCCGGTTGGGTGCCGTCACATAACCCGAGATCCACAACCTCAAACCAGAGAGGGGACCAGAGTCTATAGAACCAGCTTGACGGTCTGGGCGAGGCACCACATCACGGTTATCAGAATCATCAACCGGAACAGGAGGAACGACAGAAACGGGTACAGGAGCTTGAGAAGAGAGATCAACAGACGGATCGGGAGCAGGAGCAATTGGCTGAGCTTGCGTAGTAGTCCGAGTACCCAAGAGGATTTCATACCCTCCGGTGGCGGTTGCATAGACGAAAGCGGAAATGGCAATACCCAGCGCAAATACGATACGAGGCGATTTAAAGAGGTTAAAGCCATTAAGCGTTTGAGACGCGACACCCGTTTTTGTGGAGTCGTAGAGTCTAAAGACCAAAGGGTTAACCCGTTTATCTCGTATGACGTCAAAGTCTGAGGCGGATTGTCCGTTTTTTTGAGCATCGTGATATCCCTCTTTATAACCCCTGAACATAGGACCTAGAAGGGCCTTGTTTTTGTGCTTGTACGCGCCTTCAGTCGTCTGGCGAATGTCGTCACGTATGGATTTGATATTGGGAGCGGTTAATACAATGTCCCAGTTGAAATGTCGGTGCATCTCCCAGGCTTCGATCCAGTTTGCCGGCCTGCCATCAATGGAAGCCTGATCAGGTCCCCCTGGATAGTCGAGAGCATCCAGGTCCTTTTGACGCCACGCCTTTGGAAACATGACACCGGATTCATCAAAGAGGCACAGAGCACCCAAAGGTGCCCAGTGGAACCAGGTGGCCATCTGATAACGCCCCTGACGGGTATCGGTATCAATAAACACAACATCGAAGGAATCAGGTACATCTTGCATATGCAGGAAGGTACGTTCACGGCTGACACCCCTAATGTTCGTAACTACAACCCTGCCCGCCTTGGCTGCAGGAATGAAATAATCCGATATAACACCAGCCGTTTTAAAAGAGCCGTTTGCACCGTGGTGAATAGAAATAGACATAATTAGAACCCCGGAATAAACCTGAGAACAAAGCGAGTAACAGCGGATGAGAGAATAAAATTAATGCCTTCAGGGATACGCAAGTACGCTAGAACACTACGGGTGGGAGCATCCAAAGTGCCCCAAGCACTATCCAGATAGGATGAAATATTAAGGTCGTCAATAATGGATTGAGCCACATCCCAGGCGAAAGGAATCGCAGTAATCAAAAATCCAATATAGGCTTTAACTGACTGCTTAATAAAATAGGCGTATGCATCAACGGTGAATGTGTAAATTCCCGAATAAATCCAATCTTTAATGTCACCAAAGAATGAAATAACATCATTGAAAAATTCAAGCATGGATCACCTCAGTATAATAAGAATGCCAACAATCACGCACATAAAAAATATTGCAGCCGCCAAAACGCTCAGCTCACTACTATAATCAGACAGGCAGGTCTGACGGGTCACACCGTTCCAGTCGACTATAGGAAAACACGGCAGTGCACCACCCCCACCCGAAAGGGATAAACTAAATGTGTTTGAAATTTTAGAGCGGGTATCCGTGATAACGTCG
Source organism: Marinobacterium iners DSM 11526 (assembly GCF_900107855.1). Lineage (GTDB taxonomy): Bacteria > Pseudomonadota > Gammaproteobacteria > Pseudomonadales > Balneatricaceae > Marinobacterium > Marinobacterium iners. The sequence continues at coordinate 14,243 of NZ_FNRJ01000031.1, read as the reverse complement.
CGTAATTTTGACCACTCCTGTTCTATCTCCTGTTCGAGCGGATCAATATCAAATCCGTCAGGTTCTCGGCCTTCGGAGTCACCTTGAGACTGATAATCGAAGGATTGACACATCAAGGTTTCAGACATACCAGGTTCAGAACAGATGGTCTTATCAGTTTCACCAGAGTCATCGCCCGATCCGTCACCGGAGTCATCGCCCGATCCGTCACCGGAGCCATCGCCCGATCCATCACCGGAGCCATCGCCCGATCCGTCACCAGAACCATCGCCCGATCCGTCACCGGAGCCATCGCCCGATCCGTCACCGGAACCATCGCCTGATCCGTCACCGGAGCCATCGCCTGATCCGTCACCGGAGCCGTCATCACCAGGACTACCACCGGTTGGGCAACTCACATTGGGGGAGACAGTGCCCGTTAACGTACCGTTTTCGTCATAGCACGGTTTAGGCGGTATCTCAGGTGCTGTATCACCATACTGATAACCGGAAACAACACGGCACGCCTGGCCCGATCCGTCATGACATTCAGACGGCGGCAACCATTGATAAACAGGTACAACTTGACAGCCATCAGCATCAACACCGTATGAACCAAGGGCATCAATATTGGGAGTGCCTGAAAAGGATGTACCAGGAGCAGGGCATTCCGGTTCAGGTTCTGAATAGCACGCATGACTTGGATCAGCAATTTGTTCAGCCGTACATGTATTCCGTTTGAATCGGACGTCAGAAAGGCTTGATGCTAATGTTTCTGATCCTGAGTAATAAAAATACGTACGATAATAGCAGTCATACCAGGCAGGAGGCGTTCCAGACGTTGAAAATTCGGGACAGCCCTCAGCAGATCGTGAAACATATTTATAAGCACCTGAGGTATACGGAGAGAAATCAGAAACAAGATTTGATAAGGCCTCCTCTGCAGTTGCTCCTTTGTAATTGCCATAATAATAAAAGAAGTCGGACGCTCTAGATGGTTGCGACAAAAAGAGCGGCAGCGAGCACAATAAGGGCAAAATAAAACGGGTGAAATAAGATTTCATTTACTAGCCCCAAAGAGTTAAATAAAAAAGGAGCCCGAAGGCCCCTTGTTAAACGTACCAGCCTAGACGGCACCCTGTAATAAACATGGATGCAGCAAAGGCACCAAGCAACAGGGACCAGATCATTAGATTCGGCGGATCAGGCCGATAATCAGACCTACACCGCAAACAGCGGCAACCGCTGCGATCACATACGTGCCGGTAGAACTGGCAGCATTACCAGCGGCCTCAATCTCGGTACCAACGGCTGTAACATCAATGGCCGCCTGGGCCTGAGCCCCCACGAATGCAGCCGCAGTGGACAGGCCATAACCAACTTTCTTGAATACATTTTTCATCGAATTTTCCTCAACTGAGAAACAACCAAACCTGTTGCTAACCCGATAGCAAACAGAGACATAAAACCCACGAAGCCGATTCCAAAGGCCTGAGGGTCGAATCCCCCATTCAGCAGTAGATCGATCTGTTGAACCGAGCCACTGCTGAACAGGTAGACATTGGGCACCAGGGTGACGCTGTCGCAGGTGGCTGCGGTGGCGTTCCAATCGGTGCAAATCAGTACATCAGCCACGATCAACAGCCTTTGATCGCGGCGGGAACAGGGAAGTCAGCCAACCAACAAGGTCATACAGAAGAAGCGCCACGAACACAGAAAGCACGTTCAAGGGCGCGATCAGAAAAAAGAGCTCTATTGCTTCAAGGCTGTTCATGCATCTATATCCCGCTTATGTGCGTCACGTGCTGTAGCTAGCCCGCTGCCTCTTGCGCCGATCGGTCGGACGTCGCTACGCGACCCCCGCCGATCCGAGGGCGCTATTCAATCAGGCAGCGTGGCCGTAACAGGGGTGGGTAATCACTTCTGAGCAACTGCCAGCTTGGCGGACTTAACGACTACCTTGCCCTTGTTGCCACCGGCCTGACTGATGGCCATAACGCAATCAAGCCTTGCAGGGAGCGATGCCCCAAGCTGGGAAAACAGGTCGTAAGGACAGGCGTATTTGATGACTTCTTTACCGGCTAGGTTTTCGCTTTCAAGCTTTTCCCCCAGGGCCATAATGCTGGCACCCTTGTTACCGTCGATTTCATAGCGGGACACCTGAAGGGCATCAATTTGTGCTGTAAATTCCATGACTTCACCTATTTGGCTGAGTTAGATTTTTCCTTTCTTGATCGTTTAGAGCGCCATTTTTCGATGCACGCTTCCAGATCAAAGGATTTTAAATACTGCTCATACTCTTGTTTTTTCTGTTCACACTTACAGGGTTTTGAACCACACAACAGGCAAAAGCCGATGTCCTTTGCCGGTACCACAAGTTGGCGGAGCCGTTTATTCATCGGTCCAGCCAATCGAATTAACGTCAGGGCTGTTAGCACTGACGCCCCCATCAGGGGTGCAGCCCTGATAAGCGGGAGAGGATTGGCAAATGCCCTGGATGGACTCTGCCAGTTGAGAAGACGTAGACAGCCAGTAGACAAACGACACTACGAGGACCGTCGAAAGCATAAGCCTGAAGATCAAGGCTGAGACGGAGCCTGCACAGAGTGCCGCTGAATCATTTTGGGATTTGTCTGTACGGATAACCGCTGCAACGGCTCCGCCTGCTACTGCTGCTGACATGACGGCACCTCTCTGCCAGGAGCAGTAGCAACAGAACCGGCCGCAAAGCCTTCAGCCAAGATGTGAGCGGAATCTATTGCCGCCACAAAACCACGCTGAAAAACATTGAAACGCGGATTGTGTGGAATCTTGTCAGGGAGAGGTCTGCCCTGCTCCAGACTCCATGCACAGAAACGAAAACCGACTTTGGTGCCGTTGAGGAAGCTCATCAGATCGACTCCTTCTCAAGCAGCTGCTGAGACAGGAGCGCAATATTAACCAGACGATGTTTGCCAATACGCTCGGATGGAAGGTAACCATTCTCGATCCAGCCACGTACTACCGACTGTTCCATTCGAATCCAGTCAGCGAATTCACGCCACGGCATGAGTGGCGGGACCGGCGTTGCGACTGGGGTAATCGGTTGTTGTTCCATGGTTGCGCCCCTATAATCGTGTGTTGTTAGGGTTTTGGTTAACTATGTTCTATGAACATATGTTGATAATACACTACCTCCCGTTTATGTATATAGAACATTTATTGGATTTTTAAATGGTCGAAAAGGCTTTAGATAGAGCATTGCTATTGCTTGAAAGAACAAGTCTTAAAGACCTGGCCGTTCCGAACAGCAAAGAATATGTACGATGGCAGAACATCAAACGGGGAAAAGCACGCCTAGGCATTGATGAAGCCGAAGCGCTATCAAAAATTTATCCACAATATGCGCTTTGGCTACTAACTGGAAACGTTGCACCTGAAGCGGGTCAAATCAGCCCAAAACTTGACCAAGTAAAGCACTCAGGCTGAAGAGCAGTAAACGCGGGCTGGCAGTCGCAAAACAAGCGATGGAGCGCTGGTTCAACAACAAGGAGGGATAAGCATGAGTAACCGATCAAGGAAAGACCAATGGCCAAATTTCTAAACACGAGCGCAACTAACTACTTTCTTGAAGAGCTTATAAAACAAGCATCTGAAAGATTGATCCTAATCAGCCCCTTCCTGCGCCTAAACGATCGAGTAAAAGAACTCCTAGAAGACAAAAACCGACTTAAAATCGATATTAGGATCGTATACGGCAAAAACGACCTACACCCGGACGAGGTTAGTTGGCTGCGCGAATTAGACTACATCAGAACCAGCTTCTGTAAAAACCTACATGCGAAATGCTATCTCAATGAAGAAAGCGCTATTATTACAAGTCTAAACCTGTACGAATTCAGCCAAATCAACAACAACGAAATGGGTATCTATCTATCCAGATCAGACGATCCAGATCTATACCGGGACACCTTTGAAGAAGCACAGCGCATCATACGAGTCAGCGATGAAGTGAGAATGTCACTTGAAAAAATAAAATCAGAAGACACCAACGCAAGCACAACCAAGCCCTCAAGTGACGAAAATACAAAAATAACATCATCAAAGTTAGCCAAGATACTGGGACTATCAACACAAGACTTCCTTAAGAAATGTATCGAAAAAGGCTATCTGCAGGAAAACGGTGATAAAACCCACATTACGGAGGCAGGAAAAAACATTGGTGGTGAATACAAATACAGCAAACGCTTCGGGTCATATTTCATATGGCCTACTGATCTAAAAGTATAAGCTTCACCCGAGCCTCTAAAGCATACTCATATCAAGGAGGATATATGAAACTAATCAAAGTATTAATGGTTCTGGCAATTTTGACCACCTCTTCCTGGGTAGCAGCAAGTTCAGATATACGGTTAAAACATGGAAAGGTGCTTATAAGAAAAGGCGACCAAATATCTGAATTGCATGAGCATATAAGACCATCAAGAAGTTACAGCGGTAAAGTATGCATGAAACCATCAAACCCGGAATGTGATAATAGAAACTACACTCACGGAAGAATCTACGAATACGATATGAAGGATAGAGGCATAACCTACATCGTTCAAACAAACGGAAATTTGATAACACACATAAAGTGGCGGAAACTAAGCTTTACCAATGCAAGGTAGGCATGGTTGATTAAAATAAACATGACAGAATTTTAAAAAAACACCCCTCCAATAATAGGAGGGCTTTAAAATTATAAAAAACAGAGAAAAAGGTTTCAAACTAAAATTGGGTGGTTCATTCTTAAAGAGATATGATCAAATATATTGAATAGAAGCGGTAACTACCTTATGACTATTTTGGATTTGTAAAAAAACACCAAGCAAAATCAAATAATTTTCACTCTTTTCTATCCGTTTTAGATAAGATTGACTTAGCACTGTCAATCGCTTCTTTTGACATTCCCAAAATGGAACTATATTCTTTTGACTCATGCTTTGAATAAATAGGACTTTTATATATTCTTGCAACAGACTGCATTATTAGTGCATCTCTATTATCTGTATTTATAATTTGTTCTGCATAAGAATTAACAGTAAGTGCTACTGCGGATTTAAAAGCATATTCCTCTTGAAAATTCCGCTCCTTAACATATTGAGAGATTGCAAAGAGAAGCAAGCCAATAGCAGGAAATGCCTTCAATGAATTCACCAATATTGCCTGCCAACTGAGATTAGAAAAATTTTCATCTCCAAATAGAACACCTATCCACAAAATCGTTCCGACAACAGCAACAGGAATGGCATACTTCCAAAATCTAATCGATGGTGATATTTCATTTTTACGCTGCTTAAATGTTTCAAAAAGTGAAGCGCCTACTTCACGACCAATCAAGTCATCTAAATATGAATTTCGATCATTAAAATAATCTACTTTAGATTCTACAAAATCCAATTTATCATTAAACGAATTAGAAAGATCACTAAAATTAGCAAGCTGATTCTGGTAAGTATCCTCTATTGTCCCAATTGTCACATTTAGATCATCAATTTTTTTCTTAAATTTATCACTATCAGATTTTATTTCTTCAACTTTTTCTAATGAACTTTTATAGTTAGAGTTTATCTTTTCAGATACTTGAGATGAAGAGTTATGAATATTGTTAATTTCATCTGTATGACTTCTTGCAGCCACCAGAAGGGCTTCGATTTCACGAAGCTCGCTTTTCTTGGATTTCAATAAGTTCTCAAGTGCCTCTTTCTGATTTTCTAATTCTTCAAAAGACTGGGCCATCCTATTTGAAACTTCCAAAAGATGGGACGATGAAAGTTCAATATTTTTTTTGCTCTCAAATAAATCTAGCTCTGAACTAGAAAAAAACTTTCTCTTGTTTTTCTCCCAAAAACCATTTAAAGCCTGATAGTGTATTAACTTATTTATAAGCTGAACACTACGATCAAAATTCATATTGCTTATTAAATTAATTAAATGCTCAAGATCAGATAAAATATTACCAGATCCGTACTCATTTCCAAAATTATATTGGATAGGGAGTGCATGAGCATAATCGGAATCAATTTCTCCTTGAAACTGACCAACAACCTTATTAAAAATATGATAATACTGCAACGCCGTATAATCACCAATCATGACGCTTTCAATATTGCTATTACCGTATTTTCTTGCCATCAGCTTTTCTAGCTCTACTGTTTTCAAGCTGTTCAGATGGATTTTAATATTTTTTATTTGATTATTATTCAAAGCAAATTCCTTTTACCAAAAAATACTATATTATTATCAGTTTTTTTATTTACCGTCCACTAAGTAGTCAGACAGGTGTCGAAAAAGTGTCGAAAACACTGCTGAGCATAGCTCTGCAACCAGCATCTTGGCACAGGCTAATGTATTGATTTTACTGATATAGCGGCACATAGCGGAACAACGAAAAGCCTCTGAATAGGGTTCGAAACCCGCCACCTCCACCAAATTCAGGAACTGCCCAGACCGTTCCAGACCACTGCAAGCCACGGAATACGCGGCTTGCAGCCGGTTACACCACTTCCCTGACGTTGTCCCGAATGGTCCAAGCTGGTCCCCAGCTCGGCACGATTTCGTCACATCTTCGTCACCGTTGACGCCGGACTCGGCTTGCGACCTTCTCAGGCAACATGGCACCCATGAATGCCACGACTTCCGTAAACAGCTATTCCTGCGCCATGAGTCGCTATGCTCTGAGCTGGCAAAGTCTTACCTGCTGACCGTTCATGAAAGCAGCTACGTTCAAGCCAACCGCAACCTGCTGGACGTAGACCAGCGCCTAACGGTTCACGACCTTAACCTGTCTGCCGACCTTGATAGCCTGAAAACCTTTTGTCGTTCCCGTGCGCTTGAATGCACCCAAGCTGCGGAGCGGGCACGGTACTCGCCAGAATCTTTCCAGGCACTCAGGGCACAGGCTGAGAAATACCGGCTCACTCCTCCACTCCCCAAGGATTTTGAAGGTGACCTCCTGCCCTGCATTAAGCGGCTGTGCAATGAGGGCTGGTGGCTGCGGAAAGTGCAGAAGCTACAGCGCCGAACCATTGAGTCGATAGCGCGGGATTTGGGACTGGTCTGTTCACAACGTTCCGCCTACTCCAGCAGCTACACAAGAGAAAGCCGCCGACGCCAAAAGGCCAAGACAGCCGAGTATCTGCAAAATACCTACATAGAAAACGATGCGGGACAACAATTCTCCCTGAAAGACCTGCACGATCGCTCGGTATCCAATCCAGCCGTGCGCCGTGCGGAACTGATGACCCGTATCAAGGGCTTCGAAATGGTCGCCCAGCATCTGGGGCACGTTGGGGAGTTCTACACCATCACCACACCGTCAAGAATGCACGCACGGTTGAAGCGTGGCGGCTCTAACACGAAGTATGACGGCACCGCACCCGATGAAGCACACAAGTACCTGACAGAGTTGTTCCGTTGTATCCGTGCCAAGCTCCACCGCAACGACCTGAACGTGTACGGCCTGCGAGTGGTAGAACCGAACCACGATGGCACACCCCACTGGCACCTGCTGCTGTTCATGCCTGCCGAACAGTGCGAGCAGGTACGCGCCATCTTCCGTGAATACTCCCTGCGCTCCGATCCTGACGAACGTGGAGCGGCCAAGCACCGATTCACCGCCAAGCGCATAGACTTGAGCCGTGGCAGTGCTGCCGGCTATGTTGCCAAGTACGTTGCCAAAAACATTGACGGCGAAAACCTCGACACCGATTTGCGCGGCCTTGATGCCAAGGACTCGGCTCGTGCCATTGATGCCTGGTCGAGTACCTACAATATTCGCCAGTTCCAGTTCATCGGCGGCCCCAGTGTGACGGTCTGGCGAGAACTCAGACGGCTGGCCCGCACAGACAATGAACGCAACGACTCAGAACTGCTGCACAGCGCCATTCAGGCGGCAGATGCCGCCGAATGGGCTGCATTCGTCATGGTTATGGGCGGTCCTATCATGCGCCGCATTCTGCGCCCTATCCAGTCCCTGTATGAACGCAAGCAGCTTGCCGATCCTGATACTGGTGAAATCCAAGAGGATGCCATCACCCGCTTTGGCGATGCGAAGGCACCGCGCCTTGTCGGACTCCTCGTGGAGGCTCAGGAGATCATTACACGATCACGACTATGGAAACTGGTCCCAAAAGGCGTACCACCACACACCTGTGAACGTAGGGGAACAGGTGTGCGGCGGTACGCCGCCTTGGACTTGTGTCAATAAGTGTACGCTGTCAAATCAAGAGAAAATGTGGCGATGAATATGAGCAGAGATTACGACATAGAAACCTTTGGTGATTGGAATCCTGAACTGAGTTTTGAACTGAATGAGGCTGTATCTCTTTTTTACAAAGAAGTTATTCGTATTCAAGATCGAGCACATCTGCCGAAGCCACCCATTGAAGTAATTGGGATCGTCTGCGGCGTTCTGACCCTAAACGACGAGATAGAAGTAATCATCAGATTTCCTAATAAGTTAGAGCAGCTTTGTAAGACAGAATTTTGCGGAGACTTCATTTTGGTGGAAAAAACATGTCTCGACGGCTAGATCCATTTCTTTACCATCTCGATGATATTGAGCAGCAGGCACGAAGGGAGCACGGCTCTTCAACAGCGGCTTATCTCGATTTTATTGTTCGAGAGTTCCTAAAGTATTGGCGTTTATTGCAGAGTGATAAACCAGCGGAATTAGAGGGCCAAGCCTGGGTACGACTCTGCTTGCTGTTCGAGCTGAAACTGAGAGAAATAGCCTACGCCCGGTTTGACCTAGAGTGGCTAATTTTCGAATACGATGGGGAGCCACTGTATAACGACAACTGCCCTCGTCCACCACCACGTAAGATTCATAGACGACACTGACCACCCGGACCGGCAGACCTGATCCGGATTAACCGTAAAGACAAGGAGAAATGACCATGGCAACAGATCAGGAAATGGAAGTTTACGATGCACTGAAAGATGTTCGGCGTTCTGTATCAGCCTTCGGCGAAATGCGTAATCTGATTCCCGAGGAGGATCAGTACGCCAGCCTAATCACGTGTCTGACTGAACGCCTTGAAGCCGACTTTGTAGCTCTGCAATCGGTTTGCTTCAAGCAGATGTCCGTCGAACGGCTGAACGCAGCACAGCAGCGCACGGAGAAGCACGCAAGCGACGATCAGCCGGATAGGCGGCCTGACACAACAGGTCTACGCGCAACAGGTTAACCGCCGGTACCTCGACCTCGAGCTTTCAAGTGCAGCGGCCCGGAGGGCGTAGCCCTCCCCCTGTTCAACCGCTTTTTTGATATCAGAATTCTTACCAGGTCGCCGTTACCTGGTTGCGTTTTGATAGCATTTTCGCAAATCGTGATTCGTCGTTGTTAGTATTTACCAACTGCTAGAGGAGAGAGTGATTCGCGACGAACCTATGGGAGGAGCAGGAAGCGAGGCGACGAAAGCAGCGCGCCCCTAAATGATATCAAAATCGATCTATTCGATCACTCCCTGGATTAATTTTGCTATCAAACTGGCTTAAGGTAATCGAACAATGTTCTCAGAGTTGCTTCCTGTCTTGCATGATTACGAATGTTTTGATAGTTTCTCTTTCAGGTGCCTGGCCTGCGCCTACCGCCCACATTTGGTAAAGCCCCCATGCAAGCGCCCCACCCCGATTTATGATATCCCTTTAATTGATCTATTAGTGGGCGATAGTTATTTAATTGAGGGCTATTATGCCAAAGCTTACACCTTCTGAACTTCGCCTTAAAAAGCTGAAGCGTCTTGCACATCATATAGTTAAGCAAGATGGTTTACCTAAACATGAGGCACTCGAACAGGTTGCTCATAGTGAGGGATTTAGCTCCTGGCGCGAACTCAAGCGTCGAATAATATTTAATTCTAATCCCAACGAAGAAAATATATCCGCACAATATTTCCACGAAACCGGTGGAAATAATGGAATCCCTCCTGAAGGGATGATCGGCGTTGAAAGAGATGAAAACGGTGAATTCATATTCAAGCATCGTGAATCACACCTTAGCTTCGTAAACCAAGATTTTAAAAACGCCTCAGATTTTCGCTCTCATATCGAAAGCAAGATACGTGAGATAATATCCAATTCAAAACAGCACTTTCTAATTGCCGTCAAAGTATATATTGATAACGATACTGCCTCATTAATAAAAAACCCTGACTCATTCTTCCCAGCAATAGTTAATAGATATGACCGTTTACATGTAATTTTACTAGAAGTTACAGATACTCCTCTAACATATGGATCATTTAACCAAAAAAGCATTTTTGAGGAATTATATGGTCCTATGCCAGGAGGTAATGAAAAGTGAAATGGAAAACTCTTGATAAATTCTCTGAAGATTCAGGGATGTCGAAAGAATCGATACGCGCCCTTAAGAAGAAAGGTACATGGCGTGAAAGGATTCATTGGACGAAAGCTGCCAACGGTCGGATTTTTATCAATGTAGTAGCGGTGGAAGCATGGATAGAAGGCAAACTGGCGTAAGAGCCAGAGGGGACAGCATCGTCCTGGACTTCAGCTACATGGGTCAGCGTTGCCGCGAAACACTCAGAGTCAAACCCACCAAGACAGCGATCAAGGAGGCCTCCCGTAAACGGGAGGCTATCCTATACCAAATCGCTATGGGAACTTTTGACTATGCTCACCACTTTCCAACCAGCAAGAACGCCCTGAAATTCGGTAGAAATAAAGGCGCCCTGGTTACGGTAGAGGAGCAGTTGAAGCAGTGGATCAAGAAAACTGAAAAGCGCTGTCAGCACAGCACTATTAGGGACTACAACAGTGCCATCTATTACCACCTGATCCCAGCCTTCGGCGATCTGACACTCGATGAGTTCAATGTGTCTTACGTCTATGAATGGTTGGATGAACTCTCGATCTCGAACAAGCGAATCAACAACGTCCTGGGACCGCTCCGACAAGCCCTCCAGGATGCTTTCTACGATGGTCTGATCGACCAAAATCCTATGGATAGATTCCGGTATCTTTCACCAGAAACCAGAGAGCCTCAGCCATTTAACCTGGACGAAATCGATAGGATACTCGCCCAGCTTGACGATCAGTGCCGTAACTTGATCCAGTTTGCCTTCTGGTCCGGCCTTCGCACATCTGAACTCATCGCCCTACGCTGGCAGGATGTAGATCTTACCGGTGGCAGGGTCCATGTACGGAAAGCCATCGTGCGCCGGCGGGAAAAATCGACAAAGACGGCTTCCGGGCTCAGATCTGTCGATCTGCAACCGAGTGCTCTAGCCGCTTTGGAAGCCCAGCTCCCTCACACAGGGAAACTAACTCGTGTTTTCCACGATCCGACGACAAACAAACCCTGGGCGGGCGACCACATCATTAGAAAGCGTGTTTGGATTCCAGCTCTTGAAGCTGCAGGAGTTTCCTATCGTAATCCTTACCAAACGCGACACACTTTCGCTTCATATCACCTATCCCAGGGCAGAAACCCCTTGTGGGTAGCCCAACAAATGGGGCATAAAGACTGGGGCATGATTCGCAAGACTTATGGACGATGGATAACGGAATGAAGAGCTACGTGTTGGCAAGCACACACGAGGTTGTGCAGTGGTACGTTTTCAACCCCTCGAGGATTCAGGATGGTTATCACTTGATTGACAAGCTCGATCTTCGAAAGGTGCCTCATGCGGGAAACAAGGATACTGCAAAGCTTTGGGCTCAAGCATTAGGACTAAAAACGTATAAGTACGTGAGGATCTGAGCAGTTACTGTTACTATCGTTGTCTCATATGGGGCGCTAATTAACCTAAGCCGTTGGAATACTGGGGAAAATGGAAGATTCGAAACCCGCCACCTCCACCAAATTGAAAAAGCTAAAAGCCTGTTTTTACAGGCTTTTTTCGTTTTTGGACCTCTCTCCTTCCCCGAAGTGTCGAAACCGTCTTTACAGCAGCGACGCTCACCAGCTATACAACTCCTTCAATGCTGAAATGGAGTTGAGCTGATCATGGACCCAAGAGTTCCGATTTCCACTGATAACATATACAAGTTTCAGGCCACATTTGGCCTCGTCATCATCATCACTGCGTTTGTTTTATTTGTCTTGAACAATCAACATGCCAACCAGAGCATCATTTCTAATCTCGAAAAGTTGCTTGTAATTGACGAATCTGCCAAACAAGCGGAAGAGCACGAAAAGCTATACAAACGACAGATAGACGTAGCCGTAAGTAACAGGACACATTACACCTACGTTATAGGGGTCATCCTTGCTATCGGGATTCTTGTTTCGTGGTCAGGCTTCACAAGGTGGTCAAAGCAAGTACAACCCTTTCATGATGACATACTCAGGCTAGAGAAAGAGAAACTTGAGCTGGAAGTAGCCGCCCTCAGGAATCAGGCAGGCTCTGATAGCCCCAACACAGGCGAGAAAAGCACCGCATCCTGAAGGTGATCAGGTGACAGGTGTGCATACCGCATTGTGACTGTTACGGCGGAGTGTCCGAGGATCTTCTGAAGTGTCAGGATATTGCCACCGTTCATCATGAAGTGACTGGCGAACGTATGTCGTAGCACATGAGCTGCCTGGCCCTTGGGTAGCTCTATCGTGGTCTTTTCCAATGCCCTGCGGAATGCACCGATTGAACTGGTGAAAGGTCCGTACGTTTTCCAATGCTGTAGTAGCCGTTGTTCCATTTCCTGAGAGATGGGCACAGTTCTAACCTTTCCGTTTTTGGTGTTACTAAAGGTCACTGCCCTATTCCGTACAGATGACGGTTTAAGGTTTTCGGCCTCTGACCAACGGGCACCCGTTGCCAGACACACCAGTACAATCAGCTCCAGGTGAGGGTTCGCCCCTGCCGATCGGGAGCGGATAACGTCGAGCAACTCCTGTATCTGATCCTGTGTTAACCAGGATAATTCTATCTGCTGCAGCTTGAGCGGTTTCACCTTGGCCAAAGGGTTTTCGTATTTCACCTGGTCCAGTGCATAGAGTTCGTTATACACCGCACGGATATACGTCAGCTCATTGTTCAGTGTCTTATCGGTAATCCCTGATTCAGAACGATTGCGACGGTCTTTCATGTACGCTGTCGGTGTCAGCTTGATAGCTGCCGGGTCCTTGAGGCGAGCCGCCATATTCATGAGCGCAGTTTTCCTGCGCACACCATCGCGCAGGGTGTGGCCGTGCAGGTCATACCAGAGTTCGACTAGCTCACTCAGCTTCCGCAGGTCCTTGGCTTTGGGTGACCACTCAGGTTCCAGGGTAACTTTCTGTTTGCACACCAGCTCAAAGCGTTTTGCATCCGCTTTCGTCTTGAGTATGCGGCGGAAACGACGCCCTTTGATCGGTTCAATATCGACCTTCCAACGACCATCGGGTAAGGAAGTAATCGCCACTATGCTGCCACCTTACTCGTTAGCCGTCGCTCCAATAGGCCCCGCTCGATCAGATCAAAGAGGTCAGCCTTTGTGAGGTCTCTGGCCTTGATATACCCCATCAGATCACGCCATAGACCGGACTTTTTTAGGCAGCTCCATGCCTTGCGAGTGGTGATATTGTTCCTGGCGTAGATCGACAAGAGGTTGCCCAGGGCAAGAGCAACGTTGCGTTCGTTCCCGATCCCAGCCGTTTTGTATTTCCGCTTGGAAATGAAGTCAGGGGCAGGTCTGCACCACTCGGTTTCTTCAAACAAAACAGTCCAGAAGGGATCAACATAAGTGCGGTTAAAGTCGAGACGAAACCGATCAAGCCCATAGGCCCAAAGGTGAGGCAAATACTGGCTGGCAGACTCATAGGTACTCATGTTGCACTTTTTGTCCTGGGTGGTGTTGTACTCGGCAAACTGCCTCAGCACAGTTTGAGAGAAACGGAACTCCAAACGCCATACGTCCTGATCCGGTTGCCAGAGAGGGGTTTTCAGATTGTGATCAATCTTGGTATTCCAGATGCCATGGAAGCAATCGATCTTGTCATGGGCAACGATCTCCCGTGACTTGTTGTACAGAGCGGCCTGCAAGCTGGAGACTGTGCCGAAGGTGTAGGACTGACCACGGCCATAGATACTGGCCACTTCTCCGGTGGTAACTTCAAGGGACTGGAACCCGTTACGATCATTTACCCGTTGGGAGCGACAGGTAAGCCGATCAACAAAGTCAGACGGTGGTACCCAACCTTGCCAGTCAGTTGCGATATGGATAGCCACGCCACAGGGTGACGGTGGGGTTACGAACCAGCCAGCCGCCAATTCATCCATCTGGTGTTGAAGCACATC
>NZ_FNRJ01000017.1 GCF_900107855.1 Marinobacterium iners DSM 11526 | reverse complement strand
CGTATCCGCTAACAGCATCAATGAAGAAGGCGAGACCAGCGCGCAGTACATTGTGCTGGCGGTGGATGGCAGCGGCACCCCACTGGCTGATGGTGATCAGCCGAGCGGTACCGTAGAAGTCAGCTTCACCAACAACGGCACTACCACGGATGACGACTACACCGTGGCCGGCACCACCGTCACAGTGGGTACCGCGTTCAGCAGCACGGCCGTGGATGATGTGTTTGCCGACAACGGCGAGACCTTCACCGTAGGGCTGGTGGGCAACTACAGCAACGCTGGTGACTACGAAGCGATCGAGTACAACAGCGACACCGTCACCACCACCATCACCGATAATGATGTTACGGATTACACTCTGCGAGTTTCTGAAGAAGGGCTGCAGGACGGGAATGCCGACACCGATGACTTTGATGGTGACAGCAACACCCAGTTCGACATAACCGATGCCGTTACATCGAGTGTGGTAACCAACTTCAGCTCAGCGCAGGGCATCAGTCTGACACCTCCTGTTTCTGGGAATCTGACCTGGTCTGTCAGCAATGACGGTAAAACTCTGACAGGATCTGACGGATCAGTTGAAGTGGTTGAAGTGAATGCCGTTGCAGACAGCAGCGGTTTCTGGAAACTGGAAACTACACTCAAGTCAGCTGCTGATCACGGTGATGATGGCAATATTGAAAGTGAGTTGAGCTTTGATATTGGCGTAACTGCGGGAACTCAGCCCAGTACAACCCTCACACTCATCATTGAAGACGACAGTGCTCTGGCTGATGATGATGTGGATACTGTGGATGAAAACACCGGTGTGGCCTCAGGCAATGTGCTGAGCAATGATTCAGTGGGAGCTGATGGTGGAACACTTACCGAAATCAGTACTGGCTCCGGTAGTGATCATGTGGTTAAACCTGTTGCCGCGGCGCAAGTCACCATCGACGGTCAATATGGCAGCCTGACGATCGATGCGGATGGCGAGTACACCTACACGTATGCACCAGTAGAAGGCGACATGGGTGCCATATCAGTGTCGGCCTACCAGCTGGGCGAATCTTTCCTGACTGATAGCGGGAAGTTTGACGGTTCCTCAAGCGGTACGGTTTCAACCTCTGGCGATTTCTACGGCGTGGCCAGCCCAGGGCTGGGGCTGCCTGTTTCAGGGCAGATCAATACCTCTGGGCATCAAACTGAAGCATTGGCATTTGGCTTCAATGGCCAGACTGTGACTTCTGCCACGGTTAGTGTGTCTAACCTGTTCAGTACTGAAAGCGGCGGTGAAGGCGCACGGTGGTACGCTTTCAATGCAAGTGGTGATTTGGTTGCAAGCGGCATTATAAGCAACGACAGTGGTAGTGACCCCTATGCGGACTCCACTGATGGAGTTGTTTGGCAGAACAACAATCAGGCCACGTTCACAATTTCTGACATCGGCGGTTTCAGTACGCTTGTCTTCGATACTGTACCTTATGGTCAGGATGGACATGCCTCAAACGATGATTCAGATTATTTCGTTAAAATTGATGGCTATGAAGTATCGCCCACTGAAACAGGGCAATATGAAGATGTCTTCACATACACATTGACTGACAGTGATGGCGATGAGGTGACTGCCACGCTGACCATCGATGGTGATGCTGTAACCGGACAGGCGCAGCCCTATATTGCTCCTGTTGCAGTCGATAACAATGAAGAGGTGGGCGAAGACCAAACCGTCGAAGGCAATGTGATCATTGACGACGACGACAATGGTGGTGCGCAGACTGGGCGTGACTGGGATGCGGATACTCCTGTGATTGATCTTGCCGTTAACACCATAGCTCCTGCAGACAGCAATGGTCAGACAACCCAGATTAACGGCGACACAGTGATCACGACTGACTACGGTACGCTCACAATCCGGGCCGATGGATCATATGAGTATATTGCCAACGGTGCGGCTACTCAGGCTTTGGATGAGGGGGATACGGCAGAAGATATCTTCAACTACACACTGCTGGATCCAAACGGCAACGTATCCGATCCAGCCAAACTGGTCATCACCATCAATGGTGCGAAGGAGCCCGGCTTTACCTTCCAGATATTCGCATCGGATGCGCAGGGCGTACCGTTGACTGATACTGATGGTAATTACATCACTCAGACTCAGATCGAAGAGGAAAACGAAACCAGCGCCTATTACGTGGTTCTCGCTGTTGATGAAAATGGCGATCCGCTGGACTCCGGTGACCAGCCGAGTGGTACCGTGGAAGTCAGCTTCCAAAACAACGGCACCACCAGTACCGACGACTACACAACGGCTGATGTCGTTAACAGCACTGTTGCGGTAGGTTCTGTCTTCAGCAGCACCGCCGTAGATGACGCAGTGTCAGACAATGGTGAGACATTCACTGTTGGTTTGGTGGGCAACTACAGTAATGCAGGTAACTACCAGTCGATCGAGTACAACAGTGATACCGTCACCACTACTATCATCGATGACTCCGACAGCCCTGTTGCCTCTGCCGAAGACATTTCTGTCGACGAAGACCAGTTGAGCGGCGGTAATCCAGGCGGTATTGATGACCTGGAAACTCCGGTCATTGAAGGTAATCTCCTCTTCAATTTGGGTAATGATATCCCGGTTCAGAGCATCACTCTGAGCACTGCTGGCGATACCACCTCCCTCGTTACGCTTGATGGTGAGGCTGTTGAAACCTTCTGGGATGCATCCAGCAATACGCTGATTGGTTATGTGGCGGGTGGCAGTGCCACCGAAGCGTCGGATCAGGTATTTACGATTGCTGTGTCTAATGTCACCAACGGTTCAGCAACGTACTCGGTTACTTTGTTGCAGCCTTTGCAGCATCACGAGCCTGAAAGTGCTGATAACATTGAAGGTGATCTGGTATTGCCAATCAATGTGTCTGTACTGGACTCGGATGGTTCGGAGGCTCTCGCTTCCTTTAACCTGACCATTGATGATGATACTCCGGAGTTGGGTAATTTCATTACTTTGGAAGTGGATAACGAAGCTGGTGCCAGCGATAGTGCGACCAATGCCGGTTTCCTGCCGGGTGCCGATGGCTGGGGTGACGTTACTCTGAGTGGCCCTGCGCTTGAGGGTATTACCTATACCAGCAATACACAGGCCGATGGCACGGTTGTGTTGACTGCAAATGATGGCCAGGATGATGTTTTCACCCTGACGCTGGGACTGGATGGCAACTACAGCTTCACACTGTTGAAAGCGGAAGCTGGGACAGTCGAATCCGATGTGACCTTCGGGTCAACTAACGCGGGTAGCCCGACTGTGGGATATCAGTTTGGAGATGTATATGCCACTCCGACTGGTACGAATGATGAGGTCAACCCAAGCACCACCGGTCTGTCGGGTGATGCCAACAGCCTGGCCCCGGGTGAGGCAATCACGTTTACCTTCAGTTCACCTCAAACAGAGGTAGACCAGGTTCTGTTCGGCCTCCATGCACCACAAGGAGGTACATTCAACTACACCATTTATGATGGCAACACTGTGGTCGCAACAGGTTCTGTTGAGGCTGTCGATGAGCAGTTGAACATTCTGACGCCTGATGACTTTACGGCCATTCAGCTTACAGTTGCGGATAGCCCAGCGGCGCTGAAAATCACCAGTATGCAAACCATCGATCTGATTGCAGCACCAGGACAGGAGCTTGAGTTTGCCGTTGAAGCCGCCGATGGCGATGGTGACAAGGTATCCGGTGATATCAGTGTTGCGATTGCAGAAGGTGAAACGACTCCGCCAGTTGAAATCAATACCGCTCCAAGTGCATCTGATAGCAGTGCCAGCACTGATGATACCGATGCCGCAGGTAGCGCAGTTGATACAGATACCGGAGCAATGAACTTTGCTGACTTCAGTAATGTTTCCTTCGCATACGATGGAGGCCTGGGTTCGGCAACTCAAACATCCAATGCTGGAATGACTTCCTTCTCCGCTACGGATGGTTCATGGAGTCTGGAAATCAATGAATCAACAGGCGCTTACACCTTTACTCAGTATGCACCATACCAGCATGATGACGGTCAGAATGCGGCGACAGGTACGATAACCGTTAACCTGGAAGACAGTGATGGTGATGAGGGTGGAGCCACACTGACGCTTACCATCAATGATGCAGGTGTGACAGCCGTCAATGATCAGGCCGCCACCACCGAAGGTGGAACAGTCACAGGCAAGGAAAACCTTGCGTTTATCATTGACACATCAGGCAGTATGGCTTGGGGCTCCAGTGAGCCCGGTTCGAGCCGGCTGGATATGGCAAAACAAGCGATATCCGATCTGTTCAACTCGGGTAATGTAAACGCGGTCTACTTAATAGCATTCTCCAGCGGTGCAGAGTCATTGGGTACGGGCCAGTGGTACACGGATTTGAATGCTGCGATGTCTGTCGTCAATGGACTGTCGGCGAATGGTTCAACTGACTATGATGCGGCGCTTGCTGAAGCGATGTCTTCTCTGGCAGGCAATCCGCCACCGCCGGGAGGAAGCTCAAATAAAGTGGTGTTCCTGACTGACGGGGAGCCCAATGAAACAAATGGCACCGGGTCGACAGGTATCGATGAAGGCGATACCAACAACCCGGGCTTTGGTGGCTTGGGTGAGGAGTCCTACTGGATCCAGTTCCTGGCCGACAATGGTTATGACGACGCCTACGCGATCGGGTTTGGTGGTATAGGGCAGAATGAAATTGATGAGCTTGAGCCTATCGGGGTTGACGTGGGTGCAGGTGAAACTGCCGATACATACGAAGGCGGTACCGTAGCTGACGATGATCATGTCATTATCGTGGCGAACGGCGAGTCTCTTTCTGCAGGCGTTGCGCAAGCCATAGATCCGGAGCCGGTTACGGGTAATGTACTGGACAATGATTCTGGTGTTGATGTTCCGCTGACTCTGGCGAGTGTATCGTACGGCGGGCAGGATTATGTCTTTTCTGACAACAATGGAGCCCCTGTCAGTTTTACCCTGAGTTCGGGCGGTATTGATTTCGGTGAAGTGGAAATCAGCAGTGATGGCAGCTACACGTATGAGCTGAACAGTGATGCCGATATCGCATCCCTGTTGTCTGCTGAAGTGACCTATGTTGCTCAGGATAATGATGGCGACAGTGACTCCGCCACCTTAACTCTGCAAGCTGCTCCACGCGTCGAGGTCAGCTCCATTAGCGCTGATAATGGCACGATGGTCAGTGAAAATGGCGAAACATCAAAAACCTTCACCGTTAACCTTGAGTCAGGGCCTTTGGCGGCACAAACCTTTGCGGTTTCGCTGGGAGCACTGGCTACTGGTGACGCAACGCTCAGTGTCAATGGCGCAAGTTATGACGCCAATACGGGCATTATCACTGTAGCGGCTGGTATATCGAGCTTTGGTATCGTTGTTTCAGCTGTGGATGATACGGCGATTGAAGGCACAGAATACAGCACGCTTGCAATCGGTGGTCAGAGCATCGATATCTCGATAGAAGACAATGACAGCTACAATGTTATCAACGCGACGTCGGCAAATGACTCGCTGTCTGGCTTGGTTGGTGGCGATGAGTTTGTCTGGCAGTTGTCGGATGTTGCGAATACAGGCACACCAGAGACGCCTGAGAATCTGAATGATGTGTCTTTGGGTGGAGTCTTTCCCTTTGGGGACTCTGAAAGGTCAGAGTATTTCTCTGTGAATGAAGGCGAAGTTGCTACGGTTGACTTCTCATTCTCTGCGCAGGATTTGACCGGTAGTAATGACCTGTTCTCATGGGGGCTGGAGCGGTGGGGAAATAGTGGTTGGGAAAACTATGATATCCCTAGGGAATTTGACGATGGCGATGCTGATGACGACGGGGATATTAATAACCTGACTCAGTCCGTGACAATTAATGAGCCTGGTGTCTATCGTCTGGAGTTCGACACTGAAAATGGTGCGGATGCTCAAATCACCAATATCAGCGTGACGCGTACTCCTGATGAAAACACCGATACAGTCTCCAATTTTGATGCGACAGAGGACGTATTGAATATCGGCGATCTGTTGGGAGGGGGTGCCAGCCTGTCACTGAACTTTGACAATGGCTACGCTCAGTTGGTTGTGACTGATGCCGGTGGTGACAGCACTGATCAGATTATTAACCTCAACGGCGTCAGCCAGTCCAGTCTGCAGAACGCACTGTCTCTGGGTTCAGGAGCAGATGCCAATCAGATATTGAGTGAGTTGGTAAACCAGAATGTGATTACGGATAACTGATCGTAATGGAACCGACCACCACCTGTTAAACGGGTGGTGGTTTAACGATAACAGCCGCCCAAGCATTTCCGCTTGAGGCGGCTGTTCTGTTATACACCTACGCTCACGGGTGTTTACGGTCTACCCACTCCGGCAACCAGTTCCCCGGGTGCTGGAGTGGGTTTAGACTCTTTATCTCTAGCCCTTCCTACAGATTTTTCAGCATGCGCTGATGCTGGGCCTGGATCTCTTCGTCAGGCTGGCTGCCCAGCTTCGATACAACAAAGATCCCAATTGTGGCAAAAACAATGCCCGGTACAATTTCATACATGTCGAACAGACCGCCGCTGAGTTGTTTCCAGACAACAACGGTTACGGCACCGACCACGATACCGGCCAGTGCGCCGTTACGGGTCATGTTCTTCCAGTACAGGCTGATCAGCAGTGCAGGACCGAACGCCGCACCAAAGCCTGCCCAAGCATAGGAAACCAGCCCCAGTACGGTACTGTCTGGATCGAACGCCAGCATCATGGCAACAAACGACAGGCCGATTACCGCAAGACGGCCGACCATAACGATCTCTTTCTGTGATGCGTTCTTGCGCAGCAGTTGCTTGTAGAAGTCTTCAGCCAGTGCGGAGGAGGACACCAGCAGCTGGGAGTCTGCGGTACTCATGATCGCGGCCAGAATGGCGGCCAGCAGAATACCAGCGATGATCGGATGGAAGATGGCGTTCACCAGCAGCATGAAAATGGTCTCGCCATCTTGCAGTACACCGCCGAGCTCGGCTTCAACATAGACCATGCCTGCCAGGCCGACCAGAATGGCCCCGGCCATCGACAGCCCCGTCCACCCCACGGCGATGCGACGCGCTGTGTTGATGTCCTTGTTGCTGCGACAGGCAGCGAAACGGGCAAGGATGTGGGGCTGACCAAAATAGCCCAGACCCCAGGCAGCCAGAGAGATGATCGCAATGAAGCCAAGGGCTTCTCCGTCGGTCCCGCTGAACAGTGTTAACAGCTCAGGATTGCGTGCCTCAACGGCACCCCACATGGCGCCAAAGCCACCGTCAGCCTGAATTACCGCGATGGGGACGATCATAAGGGCTGCAGCCATCAGCAAACCTTGAACCAAATCGGTCCAGGATACCGCCAGGAAGCCGCCGAACAGAGTGTAGGAGACGATACAGATGGTGCCTACGATCAGTGCCGTGCTGTATTCAAGCCCAAATACGGTCTCGAACAGTTTGCCGCCGGCGACCAGGCCGGAGCTGGTATAGAACAGGAAAAACAGCAGTACAAAGAAGGCGGATATAATCTGGATCAAGCGAGTGTTGTCACAGAAACGGTTGGCAAAGTACTCGGGCAACGTCAGGGCGTCACCCGCTTCGATGCTGTAGGTGCGCAGGCGTTGAGCTGTAAAGCGCCAGTTGGCCCAGGTACCCAACAGCAGGCCGCCGGCAAGCCAAAGTGATTCAAGCCCTGAGGTGAAGGCATAGCCGGGAAGCCCCAGCAGCAGCCAGCCACTCATGTCGGAAGCGCCGGCAGACAGTGCTGCCGGCCAAGGCCCGAGAGAGCGCCCACCGAGGAAGTAGTCGGATGAACTTGCCGTGCGACGATAGGCATAAAGGCCTATGCCCAGCATCAGGATGAGATAAACGATAAAGGTGCCGTAAACGGCATAGCTGCTTTCAATCATGCAAAAAGCCTCTCTGCAATCCCCGGACGGGGGTTCTGTTATTTGCGCCACTCCCGTGCCGGTGGTTCAGAGAAGCCGGGAGTGGTCATTGAGCCCCACATTCGGTGCTGTAAGCACCACATGGGGATTACACGTCACACGGCACTGCTGCCCAGCTCAAGCAGGGTTGCGTTGCCGCCGACAGCAGTGGTGTTAATGGTACGGGTTTTTTCCGTGACCAGCCGTAACAGGAAGTCAGGACTTACGAGCTGGGGGCAGTTGGTGGTATCGGTTTCGGCCACCAGTTGAATCAGTACACCATCTTGAGCAGCCAAGGTGCGGTTGAGTGCAATGATGTGCTCGGGCGTTCCGCTGCTGATTACCAGTCGCAGGTCTGGTGTTTGCAGCAGATCCTTGGAAGAGGTCGCTTCGCTGAGCACCAATGCGCCTTTGGGCACACCGGATTGGTGGCAGGCATCCACCAGGGCGCTTGACCACTCTGCCTGCTCGGGCCAGTGCAGGGCCACGGCGTTACCGCAGGCCAGTGCTGCCAGCAGTTGGCAAGTGATCAGGGAGTGTGTGCTCTGTTCGTTACCCAAGACCAGCACCACACCGCGTCCGGTGAGGTACAGTTCATTGGATTCGCCGGTTGGTCCTGGCAGGGCGATAACAGGCTCCAAAGCCGCGGCATCCTGCAGTAATTGCTTAGCCAGGCGTACGGTGGCAGCCGCTTCGGCATGTGCCGGCAGCTGTTCCAGTATCGGTCCCAGCAGTTGGCAGCGGTCGGCAAAGCCACGGCGGTTCCATGCTTCCCAGATGGCGGTTGCCTGAATATCCAGTGTAACGGTGGTGTGCATCATTCTTCCTCCGCCTTGGGCGTGGCTGCCGTAGCCAGTTGAGTAAAGCGTAGCAGATAGTGCGGGCCACCGGCCTTTGGACCCGTACCGGACAGACCTTGCCCGCCGAACGGTTGTACGCCGACGGTGGCGCCGACCTGATTGCGGTTGATGTAGGTATTGCCGACGCGTGCGCGCGACTCGATATGTGCTGCGGTACCTTCGTTACGGCTGTGAATGCCGAGCGTGAGACCATAGCCGCAGTGATTGATTTGATCAATCAGCCTGTCCAGGTCACGGGCTTTATAGCGTACCAGGTGCATGATCGGACCGAATTGTTCGCGGCCCAATCGTTCGATGGAGTCGATCTCAAAGGCAGTGGGCGGTACGAAGGTGCCCTGATCCGCGTTTGCATGCAGCGGCGTCTGAGCCAGCAGTTTGGCATGACTTTTCATCTGATCGATATAGCTCAGCAACCCCTGCTGTGCTTCGGTGTCAATGACAGGGCCGACATCCGTGCTGTGCAGGCAGGGGTTGCCGGTTTTCAGCTCGGCCATGGCACCCTGCAGCAGGTCGATGATGCGATCGGCGATATCGCTCTGTACACAGAGTACGCGTAGAGCCGAACAGCGCTGACCTGCCGATACGAAAGCGGATTGCACGGCATCCTTCACCACCTGTTCGGGCAGTGACGTCGAGTCAATGATCATGGCATTCTGGCCGCCGGTCTCGGCAATCAGCGGGACCGGTTCGGCATTGCGTCCGGCCAGAGCGCGATTGATCAGCCGAGCGGTTTCGGTGGAGCCGGTAAAGGCCACGCCGGCAATGCGTGGATCGCTTGTCAGGGGAGCGCCAACCGTAGCGCCATCGCCGGGCAACAGTTGAATGGCGCTGCCGGGGATGCCGGCTTCAAGCATCAGTTCGATGGCACGGTTTGCGATCAGACTGGTCTGTTCGGCGGGCTTGGCGATGACCGTGTTGCCGGCAGCCAGTGCAGCTGTAATCTGGCCGAGGAAAATGGCCAGCGGGAAGTTCCAGGGGCTGATACAGACAAACACACCTCGACCGTTGCGGATCATTCGGCAGTGACTGCCGTCGGCGATGGTGCGCTCAAGAGGGGTGCTGAAGAGCTGGTCGGCCTGCAGGCTGTAATACCGGCAGAAGTCCACTGCTTCACGTACTTCGTCAATCCCGTCCTGGATGGTTTTGCCCGCTTCCTGATGGCACAGGGCAACCAGCTCCGCCAGATGGTCTTCCAGCAAATCTCCCAGTCGCCTCAATGCCTGTGTGCGTACGCCCACCGGGGTTTGTTGCCATGATTGAACGCCGCCCTGCGCGGCGGCAATCGCCTGTTCTACACAGGAGCTGTCGGCAAAGTGTACCTGGCCGGCGCTGATACGGTGATCATAGGGTGCCTTTACCTGAATTTCGGTGCCGGTCGTCAGGCGCTGGCCATTGATGATCGGCCCTCCCTGCCACTGGTGGTTGAGCCAACGTTGAATGTCGGCACTGAACGGTTGCCATTCAGCGGCAATATCGATGTTCGGGCCGCGCGAGTTCAGGCGCTTGTCACCGTAGATGTGACGTGGCAGCGGGATGCGTGGGTTATGCAGCGGATCACGCTTGTTCAGGGTCTGCCAGGGGTGCTCTACCAGATCGCTGATCGGGCAGCGAGCATCAACCAGTCGGTGTACGAATGAACTGTTGGCGCCGTTTTCCAGCAGGCGACGCACCAGATAGGGCAGCAGGTCTTTGTGATTGCCAACCGGTGCGTAGATGCGTACCGCAACACCGGCCTGTTCCAGTACTTGGTCGTACAGAGCATCACCCATGCCATGCAAGCGCTGGAATTCGAATTGGTTGTGCTGCGCTTCGGTCATAACTGCGGCAACGGTATGTGCGTTGTGGCTGGCAAACTGTGGCCAGATCAGGCCCTTGATGTGGCCGCTGAGCAGAAAGCGCGCGCAGGCCAGATAGGATACGTCGGTGGCCTCCTTGCGGGTGTAAACCGGGTAACCGTCAAGACCTTTCTGCTGGCACAGCTTGATTTCAGAGTCCCAGTAGGCGCCCTTGACCAAGCGTAGCGGTATCAGGTCGCCCTGCTGTTTCGCCAGTGCGGCCAGCCAGACGAGCACCGGCAGCGCTCGCTTGGAGTAAGCTTGCACAACCAGTCCGAAGCCGCCCCAGCCCTGGCAGTCAGGATGTTGATACAGCTTCTGGAACAGTTCCAGCGACAGCTCAAGTCGGTCGGCCTCTTCGGCATCGATGGTGATCGCGACATCCAGTGCCCGTGCCTGACGAATCAGCTTAAGCACGGTTTCGAACAGTTGCTGCATGACCTGCTCTTCCTGACCTGGCTCGTAGCGAGGGTGCAGGGCGGACAGTTTGATCGATACGCTGGGCTTGGGTCCCTTGGCTTTTTTGTCCTGATAGTTGCCGACAAAGTTGATGGCGTTGCTGTAATCGTTCAGGTATTTGGCTGCATCGGCGCGGGTCAGTGCCGCTTCGCCGAGCATGTCGAAGGAATAGGTGTAGCCCTTTTGGCGAAAGTCACTGCCGCGTTTCATGGCTTCATCGATATTGCGGCCGAGTACGAACTGATGCCCCATGATCTTCATTGCCTGTTGCATGACCTTTCTGATCAGAGGCTCGCCGAGTCGATTGACCAGACGGTTGATGACACCGGACGGTGTGCCGTCTTCGCGTTCGTCCAGCGTTACGACCTTGCCGGTCAGCAACAGACCCCAAGTGGAAGCGTTGACCAGTACGGAGTCCGAATGCTTAAGGTGGCTTTTCCAGTCGGCGACACTGAGCTTGTCGCGGATCAGGGCGTCGGCTGTCTCGGCGTCAGGTACCCGCATCAGTGCTTCAGCCAGACACATCAACAGGATTCCTTCGCGGGTGTCCAGGCTGTATTCCAGCAACAGGGCATCGATCATGTGGATGGCGCCATCATCGGCACGTACCTGCTCAATCAGGCGGGTGGCGGTGGCTTCAGTGCTGCTGATCTGATCGCGGCTCGGCTCGGCGAGTGGCATCAGCTCGCGCAGCCATTGGCCCTCGTCGATGGCATAAAGCGGGGAGATCTGCGCCTGGAGCGTTTCCAGTGGCTGCTCGATGTATCCCGGATGCAGGGCATCAATCGCTTTGAACATAGACTTTTCCTCAACTCTTCTCCGCAGATGGCGGGCTGCAACACGCAGGCCGTATCGTCAGTCGCGGCCGTTCAAGAGGGCAGGATTACCCACTCGAACTGCATTTAATAACAGGCTGTGCGGAGAGGTCTTGTCTGAATCTATGCTTGTTTTGCCAAATCCTCCGGCAGAGCCTGGCCGTGTTGGCGCCGATAATGCGCCGGTGAAATCTGGAAGCGCTGGCTGAATGTGCGAGTCAACGCGCTCTGGCTGCAAAACCCGAAACGCCCTGCAAGTTGTGCAATGGGTGCCGCGGAGTTTTCCAGGGCGCTGCGCACAGCTCGCAGCCTGTACTCGCTGACGTATTCCTGCGGTGTGCGACCTGTTTCAGTTTTGAAGCGGGCAAAAAACTGGCTGCTGCTGAGGCAAAACAGGCCTGCCAATTCGGCTACGCTGATGCGCCTTTCAATATGCAGTTCAAGGTAATCATCCAGCAGCTCAAGGTTGAGTCGTCCTGCCATGCTGCGAGGCTGTGGCAGAGGAAGGTATTCCAGCTGACGCTGCAATGAGCACAGCAGTGTGTTGCTGCAGGCTTCAAGCAGCAGCGAGTCTTCGGGGCTGCTTTCTACCTCGCGGCTGAGGGTGCGCAAGAGCAACTGCAACTGCGGTGGGCAGTTAAAGTAGCGTGCACTGCGGAACAGCTGCTCGACACGCTCCTGCTGCTGACGGTCTTCACTGTATGCCGGCAGATTGACGACCAGAATGCGGTTGTCGCCCAGTCCGCTGAAAATATGCTCGGTCGAGCAGGGAACCAGGCAGCCATGGCCGATGCTGACTTCTCGGCTGTGGCCTACCAGCTCAAATTCCGTTTCGCCTTCAAGCCCAAAAACCAGTTGGTGGTAATGATGGTCGTGCTGGTCTGCCGAACTGGGCAGGCTGATCAGTTGTGTCGATCGGTTCATGTGAGTGCCGTCATTGCCGTGGTCAATGGAGTATGGGTTAACCATAGACCAGTTATTGTACGGTGCAATTGGATGGATGTGATCAGGTCCATGCGCATTTGTGCCTTTTAGCGGTTACAATAGGCCCCTTGAATTAACTGCGAACAGGATTGAGAGCGCGATGGCTGAACTGAAAAATGATCGCTTCCTGCGGGCGCTGCTGCGTGAGCCGGTCGATGTGACACCGGTCTGGATGATGCGACAGGCAGGGCGATATCTGCCGGAATACCGTGCCACCCGTGCGCAGGCCGGAGACTTTCTGAGTCTGTGCAAAAATCGTGAGCTGGCCTGTGAAGTGACACTGCAGCCGTTGGAGCGTTACGATCTGGATGCGGCCATCCTGTTTTCCGATATCCTCACTATCCCCGATGCCATGGGTCTGGGGCTCTACTTTGAGCAGGGTGAAGGCCCGCGTTTCAAGAAGATCATCCGAACCGAGAAGGATGTGGCCGAGCTGCCGATCCCCGATGCCGCCACCGATCTGGACTACGTCATGGCAGCCGTGAAAGAGATTCGTGGCGCTCTGTCCGGTCGTGTACCGCTGATCGGTTTTTCCGGCAGCCCCTGGACGCTGGCGACTTACATGGTTGAGGGCGGTTCCAGCAAGGATTTCCGCCATATCAAGCAGATGATGTATGCCACGCCCGAGGTGATGCATGCGCTGCTGGACAAGCTGGCGCAGTCGGTGACTACCTACTTGAATGAGCAGATCCGCAGTGGCGCTCAGGCGGTACAGATCTTCGATACCTGGGGTGGTGTGCTCAGCGGCCCCATGTATCAGGAATTTTCGCTCAAATACATGAAGCAGATCGTTGATGGCCTGATTCGTGAACACGAAGGCCGTCGTGTGCCGGTGATTCTATTCACCAAAAATGGCGGGCAGTGGCTTGAAGTGATGGCCGAAGCAGGTGCCGATGCTTTGGGCCTGGATTGGACCACCAATATCGATGATGCCCGTCGCCGCGTTGGTGACCGTATTGCGCTGCAGGGCAATATGGACCCAAGCGTGCTGTATGCGCCGGCTGATCGTATTCGCGCCGAGGTGGCGGATATTTTGCAGCGCTTTGGTTCTGGCAATGGTCATGTGTTCAACCTGGGGCACGGCATTCATCAGTTTGTTGATCCGGAAAGTGCCAAGGTGTTTGTGGATGCGGTGCACGAGTTGAGTGCCCAGTATCACCGCTAACCCACCTCCCTGTTGTGCGAGTCTGACAGGCAGCGGTGTGATACACCGTTGCCTGTGTTGTATCTGCGGATTGAAAAAACATGAAGAAACTGTCGACGCTTTTTACCAATAACCGCAACTGGTCTGATCGCATCCGGGAGCAGGACCCTCAGTTCTTTCCCACGCTGGCCAGTCAGCAAGCGCCCGAGTACCTCTGGATCGGCTGCTCCGACAGTCGTGTTCCGGCCAACGAGATCGTTGATCTGTTGCCCGGCGAGCTGTTTGTTCACCGTAATGTCTCCAATATCGTGGTGCATACCGACATGAATTGCCTGTCTGTGCTGCAGTACGCAGTGGAGGTACTGAAGGTGAAGCATGTAATGGTGGTGGGGCACTATGGTTGTGGTGGTGTGCGCGCCGCGATGGAGCAGCGGCCACATGGTCTGATTGACAACTGGCTGCGCAATATTCGCGATGTGTACTACAAGCACCGTGCGCTGGTCGGTGTCTGGAAGGATACGCCGCAGCAGATCGATCAGTTGTGCGAGCTGAACGTGATTGAGCAGGCCTATAACGTCTGTAACACTACTGTGGTGCAGGATGCATGGAATCGTGGTCAGGAGCTGAGTGTGCATGGCTGGATTTACAGCCTTAAGAACGGTCGCCTGACCGATCTTGAATTTTGCGCCGAGGGGCCTGAAAGTGCCCAGAGTGAGTTGCAGGGAGCACAGAACAGGATCGAAGCGGCCCGCGCCTTCAGCTGATCAACAGCGTCAGCAGGGTACCCCCTGTCAGCAGCAACACAAACAGCAGAGCGCCCAGCGCCAGTGGGCGCCAGCCGGCAGCCCGAATCGCACTGATCCGGGTTGCAAATCCCAGAGCGGTCATCGCCATCCCCAGCAGCAGCTGGTCCAGCTGGTGGAGCCATGTCAGTATGGCGGCTGGTACCAGCTCAAGACTGTTCACCAGCGGCAGCAGCATGAAAACCAGCGCAAACCAGGGGATGGTCAGGCTCGGTGTTTCGCTGCTCTCTGTCCGATGCTGAAACAGACGACTCAGAACCAGCAGAACCGGTACCAGCAGCATCACACGCATCAGCTTGGTAACCACAGCTGTGTGAGCGCCATCCGCAGGTAACGTAGCGGCTATGGCGGTAACCTGTGCGACCTCATGTGTAGTGGCCCCAACAAGGCGGCCAAAGTCCCGTGCCGAACCATCAAGCAGCGTCATTACCCAGGTTTGTGTAAACAGCCAGGGGTACAGCAGCATGGCCGCTGACCCAAACAATACAACCGTTGCAATGGCGACAGGTACGGCCTGGTTGCGCGCGCGCAGGGCTGGCGCCGTGGCCAGAACGGCAGCAGCACCACAAATGGCGCTGCCGGCGCCGATCAGCAGGGCTGTCGGTACGTCGAGTCGAAACCAGCGCACCCCGGCCCAGGCCGCTGTGAGCAGGATGGTCGTGACCACAATTGCATCAATCAGCAGAGCCCCCCAACCGGCAGTGCTGAGGTCATCCAGGCTGATGCGCAGTCCATAGAGGATAATGCCAGCTCGCAGCAGGTAGTGACGGGAAAATTGCAGGCCGCGTTCGGTCTGCTGGGTGAAATCCGAACTGCTGCAGTGGCCTGCTGCCATACCCAGTAACATGGCCAGTGTCAGTGGACCCAGCAGGGGGAATATTGGCAGCGGCATTTGGACCAGCGACAGGGCGGTCAATGTTAGAAAAAAGGCCAGTGCCAGGCCTGTAAATAGATAATGTCGACTGAGCAGAGTAACAAACATGGCAGCGAGACCTCTTGGCTGGGCTGGCTACCTTATAGAGCTGCAATGTATTAGTAAAAGGAGTAATTTATATAATATCTACCATAAAAATAGGTAAAAAAGATGATCTCTCTTCGCCAGCTGGAAATTTTCCTGGCCATTGCTGCCAAGGGATCAACTACGCAAGCTGCGGCGCAGGTGGCGCTGTCACAGTCAGCCATCAGTAATGCGCTGGCCGAGCTGGAGCAGCGCCTGGGTGTGCGGCTGTTTGACCGTGTCGGCAAGCGATTGGTACTGAATGAGGCGGGCCGACGACTGCAGCCAAGGGCACAGTTGCTGATGGCGCAGGCATGTGAGCTGGATGAGTTGTTTTCCAGTACTCAGGGGCGGCTGGCAGTCGGAGCCAGTACCACTATCGGCAACTACATGCTGCCGCAATTATTGGGGCGGGGTGGTGTTGATCAACCCTGTCGCCGAGTTGAGGTCGCTAACACCGAAGTGATTGCAGGACGTGTGGCGCGCTGTGAGCTGGATATTGGGTTGGTGGAAGGACAGGCGCGGCATCCAAATCTGGAGCTGACCCATTGGCAGGATGATGAGATGGTTGTGGTGGCATCGGCCGCTGGCGGTTGGACTGAAGCCGCTGTGACGTTGGAGCAGATGCCCTGGATCATGCGAGAAAAAGGCTCGGGCACGCGCAGTGTGGTAGAGGGGGAGTTCCCCGAGCTCACGGCAAGCAGTGTCAGGCTGGAGCTGGGGAGCTCCGAGGCGATTCATCACGCCGTACTGGCTGGTTTGGGTGTAAGCTGTCTATCGCTGCAGGTGGTGGGACGTTCGCTTCAAAGTGGCGAGCTGGTGAGGCTGGTTCCGCAGCGCAGTATCCGTCGGCCACTGTATATTCTGCGCCATCGGCAGCGGCCGGATACGGCAGCGACGGCTGCATTCATGCAGTTGATAGATCGGCCGGCTGAGCTTTAAACGAAAAAGGCCTGCATTTGCATGCAGGCCTTCGGAATCTTGGTGCCCAGAGACGGAATCGAACCGCCGACACGGGGATTTTCAATCCCCTGCTCTACCGACTGAGCTATCTGGGCTGGAAGAGGCGCCTATTCAACCAGTCTGTAACTGACGCGTCAAGTATCTTGCTGATTTTTATTCACAAAAGTGTCGGCTCACGATTGGGTGGTAGGGCAGGTCTGCTCCTGTTCGTTGTGATTCGGGCCCGCCACACAGGCCCTCTAAGGGGCTTTTCGCGTGGACTCCAGAGCGCTGATCGTCTAGAATACTGGCGTTTAACCTGCTACGAATGCAGGCGGAACACAGCCAGACATATGAAAGCGAGGTAAACATCGTGTTTTGCCTCGCTTTTTTGCACGTATCCTATCCAACTGTCCAGATTATGCAGCGCATGCGCGGGGAGGTTCAATTGACGCGACCAGCCATTCTAGCCCTTGAAGACGGCAGCATTTTCAGGGGAATAGCAATTGGCGCCGATGGTGAGTCCAGTGGTGAGGTGGTGTTTAACACCTCCATGACCGGATATCAGGAGATCCTGACCGATCCTTCCTACTGCCGCCAGATTGTGACCCTGACCTACCCACACATCGGAAACACCGGTGCCAACGCGGAAGATGCCGAATCCGATCGCACATGGGCCGCCGGCCTGGTGATCCGTGATCTGCCGCTGGTGGCGAGCAACTTCCGTTCGGAACAGTCGCTGGACCAGTACCTTAAGGCCAATAACATTGTCGGTATCGCCGATATCGATACCCGTCGCCTGACCCGCATTCTGCGTGAGAAAGGCTCGCAGAACGGCTGTGTCATGGCCGGTGAAAATCTAGACGAAAACAAGGCCCTGGAAGCCGCGCGTGCGTTCCCGGGTCTGAAGGGCATGGACCTGGCCAAAGAGGTCAGCGTGACCGAGCGTTACGACTGGCGCTCCACTACATGGAAGCTGGGCGAAGGCCATCAGGATAAAACTGATGCCGAGCTGCCGTTCCATGTTGTGGCCTACGACTTCGGTGTGAAACTCAACATCCTGCGGATGCTGGTCGAGCGTGGCTGTCGCCTGACCGTTGTTCCGGCCCAGACTCCCGCTGCAGAGGTGCTGGCGCTGAATCCGGATGGCGTGTTCCTGTCCAACGGCCCCGGCGACCCTGAACCCTGCGATTACGCCATTACGGCGATCGGCGAGATTCTGAGCAGTGGCGTGCCGGTATTCGGTATCTGCCTGGGGCATCAGCTGCTGGCGCTGGCCTCCGGTGCCAAAACGCTGAAAATGAACCATGGTCACCACGGTGCCAACCACCCGGTGCAGGATCTGGACAGCGCCCGTGTGATGATCACCAGCCAGAACCACGGTTTTGCCGTAGACGAGGCCTCGCTGCCGGCCAATCTGCGTGCAACCCATAAATCCCTGTTCGACGGTACACTGCAGGGGATCGAGCGCACGGACGTGCCTGCGTTCAGCTTCCAGGGGCACCCTGAAGCCAGTCCTGGCCCGCATGATGTCGCGCCTCTGTTCGATCGTTTTATCGAGCAGATGCAAGCGCGCCAGCAGGCCTGAATCCGCCCTGACAAGTCAGTGACAGCAACAGAGACGACCGGTTAAGACAGATGCCAAAACGTACGGACATAAACAGTATTCTCATCCTTGGTGCGGGCCCGATCGTGATCGGACAGGCCTGCGAATTCGACTACTCCGGAGCCCAGGCGTGCAAGGCGCTGCGTGAAGAGGGTTACCGTGTCATTCTGGTGAACTCCAACCCGGCGACCATCATGACCGACCCGGCCATGGCGGATGCGACCTACATCGAGCCGATCAACTGGAAGACCGTTGCCAAGATCATCGAAAAAGAGCGCCCGGATGCACTGCTGCCGACCATGGGCGGCCAGACTGCACTGAACTGTGCGCTGGACCTGGACCGCGAAGGTGTGCTGGCCGAATTCGGCGTCGAGATGATCGGTGCGACCCAGGATGCCATCGACAAGGCGGAAGACCGTGAGCGTTTCGACAAGGCGATGAAGAACATCGGCCTTGAGTGCCCGCGCTCCGCCATCGCGCACAGCATGGAAGAAGCGTTGCAGGTGCTGGACTCCATCGGCTTCCCGGCCATCATCCGTCCCTCCTTTACCATGGGTGGCTCCGGTGGCGGTATCGCCTACAACCGCGAAGAGTACATCGAGATCTGTGAGCGCGGTCTGGATCTGTCGCCGACCAAAGAGCTGCTGATCGACGAATCCCTGATCGGCTGGAAAGAGTACGAGATGGAGGTTGTTCGCGACAAGAACGACAATTGCATCATCGTCTGCTCGATCGAGAACTTTGACGCCATGGGCGTGCATACCGGTGACTCCATTACCGTGGCCCCGGCTCAGACCCTGACCGACAAGGAGTACCAGATCATGCGTAACGCATCGATCGCGGTACTGCGTGAGATCGGTGTCGAAACCGGTGGCTCCAACGTGCAGTTCGGCGTGGACCCGGAAACTGGCCGTGTCGTTGTGATCGAGATGAACCCCCGTGTGTCGCGCTCTTCCGCCCTGGCATCCAAGGCCACCGGCTTCCCGATCGCCAAGATCGCGGCCAAGCTGGCGGTAGGTTACACCCTGGATGAGCTGCAGAATGATATTACCGGTGGCCGCACCCCGGCATCGTTCGAGCCGTCCATCGATTATGTTGTCACCAAGATTCCGCGTTTCACCTTTGAAAAGTTCCCGCAGGCCAACAGCCGTCTGACGACTCAGATGAAGTCCGTGGGCGAGGTGATGGCGATCGGTCGTACTCAGCAGGAGTCACTGCAGAAAGCCCTGCGCGGGCTTGAAGTCGGTGCTACCGGCTTCGATCCGATCGTGGATCTGAATGCCGAAGACGCGCGTGACGATATCGTGCGTGAACTGACCCAGCCGGGTGCTGAGCGTATCTGGTACATCGGTGACGCTTTCCGTCTCGGCATGAGCGTGGATGAAATCTACAAGCTGAGCGGCGTGGATCCCTGGTTCCTGGTACAGATCGAAGACATCATCAAGGATGAGCAGCGCGTGTCCGAAACCGCGCTGAGCGATCTGGACAAGGGTCAGATCTTCCGCCTCAAGCGCAAGGGCTTCTCCGATGCACGCCTGGCGCAACTGTTGGGTGTGAGTGAAAAGTCGTTCCGCAAGCAGCGTCAAAGCCTGGGTGTACGCCCGGTGTTCAAGCGCGTGGATACCTGTGCCGCCGAGTTTGCCACCGACACCGCCTACATGTACTCCACCTATGAGGAAGAGTGCGAAGCCAACCCGTCCGACCGTGAGAAGATCATGGTGATCGGTGGTGGCCCGAACCGTATCGGCCAGGGTATCGAGTTTGACTATTGCTGCGTACATGCAGCGCTGGCGGCGCGTGAAGACGGTTATGAGACCATTATGGTCAACTGTAACCCGGAAACCGTCTCCACCGACTATGACACCTCCGACCGACTGTTCTTTGAGCCGATTACCCTCGAAGACGTGCTTGAAATCGTTCATGTCGAGAAGCCCAAGGGTGTGATCGTGCAGTACGGTGGTCAGACGCCGCTGAAACTGGCGGTAGCGCTGGAGCAGGCCGGTGTACCGATAATTGGTACCAGCCCGGAAGCGATCGACCGTGCCGAAGACCGTGAACAGTTCCAGCAGATGCTCAAGCGACTGGGTCTGAAACAGCCGGAAAACGCCACCGTGCGTAGCCTGGAAGAGGCGATCGTTGGCGCCGGCAAGATCGGTTACCCGCTGGTGGTGCGTCCCTCCTACGTGTTGGGTGGTCGTGCCATGGAAATCGTCTACAAGGAGGACGAGCTGCGTCGCTACATGACCACTGCGGTGCAGGTCTCCAACGATGCTCCGGTGTTGCTGGACCATTTCTTGAATGCCGCGGTTGAGGTCGATATCGATGCCGTCAGCGACGGCAAAACCGTCGTCATCGGTGCCATCATGCAGCATATCGAGCAGGCGGGTGTTCACTCTGGTGACTCGGCTTGTTCGCTGCCGCCGTACAGCCTGGCGGCCGATGTGCAGGACGAAATGCGTGAGATGGTCCGCAAGATGGCACTGGAACTGGGCGTGGTCGGTCTGATGAACGTGCAGTTGGCCTATCAGGATGGCGAAATTTACGTCATTGAGGTGAACCCGCGTGCTTCTCGTACCGTACCGTTCGTTTCCAAGTGCATCGGAGTATCGCTGGCCAAGATCGCAGCGCTGGTGATGACCGGCAGGACCTTGCAGGAACTTGGTTTCACCGAGGAGATCGTACCGAAATTCTTCAACGTGAAGGAAGCGGTATTCCCGTTCAACAAGTTCCCGGGCGTGGACCCGATCCTTGGCCCGGAAATGAAGTCGACCGGTGAGGTTATGGGTACCGGAGCCACTTTTGGCGAAGCGTTCATGAAAGCGCAGATTGGTGCCGGTGAGAAGATGCCGTCAGCCAGTGGCAAAGCGTTTATCTCCGTACGTGACGTGGATAAGACTGCAGTCGTGCCGGTAGCCAAAGACTTGGCAGCACTGGGCTTTTCCCTGGTGGCAACGGCAGGTACTGCTGCGCTGCTTGAAGAGGCAGGGCTTAGCGTGGCACGGGTGAATAAGGTGGCGGAAGGTCGTCCCAATATCGTGGACATGATCAAGAACGGTGAAATCGTTTATGTGATCAATACCACTGAGGGCCGCAAGGCGATTGCCGATTCCGCTGAAATTCGTCGTTCGGCGCTGCAGCACAAGGTTCCCTATACCACAACACTGGCAGGGGCAGCAGCGACCGCTGAAGCGCTGAAATATGGCGAAGAGAAAACCGTGCGTCGTCTGCAGGACGTGCACGCAGGAGTAGCAGAATGAAACGGGTACCGATGACGGTTGCCGGTGAAAAGAAACTGCGTGAAGAGCTGGCCGACCTCAAGTCGGTCCAGCGTCCCGCGGTGATTGCGGCCATCGCTGAAGCGCGTGAACATGGCGACCTGAAAGAAAATGCCGAGTACCACGCCGCTCGAGAGCAGCAGGGTTTTATTGAGGGTCGTATTCGTGAACTTGAGTACAAGTTGTCTCAGGCTCAGGTAATTGACGTTACAGCTATTCCGCATACGGGTAAGGTGATTTTCGGCACCACGGTGGAGTTGATCAACATCGATACCGAAGAGGAAGTGCGCTATCAGATCGTGGGTGATGATGAAGCCAGCATCAAGGACGGCAAAATTTCGGTCAACTCACCGATCGCGCGCGCGCTGGTAGGTAAGATGGAAGGGGATATTGCAGCTGTGCAGACGCCTTCCAGCATGATCGAGTATGAAATTGCAGCGGTAGAGCATATCTAGTCAGCTGAAATAAAAAAACCGCCGGGTGTCGGCGGTTTTTTTTGGCTGCGTCTCAGCGCAGTAAATTGGACAGTTTGGGGTTGGGGTCGCGTGAAGGTCGATAAAGCAGGGCAATGTTGCCGATCTGCTGTACCAGTTCTGCTTCCACGATATCGCACAGCTCGCGCACCAGTTGGCGTTTGATGTCGCGATCTCCAACGGAGAACTTCACCTTGATCAGTTCGTGGTCTTCAAGGGCGCGATCCACTTCAAGCTGAATGTTTTCGGACAGCCCCTTGCCGGCCACCATAACGATCGGGTTCAGGTTATGACCCAGGGTGCGGAAGTGCTTCTTTTGCTCAGGCGTCAAGCTCATACTAGAATATGGTGCCTCTTGATTCGGGGATGGATCCCGTTTGATCAGATAAAGAGGTATTTTACCTGAGTCATGCCGGCCTGAGTAGCGCTTCGGTCTCGCCTGACGGTGATGTTGCCGAGGGGGCGCTAAGGAACATTTTTCGATTTGGCGAATCGAAGGAAGTTAATAGGATTTCATGTTGCTGCCTGCTCGGAACAGGGTTTGCACGCGTACAACGATAAACAGGTTGCAGGGCGGTACCGATTGGTTGAAAGTGGCAATCAGTATGGCCGACAGAATTGAGTGAACAGAGGGTGATCCATTGAACGATATGGCAAAAAATCTGGTGTTGTGGCTGGTGATAGCAGCAGTCCTGCTCACAGTCTTCAACAATTTCAGTGCCGAGAGTGATGCCGGAAAGCTGAGTTATTCAGACTTTGTTGCTGAGGTTCAGGCTGACCGTGTATCCAAGGTCACCATCGATGGCTATACCATCATTGGGCAACGCAGTAATGGGGAGCGTTTCGAGACCGTGCGACCGGCGGTACAGGATCCCAAGCTTATCGATGACCTGCTGCAACATAATGTGGTGATCGAAGGCAAGCAGCCGGAGCGGCAGAGCATCTGGACCCAGTTGTTGGTCGCCTCTTTCCCGATCCTGGTGATTATTGCCGTGTTCATGTTTTTCATGCGCCAGATGCAGGGCGGCGGTGGCGGCAAGGGTGGGCCCATGTCGTTCGGCAAGTCCAAGGCACGCATGATGAGCGAAGATCAGGTCAAGACCACGTTTGATGATGTGGCGGGTGTTGAGGAAGCTAAGGAAGAGGTGAAAGAGCTTGTCGATTACCTGCGTGATCCCGGCAAGTTCCAGCGCCTGGGGGGGCATATCCCGCGCGGTGTGCTGATGGCAGGGTCTCCTGGTACCGGTAAAACTCTGTTGGCCAAGGCAATCGCAGGTGAGGCGCGCGTACCTTTCTTCAGTATCTCCGGTTCTGACTTTGTGGAAATGTTTGTGGGTGTAGGTGCTTCGCGTGTGCGTGACATGTTCGAGCAGGCCAAAAAGCATGCCCCCTGCATCATATTCATCGATGAGATTGATGCCGTAGGTCGTCACCGTGGTGTTGGTATGGGTGGTGGCAACGATGAGCGCGAGCAGACGTTGAACCAGTTGCTGGTCGAGATGGACGGCTTTGAGGGTACCGAAGGCATTATCGTAATTGCAGCCACTAACCGCCCCGATGTGCTTGACCCTGCGTTGTTGCGCCCCGGCCGTTTTGACCGCCAGGTGCATGTAGGTCTGCCGGATATCCGCGGTCGTGAACAGATTTTGAAAGTACATATGCGCAAGGTGCCGCTGGGTGATGACGTTAAACCTGAATTGATTGCGCGCGGTACGCCCGGCTTCTCTGGTGCTGACTTGGCCAACCTGGTCAACGAGGCTGCGTTGTTTGCAGCGCGCAACAACCGTCGTACGGTCGGCATGGAGCAATTCGAGCAGGCCAAGGACAAAATCATGATGGGTGCTGAGCGCAAATCCATGGTGATGTCCTATAAGGAGCGCCTGAATACGGCCTATCATGAGGCAGGTCATGCCATTATTGGCCGTGTAATGCCGGAGCACGACCCTGTGTACAAAGTGTCGATCATTCCGCGTGGACGTGCGCTGGGCGTTACCATGTTCCTGCCGGAAGAGGATCGTTACAGCCACAGCCGTCAGTGGATTATTTCCCAGATCTGTTCCCTGTATGGTGGTCGTCTGGCGGAAGAGATGACACTGGGCAAGGAGGGTGTGACTACCGGTGCTTCCAACGATATTCAGAAAGCCACGTCTCTGGCTCGCAATATGGTGACTCGCTGGGGTCTGAGTGAAAACCTTGGCCCGCTGCTGTACGGTGATGAAGATGATGATCCGTTTGGTCGTGGCATGGGGCAGGGTGCCAAACCGATGTCGGAAGAAACTCAGCGTCGCATCGATGCTGAAGTGAAGACGATCATCGATGAATGCTATGCCCGCGCGAAGAAGACGCTTGAAGATAATCGCGATATTCTGGATGCCATGGCCCAGGCATTGATGAAGTACGAAACCATCGGTGCAGTGCAGCTGGATCAGTTGATGGCACGGCAGGAGGTAACTCCGCCGGACGGCTGGGTTGAGGCTCAGGAGCGAGCAGATCAGGCCGAGCGTGATATGGAAGAACGCAAGACTCGTGAGCAGTCACAGCCGGGTGAGGCAAGCGACGAGGC
This sequence comes from Marinobacterium iners DSM 11526, assembly GCF_900107855.1. GTDB lineage: Bacteria > Pseudomonadota > Gammaproteobacteria > Pseudomonadales > Balneatricaceae > Marinobacterium > Marinobacterium iners. Next base: position 44,116 of record NZ_FNRJ01000017.1, on the reverse strand, counting down.
GGATGTCGGTACAGGGGATGCAGGTGTCGATGATGACCCGCAGGCTCCGAATCAGGATGATCAGGAAAGGCCTCGCCGCGAGGATGATCGCTGAAGTCGGGGCTCTGGTATTATATAAAGGCTGGCGTGCGCGCTGGCCTTTTTTGTTTCAGTTGCAGGATTTAACAGCTATGGCGGTTTTGAAATGTGCCGGTCGCACGCTGGATCTGGCGCGGGCGCAGGTGATGGGGATTCTTAACGTCACACCCGACTCATTTTCGGATGGTGGCAGCGTCTATGAAGCACAGCATCTCTCGGTTGAACGCGCGCTACAGAAAGCTGCGCAGATGGTAAATCAGGGCGCAACCCTGATCGATATCGGGGGTGAATCAACTCGTCCCGGCGCTGAACCGGTACCGGTTCAGGAAGAGCTGGAAAGAGTCGTACCGGTGGTGGAGAGGCTGTCACGCGAGTTGGATGTGGTGCTCTCAGTCGATACCAGTGCGCCTGAAGTGATGCAGGCTGCCGCAAGTGCCGGTGCGCATCTGCTCAATGATGTGCGTTCGTTCTCGCGACCGGGGGCTTTTGAGGTGGCAGTTGCGTCTGATCTGGCACTCTGCGTCATGCACATGCAGGGTAGCAGCCCAGCTACCATGCAGCTGAGGCCACATTATCGTGATGTGACGGAAGAAGTGGAGCATTTTTTACAGTTTCAGCTCCAGCGTTGTCGAGAGGCAGGCATCTCGGATGATCGGATAGTGCTGGACCCCGGATTTGGTTTTGGTAAGACACTTGAGCATAATCTTGAGCTGTTGAATCGGATGCAGCGACTGCAGGCGCTCGGTGCACCGCTTTTGGTGGGGACCTCCCGCAAATCAATGGTAGGGCTGGCACTTGGCAGGCCGGTGGATCAGCGTCTCTATGGCAGTCTGGCTACTGTCGCACTGGCGGTTGGCAAGGGGGCAAAAATTATCCGCGTTCATGATGTGGCGCCTACGGTAGATGTGGTGCGAATGACCGAAGCGGTTCTTAACGAAACGGCAGGAGTGTGACCGGTGAGCAGGAAGTATTTTGGAACCGATGGTATTCGTGGTGAGGTAGGCCAGTTCCCGATCACGCCTGATTTTGTTCTCAAACTGGGTTGGGCGGCGGGCTGTGTTTTTGCCCGTGAGGGGCGAAGCAAAATCCTGATTGGGAAGGATACGCGTATTTCAGGTTACATGTTCGAGTCTGCACTTGAGGCCGGGTTGTCAGCGGCGGGGGTGGATGTGCTGCTCACCGGGCCCATGCCCACACCTGCGATTGCCTACCTCACCCGAACCTTCAGAGCAAACGCCGGAATTGTGATCAGTGCCTCGCACAATGTCTATTCCGATAACGGCATCAAGTTCTTTTCCGGCGATGGCACCAAACTCCCGGACAGCATTGAGCGTGCGATTGAGGCACAAATGGATCTGTCCATGACGACGGTGCCGTCCGTCGACTTGGGCAAGGTTCGCCGTGTTGATGATGCGGCAGGGCGCTACATAGAATTCTGTAAAGGGACTGTCAGCGGCAACCTGAATCTCAGGGGGCTCAAAATCATTCTCGATTGTGCCAATGGCGCGACCTATCACGTGGCACCAAAAGTGCTGGCGGAGCTGGGTGCCGAGGTGATTGAGATTGCGTCTTCGCCTGACGGGGTCAATATCAATGAAGCCTGTGGTGCTACCGACACAACACGGCTGCAAAAAGTGGTGATGGCCGAAGAGGCTGACTTGGGTGTGGCACTGGATGGTGATGGTGACCGCCTGATGCTGGTGGATCATCTCGGTGAGCTGGTTGATGGTGATGAAATTCTGTTTATTATCGCGCGGAGCCTGCTGCAGCAACAGGCTTTGAGTGGGGGTGTGGTTGGCACACTGATGTCGAATTTTGGTCTGGAGCAAGCGCTCGCGCAGCTGGATGTGCCTTTTGTTAGAGCAAAGGTCGGTGATCGCTACGTGATCGAGCAGATGCAGCAGCATGGCTGGGTCCTCGGTGGTGAAAGCTCGGGCCATATCGTGTGCGGCAATCTGACCACGACTGGCGATGGACTGGTTGCGGCGCTTCAGGTTCTGAAAGCGATACAGGAACACGGCCAGTCTCTGCATGAATTAAAGGCCGGTATGCACAAAATGCCGCAAGTCATGATCAATGTTTCCATGCCGGGTCGGCCTGATCTGAGTCAGGTCGCGCCGGTGCAGGAGGCTGTAGCAGCCACTGAGTCCGAGCTGGGCAGTCGTGGGCGTGTTCTGCTGCGCCCATCGGGTACCGAGCCGGTGGTGAGGGTTATGGTTGAAGGTGAGGATGGTGCTGAAGTGAAGCGCCTCTGTCAGGAACTGGCCGCAAGGGTAGAAAAAGAACTGGCGGTACTTGCCAGCCAGTGAGTGCTCGGATAACATATGCGCCTCTTTCGTAAGGGGATATCAATGCGAAACGCGCTGGTAATCGGAAACTGGAAGATGAACGGTGAGACTGCGGCCAACCATACACTGGTTGCCTCACTTGTCGAGTCGCTTGAAGTCAGTCCGGTCGGTAGTGTTGAGGTTGGTATCTGTCCGCCTGCAGTCTATCTGCACTCGGTAGGTTTGCAGCTGGAAGGTTCTGTGGTCTCGCTTGGTGCTCAGAATCTGAGCGAGCATAATGCCGGGGCCTATACGGGAGAGGTGTCTGCTGCGATGTTGCGAGATGTTGGCTGCCACATGGTTATTGTGGGTCACTCGGAGCGGCGCTCTCTTTATCATGAAGATGATGAGCAAGTGGCAGCAAAGACACTGGCCGCCTTGCGTGCGGGGCTGAAGCCGGTTCTGTGTGTGGGGGAGACCCTGGCGCAGCGAGAGTCCGGTGAGGCGCTTGATGTAGTTGCCCGGCAGTTGTGTGCTGCGGTATCCGGTCTTGAAGCAGACGAGTTTGAGCGCCTTGTGGTCGCGTATGAGCCAGTATGGGCCATAGGTACCGGAAAAACAGCGTCGCCCGAGCAAGCTCAGGAAGTACACGCACATATTCGGACAGTTTTGGTCAGGGTGGCGGGTGTTGCCGGTCAAAATGTTCAATTGCTCTACGGTGGCAGTGTTAATGCTGATAACGCCGCAGAGCTGTTCGCAAAGCCTGATATTGATGGCGGCCTTATTGGGGGGGCTTCATTGAAGGCTAATGATTTTATTGCGATCTGCCGTGCCGCGGCAGTCGCCGGCTGATACGGTATAGATGATGGAAAGTCTGGTTCTGATCGTTCATGTACTGCTGGCTGCTGCAATTATTGCGCTGGTGCTGCTGCAGCAGGGTAAGGGTGCAGAAGCGGGTGCCGCCTTCGGTGGTGGTGCGTCCCAGACCGTGTTTGGCAGTCAGGGGTCAAAAAGTTTTCTTGGGCGATTGACTGCAGTGCTTGCTGCAGGTATCTTCGCCACCAGTTTTGCACTGGCCGTTTACGCCAAGCAGCGTGCGGAAAGTGTTAATGACGCGGGTATCCCGTCTGCAGAGCTGATTGAGTCAGCAGCAGAACCCCAGCGTGATCTTCCTGAGCTGGATGCGGCTGCAGGCAAGGCATCGGAATCTGATATTCCGGTTGCCGAGTAAGATCAAACAGTTAAAGCCGAAGTGGTGAAATTGGTAGACACGCCATCTTGAGGGGGTGGTGAGCTATGCTCGTGCCGGTTCGAGTCCGGCCTTCGGCACCATTTGTAAGACAGGCAGGTGTTGTGTATAATGTGCACCTGTTTCTGATGCGGGGTGGAGCAGTCTGGTAGCTCGTCGGGCTCATAACCCGAAGGTCGTTGGTTCAAATCCAGCCCCCGCTACCATTTTCTTTACGTTTAAGCCCCTTTTCAGGGGCTTTTTCGTAGGTGAACAAAAGGGCACCAGGTGCCGCGTCAGAAATGGGTCCTCAGAGACCCATTTTTTGTTTCAGGTACATGCAGAACGAGGTCGTCCTCTGTGTCAGCCAGATTGAAAACTTTGCAGGAATTGATTGAGCCGGTCGTGACCGCCCTGGGGCTTGAGCTCTGGGGACTGGATTTTCACTCCGCCGGTCGTAACAGTACGTTGCGGATCTATATTGATGGTCCAAATGGGGTCAGCGTGGATGACTGTGCCCGCGTCAGCCATCAGGTAAGCGGTATTCTGGATGTGGAAGACCCCATCCCTGAACAATACATGCTGGAGGTGTCGTCACCCGGCATGGATCGTCCCTTGTATACGCTGGAACAATTCCAGGCGTATGCCGGGCATCAGGTGCAACTGCGGTTGCGGGTGCCCTTTGAGGGGCGCAGAAAATTCAAGGGCCTGCTGAATGGCGTCGAAGGTGACGAAGTTCTGCTGGTTGTCGATGACGAAGAGTATCTGTTGCCGATCGACTATATCGATCGTGCCAATGTGATTCCCCAGTTTTAACACCGGTTTAAAGGTTTGGCGAGGCAGTCGTATGAATAAAGAGATTCTACAGGTTGCAGAAGCTGTTTCTAATGAAAAGGATGTGCCCAAGGCCGTCATTTTTGAAGCGATAGAAGTGGCTTTGGCTACGGCTACAAAGAAACGCTATGACGAAGAAGCGGATATCCGTGTAGTAATTGATCGTGCAACCGGCGGTTACGAAACCTGGCGCCGCTGGCTGGTGGTCAGTAATGATGAAGTGCCTGCGCTGGGTACTGAACTGACCCTGGAAGAAGCGCTGGAGATCGACCCTAACCTCAAGCCCGGTGATATCTGGGAAGAGCAGGTTGAATCTGTTGCTTTTGGGCGCATCGCTGCACAAACCGCTAAGCAGGTTATCGTGCAAAAAGTGCGTGAAGCCGAGCGTGCCAAAGTGGTTGAGCAGTATCAGGATCGCAAGGGCGAGCTGGTGGCCGGCACTGTGAAGAAAGTCACCCGCGATAATATTATTGTGGACTTGGGCAACAACGCTGAAGCGCTGCTGCCGCGTGAGAATCTGATTCCGCGTGAAAGCTTCCGCATGGGTGATCGTGTGCGTGCTGTGCTGCAGGAAGTCCGCAGCGAAGGGCGTGGTCCGCAGCTGGTACTCAGCCGTACCTCCAACGCCATGCTGATCGAGTTGTTCAGCATCGAAGTACCCGAGATTGCAGAAGATGTCATCGAAATCCGTGCAGCAGCACGTGATCCGGGAGCGCGTGCCAAAATTGCGGTCAAGACCAATGACGGTCGTATTGATCCGGTCGGAGCCTGTGTCGGCATGCGTGGCTCTCGTGTTCAGGCCGTATCCAATGAGCTGGGTGGCGAACGGGTCGATATCATCCTGTGGGATGACAACCCGGCCCAGCTGGTCATCAACGCGATGGCCCCGGCTGAAGTGGCGTCCATAGTGATGGATGAGGAAAGTCACTCCATGGATGTGGCCGTGGCTGAAGAAGCACTGGCTATGGCGATTGGCCGCAGCGGACAGAATGTGCGTTTGGCCAGTGAGCTTACCGGCTGGACGCTGAATGTCATGTCCGAAGATGAAGCGGCCGAGAAGCAGCAGACTGAAGTGGGTGCTGTGGTGGATATGTTCATCAAGCATCTTGATATTGATGAAGAGCTGGCTGAAATACTGGTGGCTGAAGGCTTCACTTCCATTGAAGAAGTGGCTTATGTCCCGGAAGAAGAGATGCTCGAAATTGAAGAATTTGACGAAGAGCTGGTTGAAGCCCTTCGTAGCCGTGCCAAGGATGCTCTGATCAATCTGGCGATCGCCAGTGAAGAGCAGCTTGGCGATGCGGAACCGGCAGAAGACCTGCTGAACATGGATGGCATGGAACGCACGCTGGCATTCCAGCTGGCATCCCGTGGCATCATCACCATGGAAGATCTTGCCGAGCAAGCGGTTGAAGATCTGCTGGAAGTGGAAGGTCTTACTGAAGAACAGGCAGCCGAGCTGATCATGACAGCCCGTGCGCCCTGGTTTGCGCAAGAGCAGTAAACGCCAGCGGAAGAGGAGAACACATATATGGCAGAAGTAACCGTGAAGCAACTTGCCGATGTGGTTGGTGTATCCGCTGAGCGTCTGTTGACGCAAATGCAGGAAGCCGGCATCGGTGCAAAGAAAATTGAGTCGAGTGTGACCGAAGAGGAGCGCTTGAAGCTTCTGAGTCACCTCAAGCGTAGTCATGGCGAAAACGTGGATGCTGCTGAACCCAGCAAGATTACGCTCAAGCGCAAGACCAAGTCTGAGCTGAAAGTCTCCGGTGCCTCAGGCAAACGCAAGACGGTCAGCGTTGAAGTGCGCAAGAAGCGTACCTATGTTAAGCGTTCGCTGCTGGAAGATGACGCAGCCCCTGCGACGGTTGTAGAAGAAGTGGCTGCTGTGGCAGAGCCTGTTGTGGAAGCTGCGCCCGCCCCAGAGCCTCAGGCTGAAGCCGTGACCGAAGCCGCTAAGACTGATGCCGAAGCGCCGCCTGCTGAAGAACAGGCAGCACCGTCAGCTGAAGTGACGGCGAAGGCCAAACCGGCCGCCACCGCTGCACCTGAGCCCGAAGTGCTGGCTGAGCCTGTCACTGAAAACCCGCGCCGCAAAGACAAGGAAAAGTCTCGTCGCAGTGATGATGACGACCGTCCTCGTCGTGGCAAGGGCGGTAAAACCGCTCGTCAGGACGATACTCGCGGCCGTCGCGGCAAGGCTGGCAAACGTGCACCTGCAGGCCGAGGCCGCAGTGGTGGCCCGAACCAGCATGGCTTCGAAAAGCCGACTGCACCGGTGGTGCATGAGGTAAATATCCCTGAGAGCATCACCGTGGCCGAACTGGCCAAGAAGATGTCGATCAAGGCCGCTGAGGTCATCAAGGTAATGTTCAAGATGGGCGCCATGGCGACCATCAATCAGGTACTGGATCAGGACACCGCCGTACTGGTAGTGGAAGAGATGGGTCACAAGGCCATTCCGATGCAGGAAAATGCCATTGAAGACGCGCTGATCGAGAGCGTTCAGGCGGCTCAGGGTGAAAAGGTTGGCCGTGCACCGGTGGTAACTGTCATGGGTCACGTTGACCACGGCAAGACCTCACTGCTTGACTACATCCGTCGCACCAAGGTGGCAACCGGTGAAGCGGGTGGTATTACCCAGCATATCGGTGCCTACCACGTTGAAACCGACAATGGCATGGTGACTTTCCTGGATACTCCGGGGCATGCGGCGTTTACCGCCATGCGTGCACGTGGTGCTCAGCTGACTGACATTGTAGTGCTGGTTGTTGCCGCAGATGACGGCGTGATGCCGCAGACTGAAGAAGCGATCCAGCACGCGAAAGCCGCCGGTGTACCTTTGGTGGTGGCCGTGAACAAGATCGACAAGGAAGATGCCGATCTGGACCGCGTTAAGAACGAGCTGGCTCAGCGTGACGTACTGCCTGAAGAGTGGGGTGGTGACGTTCAGTTTGCACATGTCTCCGCCAAGAGCGGCGAAGGCATCGATGGACTGCTGGATGCGATCCTGCTGCAGGCTGAACTGCTTGAGCTGACTGCCGTGAAAGATGCACCGGGTCAGGGTGTGGTGGTTGAGTCTCGTGTTGATAAGGGGCGTGGTTCCGTATCCACCCTGCTGGTACAAAACGGTACCCTGCGCAAGGGTGACATCGTGCTGGCTGGTCTGCATTACGGCCGTGTACGTGCGATGCTGGACGAAAACGGTAAGCCGATTGATGAAGCCGGTCCCGCGATTCCGGTCGAGATCCTTGGCCTTGACGGTACCCCGGATGCCGGTGACGAGTTCACCGTGGTGTCCAGCGAGAAGAAAGCCCGCGAAGTGGCGCTCTTCCGTCAGGGCAAGTACCGCGAAGTGAAGCTCGCCCGTCAGCAGAAAGCCAAGCTGGAAAACCTGTTCGAGAACATGCAGGCCGGTGATGTGAAGTCACTGAACATCGTCCTCAAGGCGGATGTGCGTGGCTCTCTGGAAGCGATCATCCAGTCACTGGAAGACCTGTCCACCGACGAAGTGAAGGTGAACATTGTTTCCAGCGGTGTGGGCGGCATCGCCGAGACCGATGCCAACCTGGCACTGGCCTCTTCGGCAATTCTGATTGGCTTCAACGTCCGTGCCGATAACCAGGCCAAGGCCGTGGTTGAACGCGAAGAGCTTGAGTTGCGCTACTACAGCGTTATTTACGACATCATTGATGACGTAAAACAGGCGATGACCGGTCTACTGTCACCGGAATACCGCGAAGAGATCGTTGGTATTGCTCAGGTGCGTGATGTGTTCCGTTCGCCGAAGCTGGGCGCCATCGCCGGTTGTATGGTGACCGAAGGTACGGTTTACCGTAACAAGCGTATCCGCGTACTGCGCGACAACGTGGTGATCTATGAGGGCGAGCTGGAGTCTCTGCGTCGCTTCAAGGATGCCGTGGCAGAAGTACGTCAGGGTATGGAATGTGGTATCGGGGTGAAGAACTACAACGACGTGAAGGTCGGTGACCAGATCGAAGTGTTCGACACCATTGAAGTACAGCGTACGCTGTAAGCGGAGCATCATGGCACGCGATTTCAAACGTACCGACCGGGTGGGGGACCAGATTCAGCGTGATCTGGCCACCCTGATCCAGCGCGAGATAAAGGATCCGCGGCTGGGTATGGTAACCATCAGCCACGTCAAGGTGAGCAAGGATCTCGGCTATGCCGATATCTACTTCACAGTGCTGGCGATTGGTGATCAGACTGAGGCCGAGGTTATTAAGAGCTCCCGTACGGTGCTCAATAACGCCGCTGGATTCCTGCGCACGGAATTGTCTCGCGGAATCAAGTTGCGGGTCATGCCGCAGCTTCGATTCCATTTTGATGAAACCGTTGAGCGGGGGCGCCACCTGCATGGCCTGATCGAAAAGGCCTGGCAGCAGGAGAGCAGCCGCCCGGATAATGAAGACGATAACGGGAACTGAAGCATGGCCCGCAAACCAAAAGGTCGCCCAATCAGCGGCCTTTTTCTGTTGGACAAGCCTCAGGGACTGTCCTCCAATTCTGCCCTGCAAAGGGTCAAGCGAATCTATGGCGCCGCCAAGGCGGGTCATACCGGAGCGCTGGATCCACTGGCGACTGGCCTGCTGCCGATATGTCTGGGCGAAGCAACCAAGTTTTCCCAGTACCTGCTTGACTCGGACAAGCGTTACCTGACCACTGCAAAACTGGGGCAGCGTACCGATACCTGTGATGCTGAGGGGGAGATCACCGAAGAAAAACCGGTCCCCGCAAGCCTCAGTCGAGCGCAGATTGAAGCACTGCTGGTAGAGCATTTCAGTGGCGAGATAGAGCAGGTTCCGCCGGTGTATTCGGCTCTCAAACTTAACGGCCAGCCGTTGTACAAGCTGGCACGTCAGGGTGTCGAGGTTGAAGTTAAACCTCGCCGTGTACGGATTCATGAGATCAGGCTGCTGGCGTTGCGCGCGGATGAGGTGGATTTGGAGGTATTCTGTTCCAAGGGCACCTATATCCGCAGCATCGTTGAGGATCTGGGCTTGCTGCTGGGCTGTGGTGCCCATGTCAGTGTGTTGCGCAGGCTGCAGACCGGCCCTTTCCATGCCGACCAGATGATGACGCTGGAGCAGCTGCAAAGCCTGGCACAACCTCAGGCAGAGGAGGCTCAAAACAGCATACAACAGCGGCTGGATGCGCTATTATTACCGGCTTGGGCGCCGGTGTCCGATTTGCCACGGATTCAGCTGGAAGCGGCTGAAGCCGAAAGACTGCAGATGGGGCAAAGGCTGCGTGTTGACGATCGATTGCCGGATGCGGATGAGTTTCTGGTATTCAATCGTGTAACCGACGAATTTTTCGGTATCGCCGAACGCGATGCCAAAGGGGCGCTGAAGGGCAAACGCCTTGTCAGCACCGCTTGAACCGATTTGGCTGAAGCCAAACTGACGCTGTACTGAAAATATGCTCGGTGCAGCGCGTCTATCAATCCGCAGTGCAGGTCACTGTGTGCATATTAACGAGGAGATATACAATGGCTCTTTCTAACGAGAAAAAAGCGGAAATCGTTGCTGAATTCGGTCGTGGCGCTGGTGATACCGGTTCTACCGAAGTACAGGTTGCGCTGCTGACTGCGAACATCGAAGGCCTGCAGGGTCACTTCAAGTCGCACAAGCAGGATCACCACTCTCGCCGTGGTCTGATCCGCATGGTAAACCAGCGTCGTAAGCTGCTGGACTACCTGAAAGGCAAAGACGCTGACCGCTATCTGGCGCTGATCGGCCGTCTTGGGCTGCGTCGCTAAGCAGTTCCATCCTGAGGCCATACAGTGTATGGCCTCAGTTTTATCTACAGCCCGTTAAAGCGACACAATCATCCAGCCTGTACTCACTTGACGACTGCTACAGTCGGCAACTGAGTACTGGCTTGAAAAGAGGGTTGGTTGGTCCGCTGACGGGAATACACAAACCCGAGGAGTTTCTATCGTGCAAGCGATCAGTAAATCATTTCAGTTCGGCAAACATACCATCACCATCGAAACCGGCAAGGTAGCCCGTCAGGCCACCGGTGCCGTCATGGTTACCATGGACGGCGTTCAGGTACTCTGTACCGTAGTCGGCTCCAAAGAGATGCGTGAAGGTCAGGACTTCTTCCCGCTGTCGGTTCATTACCAGGAAAAATACTACGCTGTAGGCCGTATACCGGGTGGCTTCTTCAAGCGTGAAGCGCGTCCTTCCGAGAAGGAAACGCTGACCTCGCGCCTGATCGACCGTCCGATCCGTCCGCTGTTCCCGAAAGGCTTCATGAACGAAGTTCAGGTGGTCTGTACCGTGATGTCGGCTGATAAGGTCAACGATCCGGATATCGCGGCCATGATCGGTACCTCTGCGGCACTGGCAATCTCCGGCCTGCCGTTCATGGGTCCGATCGGCGGAGCACGTGTAGGCTTTACTGAAGCTGACGGTTACATCCTGAACCCGACCTATGCGGAGCTTGCAACCTCTGAGCTGGACATGGTTGTAGCCGGTACTGGCGATGCAGTACTGATGGTTGAGTCTGAAGCCAAAGAGCTGACCGAAGACGAAATGCTTGGCGCCGTACTGTTTGCACACCAGGAAATGCAGGTGGTGATCAACGCCATCAACGAACTGGTAGCTGAAGCCGGCAAGCCGAAGTGGGACTGGCAGCCCGCGGCCAAGAACGAAGCTCTGATCGCTCAAGTGCGTGAACTGGTTGGTGCCGGTATTGCATCTGCCTATCAGGTTGCTGACAAAATGCAGCGTCAGTCCAGCCTGGCTGAACTGCGTGCGCAGGCGGTTGAAGCACTGTCTGGCAGTGAAGAGGGTCAGCCCTCCGGCAAGGAAGTGTCCGCGATTTTCAGCTCGCTGGAAAAAGAGATCGTGCGTAATCGCATTATCGATGGCGAGCCGCGTATCGATGGCCGTGATACCAAAACCGTACGTCCGATCAATGTCGAAATCGACCTGCTCAAGGGTGTACACGGTTCAGCGCTGTTTACCCGCGGTGAAACTCAGGCGATCGCGACCTGTACCCTGGGCACCAGCCGTGATCAGCAGATCATCGATGCGCTGGAAGGTGAGCGCAAGGATCCGTTCATGCTGCACTACAACTTCCCTCCGTACTCGGTTGGCGAAGCCGGTCGCATGGGTGGTGCAGGCCGCCGCGAAATTGGTCATGGTCGTCTGGCTCGTCGTGGTGTTGCGGCTGTGTTGCCGACGCAGGAAGAGTTCCCGTACACCATCCGTATCGTATCCGAAATTACCGAGTCCAACGGCTCCAGCTCCATGGCATCCGTTTGTGGCGCCTCTCTGGCGATGATGGACGCGGGTGTACCGCTGAAAGCGCCTGTGGCCGGTATTGCCATGGGTTTGGTGAAGGAAAATGATCGCTTTGCCGTTCTGACTGATATTCTGGGTGACGAAGACCACCTCGGTGATATGGACTTCAAGGTAGCCGGTACCGAAGCGGGTGTTACAGCCCTGCAGATGGATATCAAGATCACCGGTATCACTGAAGAGATCATGGAGATCGCGCTGGAGCAGGCACATGAAGCGCGCAAGCACATCCTGAAAGAGATGGCGCTGGTTATTGGCTATGCACGTCCTGAACTGCCGGATAACGCGCCGGCCATGCAGCTGCTGAAGATCAACCCGGAGAAAATCCGTGACTTGATCGGCAAGGGTGGTGCCACCATTCGCGGCCTGACCGAAGAAACCGGCGCCATGATCGATATCGAAGATGACGGTACTGTCCGCATCTACGCTGATGACAAAGCCAAGGGCAAAGCGGCTCTGGATCGCGTCATGGCGATCACGGCTGAAGCTGAGGTGGGCAAGATCTACGAAGGCAAGGTGGTGCGTATCGAAGAGTTCGGTGCATTCGTTAACATCCTCCCGGGCAAAGATGGTCTGGTCCATATCTCCCAGATTGCCAAGGAGCGCGTTCAGGCCGTGACTGACTACATCAAGATGGATGACGTGGTGAAGGTCAAGGTGCTGGATGTGGATATGCGTGGTCGCATCAAACTGTCCATGAAGGACCTGATCGAAGACGAGTCTGTTTCCAGCTAAACAGTGTTGTATCGACTTTGAAAAACCTCTGCCGATTAGCGTCGGCAGGGGTTTTTTTATGGTCAGAGCGGTTTGTGTTCCTCTTTCATTACACAGTAGATGCGATAGGCGTAGATGCTCGACATGACGCCCAGAAACTGAACCAGTAGTGACAGCGCCAGCATCAGTATGCGAGTATCGCTCAACATCTGCCCGATCATCACTTCAGCCAGCATCAATACACCGAAAATCAGTGCCAGCCCCTGCAGCAGTGGCCAGAAAAATTCACTGCTGCTGGCCCAGCTGGCGCGGAGGGATTCCATCGGCCCCTTGCCTTCCATCACGCAGTAGAACTTGGCAAAGGCCAGCCTGATGCTAATGTAGATCCCGGGGAGAATGAGTAACAAAAGACCGGTCGAAACCGCCAGGGTTGTCAGAATATACGTCAGCAGCAGGCGTCCCCAGCAGGCCAGGCTGAGGCTGATCGCCTGGCTGGTGGACAGTGTTTGCCCCTGCAGCACCGACTGCATATACAGCAGAGTGGCCCCCCAATAGATTGGCATCAGGGCCAGATTCAGTGCCGAGCTGATGAAGACGCTGCTGGTAGTGCGCGCAGCCTCAGCGGACTCCCCTCCTTGCAGCAGCTGATACTGCACCACCGTGATCAGCAACAGGAAGGGGATCTGAATCAGCGCCAGCCGGCTAAGATGAGTACGGAAAAAGAACAGGCTCTGGCGAAGATAATCGAAGGTCATGAGTGTCCCTGAACAGTTGAATTAATCGGTTTGCGCAATCGAACCAGCTTGAAGCTGCCATTATCGGCCCACAGGCTGATGTCGGCAAAGCGACCAACCGCCTTGCGCTCAAGCGGGATGTGCTGATTGACGACAAAACAGGCGCTACCCTGTGATGTCAGCAGGCGCTGTGCGGCTGCCAGGAAACGGTCGGTTAGGTCACCATCGACACTGAAACCGCTGTGGAAGGGGGGGTTGCACAGCAGGGTATCAAACTGTTGCCGGATGCTATCCCCCGCATTGCTGGCCAGTACCTCGCCACTGATTCCGGCACGCCGAAGATTGTATTGGCAGGCCAGCAGGGCAGCGGCATTATTGTCAGTGCACACCAGCCGGGTTTCAGGACCTGCTGCATTGAGCGCAAGGTAGCCGAAGCCACAGCCCAGATCCAGCACTGAACCGGACAGTGGCAGAGGTGTTTCCAGCATGGCCGGTAACTGCTCGATCAGGAAAGCACTGCCACGGTCGATTTTGTTCCAGCCAAACAGGCCGGGTTTGGCCCAGTATTCAAGTCGCTGATCCGAACAGGCCGAGCGCAGTTCGGCATAACTCTGACTGTCGGGGCACTCACCCCCTTCGCCACCGCGCATTATGCGAGCACACCAGCTGTTGCCCCCGAGTTTGCTCTCAGTGCGGCTGCCTCCAAGGCACGTCTCGGCCTTGCGCACGTAGGTACGAATACCTTCGGCCTTGTCACCCAGCAGCATCAGTTCACCGTTTGGTTTGAGCAGGCGTTTTGCCGCGCCGATCAGATGGTGTACCACAGCTTTTTCCTTGGAGACCCGGTACAGGATCGTGTTGAAGCAGGCGCTTGGCAGTGTTTCGAGTTCAAAGTCATTGAACCGGGCATTCCAGCCCTGCTGTTGGAGCTGCTCAATCACATCGAAACGGTTGCCAACTACCTCTACTGACGGGTTCGGACGGCAGCGTGGCAGCGGGTTTTCATCCACCAGCCAGAGGGCTTGAGCGCTCAGACGGCTGAGTTGCTGTTCCAGTTCGCGGGCAATGGGATCCATATCAGACACTGGTGATCTCGGCAGGGGTCAGTTCACGGTATTCACCGGGTTCGAGCATTTCATCGAGGATGATATCGCCGATCTGCTCGCGATGCAGGGCATCAACTCGATTGCCGACGGCGGCAAACATGCGCTTGACCTGATGGTAGCGTCCTTCATGCAGGCAGACACGGGCCTCACGCTCTGACAGCAGTTCAAGCTCAGCCGGTTTGGTGCGTCGGTGTTCCCCGTTCAGCATGATGCCATCGGCAAAGATGCGGACGGTATCGGGCGTGATCGGGTCCGAGGTGATTACGTGATAGATCTTGCCGGTGTGGCGGTTGGGCGATGTGACACGGTGAGCCCACTGGCCGTCATCGGTCAGCAGTACCAGTCCGGTGGTATCCACATCGAGTCGGCCGCAGATGTGCAGGCGCTCGACACGCGGCATCTCAAGCAGCGCCGTTACGGTCGGGTGGGTCGGATCGTCGTTTGAGCATACGACCCCCTCGGGCTTGTACAGCATGATATAACGGGCGCTGGGCGGGTCCAGGGGCATTCCCTGCAGACATACGTCATCGGTGTCACTGACCTTGCGCCCAGCGTCACGCTCATGCTCCCCGTTGACGGTCACTTCGTCCGCATGCAGCATGCGCTTGACCTCTTTGCGGGAAAAGTCGGTTACGCTGGCTATGTATTTGTCGAGTCGCATGGTCAACCTGCAAAGTGCTCAAAGGGTACTAGTATATAGTAGCGGGCAAGATCACCGACAGGGGCTCATGAAAGCTGTCGGTGAATCCGCTAGAATAGCGCTCCCAAACTTGTTGCGAGGCCACCGTGAAGCTCTTCGTCGATAATCTGACCCATGTGGATTTTTCCTACCTTCATCCCAAGCGCGGTTTGGTGGGCGAATCCTGGGCGGTGCAGCTGGTACTGGATGGCAGTCTTGACCCTCAGGGAATGATCTGTGATTTCGGTGTGGTCAAGCGTCGTGTCAAGCAGTGGCTGGATGCACATCTTGATCATATGCTGGCTGTGCCGGCCCAGCTGCCGGGCTTGCAGCTTGAGCAGGTGGGCGGCATGACCGAGGTGCGTTGGCATTACCCTGAGGGTGGTCTTTTTCGCTGCCGTGCGCCCGAGCAGGCCATTGCTGTACTGCCCTGTACTGAAATTGACGAGCTTAGTGTTGCCCACTGGTGTCGAGATCAGTTGCGTCAGCTGTTTCCAGAGCAGGTGCAGGGGGTTGAGCTTGCCTTCACGGCCGAGTCAATCGATGGGCACTACTATCATTACAGTCACGGCCTTCAGCAGCATGACGGTAACTGCCAGCGGATCGCTCATGGCCACCGCTCGCGCATCATGATCTACCGTAACGGTCATCGCGATGAGGTGTTGGAAGGGCGCTGGGCCGAGTGCTTCCGTGATATCTATATAGGTACCCGTAGCCATCTGAAAAACCAGTCGGCCGGTGCGCACCATTATGCCTATACGGCGCCTCAGGGCGCGTTCGAGCTGGAGCTGCCGGCGCGCTGCTGCTATTTGATTGATACCGAAAGTACCGTCGAGCAAATTGCGGCACATCTGGCAGAGCAGATCAAAATTGACCATCCGCAGGATGAAGTGGTTGTGCGTGCATTTGAGGGCATCGGCAAAGGCGCAATTGCTACGGCGTGATGGCCCTGGCGGTATTCATACCTGGTGTGTTACCGAAACAAAACAGCCGCCCTCGGGCGGCTGTTTGCGTTGAGGTGGTGCGAATCAGTCGCGCTCGATCGCCAGTGCTGTACCCATGCCACCACCGATACACAGAGTTGCGAGACCTTTCTTGGCATCACGCTTGATCATTTCGTGCACCAGTGACACCAGAATGCGGCAGCCGGACGCGCCAATCGGATGGCCCAGCGCAATTGCACCGCCGTTCACGTTGACGATATCGGTGTTCCAGCCCAGATCCTTGTTGACGGACATGGCCTGAGCCGCGAAGGCTTCGTTGGCTTCAACCAGTTCCAGGTCGTTGATGCCCCAGCCCGCCTTTTCCAGCGCCTTGGTGGTGGCGCAGATCGGGCCTGTGCCCATGATGGCAGGATCAACACCGGCAGAGGCATACGCCTTGATCCGGGCCAGAACCGGCAGCCCCAGTGCTTCCGCCTTTTCGGCTGAACACAGAATCACGGCAGCCGCACCATCATTAATGGTGGAACTGTTACCGGCGGTAACGGTGCCGTCTTTCTTGAAGGCCGGGCGCAGCTTGGCCAGAGCCTCCGGGGTACAGCCAAAGCGGGGCTGTTCATCGGTGTCGAATACTACGGGGTCGCCCTTGCGTTGCGGAATGTTGACCGGAATGATTTCGTCCTTGAAGCGGCCAGAGGTGACGGCTGCTTCAGCCTTGTTCTGAGAGGCAGAAGCGAAAGCGTCCTGCTCTTCACGGCTGAAACCGTATTTTTCGACAATGTTCTCGGTAGTGATGCCCATGTGGTAGTTATTGAACGCATCCCACAGGCCATCGGTAATCATGGAGTCGATCATCTTCCAGTCGCCCATGCGTGCACCATTACGTGAGTTGGGCAACAGGTGGGGGGACTGGGACATGTTTTCCTGACCGCCGGCGATGATCACGTCAGCATCACCGCAGCGGATCGCCTGGGTCGCCAGTTGCAGGGCCTTGAGGCCGGAGCCGCAAACCTTGTTGATAGTCATGGCGGGCACTTCCTGAGGGATGCCTGCGTGGATCAAGGCCTGACGAGCCGGGTTCTGGCCACAGCCGGCCGTGAGTACCTGGCCCAGAATCACTTCGTCTACCTCTGCCGGGTTCAGTCCGGTTTTCTGCAGCAGGCCCTTGAGTACTTCAGCGCCCAAAGTAGCCGCGGTCAGTGAGGAGAGGGAGCCGTTGAAAGTACCCACCGCTGTACGGCCAGCGGCAACGATAACAACATCACGCATAATGGAAGTGCCTCTTTGGTTCATATCATTATTGATCCCGGGCTCAGGGTAACGCACGCCGGTGAAAGGGATATTTCAGTCGGCATCAGCTCGGGCAGGCGTACGGGTATCCATACCGCCATGAGGTCCTTCGAGTCTGCGCGAAGGGCTCAGGCGGTGTCAAGTAGACCAAGGCAAAACTGTGTGCGCCGCACAACGGGAGTATAAGGCCCCCTGTACGGCGGTGTCAGATCTCGAGGTTGTCGATCAGGCGGGCAGGACCGAGTCGAGCGGCGGCCAGAATGACCAGAGGGCGAACATCTCCGGCTTCAGGCGGCTGGAGTGAATCCCGGCAGAGGATACGATAGTAGTCACGTTGGAAACCGCCTGCTTCAAGCTGCTGTTGCGCCTGCTGTTCCAGTGCGCTGAAATCCGTGGCGCCGTTACGCACGGCATCGGCGGTCTGTTGCAGGGTTTGTTGCAGCAGGGGGGCAGTGGCCAGTTCGTCCGCACTGAGGTAGCCGTTGCGTGAACTGAGCGCCAGTCCACTGCCGGCTCGCTCAGTCGGAACACCCACAATATCAACGGGGATGCAGAGGTCACGTACCATCTTGCGAATCACGGCAACCTGTTGATAATCCTTGAGTCCGAACACAGCCAGATCCGGCTGGACAATGTTGAACAGCTTGCATACCACGGTGGTTACACCACGGAAGTGTCCCGGCCGGCTGGCGCCGCAGTGCAGATCGGACAAGCCCGGGACCTCAACCAGTGTCTGGTTGTCCTGGCCTTCCGGGTAGACCTCGCTGACACCGGGTGCAAACAGCAGGTCACAACCCGCTGCCATCAGCTTCTCCTGATCGGAGGCCAGAGTGCGAGGGTAGCTGTCGAGATCTTCGTTGGCACCGAACTGCAGCGGGTTGACGAAGATACTGGCCACCACGGTATCGGCTTGCCGGCGTGCTGTTTCCACCAGTTTGATGTGGCCTTGATGCAGATTGCCCATGGTGGGCACCAGCGCAATTTTCTGGCCGGACAGTCGTGTCTGTTTCAGGGCTGTGCGCAGATCCGCAATGGTGTGGATGGTTTTCATATTACTCGAACCCGTGTTCCGGTCCGGGGAAGGTACCGGCCCTGACCTGATCGCCATACAAACGGAAAGCCTGTTCAATGCTGTCGGCTTCTGTCATGAAGTCCTTGACGAACTTGGGACGGCGTCCAGGTGTAATGCCAAGCATGTCATGCATCACCAGTACCTGGGCATCCGTGTGATGGCCTGCACCGATACCGATAACCGGAATTTCCACGTTGCGGGTAATTTCTTCGGCCAGCAGTGTGGGGACACACTCCAGCAGCAGCATGCTGGCGCCAGCATCTTCAAGCTTCTTCGCATCTTCAATCATTTTCAGGGCGGACTGTCGGTCACGTCCCTGCACACGATAACCGCCAAGCTTGTTGACGGCCTGAGGTGTCAAGCCAAGGTGCGGGCACACGGGCACGCCGCGCTCGGCCAGCATGCGCACGCTGTCACACAGCCAGTCGCCTCCTTCCAGCTTGACGATGTGCGCGCCTGCCTGCATCAGCTTGGCCGAGTTGTCCATAGCCTGCTCTGGGGTGGAATAGCTCATGAACGGCAGGTCCGACATGATCATGGCACTCTGATTACCACGCGCAACGCTTGCGGTGTGATAAGCCATCTCATCGACGGTAACCGGCAGGGTGCTGCTCTGCCCCTGCAGTACCATACCGAGTGAGTCACCGACCAGAATCATCTCGATACCGGCGCTGCTCACCAGATGGGCAAAGGTCGCATCATAAGCGGTCAGTACGGCAAACTTTTCACCGGCCTGTTTGCGGGCGGTCAGGGTATGCAGCGTAATGTTGGACATAGCAATCTCTTCATCATTGTCTGAGCTTGTGCGCGATTATAACGATATCTTTTCCAGCGTGCCCAGAGGGCAGTGCTGAAGAAGCGTATTCAGTGGGCGACCATCGGGCAGGATCAGTTCAGGTGCCAGTTCAGCCAAAGGCCAGAGAACAAAATTGCGCTCGGTCATGTAGGCATGGGGAACGGTCAGGCGCGGCGTCGATATCACCTGGTCACCATACAGCAGCAGGTCCAGGTCAAGGGTGCGAGGTCCCCAGTGGATCTTGCGCACGCGCTGGTGCATTTGCTCGATTGCCTGTAGCGCATCGAGCAGGGTTTCGGGCTCCAGACGGGTATCCAGAGCAGCAACCGCGTTGATGTAATCGGGCTGGCCGGGGGGGCCGACAGGATCGGAACGGTAGAGCGACGAGCGTGCAGCCAGCGTGGTGTCAGGCAGTAGCTTCAGCTCTTGCAGCGCGGTGCTGACCTGCACCAGCGGGTCCTCAAGGTTGCTGCCCAGGCCAATCCAGGCGCGTAACTGAGTCTTACTCATTGCTGGGGCGGCTGTCCTGCGTTGGACGGTTGCGCGGGCGACGGCGACGTTTGCGGCGCGGCTTGTCATCCTGATCCGCGGGGACCATGTCACGTCGCGTCATCGGATTGGAGGACTGGTAGTCGGTCCACCACTGGCTCAGGCCCTGCAGCGGCTCACCACTGTTCTCACGCAGTACCAGAAGATCGTATGCAGCTCTGAAGCGAGGATGCTCCATAAGCTGATCGGCTTTCTTGCCCTGTCGACGCGGCAGGCGCAGCTGCAGTTCCCAGATTTCACGCACAGGAGTGGAGAACCGGCGTGGAATGGCAGTTGAGCGGACCTGCTCAGCCAGAACCTGATTGGCGGCCTCATGCAGCAGCGGGATCGGTGGCAGATCTGAGATCTGCTCCAGCTGTTTGATTCTCAGCTGCAATGGATACCAGAGTAAGGCCGCAAACAGAAAGGCCGGGGTGACGCTCTTGCCTTGAGACAGACGTCGATCCGTGTTGCACAGGGCGTTGATCAGCAGGGTTTCCACCGGATACTCGTCATGTTCCAGCGCCGCATCGGTTTGCGGGAAAAGGAAGGCGAACAGACCGAAGCGTTGCAGCTGTCGGTAGGATGCCTCACCGTGTCCACTCTGCAGCAGTTTGAGCACTTCATCAAACAGGCGTGCGGGGGATACATTGCCAAGCAGCGCTGCCAGTTCTCGAATCGGCGCTGCGGTACCGGGTTCCACTTCAAAACCGAGTTTGGCTGCAAAACGTGCAGCCCTGAGCATGCGCACCGGGTCTTCACGGTAGCGTTCACGTGCATCACCGATCATGCGCAGCTGGCGCTGTTTGAGGTCGGGATAGCCATTGGCAAAATCGAGTACGGTATGGTCACGCACATCGTAGTAAAGTGCATTGATGGTGAAGTCGCGGCGCAGGGCATCTTCTTCGATGGTGCCGTATACGTTGTCGCGCAGGATCATGCCGGTGGCAGCCGTGCGGGCTTGGTCCTGAGTTGTCTCTTCCTGATCATGCGATGCCCTGAAGGTGGCGACCTCAATCACCTCGCGACCGAAACGGACATGCAGCAGCTTGAAGCGGCGCCCAATCAGGCGACCACGTCGAAACAGCTCTTCGGCTTCTTCGGGGTGAGCTGATGTGGCGATGTCAAAATCCTTGGGAGTATGTCCCAGCAGCAGGTCGCGAATGCATCCGCCGACAAGGTAGCCCTCGAAGCCGGCATCCTGCAGCCGGTAGACAACCTTCATTGCATTGTCGTCCAGGTGACGGCGAGGAATCTGGTGCTCGGACTCGTTGACGATGCGTCGCTGTCCCAATGGAATCAGCTGTTCGGCAACGGGTGCCGGTGGCAAGTTCTCCTGTGGGGCTGTGGTACTGGGTGTGCGGCGACGACTGAACATGACAAAGGCGATCAGGGCTGCTGCAGCAAATGCGAGCAGAATGATGAGCAGAGTATTAGACATCGTTTACTGGGGGTCCCTGTAATGGCTGATCACGGATGGGGCATCATAACACCTGCTAAAGCTTAGTATAAGGCTCGGAGCGGGCATGGTTGCGTGGTGTGGCAAAGTGTGAGGCGTGAGTCAGGAGGGTGGGGGGTGTCGGTCGTAAAGTGACACCATGAAGCTTAGCTTGTTGTTGTTCTTCCTAAGAGCACTGATTGGGGAGCGCTGCAGTGCCACTCTATCGACCGACTAAGCCTCATTTTTATTTTTATTCGAGGCAGGTCACTCATCCGCAGAGCCATTTTTATTTTTATTGCCGGCGCTGTTTCAGGGTGTACGTTGTTGTTGTTCTGCTTGTAATAAAGCAGAACGCGTGCCAAAAATCATAACCCTTTGTTTTATATGATTAAGGCTATATTAAACTCGATCATTCTTTCGTTTCTGGCAACAGAGTGTTACCGAATGTCACGGTTTGTGGGCGGTGTTGGGTAGTAAGGTAACACTTGTGAGTGTTACCGATTGTTACCCCTTGGGTTTGCGGGGGATACCCAGTTTCTGGCGTCGTTCCCACAGGCTTTTTCGGCTGATTCCGAGCGTTTTGGCCAGTTCGGTTTCACTCATCTGGTCCTGGTTTTCAAGGACGAAGCGCTGGAAGTAGTCATCCAGGGACAGGTCTGTGCGGGCGCCGGAGGAAGCGTCGCTGTCGACAGGTGGCAGTCTGTGCCGCTGGGCGTACTGGCTTTCGATGTCGGCCAGGCTTTGCTGTTCCAGTTCAAGGCCCAGAAGATCAGGAGTGATCTGCCGACCATCGGCCAGAATGACGGCGCGCTCAATCGCATTTTCCAGCTCTCGCACATTGCCGGGCCAGTGATAGCGGCGCAGAAGCTCCAGTGCTTCGGGGCTGAAGTTGAGAGACTCACACCGCATCTTTTCGGCCTGCTTGGACAGGAAGGCTTCCGCCAGTTCCAAAATGTCGTCTTCTCGTGCCCTCAGCGGAGGCATGCGCAGCTCCATCACATACAGGCGGTAATACAGATCTTCACGGAACTGGCCGGAACGAGCGCGGGTCTTGAGGTCACGATGTGTAGCAGCGATCAGACGCACATCCACCTTGAGTGGTTGTACTGCCCCAACCCGGCGAATTTCACCCTCCTGCAGGAAACGCAGCAGACGAGCCTGAGCTTCCAGAGGCAGTTCACCGATTTCGTCCAGAAACAGGGTGCCGCCATCGGCGGCTTCAATCAGGCCACTGCGGCCGCTGGTTGCACCGGTAAAGGCCCCCTTCTCATGCCCGAACAGTTCGGACTCGATCAGAGTCTCCGGTATGGCGGCGCAGTTGACGCAGACCATGGGGCGGTTGGCTCTGTTGCTCTGTTCGTGAATGGCGCGGGCGGCCAGCTCCTTGCCGGTGCCGGATTCGCCAAGGATCAATACGGTAGCGTCGGTGCGTGCGACCTTGCCGATGCGGCGGTAGAGTTCCTGCATTGACTTGCAGGAGCCGATGATGCGCGT
Organism: Marinobacterium iners DSM 11526; assembly: GCF_900107855.1. Taxonomy (GTDB): domain Bacteria; phylum Pseudomonadota; class Gammaproteobacteria; order Pseudomonadales; family Balneatricaceae; genus Marinobacterium; species Marinobacterium iners. Next base: position 21,577 of record NZ_FNRJ01000017.1, on the reverse strand, counting down.
CTGTTCGGGTGCTTTACCGCTGGTGCTGCCGCCGATTTCATTGTCTGAAGCAGTACGGGACTGTGACAGCGTGGCCGCCACGGTTTTCAGCATTTCGTCGTGATCGAACGGCTTGGCAATATAGTCGACGGCACCAAGCTTCATGGCATCCACCGCGGAGCGCAGGCTGGCATAGCTGGTCATGATCAATACCGGCACCGATCCGGCCAGTCCGATGAGGTCGGTGCCAGGCGCACCGGGCAACCTCAAATCGGTGATGATGAGGTCAAAGCTATCCAGGCTGAAGTCGCCACAGGCTTCGGCTACCGAGCCTGCATCACTGACTTCATATCCGTTTTTTTCCAGCAGGCGCCTGAGCGCTGAACGGATGATACTTTCATCCTCGACAATCAGAATTCGACTCATCCGGACAAACCTTCTCCATGAGCAGCCGGCGATGCAAGGGTATTTTCCTCGTTCAGCCGGGGTAAGGTGATTACGACCTGAGTGCCTTTGTTCTGGTTTTTGTTGGCCGGGCTAAGAATCTCGATATTACCATAATGCTGCACAATGATGTTGTAGACCAAAGGCAGGCCTAGACCGGTTCCGCGTCCGGGTTCCTTGGTGGTGAAAAATGGCTCGAACAGGCGAGTGAGGTGCTCCGGGGCGATGCCAGTGCCCTCATCGGTAATACGAATGCAGATGCTTGTTTCGCTTCCCTGTGCCTCGATTTCAATCAGCCCCTGCGGTGGCGAGGCATCACTGGCGTTGTTAAGCAGGTTTACGAATACCTGCAGCAGCAGTTGCAGGTCGCCGCGGATCTGCAGGGACGGATCAACCTGATTGACAAAATGCTGCTGTCGACTGTGGCTGTCGAGGGTGACCAGATGGATCGCTTCATCAATGCAGTGGCGCAAATCGAGCGACTCGAAATGCTCCGGGCCTTCCTGGCGGCCGGTGTGGGCAAAACGCACCAGCGATTGAACGATGCGGTTAATGCGACGGGTCTGATCAACAATCTGATCGCCGGTTTCCAGCACCTCGGGCAGATCCGTTTCCAGCTTCAGATTTTGGGCCAGACAGGCGATGCCGGTCACCGGGTTGCCGATCTCATGAGCGACGCCGGCCGCAAAGCGACCGATGGAGGCCAGGCGTTCGCTGTGGGCCAACTTGCGGGCCATCATCAGATGCTCTGTTTCCTCTTCAATCAGCAGGACCTTGCCTTGCGCAGGTGTGTCATCCAGACGTGCCTTGTGCAGGCTGAACCAGCGATGCTCGCCGTGCAGCTCAATCATTTGAGCTTCCTGGTGAAGGGTATCGTTGTCTGCAAATTCCTTCAGCAGGCGGCTCCATGGCAGTGGTAAGTGTGCCAAAGGATTGCCGAGAGCCTGTTCTGCACTCAGCCCTGTGTACTGCTCCAGCTCGGCATTCCAGAACAGGATGCGGTGGTCTGCATCCAGCGTGCAAACCCCGATAGGCAAGCGCTGCAAGGTGGCGCGATGGTAGCGTCTGAGCTGGTCCAGCTCGGCTGCAAGGCCCGATAGGCGTTGGTCGTAGGTTTCAAGTTGCTGCTCCAGCAAATGGACCTCGCGGGCCTTGAAACCGGCGCTGCGATCAGTTTCCAATGGTTGCAGCAGTGCTGTTGCCTCCACAGGTCCCAGCAAGGCGGAAAGGTTCTGTTCCAGCTGGGTCCGCAGGCGCAGGCTGTCCAAAGGTCTCAGCTGGCCTGGGCTCAGCTGCAGTGTGAACATGGCACGCTGGACTTCCCGCTGTGCAGGCTGTTCCCCCAGTCTGGGTGTCAGGCGGGCGACAAACTCCGCTTCACTGGCGGCAGCCAGGCCCAAGCCCAGAGGACGGGGCACGACGTTGAGCGCACAGGCTTCGGCGGCCTGTCTCTCGCCCTCGTGGCCGGGGAAAAGCAGGGAGCCGAGTACCAGCAGTGCCGTGTTAAGCAGTACCGATAATAGAGCGACCTTGTACCACTGACTCAAGGCTCCGGCATCCAGCGGAGCGCCATCCAGCATCATCGGCAGCAGCATGCCCAGTGCCCAGAGGCCTATCCCCCCTGTCAGGCCGAGAAGAAAACCGGTGCGACTGGCGTTGGGCCAGTACAGGGTTGCGAGTATTCCCGGCAGAAACTGAAGAAAGGCGATAAATGCCAGCAGCCCAAGCTGGTTCAGTGAAAACTGTTGACCTATATGGCGGAAAAACAGATAGCTGCCCAGCATTACCGCCATAATGATCAGTCGTCGCAACCACAGCAACCAAGCGTAGAAGCGGACATTGTCCGGTACCCGTACCAAGGGCAGTACGACATGGTTTTGCAGCATCGATGCCAGCGCCACGGTGGCCACTATGATGATGCCACTGGCCGCCGATAGCCCGCCGATGAACGTCAACAGACTGAACCACGGCAATTGCAGGTTCTGCCCCAACTGCAGCAGCAGGTATTCGGGATTGGTGATCGCATCGTGCTTCATGCCGGCCCAGAGAATGGGGGGAACAGTGATGGCAAGTAGTAGCAGGAAAAGAGGAATACCCCAGCTGGCGCGGTACAGGCTTTCGGTGGGCAGGTTTTCCGTGAACGCAATGTGGAACATGTGCGGCATGACAAAGGCACAGGCAAAAAACGCCAGCAGCAGAATTTGCCAGTGACTGGTGTCCGGCGGCTGTTGCAGTCGCTGCAGCGCCTCCGGGTTACGCTGCAGCCAGTCCCCGAGCCCATCGACACCACCCAGCAAGGCCCAGAATGCATAGGCTGCAATCAGCAGCAGGGCAATCAGTTTGAACAGAGATTCAAGCGCGATGGCGAATACCAACCCGCGATGGCTGCTGCGAAGAGAGGCATGTCGAGCACCAAACAGCAGGGTGAAGAGGGTGAGAATGATGCAGAAGCCGGCTGCCGCCCGATTGGAAGAGATGCGATCATTCAGCATGGGCAGCGAGTCGGCCAGTGCCTGAATCTGGATCGAGATCAGCGGCAGGCTGATAAACAGCATTAATAAAGTAGTCAGCGTTCCTACACCGCCACTGCGAAAACGGAAGGCAAACAGATCCGGCAGCGAGCTGAGCTGGTGTCGCCGAGTAATTCTCAGCAATGGAATCAGCACCAATGGGGCAAGGAGAAAACTGATGGAGGCCCCCATGTAAGAGATCAAATAGACATAGCCGGAATGATACGCAACGCCAAAGATGCCATAGAAGCTCCAGGCGCTGGTAAACACACCAAGTGCCAACACATGCACCAATGGGTGTCGGGTGATGCGTTCAGGCAGTAACCCCTTGTCGGTGAGCCAGGCGGCGCCGAACAATGCGAGAAGATAGCCACAGCCGAGCAGGGCCAGCAGACTGAGATCAAAGTTCATGGTGACGGTGGCGCCATTCGGCGGTCGCTGCCAGCAGGATCAGCAGCGCCCAGATCAGAAAAGGCATCAGCCAGTGGCCGCTGTGGAATAGCCACAGCTCGACCAGTCCCGGCAGCAGCAGAGTGGCCAGCAACAGAAGCAGCAGTAGGCGATGCAGATACATATTCAGGTCTCGGGTTCACACAGGCTCAGTGTGCCGGGAACTGCAGTGATGTTCCAGTGCGTGATGGCCCACGAGAGCAACTCATCTCGACTGGCTGTTGCCAGGTCGGCGGGTGGCTTCTGGCCGAGAAGTGACAGCGCGCGCAGCAGCAGTTGTTGGCGTTGGCCAGGGTCGATCGCCGGTGCTAGGTTCTGTTTGCTCAGCTTCTGCCCGGCCGGGTTTGTGATCACGGGTATATGCGCGTACTGGGGTGTCGAATAGCCAAGCAGGGTTTGCAGCGCGATCTGGTGCGGTGTTTCGTCGATCAGGTCGCTTCCTCGCACAATGTCGGTTACACCTGCGGCCGCGTCATCAACGACGACGGCCAGCTGATAGGCAAACAGTCCATCACGGCGAAACACGACAAAATCCCCGCGATCATTCTGCCAGTCGTACGTTCTGAAACCCTGGATGCGGTCATGAAACTGTTGCTCTGCCTGTGGGTGAATCACCCGAACGGCGCAGCTGGCAGAGGCGGATGGCGGATGACGCCGGCAGTGGCCATCATACAAGCCCGTCACGCCTCTGGTTCTGAGCTGCTTGCGACTGCAGCTGCAGCGATAGGCAGTGCCTTGGTCCAGTAACTGCTCCAGTGCGTCCTGATAGCACTTCAGCCGCGTGCTTTGGTATATCACAGGGCCATCCCAGTGCAGGCCGAAGGCGTCAAGGGTGTGCAGAATCGAATCGACCGCACCGGGCTGTTCGCGTGGCGGGTCAAGATCTTCTATCCGCAGCAGCCACTCGCCATTGCGCGAACGCATATCAAGATAACTTGCCAGTGCGGCAAGCAGAGAGCCGAAATGGAGTGGGCCGGTCGGTGACGGGGCAAAACGTCCGATGCAACTCAAGGTGAGGGCTCGATGTCAGGCGGGAGTCGGGGGCCAGAGGCCCCGACGCGCGGGCTCAGCGGCCGAGCTGCTTTTCCTTGATTTCAGCCAGCGTCTTGCAATCGATGCATAGAGTGGCCGTCGGGCGTGCTTCAAGACGGCGGATGCCGATCTCGACACCGCAGGCCTCGCAGTAGCCGTAGTCATCGGAGTCGATGCTCTCAAGCGCTTCGTCGATTTTGCGAATCAGTTTGCGCTCGCGGTCACGGGTGCGCAGTTCAAGGCTGAATTCCTCTTCCTGACTGGCGCGGTCGCTTGGGTCAGCAAAGTTGGAGGCTTCTTCCTTGAGATGTGTGATGGTGCTGTCGACTTCCTCCATCAGCTCGCGTTTCCAGCCAAGAAGAATCTTGCGGAAATGCTCTTTCTGCGCTTCGTTCATGTATTCTTCGCCGTTATCCAGCGGGTAAGGTTCGAAGTGCATGAACTTGGTATCTGTTGTTTTAGGCATGGGCGCAGCCTCACGTCATTGGGGGCTCAGACCATGGAAAGCCCGATTGCTCCGGCCTGGCGCCCTGATATGGGAACACTATGGTGCTTTAAAAGCCGGTGAAAGTACCAGAACCCCAGTCTTTAGGCTAGACCTGTTTGGCCTTTTTGCCATCGCGATTGATTTCACCCGCTGCAACAGAGGCTTGCAACAGGTGTTGTCGGATATACTGAGGCGCTTATCTGGATCGGAGGAGTGAAGATGATATCGGACTGGACTGCACGGGCACGCGAGATTGATTCGTTCAAGGTGATGGATCTGCTCAAGCGTGCAGCCGAGCTGGATGCCGAGGGCAGGGATGTGGTGCATATGGAGGCCGGGGAGCCCGACTTTCCCACAGCAGAGCCAATCATGCAGGCTGCACGTCGAGCCATGGATGCAGGGCATACGCGTTATACCCCGGCAGGTGGCATCATGCCGCTGCGTGAAGCTATCGCGGATTTTTACCAGCGGCGCTATGGCGTCAACATCAGTCCGCGCCAGGTGTTGGTTACGGCCGGTGCTTCTGGAGCTCTTTTGCTGGCGTTCTCGTTGCTGGCGGCGCCTGGCAGTCGTTTCATGCTGGCGGATCCGGGCTACCCCTGCAATCGTCAGTTTCTACGCCTGCTGGAAGCACGTGGGCAGTTGGTGCCGGTGGGACCGGAGCTGAACTATCAGTTGAATGCGGATCTGGTGGAGCAACACTGGGCCGACGATACGGCAGGGGTGTTGCTGGCGTCCCCATCAAACCCTACCGGGTCGGTTGTACCAACGGATCATCTGCGCGCCATTGCGGATCAGGTGCGCCAATGTGGCGGCTCGCTGATCGTGGATGAGATCTATCATGGTCTCACCTATGGCTTTGATGCGGACACTGTGTTGGGTGTGGCACCGGATGCGCTGGTGCTGAACAGCTTCTCCAAGTATTTCGGCATGACCGGCTGGCGCCTGGGTTGGCTGGTGGCACCGGAAGAGGCCGTTGCTGAGATGGAAAAGATTGCCCAAAACCTGTTCATCTCGCCGGCAACGCTGTCACAGTATGCCGCGCTGGCCGCGTTTGAGCCGGCCACGATCGAGATACTGGAACAGCGCCGACAGGCGTTTGCGTTACGTCGTGATCGGCTTGTGGCTGGGTTAAGGGAGCTGGGCTTTGGTATTCCTCGCATGCCGGAGGGTGCTTTCTATGTCTATGCCGATGCTTCTCACCTGACCGATGACAGCTTTGCCTTCTGCTGGTCGCTTCTGGAGGAGGATTATGTCGCGGTGACACCAGGGGCCGATTTTGGTCATAACCGGCCTGAGCGACATATTCGCTTCTCCTATACCACGGGGCTGGATAGGATCGAACTGGCGCTGGAGCGCCTGCAGCAGCGGATCAGTCGCGCGTAAGCCACACCTCGCCATCGCGGACCTCGACGGGCAACGCTTCCAGTTGCTCGCCGGGGCAGGGGCCCGCGATACAGATGCCGTCGTCAATACCGAACAGAGCACCGTGGGTGGCACACTGGATGAACTGTTTCTCGTAGTCGAGGAACTGGTTCGGTTGCCACTCCAATCGGATGCCACGATGCGGACAGCTGTTGCGCCAGGCAACAACACTCTCACCGCGTCGGATCAGCAACAGAGCGGTGCCATCCTCAAGATCAAACCCCCGCGGGCTGTTGAGCTGTAATTCATCGAGTGTGCACAGTTTCAAGGGATAGCAGCCTTTCGGTTGGTGTCAGTCAGTGATCAGACGTTGTGCGCGCAGCTGCGCCATCAGCTGTTCGATCGCTTCATCATCGCGGGTGTCCACCGGCAATGTGATCAGCTGCTCTTCGCTGGTCAGGGGTTGCTGTACTTTCATCTGTTCGCGCATGACGCTGACATCGGCATCGGAAGGGTCGCGGCCTTCCGCTTCACGTCGTTTCAGACGCGCCTCAATCAGGTTGAGTTCGCAGTGGCAGCTGATAATTCTCACCGGGATGCCGAGGTTCTTTGCGAGCTCGACGTAGGCATTGCGGGTGCGCTGTCGAATGAACGTGGCATCAACCACCACGGAGTATCCGGCCTTCAATGCCTGAGCCGTTGTGTCATGCAGATACTGAAAGGTCCGCGTGTTCATTTCGGCCCCATACAGTGCCAGTGAATGGCCTTGCAGGGATAGCTCACGGTAGATGCGTTTGCGTTCGACGTCAGACCGAATGCGTATGACGCCGACCGCTTCTGCAAGGCGTTCGCTCAAATAGCTTTTGCCGCTGCCGCTGACCCCGTGCATCAGGAATACGGTAGGGCTGCGTTCTCGACAGTAGTGGGCTGTCAATTGCAGATAGTGACGGCAGGTCTCAAGGTCGGGCTCCAGCCCAAGCATTGCAACCTTCGCGCGCACCATGGAGCGGTAGGCCTTGAAAAAATTCAGCAGTGGCAGGCTGGAGTAGTCGCCGGTCAGCTCCAGGTAGCGGTTAAGGCAGCGGTTGGCCCAACGGAATTGCTGGTTGGCCTCCAAATCCATCAACAGAAACGCCAGATCGGAGATCGTGTCTATCCAGCGAAACTCCAGATTGAACTCAATACAGTCAAACAGACGCAGCTGATCGTGAAACAGGTTTATGTTGGCCAAGTGCAGGTCGCCGTGGCATTCGCGGACATGCCCCTCGCGTTTGCGCTGCCTGAGCCTGTCTTCCAGTGCACGGAACTGTTGTGCGATCTGTGCAGACAGACGCTGCAGCAGGCTCCAGTCGTCGGTATCGAGATGATCAGGCGGGATATGGCGGAAGTTGTCAGCCACGACCTCCCACAGTGTATCAGGCTCACCCCAGGGGCTGTCCTGAGCCACGATCGGGATTTTTTGGTGGAATTCTGCAATCTGCTCGGCCAAAAGGTCGATCCAGTGGCTTTCAAACAGCTGTCGCTGCAGCAGGCGGTCAAGCCGAAGTTCAGGATCGAACTGATACATTCGGACCGCGTATTCGATAATCTCCTCGCTGGCTCCCAGCTTGGGTTCTGTGCAAGAGCCTCCAATTGGAACCACATCGATGTAGATATCCGGTGCAAGGCGCTGGTTTAGACGCAGTTCCTCTTCACAGCAGTGGCGTCGCTGCTCAAGCGTGGTGAAGTCAAGAAAGCCGAAGTTGACCGGCTTCTTGATTTTGTAGGCAAACTCGCCTGTGAGCAGCAGCCAGGAGATGTGTGTTTCAATCACTCGGATCGGGCCGGTCGGGTGAGGATAATGCCCGGGCTCGCTCAGTGACTGTATCAGTTTGGGTAACATGAGACTCCTGCTGTTGTCAGCGATGGCATAAGATTATACTGACGCGATGACTAAAAAGAGAACCACCACCGCAAAACGATCTGCCTCCCGTCAGGCAAAACGACCCTCTCGTCTGCGCCGCCTGTTGGGATGGCTGCTCAAACTGGGTGTGGTTTTGTCGGTTATCGCCGGCGTTGGCCTGATCTATCTGGATGCCCAGGTGCGCAGCAAGTTTGAAGGCAAACGCTGGGCACTGCCGGCAAAAGTATATGCACGACCGCTGGAGCTGTACCCCGGACAGAAACTGGCCATGGATGAGCTCAAACAGGAACTCAGAGCGCTGGGGTATCGCTTTGAGCGCCAGGCCAGCCGGCCGGGAAGTGTCGAATGGGCAAGTAGCAGGGCGCGTATTCACAGTCGAGGTTTCAATTTTCCTGATGGGGCTGAGCCATCGCATAACATGCTGCTGAGTTTCTCCGGTGATCGGCTTGAATCCATCCGGGCTCAGGGTGGACAGCAACTGCCGCTGGTGCGGCTGGAGCCGATTCTGATCGGTGGTATTTACCCTCGCTCCAATGAAGATCGTGACCTGATCAAGCTGGAGCAGGCCCCCTCTCATCTTGCGCAAGCCCTGGTCACGGTCGAAGACCGGGCGTTCTATGAACACCACGGCGTTTCGCTCAAGGGAATCGCCCGTGCCATGTGGGTCAATATCCGTGCCGGTCGTTTTGCCCAGGGCGGCAGTACGTTGACCCAGCAGCTGATAAAGAACTTCTACCTAACCTCGGACCGTACCCTGAGTCGCAAGCTGCTGGAGCTGCCGATGGCGGTACTGCTGGAACTGCACTATTCCAAGGAAGAAATTCTTGAAGCCTATCTGAATGAAGTGTATCTGGGGCAGTCCGGTAGTCGCGCGATTCACGGCTTTGGGCTGGCCAGTCAGTACTTCTTTGCTCGACCGATTACCGAGCTGGAGTTGCATCAGGTGGCATTGTTGGTTGGGATGGTGAAAGGCCCATCCTGGTATGATCCGCGTCGCCATCCAGAACGCGCGCTTGAGCGCCGCAACCTGGTGCTGAAAATGCTGTTTGAACAGCGCCACATCAGCCGGGCGGAATATGATGAAGCCCAAGGCCGGACGCTGGGCGTGGTACAGCAACGCAGCCTGCACAAGGGGATGTATCCCGCTTATCTTGATCTCGTCAAGCGCAAGTTGAGGGAAGAGTATCGCGATGATGATCTGGCAACGGAAGGGCTGCGCATCTTCACGACCCTTGACCCGCTGGTACAAACCCGTGCCGAGGCGGCTCTGGAACAGAGCCTGAAGCAGCTGGAGCAGCGCTATGGCAATAAGGCTGCCGGACTTGAGGCCAGCATGGTGGTAACGGATCCTCAGACAGGTGAAGTGCTGGCGCTGATTGGTGGGCGTGAAACACGCTACGAAGGCTTCAACCGTGCGCTGGATGCGCTGCGTCCAATCGGCTCTTTGGTAAAGCCTGCGGTATATCTGGCGGCGCTGGAGCAGGGCTATACACTGGCAACGCCGCTGCAAGATGAGCCTTTTGAGCTGAAGCAGCCAGATGGATCTCTGTGGCAGCCGCAGAATTTTGATCGCCGCAGTCACGGGGTGGTGCCGTTGCACCGTTCACTGGCGCTTTCCTATAATCAGTCCACCGCTCGTTTGGGTATGGAGGTTGGGCTGGGGCGCGTGATTGACATGCTGGAGCGTCTTGGTGCCGAGCGCGAACTCAAGTCTTTTCCCTCTCTGCTCCTGGGTGCGCAGGCGCTCTCGCCACTGGAACTGGCCAGTATCTATCAGACTATCGCGGCGAATGGCTTCAAGATGCCTTTGCGAGTGATACGCCGGGTGACCGATGCCGAAGGCAAAGAGTTGTCACGTTATCCGTTTACATTGAAACAGCAGGTCAAGCCGGAAATTGTACATCTGATGCAGTATGCCTTGCAGGAGGTTGCGCGCGAAGGTACGGCACGCAGCGTATACAATACTCTGCCGGCGAATCTGAACGTGGCCGGCAAGACCGGTACCTCGAACGACCAGCGCGACAGTTGGTTTGCTGGTTTTACGGGTGATCGGCTTGCAGTGGTCTGGCTGGGGCGTGATGATAATACGTCACTGCCGTTCACCGGATCGAGTGGAGCCCTGCGGGTCTGGACCGAGCTGATGCGACGCGAACGTCCGGAACCGTTTATCGCAACTCGCCCTGCCGGTGTTGAGTATGTCTGGATCGATGAGGCTACAGGTCTGCGCTCGGATGAGCGCTGTGAGGGGTCTCGTCAGCTGCCGTTCCTGAAGGGCACAGCACCAGAACAAAGCGTCGATTGCGGTCAGCATAATCCGATTAACCGCTCACTTGACTGGTTCCGCAACTGGTTTAACTGATCAAAGAAGGACAGGATGAAAAAAATCTGTTTGATGGCAGCATTTGCTGCTCTGCTTGCCGGCTGTGCAGGCCCCAATCCCTATCGTGCGCCTGTAGAGGATAGGGGGGCGCGCGCTCCCGCTGCAGAGCCGCCTGGCAGTGTGGTTCCGGTTGAGGAAACCCCGGGGGTGCAGGTGATTCCGGTGGGTGAAGCGCCGGTGATACGTGCCCAGCGTGAAGCACCGCAGCCCATGTCCGGTCAGGCGATCACTGAAACGCTGCCGGTACAGCCACAGAGCCCAGCGGTTGTTGCCTTGCTGGAAAATGCCCGCAGCGATACCGGCAGTGGCGATTTGCGCACGGCCCAGAGTCGATTGGAGCGCGCCCTGCGTATCGCCCCGCGTGACCCTGAGGTCTATATCCAGCTGGCGGATGTGCAGCGTCGACAGGGGCAGTTTTTGCAAGCGGAACAGGTTGCTTTGAAGGGAATCAGCATCGCTTCCGGGCAGGACAGCGCCCTGCGCCGTTTATGGACGCTGGTTGCCGAAATTCGCAATGAAGGAGGTAACAGTGCAGGTGCGGCTGAAGCGGGCCAGCGAGCCGCCGCCTATTGAGGCGACGGCTGTTTGACCTGGCTCAACAGGGCAAAGGCAAACAGAGGCAGGGCCGCTGCCAGTGCTGAGCTGAGCACAAAGGCTGGTAACGGGGGCACCGGCAGAAGCGGACTGCACACGGCAACCGCCAGCAGCAGCCCGCTGCCTGCTGAGGCCAGTCGTGCAAAGGTGCCGTGCAGGCGCAGGGCGGCACCCAGCAGCACAAGGCTGATGGCGATGCCCATCGCCAGTGTGTAGGCCTCGCCAAGCCCTATGCGTCGGCACAGTTCAAACAGAGCAAACAGTCCCAGCAGCCATCTTCCCCAGCCCGCTCTGGACCAGTGCCACTGCATCGCCTGTCCTGCCATGACGGTGGCCAGCAGGGGCAGGGCAGCATACAGTGCCAAGTTGTCCAGCATGCGCTGCAGCGTTTCGATATCCTGCCCGCTGTCAGTGAGTGTCAGGCGGCCCAGTGCGGCCAGAGCCACAAACACTAGTGCGAGGCAGCTCACTTTCAACAACAGACTCTGCTCTTCAGACGTGTCTTCCGTCTGGCGGAACATCAGTACCGCACTGAACAGGGCGGCTGCCAGCAGTACAATATCGCCCGCCATGTGTTATCCCGCCAGCTTGGCAAATACACTGTCAGCCGCTTCCAGGGTCGCATCCAGCTCGGCTTCTGTGTGTGCATTGGAAACAAAGCCGGCTTCAAACGCAGAGGGCGCCAGATAGATACCTGCGTCCAGCATGCCGTGGAAGAATTCACCAAATCGTTTCGCGTCGCAGCGCATCACATCAGCAAAGCTGCTGACTGTCTCCTGCTCGGTGAAGAAAAGGCCGAACATGCCGCCAATGGCGCTGGTGGTGAACGCAACACCGTGCCGTTTGGCCATTGCTTCCAGCCCTTGGGTCAGATATTCGGTTTTGGCAGAAAGCTGTTCATGGATACCCGGCTCACGCAGTGCCTGCAGCATGGTCAGACCTGCCGCCATCGCCAGCGGGTTACCTGACAGAGTGCCGGCCTGATACACCGGACCCAGCGGGGCGATATGCTGCATAATCTCACGCTTGCCCCCGAAGGCTCCGACCGGAAGGCCGCCACCGATGATCTTGCCCAGTGTGGTCAGGTCCGGTTTGATGTTGAAATATTCCTGAGCACCGCCCAGCGCCACACGGAATCCGGTCATCACCTCGTCGAAAATCAGTACACTGCCGTGTTCGTCACAGACTTCGCGCAGACACTCCAGAAAGCCCGGTGCGGGCAGAATACAGTTCATGTTGCCGGCAACGGGTTCAACAATAATGCAGGCAACCTGATCGCCGATCTCGGCAAAGGCCTGGCGGACATTGTCAATATCGTTATAAGTCAGCGTAATCGTGTGCTCGGCCAGTGAGGCCGGCACTCCGGGTGAGTTGGGCTCACCCAGCGTCAATGCGCCGGAGCCGGCCTTGACGAGCAGGGAGTCGGAGTGACCATGGTAGCAGCCCTCGAACTTCACGATCTTGTCACGACCGGTGTAACCGCGGGCCAAACGGATGGCGCTCATGGTGGCCTCGGTACCGGAGCTGACCATGCGGACCATCTCCATGGAGGGCACCAGTTCGCAGACCAGATCAGCCATTTCGGTTTCAATGCCGGTGGGGGCACCAAAACCGAGGCCGTTATCCAATGCAGCGCGCACCGCTTCAATCACGGGAGGGAATGAGTGCCCAAGCAACATGGGGCCCCACGAACCTACATAGTCGATGTAGCGGCGGTCGTCTTCGTCATACAGGAAAGGACCCTCACCTCGCTTGAAGAAAACCGGGGTGCCGCCAACACCCTTGAATGCGCGAACCGGGGAATTGACGCCACCGGGGATGTGAGTCTGAGCGGCCTTGAACAGGGATTCTGAACGGGACATGTGTCGCTTCCTTTAATGGTCTTGTGCCTGAATACGGAACAGCCGGCTGAACTGTTCAGCCCGAGTGCGAATATCCTGCGCGGCGAACAGGGCGTGTACGACTGCGGTCATGTCGGCGCCAGCTGCAATCACTTGTGTCGCATTATCCACGCTGAGGCCGCCTATCGCTACCATGGGTACACTCAGTTGCGATCGTGCCGTGGAGAGCAGTGACAAAGGAGCCGGGCTGGCGCCTGGTTTGGTGTTGGAGGGGAAAAAAGAGCCGAAGGCAACATAGTTGGCACCTTCGGCCTGGGCCCTGATTGCAAGCTCAAGCCGGTCATGGCAGGTCTGTCCGATGATGGCGGTTTTGCCCAGTCGCTGTCGTGCCTCCGTGAGGCTGCCATCCTTCTGCCCCAGATGGACGCCGTCAGCCTTGCAGGACAGTGCCAGCTCCACATCATCGTTGATCAGGAAGATACAATTATGGCTTTTGCACAATGCACGCAAGGCGCTGGCCTGATCGAGGCGAAGCGCTGAGTTGTTTGACTTGTCCCGATACTGCAGGACTTTCATGCCGCCAGCGATGGCCGCTTCACAGGCGTTCAGCATGGTCTGGGTATCGGGCATGAGGGTGGCATCGGTAATGCCGTAAAGACCTGATAAAGAGAATGTAGGCATCAGAGGCTCTGCTTGTGGTTGTAGTAGGACTCGATCTGTTCTTTGCTGATCAGCCCCAGTGGGGACTCCTGGTTGCTTACGACAAGCAGGTAATCAAGCTGATGTTGCAGCATCAGATCAAGCGCTTCCTTCAGCGTGGAGCGATAGAGCAGGGGCATTACATCCCGTCGCTGTGCCGGTATTTCCAGCAGGTTTATCGACAGCTCGGGGTCGGTTTTGTCTGCCGTTTCATTTTCAAGCCAGACTTTCAGGTCCGCCGGCGGCAGCAAAAAGCTGTTATCACCCTTTTGCACCAGCAGCCACTGAGGTGCTGCGGTCAGCAGGTCACGTGCAGACGACAGGCTGATGATACTCTCAGTCTCCGCAAAGTTTCGTTGCATCAGGCTGCCAACGGCTGCTCGAGACAGCACCTGAGTCAAGGGTGCCTGGCGTAGATCCATCCCCTGTGCCTGCAAAGAGGCATGAAATATCGAAGGCAGGCCGAAACCGTAACGGGTGGTGAGGTTGGCGGTGACGATTGCCAGCATGCCGGGCAGGATGATCGCGGTGTTGTGGGTCAGCTCCAGCATCGCCAGCAGGGCTGCCAGCGGGGCGTTGAGCAGAGCCGCCATCATCGCACCCATGCCAAGCATGGCGTAAAGTGCAGTGTCGGCCGTCAGCCCCAGGCTGTTGCCTGTCGCACCAAGTAAAGCGCCTGCCGAGGCACCGATAAACAGAGAGGGTGCAATGAGCCCGGCCGGAATGCCCAGTGCGATGATCACTGGAGTCAGAAGCCATTTGGCCAGCAACAACCCCAGCAGCCAGATTGCCGCAGGCTGGGTGTGGAACAGGGCCTCGATTGTATCGTAGCCACTGCCCATGACTTCTGGCCAATGCATGGCTACCAGTCCGGTGAGAGTGCCAGCGAGAAGGAAGCGAGTGGGTATGCTCCACTGGCAAATGCGAAAGGTGTGGCGATACAGAAAATGAAAGCCGACCGCGAGAAGCCCGGTCATCAGCCCCAGTAGCATTACCAGCGGCAGTTCGGACAGCTTGTGGATCTGAAGGGCCGGGGCATTGAATACAATGGCTTCGCCTACAGTCAGGCGCACAACAACATCCCCGACCACGGCTGCTACCATAATGGGCAAAAAACCGACCAGAGTGTACTCAAGCAGAATCACTTCCATGGCAAAAATGACACCTGCCAGCGGTGTGTTGAAAGCGGCTGAGATGCCGGCAGCGGCACCGCAGCCAACCAGCAGGCGCAGCGTGTTGTTGGGCAGATTGAGGCGTTGGCCAAGCCAGCTGCTGGAGGCGGCGCCCATATGGACGGCCGGGCCTTCACGGCCAACCGAATGGCCGCTGGCCAGTGCAATGAGTGCGGCCAGCAGCTGGACCAGCATGTTGCTGCCGGGCATGCGACCCTGATGGTTGTTGAGGCGTTCCAGCAGGTGGACGATGCCCACGCTGCGAGCATGGGCGGGGATCGAAAGGTAGAGCAGAATCAGCAACAGGCTGCCGACCACGGGAAACAGCAGGCGACTGATTTCGGGAAGGCTTTCAAAGTTTTCGGTGCCACCGGAAAGCAGCCAATGCTGCAACAGGTTGTAAGCGCCTCGGAACAGGCTCATGAGTCCGCCGGCCACGAGCCCCGACAATACGCCAAGCACCACCAGCTGGGGCAAGGCATCAACATGAGCCAGCCGGGTTCGGAAGTGTTCCAGTGACAGCAGTCGGTGTGGCATGATGGGTTCTCGGGTGCTCGGTGGTCATCTGCAGAACGGCTGAGTATTATACCCTAACAGTTTTCGCATACTGATGAGA
This sequence comes from Marinobacterium iners DSM 11526, assembly GCF_900107855.1. GTDB lineage: Bacteria > Pseudomonadota > Gammaproteobacteria > Pseudomonadales > Balneatricaceae > Marinobacterium > Marinobacterium iners. The sequence continues at coordinate 6,105 of NZ_FNRJ01000017.1, read as the reverse complement.
GGTGCATGTGGTCAAGGTAGGTATCGTCGGCGGAACCGGTTATACCGGTGTTGAATTGTTGCGGCTTCTGGCCAATCACCCGCAAGCGCGGGTTGAGGTCATTACATCCCGATCCGAGGAAGGTATCCCGGTTGCCGACATGTATCCCAACCTGCGTGGCCACCATGATATTACCTTTACGGTTCCGGATGTGGATCGGTTGGCGGCCTGTGATGTAGTGTTCTTTGCCACCCCTCACGGGGTTGCCATGAGCATGGCGCCAGAGCTGGTCGAGCGCGGTGTGCGTGTAATCGATTTGGGCGCAGATTTCCGTATCAAGGATATCGAGCTGTGGGAAAAATGGTACAACCTTAAGCACACATGCCCTGATTTGGTGGCCAAGGCTGTGTATGGCCTGCCTGAGCTGAACCGTGATCAGATCAAGGGTGCTGAGTTGATTGGTTGTGCTGGCTGTTATCCTACTGCCGTGCAGTTGGGTTATCTGCCACTGCTGGAAAGCAAGCTGGTTGATCACCGTCGCCTGATTGCGGACTGCAAGTCAGGTGCCAGCGGTGCGGGACGTGGTGCCAGCGTGGGTACTCTGCTGTGTGAAGCCAGCGAAAGCGTCAAGGCCTACGGTGTGCCCGGTCATCGCCATCTGCCGGAGATTCGTCAGGGTCTGTCCGGTATCGCTGAACGCCCGGTGGGACTAACCTTCTCGCCACACCTGATGCCGATGATTCGTGGTATTCATGCAACCCTGTACTCTGTGCTGAAGGATCCAGTGGGGCCTGATTTGCAGGCGCTGTTTGAAGAGCGCTATCGCAATGAGCCATTTGTTGATGTGATGCCGGCCGGCAGCCACCCTGAAACACGCAGTGTGAAAGGTTCCAATATGTGCCGCATCAGTGTGCACCAGCCGCAGGGGGAAGATGTCGTTGTTGTGCTGTCGGTTATCGACAATCTGGTCAAAGGGGCATCCGGTCAGGCAGTGCAGATCATGAACCTGATGTTTGATCTGCCGGAGCGTTCAGGCCTCGAACAGGTCGCACTGATGCCGTAATACTTGACTAATTTGGTTGGTTTAGTCAAAATGCGCGGCATTGAAAAGGTTTGGTGTGACTATGAGTGAAACTGCACAGGATGCTCCGCTTGCGTTTACCGAGGCGGCAGCTCGAAAAGTTAGACGTTTGCTTGATGAAGAGCAAAATGACAATCTGAAGCTGCGGGTTTATATCACCGGAGGGGGGTGTGCCGGTTTTTCCTATGGTTTCACCTTCGATGAAAATACGGCTGATGACGATACAGTCGTAGAGCGTGATGGTGTGCTGTTGGTCGTTGACCCGATGAGCTTCCAGTATCTGGCTGGCGCTGAGGTAGATTATAAGGAAGGGCTGCAGGGTTCGCAGTTTGTGATCAACAACCCCAACGCCGCTACAACCTGTGGGTGTGGTTCTTCCTTTTCGATTTGATCTCTCTGTACCGATCAGTCAGTCAAAACGCCAGCCGCTGAGCTGGCGTTTTGCATTTCGGAATTCAGGCCGGACAGATAGTGCCCAGTATGCGAGGGCCTTTGGCACCTGTCACCTCTGGCAGGCTTGAGGTTTGCTGTTGAAGGGTCCGCATGGCAAACCATGCAAAAGCGGTTGCTTCAACCCAATCAGGGTCAAGCCCAAGTGCAGTTGTGCTGTCAACTCGGCAATCTGAGAGTCGGGCGCGAATGCGTTCCACCAAGCGACTGTTATGGCTGCCTCCGCCACACAGATACACTTCAGGTTGGATTAGCAGCTGGCTGCGGATGGCGTCACACAGGGTGATGGCTGTCAGTTCCAACAGTGTCGCCTGTATGTTTTCAGAGGCCTGCTCATGGTTGAATTGAGCAAGCATGATGTTGAGCCAGTTCGGGTTGAAGTCTTCGCGTCCGGTGCTTTTCGGTGGCGCAGCGTGAAAAAAAGGGTGTGCAAGCAAGGCATTCAGCAGTTTGGTGTCGACTGTACCCGTTGCAGCCCAAGCGCCGTCCCTGTCGTAACAGCCGAGTTGGTTGTGCTCGATCCATCCATCCATCAGCACATTGGCCGGCCCAGTGTCGTAGCCCAGCACCGGACTCATCGGGTCAGCTGGCAATAAGGTAATATTGGCCATGCCGCCAAGGTTGGCGATCATCCGGTCGGCAATCGGACTGCGGAATAACGCCTCATGAAAGGCGGGTACCAGTGGGGCGCCCTGACCACCAGCGGCCAAGTCCCGGCGACGGAAATCAGCTACGGTAGTAATACCGGTGCGCTCTGTAATCGTGTTTGGATCGCCAATCTGAAGGCTGAAGCCAGCCCCCGGCCGGTGGCGAACGGTCTGGCCATGGGAGCCTATCGCCTTGATTGCGTCAGTCGATACTCCGGCCTGTTGCAACAAACACAGGGTTGCGTCTGCAAAGATTCCACCGAGCGCTATATCCAGTCGCCCCAGTTGTTCAATCTCATCATTGCCGGGCTGCGTCAGCTGGGTGATCTGGTGGCGCAGCTCACTGGGCAGGGGGTGGCTGTAAGCCGAGCAGAGTTCGAACGACGGTGTGAATCGAACCAGTACCGCGTCTATGCTGTCCAGGCTTGTTCCGGACATCAGTCCGATATAAAACTCCGGGTCTGTCATTGTTCAGGCTCATTCAGGGCAAGGCGGGTGTCGGTTCGCTGATTCAGCTCGGCCATGATGCTGCCTGTCTGGGAGTTGAAAGCATTCATCTCGTTTGCCGGAACCGATTCAGCCTGAGGCAAGGCTACAGTGAGCGGGTTCTTATGAGTGCCATTAATGCGGAATTCATAGTGCAGGTGTGGGCCGGTGGCGAGGCCTGATGCGCCGACATAACCGATGACCTGGCCTTGCTTGACGCGACTGCCGTTGTTGACGCCCTTTTGGTAGCGACTCATGTGCGCATACAGCGTTGTAATATTGCCACCGTGCTGGATGATGATGGTACGGCCATATCCGCCCTTGGTGCCTCGCCAAATGACTTTGCCATCACCGGCAGCCTTGATTGGTGTGCCGGTGGCGGCGGCGTAATCAACCCCTCGGTGGGGGCGTCTCTTGCCCAATACTGGATGGAAGCGTTCCGGTTTGAAGTGCGAGCTGATACGCCGGAAGTCGACGGGTGATCGCAAGAATGCCTTGCGCATGCTGCGACCATCAGGGGTGAAATAGTTGGTCTCGCCTTTGCTGTCCGTATAACGGACGGCTTCGTAGCTCTGCCCCTGGTTAACGAAGCGAGCAGCGAGAATTTTGCCGTCCCCGATTTTTTCACCTTCCAGAAACTCTTCCTCAAACAGCACTTGGAAGCTGTCACCGCGCCGAATGTCGAGCGCAAAGTCGACATCCCAACCAAAGATCGAGGCCAACTCCATTATGACTTTATCAGAAAGACCTGCACGGGCGGCATCAAGGAACAGCGAATTTTCTATCTGGCCCTGAGCGTGCGCAGTGCGCTTTTCTGGTGTGCGCTCTTCCTCCACAACTTCATAGCCTTTTTCTGTTTGCACGAGCAGGGTGCTGCTCAAGCGACTGCGAACATGGCGCAGCTTTGTCAATTGGCCATCTTCGACAAGAAGAGAGATATGTTCGCCGGGGCGCAGCTGCTTGAGAGCATTGCTTCCGCTTACGGCACTGGACACTCGATACACATCACGCGGACCGAGGCCTGCTCGTTTGAACAGAGAGGTCAGGTTGTCCCCGGACTGGATCCGGTATTCGACCCAGTTTTCGGCCGGACTTGCTGCTTCGGCTGGATGGATGCTGGCCTCGGATTCGGTGGGTATGGGGAGTGCCACTGAGGTTGGTGAAGTATTTTGTGTATCGGGTTCCACAAGTTGTGATGTGTCGTCAACAGTGATTGAGGCAGGGGGCTCCTGATGTGAAATGGGCCGGTTAATCGCTTCGGCCTCTTCAGTTGGCATCAAAATGAAAATCAGGCTGATCACCGCAATACAAATCATGGCAGCGGCAATGTGTATCGGAGGAAGCTGGCGCAAAGTACGGAGAAAAGAGGTCACGAACACACCCATGTCATTTTGAAAATTCGCTGACGTTGACACCGGAGTATAACGGAAATTCAACATTTTTATATTTGTCGGGTGTCAGTGGAACGTTGGTAATGGATAGAGTTTGTTCACATTCCTGTGAGCGTTTAGAATGCGCCATCGGCTTACACTCAACCCATATAGAGGGATTCAGGCGGTATGAACGCAAACAGTTTGATTGAGGATCTCAAGGCCCGGGGTCTGGTTGCCCAGACGACCAATGAAGAAGAGCTGGTCGAGCATCTGTCTCAGGGGCCGGTGACGCTTTATTGCGGCTTTGACCCCACGGCAGACAGTTTGCACTTGGGCCACCTGGTGCCTCTGTTAATGCTCAAACGTTTTCAGCAGGCAGGTCATCGTCCTATCGCTCTGGTCGGCGGGGCGACTGGCCTCATTGGTGATCCGAGTTTCAAGGATCAGGAGCGCCAGCTGAACTCAGCTGAAATCGTTCAGCAATGGAGTGAATGCCTCAAATCCCAGATCAGCCGGTTCATTGATTTTGACGGTGAAGATGGGGCCATATTGGCCAATAATTACGATTGGACAGCCAGTGTTGATGTACTCAGCTTCCTGCGTGACATCGGCAAGCACTTTACTGTCAATAAAATGATTGCAAAAGAGTCGGTCAAGCAGCGTATAGAGCGTGAAGGCTCAGGTTTGTCATTCACCGAATTCACCTATCAGATTCTGCAGTCCTATGACTATCAGCAGCTGAATCAGAAGTATGACTGTACGCTCCAAATCGGTGGGTCCGACCAATGGGGAAATATTGTTGGCGGTATTGAGCTGACACGCAGAGTGAATGGCGCTGCCACTCATGCGTTGACCTTACCTCTGATTACAAAGTCTGATGGCACCAAGTTTGGCAAGACTGAAAGCGGTGCGGTGTGGCTGGATGCGAAAAAGACATCTCCTTACGCATTCTATCAGTTCTGGCTACAGACGCCTGATGCAGATGTTTACCGTTTCATGAAGTTCTTTACCTTCCTGTCCGTCGCCGAGATCGACGCGATAGAGGCGGAAGACCGTGCCCGTGAAGGCCGGCCCGAGGCTCAGCGTGTTTTGGCAGAGCAGATGACCGAGATGGTCCATGGGAAAGAAGCCCTCGAGGCGGCTCGTCGCATCACTGAAGCTTTGTTTTCGGGTGATCTATCTCAATTGAGTGCTGCGGATTATGCCCAGCTGGAGCAGGATGGGCTGCCGGCAACACAGGTGCCAGCTGAGTTGACTGACCTGCCGCTGACAACTCTATTGGTTGAGGCTGGCTTGGCCGCTTCAGGCAAGCAGGTAAAGGATGTGCTGCAACGCAACGCGGTCGTGATCAATGATCAAGAATGCGGTATGGATCAGAATATGGCGGCAGATAAGTTGTTTTCACGCGATGCGGCTCGGTTCGGTAAGTACTTTCTAGTCAAGTTGGGCAAGAAAAAGCATCACCTGTTCTACCTGCACTGACTGCGTGGCTGAATACCAAGTGTATCTAAAAATAACGGACGCCTCGGCGTCCGTTATTTTTTTGGGGGGTTAGGCGTTGCTACTGGCTGCTTTCATCTTTCTGAAACTTTTTTACACGCAGGTGTTGACTCCCTTAGTGGTGTCTGTAGAATTCGCCTCCTCGCTTGAGACGCCCCACCGGAAACGGTTCAGGGCAGATCGATTGAGCAAGTGGTAAGATGTTGAATTAAGTGGTTTTTTGGTTCATCATTGCGCTTCTTGAGTGACTGCCGAATCGTTGTTTGAGTGCTCAGCACTGAAACAGAAAACGAAAAAAACGGTTGACACTGAAACGGGTTGCGGTAGAATACGCGCCTCGCTTGAGACAACAGGTTGCACCGAACGGTGCGGTTGGCCAAGCCCGCTCTTTAACAAATTGATCAGGTAATATGTGTGGGCGCTTGTCAGGATTGAGCACACAAAGCTTAATCAAGGCAAGCAACCTAACTGAATATTCATTTAGCGTTGTGTAATACCTTGAGCCGAATGAAAAGCTGCTTGCAGCTTTGAATTCACAAGATTTTAAACTGAAGAGTTTGATCATGGCTCAGATTGAACGCTGGCGGCA
>NZ_FNRJ01000034.1 GCF_900107855.1 Marinobacterium iners DSM 11526 | reverse complement strand
CAGATTGACCGGCGGGATGCAGAACGGGCCGATGGCGGCGGGGGTCAGGTCAACCATGATCACGCCCAGTTCGTTCAGCTTGCGGCTGTTCTCGGCATGGACATAGGCCGAGGTGGCGTCGAAGGCGACACGGATATCGTCTTCAATGATGTGCGGCAGGATACCGTCCACGCCGGTGGCGCAGGTTTTGATGCCCATTTCAGCAGCGCGCTTGAGGCCTTCAGACTCAGGGTCGATGCCCACCATCCAGACCGGCTCGATCCACTCGGAGCGCTGCATTTTCATCAGCAGGTCGGTGCCGATGTTACCGGGGCCAATGATGACCGCTTTGAGTTTTTTGCTCATGTTTTTATTCCTGTAATCAACGGGACCGATCAGATGAAACGGACAGACGCACTGCCAATGCCACCGATGCTGACACTCATGAAATCACCGGCCTTAACCGGCTCAAGCGGAACCAGGGAGCCGGACAGGATCACTTCACCGGCCTTCAATGGAATGCCGAACTGACCCAGTGTATTGGCCAGCCAGGTCACGCAGTTCACCGGGCTACCCAGTGCTGCGGCACCGGCGCCAGTGCTGATGATGGAACCGTTTTTCTCAACCACCATGCCGCAGGTGGCCAGATCGACCTTACGCGGATCAACCGCACGATCACCCAGTACAAACAGACCACAGGAGGCGTTGTCCGCCACGGTATCCTGAATCTTGATCTCCCAGTTCTCGACACGGGAGTCCACCACCTCAAAGCAGGGAATAACGCAGTCGGTGGCCGCCAGAACATCGGCGTTTGTGATGCCGGGGCCCATCAGATCCTTTTTCAGGATAAAGGCGATCTCACCTTCGGCCTTGGGCTGCATCAAGCGCTCGGAGATCGGCATCTCTTCACCCTGGCTGAAGGCCATGGCATCTGTCAGATAACCAAAATCCGGCTGGCCCACCTTGAGCATGTTCTGCACCGCCTTGGAGGTCAGACCGATTTTCTTGCCGATCACACGCTCGCCGGCTTCGATGCGACGTTCCAGCATGCGCAGGGAAATGTGGTAGGCGTCATCAATGGTGATATCGCTGAAGCGTTCAGTCAGCGGGCGTACCGGCTTGCGGTCGACCATTGCCTGGTAAAGCTCGTCGCCGCAGGCTTGAATCTGTTGCTTATCCATTGTCTATCCCTTACAGCTTGATGCAGATGTTTTTGGTTTCGGTATAGAACTCCAATCCGTGTACGCCGCCTTCACGACCAATACCGGATTGCTTGGCGCCACCGAAGGAGGTACGCAGATCTCGCAGGAACCAGGAGTTAACCCAGGCCAGACCCACTTCCATCTGCTCGGCTACACGTACGGCACGGGCAGAGTTTTCAGTCCAAATGGCGCATGCCAGTCCGTACTCGGTATCGTTGGCCAGCTCGATCGCTTCCTCTTCCGTATCGAAGGGACGGATATGGCAGCAAGGGCCAAAGATCTCTTCACGCACCACTCGGGCATCATCAGACAGGCCGGTCCAGATGGTCGGCTCGATCCATGCTCCACCGTTCAGCTCTTCACCCATGTCCGGGATGCCACCGCCAATTTCGACCGTTGCACCCTCTTCACGAGCCAAATCGTAGTAATACTTGACCTTGTCACGGTGCTCCAGACTGACCAGCGGGCCGAAGTTGGCAGCAGGATCTTCCGGACGGCCCAGCTTCAGCTTGGCCACCTCTTCCTTCATGCGCGACAGGAACTTGTCGAAAATGGAGCGCTCAACGTAGACACGTTCGGTACCCAGACACACCTGACCGCAGTTGACGAAAGCCGAGCGCATGGTGCCCTCAACCGCCTTCTCAATATCGCAGTCTGCAAACACCAGGCCGGGGTTCTTGCCGCCACATTCCATGGAAATATTGCGCAGGCCAACGGAAGCGGCACGCATGATCGCCTCGCCGGTACGGGTTTCACCGGTGAAGGTGATCGCATTAACCAACGGATGTGTGGTCAGGAATTCACCGGCCGAGTTGGGGCCGAAACCGTGCACCACGTTGAATACACCCGGCGGTACGCCGCACTCATTCATCACTTCACCCAGCAGGGTGGTAGTGGCCGGCGTTTCTTCAGACGGCTTGACCACAACGGTGTTACCACAGGCCAGTGCCGGACCAACCTTGAAGGTCATCAACAGCAGCGGCAGGTTCCATGGCGAGATAACCGCGATGACGCCCTTGGGTGTACGATGACCCACGTTCAGCGCGCCCTGCCCATCTGGCGTATCCATGCGGAACGCTTCAGTCGGATGGTTGGCGAGGGTTTCGGAGAACGCCTTGAAATTGGCGGCACCACGAGGAATATCGATATGACTGGCAATATGGCGCGGCTTGCCGGTATCCAGACACTCGGCTGCCAGAAACTCTTCAAAACGCTCGTTGATGCGATCGGCAACCTTGTTCAGCAGCGTGGTACGCTGGGCCTGAGTCAGCTTGCTCCAGGGGCCTTTCAGCGCGGCCTTGGCGGCGCGTACCGCAGCATCGACTTCAGCTTCACCCGCTTCATGGACCATACCGATCAGGCTGTTGTCCACCGGGCAACGGTTCTCGAAGGTCTTGCCGCTGGCTGAGGCGACATACTCACCGTTGATAAAGTGTTTGAACTCTTTCATGGCTCACCTTGTTTGTTACGACCGGGTTGATCAGGTCGCGGACTTTTATGGTCGGATTACACAGTCACCGTCTGTACTGAAGACGGTGCATTAGAGTGAAATCCAGTATAGCGTTGCAAAAACGGGATAAAACACCCAAAACCGAGCACTTGTGATCCCGCACATGGGATCAGATCGCTGCTCAGCGCTGACTTACCGCTTCTTCCAGTCGTGCCTGTCGCGCCCTTAACACTCCCTGCAGGACATATACCGCCGATCCAAGCACCACCCCCCAGAACGCTGAACCAATTCCGAATATACTGACACCCGACGCAGTCGCCATGAAAGTGATGAGTGAGGCATCCAGATGCGCCTTGTCTTCCAGCGCGGCAGTCAAACTGTTGCTGATGGCGCCCAGCAGTGCAAGGCCGGCAATGATTGCGATCATTTCGCCGGGGAAGCTGGTAAAGAACAGCACGATGCTGCCGGCCAGAATGCCGCCGATGAGGTAGAACACGCCGTTGGCGACACCGGCCCAATAGCGTTTGTCCGGATTTTCATGCGCATCGGGGCTAGTACAGATCGAGGCGGTGATGGCGGCAATCACCGTGGTAATGCCACCAAAGAACGCGGTCGGTATCGACACCAGTGACAGCATCGACACTATGGGTCTGGACGCGAAGCTATAACCCGATGCCTTGAGGATGGTAAAGCCCGGCAAAAACTGACCCGTCAGGCTGACAATGACCAGCGGCAACGCCAACCCCAGAGTGGAACTCCAGCTCCATGCAGGCATAATCAACATCGGGCTGGCCAGTCGCCATTCCAGCTGGCTCAGATTGGCATCCAGTGCGGTGACGGACAACACCACACCCAGTACTACCATCAGTACCAGAAAATAGGCGCGGCTTAGGAACTTGAACAGCACAAAGCCGAAGATCATCACACTGGTCACCAATGGCACGGAATCCAGCGCTCTAAAAGCCCCCAAACCAAAGTCGAACAGGATACCCGCCATCATGGCGGCAGCAACCCCTTTCGGGATTATCTGTACCACCTTGTCGAACAACCCGGTAATGCCGATCAGAAAGATGATCACGGCAGCGGTGATATAGGCCGCGACCGCTTCGTTGATAGACAACTCTGGAAAGAGCGTCACCAACAGTACCGTGCCCGGAGCCGACCAAGCGGTGATCACCGGGATTTTAAACCACAGGCTGAGTGCAATCCCGGTGACGGCCGCGCCGATGGAGATGGCCCAAACCCAGGAGGTCATCATCTCTACCGAAATGCCGGCATTTTGTGCCGCCTGAAAAAAGATCGCCAGTGGCCCTGAGTAGGACACCAGCACGGCCATCAGGCCCGCAATAATGGTCGAGATGGAAAGGTCCTTCAGCATCACTCATTCCCCCTCTCGATGACGGCGACCGCTTTCACCTCCAGAAAATAGCCCGGCGCACCGCACAGGGAGGCTGCACCGATCGCGGTCCAAGCCGGATAGCAGCCTTTCATGTAGCGGTTGCGCACTTCCATATACAGCGGCAGGTCACGCATGTCGGTATGGTAACTGGTGATTTCCACAACGTCCTCGAAACGGGCGCCCGCCGTTTCAAGTATCCGCTGCATGTTTTCGAACACCTGCACAAACTGTGCTTCCTTGTCAGCGACCAGTTCACGCTGATCGTTGCGGCCGATCTGACCGGCGATATAGAGCGTGTCATTGACCAGCACCGCCGGGGCGTAGCCGATCTCGTCACGGATGAATTCCATTCCTTCAGGCACGATTATTGTTTTTGTTGCCATCATGTTTCTCCTCAGCATAAAACGGAAAAGCAGGGCCGTAGCCCTGCTTGGTTTGGATAAAAAGGTCAGCCCTGATCGCCACCACCCACCGGCAATATGGTACCGGTGATATAGGAGGCCTCGTCCGAGGCCAGAAAGAGTATGGCATTGGCCTGCTCTTCCGGGACGCTGTAGCGTTTCATGAAGGTCGAGTCGATGGTCTGGTCGACAATCGTCTGGTACCAGTCCTTCTCCTGCTGATTCATGGTGTCATTATTGCGCGGAATGCGTCGCTCACCCACATCGGTTCCACCCGGCGCCACCGCATTGACCCGGATACCGTGCCTGGCATTCTCAAACGCCATGCAAACGGTCATCGCATTCACACCGCCCTTGGCCGCAGCGTAGGGCACACGGTTAAGGCCTCGGGTTGCGATGGAGGACACGTTGACAATCACGCCGCCCTGCTGTTTCTGCATCTGTGCCAGCACGGCGTGACAGCACCAGAGCGTCGGGAACAGAGAACGGCGAATCTCGGCTTCGATCTGTTCTTCTTCGTAGGCTTCATAGGGTTTTGCCCAGATGGTACCACCCACGTTGTTGACCAGAATATCGATGCGACCGAAATGGCTCACAGCCGCATCCACCGCCTTGCAGGCCCCTGCATACTGCTCCAGATCCGCATTGATGATCTGGGCATCAACGGCACCGGCGGCCAGCGCTTCTTCGGCCACTTCTTTAACAATCTCGGAGCGGTCTACCAGCAGCAGGCTGGCTTTTTCGGCGGCCATCTGCAGGGCAACGGCACGACCAATTCCCTGGGCCGCGCCGGTGACAACAACCACCTTGTTTTCGAAACGTTCAGCTCTCATGGAATCGTCCTTACTTGCTGGCTGCAAACTTTTCATAATGGAAGCTGGCCGGCTGAATGCCCTTTTCCTGCATATGGCTGTTCACTGCTTCTACCATCGGCGGCGGACCACAGAGGTAGATATCCACATCGCCGTCATGCAGATGACCGGGTTCCATGTGGTTGGTGACATAACCTTTCTGCGGCCAGCTGCTCTCTTCAGAGGCGACGCAGGCACTGAAGGTGAAATTGTCGATGGCCGCTGCAAAGGCTTCCAGCTTGTCCATTTCCACCAGATCGGTGTCGTGGGTGACGCCGTAGATCAGATGGATCGGGTACGAGCTACCGACCTGCTGAATCTTCTCCAGCATTGCCAGGAAGGGTGCCAGACCGGTACCGCCGGCCAACATCAACACCGGACGCTTGATATCGCGCAGGTAAAAACTGCCGAAAGGACCGCGCAGAGTGATGCTGTCGCCGACACTGGCTTTTTCGGCCATATAGGTGCTCATCAAACCTTCAGGTACAACACGGATAAGGAAAGAGACCGATTCGTCAGACTGGTTAACCATGGAACTGAAGGAGTAGGCACGGGACTGATCGGTCCCCGGCACCTGTACGTTGACGTACTGCCCCGGCAGGAAGTGCATGGCACGCACCTGATCACCGGCGACGGTGAATGACAGGGTGGAATCAGACAGACGGTTGATATCGGTGAGCTTGGCATGCACATCCGCCTGCTGACTGCGCACACAAACTTCAGACGAGGCCGGCACGGTAACCACACAATCCGATTCCGGAATCATGCAACAGGTCAGCACGTACTGTTGCTCCGCTTCCTGATCGGACAGCGCATCCTCGATATAGCCATCCATCTCATAGCTGCCCGATTCGCAGTGACATTTGCAGGTACCACAGGCACCGTCACGGCAATCGAGCGGGATATTGAGCCCGGAACGATAAGCGGCATCGGCCACCGTTTCCATCGGCAAGGTCGTAATGAAGCGGGTTACACCGTCTTCAAAGTTGAGCGCTACTTTATACATTGTGTGCTACCTCGGTCCCCTTCAGGGGTGTCGATAACACCCCGAGGGACACTTGTTATGTTGGGCCGGGATCAGAGGTGATAGATATCCACAACGTGGTGGATATAGTCGTTCTTCAGCACGACTTTCTTGCGTTTGATTTTCAGCTTGCCGTCTTCGTCACGGATCAGAGTGACAAACGCGGTACCGAAATAGGTATCCACGGCGTTGTAGCGCACGCTATTGGTCATCCAGCTGTAGCGCACTTCGGCGTCATTATCCGATGCGGCGGACACTTCCAGATTGCTCAGCATGTGCTGGGTGCGTGGCTCCGGCAGCGAACTGGCACTGGAGCGGTCGGTACGAATGCGGAAAACACGGTCTTCCAGACCATCACGACGGGCATAGTAGATCAGAGAGATTTCGGACTGCGGGTCTTCGGTCAATTCACCGTCCACATCCCAGCTCGGCACCCAGAACTCGGCACCCTTGTCGTAGTGCTCCAGCCAGTTGTCATAGTCCTTGTCATCCAGCGCACGCTGTTCAGAGTGCAGGAAATCACGAATTTCGTCGTAGCTGATAGTCATGGCTTACTCCCCCTTTTCCTTGCGTGCCGCTTCGGCCAGCACTTTCTGCCAGTAGTGATGCTGAACGATGTAGAGACCTTCGTCCTCGACCTTCTCGCCGCTCATCACCGGATGCACATCGATCTTCTTCGCACCTTCATCCTGACCGTCAATCCAGTGCTCGGCACCACGGCACATGTCGTTCCAGGGCAGGTTCATGCCCTTGAAGCCTTCCTGACAGGCGCGGAACTCTTCCAAATCGTCCGGAGTTGCCATGCCTGAGGCGTTGAAGAAGTCTTCGTACTGACGGATACGATGCGCACGCGCTTCGGCACTCTCGCCCTTGGGTGCGATGCAATAGATGGTGACTTCGGTCTTGTCGACGGAGATCGGACGGAAGTGACGGATCTGCGAGCTAAACTGGTCCATCAGGAATACGTTCGGGTACAGGCAGAGGTTGCGCAGGTTGCCGATCATCCAGTCAGCACGATCAGCGCCGAACTTCTCTACCAACTCGTCACGACGCTCATACAGCGGACGGTCCTGCGGGTTGGGCCAGTTCATCCACAGCAGAATGTGGCCATGTTCAAAGGCGTAGAACCCGCCCTTTTGCTTGTTCCAGGTGGAGGCATCCATCGCCTTGACGTCATCAGCGGACATGCCGGCCTTGCGGCGCGCCGTGGTGGCAACGTAGTTCCAGTGCGTAGCGGAGACGTGGTAACCGTCGGCACCGTTCTCAGCCTGCAACTTCCAGTTACCGTCGTAGATATAGGTGGAAGAGCCACGCACCACTTCCAGGCCTTCCGGTGACTGGTCAACGATCATATCGACGATCTTGGCAGCTTCACCCAGATGCTCGGTCAGTGGTTTGACGTCGTCATTGAGTGACCCGAACAGGAAACCGCGATAGTTTTCCATGCGGACCTTTTTCAGGTTATGTGAGCCTTCGCAGTTGAATGAATCCGGGTAACCCGCATCGTTGGGATCCTTGACCTTGACCAGCTTGCCGGAATTATTGAAACTCCAGCCATGGAACGGGCAGGTGAAGACAGCCTTGTTGTCCTTCTTCTTGCGGCAGAGCACAGCGCCACGGTGACTGCAAGCGTTGATGAAGCAGTTCAGCTCGCCATCCTTGTTGCGGGTTATGACCACTGGCTGACGGCCGATATAGGTGGTGAAGTAGTCATTCGGGTTGGCAACCTGGCTTTCGTGCGCCAGATAGATCCAGTTGCCTTCGAAGATGTGTTTCATCTCCAGTTCGAACAGCTCGGGATCGGTGAACATGTCGCGACGACCGCGATACAGGCCTTTTTCTTTATCGACCTCCATCATGCCGCCCACTTTTGCTATCAGATTGTCTTGCATGGCGATGCCCTCCTTATTGTTTGTCTCAGATTAGAGGGCGGTGCCAGTGGTCACTATCCAGCCAGTGCCATTCTTTATCCCATATTTGCAGAGGGTGTATACATGAATCCGGGGGGATCGCGGATATCGGCTCGAACAGGAGCAAAACCGTGTTGATATGCACAAAGACTGACCGCTAAGCGCCAGGCCAGTGCGCAGCCACCCGTGCTCAATGACGAAAGGGCTGCCGTGTTGCCAAATGGAAAATGAGCAGGCTAGATGTGGGTGCTAAGGAGGTTGTTCACGCCGGTTAAGTTCGAGATGCTGGTTATCGCCAAACAAACAGCACAGAACAACCGACATGAACAACCCCCATAAGAATGCACGAACCACGCCCCATATTCGAGCCCTGATCGTTGATCGCGCCATACGTCAGCAACAATCCATCAAAGATATCGCCCACACGTTCGGCATCAGTAGGCGCACGGTGTATAAGTGGCTTGCTCGCTATCGAGAGGCTGGTGACGCTGGTCTTGAGTCAGCATCCAGCCGCCCCCACGCCTCACCGAGGCAGATGCCGAAACAGTGGGTTGAGCTGATTCAGAAGATGCGCCTGACA
>NZ_FNRJ01000019.1 GCF_900107855.1 Marinobacterium iners DSM 11526 | reverse complement strand
GCGCCCTTGATCGTGAAACGGCTGTCGCCCCCCAGGAAGCGGTGCTCACTGACCGTGTCAATATCCTCAACAGCATGGCGCCAGCTGATAGAGCCCTGTACACGCACCGGCAAGGGGTCCGCGCCCAGTTCTGCACCACCACGTACACCAACATTGGCAAAACCGGTATTCGACTCCGTGCGTTCCACCGCCAGAGCCGCCGAGCCACCTGATTCCTTAAACGCATCATTACGCTGGTTCAGCCAGGACAGGCCCACAAACGGCTGTACCCAGCCGGTGTCGGACTCGAAGCGATAGCCGGTTTCGGCAAAAGCCTGCCAACTGCTGGCGTCATAATCGGCTTTCAGTATCTGGCCCACCGCATGGCGCTGCGTTTGCAACTGGTGCTGCCCAAACGTGCTCCCAAGACTGAGGTGCCAATTGTTATCCCAGTGGCGTGAGGCGTAGACGCCCAGATACAGACTATCCACCTCGGCAGACGACATCCGCGCAGAAAGGTCCATATCGCTGTCCTGATAGCCACCCAGTACCCCAAGGCGCCAGCCGTTTTGCAGGTAGCCATCCGCGCCCAGCAACAGCCCCCGGCTTTGGCTATCCAGTGTAGCGATGCCACTGTTGCCATTCAGTTCAGCGTCGCTGTACAGCATGTCAAACCAGAGTCCGGTACCCGCTTGCTGTGATGTGGACTGCAGCCGCTCCAGTGCCGCCAGACGGATACCATCGCTCTGGGTCACCAACTGGGTGCGAGCACTGGCATGCAGCTCACCCGACAACGCATTCAGCGCCGCATTTGCCTGGGCTTCGCTCATATTCAGAATCTGATCATAGAGCGGATGCCCCTCCGCCAATCTAAAGGCACTGTCACCGGTGCTGCACTGATTGCCGGACATGCCATCCAGGCAGAAGCTCTGGATGGGTTCGGGTTCGGGTTCGGGTTCGGGTTCGGGTTCGGGTTCTGGCTCGGGTTCGGGCTCGGGCTCGGGCTCGGGCTCGGGCTCTGGTTCAGGTTCAGGTTCAGGTTCAGGTTCAGGCTCCGGTTCCGGATCAGGCTCGGGTTCCGGATCAGGCACCGGTGGGGGCGTCACCACGGTGAGGTCACTGACCAGGTAATAGGCATTGCCGTCATCATCGGTACGGAAATCCAGGTAAGCGTAGTCATCGGTCACGGCCTGGTTGCCGTTAACGGTCAGGCCACCGGCAGCCTGAACCACGGTGTAGCGGGCGCCATCGGCATAGTTGGTCGAACCATTGTCGGTGCCGTTCTCCGGTGTTACATGAACCAGCGCGCCGTCCTCGATGGTGGCACTACCGGCCACATCCACCAGGTCGTTGTGGGTGCCGGCGGTGGTGCCGCCGCCCGTCAGCTCCACCCGGTAGGTGGCACCTGCCCCCAGGGTCCAGTCGCCGCCCACCGCGAGCGTGCCGATGGAGTTGCCCGGGGCGACGGTACCGCTGTTGACCGTCACCTGACCCACCGACCCGCTGCCACCCAGGGAGCCGCCATTGACCAGGATATGGGAGTTCGCTATCGAACCGTTGACCACCAGGGTGCCATCGGAGATGGTGGTGTCACCGGAATAGGAATTGGCCCCCGTGAGGATGGTGGTGCCGGTACCGCGCTGGTTGACGCTGGACGTTCCGGTGGAGTTGTCTACGATATCGGCCTCCAGGGTCAGGGTGTCGGTTTGGTTGAAGTTGATGGTACCCGTACCTCCAGAAAAGGCATTGCCGATTCGGAGACGGTCAGCGTCGAGCACTCCCGCAGTGGTCGGATCAGCAAGGTCGTAGGCGCCAAAATTCAGAGTGCCCTGGGCACCGGCAAAGTCCCCGAGAAGAACATCCCCACCGCCCCCATCGATAGAAGCCGTCCCGCCGCTCGCCAGGGTCAGAGTGCCGTTTCCATTGCGGCCCAGGAACAGTTGCGACGCCTTGAGCTTCGACCCGGTGCCGTCCACGGTGACCCGACCAGTGACACCCGGTTGACTCCCAACAACCAGCCCGTGGACGACATCCACTTCACCGCCATCATGGACCTCCAGGGTGCCCTCGCTAGATTCTCCCATATAGACCTCGTCTGTCAGCCGCCATTGCGCGCCGCTGCCGCTGACACGGACCACCCCGGTACCGCCTAAGCCGACAGAGGACCGGTGATTGGTCACGGAACTGCCCGCCCCGATCTCCAGGGTGCCGGTCTGGCTGGCCGTATCGCCCACATACAGCCGCGCTCCGCCATGGCTGATGCTGCCGCCATCCCGGACCAACAGGGTGCCGTTGGCGATACGGGTTTCGCCGGTGTAGGTGTTGGCACCGGTCAGAGTCAGGGTGCCGGTGCCCTGTTTGCTCAGGGATACCGGCGTGGAGCTTTCTCCCAGAATGCCGCTAAAGGTGGCACTGTCTGCGCCCTCTACGGTAAACGTAAAACCGGGGAAGTGATCCGGGAAGGCCTGGTCATCACTGAAGGTTGCGCCATCGGCGAGTGTCAGGCCAGTACGGTAGCTGTCAGCCGTCAGGTCGTTGCCATCCCCGCCTGTCTTGAAAATAACAGAAAACAGTTCACCGTCACTGCCGAGTCTGCCTACATCCGGAGTAAAGCTGCCAGCGATGGGATCAGCCCCATCATTATCGATCAGGGTGTGCTGACTATGGATTGGCAGGCTGCCTAGTGCACCCAGAGCGATGATGTCAATAATCACACCATCGTTCAGGGTCACCCCACCGACCACCGCCAGAGTGTCCGAAGCCCCGGCACTGTCCACCTCGAATTGCAGTGTGGAACCGGTGTTGGCGGTCACATCACCGGTGCTGAGCGTGCCAATGGAGTTACCGGGGGCCAGGCTGCCGCCATTGAGCATCACACCCGCAACCGATCCGCTGCCACCCAACACGCCGCCACTGACAATAGTCTGTGAGTTGGCGATAGAGCCATTGACCAGTAGGGTGCCATCGGAGATGGTGGTGTCTCCCGAATAGCTGTTCATGCCGGTCAGAATGGTGGTACCTGTGCCACGCTGGTTAACGCTGGCCGTTCCCGTGTGCTCAAGAATATCGGCCTCCAAATTCAGGGTATCGGTCTGGTTAAAATTGAGGATGCTAAGTCCGTACACCGCTTTGATGCTGCCGGCTTGTAGAACGCCAGCCGTGGTGGCCTCCCCCAGGTTGTAGGTGCCGAAATTCAGAGTGCCACTGGTCGACCAGTTACCCTCAAAACGAACCTCACCACTGCCATCATTAAGGGATGCTAAGCCACCGCTTGCCAGGGTCAGGGTGTCACTGTTTCCCAGTCTCAACTTCTCCCCTCTGAGAACCGACCCGGAGCCATCCACGATGATTTGGCTAGCTACGCCTGGAGCATTACTCCCCACGTACAGCTCTCCAGTGATATCAACCTCACCGCCATCGTGGAGCTCCAGGGTTCCTTCGCCGTCTTGTCCTATATAGAGCCCATCCATCACCTCCCATCGCGCACCACTGCCACCAACACGAACTACGCCGGTATTGCCAATATAGGACCGGTGACTCGTCACGGAGCTATCCGCCCCGATCTCCAGAACCCCGGCCTGACCAGCGACGTCTCCCACCGTTAGTCCTGTCGCCCCATGACTTATACTGCCGCCATTGCGCACGGCCAGGGTGCCATTGGAAATGGTGGTACCGCCGGTGTAGGTGTTGGCACCGGTGAGCGTCAGAGTGCCGCTGCCGGTTTTATTGAGACTACCGGAGTCTGAGTAGTCACTTATAACGCCAGAGAAAACAGAGTCGGTATTCAGGGCGCGAACTTCCAGGCTTTTCCCGTCATCTATTGTCACCTGACCACTGCCTTCAAGACCACCGATGGCGCCAGACTCGAGCAATCTGAGCTCGCCATTGACGATATGTCGGGATGCAGCACTAAGAGCGTTGGGCGTGCGCCAAGCATTCACTAGAATCCCGCCCGCTTCTATGGTGGTGTCGCCGGTATAAAGCCCGCTATCATTGGCGGCCAGATGAACAGCCACGCCCTCTGAAACCGTGAGTCCACCGACCCCCGATATGCCGCCAGCAACAAGGACAGTATTGTTCGATGCTGAATCACTGGTAGCCACCGTAAGGGTGCTATCGAGCACTACCTCAGGGTTAATATATACTTCAAAGCTGGCTTCCGAAGGTGATGACATATCAATCGTCGCGTTTACCCCGGCAAAAGTGAGTTTGTCATCCACACTAGCCGCATCGACGTCAATAAATGGGAAAACCGGGTTCGAGGTGGAGAAGCTCAGCCTGTTCACGGTTAGATCGCCAATATCATGGATCGACTCATAGCCGTTGTCATAATCGACATATTCGAAGTTCAGCTGCAGGTCCGTACCAGACACCGGTGCCGAACCGTCCGCCCAGTTGCCACCATCCGACCAGTTCCCGGACGCCGCCGTGAAGGTTTCCTCTACCGCGCTGGCGGGCGATGCACCCAGCAACAGGCCGCTGAGCAGGACAGAGGCTTTGGTTTTACCCTTGCGGCGGCTGATCTCGGCAACCGCCATCCAGACCTGAAGCGCTTGATTCCAGACAACACGATAGGCGTGATTCATAATTACCTCCCTGTAAACGCTTGATGGCCCAATGGCTGGCTCGAGTTTTAATATTTGATTATCGTCAAACGGCTGTTGGCCCACTATCGGATATCCGCAAACAACGCCTGCCCTTAGGATTAATCCGGGCGTTGTGCGAGGGTTTCGGATGGCCGCTGCCCGAACAGGCGCTTGTACTCTTGGGAAAACTCGCCCAGATGGACAAAGCCCCAGCGCATGGCGACCCGGGTGACAGTTGTGTGGGCCGGCAGTGCGATTAACAGCTCTGCACGTACCCGGTTGAGCCTGAGCGTACGTAGATAGGCAATGGGGGTGAGCTGCATGGTGCTGCGAAAGGCATACTGCAGCGTACGTTCCGACACGTCTGTGGTGGCGCAAATATCGGTAATGGAGGGCACATGCCCCACTTGCAGGCAGGCATCCATGTAGTCTCGGGCGGTCGAAACGAGCCGCTGGGCTCGCCAGCCGGCACGGACGCTGCGGCAGACACCGGTATCGATCACGGTTGCCTGGCTGAGCGCGATGACAACACTGTCCCTCAGCAGCCGGGCGCAGTTGTCTGACTGCATCAGCCTTGCCGGGCTGCTGTGGTGAATGAGTGCGTTGAAATCGGCCATAAGCCTGGCCGTATGTCGACTATGGAACGCCTGGGGAGCAGCCGGGTGCTTTGCCCCTTCATGCTGGTTAAGTATCTGCGCGCCTCTCAGTAACCAGTCCTGATCAAAGCAGAGGTAGAAGGTTTCGCTTTCCGGCATCACCCGGATATCTAGCTCTGTCTCTTTGGGCAAAAAATAGAGCCAGGAATCCATCGGGTTTAAAAACTGGGAGAAGCGCATTCCCGGAGCAACCGTTTTTGCAATGGAAATCGCACACAGGTTACCTTGAGTGATGCCGCTTTTGTGCACTATCTGGTTCTGGCGCTCATGTACAAGGTGCATACCATTCAGTGACAGCGTTGCACACTCGCCCTGGTAACACCCCGCGCTTAACTGGTGTATTTCCAGATCAAGCCAGGGCTGAGCAGCGGCCTGCAGCGAGGCATCATTCAATACGAAAGGTGTCGGCTTGCGATAAGTGGACATCGTTAAACGATGCATGTGACTGATTTTTACTTCAAGCATCGTGTTTTATGATTTTCGCGCACTTTTATGCGTTTTGAACACTCAGTAAGTTCTGGTAGCGTAAAAAACGACTGTGTGGTTTTGCCCCCAACTGACTCAGCCTTTGGCCCGCCATGAATAAAAACAATGATGCTTTTGAACACTTGAACAGCGATAGCCATGCTCTCTGGGATTTTGAAGCCCAGGACTTTCCACTGCCGGAGGGCAGCGGCATGGGGCGCCTGCAACGCTATGATTTCAATGATTTGCTGCGGCTTTATCGGTCCGAATTCAGGGTCCAGCGCGACTGTGTAATCGACACCAGTGCGGCCGAGACCGAACTGCCCAACCTGCTCTGCAGCGTGCTCCTGTTAAGCGGCGAAATGCTGCTGGAAACCCCGGATGGCAAACAATATGAGATCACTCCGCAATCCGGCATCGTCTACCGCGTGCGTGATAATGGCACCCGTTTTCTTATGAAAGGCGGACAGACGCTTCGACATATCGGGGTAGCCGGTAAAATATCCGGCCTTCACAAGCAGCTTGGTGAGGCACTGCCCGGTGCTTTATCCTGCTTTTCGTCATTTCCTGAGTCTGGTGTCGTCAGCCGTGAAGTACCGGTCAACACCCGCCTGCGCAGCCTGTTAACCAATGTTTTTGCCCCCAGTACCAGCGTATCCGACCCGCTTCAGGAGATTGCACTGGAGGGGATTTCCATGTCTATTCTGGCGGAGGTAGCTCGGACAATAATGGCAAGCGACACAGAGGGCGCAGACAGAGCCCCACTCTGGGGTGAGCATATATTTGACAGTCTGACAGGTTACATCCGCGGCAACCTGGATGCTCCACTTAAGACAGATGATATATGCCAACGCTTCGGCATTACCCGGCGCCAGCTCACCCAACTGTTTCAGGTATCAGCACAGTGCTCTCCCAGAGAATTTCTGCGCCGTGAGCGACTGGAACACGCACGGGTGCTGATCGAGCAGAAAGGGGCTCCGATCAAGATGGTTGCAGCTGCGGTGGGCTATAGTCATGCCAGTAACTTCTCCAAAGCCTATCGCCAGTACTTCGGGGAAACACCAGGCCATACTGTGCGATTAAAAGCGACTGATATATACGCCGAATAAGACCGTGATCATCTCCGAAACGTCTATTAATGGGGCATGGTAACCGCAATGCCCCGCCTGTCAGCAGTTTGCCACACACACCTCCCGTTTTTTTAAACTTCCTTGCTTTCAAGCCGTTGACAGCGTTACGAAAACAGGGAATAATTCGCGGCCTTGAAAGCTTATGGCAATGTAGCTCAGTTGGTTAGAGCAACGCATTCATAATGCGTGGGTCGCAGGTTCGAGTCCCGCCATTGCCACCATGCTTTCAGATCCAGGGGTATAGCCAAGCGGTAAGGCAACGGGTTTTGATCCCGTCATGCGGAGGTTCGAATCCTCCTACCCCTGCCATTTGTGGCAATGTAGCTCAGTTGGTTAGAGCAACGCATTCATAATGCGTGGGTCGCAGGTTCGAGTCCCGCCATTGCCACCATTCTTTACAGGGGTATCGCCAAGCGGTAAGGCACTGGATTCTGATTCCAGCATGCGGAGGTTCGAATCCTCCTACCCCTGCCATCCTGCTCCATATCCTCCCACTTTCTTGATTTTTCACAGACCTGACACGGCATTCATTTGTCGTTAATATGGGGCACTAATGATCCCCCGTTACTTCAGGTATACAACATGAGTGGTTCCACGGACGAGCTATTACATGCACTGGCCAGTCAGGCTCAACACGATGCTCGCAACATAAACCTGCTGTTTGCCGCCTGTGATGGCATCCAGATGGACCAGTTGCTGACCACCCTCAGAACAGCCCATTTTTCGCCTCGCGGCCAATCTGTACAAGGCTCTGACGAGCTGCTGAATGTACTCAGTCAGCGCTCTTGGGACTTGCTGATCTTTGCCAGCAAGGATCACTACAGCACAGAACTGACCCCCGCCAAGGCCTTGGATCTGTTGAATCGTCTTAACCGTGACATACCGGTGATACTGCTGTCGCCAGGTCATGAATACCATGACCCAACCCACTGGCTTGGCATCGGTGTACAAGCGATGCTTCCCGAACGTAACCACGAATTACTGCTGCTCGAGCTGAACCGAGTGTACGCCCAGCTGCAAACACGCCGTGAACTGCGTAACACACAGAACCGACTGGCACAGCTGCAGCAACGCAATCAGACACTGGTAGAAAGTTCATCCTCGGCAATATGCATGCTGCATAACGGCCTGATCCTGCATGCCAACAAAAGTTTTGCCCACCTATTCGGTTATGATAATGCAGAGCACCTGCTCGAACACTCACTGCGTCAGCTGCTTGAAGAGCGCTTCAGGGATGATCTGGACCAGATACTGCGAGAGTGCGATCACAGCAGTTCTGCATTGCAGCGCAACCTCACCGCCCAGAGACCAGACGATACCCGCTTCGAGGCCCGCTTCAGCTTCGCGCCATCCGAATACGATGGACGTCCCTGCCTTGAGGTCGAGATCATCACCGATTTCAACGCATCGGAAGAAATTTTCCGCGACATAAATCCGATCAGCGGCCTGAACAACCATCAGGCATTCATGCGTGCACTGGAAGTTGCCTGCAATAACGCCCGCCGCGGTGGGCAGGACCGCAACCTGATGCTACTGACACTGGATCATCTGGAGGTGATTCGAACCGAAGTTGGCATTGACGGGGTTGATCTCATTTTGCGTGATATCGCCAGCATTTTGAAACAGAAAGTGAGCCGCGCCCACCTGCTGTCCCATTTGGATGACAACAGTTTTGCCATCATTCTGCACACCGCCGACCCCAACAAGGCTGTCGACATTGGAGAGCAGCTTTGCCACGCCGTCAGCAGCCATATCTGCCAAGTACAGAACACGGCCATCCACACCACCTTGTCAGTAGGTATAGTCGTCATCAACGACAGCGCTCCGACGCCAGTAGAGCTGGTTTCCCGCGCTCGCATGATGGCCGAGAGCCTGCATCACGGTAACCGGCCCGGCAATGGTGTCAGTCTGTATCAGGAAGAGAAGACGCTGCTCTCCAGCAGCGATGCCAAAATGAGCAAACGCCTGCTCAACGCGCTCAAGATGGACCGATTCCGACTTCTGTACCAGCCGGTCGTACCGCTACGATTGGAAACGCCGACCCAGTATTACGAGGTACTGCTGCGCTTGATGAGTGACAGTGACAAGGAAATCTCTCCCAATGCGTTCATCGCCCAGGCGATAGAGCCTGAGGTACTGGTTGAGCTGGACCGCTGGGTCATCAAGCGAGCACTGTCGGAGTTGAGCAGCAAGCAGAACACTGAGAAGCGCACACACCTGCTGATCAACCTATCCGGCCCCTCGCTGCGTAGCGCAGAGCTGGTGCAGTGGCTGGGAGAAGAGCTGCGCAGAAGCCACGTACCCGCCGAATACCTGGTATTCGAAATCAGCGAAAGTGATGCTGCGGTTGATTTGATTGCGGCACGACATTTTGCCCGTGCCATTCAGCAACTGCACTGCCAGGTATGCCTGAAACATTTCGGCAGCTCACCCAACTCGGAACATGTACGCAAGGAGCTGGATTCTGAGTTTATCAAGCTGGATGGTTCCTACATTCAGGACCTGCAGAATCGCAACCTGACCATGGAATCACTTGAGGAAATGCTGGCCCCACTGAAACAGCAGAACAAGCTGATCATCGCCCCTTTGGTTGAAGAAACCCGTGTGATCAGCGACCTGTTCAGCGCCGGTGTTCATCTGGTTCAGGGGCACTATCTGCAACCCCCGCGGGAGCAGATGGATTACGATTTCTTTGAAGGATAGGAGCGTCAACGACAGCCTGCTCAGAGCAGGCTGTCGCGGTCCCGAAAACCGATCAGGTACAGAATGCCGTCCAGCCCAAGTGTCGATATTGCCTGCTTGGCACTCTGACGCACCAGCGGTTTGGCCCTGAAGGCGATCCCCAAACCAGCGATGGACAGCATCGGCAAGTCATTGGCGCCATCCCCTACGGCGATGGTCTGTTCCAGTCGCACACCCTCCTTTTCAGCAATTTCACGCAACAGCTGAGCCTTGCGCTCGCCGTTGACGATGGTACCGACCACCTCACCGGTTACCTTGCCATCGCGAATATCCAGCTCGTTGGCATACACATAGTCAAAACCGAGCTTCTGCTGCAGGAAGTGACCAAAATAGGTAAACCCACCTGACAGGATGGCGGTCTTGAAGCCCAACGCCTTCAGATGCCCCACCAGCTCAGTTGCGCCTTCAGTCAAAGGCAGGCGCTCGGCAATGCGTTCAAGAACCGAGGCATCCAGCCCTTTGAGCAGCGCCACGCGGCGGCGGAAGCTCTCGTTGAAGTCGATTTCACCCCGCATGGCGGCTTCGGTAATCTCAATCACCTGCTCACCGACACCTACCTCTTTCGCCAGCTCATCGATTACCTCGGCCTCGATCAGAGTCGAATCCATGTCGAACACCACCAGACGCCGGTTACGACGGAAAATATCATCCTTCTGAAAGGCGATATCCACATCCATATCGCTGGCCGTCTTGAGGAACTCTTCACGCAGCGCAGCGGCATCAGCCGGTAGCCCACGCACTGAGAACTCGACGCAGGCGCGAGTCTGACGCGCACCTTCATCCTGCAGTGAGATACGCCCGGACAAACGGCTGATATTATCGATATTCAGGCCATGGTCGGCGGCAATGGCGGTCACACGTGCAATGTGCTCGGCACTGATGCGTCGTGCCAACAGAGTGATGATATGGCGCGACTTGCCCTGACCTTCGACCCAGTGTTCATAGGCCGCGTCATCCACTGGCTCAAAACGCACCAGCATGTTCATCTCATGTGCCTTGAACAGAACATCCCGCAATAGAGGAGACGACTCGGACTCTTTCGGCACCTGAATCAGGATACCCAGCGAGAGCGTGTTGTGAATGACCGCCTGGCCGATATCAAGGATATTGATATGATAGCGGGCGAGGAT
Organism: Marinobacterium iners DSM 11526; assembly: GCF_900107855.1. Lineage (GTDB taxonomy): Bacteria > Pseudomonadota > Gammaproteobacteria > Pseudomonadales > Balneatricaceae > Marinobacterium > Marinobacterium iners. The sequence goes on along the minus strand of NZ_FNRJ01000019.1, from coordinate 51,927 downwards.
CCCGGTGATAGCCGAGGTCACGCCCGGACGGTCGTCACCGGAAATTGTCAGCAGGATGATTTCGTTCATCGCACCCTTCCGTTAAGTGAGGCATTGCTGGTATCACCAGCATCTGGCTGCGATTATATCAGAGCGACCGCACTCGACGCAGTGCTGTCCTGTCCTTTTAGCACGAGGAGTCATTTTGCTTGAGTCATTGCTACAGGCATTACCACTGACACCAACAAGCATTGTGGTGCTGATTGCCCTGATTGCGATGCTGGAATCTCTGGCTTTTGTCGGCCTGCTGCTGCCCGGTGTTGCCCTGCTGTTTGCATTGGCTGTCATGGCCGGCTCAGCAGGAGTGTCACCGTGGGTCTGTCTTCTGGCAGCGTTCACGGGCGCGGTGTGTGGTGATGGAATAAGCTTTCTACTGGGGCGCCATTCCGCCACACCCATCCGCCGCCTTGACTGGCTGCAAAGACACCCCGAATGGCTGCAACGGGGCGAAGCATTTTTCCGGCGCTGGGGCGGGCTCAGTATCGTCACCGGTCGGTTTGTTGGTCCGATTCGTCCTGTCATTCCGTTTGTGGCCGGCAGCTGCGGCATGCCTGGCCTGGCTTTCACCTTCTTCAACCTGATCTCGGCTTTGGGTTGGGCGCCATTGTATCTGCTGCCCGGATACTTCACCGGCCGAGGACTCACCACCGCCTCACCTCAACTGGCTCCGATATTTTGGTCAGTGGCTGTACTGCTGTTTACCCTGCTGCTGTTTCAACAGTTTCATCACCGACTGAAACCACATGGCAAGCTTCACACTTACTGGAGCCGCGTACTCCCCGCCCCCTGGCCGCCCGGACCAACACTACTGCTGCTGTGTGCGTTGACCGCTCTTATCGGCATCACCCTTATTAACCTTGACTCTGCAGGCGACCAGATCAATTCGGCTTTGCTCATACCCCTTCGCTCAATAGGAGATGCCTTGCCACAAACGGCACTGGTGATGACGTTGATCGGTGATATTCCACTTGTTGCCGGGCTTTCACTCCTGTGTGCGCTGTTTGGGCTGATGCGTGGGGATGGCTGGCGCGGCTGTGGAGTATTTGCAGGGGTTATCGGCGTCATTCTGCTTAACCATGTACTGAAGCAATTCTTTGGCCTGCCGAGGCCTGAAGGAAGCAGTCTTGCCAATTTCAGCTACCCAAGCGGACATGCCTCAGCTGCCGCCGCGTTCTTTACTCTGACGGCCGTATGGCTGCTGCATAACAGGGATCACCAGACTCGCCATTTGGGTTATCTCTGCACCATACCCTTGATTCTGGCGGTTGCGCTGTCCCGTCCAATGCTGGGAGTGCACTGGCCCATGGACGTGATAGCGGGAGTGGCCGAAGCATTGGTGATCACAGCCATGTATCGGATATGGCTATATCACTGGCCAGCGCCTGTCAGAATACCACTGAGCTGGGCGGGGGTACTGTGTGTCATCACAGGACTTTATGTGGTGCTGACATTCGACCTGGCTGCCGGGCGTTACCCCGGCAGCTGAATCAAGCATCAACCCTTGCGCTTTTGCCGCGCCTTGGGAGGGTGCTTGCGCTTCTGAGCAGCCTTGCGCTTGGTGGCAGCACCGGCGGGCTTATCCCCGCCAGTACGGCCTTCAGGCTTTTTTGAGCGACGACGCCCCTTGCCGTGATCCGGCTTGCCGCGACCATCCGCGATCTGACCCTTGGCCAGCTTTTCACGCTGACTGGTTCGCTTGGGTTGTGCAGCGGCAGGCTCTGCTGCCAGCTCAAAGTCGATCTTGCGTTCATCCAGATCCACACGCACAACCTTGACCTCAAGCTCGTCACCCAGCTTGAAGACGCGACGGGTACGATCCCCGACCAAGCGCTGCTTCGCTACTTCAAAGTGGTAGTAGTCACTGGGCAGTGAGGTAATGTGGATAAGTCCCTCGATATACAGGTCTTCCAGCTCTACAAACACACCAAAGCCGGTGACAGCTGCCACCACACCGGTAAACACTTCGCCAATCTGGCTTTGCATGTATTCACACTTGAGCCAGGCCACCACATCACGGGTGGCCTCATCAGCACGCCTTTCGGTCATGGAGCAGTGTTCACCCAGCGCAAGCATCTGCTCAAGCGAGTACGGATAGCCAAATGCGGCATTGGCGGTAAACTTCTTCGGCCGCTCGACTGCCTTCGCTTTCCCATCACCGTGAATCGCACTGCGAATGGCGCGGTGAACCAACAGATCAGGATAGCGTCGTATGGGCGATGTGAAGTGCGCATAGGTCGGATAGGCCAAGCCAAAGTGGCCCAGATTTTCAGGGCTGTATACAGCCTGCTGCATCGACCTGAGCATCATGGTCTGGATAATGTGACGATCCGGCCGCCCCTTGATTGACTCGGCCAGCTTCAGGTAATCCTTTGGCTCGGGGCTGTCACCACCAGGGAGGTTAAGCCCCAGCTCACCCAGGAAGGCTCGCAGATTCTGCAGCTTCTGTGCCTTGGGCCCTTCATGGATTCGGTACAAAGCCGGCTTGCCGTACTTACCCAGAAAACGTGCGGTTGCCACGTTAGCGACCAGCATGCACTCTTCGATGATCTTGTGCGCATCGTTACGCACCACGGGAATAATCTCATCGATTTTGCGTACCTGATCAAATACGATACGCGTTTCAACGGTGTCAAAATCAATGGCTCCACGGTCATCCCGCGCCTTGCGCAACGCCTTGTAGAGCTGATGCAGCTGCTCTACATCAGGCACTACGGCGCTGTACTGCTTGCGCAGGTTCGCACTGTCTTCATGCTCGGCATCCAACATTGCCCCTACCTTGGTGTAGGTCAGGCGCGCCTTGGAGTTGATCACCGCTTCGTAGAACTTATAACCCGACAGTTTACCGGCCCGGCTGATGGTCATCTCGCACACCATGGCCAGACGATCCACATTGGGGTTCAGCGAGCAGAGCCCGTTAGAAAGCAGTTCCGGCAGCATCGGAACCACAAACTCGGGGAAGTAGACCGAGTTGCCGCGCTTGACCGCTTCACGGTCCAGCGCCGAATCAGGGCGTACGTAGTAGGACACATCCGCAATCGCCACCCACAGACGCCAACCACCAAAGGTTTTTTTCTCACAGTAGACGGCATCGTCAAAGTCTTTGGCGTCTTCACCGTCAATGGTGACAAAAGGCAACTCGCGCAGATCGATGCGGTTCTGTTTGTCCTCTTCGCGCACTTCCGGTGTCAGCTCACCGATCTGCTGGTGCACATCCGCTGGAAACTCATCCGGGATTTCATGGTTGTGAATGGCAACCTGAATCTCCATTCCCGGCGCCATGCGATCACCCAACACTTCCACAACACGAGCGCGTGCAGGCTGCTTCCGGTTGGGATACTGGATGATCTCGGCCACTACCAGCTGACCGTCTTCATACTCCAGACCGGTAGTCGGGTCAGGGATAATCATCACCTGATTGGTGATGCGTTGATTTTCGGGGATCAGCGATCCAAAGCCACTGTGGCCATCAAACTTGCCCACCACCTTGGTAGTGCCACGCTCCAGCACTTCGACAATCTTGCCTTCGCGTCGGCCCTTGTGATCCACTCCGATGGACTGGACCAGTGCCCGGTCACCATCAAACACTTCACGCATATTGCGCGGGCTGAGGAACAGGTCATCGCCACCGGCGTCCGGCTTCAGGAAGCCAAATCCATCACGATGCCCTATCACGCGGCCGGGAATCAGATCCATCTTCTGAATCAACCCGTACTCGCCCTTGCGGTTGGAGATCAGCTGACCATCGCGACACATGGCGATCAGGCGCCGGCGAACACCTTCAACACTGTCTTCATCATCAATACCCAGCTCCCGACACAGCACGGGATGACTGATCGGGGCGCCCCACTTCTCGAGGAATTCAAGCATGAAGTCACGGCTCGGTACCGGCTGTTCATACTTTTCAGCTTCCAGCTGAAGGTTGGGGTCTTTGTCTTTCCAATTCTTGCTCATTCAGTATCCAGTTGTTTCTGTACGATCTTTTGACCGATACAGCGGCCTTTCCTTCAGAATAGACCGTCAATATGTAAAAAATAAAGCCGGCATTGCCGGCTTTACAGATCTCAGGGAAGTTCTTCGACCTCTTCGCCCTCTTCGCCCTCTTTCTTCTCGGGCGGCATCAGGTCTTCACGACTCACCTGCATTAAAATCAGTGCATTGGCGGCCACATAAATGGAGGAGTAAGTACCCACCAGAACACCAACCAACAAGGCCAATGCGAAACTGTGAATCATTTCGCCACCAAAATAGAACAGCGCAACCAGTACCAACAACGTCGTCAATGAAGTCATCAAGGTACGACTGAGTGTCTGACTCAGTGAAGCATTCATGACCTCAATATTGTCTTCCTTACGCATGATGCGGAAGTTCTCACGAATCCGGTCGTACACTACGATGGTATCGTTCAGAGAGTAACCGATCACGGCCAGCACGGCAGCCAGCACCGTCAAGTCAAACTCGATCTGCAACAGCGAGAAAACACCCAGCACAATAACAACGTCATGCACCAGTGCCACTACTGCTCCCAGCGAAAATTTGAGCTGAAACCGAAAAGCAAGATAGACCATGATCATGAACAGTGCCAGCAGCATGCCCAGACCACCCTGCTCACGCAGTTCTTCGCCTACCTGAGAGCCGACAAATTCATTGCGGCGCAGCTCCACTGTTTGATCGGACCCGGCACGCAGGGCTTCCAGCACCTTGTCACCGAGCTGCGGGTCGTGATCAACCTGCAGCCGGATCAGGATATCGCGCGAGGAGCCGAAAGTTTGTACAACCGCATCCGGAAAGCCTTCTGCACTCAGCTTCTGGCGCACATCTTCCAGACTGACCGCCTGCTCATAACCGACTTCAACCAGGCTGCCACCAGTAAAGTCGAGGCCAAACTTGAGGCCGTTGACCGCTAGTGATGCAATCGACACCAGCAGCAAAACTGCGGAGAACGCCAGCGCCAGCTTGCGTATCCCCATGAAATTGTAAATCTTCTTTGCCGTCGTCATGGGGGTTCCTCAGATCATCAGTTTCTTCAGCGTGCGGCCGCCATACACCAAGTTCACCAGTGCACGGGTCACCAGCAAAGCAGTGAACATGGAGGTCAGAATACCGACCGACAGCGTAACGGCGAAGCCCTTAACCGGCCCAGTACCCATGGCGAACAGTATCACGGCTGCGATCAACGTCGTCACGTTGGCATCAAGAATGGTTGTAAAGGCACGACTGAAGCCGGCATTAATGGCGGACTGAACCGGTAGCCCATTCTTCAACTCTTCTTTTATGCGCTCAAATATCAACACGTTGGCATCTACCGCCATACCCACGGTTAACACTATACCGGCAATACCCGGCAGGGTCAGTGTCGCTGACAACAGAGACATAACCGCCATCAGCAGGACCAGGTTCAAGGTCAGCGCGATATTCGCCAGCAGACCAAACACCTTGTAGTAGACCAGCATGAATACCAGCACCAGCGCGAAGCCGATCTGCACAGACAGCGTACCCTGCTCGATGTTGGTGGCACCAAGGCTCGGACCGACCGTACGTTCCTCTACGAAGTACACTGGCGCAGCCAGCGCGCCGGCGCGCAACAGCAGTGCAAGTTCAGAGGATTCCTGGGCGCTGTCCAGTCCGGTGATGCGGAACTGATTGCCCAGCGTACTCTGAATGGTCGCCAGCGAGATGATGCTTTTCTCCGTATAGGGGATACGACGCTCAACGCGCTCACCCTCGACGGTCTGTACCAGTGTACGCTGCTTGTGCTCGACAAACAGGACTGCCATGCGGCGCTGAATCGCGTTGCGCGTCACGCGGTTCATCATCTGACCACCGGGGCCATCCAGTGTGATCGACACCTGTGGCATGCCGTTCTCGTCAAAGGCAGCCTGTGCATTGGAGACACTGGAACCGGTGATGATAATGTCCTTTTCCAGCGCCGCAGTACGGCCTGGCTGGCTGCGGAAGTCATATGTCTCGGTGAGGGCACGACTGGTGTCCGGCAATGCTTCAAGTCGGAACTCCAGGTTCGCCGTTTTGCCGATCACGCGCTTGGCGGCCGCTGCATCCTGCACACCCGGCAGCTGGACCACGATGCGATTGCGCCCCTGCCGCTGCACCAGTGGCTCAGCAACGCCCAGCTCGTTGACACGGTTACGCAGGGTCGTGAGGTTCTGCTTGATGGCGTAGTCTTCGATCTGGCGGATAGTCTCTTCAGTCAGATTGATGTAGAGAAAATAGTCCTCGCCATCGGCTGCGGCATCCACCATGAACTCGGGCCAGGTGCGACGCAACAGTCCCTGCGCCTCGTCACGCACGGCAACATCATCGAAACGGACCGACAAACGGCCGTCTTCAAGATGGTCAACCATACGATAACGCAGTTTTTCTTCACGCAGTTTGGTCTTGATCTCGCTGACATATACATCCAGTCGCTGCGCAACTGCTTGAGCCATATCCACTTCCATCAAGAAGTGCACACCACCACGCAGATCAAGGCCCAGCGTCATGGGACCGGCACCAATGGCCCGCAGCCATTCAGGTGTCGTCGGTGCCAGATTCATCGCCACGGTATAGTCGCTGCCCAGTGTCTGGGCAATCAGTTCGCGCGCTTCAAGCTGGGCATCAGAACTTCCAAGACGGATCAGGCCGACACCGCCCTCCTGCAATTCCGTTGCCTTGGCCGTCAGACCGACCTCTTCCAGGCGCTGTTCAATGGACGCCAGCGTACCCTGATCAACGGGAGCCGCATTACGGCCGGCTGACACCTGAATTGCATAGTCATCAGGATACAGATTGGGAGCTGCGTACAGGCCGGCAATCACCAGCACCAGCAGGATCAGGAAATTTTTCCACAGGGGGTAGCGGTTGAGCATCGTGCTCCATCCTCACCAAAAACGAAAGCGCCACCTGAACAGTGGCGCCGGAACACAGACGAGCGATCAGATATTCTTGATCGTGCCCTTGGGCAGTTCGGCCGCAACGTGGGCCTTCTGGAACTTCAGCTCAGTGCCTTCGGATACTTCCAGTACCACGTAATCATCGCTCAGGCGCAACACCTTACCGATGATGCCACCTGCCGTGATCACTTCATCACCTTTTGCCAGACCGGCGATCAGGTTTTTGTGATCCTTGGCACGTTTGGCCTGGGGGCGCCACATGAAGAAGTAGAAAATCAGACCAAAGCCGACCAGGAACAGGATGTTAAACATACCCGGATCCATGGCGCCAGCGCCTTCAGCGTAGGCCGGAGAGATGAAAAAGCTCATTCAGGTTGTACTCCCGATTACAGTGTCAGTGATGCGTTTCAAGCCGTCAGCGGCGGCGTTTCCTGCCCCCGCTGGCGATAGAATTCGTCTACGAAGTCGCTCAATTTACCCTGTTCAATGGCGTTGCGCAAACCAGCCATCAGCTCCTGATAGTAGTGCAGGTTGTGGATGGTATTGAGCTGCGCCCCCAGGATCTCCTTGCACTTGTCCAGATGGTGCAAATAGGCGCGACTGAAGTTCTGACAGGTATAACAGCTGCAGGTTTCATCCACAGGTGCCGTATTGGTTTTATTGGCCGAATTGCGAATCTTGACGATGCCGTTGCGAGTGAACAGAAAGCCGTTGCGCGCATTGCGGGTCGGCATGACGCAGTCGAACATATCGACACCACGACGCACCCCTTCGACCAGATCTTCCGGTTTGCCCACACCCATCAGGTAACGGGGCTTGTCCTCGGGCATTTTCCACGCCAGACGATCAAGAATGCGCACCATATCTTCCTTCGGCTCACCCACCGAGAGACCACCGATGGCATAGCCATCGAAGCCGATTTCGGTCAGCCCGGCAAGGGACTCATCGCGCAGACTCTCGTACATGCCACCCTGGATAATCCCGAACAATGCCGAAGGGCTTTCACCGTGAGCCTTTTTGGAACGCTCGGCCCAGCGCAGCGACATGCGCATGGAGTCGGCCGCTTCCTTTTCCGTTGCCGGATAGGGCGTGCATTCATCGAAGATCATCACGATATCGGAGCCCAGTTCACGCTGAACCTGCATCGAGCTTTCCGGCGTCATGAACACCTTGCTGCCGTTCACCGGCGACTGGAAGGTCACTCCCTCTTCGGTGATCTTGCGCAGCTTGCCAAGACTGAACACCTGAAAGCCGCCGGAATCGGTCAAAATCGGCCCTTTCCACTGCATGAAGTCATGCAGATCACCGTGCTGCTGTACGATCTCGGTACCCGGACGCAGCATCAGATGGAAGGTGTTGCCCAGAATGATCTGGGCGCCGGTAGCCTCGATATCCCGCGGCAGCATGCCCTTGACGGTGCCGTATGTGCCCACCGGCATAAAAGCGGGCGTTTCAACCACACCACGGGGAAAGGTCAGACGTCCACGACGCGCCTTGCCTTCACTGGCAAGGGTCTCGAACTGCATAAAACATTCTCTGCTCACAAAGCGTCCTCATCCGCCGCATCACGGCGGGTCAAAAACATGGCATCGCCATAACTGAAAAAGCGGTAACGCTCGGCCACGGCATCGGCATAGGCCTGCATGATCGACTGATGACCTGCAAAGGCACTGACCAGCATCATCAACGTCGATTCAGGCAGATGGAAATTGGTAATCAGCCGATCCACCGTACGAAAGCGATAGCCCGGGTAGATAAAGATATCGGTATCGCCATAGAAAGGGGCGATTTCGCCGGACCGGCTCGCCGTCTCAAGACAGCGCACACTGGTCGTTCCTACCGCTACAACTTTATTGCCCCGGGCCTGAGCGGCTTTCACTGCCGCACAGGCCTCATCGGAGACTTCGATATATTCGGCGTGCATGTGGTGCTCGGCAATGGTGTCGACCTTGACCGGCTGAAAGGTGCCCGCGCCTACATGCAGGGTGACAAAGGTTTGCTCGATGCCTTTGTCCTTCAGCTGCTGCAACAACGCTTGATCAAAATGCAGCCCTGCCGTCGGAGCCGCAACGGCACCGGGCTTACGATTGTAAACGGTTTGATAACGCTCGCGGTCAGACAGCTGATCCTCACGTTTCATATAGGGCGGCAGCGGCATGTGACCGTGCCGCTCCAGCGCGGACACCAGATGGTCGTCCAGATTAGTAAATCTGAGCTGGAACAGGTTTTCCTGACGCCCCGTTACTTCGGCCTCAAGCCCGCCTTCAAACAGCAGCCGCGCACCCGGCCTGGGCGCACGACTGGCCCGAATGTGCGCCAGTGCCGTGTTTTCGGAGGTGACTCTTTCCACCAGCATCTCGATCTGGCCGCCACTCTCTTTCTGCCCGAACAGCCGCGCCGGAATCACGCGGGTATCGTTAAACACCAGCAGATCGCCGGGCTGCAGCAATGTAAGAAGGTCGGTAAACTGTCGGTGGGTCCGTTCACCGGTATTGCCGTCAAGGCAGAGCAAGCGGCTGGCACTGCGCTGTTCCAGTGGATAACGCGCAATCAGCTCTTCCGGCAGCTCGAAATAGAAGTCTTTTACCTGCATGGGACTCAAACTGGAAACCTGTTGGAAAGATTGAATTCTACCTGAGTAACAGGTTTTTTTCAGTCCTGATTGACGAACCAGCAAAGACAAATATAATATGCGCCTTCACTGCAGGGGCTTCACACTTCGAAACCCCGTCGATACAGTGCCAGCGTGGTGAAATTGGTAGACACAGGGGATTCAAAATCCCCCGCCTTAACGGGTGTGCCGGTTCGAGTCCGGCCGCTGGTACCACTACTTTTCAAGTAAATTCAGTAAGTTACAGAGCATACCAAATCAGCACCTAAGCGGCTGATTCCTCATCTTTGCTCGAAGCGTCCACAAAGTGTCCACAAAATTTCAAACCAGCTCAGATCATCCCTGCTGTATAAACCAAACCTAATGCTCCCGCTACAACTCCGACCGAGCATGGCAGATACTCATCTGAACAGCTTTCATCCCTCAAAACCCAGATAAGAATTGTGTGCAGCTTCATTCCAAGCATTTGTAAAGGCCCAGTTCGTGGGGTAGGTTCCCTACTGACACCACCCGTGTTCGGGTCTTCAACGTCAAAAGTAAACTCCCACCAAAAAGCCTGCCTAACCCGCGCAACATGAATTTGGTATGGCTCAAGGTTCTGTAACCGCTTTTCTTCCGCCATCGCTTTCTTAAACGACCCAAAGTGTATTTGTAGAGTTCGTGCTTCAGCAATTTTCAGTAGACTGCTGTTGAAAGCAAACGAGTTATGAACAACAAATTTCCACATGTACCAAGCCCAAGTGCCCATTGCTACGTATTCCAGTACCTCCGGCCTATGCAGTGTAAGGCCCACAATCGTGATGGACAGTGACGGACTGAGCTCCCCTTTTCCTAATACGTAGATAAGAATTGCAATAGATATTGTCAGCAACCCTTTTTGATAGGGGACAATTTTTCTTCCTGCGTCACCATGGCTGTCCATCAAGTCTTTGTCCTTATTCTGTTTCGCAACGTCTCGGTCACACTGCAATAGCAGTTTCAATTTGGCTCAATGGGTTCAGCCTGACAGCATCATTTAGATGGTCTGGAGCCAGGTGCGCATATCGCATTGTCATCTGAATGGACTGGTGCCCGAGAATTTTTTGCAGTGTCAGTAGGTTTCCCCCGTTCATGATGAAATGACTGGCGAATGTGTGCCGTAGCACATGTGTACGCTGGCCTTTGGGCAACTGGATACCGGACGCTTCGACTGCATTGGTAAACGCTTCATAGCAACTGTTGAACAGTCGCCCACTGCTGCATGTACTGATTTCAGCATACAACGCCTGGGAGATTGGCACCGTTCGGCTTTTGCCGCTCTTGGTGCGGTTGAACGTGATTCGGTACGGTTTCACCTGCTCTGCCGTTAACCCTTCCGCTTCTGACCATCGTGCACCGGTTGAAAGGCATACTTTTGCAACCAGCAGTGCATCAGGTCGCCTACGCTGGCTCAAGCTCATCAACAACTGATCAATCTGTTCTGCACTCAGCCAGGTTAACTCATGTTCATCAATTTTGAGTGGGCGAACATTCTTCAACGGATTATCACCCTGCCAGTGTCCCAGCCGTGTTAACTCGTTGAAGACTGCACGCAGATACGCCAGCTCATGGTTTAAAGTGTTCGCGGTGACGGTTTCGGAACGGTTGGCCCGGTACAGTGTAAACATCGTGCCAGTTAGATCGCTTGCGATCGGGTTGCCCATCGCGGTGCACATGGCGTTCAGTTTGCCCTGTCGCTTTTCTCCATCCTTCAAATGCTGCCCATGCAGCAGGTACCATTCATGTACCAGGTCCAGCAGCCGGCGTGTATCTCGTTTGGGCGGTTCCCAGTCCGGGTTTTGGGTATGCTGACTCTGCATCCACGCTTCCCAGCGCAGTGCCTCAGCCTTGGTCTTGAACGTCTTACGGTAGCGCTTACTAGTCCTTCCTCCTAAACGCAAATCACATAACCATTTATCTTTTATTTTTTTTACACTCATATCTAATACTCTGAGTATTTTTCAAGGAAAGCATGACCTATTTCACCAAGCATTATTTTAGAATTCCCATCGATTGTTTTTTCTTCTAATATAATATAGCCACTTTTTTCCAGCTCTCTCAGAACCCTAATTGCTTTCTCTTTACTGTCGAGACACATCTCAAGAACGTCAATCATTTTAAAATAGTCAAAGCCAGGGTATTTTTGAATTTCATTTATTGCATCAATCTTATCCTTATCTAAGTCGTCATACTCAGGGTTGCTTATTATCTCATCATATGAAGCACTCAATCCATCAACAACCATATTATATCCTTCTTCAAACTTACCTCTCAATTTCCTAAGTTCTTCACTAACCCTTTTAAGCTCTTCTTCCAATCTATTCTTTTCCTCTGTAACTTTCTCTACTCTTTCTTCATTGACTACATCTGCCTCCTCAAGCTTCCTTCTAAGCTCAACATAATCCATAAAGCCAACAGTTCTTTTCCTGTTTATCTTATTTGATATAATATTAAGAATTGTTTGATTCCAAAGCCAAATTGCATACATGGCTATATCGAAAGCCTTGAATATTGTTATATAGAAGAACGCAGAAAAAAATGGATAAAATATTAGTTTTAAATAGTAGGCATCTTCTTTAATGTAATTATTTATGAAACTAATTTTTTCATGCACAGATAGCGTTGAAAAAGATACAAAAACAACTTGATAGTTGATAAAAAACCAAGCAAAGAACAAAAAACCAATAAAAGGCGATGTAAATCTTTCCTTCAACCCATCCTGTATACTTTTCATTGTATCAAGCATATAAAGCACCACTTTATCTATATATCACTATATATTTTCTCTTTTAACTCTTTAATATTGTATTCCTTTTTATATATTTGCCTGATAATTATTAAGCCAGAGTCTTTACAAATATTGTTTAGTAACTTATCTCTTTTCACCCTATCAGGTCGATTATGGCTTGAGTCATCTAATTCCACTACAGCTAGCGGTCGAAATGAATCAGGACAACAAAGCACATAATCAAAATGCTTAGCCTTAATCTTATTAAACCATTTATATTCAGCCTCACCAAATCGCTGTTTCTTTACTTTGAAAACATCAGCAACCCTAACTTTAGAAAGAATATAGTATCTATCCCCAACTACCTCCTGCAGTACCTTCATAAATTTAAGCTCTGCTGGTGTCAGAATACTTTTTTCCAAAGCATATACTTCTGAATAGTCTTTAATGGTTTCTTTTTCACGAGGTTTTGTGAAGTCTAGGATATTATCCCCGCTTTGTTCGAGAAACCCTTTGGGTAGAAGATCCTGAAGGGTGCTGTGATGAGCAGGCTTTGATGTCCACGGGTTGGGCTGGCAACTTGAGTTCTTGGTAGTACCGAACTGTCGATGCCGTCTTTCTGCTCTACCAGACTGATTGGTGTTATTTTTGACAAGAAATATGATTGTTGCGATCAACCCAATCGCTATGATGTAGTCCATTTGCTTATCCTTGCTTACTTATCCCTGTACTGCTGAACCAGGTGTTATTGATCCTTTGTGCGAGTACGTACCCCTTCCCTACCCGTTGTAAGCCTTCCGTGTGTCTTCGATCTCTGGGCTCACTTGCCCAGCATCGGGCAGGACGTTTCCAGAGGCAATCCACAGTGCAAATTCAGGGAATAGTTTACACAAAGCTTCAACTTCTTCAGCTCGTGCTCTACCACCCGTTTTTCTGACCGTAGTCCAACGTGAGTACTTGATCCCCGTCTTTTCGGCGACCTGCTCCGTAGTGTATCCGCAGCTGTTCAGGACAGCCCTGATTCTATCGTCTATATCCATTTTCTAGAAATTATTTCTTGACAATAGCCAGAACCCCTCTAGAATTAGTCCTAGAAAGTATTTCTAGCAATATTTGATAACAATAGTTCTCACTGACACTCAGTATAAAGGTAAAACGCCATGAACGCCCCAGTGTCTATTGATCTTCCAAAAGCTATCCCATTCGTTCCCATCATGGATCGCGCCCGCTTCGCTGAGCTGGTGGGTATAAGCGAACCCACGTTGAACAACATGATCTTTCGCGGCTACATCCCGGTGATCACCCCGAGCAATGGTGACGAACGTGCCCGCCGCTCATTTGTGAACATCGCAAAGCTCATGTCCGAATGCATGGAGGTGATCTGATGACTGCTCAACTTCTCCTCCCGTGCGAGTTCAACCAAGTTGAAGCTGATCGGGCTGCAGCTGTTCAGGAACGTGAATGCCTGATTGCTCACTTGTCCGAAATCGCCGCTGAGGCTGTGCGCCTTAACGTTTCAGGTGCATCAGTTCGTGCTGAATTTGGTACCCTTGGTCTTGAGCTTATCATTACTTCACCATTGCAAATGGGTCCCATTGCCTGTCGTGTCGTTGAATGTTGCTCTCATGGTGTTTTCAATCGTCTGATCCCCGGTCAGGTGTTCGAACCCTATACTGGTGTTCTGGCCCGTACTGTCTCGCATCGTTTCACCATTTCTTATAACTCGCCTCTGCCCCAGGCTGAACCTGTCATTGAGCAGATATTCCGCCATCTTGCACTGATTGAACAGAATCTGGATGCCTGCCGCGTCTTGGAGGTGCACTGATGGAACAGGTATATACAGTTCACCGGATTGACTGCCCAGAATGCGGCTCTCGCACCCACTCGAATACGGCGTGGGTTGAGTCGGGAAAAATCCTCTCGGTCCGTTATCTCTGCCCTACTTGTCATTCCAGCATTGAAATAGGTGAGGGTCATTTCGATGTCGATTGGCACATTGATAGCCTCGTTTATTACTTTCTGGGTGCTGAATCCTCTTTCCCGTCTCCCGCTGATCAGGACTGCACTCCTGATGGGGGCGTCAGTGCCAACCGCGCTGACGACAATTCGACTGGTGGCGTAACCACTCCCGAGGTCACATGGCGTGCCTCGGGTTCTCATTCCCATGGTGGGGCCAATGAATAAGCGGCTCCGCCAACTCGTAGTACCGGCAAAGGACCACGGCTTTTGCCTGATGTGTGGTTCACGTCCCTGTGAGTGTGAAAAGAAAAAGCAAGAGTATGACCAGTATTTGAAATCCTTTGATCTAGAAGCGTGCATCGAAAAATGGCGCTCTAAACGATCAGCAAAGGAAAAGCTAACTCATTGAAGAAATAGGTGCACACCATGAACATCACTATGACCGCAGAGGTTATCCAGGCAAGCCGCTACGACATGGACGGCAACAAAGGCGGGTCCATCATCGCGACCCAGAAGGCTGACGGTACCAATCCTGACCGTGCCGGCCTTGAGCTGATGAAGCTGGCCTGTGACTACGCCACCGTTGACCTGCTGCGCGATCACCTGCCTTGCAAGTGTGAAATCGTCGCCCAGCCCACTCAGGGTGCTGGCCAAAAGATGGCCTTTAAGGTTCTGTCCATCAAGCCTGTCACTGCCAAGGCTCCTGCCTGATTGAATAGCGCCCTCGGATCGGCGGGGGTCGCGTAGCGACGTCCGACCGATCGGCGCAAGAGGCAGCGGGCCAGCTACAGCACGTGACGCGGTGAGTTAACTAGGAACAATTATTTATGCAGGTCTTGGTCTGTGATTCAGCTATCACCCTTAACGCTTCCGGTTTTCCAGAGTGCGTTACCGGCTGGCTGGTCGCTGACCCTGCATCCTTTTCGTCTGGCCTGACAGTAGACGATTTCGAATATTTGGCAGGCTGGACAATTCTGGTCTTCGCAATCGCTTTCGGTGTGAAGATGATCCGTAAAACTATTGAGGATAACTCAAATGAAGAAAAGTAAATGGCTTAAAGCCGGTGCTGTTGCCGGTGCTGTAATGTCGTCTGCGGCTGCAAATGCCAGTGTTCTTACCGCTGAAAGTCAGGCAAGTCTTGAGCAGATTGTTGGTGATATAACCATTGTCGGCGGCATCATTATCGGTGCTGCCGCAGTGTATGCCTCATTCCGCTGGGTTAAGCGCGGAATAGGAATGTAAACCCAGACTCTCCAGCGCACAGGGGTAACAGTTCGGCTGACCCCTTTTTTATTCACTTCTCAGGGGCTGAGGAAATGAAATGTTCGATCCGTTGGCTTTTGCCCTTATTGTGCTCGCTGCCGCTCTTTTTGTCGCATCAAGTTAGCGCATCCGTTTTTTATTATTATGGTAGTCATAAAGCTTCGACACCTGAAGCGGTATTATCTAGTTTAGTTGGTTCTAAAACTCCATATAATGCGGGTTCATATAGTTATCAGTCTTGGTCTGTTGTGGGGTGTCCTGTGCATTCTGATTCTGGTGATCCTCCTTTGTGGTATGACTGTCAGTATCGTGAATATTTTTATACTGCCGGCACTGATGATTTGCTCTCTACTATAAGGGAAATCAGGATTAAGCGTTTACCGTGTACTGCTGAACAGATTGCTGATCCAAGTCATGCGTGCTATCCCGAGCCAGAGGAGCCCCAGGAATGTGTTGATGCTGGCGGCCAAATTGGATCGCTTGAATTTTCGGCATATACCTCTGGCTATCCATCCGGCAATTACTGTGTACCTGGATCAACTGCCAACTGTTCAGCTTCGGTTGTTTCTGCTGAGTGTTGGGATACGCCATCGGGGGACAGATTTTGCCAGGCAAATGTAGAATTCTCTGGTACTGCATGTGATGGTTCTGAGTCTCAATGTACTGATGAAGGTTGCGAGCCTGCTGGTGATCCGCCAAAGCAGTGTTATGACTCCAACAATGTCTATATGGGTACTGTTTCCGGCAATGCCTCATGTCCTCCAGGTTCAACAGATGAGCAGCAGAAAAACTGCTATAACCCTGATGGAACGCTTGCCTCAACAGTCAATCAATCTGAATCCTGCCCTGCCGGTACGTCTGTTGATGACGGTCCACAGCCAGGCGAAGATCCCACCGATCCCGAAGACCCAACAGACCCTGAAGATCCAGCAGATCCCAATGACCCTACCGATCCCAATGATCCCGGTCAGGGAGATGGTGAAGGCGAAGGCGAAGGCGAAGGTGAGGGGGACGGTGAAGGCGAGGGCGACGGTACCGGCGAAGGTGAAGGCGAAGGTGAGGATGGTGTAACAGGTGCTGACAGTTGTGAAGACGGGGCCGCTCCTCAATGCACGGGTGACCCCATCCAGTGCTTCATGGTTAAACAGCAGTGGCAGCAGGCGTGCGGCAAGCTGGAGACTGTCGAAAATACCGTTTGTTCTAAACGTGACTTTAAGCCTTTTGAATGTTCGGGTTCTCCTATCGACTGCTTTATTGCCAAAACGCAGTACGAAAGCTATTGCGATGCTCGTGATCCTGATGCTGCGGTAAATGCAATCAATCAGGCTATTGCCTCTGGGGATATTGAATACGAAGGCACCGACGAGTGGGGTCAGCTGGTTGGCATTGATCAGGGTGAGATCGATATTTCAGATCAATTCAATGTCTCTCAACTTTGGGCTGACAATGGTAGTGCGGGATCGTGCCCAGCTCCGGCGACGTTTACCGTTTTAGGTAAAACGCATGAATTCACGTTTCAACCGCTTTGTGACTTGGCCGGTTATCTGAGACCCCTTGTTATTCTTGCGGCCATGTGGATATCCGGTTCTATGATCTCTCAAGTTTTGATCGGAACGCGTTATACAGTTTAGGAGTATTTAAAATGCCATTCTGGGGTGTAATTGCTGCTTTTGTTATGTCCTTAATTGGGCCTTTGGTCGGCTATGTTATTAAGGCGCTCGGCATTGGTTTGGTAACCTATGTCGGCCTTGATCTCGTTTTTGATCAAATCGAGTCTTATATACTCTCTCAATACTCTGGATTACCTGTTACCACCGTGCAGGTTTTAAATTTGCTGGGCATTCACTCGGCAATAAAAATCATATTATCGACGCTCTCTGCCTGTGTCGCTTATAAGGCACTGATTGCGTCTACTGGCTTGGTTTGGAAAAAACCCGGCTCACCACCTGCTAAATCGTTCTAAAAGGGGGATTCCATGATTTATTTATTCACGGGGCAGCCCGGAAGTCAGAAAACGGCCAATATGATTCATTTTGTAATGAATGATGACCAGTTCAAAAACCGGCCTGTTTTCTTCTATAACATTCGTGGCTGTACTGTTCCAGATTGGCAGGAACTGACCGAAGACGAAGTAAAAGAGTGGTACAAACTCCCTGAAGGCTCCGTTGTGCTGATTGACGAGGCTCAAACCATCTTCAGGCCCCAGAAGTGGGACAAGGGCAAGGAGATGATGGTCACTGAGTTGGAGACTCACCGCCATCACGGTTTTGATATCGTCATGACTACCCAGCATCCCATGCTGATCAACACTGACGTTCGCCGCCAGGTCCAGCAGCACAGGCACTACAAAAAGCCGTATGGTCTGAAGTCATCATGTGCTGTGTGGGAAAAGGCTGTCACTGACCCTGAAAATGCGGCTGCACTTCGTGAAGCTGAGAACCGTTCCGGTAATGTTCCAAAGACAGTCTTTGATCTGTATACCTCCACTGTTCTCAACACTCATAAAAAGCGCATTCCAAAAAAACTGGTGGTTTTCATATGTCTGGTTTTGGGTGTTGTTGCGTCAATTGGTTACTTTGCCTGGGACATAAGTAGTCGTATGGATTCAGCCGCCACTGAGGCGGACCTTCCAAAAGAGGCCGCCGCTGCAGCATCAAAATTGCTGTCTCCCTCCACTTCTGATAACTCGGACAATGCGTTCAAAGCTGTATATCCACTTGATCCAGTTGAATACGCAAAAATGTGGCAACCGCGCATACCATCAATGCCTGAAACGGCTCCAGTCTATGACGAGCTTATAAAGCCCACTGTTGCCCCTAAAACCCGCTGTTACGGCTATCACCGAGACGGTGAGTACAACTGCCGGTGCGTCACCCAGCAGATGACCCCTGTCGAAATGGAGTATCAGCAGTGCGTCAACATTGTCAACAACGGACTTTGGGACCCTGCTCCTATTCGCTCCGCTTCTTACGACAACCAGGGCAGGATCATGTAATGAAACTATTCGATATCGCCTTTTGGCTCATCTTCGGCGTGTGCGTTGGCTACCTGTGGTCCGTCATAGAGTTCATGGAGCTACTCCCAGAGCTTGAGGCCTTATGTATAGCAGGCTGACGGGCTGGGCGAGTGCGAAGGGAAAGGCTTGTCCTCCCCGTGCGCGCCCAGCCCGTGACGGCCCTGTAGCACGTCTCAAATAAAAACACGTAACACGCTGTAAGAACTCATTACTTTTCAATACCAATCAGGTGCAGCTGATGAACAAAGAAAGTCTTACCCGTTATAACACCCAGTTTGAACCTTCCACTGATGGTCGTCAGTTTGTCACCCCTCATGGTGAAATGATCGACCTGTCTGGGGTTCGTATCCTGGACACATCCATCGACACCGTGCGTCAGCTCTACAATGGCATGTTGAACCATGACCTCCTGGATGACTTGGAGGAACGGTTAGAGGCTGAGTATCGCCCTGTTGTTGAGTACCAGGGGCACTTATGGCGGCTCCGTCGTGGTGGAAAGGCAGGCTTTAAATTCCTGCTGCAAAACGCTGAATTCGGCGTTGTCATCCTGATCAAGAACTCCCATACCACCGCAGATCGTGCAGGGAGTCACTGCAAAATTGAAGTGTCTCCTAAACTCATCAGGGATCAGTCCCCCGATGTGCTTCAACACCAGATGGATGAATTGGCGGCTGGCTGGTTCGTAACCCCACCGTCACCCTGTGGCGTGGCTATCCATATCGCAACTGACTGGCAAGGTTGGGTACCACCCTCCGATTTTGTTGATCGGCTTACCTGTCGCTCCCAACGGGTAAATGATCGTAACGGGTTCCAGTCTCTTGAAGTTACCACCGGCGAGGTGGCAAGCATCTATGGTCGCGGTCAGTCCTACACCTTCGGCACCGTGTCCAGCTTGCAGGCGGCCTTGTACAACAAGTCACGGGAGATCGTCGCCCATGACAAGATCGATTACTTCCATGGCATCTGGAATACCAAGATTGATCACAATCTGAAAACCCCTCTCTGGCAACCGGATCAGGATGTCTGGCGGCTTGAGTTCCGGTTCTCTCAAACCGTGCTGAGGCAGTTTGCGGACTACAACACCACCCAAGAGAAGAAGTGCAATCTCAGTACCTATGAGGCTGCATCCGAGTATTTAGCTAACCTCTGGGCCTATGCACTTGATCGTTTCCGGCTGGATTTGAATAGACGCTTTGTGGACCCGTTCTGGACTGTGTTGCTCCAGGATACTGAGTGGTGCAAGCCAGCTGACGACTTCATTGCCAAACGCAAATACAAAACGGCTGGGATCGGGAACGAACGCAACGTTGCTCTAGCCCTGGGGAACCTGCTGTCGATCTATGCCAGGAACAACATCACTGCTCGTAAGGCATGGAGCTGCCTTAAAAAATCCGGTTTGTGGCGTGACTTGATGGGGTATATCCGTGCCAGAGACCTAACCAAATCTGATCTGTTCAGTATGATTGAGCAAGGTCTCTTGGAACGCAGACTCACCAGTAAAGTAGCGGCTTGACGCTCAACCAACATCCAGCTTATGGAATGCAGCGAGAAAGCTTTTTTGATCTTGCTGAAACCGTATGTGGCTTGGGTGGTTTAGCTGTCGTTTTCCCTCTCTGAACGCCGGTGCGATATAGCCCCAGTTCGAGTTTCTTGTGAAGTAGACGACACAATCGACATTACTGTTCGCCCATTGATTCTGGATCACTCGATTGCTTGAGCTACCATTCACTGATTTGACCTGAACTCGGTAGTAGTTGGGACCGTCAGATATCAGCAGGTCGGTCTGATGACCATGATCGACTACAGGGTGAAATACTTGCCAGCCATCACGCAATAGCCAACTGGTGACAGTGCTTTCATAGGAATAGTTTTTGAGGGCTTGGTGGGTCTTGATTGCAGTTTGAGTCATACGACGGGGCATAGATTATCTCCGGTTGCTAAATGAATTTAGCCCTTTACCGGTGGAGTTAGCGTCCTACACGGAAAAGATACCCAGCCTTAACAGCTATAATCGGGTAGAGATAATTTCTCTATGGATACGAGCAAACCGCACCACTATTTCAATCTATCGCCGTTTGTATTCATGAGTCAAGTATTTATTCACTGCTATGTGTCCACAAAGTGTCCACCACGTAGAGAAATCAAGGATTCTTACGAGAACAAACCCTTTTTAACACACTGATAATAAAAGAAAAGATGTTCAAAGAAACGCTATCTAAGGGCTTCAAAATCCCCCGCCTTAACGGGTGTGCCGGTTCGAGTCCGGCCGCTGGTACCACTTCTTCAAGCCCTTGAAGAAAAAAAGAAAAAGCCTGCAAATCAAAGGCTTTGACAAGCAAGCGAGGCCGAAAGGTGGCCGCTTTTTTGTACCCGAAAGCCCTGCCCGGTCCATACCCTCCCCACCGCCTGTGTGTTTCTGCGCGTCGCGACATCCAACTAGATCTTTCAGGATCTGATACTATCCAACATCAGCCCAAGGCCCGTGCCAAAATGGGATGTAGACACTTCGCTCAACATTGCCCCATCATCGTCTTTCAATTCTGGAAGCTCAACGACTCACACAGCAGAAGTCACACTGACAAACCGGAATTCAATGGGGTTTCGCATGCTGATCGGGCGCACCACCATGAAGGG
Source organism: Marinobacterium iners DSM 11526 (assembly GCF_900107855.1). Lineage (GTDB taxonomy): Bacteria > Pseudomonadota > Gammaproteobacteria > Pseudomonadales > Balneatricaceae > Marinobacterium > Marinobacterium iners. The sequence continues at coordinate 30,772 of NZ_FNRJ01000019.1, read as the reverse complement.
ACACTACTTGGTCGATCCAGGACAGTCTTATCTATTGCGAAAAACCCGAAAACAGACTTGAAGCGGTGATTTCAGGCGCAGGGGGGGGGCAAATACAAGCACGCGCTCATGACAGATCCAGAGCAGCCTTACGGTATAGCCGGTTACGCTCGGGCAACAGTAGCTCAATCGTATCAGCCGCACTTCGCAGAGCCCTTTGAATGTCGTGATTCAGCACGCCTTGTCGAACCCGGGCGGCATCCCAGTACAAACTCAGAGCGGCCACTGTCTGCTTTTCAAATCGTACCGGAACCGCACAGGCGGCAATGGCAAAGGGCTTGTCAAAACCATATTCCCAACTGTCGTCGACTCGCGTGTAGACCGCTTGCTGTTTCTCATCCAGAAGCGAATCGACCAGCGGCTCTGTGACGGCATCCAGTTCGACTTTCACATCCGTTCTTTCCGCGTAGAGCGTTCGCCCAGCTGCAGACAATAGCGGGCTGGGCCGAGCACCAATTATGCCGCTGGATGCAGATCGGTAACAGGACAAGCTGAAATTGCTTTCCACAATCACTGGCTGCCCGTCGCGGACCATGACAAAGTCCGACAGCAAACCGGTTTTCCGAAAGAGCCCATGCAGCACCGGAGCGATATCCCTTGCCAGTAGATAGACAGGATCAAAGCTCTCGTTTTCAAACCCCAGCACCACATATCGCTTGTCTCCCAAGCGCCTGTAAATAACCCTAAGCGCCTGGAGGTCATCCATGATGCGCTTGATCGTGGGCTTGGGATAGCCGGAAAGGATATGCAGGGTCTCAAGCCCTGCCGCATCCATCGTGGATGAGGACAGCAGCTCAATCAGTACTTTGGCTTTCTCGAACGATTTTGTAGTCATGGTATTTTTTCAGCTTATTCAAATCCAGTATAGCACTCACCCTGTAACAGAATGTAAACATAAAGCTTTATTTTGTAACGACTTTTCACTCTGTGTAGCAAGATATTATTGGTTCCACCATGTGGAACAAGACCTTATTTACTCCGCCTTGAATTCAAATAGGATCATAGCCTCCCCCTTTGTTCGACCTTTTATTTCACGCACTAAACGGATTCATATGAAAAAAAACAGAAATATCAGCTTAGGCGCCCTGGCACTTATGATCCCGGCACTGGCGACGGCAAGTGACTTTTTCGATCAGTCGGAAAGCTCAATTCGGTATGCTCAGTATTATTGGAATGAAGACCCCGATGATGGCTTTGGCCCCACTCGGGACGAGTGGGTTCATGCAATACAGGCCACCTTCAAGTCCGGTTATTATGCGGGCATTGTCGGGCTGGACGTGAGCGCAGCGCTGGCTGGAGATTTGAATATTGGCGACGATGCCAACAGCATCACCAACCTGAGCTCAGACAGCAACGTGCAGAACCCACACGGCATCGGCAAGTTGACCGAGGCCTACCTTCGCTTCCAGCCCTTGGGCGAAGCTAATCCCGGCCTGAAACTAGGCCTTGGCAAAAAGGCTCGATCACGGCTGCAGTATGCCGATAACACCACACGCATTCTGCCATCAAGCACCACGGGTGTGGATATTGACTATACCTTTGATCAGGGCTCCGTCTATTTAACTCAGATCCAAGGCTTCAGTCCCCGTAATACTTCTGCCTCTTCAAACAAGCTGACCAACTTCAACGGAGAAGAAATTGACCACCTGAGAATAATGGGCGCAAAATTTAATCTTCCTGCCAATTTTAATGTTGGATTTGAATATGCAGAATCAAAAGACTATTTAAAGTCTTCTCTGTTTAACCTGAACCATTCCTATACTTTCGAAAGCAATGACAAATTAACCTTTAGCTTCAAGTATGGAAACCAACAGGATGCCGGTAATCTTTTTGAATATTCCGGTGCTGGCCCCTATGCCGCCGATAATAACCATGATGCCAGCTTCTACGAGCTGGGCGGCAAGTACAGCCACGGAGCCTATTATCTCGGCGCCAGCCTGACCAAGGTAACTGGCGATGACTATGATCGTGTTTTCTTCGCCGAGGATCACGGCACCTGGAGCAGTGCGGCCAAGAACTTTTACTGGTTCGGGCTGGAAGATGAGCAGATGTTCAAGTTCAGTGGCGGCATGAGCTTTGCCGACTTCGGTCTGCCCCAGCTGCGCTGGGATGCCCACTATGCCTTTTCCGATGACGCCGCGGGCTATGATGACTTCAAACGCCGCGAACTTCAGAGCGTACTGCAATACCGCTTTGACGGCCCACTCAAGGGCCTGCATCTGGCCTGGCTCCATGTTGAACACGACACCGAAGGCACGCCGGACGGCGTCCGCAGAACAGCGCTCACGTTCTCCTCTGCCGGCATCATTACCCATCATGCCGACCGCTTGTACCTGAACTACACCGTCAAATTCTGATACGAGGTGACATCATGACATCTTCAAGCAAAATCTCACGCCGGAGTCTGTTAAAAGCGGGTGGAAGCATTGGCCTGCTGGCCGCCGCCACCCAGATCAAGACCTCTTGGGCCATGGGTGGTCGCAGCAGGGTCGGCGTCAACTCTCCGGAGCAACTCCTCGCTCTCTCAGCCGTTGATCTTTCCCAAGCCATTCGTACCGGTGAAGTCAGTTGTGTCGAGGTGATGAAAAGCTATCTCAGCCAGATCGACAATTTCAATCCAACCTACAACGCAGTGGTTTCGTTGCGTGATCGGGAGGAGCTGCTGAATGAAGCCGCAGTAGCAGATGCCGACCTCAAAAGCGGGCATTATCGCGGTTGGATGCACGGCTTTCCCCACGCCGTCAAGGACCTGGCTACCACCAAGGGCCTCAAGACCAGCATGGGGTCACCGATCCTGAAAGACTGGGTGCCCAAGCATGACGCCATTTTCGTCGAACGCTTGCGTCAATCCGGTGCCATTATCATCGGCAAGACCAACACACCCGAATTTGGCCTTGGCTCCCAGACCTACAACAACGTCTTCGGCATCACCCGTAACGCCTACAACCCCGATCTCTGTGCCGGCGGCAGCAGCGGCGGAGCAGCGGTAGCTGTCGCCACCGGCATGCTCCCCGTGGCGGACGGCAGTGACATGATGGGTTCTCTGCGCAATCCGGCCGGCTATAACAACATCATCGGCTTCCGCCCGTCTCAGGGTCTGATACCTTTCGGCCCCACCAAAGAGGTGTTCTACCAGCAGTTGGGGTATGAAGGTCCCATGGGCAGAACCGTTCAGGATACATCCATGCTGCTGTCGACCATGGCCGGTTACGACTCACGCGTGCCTCTGTCACAAAAATCCAGCCCGAGCCGCTTTGCCGGATCACTGGAAACCAAAACCCAGGGCCTGAAAGTCGCCTGGCTGGGTGATTTCAACGGCTACTTGGCAATGGAACCCGGCGTCATCGATCTGTGTGAAAAGGCGCTCAAGCACTTCGAAACCCTCGGTGGTGTCGTCGAGGCGATCGACATGCAATACCCGATGGATGAGGTCTGGCAAACCTGGCTGACGCTCAGGCACTTCCTGATCGCCGGGGGCGCCAACGGACTCTATGCCAAGGAAAGCAACCGGGTACTGATGAAACCAGAAGCCATCTGGGAAATCGAAGGAGGGCTGGGCCTGTCGGCCATGGATGTGTACAAGGCTTCAAAGGCCAGAACCAGCTGGTATCACGCCTTAGACAAGCTGTTCGATACCTATGATGTAGTTGCCCTGCCCTCTGCTCAGGTGTTCCCGTTTGCCGCCGAGACTCACTGGCCCAAGGAGATCAATGGCCGCTCAATGGACACCTATCATCGTTGGATGGAAGTGGTAACGCCCGGTACGCTGAGCGGCTGCCCGGTGGTCAATGTACCCGCCGGGTTCGATCATCAGGGACGCCCGATGGGGATTCAGTTGATCGGCCGCAACAAGGAAGACTTCAAGGTACTGCAGATCGCACACGCCTACGAGCAGGCGTCCCAGCTGACAAGGACCAAACCGAACCTTAAGAAGGCATAACAGTCCAGGAGGGGGCGATATGCCCTCTCCCTATGAACTCACCTGCCCACACAGGAGGCAAGAGCCATGTTGGCCGGTATCAGTATGTGGCAACTGTTGATTGTATTCGTAATCATTCTTTTACTGTTTGGCAGGAACAAACTGCATTCAGTAGGAAGCGATCTGGGCTGCGCCCTGAAAGCCTTTAAGAAGGAAATGAATAGCGACAAAGATTGAAGTGCCAGCTTCACCTCCGCCTTTCTCTCCCATCCTGGATCGCGCCCGCCGCTCTTTCGTGAACATCACCAAGCTCATGTCCGAATGTATAAAGGTGATCTGATGAACGCTCAACTTACCCTCCAGTGCGAGTTCAACCGGGTTGAAGCTGATCGGGCTGCAGCCGTGCAAGGGCATGAAAGCCTGATTAATCACTTGTCTGCAAGCTCAGTTACGCGCCTTCAAAAACCTGATCCGGGCAGCCAGTATTCTGGCCTTACTTGCTCTAGCGAAGGCAACTTCCAAGGTGAAGAAAGTCGCAAGACACGAACTTCAGGCTCTTTCATGAATTTGAACGCCTTCTGCAGCTCTGACCGCGAGTAGAACAGGTTGTTGAAACGACCACTGCGCCAAGCTCGCTCCAGACCGGTTTGCAAACGTTCAGCTAGCTGCTTGTTGCGCGGTGATACAAAGAAATAAATGGGACCTGAATATTGCAGTATCAGTTTGGGATACACGGAAAATCCTTCACCCAATGGGCTGTCAAGCTCATCCCATACTTCTGCGATACTGCGCGGGAAATAATCACCACGCTTATATTCCAGCATGGCAAACAGGCTGTCATAATCGCTTGAGCTGAGCACCTGTAGTCCATTGTGCCGCAGAATAGCCGTATCCGGCCAATTATCACCCTGAATCGCCACCAATCGACTCAGGGCTACAATATCGTGGACGCGATTAAAGCTTTCTTCCTGCTCCGGGTTTATCAATAAAACGCGGTTGCCCAGCAGCCCCCTTAACAAGGGGAAGGGAACAGCACGAGCCAGCGTCTCTCTTCGCAAACTACTCATACCCCAGAATATATTAATGTCAGCCCCTGTACTTACCAGCTCAAATGCCCGTTCCTGTGTAACCTGCAAGGGCGCCGCCACCAGCTGGTAGTCACCGTAGTCCGAACGCGTCTCTTCCAGTGCCATATTAAGGATCGTCAAGAAATAATCGTGACGCCTGTCATTTTCACTGTATGCGGGTTGATAACGTATGATTGTGGAGGCTGCTGCAGAGAAACACACCATATAAAGCACAAGGAACCTTATGAGGACTTTCATGACTGGCCCTGCCCTTTCAAGCGCTCCAGAAATGCCTCTGCAGGCAACGGTCGACTGAACAGGTAACCTTGCATCAGATCACAGCCCATTTGCCGAAGTAGCATCGCAATTTCTTCGGTCTCAACACCTTCAGCAACCACTTTCAGGCCGAGTGAGTGCGCCAGCTGAGTTATCGTTGCCGTCAAGGTATACAGGTTCTCTTCCTGTGCAATATTACGAATAAAGGACTGATCGATTTTGAGCACTTCAAATGGATAACCACACAGATAATTCAACGACGCATAGCCAACGCCGAAGTCATCAATCACTAACTGAACTCCAAGCTGCTTGATGGTATTGAGCTTGTTCAGAATGTCATTATTCGATTGCAGCATCAGTTGCTCGGTCACTTCAAGTTTCAGAGAGCCCGGCGATATACCTGATAACTGGAGTGCGTTCTTTATAACATTGATAAAGTCAGTGTCCATCACCTGAAGGGGGGATATATTCACGCTCATTTGGAGCTGCGGCTCAATCTTCTGCCACTCCCTTAGCTGCAGACATGCACGCTGCAGAATCAGCTCTCCCAACTCAATAATTTGACCGTTTTTTTCTGCCACCGAAATAAATTCGGGCGGTGGAATAAAGCCAAGCTCATCATTCTGCCAACGGGCAAGTGCTTCACAGCCTATCGTCTCGCCGCTTTTTGTGCATACAAGTGGTTGGTAATGAAGCTCAAGCTCTTCAAGCATTTTTCCCGTGTTCAACAGGGCTGCTATTTTGAGTCTCCGCGACGCCAGACCCTCCATCGAGTTGTCATAAAAGTAATACCGGCTTCTGGGGGTTTCAGTATACGCTCTGTGGAGCGCAGAGAGCGCCCGTTGATGAAGTTGTTCGATATTGATCCCGTCAACTGGAAAAAGGCTAACGCCTGCATAAAAGCCACAATCAACAATTTGCCCCTTCAACTTAAGAGGTTGGCTCAACAGGCTTCTCAGTTGCTCCAGCAGTGCCAAAAGGTAATCATCACCATGCTGATGCAATACCATCGCGCAAATGAACTGGTTATCGGCACTACGTACCAGTAGCGCATCCTCAGGAATGAAGCTACTAAGTGTCTCCGATACGCGTAGTACAAGTTGATCAGCATACCGCGTACCGAAAGATTCGATCACTGCTTTAAAAGATTTCAATGAGAATGCCATAACCGCCAGCCGCAAAGACTGCTGCTCGGCCTGTTGGAGCAATTTATTAGCTTCCTGCAAGCCTGATTGCACATTGGGCAACCCTGTCAACAAGTCATGCTCCATGAGATGCCGTTCACGTTCATGGGCCTCGCGCAGTTCACTGATGTCAGAGGCTGTCAACATGACAAGCTCTTCTGCATTATCCATGTAAAAAAGACACCGGGCGCTAAGCCAGCGGGGCTGCTGCCTGTCGGGCCAGAACAACTCATGTTGCCAGCTACCATTCTGCTTAAGTTGCAATAGCCATTGGGTGAATTCCACATCTGGATCAAGCAAGCAAATCAGCTTAAACAGATGGTCGGCTTCACCAAAAAAATGCTGAAAGCCATTATTCCGGTAGAGACAATGCCCCTCTTCAACAGAAAATATCGCGACGGCGGAACTACTGCTGTCGGCAGCAAGATAGATTCGTCGCATCTCCGTTTGCATGAACTGAATTTCATCAACACCCTTCTCAAGCCTGAGGCGCATGTCATCTAACGCTTTGCAAACATGATCCAACTCGTCAGGTGTGTGATTCGGTCGATCAAGCCAGAACGGCAATGATAGATTGTTAGCACTCAAAGATGTTGCCACCCGGTGTAACGACCTTAGGTGCCTGAATAACATGAAATGAAGAATGATGAGAATCAGGGCTGACACGATGGCAGTTTTCAAAGCCTGAAGTACGAGGGTTTCCAACGCTTGCTCTTTGACATTCTTAATGATGGAGCGTTCGTCCACCCATACCGTTAACTGCCCCAGCCGTATTGTTTTTCCACTCATACTGCGTACAACGTCATAAGCACGCTTTTTTACCCAACGGCTTTCAATCTGCCGCCCCACGGCATACACCCTTTGCTGTTCGGTGATGAGCTGAGCGCGCACAATAAAAGGCAAACGCTGAATACCTTCGACATTTTGCCGAATTAGTGACTCGTCCAGGCGCCACAGCGCCTCATTAATGTCTTCCAGAAAGGCGGACTCTGCATCGGCAAGGCGTTGGGCCAGAACCTCCTGATCTGAGTGATATCGGCTGTACAGTTGGGTAGCCGCCACCAACATCGCAAAGAGCCCGCTGCAAGCCACTATTATCAGCACTATACGCAATGACAACGGATGCTGTTTTTTATAGGTTTTCAGTAGCTCTATCATCCGCACACTCTCAACAAGTGTTACTCTTTAGATACAGTTATCTACGATATTACATCATATGTAACCTCCTTATCCTATACAGTCACTTGGAAAAAACGGACTCTTCATACTGAAAAAACAGTACATCTCACGGACAATAGAACTATAGACCTACAAAACGAGATATTCCTTGAGCCGCTTCTTACCAACAGCGAGCTTCTAAATTCTGCACCGAAATGGAGAGGGTGTTCCGTAGTTACACGTCCGAATGGATGCCTATGGTCGGATAGGCGTCAGCACGTGAAGCCCAGCGCTCCATCAGCCTCTACCTGATGGAGCGATACAACTGGCAACGGCCACATCAGTACAACCAAGGATTGCCACCCGCTGTGGCAGAAGAAAAATTTAATTCACTGTCCGGTATTAGTTGACCACTACACGCCCGGTCCATATTCTGTCGACCGTCTGAGTGTTTTTTGTTCGTTGTATTTTAGGTAGAACTACAGTGTGGTGCCGTTTTTGACTAGGAAAGAACAGCTTAAAGGCGACACAACGCTCCAATCAAAGCCGAACATTCCTCACCACAGGATAGTGTTCTTTTGGCTTGTGGGACTGCTGGCTCTGGGGCTCGTGCTGTTGTTGGGTGCATTAAGCCTGTATCGAGACTGGCAACAAGAACAGCAGTTACAAACACAGCGACGCAATTTTTACCAAGTACAACTGAAGGAGGTACTTGAGACCACACTCCGTACTGTCGAGCTGGATACGGTCCGTTTGGCAACCTCTCCCCTGCTTCAACGCCACCTGCTTCACCCCTCCACCAATACGCTTGAGCTGTTGCAGGAGGACTATTTGAGTCTTGCGCGATTACGCCCTTCCTACGACCAGATCCGCCTGCTTGATGTAAATGGTCACGAGAGCGTTCGCATTAACCGATCAGGGAAGGATGTCTATCGGGTACCGGCTGACGCGCTACAGAACAAAGCTCAGCGCTATTACACAGCCGAGGGCATGAAGCTTGCGCCTGGTTACACCTATTTGTCACCTTTGGACCTGAATATCGAGCAAAATGAGATCGAAGTGCCGTTCAAGCCAATGCTGCGCATGGTGCATCCAGTGTACCGGCACACGCAGTTAAACGGTCTGGTAGTTGTAAACTACCGCGCCGAAGAGCTTCTTCAGCAGCTCAGCAACCACCTGCCTGCCCCTCTGCGTCCCATACTCCTGAACGATAAAGGACAGTGGTTACATGGAGGAGACAAGCAGGATTGGCTGTTTATGTTTGAGCCACAAAGCGGCCTAGCAGTGGAGGAGCCCTCTCTTTGGCAGCAAATGGCATCTCAAGACTTCGGGCAGCTCACATTAGGACAGGACTGTCTGCTCTATTCATGGACTGCGTATGGTAGCCAGCAAGCCCAGTCACCGCGCTGGCTGATCGGGCTGCGAGAATCCGGTAAAGCATGTAATGCCCTCACCCAACAATACCAAATACATGCCGCAGGGCTGTTAGGGACCACTGCGCTGGCAGGGTTTTTATTACTATTCGGCTGGCACCGGCTTCGTTTGAAACACCTGCAGCTCTATCATCGCCTATTGATCAACGAGCAGCAATTGCGCCTGGTAACTAATGAGATGGGCAACGGTGTCATAATGATTGATACACAGGGACTCACGCGCTGGTTGAACCCAGAGGCAGAGCGCTTATTGGGCTGGCAAGAAAAAGAGATACTGGGCCGCTGTTTGCACGACATTATTCACGTAACTGCAGAAGGTGAAAACCTTGACCGGGAAGAGTGCTTAACCACCCACGCCATTCGCACCGGTCAGCGCCAGCATAGAGAACGCGACTATATCTGCACCCGAGAAGGCATCATCATACCGGTTAGCATGACGGTTAGCCCGCTCCCAAAATCAGAGTCTGGCGGTGCAGTCATCACTTTCAGCGATGATCGGGAAAAGGTCACAGCAGAGAAAAAACTGCGCCGACAGGCAGAAACAGACGAACTCACTGGCTACCTTAACCGCCGTGCAATACTTCAACAACTGGAGCAGGTGATCAAGACCGATACGGAATTTGGCATCATCATGTTTGACCTAGACCATTTCAAGAGCGTGAATGACACCTATGGTCACGCTGCTGGTGATCAGGTGCTCATTGAATATACCCGTTTAGCCCGTGAACTGCTTCGCCCCCACGACTGTGTTGGCCGGATCGGCGGTGAAGAATTTCTACTGGTGATCAAACATCTGCACTTGAATGATCTCTACCAATTGGCAGAGCGGGTTCGAGAGAGTATGGACCATCACCGCTGTATCATTACAGGCCACACCCTGCATGTTACTGCCAGCTTTGGTCTCGCCATGCACCAGCGCGGGGAGCCACCGAGCGCCCTATTGGCCCGAACCGACAAAGCATTGTACCAAGCTAAAAATACAGGCCGTAATCAGGTTATCGCAGACGATTCTCTTAAAACAGCATCGGTGGATACCTGAAAATTAGCATCCTTGTGGTCACGCGATTTTTTTGGCAACGTTTAGCGCATAATTTGGTACACCCAAGAGCTTGTATTAATGTGGGTTGTACCGAACGTCATATCGCTTTTCATTATTCATAACATCCATCCCTGAGTGCGTTCGAATTGCATAGTAGCCTGTTTCGATACCCTTCTTGCTCCAACTCATACGCTTCTTCAGCAGTTAAATTGTTTCGACCTTGTGACATAACTGCGTTTGCTGTACCCGCACCGCGTCAGGCATGCACCGGGGCTGGACCCTTGCAGGAGGCATCCGCGATCACTTTCAACTTCCGTGACCCACACTACTCTGCCGATCGGGCTGTCTACCATCCGGCAGAGATCCGCCTGTCTCGCTCAGGAATACCTTTCCGGCATAGTAATTGACGTGTTATCAATTACTTTCCCCACGGGCAATCACGCTCAAAGGCCTCTGCAAAGGCCCCGAGGGTCGTGTTGCAGGCACGGCAGATCATCTCCACTTCGATGTATTCAAGTCGACGTTCGCCGCTTTCATACTTCGATACGAAGCTCTGAGGCTTGTCAAGCCGTGCCGCCAACTCCACTTGGCTGAGACCCGCTTGCTTACGCAGGTCTCGCAGAGCTTGACGGAAGGCCGACTGTCGGGGTTCCCACAGAATCTTTACCATGGCGGCAATGTAAGTGGGTTTGCAAAACATCCCAATTCGGGATATTTTCCATTACTTGGGTAGGTAACCCATAGATACAGGATGTGTATGATCGGTGATTAACCTTGTGATGTGGGTGGTTTATACGACACGCTGTTTCGATCAAACTCACTGCTTGCACTCCAACATATCACCTATAGACAACAGAGACTTGAGGCTCCGGTGAGTCCTACCTTTCCTCTAATGTGTCTATTGAACCGGTTTTCATTATTCTGAGCCACTTTCAACAGCTTAACTTGGCGACGATTGCATTAAAGCAGGAGCTTCTAGAATTACTGCAGGGATAATAAGGAGATAAAATTTTGGCAGCCTCAAGAAGTTCAACCTGTAAATTTTTCGCTCTTGCACACGAAAAATTGGATAGTGTGGACGATATTCTGTCTAAATTAGAGGCTGTTAGCCATGAAATCCCCTCTCCTCTTCGCCATATTATCAACGAATGTAAGGCTGCTATAACCTCTTTTGCGTCGCTTCCTGTAGCTGTATTACACGTGGATAGAAAGGGGGGGATTCTTTCCGCGAACCCAAAAGCTCAAGAATGGCTCAAACATATATGTCAAGGTCAATTTTCGAGTCACACACTTCTGGAGCTTCTTGAGCCAGATAGTTCGAGAGCCTTCCAGCATGCTCTAGAGCAGGCCTTCAACTCGGGAGAAATGATATTGGCCAATCCACTTGCTTTAAAGGTAGAGGATCAGCGTGGATTAGCTTGGCAACATACTCACCTAAAACGTCTTCCTACATTAGAAGATATTATCCAGATAGTTCTTATTTTATCAGAGCACAAGCAGATAAAAGAGCAATCATTATCCACAAATAGACTCCCTGATCTTGATTCAAAAGACTCATTTTCGGAAGTTACTGATATGTGTCACGATATTAATAATAATGAGAAGCCAGAAAAGTGCGAGAGCCTAGGTGAAAATATTTTTATGCATACAACCGAGGCAGTTCTGGTAACCAATATTGATAAAAATATCATCCGTGTAAACCCAGCATTTGAGCGTATCACTGGATATTCTGCTCAAGAGGTAGTTGGTAAAAATCCAAATATTCTATCATCTGGGATTCATGATATTTCATTTTACAAAAAAATGTGGGCAGACATTAATTACACAGGCCACTGGACGGGTGAGGTTACTAACTGTACAGCTGACGGTAGCTTCTACACTGCACTTACTACCATCAGTGCAATTACAGATAGTGACGGATGCCTTCAGGGGTATATTGATATTCAGTCGGATATTACAATTCTCCGAGAAACTCAAGCACAAGCAATAAAACTTGCTAATTACGATTCACTCACCGGGCTACCTAATCGCGACTTACTAAATGACCGACTGGAACAATTACTACGTGTCAGCAAGAGACACAACCATGGATTTGCGGTTATGTTCGTTGATTTGGACCATTTCAAAGAAGTCAATGACAGCTTAGGTCATATTGTCGGCGATGATTTACTGGTTAATATTAGCAAGCAGCTACGAGCAACGCTTCGTAGCGGGGACACCATTGCACGAATAGGCGGTGATGACTTCGTGGTGTTATTACCAGAGACTCGGGAAGCAGCCGCTTTGGAAGTAGCAGAAAAATTGGTCATTGGCTTACACAAACCTGTTAATTTACCGGGCATCCCGGGGTATGCACCTTCACTCTCTGTTGGAGTTGCACTTTTTCCTGACCACGCACATGATGCCGACACACTGCTAAAATTTGCTGACACTGCCGTTAATCAGGCTAAAGCGTCTGGCCGAAATAGGTTTGTGCTCTACGGCCAAACTATGGGTGAACAGCTCGACGCTAAATTCAAACTCCGTACCGAACTTCCTTTGGCAATTCAACGAGGGGAGATGCTTATTTATCTGCAACCCAAGTTCGATTTAAATACTCGGCGCATCATGGGTGCGGAAGCTTTAATACGCTGGCAACACTCCTCTCTTTCTTTACTCTCCCCTGCAGATTTTCTTCCTGCTATTTCAGGTACTCCTGTGATGGAAGAGCTGGATAGCTGGATATTAAATGAAAGTATTGAGCTACTGGCAGACTGGCAGCAGCGTGGGTGCTTGCCGACCGAATTCCATATTGCCATTAACCAGACAGCCGACGACATCAACACATCAACCTGGGCAGATCACTTACAAGCTCTGCTGGCACGCGTGGACCTACCCCCTGCACGATTAGAGATTGAGCTTGTCGAAAGCGTGCTGGCGGAAAACGACTCAACTATTCAAAATAACTTGAGGCAGCTACGAGAGCTGGGTGTTTCACTAGCCATTGATGACTTTGGGACTGGGTATTCCAACTTGGCATATCTCACCCGCATGCCGTTCACACTGCTGAAAATTGACATGCGATTTGTCAAAAACATGCAAGAAAGTGCAAGTGATCTGGAAGTAGTTAAAACCATTATTACTTTGGCAAAAGCCCTTGATGTTCGCACCCTTGCCGAGGGGGTCGAGACTGAAGAACAAGCTAAACTACTTCAGGAGCTCGGGTGTGACTGGGCACAGGGTTACCTAGTATCCCCACCCATACCTGTTGAAGAGTTTGAAAAATATTTTCTTGGTTAGACCTATCAACATCGGCAAACTCGCAGTACCGGGTTCGGGTAAGCCGCAAAATCACATCGCGCTTCATAGCCACAACCTGATCGTTTATTGAACTACCACGCAGTCTAGACCAGCTGCATCCGATACTTCTTAAATGACTCGGCCTGCTCGAAGATGTCCTTGTATACCTCGTCACGATCAACCGGTGGATAACCGTGCCTGGCCAACAGCAGAATCAGCTCCACTTTCAACTCCGCCTTGATACTCTCGCGCTGGCTCCAGTCGGTATACCTGGCCTTGTCATCCACAACCAGTTTCACGGCCTTGGCCAGTTCGATCAGCTTATCATCCGGGTAGCTGAAGTCGTACTTGGCCGCCAATGCCTTCAGGATGTCGTAGAACGCCTTTTCCTCGAAATCGATGCCAAGCCCTTCAAAGGATTGAATCTCCTGCCGCAGCTGGTGATACAGGTCGATGATCTCATCGGAGAAGTCTTCCAGCACATTACTGACCAGCACATCATCTTCCTTGCGCTCGTTGTACTTCTCGACCAGTGTCTGGAAACGCTTGGAAAACTCGATCGCCTGTGCCCGGTTGGTCTTCTTGAACTGGCCGATCGCCTTGGCCAGCAGCTGCTGCAATAGCTTGATCTTGGTGTTGGGCAGTTTGATTTTCTCGATCTTGGCCAGGTAATCGTCATCGAATATATCGATCTCCGACTCATCATCACTGCCGACCTTGAACACTTCCTCCACCCCATCACTTTTCAGCGCATCTTCGATCATCGCCCGAACCCTGGCGTTCATTTGCGCAGTATCCGGCGCGTTGCCCTTGGTCAGTTTGAAAACGATCGAACGCACGGCCAGATAAAAGTGCACCAGGTCACGGTCTGACTGGGACAAGCCCTCACTGCCGCAGCAGATGTCGTAGGCCGCTTTGAGACGCTTCACCAGCGCCATGAACCGCTTTTCCTGCTTATCGGTCAGCATGGCGAACTCGGCGGCCATGTTGAGGCAATTCAACTGCGCCAGCGGCTCACCGGTAAAGTAGGGCTGCATATCGAATCGGTGGAACAGCTTGTTCAACAGGTCCAGATGATCCTTGACCGCAATAACCGACTGGCGAACATCCTCGAAGTTGGTCTCTTCGGTTTTGGAATACTGTGCCAGCGCCTTGTTCATCTGCGCCTTGATGCCGATGTAATCGACCACCAACCCTTTTTCTTTGCCTTCGTACTTGCGGTTAACCCGCGAGATGGTCTGAATCAGGTTGTGCCGCTGCACCGGTTTGTCGATATACAGGGTATCGAGGAAAGGTACATCGAACCCGGTCAGCCACATATCCACCACAATGGCGATCTTGAAATTGGACTTGGGATTCTTGAACTGGCGATCCAGCTCTTTGCGGTCGTCCTTGGTACCCAGCAGGTCCCAGAGCGCCTTCTTGTCATCCTTGTTGCGGGTCATCACCATCCGCACCCGGGCCGATGGCTTGATCTCCTTGCGCTCCTGTTCGGTCAGCTGAACACTGTCATCACAGGCTTTGACCTCAAACCACTCGGGCCGAAGGGTCTCCAGCTCCTGATACAGCTGCCAGGCGATCTCGCGGGAGCTGCTGACAAACATGGCCTTGCCCCTGATCGTCGAGCCTTCCGCCACCCGGTTCTCGTAGTGCTGTACAAAATCGGCAGCCAAAGCACGAATACGGTCCTGGTCACCCAGAATCGAGTTCATGTTGAGCATCGCCTTCTTGCTCTCTTCGATCTGGTACTCGCTGGAACCATCCTCGGCGCACTGCTTGTAGTATTCCTCAATCTCGGTCAGCTTGCCGTTATCCAGCGTGACCTTGGCAGCACGACCTTCGTAGACGATACGCACGGTGATTTCATCATGGACCGATTCGGTCATGGTGTAGGCGTCGACTACCTCACCGAACACATCCAGCGTGGCGTCGATGGGCGTGCCGGTGAAGCCCACATAGGTCGCATTGGGCAGGGAGTCGTGCAGGTATTTGGCAAAGCCGAAGGTTCGCTCGACACCCCGCTCGGTGATCCTTACCTTCTGATCCAGATTGATCTGGCTGCGGTGAGCTTCGTCAGAGATACAGATCACATTGCTGCGCTCGGTCAGCAACTCAGTGTCTTCAGTGAATTTGTGAATGGTGGTCAGAAAGACACCGCCGCTGTTGCGCCCTTTGAGCAATTCACGCAGATGCTGGCGGCTCTCCACACTGATCACATTCTGGTCACCGATATAGGCCTTGGCGTTGGTGAACTGCGCCGACAGCTGATCATCCAGATCGGTACGGTCGGTGATCAGCACGATGGTCGGGCTTTCCAGCTCTACACTTTTCATCAACAGGCGGGTCAAAAACTGCATGGTGAAGCTCTTGCCGCAACCGGTCGCCCCGAAGTAGGTACCCCCCTTGCCGTCACCCTCTGGCTTACGATGTGCCAGAATATTGCGGTAGAGCTTGTTGGCCGCGTAGTACTGGGGATAGCGACAGACAATCTTCACTTCCTGTTTAGAGCTGTCAGGAAAGTAGATGAAGTGACGGATAACATCTCGCAGCCGGTCCTTGTCGAACAGGCCACGAATCATGGTGTAGAGGCCGTTGATGCCATCCCTTTCCACCGACTCATCGCCGGTAATCTTGCGCCAGGCATAGAAGAACTCGTAAGGCGCGAACAGCGAGCCCATCTTGTTGTTCACCCCGTCGCTGATCACACCGAAGGCGTTGTAAATCAGCAGTTGCGGAATAGTACGTCGATAACGGATTGTTAGCTGATCATAGGCATTATCAATTTTGGCATCTTCACGGATAGCACTCTTGAATTCAAACAGCACCACAGGCAAACCGTTGATGTAAAGGATACAGTCGGGGATGCTTAAATCACCATCCGGCCCTTCAATCTCCAGCTGATTCACCACCCGGTAGATATTGCTGTCCAGGCTGAACCGCGCCGAAGAATCCGCCGCCATAGGCAACTCGCCCAGCTCTGCCGCTGCAAAGGCCCGCTCAGTGCCCTGGTAGTCAACCAGCTGGATATACAGGTCTTTCTGGTTGCGGTCTTCACGCTTGAGCAGGAAGCCATCCGACAGCCACTTCATGAACTGGCGGTTGCTGTCGTAGAGATCGCTGGCAGGCAGGGTTTCCACCTGCCGCACGACGGATTCGATTTCAGCCGGCGTGATTCTATCAGCGGCATAGCGCTCCGCCAGATAATCCCGCAGATCATCCTTGAACAGCACTTCGCTCAGTGGACGTTCCAGATCGCCACCGGGTTGATGGGCATAGCCCTGCTCGCCCAGCAGTTGAATAATCGCCGCTTCCAGCTTGGCTTCGGTGAACTTCATATCCTTTTCCCTGTACTGTCCGGCCGCGCCCCTGCCCGCGCCGCTCTATCAGTGTTTGCCTTTATCCGTCAGCTGTTGGGTATGCTCGATAAAGGCGTCAAAGTCACTTTTCCGGCTTGCCATCGCTTCGCGGCGCCGGGTTTCGTACTGTTCGTATTCCGCCTCGGCCAGCTGTTTGGCAACTGTTGCCGATACCTGCCCTGCATTCTGCAGGATCTCATGCTCGTTGAATTCAAGGAAGGCGTCCAGCTTGTTGGCCCAGTCCTGCATGGTCATCGGCCTTTTCTTGGCAGCTTGGCTAGCTGCGTAATCCAAATACATCGTTACAATTTGGTTGAGGGCGGCCATTTCATCCTGAGTCAGGTAGTTCTTGGCGACGGAGACATCCTTTTTACTCACCCGGGCACCGGACCAGCTGGTGAGGCCCATATTGGGCTGGGTGCTATCGGCCCGCTCCCGGATCAGCTCCGGTGCGGTATGGCCATGGATCGCCCAATGCAGCTTGTTCTGCACGGTGGCGAAGAAGCGCTGACTCAGCTGGGCATTCTGGTTGTAGTCCACCGCTGTGGCATAGATATCGGTGATCTTCTGGTAAAAACGGCGTTCGGAGGCCCGGATATCCCGAATCCGCGCCAGCAGCTCATCGAAGTAGTCCGCGCCCAAATCCCGGTCGGGATTTTTCAGGCGCTCGTCATCCATGGCGAAGCCCTTGATCAGGTACTCTTTCAGCACCCGCGTGGCCCACTGGCGGAACTGAATACCCCGGTTGGACCGCACCCGATAACCCACCGCCAACACGGCATCCAGATCGTAATGGTCGAGCAGCCGCTCCACGTCTCGCGTGCCTTCCCGGGCAACTGTCCGGAATTTCCGGATAGTTGAATCCGGCTCCAGTTCGCCTTCATCGTAGATGTTGTTCAGGTGTTCACTAATGGTCTTGGGCGACTTTTCGAACAGCTCGGCGATCTGCCGCTGGGTCAGCCAGAGGGTGTCATCCACCAGTTTCAGTTGCAGGCGGATAGAGCCGTCTTCGGAGGTGAATATCTCCATTGGCAAGTGGGCTTGGCGCATCGGATTCTCCTTTTTGTGATCGGCCTTCCCTGGCCGGTGCGTGGGTCCCGGGGCATTGAACCGGGATGGCTGTTTCTTGTGTGTTTGGCTTAACTCACCGCTGCTGCGATCTGCTGCTCGGCATCCGGAATCTGGAGTTCGCCGGAGATGAGTCTAGGCAGCAAATAGTCACGCATTGCCGATAAGCTATCACTCTCTTTCGCCGCTTGAGTTATACGCTGATAGTATTCAGCAACGTACTTCGTGTATTCGGCAACAACCTTCTCCTCCGGCACGACCAACTTAATGCTCCGAAAAGTCTTTTTGCTGACTTCAGAAAAGGTAGTACCACCAGCAATGCTCTTTATTTCATCCATAACGGACGAAAGCCATTGGATAGTATATTCAGGGGTAATAGTTTTCTCACAAATAAGAGCGATGTACCCCTGATTGATTGCCACAGGAATTCTCGCCAATGCCAAATAGCCAACAGGTGCACGTGATGACATCAAAACGGTATTAACGGGAAGCAATCCAGATGTTATTTTATCCAGGCCCTGATGTGTTATTTTTCGCTCCGTATCCAGCAGGACTTTATCATTGTTACCAGACAGATCTTTGGGCGAAGTCCAGTGAATACCACCATCTTCCCAGAAATCCGGGTTTTTGGTACTGGGGGTAGAGCCACCCTTGATATCGAACTCATCATGGGTTGTTGAGATGCTCCACCCTTTCGGAATCCACCCCATCTCGTCCGTAAGTTCAAACTCACTGGGAAACAGCGAACTGATATCGTCCGGCACTCCGGGCACTGGCGTATCGCCCTGAGCCACTGCATCACGCAAATGTCTGCGCCGCTCAGCACGGGCTTCTAGCTCTTCAGGTATTGAATTGCCTGCATCCAGCGCATTGTCGATCACCGGGTCGAAATCCACGAACCAGCTCTTGAACAGGGCTTGCGCCATCTGTTCAAGAGTTTCGTTGATTTGGCGGTTGAGTTCGATTTTAGCGTCGAGAGTGCCGAGAATCTGAGCGATGGATCGTTGCTCGCTGAGAGGAGCAAGCATTATCGGTATTCGACGAACAATGCCTTCGTTCAGTGACGCCATAGTCGTCCCGGCGGCATGCTGAATCATCCATTGCCGGTGGTAATTGGTTAAAAATTGATACGCAATAAAGCGACTATCACAAGAACTAGGCAACCGTACTCTTATTCCATCAGAACCGAGGAACCAACCATTTTGGTGCTGAGCCACGCGAGCTGACCGCTCTACAGCCCCCTTGCGCCCAAATACTATATCGCCCTCACGCAGTAAATATTCAGGCATTCTATTGGTTACGTCGGGTCCAACTTTGGGAGTTTTTTCGTGCAACACGATGCGCCCAAGTTGCACCTCTCCAACGGAGATAACGGGGACCCCATCCGATGAGTACTCTGACGCTTTAAGCTTCGTACCGAAGGGCCCAGTTTTTATCTCACCGCCATCATTATCCAGAATTTCTCCAATGGTGGTTGAGACCCGTTTATCGCCCATAACCCAACACCTCCAGATTCTTCCGAATCACCGCATCCAGCTTCTCGGCTTCATCCATCTGCTGATAGAGGGTCTGGCTCAGTTCAGCCATTTTGGTTTCGAACGGAATACCATCATCTTCGATTTCGGCGGCACCGACATAGCGGCCCGGGGTCAGCACAAAATCGTTGGCTTCAATCTCATCGAAGGTGGCCGACTTACAGAAACCCGCCTTGTCTTCGGTCGCTCCCGGCATCCTGCCTCCCGCGATACTCGCACTTCCCTGTGCAGCGTATTCACCATTCCATTTACCTGTACGCCAGTTGTGATAGGTGCCGGCGATCTCGGCGATATCCTCGGTGGTCAGTTCCTTGTGGATACGGCTGGTCATGGTGCCCATCTGGCGGGCGTCGATAAACAGGGTCTGATTCACTCGGCTGCGGAAGCCACGTTCCTTGTCGGCCTTTTTGTTCTTGGTCAGGAACCAGAGGCAGACCGGAATCTGGGTGGTGTAGAACAACTGCCCCGGCAGCGCGATCATGCAGTCCACCAGATCGTTCTCGATGATCTCACGGCGGATATCGCCTTCGCCGCTGGTGTTGGACGACATGGAGCCGTTTGCCAACACGAACCCTGCCGTCCCGTTCTCGCTCAGCTTGGCGATCATGTGCAGAATCCAGGCGTAGTTAGCATTGCCGGTCGGTGGCACCGTATAGCCTGCCCAACGGGGGTCTTTGGTCAGTTCGTTGGCTGCCCGCCATTCCTTCTGATTGAACGGCGGGTTGGCCATGATGTAGTCGGCCTTCAGGTCCGGGTGCTGGTCCTTGAAGAAGGTATCCGCGGCTACGTCGCCCAGATTGCCCGAGATTCCTCGGATGGCGAGGTTCATCTTGGCCAGTTTGTAGGTGGTGCCGGTGTACTCCTGGCCGTAGATGGAGATGTCTTTCTGGTTGCCGTTGTGACTGTTCACGAACTTGATCGACTGCACGAACATACCGCCGGAGCCACAGCAGGGGTCGTAGATCTTGCCCCGGTAAGGCTCAATCATTTCCGCAATCAGGGTAACGATCGATTTGGGTGTGTAGAACTCGCCCCCGCCCTTGCCTTCACTGGCGGCAAACTTGCCCAGGAAGTATTCGTAAACGCGACCGACCAGATCCTGCTCGGTCATGTGGCATTCGTTGGCCATCGTTTCGATGTTGTTGATGGTATCGACCAACGCGGCCAGCTTGGCGGCATCCAGTCCCAAACGGGAGAAGTAGTTGTCCGGCAGAGCACCACGCAACGCCGGGTTGTTCTTCTCGATGGCATGCAGGGCGGTATCGATCTTGACCGCAATATCATCCTGTTTGGCATGCTTGAGAATATGGCTCCAGCGGGAGGTCTCCGGCAGGTAGAAGACGTTCTTCATGGTGTAGAATTCCACCATGTCGACGTAGTCACCCTGCCCCTCATCCATCATTTCCTGACGGCGGGCCTCGAACTTATCGCTGATAAACTTGAGGAAGATAAGACTGAGTACGATGTGCTTGTACTCAGAGGATTCGACGCTGCCACGCAGCTTGTTGGCGGCGTCCCAGAGGGTCTCTTCAAACCCTTTTGCGTTTTTTACAGCTGCTTTTTTTGCCGGTGCTTTTTTTGCTGGTTCAGTGGCCATGTGTACTCGTTGTCAATGCGTCCCTTTAATGACGGATAGAGTACCCCATTGGCCGGAGGGAATGAACGCACCGACACAACTGTAGTGGTCAAGTCATTTTGGGCTCAAGACCCAAACACCTGCTTCAGCAGTTCGGTTGTCCGTGCCGCAGGCTGCTGACGTATCAAGCGTTCTTCCTCACCCAATCGAAGAAACAGCCCTTCAAGCGCCCGCGAAGTGACATGCTCATTCAGGTCTGGACTGAATCCCTGCAGCATTGGCAGATATGACTCGGCCTGTTGCACCAGTGCTTCATAGGCGAGGCTAACGCCGCTGGCAGACATGGCCTCGCTGATCAGCGGCTGCATACGCTGCTGTAGCCGGGTTGACGTTTTGTCACGAAAATACTCGGTTGCGGCGTTATCGCCACCGGAGTAAATACGTCGGGCATCTTCCAGTGTCATCTGTTCAAGTGTATCCAGAAACACAGGCGTGGCTTCACTGATCGCCTGCTCTGCGGCGCGGTTCATACTGCGCTCAAAGGTTTCCACGTAAGACTCAAGCCCGGCACGACGCAGCAGCCCGGCCCCGCTTTCCAGCATGCCCGGCAACGGTATCCGCACGTCGGGGCGGCCATAGTAGCCATCGGTTGTGGCAAGCTGGCCGATGGCACGCTCGCCACCCACTCGCAGGGCTTCTTTGAGTCCGCGTGCCAGAGTCCCTGTGTCCATACCCGCCGGCACTGCCGTTTCGCTTTGCTCTGAGCGGTTTTGCCCCTCCAGCAACTGCTGGCCTTGCTTGAGCAGGTCATCCCAGGCAGCCGTGGCCTGTGGCACAACCATGGCACTGGTCCAAAGGGTTATTGCCATTATGTGCACTGCATTGCGTCGTATCATTTTGGGTATCCCTGAATAGCGAATCTGCAGGCAGTATAGAGTAGTACGGATCAAGCTTCAGTCGTTCAACTCCACCGGACTGCCCAGTATGTTGATCTCGGTAACCAGCCGATCATCGCCCAGCAGAATGATCAGCGCCAGCAGTTCATCAATGCTTTCCACCGCCTCACCGCGCACAGCCAGTTCCGGAACAGCGGACATATCCAGCAACAGAAAGTCCGCTTCGGTCCCCGGCTGCAGGTTGCCTGCATATGCCTCCAGCTGCAGCGCTCTGGCACCACCCAGAGTTGCCAGGTAGAAGGCATAAAGCGGGTTCAATGGCTCGCCGCGCAGTTGCTGCACCCGGACCGCATCTGCCAGTGTTTTCAGTATTGAGCAACTCGGCCCCGCACCTACATCGGTCCCGACCGACAGGGAAACGCTCGCCTGCTGCAGGGCCTGCAACGGCATCAGTCCAGAGCCCAGCAGCAGGTTGGACGAGGGGCAGTGTGCCACACTGGCACCACTGGCACCCAAGCGCTGCTGTTCGGCGGCACTCAGATGGATGGCATGTGCGAACAGGCTGCGCGGGCGCAACAGTCCATAGTGATCATAGACATCCAGATACCCCTTGCACTCGGGGAAGAGTTGCTGGACGCGGTCACATTCAGAGGGCGTTTCCGCAAGGTGGGTTTGCAGGTAAAGGTCGGAATGAACATCCAGATGGTCGCCACACCAGGCCAGCAAGGCTTCGGAACAGGCTGGCGCAAAGCGAGGGGTCAGTGCGTAGCTGAGCCGGTCAACCCCATGCCAGCGTGCGATCAGCTCATCGCTGTGTTCACGTGCCTGCTCCAGAGGCTCACGCAGTTCAGGCGGTACCAGTCGATCCTGCAGTACCTTGCCACTGATCATGCGCAGTTTGTATCGTTGCGCCACTCGAAAAAAGGCATCCGCACTCCAGGGTTGCACTCCGGCGAATACCATTGCGGTTGTCGTACCGTTGCGCAGCAGCTCACGGATAAAGCGCTCTGCCATCGCCTCTGCCGTAACGGCATCATGGATGGCGGCCTCGGCGGGAAAGGCTCGTTTGGATAACCACTCAAACAACGCTCCGGCCGGGCTGGCCGCGATACTCAATTGTGGATAATGGGTGTGAGTATCGATCAGCCCAGGTATCAGGAGGCAGCCGCGACGATCTTCAATAACCTGCCCCGCAGGCAGCTGTGCCTGCAGCGCTTTATACTCCCCAAGCGCTTTAATCTTCCCCTGTTCGATCCAAAGCAGGCCGTCCTGCAGGTGCTCGATTGCTTGCTCACCCTGTTCGGCTGGGCTGGCCAAACAGTGCAGGACAGTCGCACGGATCACGCGAGAGGATGTAGTCTGACTCATGGCACGCAACACCTTCAGTTCAGCTGGCTAACGTACACAGGGTATATCCTCCCAGCGCGTGGTGTAAGTGGGAGACAGCCACTCCCGCTTCATCGCCCATCCGGTGCGCATGCCCTGCCCGGCAAAAAATATCGGCTCATGGCCGCTTTTGTTAATGTGGTCCAGCACCTGCATCAGCTCTCGACTGCCAGGGGACGCCGCCGGTGTATCAAACATCTGCAACCGGTACCCGTCGCAACAGGCGCCGTTGGCGCTCGGGGCAGCTCAGATCGACGACTCCGCCTGTGGCCGGATACTGCTTGGCTGCATGATTGGCAAGCTTAGCCAAGGTTTTGGTCGGTGCGATGCCAACACCGGTGGCAATTCCTGTCCAGCGCATGACCCGTTGGCGCACTTGCAGACCAAATGTTTCAAGGCAATGAATGTGACTAACGCCAGTGAGATCAAGGAAAGCCTCATCGATGGAATAAACCTCGACTGCCGGTGCCATGTCTTCAAGCACACTCATCACTCGGGCTGACATGTCGGCATACAGGGCATAATTGGAAGAGAAAACCGCCACCCCATAACGCCGGGCCAGTGCCTGCTGACCCTGGTGGCCACCGTAGCGCAGCTTGCAGTCGCGCTGTATCAGGTGATCAACAGAAAGCAGTAGAAAACAGAAGGGAGCCCTCGTGGCGCCCTTTCTCGTTACTGAGCATTGTTGTCACGGGGTCAGTGTAGCGCTGATTCGGGTTTTACTGTGCAGGTCACTGTCTAAGGGTACCTGTGCAGCCTCAATTTGCTGCTGCAGGGACTCACGGCCGTGGGCTGTCAGGCACGCTGGTGAGACGTTTTCTAATTGTTCCAAGACAAGCCCCGGATCCTGCCCATGCTCCCTGATACAGGTATTGACGGTATCATCCTGAACCTTCAGCCAGTTCACCTCACGAGCATTCCCGCCAGCAGCGGCCATGTCTTCGATCGCCCGGGTAGCCAGTTCATAGAACGCATTCTGGGCTGGTAGTCTTTGCTTCAACTCCGGGACTGCCGTAATTCGATCTTCAAAGGCTTCTTGGTTCTCCAGGATGTCTGATGCAAGGCTGTTTAGGCTCAGGACTAGGTCATCCAGCTCCAACCCGTCTGGTACCAGTACGTCTTCAGCGAAATCAGCCTCATACGTTGAGCTAAGTGCGTCAACATCGTTTGAGAAATCAGCAAGACGCTGTGCATTGGTAGCACTGAATGCAGCTGGAAAATGGCGTGCCACGTAATCCAAATCAAACAGGTCACGAAACTTTGCCCGTAGCTTCGGGCCATCATGCGCAGCCAGCAGCTTCATATTGATGATGCTTCCGATGGAGGCCACAGAAATACCATGAATGGTACGAGATTCGGTGTCTTGGGCTAATTCGCGGTGAGATACTTCGACCTTGAGGCTTCGGGGACCAACTGGCGACATGTATTTGATTCGGTACCGAGATGTTGTGTCGGTGTCCTTTTGAGTAGTGACCTCATTCAGCTTGAAGTCTGCAGGAATGGAATGCTTAAGCGTATTTTCGAGCTTCAGCTTGGTTGAGCAATCGAAGTCTAAATCTTCGCTGAATCTGTCGAGGCCTTAACAGAGAAACAAAGACGTTCCGCCTTTGAGTATGAGGGGCTTATCATGCTGTGCCAGGTTACTCAGCACCTTCTTCATCACATCAAAATGAGCGTGTTCTTCCGGGGATAGATGCAATCTGGAGTTTAGCTGCTCAATTTCCATTCCTGTAAACGCCTCCATTGGTCAGATTCCAGTTTGCCCTTTGCATAGGACAAGAGTTCATACACCTGCTCTTTCTGATCTTGCGTGTGCATCCAGTCATCGATATGAATATGGTCCAAGGGCTGGTTACGCTTGGTCGCCACTAATACTAAATCAGCGATGGCCCGGGCATGAGATGCCGCGTAGGTCCTGGGGCTCTCATGAGGAACCAACATGCTTTCTACAATCGCTGTTACGTCTTCAATGCCGGCTTCACCCAGCCACGGCCGGGTGTCTTCCGGGCAACCGTCACCCATGAGAAAAGTACGCGGCTTGCGCGATCGTGGTTTGAAAGCTCGGGCAAAATGCCAGTCTCCAGTACCTTCAGGCCTTGGTATATTAAGCGCGGCTATGCCGCTGATGTACTGTCCTGCAGGGGTAGCCGGAACAACCACCTGGGGATCTGCAGCACAAGCACGCCCGTCCCGTTGCGCTGCATGAGCGGTTCGGGAGGATTGCTTGTTGTATCTCTGATCGTAGTCAGGTTTCTGCAAGGTACCCATGGCACACACCGGCTTGGAGGTCTGTTTGTATAAGGGCATTATATAACGTCAAAGGCAAGGGCATGAAACTGGTCTGATTTAATGGAGCAAGCGGCTGATGGAAAGGCAAAGCGACTATTCGCGTTTTCAGGTTCAGTGCGTTGACTGGCTGACTGGAAAAGAGGGGCAGTATCTAAGTGTCTACCTGGAAGACATTAGTAGCCAGTCCCAAAAAGAATTCCAGCGCCTTCGTAATCACATCACCACGGTTAATCACCATAACAAACTGGTGGGACAGGGTAAGTTACCTGGTCCTGTAAAAAGCCCTCCACTTAGATGTTCATTCTGCTTGGAGCCATTGCTGATTCGTACTGCAACCAACTCTACAGACCAGTACCCTATCCACGACCGGCTCCGTGAAGGTGCTTCACCTGACTGTCCTCAGCGATCGGGTACCACGCTGCCAACTTGGCTGTATCGCGCAATTCAGCACCAAGGAATACAAGAAGGTGAGAAGCACTTCAGGCTAAAACATTTGCTGGCGCAGCTACTCAGAGATGATCCCAATATTGATCGTGACAGTATCCTGATTGAAAAAAGGCTTAAAGGCTTTGCAGGACTTTGGCGGAAACCAGATGTGCAAGCCTGGGTAGCGTCAGCCAGCACCCAAGTAGCGTTTGAAATTCAGGTCTCTCCAGAGCTGCCATACGCTATCGCGGCACGCCAGTACTTCTACAAGCTCCAGCCCAGCTTGGGGATCCTTTGGATCCTGCCTGAGTTTTCGCCGGCTCACATGAATCAGTCGCAGAAGGATATACAAACCCAAAACGAAGACCACATGTTTGCTCTTACTGATACCTGTGCTGATGAGTCCCGGCGACAAGGGGGACTGATCCTGGAATGTTGGCTTCATCGGCCCTATAGGGACGGTAATGTCCTGAAGTATACCTGGGAGAACAGATTGATCGGGCTGGATGAGATCTCGTTTCAGGAAGGACGTGCTGTTGTCGAAGATTTAAAGGCTGCAGAACAGTTCATCCTAGAAGAAATTGAGCTCAACAAGGAGCGTGCACGCAAAAAGGAACAGGCACGTAAAGATGCAGTAGCGAAAGAAGAGTCAATTATTACTAAGCCAGTGCTGTCATTGCCAAAACCTCAGCCCACAGCCGATAGCTTTTTGAAGAAATGGCAAAACCTAGCCTGGCGCATTTCGAGCCTGCTGCCAGACATTATGTGGCCCTACCTGATTCGGGAACTGGACAATGGATATCCCGCTTACGGCCAAACGTTATCGGTTCCGGGGATCTGGCTTCGCTGCAGAGGAATAGAGCTATCGCGAACCCAGATTCCTCCGTTTGTACTAAAGGCTCTAAGAAGTGCAAATCAAGACAAATCTGAATGGGATGCTCAGTCCTGGCCATGGATAACGAATGAAATGGCTAAAGACTGTAATCGCAGATGGCTTGGCCCGTTTCATAATCTGTTAAATCAGTCTGGCCGCAGTGACTCCATTGCTCGCCAGCGTAACTATCATACTTACCGCGCTGCGATTTTAGATGTTAGGCAGCAAGGTGTAGTACTCAATGAACATGAGAAGGTGCTGATCAAATCGATCTGTTCGGAGCTAAATACTCCCCCGCCACGCATCATGCCAACCTTATGGAATGGGCATACCACAGTCGGGTACCCCGTCTATCAAGTGGATACACCCTTTGAAGGCGCACTTCTGGCACCAGACTTCGCTCAAGAGCAACAGAGTTTCACGCTGGAAGGCATTGAAGAGATGATCAACGCACGAATCACAGAACGGTTGGCCTACTCCAGAACGATCCCTATGCCGATGTTGCCTTAGGACGGTCCATGGCCAAAACACTATGTGGTCGGGGGATCGACACAGTTGAGGGAAAAAATGTTGGAACAGTGGTGGTACCAGCTCCATGGAATCAAACAAGAGCTGATGCTGATATGATCTACCGTCTGATGGGAAATGCTATCGTGCCCCGATAGATTAAGTCCTACAAGCGCACATAGCGGACCTTCGCAGGAGTTGGTCGCTCAGCGCACAACAGGATCTGTGGACAAGCTGATTTGAGCTTCTGTGATTACATACAGTGTATTGATGGCCACATGCGCTCCGCACTCGCTTTGTGGCGTACCTGTGCTCATTTGCGACTGGTAACAGGCGGGAAAATCGTTCAGTATCAGGAAGCTATGGACTGGCCGTTGCAGGATAACGCGCACGGCAAAGCTGCAAAACGCGCATGCTCGTTTTCACCGGAAGAGAATGACTGTGATATCTCGATTTATCCATTCTCTTCAGGTGCTTACGACAGTTTTCATAGTCTTCGACTGAAAGCAAATATGCGCATGCGTAGTATTAAAATTGTTAAGAATCGGAGGGAACCGTGCTTAAAATTGATACGCAGCCAGTGGTCTATTATTCACCGCTCGACGAGGATCACTTCTTTGCCTGGGCGCAGGAAATCCCATGTATAAAAAGCATCGATCGCGGCTATCTGCATATCCAAGAATCAGAGGTAGACGAGCAAGCGATGAGGGATCTGTTGGCTATCTTGGAGCGCTACAGGCTGTCAGCAAAGCCACTCGCAGCACTTTGTACCTCCGAGAATGAGTCTTGGTTCAAGGACAAAGACAAGTTCTGGTATCAGGATGTCTTCGGGAATTTTTAACAAGTCGCAGCAGTACGCGGCCTACGGCCGCCGGACGCCCTTTCCATGGCTCCTTCGTCGCCATTCCAAGGTCGCCGCTGTGCTCAGCGTTAGGCACATCATGAGCTGGATCGTTCTCATACTCGTATCAATATTCACAGCTCTCGTGAATTTTGTATTTTTGAGTAGCGGCACAGAAACAAGTCAAAAACCAATGATAATCTTCAACTGCGCAATGCTAATCGGGTATGTACTCATGTACATGTTCTACGGGAGCAAGCGCCAGAGCACACTAAAAACTTGGCTCCCGATCAAGTCAAAGATCAAAGCAGTTCTTCTACGTATATTGGTGCTTGGACTTTGCCTAGCTGCATTGCCGCTAGCATATAAATTATCGCAAGCATCTGAATGCACAGAGTTCTTGGTGTATGGCAAAGGGGCAAGCTTAAGCTGGGCCCTGTCTTTAATGTGCAAGCTAACAGGGCCAACAATTCCGGCACTTCTTGTGCTATCTCTAATGGCCTGGGCGTTTCCTAGTCTGGTGAAAATTATCTGGCAAAGAACCATACAAGGCCAGGCACGGCGTTAATGTCTGCAAAGGGCCAGCTCCTGATGTACCGATAGATGTGGGCCTGGTCGATCTGTCAGAGAGCCACTTCGCGCACAGAGCGGACATTGGCGGGAACTATAGTCACCTGTCGCTCAGCTCCTGACACACCTTTTCAGTTGCAGGCGATCTTGCCTGCGTCGGTGTGTCCGGAAAACGTTTACCAGATAAAGATGGCTCAGTTGTCATCCAGATGCGGCATCAAGGGGGGGGTACTCACTACTACTCGAACCACTTGTATTAAACCGGTGGCAATTTAGGCCTGCCAAATCCGGCTGAAAGCCGCATGCTTACTGGTACCTTTCCGACAGAAACTGCCGCCGGGTTAATAATATAAAAAGCGGGTGCCACATATATAGTAATATATGGTACCCGTATTTTTTGGTATTCGCTAAAAACTACCCTTCTGATTTCCCAAACCATCCTTGTCCAGTTGCTTCACGATAGATGCCGCTGGCATTACTATTCGTAAAATCGATCATCATTGCAAGAATTTGTAATGGGTCAGTTCCTTTGGCTTTTTCGGAGTTATAGAGTGAGAGTCGCTTTTCATCGAGTTGCGTAGCTTCTCTTTCAAAGGCATTTTTAAAGATGTCGAATGAGCTGTCTACAACCCTTCCTGAGGTCGAAAGCGTTAGTTGCCCATCGTCAGCCCCGTTTTTTATAAGACCAGATATGTTATAAAATATGGTGCTCTTCGAAATTGCCATGTCATGGGCTATTTGTTCTGCGCTGGCTGTATCGGAGCTGGCGGCCATAATCAGTCTTTCCTGGGCTGCGGTCCTAGGCTGTGTAAGGGTGCTCTCGCTGGCAGACAACGCCTTTCCTGCATTTGATAATGTGACCTGATCTGCAGAGCTTGCCGCTCTCCGTTTGCCCATAAGAGGCCGAGGTAATTCCATGAATCAATGGGTTATAGCTAGAACCAACAATCATGATGCTGGTGCTCCTGTACCAATTTAATACTTGTAGGATGATCTGTACCAATTCAATACCTGTAAATAGTCTTCTGGCTGAGTTGCCATATACTCATGGATTTTCTTAAATATATCTGCGGCAGAACTTCCCTTCGCTGATTCTGAATTGAAGATTTGCGTAGTTTTCTCAGTTATCGACTGAGCTAGTGCATTAAATCGCGCTTCACTTTCCTTGGTTACCGGTTGTCCAGTGGCCAAGTAGTGCGGAGTTCCACCAAAATTTTCCGGAATAGAAACTAGAGGTCCGCCCGGAATTGTTGCCATCATTTTAACATCATCCATCGCTTCCTTTTGGTCTGGATTATTGCTTAAGCGATTGATTACTTCCTGTACCCAACCGGGAAATTCGTTTGATGCTGCTTGTTTGGCCTCGTCGGATATCGTAACTTCAGCGACTCTACTGGATGTAGAGTTCACTGCATCGTTCAAGATGCTAGAGAAATCCTCTTGTCTATCGCGGTTCTGCTTAGAACTGTTCTGATTACTCGTGACAGTATTTGAATAACTACCAATTGATATATTACTCATGGAAATTACTCCTTTTTTGTCGAGGAATTAAATAGATGGATCGCTTTAAAAGCGATCCATCTTCAATGCCTGAAACTCTTTAATCACACTTTTGGCAGGCTCATCAATGTTTATATGAATTTCTCGCTTTGGACCATCGTAGACTCCTTTCCAAGTTACCGGTTTAATATAAGACATATAGCGGGAATTCAGATAATAAGTGCGACACTCATGGTTGAGCGGCGAGCGGTGGCCAACTGCTGATTAGTGGTACGCTTTCGCTCGCCAAAGTAAAAGATGTATCACCATGAGTTATCAGCAGTTGACCGAGGGGAAACGATACCAGATATCGGTTCTTCTTGCGCAGGGAAGTCCAGCAACAGCGATTGCCCAAGCAGTCAAAGTCCATCGTTCGACGGTCTACCGGGAGTTGAAACGCAACAGTAGCCGAGAGGCATACAATCCCGGCAAAGCGCATCAACAGGCCATGCGGAGGCGTACAGGTGCCGCCAAATACCGCTTGCCGGAACGGGTCGTTCGCTATGTGGAATTGA
>NZ_FNRJ01000049.1 GCF_900107855.1 Marinobacterium iners DSM 11526 | reverse complement strand
GATCAGGTAATATGTGTGAACGCTTGCCAGAACTTCGCAATCGTTTAAGGAGGTGATCCAGCCCCAGGTTCCCCTAGGGCTACCTTGTTACGACTTCACCCCAGTCATGAATCACACCGTGGTAACCGTCCTCCCGAAGGTTAGACTAGCTACTTCTGGTGCAACCCACTCCCATGGTGTGACGGGCGGTGTGTACAAGGCCCGGGAACGTATTCACCGTGACATTCTGATTCACGATTACTAGCGATTCCGACTTCACGCAGTCGAGTTGCAGACTGCGATCCGGACTACGACCGGTTTTGTGAGATTAGCTTGCTCTCGCGAGTTTGCAGCCCTCTGTACCGGCCATTGTAGCACGTGTGTAGCCCTACTCGTAAGGGCCATGATGACTTGACGTCATCCCCACCTTCCTCCGGTTTGTCACCGGCAGTCTCCTTAGAGTTCCCGACATTACTCGCTGGCAAATAAGGATAAGGGTTGCGCTCGTTACGGGACTTAACCCAACATTTCACAACACGAGCTGACGACAGCCATGCAGCACCTGTCTCAGAGTTCCCGAAGGCACCAATCCATCTCTGGAAAGTTCTCTGGATGTCAAGAGTAGGTAAGGTTCTTCGCGTTGCTTCGAATTAAACCACATGCTCCACCGCTTGTGCGGGCCCCCGTCAATTCATTTGAGTTTTAACCTTGCGGCCGTACTCCCCAGGCGGTCAACTTATCGCGTTAGCTTCGCCACTAAAGGATCAAGTCCCCCAACGGCTAGTTGACATCGTTTACGGCGTGGACTACCAGGGTATCTAATCCTGTTTGCTACCCACGCTTTCGCACCTCAGTGTCAGTATCGGTCCAGGTAGTCGCCTTCGCCACTGGTGTTCCTTCCGATCTCTACGCATTTCACCGCTACACCGGAAATTCCACTACCCTCTACCGTACTCTAGCTCAGCAGTATCAGGTGCAGTTCCCAGGTTGAGCCCGGGGCTTTCACATCTGACTGACTGAACCACCTACGCGCGCTTTACGCCCAGTAATTCCGATTAACGCTCGGACCCTCCGTATTACCGCGGCTGCTGGCACGGAGTTAGCCGGTCCTTCTTCTGCTGTTAACGTCACAG
>NZ_FNRJ01000020.1 GCF_900107855.1 Marinobacterium iners DSM 11526 | reverse complement strand
CGCATCTTCTGAATCAGCTCAACCCACTGTTTCGGCATCTGCCTCGGTGAGGCGTGGGGGCGGCTGGATGCTGACTCAAGACCAGCGTCACCAGCCTCTCGATAGCGAGCAAGCCACTTATACACCGTGCGCCTACTGATGCCGAACGTGTGGGCGATATCTTTGATGGATTGTTGCTGACGTATGGCGCGATCAACGATCAGGGCTCGAATATGGGGCGTGGTTCGTGCATTCTTATGGGGGTTGTTCATGTCGGTTGTTCTGTGCTGTTTGTTTGGCGATAACCAGCATCTCGAACTTAACCGGCGTGAACAACCTCCTTAGCACCCACAACTAGAAAGGTTGTTCACCCTGTACAAATCATTTCCAGTTGCACGTAAACGGGCTGGGGTTTGCATAGCTACGCAGCACCTGTACAACCGCCTCACTCACTCTGCAGCGCCAACACCGGGTTTAGGCCGGCGGCGCGCTTGGCCGGCAATACGCCCGAGATAAGCCCCACCAGTGCGGAAAGTGCCAGTGCCAGCAGCAGGTAAAATGGGTCAAGCTGTATGGGCAGTCCGGGAATGCCCAAGGCCAGCGCGGCCAGTGCCAGACCGCTGAGCAGAATGCCGGCGATGCCACCCAGCAGAGAGAGGAGTACGGCTTCACCCAGAAACAGCCACATCACCTGCCGGCGCGTTGCGCCAACGGCGCGCAGCAGGCCGATTTCGGCGCGGCGTTCATGTACGGTGGTGACCATGATGGTCACGATGCCGATGGCGCCGACCAGCAGGGAGATGCCGCCCAGCCCACCGACGGCCAGCGTCAGGATACCGAGGATACGATCAAGGCTCTTCAGCATCTCATCTTGGGTGATGAGGGAAAAGTCCTCCACGCCATGGCGGTCAATCAGCCGCTGGCGAACCTGTTCGGCCATGGCGGATGCGCTGATCCCGGGCCGATAGGTCACGTCGATCTCCATCAGGCCGCTGCGGTTGAACAGGCTCAGGGCGCGTTCCACAGGGATGTAGACGATGTCGTCCAGATCGAAGCCCAGCATCTGTCCCTTCTCGGTCATGACACCCTCCACCCGGTAGCGTTCGCCCCCCACGCGGATGAACTGGCCAAGCGCATTCTGTGTGCCAAAGAGTTCCTGTTTGACCTTGTGGCCCAGTACCGCCCAGGGCTGTGGATAACCGTTGCGACTGTCGGGCAGAAAGCGTCCCTGAGCGATCTCGAAGCGCCAGGCCGCGGCCATGTCGCTGCCGCTGCCGATAATGTCGGTGTGACGTACACGCCGGCCGAATTCAATGGCGCCGCTGCCCTGAACCACCGGAACCACATGTTCCACAAAGGGCAGAGACTGCAGGCTCCAGGCATCCTCAACCAGCAGGGGGCGGGTGCTGGCAAGCAGGCCTCCTGTGCCGCCGGTCTGGGATTTTCCTGGGTTGATGGCGATGATGCGGGTGCCGAACTGGGAAAAGTTTTCCAGTACATAGAGCCGAATGCCTGCGCCCAGCGTCGTCAGCAGCACTACCGCACAGATGCCGATGGCGATGCCCAGAATGGTCAGGCTGCTGCGCATGCGGCTGGCGCGCAGGCTGGTCAGGGTCAGGCGGATATAGTCAGCGCTGCGCATCGGTAATGCCCTTGAGTGCCAGAACAGGGGGCAGGCGGGCGGCCTTGCGTGCCGGCAGCCAGGCAAACAGCAATGCCACTGCGATGGCCAGCAGAATGGCCCCGGCCAGCGCCCACCCCGGAACCGAAACCGGGAACTGCGGCCAGAGCCAGTGGCCGGTCCAGAGCAGCGCATAACCGATCAGTACGCCCAGTGCGGCACCCAGCAGTGCCATCATCAGTGCCTCGCTGAGAAACAGGCGGTGTACCTGACGCTCGCTGGCGCCCAGAGCCTTGAGCAGCCCGATCTCCGAGGTGCGCTGGCTGACGCTGATCAGGGTGATGTTCATGATCAGAATGCCGGCGACCACCAGACTGATGGCCGCAATGGCTCCGACCGCAAGTGTCAGCAGTTGCAGAATGTCATTGAAAACGCCCAGCAGGCTGTCCTGTGTGATCAGGGTGACGTCTCGCTCGCCCTGATGACGTGCCTGAATCAGATCAAGAATGGCCGGCTTGAGGTCATCGGTCATATCAACATGGCGGACCTGTACAAACAGCCGGAACAGTCCCTGAGTATCGAACAGTTGCTGTGCGCTGGCGACCGGGATGATCACCGCCTCGCTCATGTCGGTTCCAAGGGAAACGCCACGATTTTCCAGCACCCCGATGACGCGGCAGCGCCGGTCAGCGGTGCGCAGCCAGCGACCCAGTACCGGTGTCTGGTCGAACAGGTCCTCTCGCACGCCCTGACCGATGACACAAACCGGCTCGGCCCGCTCCAGTTCCAGTGTCGGCAGCAGACGTCCCTGGGCGGCACTGAGCTGTCGAATCTGGAAAAATGCCGCACTGGTACCGACCACCATCAACTCCCGGTTGCGACCGTTGGCTTCCACCTGTGTCAGCCCAACGACCAGAGGGGCAACCGCCTTCACGCCCGGCAGCCCCAGTACCGCGCGGGCATCATCCAGCGTGAGGTCGCGCGTGCCTTCGCCGGTCAGAGGTGGCAGGCCCCCGGTGGTTTCCTTGCGCCCCGGCAGCACGATCAGCACATCGTTGCCCAACAGACTGAACTCTTCCAGCACGAAGCGGCGCGCGCCTTCCCCCATGCCGGTCAACAGCAGTACGGCCGAGACACCGACGGCTGTAGCCAGAAGGGTCATCAAGGTACGAAACCATTGCCCCGTGAGCAAGCGCAGGTTGAATCGGATCAGATCAGTGGCCTGCATCTCGCTCATCCTTCAGCAGACGGCCATCCTGCATCCAGAGCCTGCGCCGGGCACGCTTGCCCATGGCGGCATCGTGGGTGACGATTACAAGGGTGATGCCATCCTCGTTCAGCTCTTCCAGCAGCTCGATCACATCCTGTCCCGAGTGGCTGTCGAGGTTGCCGGTGGGTTCGTCTGCCAACAGCAGGCCGGGTTTGCGGATCACGGCACGGGCGATGGCAACGCGCTGTCGCTGGCCGCCGGAGAGCTGATGTGGAAGGTGGTTGGCGTGGCGTTCCAGTCCCAGCCGCGTGAGCAGTTCGTCCACTCGCGGTCGGCGCGCGGACGGTTCGGTGCCGGTCAACACCAGTGGCAGCTCAATGTTCTCGCGGGCGGTCAGACGGTCAATTAGGTGGTAGGCCTGAAACACGAAGCCGATGCGACGGTTGCGCTCGGCGGCTCGGGCTTCCTCTTTCAGCGTCATTATGTCCGTGCCGTCGAGCCAGTAGTGTCCGCTGTCAGGGGTGTCCAGCAGTCCCAGCATGTTCAGCAGGGTGGACTTGCCGGAGCCGGAGGGGCCCATGACGGAGAGGTACTCACCGGCTTCGATCTCAAGATCCACGTGGTCCAGCGCCTGTACCGGTTCGTCCCCCAGCTGGTAACGCTTGCACAGTTGCTGCAACCGGATCATGACGCCGGTACCACCCGGGCGCCATCGCCCGCGCCGCTGTCCAGTGAGAGCAGAATGCGATCGCCTGCTTCAAGGCCCTCGACCACTTCGGTCCAGGTCCAGTTGCCCAGTCCGGTCTTGAGTTGCACGGCCTGCAGGGTGCCGCTGTCGTCGTCATAGCGCAGCACGCGGTTGTTCTGCAGCAGGGTTTCAGTCGGCACACGCAGCACGTCCGCGTGCTGCTGGATGATCACTTCAATATCGGCACTGTATCCGACCAGCAGGTGGGCATCGGTGGGTGGCGGGGTGAAGCGAACGTCCACATCGACGGTGCGGGCCTGCTTTTCCAGCTCGGAGACAAAGGGCGCGATGCGTGAGACCTCGCCGGCAAAACTCTGGCCTCGGAAGGCGTCCAGTGTGATGCGCACCGGCTGATCCACCGCCAGCCGTGCGGCCTCGACTTCATCGATGGGGGCGCGCACATACAGGCAGCTGTCGTCGATCAGGTCAACGGCCGGCGGTGTGGGGACGCCGGGCGGAGAGGGGGTGACATACTCGCCCACCTCGCCATTAATTTCGGCGACGACCCCGGCAAAGGGCGCCTTGAGCAGGGTTTCATCCAACAGCACCTGATGCAGTCGGAGTGTGGCCTCGGCCTGTTCAGTCAGTGCCTGTGCCTCCTCGCAGGCCAGTGCGGCACGGCGGGACTCGGTCTGGCGCTGATCCAGCAGTTCATCAGAGGCCAGTCGTTCACGGGCCAGTGACTCGGTTCTGCGTGCTTCA
The DNA here is from genome assembly GCF_900107855.1 of Marinobacterium iners DSM 11526. GTDB lineage: Bacteria > Pseudomonadota > Gammaproteobacteria > Pseudomonadales > Balneatricaceae > Marinobacterium > Marinobacterium iners. Next base: position 56,055 of record NZ_FNRJ01000020.1, on the reverse strand, counting down.
CGCTGTGCCAAAGCGGCGGTGTCACAGAGGGCGCTGGCATGAATTTCGCGGGCCTTGAGGGTGGCAGCCACTTCATCCATGCGTGCCTTGATATCGCGGTTCCAGAGTTCCAGCAGGGCTTGCCCCTGTTCCACGTGATCGCCTTCGTCAACCAAAAGGCGCTCGACGCGACCACCCTGAGGCATCGACAGGCGGGAGCGGCGACAGGCACGCACGGTGCCGGCACGGCTGTTGGCGGCGAGCTGTTCCACAACGCCGGTTTCAACGGTGGTCAGTGAGACTTCAATGGGCTTGGGCCGGTTGAACCAGTAAAAGGCCATGCCGGCAAGGATTAACAATAACAGGAAGGTGAGCAGCTTTTTCATCCGGCGGGGCTCCTTGTGTCACGGATGCAGTATAGGCAACTCAGCTGCGGTGACGCATGTCGGTTCGGTGCAGCTCAAGGCCATGGTCGCGGCAGCGCGCATAGTTTTCGCGGGTTGCGGCCAACACCTCGGGGGTCTGAATAACGATCTCGACAATGCGTTCGAATTCGAATGCGGTATCGGGAAGTCTGCCAGACAGGTTGATAAAGACTTCACGGTGATTCGGCAGCTGCTCTCCCCAGCCGATCTCGATCGGTGAGGCGGGCAGTCCACCCAGCAGAACATGGGGGACGAAACTCTGTGGACGTGCGGTCCACAACTGCTGGTCCAGCTGGCGTGCCGCTGTCTCATGCTCGGTACTGATGAACACACGCATACCGAGCCCGAGAATTTTTTCGCACAGGCGGCACAGAAAGGCCGCCCGGCTTTCGGGCTCGGTGTCCGGCAGAATGTAATAGTCTGCGCGGGACACGCTTATTCCCCGTGGTCGTGGTCGTGCTCGTCAATCTCGACCTGCTCGGCCAAATCCAGCAGGTACTGACACAGCATGGGCACGCAGCGTCCGGTTGCGCCCTTCTCCTTGCCGTTGCTGTTCCAGGCAACACCGGCGATATCCAGGTGAGCCCAGTTGTACTCCTTGGTAAAGCGGGACAGGAAGCAGGCTGCGGTGATGGTGCCTGCCGCTCGGCCACCGATGTTGGCGATATCAGCGAAGTTGGAGTCCAGCTGCTCCTGGAACTCATCCCACAGCGGCAGCGGCCAGCCGCGGTCGGCTGCATAGTCACCGGCTTCCAGCAGTGCGGAGGCGAGTTCCTCGTTGTTGGACAGTACACCGGTAGCCTGATGGCCCAGGGCGATGATGCAGGCACCGGTCAGGGTGGCAATATCGACCACGGATTGAGGCTCGAAACGACCGGCATAGGTGAGTGCATCACACAGCACCAAACGGCCTTCGGCATCGGTGTTGAGAATCTCAACGGTCTGTCCGGACATGGTGGTGACGATGTCACCCGGCTTGGTGGCCTTGCTGCCGGGCATGTTCTCGGCGGCGGCAATGATACCAACTACGTTGATCGGCAGCTGCATCTCGGCCAGCGCTTCCATGGTACCGAGTACGCTGGCCGCACCGCACATGTCGAACTTCATCTCGTCCATGCCGGCGCCCGGCTTCAGGCTGATGCCGCCAGTGTCAAAGGTGATGCCCTTGCCGACCAGTGCATGGGGCTTTTCATCGTCCTCGCCGCCACGGTATTCGATTACGATCAGCTGTGAAGGCTGGGCGCTGCCTTTGCCAACAGCCAGCAGTGCGTTCATGCCCAGCTCGGCCATCTGCTCTTCATCCAGCACATTGACCTGCAATTCCTCGAACTCTTCCGCCAGTGCTTGTGCCCGCTCGGCCAGATAGACAGGTGTGCAGATGTTACCCGGCAGGTTGCCCACTTCGCGGGCTGTATCAACGCCGTTGGCGATGGCCACGCCATCGAGCAGGGCGCCTTCACCCAGTTCGATGTCCTCTTCGTCAAGCTTGATCATGATCTGTTCAAGCTTGATCGGATCGGCTTTCTTGCTCTTGGTCTCATCGTACTGATAGAAATCAGCCGAGATCCATTCCACCAGCTGACGGGTTTCGCGGTACACATCGTCCTGTTCGCTGGCGCAGCCATCGAGTGCAAACAGTACTGAGCCGATGCCCGATTTTTTCAGGGTGGCGGTGATGCCCTTGATCAGCTTGCGGTAATGACGATCCTTGCGCTCCTCAGGCTTGCCCAAACCCACCAGCAGGACACGATTGGCCTTGATGCCCGGTACCTTGAACAGCAGCAGCTGTTCACCGGCCTTGCCACTGATGTCGCTACTGTTGATCAGGTCGCTCAGGTAGCCGTTGGCAGCCGTGTCGATCGCCTCTGCGGAGGGGCAGAGTTTACCCTCGGCTTCCAGTGCAACTACGATGCATTCGGTTTCCAGTGTTTCGACACTGCCGTTGATAATCTCAAAATCCATGACGACTCCGTACAAGACATTGCAGACTGATTGGGTGATAATGCGGGGCTTGCTTGATGTCAGGCATCCCGGTGATGTAGCCGGTCCGGTGCCGAACGTTGTGCCGCGCAGTTCATAGCTAGATCCAACGCGCACTATAAACCATTTCTCCGATTGGAAACCATGGCGGTGAAAGGGAATCTGTTTTGATTATCTTCCGTTACCTCGCCCGTGAGGCGTTGATTTCAACTCTGGCTGTAACCTCTGTACTGCTGCTGATTATCACCAGTGCACGCCTGATTAAATATCTGGCCGATGCTGCGACCGGCAAGCTGGATGCAGCTTTTGTGTTCTGGGTCCTGCTTTGGCGTATTCCCGGTTTTCTCGAGCTTTTGCTGCCGCTGGGACTTTTTCTCGGCATTCTGCTGGCGTTCGGACGTCTCTATCTCGACAGCGAGATGGTGGTGTTGAGGGCCTGTGGCATCAGTCAAAAAAGGCTGGTGCTGTATGCACTTGGGCCGGCTTCGCTGGTGGCACTGCTGGTAGCGGTGATGACGCTCTGGCTTGCTCCCCTTGGGGCTACCAAGTCGGAAGAGATCTTCAGTATTCAGGAGTCCAGAAGCGAACTGGAACTGCTGACACCGGGCCGGTTCCAGTCTCAGACGGGCGGCCGGCAGGTCACCTATGCTGAATCGTTTGACAGCGAAAGCGGCCAGCTGCGCGAGGTGTTTATTGCGCAGCGAAACGAGAACGGCGAACCGGTGGTACTGTTGGCTGAGCAGGCTGAACGCGTCATTTTGCCGGAGTATGGTGGCCGCTTTCTGGTGCTGCAGCAGGGGTATCGCTTTGATGGTGTGCCCGGCTCAGCGGAGTATACCCGCACCGGTTACCGGGAGTACGGCATAAGCCTGCCCGAGGCAGAGTTGGCGCGTGAGGTGACGGAGCTGGATGCACAGCCGACGCTGGCTCTGGTAGACAGCGTGCAGCCGCGTGAACAGGCCCGGTTGCACTGGCGTCTGTCTTTGCCGGTGCTGGCCTTTATCGTGACACTGATTGCGGTGCCGATGAGCCGAACCAATCCACGTCAGGGCCGCTTTGCCAAACTGATTCCGTCCATTGTCTTGTACCTGCTCTATCTATCATTGCTGACCAGTGCGCGTTCAGCCGTTGAGGATGGTGAGGCTGGCGTGTGGCTGCTGTGGCTGGTGCATGCGATATTCCTGACACTGGCTGCCAATCTGATTCTGGCGGAGCGTTTCTGGGGCGCACAGATCAATCGTGTCCGGAAGCGTCTGCCGCATGTCAGTTGGAGGAAGTCTGCATGATGAAGCTTGAGTGGTACATTGCCCGTCATGTTATTGGCGCCATTCTGGCTGTATTGCTGGTGGTGGTCGGTCTAGACCTTGTCTCGGCGCTGCTGGATCAGCTGGATGATGTCGATGATCACTACACCTTTGTGGGTGTGCTTGAATACCTGATGTTGACTACTCCGCGCCGGATTTATGAGTTTATCCCCTTGAGCAGTCTGGTGGGTTGCCTGATTGGCCTGGGTATGCTGGCCAGTCACAGTGAACTCACCGTCATGCGAGCGGCAGGTTTTTCTACCCGACGCATTCTTGCTGCGGTGTTCAAGCCGGTGCTGGTGTTGGCGCTGTTCGCGCTGGTGTTGGGTCAGTTCATCGCGCCCTATACTGAGCAGCGTGCCCAGAGTCTCAAGGCGCTTGCACAGGCCGGTGGTGGTGCGCTGAGTTCACGCTATGGTATCTGGCACCGTGAAGATCGCCTCTTTATTCATATCAATGCGGTAGAACCGGGGGGCGTGATTCATGGTGTCACCCGCTATCGGTTTGATGAGTCCCGCCAACTGGCGGAGGCGAGCTATGCGCGAATTGGGCGCTATGAGTCCGAGCGGTGGCAGTTAGAGGATGTCAGCACGACCGAGTTCACCGAAGGGCGTACCCAAGCGTCGCAGCAGTCTCAAGAGTCATGGAAGAGTGGACTGACGCCTGATCTTCTGTCGGTGATCGTGGTTGAACCGGTGGATCTTCCGATCAGTGGCCTCTGGTCCTATTCGAGTTATCTTCAGGCCCAGGGGGTCAATGCGGATACCTATCTGCTGGCGTTCTGGACCAAGCTGTTACAGCCCCTGGCAATTTTGGCACTGGTGCTGATTGGTGTTTCATTCATTTTTGGTCCACTGCGCAGCGTGACGGTCGGCCAGCGGGTGATTGCCGGGGTTGTGTTCGGTTTACTGTTCAAATTTGCACAAGACCTGCTTGGTCCGGCCAGTACCGTGTTTGGCTTTCCGCCCTTCATCGCAGTAGTGCTGCCAGTGCTGCTGTGCATGGTGGCAGGTGGCTGGCTGCTGCGTCGAGCGGGTTAAACTTCAGATTGATTACGGTTTTTGTGGTGAGGGTTTGGGCAGCTGAACAATACAGCTGCCTGACCAGCGGTCATGCCAGCTCAGGCGCTCATCCGTGAACAGCATCCAGAGCAGTCCGATGCCGCACAGGCCCAGGGATGGGATGGCGCAGAGGAATCGCACCAGCGCCTTGCTCCAGCTCAGGCGGCCGCCTTCAAGTGTCTGAACCCGGAGGCGCCAGGCGAGCATGCCCAGTGTCTGTCCATTGCGGGTCCAGAAAAAGCCGAAAAACAGAAATGTGATACAAAACAGCGCCGAGTTGAACAGGGCAACCGCTGACGGTGAACTGGTCTGGGCGCTGATCGCTTCGCCATCGTTCAGCATGACACCGACCCCACCTACAATCATCCAGATCGCAATTACCAGCAATGCGTCATACACCATGGCCAGCAGGCGCTTGACCAGTGAGGCCGGGCGGGTGTCGGTAAACTCTTCAGCAAAGGGGCGGTGCATCGGCATGTCCGGATCCATCGGTTGGGTTGGCGACGGATTGTAGCACCAGGGCGGTATCAGGGTGAAACCCTGCCAGCGGTGCTGGCAGGGAGAGGGCATTACTTGAATGGCGTGACGAACTTGGCCTTGTAGCGCTCGGCCAGAGACTGGGCTTCCTCCAGTTGAGATTCATCCAGCTTCATCAACAGGCGAGCCTCGATGGCGCGGGCAGTGCCGTTGCCCATTTCGGCCGCGTTGTGCATCCAGGCGTAGGCCAGAATGTTGGTATCGATGCTGGTGTCCTGTCCATGACTGTTGGAGTAAAGCGTGCCCAGGAAGAACATGGCATCCATGTGGCCCTGCTCAGCCGCCTTGCGATACCACTGTTCGGCCTGAGCGTAGTCCTGCTCAACACCTGTGCCGAAGTTGTAGCTGCGGCCCAGGTTATGCCAGGCAGCCACTACATCCTGATCGGCGGCACTGCGATACCACTTGAGGGCTTCGTCATTGTCGCGGGCAACGCCCTGGCCGAACTCATACATTTCGCCGATACGGTTCTGGGCTTCGGCGTCACCATTCTGAGCCTGAGGCAACAGGCGATCAAATTCGACCTTGTATTCCCGGTTCTTCAATGCACGCAGGCTGTTGACGCTATCCAGGTGCCCTTGCCGGGCACCGCTTTCATAGTAGCGACGGGCCATATCGGTGTTTTTTTCAACACCCCAGCCGTTCTCGTACATCTGGCCCTGCAGGTTCAGTGCGGCCGGGTCCTGATTCTTGACCAGGCTTTCCAGTTCGGAAAGGGCTTTGGTGTAATCGCCGGCATCGATGGCGCGTTGGGCTGCGTCGACGCTGGCGGCAAGTGCTGATGTGGTGTGCAGGGAAAACAGCAGGCCTGCTGCTGCAAGAAGGGTAGATTTGTTCATTGAAGCCATGCCTTCATCATCGTTATTGATGCATTTCAGGAAGTCGTGTTGCAACGGCTTCCACCGAATCGGGTGTACAGACGGATACAACAGTTGTGGCTGGACTGATAGTACAAGATAATGCTTCTACTTGAGTACGAGTTGAAATTTGAACTTTCATCCGTATAAGCCACTTCTAATATTTTTATTGTACAGGAAAAGATTGCTCAGCGGCACCTGCCCTGAATCTTCTGCTGAACGCCTGACAGGAGCCCTAAATGCTGAAACGAATGACCATCAGGAGCAAACTGGTGCTGGGGTCGGTGCTGCCGATTATCGGTCTGCTCGTTATTGTGATCACTTCCTTGATTGAATTGAACAAGGCTAACCAGGGCATTGATCAGCTCTATGTGGACCGGATCGTACCGCTTGAACTGCTGAAAAACGTGTCGGATAACTATGCAGTTAACATCATTGATACGGTTAATAAGATCGACAAGAGTCTGATGAAGGCCGAAGACGGCTTGGCCGTTGTCATCCAGGCGCGAGAAAAAATCAAGCAGGACTGGCAACTCTACACTTCCACTGACCTGACCCCGCAGGAGCAAAAACTGGTACAGGAAGCCGATGGTCTGCTAAAGCGTGCGGACAGTGCGATCGAAAAACTGATTGAGCGTCTGAAAACACTCAGCGGACTGACTTACGGTGACATGTACGGTTTTAACGGGGATCTCTACGCCGATGTTGACCCGATCAGCGAAAAGGTGGCAACGCTGGTTGACCTGCAATTGAGTGAAGCAGATCAGATGCGTCAGGAATTGCGCCAAAGGTATGAACGTCAGCGCGTATTTCAGATCGGCTTGTCAGCTGCCGTTGTGGTAGTGCTGGCGTTGCTGGGCTTGCTGATTTACCGCTCCATTCGACAGCCGCTTGAGCATTTACAGGATGTAATGGATAACGTCGCCACCAATTCTGATCTGCGTCTGCGTGCCGAAATCGAGGGTGACAACGAACTCAGCCATATCGCTGGCAGCTTTAACAAGATGTTGGCCCAGATGCAAAGTCTGGTAGGCCATATCTCCGGTGCGACTACCCAATTGGCGGCTGCGGCTGAAGAGATGAGCAGTATCAGCAGTCACTCAAGCCAGACGATCAACAGCCAGCGTGCCGAGGTGGAACAGGTTGCGGCAGCCATGAACGAAATGGTGTCGACGGTACAGGAAGTGGCCGGCAGCGCCGAACGGGCGGATCAGGAAGCGCGATCTACGTATGACGAGGCCGATTCCGGTAACCGGGTTGTCGTGGATGCGGTTCGTGCGACCAGTGATCTGGTCGACCAGGTGCGCAAGGTTGCAGCGCAGATAGCCGTGGTGGAGCAGGACAGTGAAAGCATCGGCAGTGTGGTCGATGTGATTCGCGGTATTGCAGAACAGACCAATTTGCTGGCCCTGAATGCGGCCATCGAAGCGGCTCGTGCAGGTGATCAGGGACGGGGCTTCGCTGTGGTGGCGGATGAGGTTCGCTCACTGGCTCAGCGCACCCAGGAGTCAACCGAAGAGATTCAGCAGGTGATCGGCCGTCTCCAGGTTGGAACGCGTGATGCCGTTACGGCGATGAAAGTGAGCCAGGAACGTGCAGAACTGACCGGCGAGCAGGCCGAGAAAGCTGGTGAGGCGCTGCGCCGCATTTCAGTAGCGGTCAAGCGCATCACCGACCTGAACGCCCAGATCGCAAGTGCATCTGAGGAGCAGAGCAGCGTTGCCGAAGAGATCAACCGCTCTTTGGTGACCATCAACGACAGCGCTCAGGAATCCGCAGCCGGGGCAACCCAGACCGAGACTGCTAGCCATGAACTGTCACGGCTGGCAGCGGAACTACAAAGCATGACGGCGAAATTCCGTACCTGATGCTATTAGGCTCAGTCCCCGCGCTGGGGGCTGAGCAGCTCGATCATGTACCCATCAGGATCGCGCACAAATGCCAGAATCGTACCTGAAGTTGAGTTCTTCATCGGACCGGCTTCTCGCACCACCTGTCCTCCTTTTGCCTTGATCTGGTCACAGGCCTCGTACACATCATCCACTTCGATGGCGATATGACCATAGCCGGTGCCAAGGTCATACTGATCGGTGTCCCAGTTGTGGGTGAGTTCCAGAACGGTATTGTCAGCTTCGTCACCAAAGCCGACAAATGCCAGCGTGAAACGGCCTTCCGGGTAGTCCTTGCGGCGTAGCAGACGCATCCCTAGGACTTCAGTATAGAAGGAAAGCGATTTTTCCAGGTCAGTAACCCGGTACATGGTGTGCAGCATGCGCATCGGTACACCTCGTGTTTAAGAGTGGAACTGAATTAGAATCTCAAGTCTAACGCACCAGACTTGCGGCTTTCAGTCTATAGTGATTAATTATGTATATTCACAACAAGTGCCAAGGGGGCAAACAATGTTTCAGGATATGACAAAGCAGATGACCGAATCGATGGGACCTTTCCGTGATCTGGTGAACATCCAGACCAAAATGCTGGAGGAGCTGACCCGCCAGCAGATGGAGTGTACCAAGGCCTGCATCGAAGCAACCATGCAGCAGACCAGCGAACTGCAGAAGTGCAAGACGCCGAATGACCTGATTGAACTGCAGCAGGCCTATGCCAAGGAGCTGGAAGAAACCCTGCGAGCGGCCAATGAACAGAATCTTAAAGCCCTGACCTCAGCTCAGCAGGCGATGCAGCAGCTGGCACAAGGCTCCATGGATGCCATGACCGGCAATAAGAAGTAAGCTGTACCAGGCGTTATCAAGCAGCCCGCAGGGCTGCTTTTTCATTTATGTACAGGACATGGTCACCTTTCCACCTGAGCGCATATGGATACGCGCAGGCGGCTGATAATCGAGAATTGCTATGAGTACCCCCATCGGCCTGTTTTATGCCAGCACCACGGGCAACACTGAAATGATTGCAGAGCAGATTGCGGCGCTGCTGCCTGAACAAATTCATTTGCATGACATTGCGATCGAGGGTGTGGTCGAAATGGCACAGTATCAATACCTGATCATGGGTATCCCGACCTGGGACTTTGGTGAGTTGCAGGAGGACTGGGATGAGCATTGGCCTGCCTTGCAGGCACTGGATTTCAGCGGCAAGAAGATCGCCCTGTTCGGCCTGGGGGATCAGCTTGGCTACGGTGAGTGGTTTCTGGATGCAATGGGAGCGCTCAACGAGGTGTTGCAGGAAGCAGGTGGGGAAGTGGTTGTACCCTGGCCGGTAGACGGTTACCGGTTCGAGGCGTCAAAAGCTTTAACTCAAGACAAGCGCTACTTTGTGGGCCTGGCATTGGATGAGGACGGTGAGCATGGCTTGAGTGAAGAGCGAATCCGTACCTGGATGCCTCAGGTATTGGCCGCATTTGAGGCCTGACGGGCTCCCCGCCAGCGACAGATCAGGTACCAGAGCAGGCCAGATAGCTGCAGCAGTGTTGCCCCTGCCAGAGCCCAGCGAAAGGCCGTGGCGGGATAATGTTGGCCATCTTCGGATGGCCACAGACTGATCACCGCACCCATTCCCCATTGCACAATGAATGCACCCAGAAAAATGCCCAGGTTCAGGCTGGTGCTGACCCGTGCACTGATCGCAACCGGAAACTGCTGACTAAGGCCAGCGAACATCAGCGTACCTGACGTCCCGAAAAAGCCGAATGCCGCCCAGGCCAGCAGGTTGGCCTCACCGGGCTGAATCTGGATCCACAGCAACGCGAGCGTGAAGCACAGCATGCCGGTAAAACTGACACTGGGCGTGCTGATGCCCAGCCGGTTCAGGCGGCCGGTGATGAACCCCAGTAACAGAAATCCGGCTACCATGCTGGCGGCAGAGACAAACAGCACGCCGGCAGCGGCACTGGCGCTCAGGGCGCTGACTTGCTGCAGCCACAGGCCGGCCCAGAGAGACTGGGTCGCGATAAAGACCGACTGCGACAGCATGCTGGCCGGTGCCAGTTGATAGAAGGCTGGTGTGCGCACGACGGCCCAAGTCTGGCTCAGCAGGGCCACGATGCCCTCTGAAGGCCTTTTCATTGCCGTTTTGGGTATGCACCCGCGTACCAGGGCTGCGATCAGGATGCTGAACACGGCCGTCGCCATGAAAATGCCACGCCAGTCGGTGAATGTCAGGGCAAATTCGACAGGGGCGGTAGCCGTGAGCGCGCCGAGTCCGCCACTGGTCAACTGCAGGCCGTTGATTGCGGGAAGCTGATCCCGCTTGAGCCAGCTGGTATAGCACTTGAAGGCCGCCATCAGGCAGGCCGAGACACCGATGCCGATCAGGCCTCGCCCGATCCAAAGCATAAGGCTGCTTTCGGCCATTGCGAAAGTGAGACTGCCGGCGGCGGCGAACAACAGCAGGGCGGATGCTACATCTCGAGTCTGATAACGGTCCAGCAGAATGCCCAGCGGAATCTGGCAGGCTGCGAAGGTCAGAAAGTAGGCACTGGAAATAAGACCCAGAGTGGCAGCGCTGATACCCAGCTCAGCCATGATCTCGGGGGCGACCACAGCATTGATGACACGAAACAGGTAGGACAGCCAGTAGCCCAGTGCAAAGGGGATCAACAGTCGCAGGGTGAAAAGAGTGGAAGTCTGCATGAAACGTGCTGTCTGCCAAAAGACTCAAAGTATACCCCTTAAATCGGGAACTTGTTTGATTAGGTTGCGCTCATATAGAATTGCGTTCAGACCATCAATGAAAAGGGAAATCGATATGAAAAAGATCGCAATGCTTGGATTGGCAGGGGTTATGGCGCTGGGCAGCACGGCTGCGCTGGCGGCAGAAGCGGAAGACGCCATCAAATACCGTCAGGGCGTATTCAGCGCTGTTAAATGGCACTTCGGCACTATGGGTGAAGTGGTCAAGGGTAAACAGGATTACAACGCAGAAGACTTTGCACGCCGTGCAGATATTGTGGCTCAGCTGAGCAAGCTTCCGCTGGAAGGTTTTATTGCAGGTTCCTATGAAGGTGATACCGACGCTCTGCCGGCGATTGAGCAGAACTGGGACAAGTTTGAAGGTGGCATGAACATGTTTGCCGAGAAGGCTGATGCGCTGGCGGCTGCGGCCAAAACCGGTGACATGGACCAGATTCGTCCGGCTTTCGGTGAGGTGGGCAAGACCTGCAAGGGTTGCCACGACAACTTCAAGGACTGAACTGCAAGCGGTTAGAACTTGAATTGAAACAGGGCGCCTATGTGGCGCCCTGTTTGTATTCAAAGCAGGTTGAGCAGGTTCCAGACAATGGCAGCTGCAACGAGGGCCAGCAGCAGTCCACGCAGGAACGGGGCGAACGGGTAGCTTGGCGCATCTGCTGAGGCTGGCTTGCGCCCGTGCAACATGGCCTGAACCAGCTTCTCGCGCTTGAACAGTTGATGGTAAATGACGCCCAGCAGGTGCAGGCCGATGGCGATCAGCAGAATATCAAACAGCCACTTGTGCCAGCGAGTGATCTCCACACTCAGGTCGTAACTGATCAGGTGTACCAGCGGTCCTTCGGTAATAATCTCATCATTGGCAAAGAGCCCCGTACTCGCCTGGGCTGCAGCCAGTAGCAACAAAGCCACGACCATCCAGCCTCCCAGCGGGTTATGGCCCAGATGGTGCGGTTCGCGGCGTTGCAGCATCTGAAGGGCGTAGCGGGCCGTGGTGATCGGTGAGCGTACGAATTCGCTGAAGCGAGCATGGTGGCTGCCGGCAAAGCCCCACATCAGGCGGAACAGAACCAGCCCAAGCACCGTATAGCCGGCATACATGTGCCAGCTCATCCAGTTGCCGCCCTGTTCGCTGGTCCACCAAGCAAACAGAATACTTGCGGCCAGGGTCCAGTGAAACAGACGCACATAAATATCCCAGACGGGTTTCCTTTCCAGTTTGGCAGAGTGTTCGGTCATGTCAGAGTCCAGTTAACCAAAGGTGACAGAAAATGCTGGCCACATAACCCAGCAGGATGGCCCAGCTCCATTTCAGATGGCTCATGAAGGTATAGGTTCCCTGGGCCTGCCCCATTAAAGCCACGCCGGCGGCTGAGCCGATTGAAAGCAGCGATCCACCCGTGCCGACAGTCAGGGTCGCCAGTAGCCATTGATCAAGCGTCATCCCCGGGTCCATCGACAGTACGGCAAACATGATCGGGATATTATCCACCAGCGCTGACAGCAGACCGATCAGGCTGTTGGCCAAGGGTATTCCAAGACTGCCATACAGCAGCGTGGAAAAATCAGCCAGGTAGCCCAGTGTGGCCAGGCCGCCCACACACAAAACGATACCGTAAAAAAACATCAGAGTGTCCCAGGAGGCACGCTCAACTACTTTGAAAATATCAAACCGACGCACTACGCCGGTGTGGTCGCCACGCAGCATGCTGTGGTTGCTTGTGTTCTCGGCATGGTGGTGAGTGATATGACCCTGTTCACGAAAGACGGGGTCATGCAGGCTCAGGTAGTAGCCGTACAGTTTCAAGACACCAAGCCCGGTCATCATGCCCAGAACCGGTGGCAAGTGCAGCATGCTGTGTACCAGTACAGAGGCGATAATGGTACCGAGAAACATCAGCATGATGGTAACACCGCCCTTTTTCATGCGTTGATGGCGCTGGCTGCCGGCAGGACGTCCATTTTTAATGGCAAGGCTCATCAGGGCTGCCGGTATCAGCCAGTTCACCAGCGCCGGCAACAGTAGATACGAGAACTGAGTGAAAGAGACATGTCCCTGCTGCCAAACCATCAAGGTGGTAATGTCTCCAAATGGGCTGAAGGCACCACCGGCATTGGCGGCTACAACCACATTAATGCAGCCCACTGAAATAAAACGATAATTATGGTTGCCGACAGCCAGCACAACGGCACCCATCAGCAGGGCGGTTGAAAGGTTGTCGGCAATGGGGGATATGCAGAAGGTCAGTACGCCGGTGATCCAGTAGATACTGCGCAGTGAAAAACCGCGTGAAACCAGCCAGGTACGCAGGGCCTCGAATACACGCCGTTCTTCGAGCATATTCACGAAGGTCATGGCGGCTAGAAGAAACAGGAACAGTTCGGCATAGTCCAGAATATACAGCCTCAGCTCGGCCCCGGCGGTGACTTGATCTCCCTGCTGGCGATAGGCGAGCCCGACCAGTACCCAGATCAGGCCTGCCGCCACGATGACCGGCTTTGACTTGCGCAACGCAAGCCGCTCCTCCATGACCACGAAGACGTAGGCCAGCAGGAAGATCAGCAGTGCCAGATAACCATAGACACTGGCTGTCAGATCCAGAAGTTGAGGCGTTTCCTGCACACCTGCCTGAGCCTGCGATGACAGCAGCGCCATAAATGCCGTTGGCAGAAGATGTTTCCCTATCATGCGGCCCTCCTGAGTCGATCAGGCCATTCTTGCTGACCTTGGCATGCAAGTCGAGTATACAGGCAGAGATTGAGGAACTGTTGCACAATCGTTCAAACAGGGCCGAGGATCAGTTAGAATACCTCCCTTTTTCCAAGCAGCGAGTTTGTAGCCCCACCATGGAAATCAATCCGATTCTCAACAGTCTGAAAGAGTTCAGCGAGCGCACTCAGTCGCTGCGCGGCTACCTTGATTATGATGGCAAGCGTGAACGGCTTGAAGAGGTTGAGCGTGAGCTGGAAGATCCGGGTGTGTGGAACAATCCAGAAAATGCACAGCAACTTGGCCGTGAGCGCTCTGGTCTTGAATCGGTGGTGAAAACCATCGACGAGCTGACCATTGGTATCAGCGATGCCCGTGATCTGCTGGATATGGCGGTAGAAGAAGACGACGAAGATACTGTCGCCGAAGTTGAAGCAGATGTCGAGCGTCTGCGCTCCCAGTTGGAACAGCTTGAATTCCGCCGCATGTTCTCCGGTGAGGCCGATGCGAACAATGCCTTCCTGGAGATACAGGCCGGGTCAGGGGGAACCGAGGCACAGGACTGGGCCAACATGATGTTGCGCATGTACCTGCGCTGGGGCGAGAGCAGAGGCTTCAAGACCGAGTTGCTGGAAGTGTCCGGCGGTGAAGTTGCCGGCATCAAATCTGCCACTATCCGATTTGAGGGCGAATACGCCTATGGCTGGCTGAGAACCGAAACCGGTGTTCACCGTCTGGTGCGTAAATCGCCGTTCGACTCCGGTGGTCGACGCCACACCTCTTTCTCCTCGGTATTTGTCTCGCCGGAAATTGACGACAACGTGGACATTGAAATCAATCCGGCTGATCTGCGTGTGGATGTATACCGTGCATCCGGTGCCGGTGGTCAGCACGTTAACCGAACCGAGTCAGCCGTGCGTATTACCCATGAGCCTTCCGGCATTGTGGTGCAGAGTCAGTCGGCGCGTTCGCAGCACCAAAACCGTGATACCTGTATGAAGCAGCTGCGTGCCAAGCTCTACGAAATGGAGATGATGAAGCGTCGTGAAGCGGCACAGGAGCTGGAAGACTCCAAGGCTGATATCGGCTGGGGCAGTCAGATCCGTTCCTACGTGCTGGATGATCAACGCATCAAGGATCTGCGCACTGGCGTACAGACTTCCAACTGTGATCGCGTGCTTGACGGCGATCTGGATCAGTTTATCGAAGCCAGCCTCAAGGCCGGCTTGTAAGCATTCGTTTTAAGGTAACCCCGATGTCAGACAACAACGTGCAGCAAACCGTGCAGCAAGATGAAAACCGCCTGATCGCCGAGCGTCGCGAAAAACTCGCCGCCCTGCGTCAGGAAGGCAATGCCTTCCCCAATACCTTCCGCCGTGACAGCTACGCCGAAGATCTGCAGCAGGCGCATGGTGACAAGAGCAAGGAAGAGCTGGAGCAGGCCGGTATCCGGGTCGCCGTGGCGGGCCGTGTGATGCTCAATCGCGGCGCCTTTATGGTGTTGCAGGACATGAGTGGCCGTATTCAGCTGTACGTGAACAAGGAAGCGCGTGCCTTTGCCAAGACCGTCGACCTGGGGGATATCATCGGCGTCAGCGGCGTGCTGCACAAGTCCGGCAAGGGTGACCTGTATGTGGATATGGCTGAGTTTCAGCTGCTGACCAAGAGCCTGCGTCCGCTGCCCGACAAGTTCAAGGGGCTGCAGGACATGGAGATGCGCTATCGCCAGCGTTATGTCGACCTGATCATGAACGATCAGTCGCGCAAGGTGTTCGAGATGCGCTCGAAGATCGTCGCCGGCATTCGCAAGTACCTGATCGATCGACGTTTCATCGAAGCCGAAACGCCGATGCTGCACCCGATTCCTGGTGGTGCCACGGCGCGTCCGTTTACTACGCATCACAATGCGCTGGACCTGCAAATGTACCTGCGTATCGCACCGGAGCTGTATCTCAAGCGTCTGGTGGTGGGTGGTTTTGAACGCGTGTTCGAGATCAACCGCAACTTCCGTAATGAAGGGCTCTCGACCCGGCATAACCCTGAGTTCACCATGATCGAGTTCTATCAGGCCTATGCCGATTACAACGATCTGATGGACCTGACCGAAGACATGCTGCGTACTGTGGCCCAGGATGTATTGGGTACCACAGTGGTGGTCAACACTGTGCGTAACGAAGAAGGCGAAGTGCTGGAAACCTTCGAGTACGACATGGGCAAACCGTTTACCCGCATGAGCGTGTTCGATTCCATTCTGCACTTTAATCCGGAGATTACCGCCGAAGCACTGGCCGATGATGCGGCTGCTCGCCAGATCGCCGAGCGCATGGATATTGATGTTAAGGACAGCTGGGGGTTGGGCAAGGTACAGATCGAAATTTTCGAGAAGACTGTCGAACACCGCCTGCATCAACCGACCTTTATCACTGAGTACCCGACTGAAGTCAGCCCGCTGGCGCGTTGCAATGACAACAACCCGCACGTGACCGACCGATTCGAGTTCTTCGTGGCCGGCCGTGAACTGGCCAACGGCTTCTCGGAGCTGAACGATGCCGAAGATCAGGCCGAGCGTTTCCGCAAGCAGGTGGAAGAGAAGGATGCCGGTGACGATGAAGCGATGCACTATGATGCCGACTACATCAACGCTCTGGAATATGGTTTGCCGCCGACAGCGGGAGAGGGGATCGGTATCGACCGTCTGGTGATGCTGTTTACCGATTCAGCCTCCATTCGTGACGTGTTGCTGTTCCCGGCCATGCGTCCGCGTGGATGAGAACTGAAGGTGGGCAGTGAGTTATCCACAGGGCCACTTTAAAGTGGCCCTGTTTGTTTACGGCGTGAATTTTCGGGAGACCCCCATGGCACTGGACAAGGCACCCAGCTGGCAGCCCTGGCTGCAGCAGGAGTTTGAACAGCCCTATATGCAGACCTTAAAACGGTTTCTGCAGTCAGAGAAGGCTGCCCACAAAGTCATTTTTCCGCACTCCAGTGACTGGTTCCATGCGCTGGAAGCCACTCCGCTTGATCGCGTAAAAGTGGTGATTATTGGTCAGGACCCCTATCATCAGCCTGGACAGGCTCACGGCCTGTGCTTCTCGGTAAAGCCGGGTGTGCGCATTCCGCCTTCGCTGGTGAATATCTACAAAGAGTTGCAGTCCGACCTGGGTATTGAACCGGTCAACCACGGTTACCTGGAGCATTGGGCGCAGCAGGGTGTATTGTTGCTGAATGCGGTTCTGACCGTAGAGCAGAGTAATGCCAACGCGCATCAGGGCAAGGGTTGGGAGCAGTTTACCGACCGTGTCATCGAACTGGTGAACGCGCGGTGCGAGCATGTGGTGTTCATGCTCTGGGGCAGTTATGCACAGAAGAAGGGGGCCCGTATCGATCAGAACAAACACCGGGTGCTCAAGGCTCCGCATCCCTCACCACTTTCTGCCCATCGCGGTTTTCTGGGGTGTCGTCACTTCAGTCAGGCCAACCAATGGCTCTTGGAGCAGGGACGTGAGCCTATTGACTGGCAGTTGCCTTCATCCCCTGCGGCTTGACCTGAATGTGCTTCAGGCCCCGGGCTTTTAATATGGGGGACAATGCCAGAGTGAGCGGATCAGGACAGGGGGAGTATTGATCGAGTGTCTTAAGGGGTACAACTCAAACAGACCGGCTCCTTTGAGCCGATCCATTTGAAAGTTGTCATTGCTTAACGGCGTCGGGGCAGCATGGCCTTTATATCGCGATTCAGAGGCAAGCTGAAATCGTGGGAACCCAGGATAATGTTGTCGCTGGTACGCACCAATCGTACGTTAACATAAACGTAATTACCGCCCATGGCATAAGTGCCAAGCAGTACGGCTTGCGCATCGTGGGCTTCCACAAGGCTATTCAGTTTGCGTGAGAGAATCAGCTCTCCGGTACGCTCTTTGATAAAGAGGCTTTCGCGCATTTTGACTTCAATGACGGGCAGTCCCTTGCTGGTCAGCGCACTGGTAAACTGCTCGGTTAGCGCACGACCGAAAGTTGAAGACTGCTGAAGATCATCGATATCCGCAAAAGTTGCAGCCAGTAGAGGATCGTGGCTGTTGATGCCTGAGGATTTGCTGATCAACTGGTTGGATGCTTCACGTACTTCGCTGATCAGGTCAACTTCTGCGGAATGAGCTGAAGCTGTTGGCTGGCTGGTACTGCATCCTGCGGTGCCGAGCAGCATCACAGCTACCGCTCCCGCCGTCAGGTAGTGTTTGCAACGTTTAAGCATGTTGGGCTCCTCCCTGATTACCATTGATTGTTGACCTGAACGGTCTTGGTGGTTTTGGCGGGAACCTTGTAGTGATCGAAGTCACCCGGATTGATGTAGTAGATGCTTGAATTTGAGTAGACCACTTGATCAGACAGGGTAACCTGGGTGGTTATTACGACCTCTTGATTTGTCTCGCTGGTCCAACTGCCGCTGAACAGGTCTACAGCCCCTGCGGCCGGAATCAGCGCAAGAGCGGGCTCTGCCCAATGATTGAACGGAATTGTTGCAACGGCAATTCCTGCTGCCAGAGTCGTGATGGCGCCTTGAGGCGCACGGATGGGGCCACGGTCTTTGTGCTCTACCACTTGAACCTTGTAGCTGACCTCGGCAGCCTGGCTTGGGCTGGCTTTAATGTATGCGCCTTTGGAGACCAGTTGGCTGGTCAGCAGGTTGTCAAACGCCGTGCTGAAAGGTGTTGCCGTATCGGCACCTTTTATATAAAGCGGCTGGCTTTTGATCATGTCACTCTGGATCAGCATGTCAGCCTGGTGCTGTGCAAGCACATCCCAATGATGGGCTGCCTGCATTTTCTGCTGCTCAGTGATGGGGTAAGTGGTGGCGATGGGCGCCTGAGATGTGTGAGTGCCAAAGCATCCTGCAAGCAAAGTGCTGCCGATGCCCAGGAGGCATACCTTCCGAAGCATGGTGAGTTCCTTTATTTAGTGAGTCCAGAGCAAAGGATAGCGTAAAATTTACTCAGGAAATAAGCTCGTTCCGTAAAAAAACCAGATTTAAGGTTTTGTGAATCTGTTCAGTACAGTGTGAGAATAACAAAAAACTGTTTTATACACTTGGGTGTACATCAATAAACGTGATGCACGCCCAAGTTTGGAGTTGTACTGATCAGCGCTTGCTTTGGAATAAAGCTGGATCCAGCTCGTAAGGCAGCGGTAGCAGTTGGAGCAGTGGCCCCTCGGGGTTACCCAGATGCAGTGGCTGATTTTCAGCCTGATCCTTGGCGATGACAGCCAGCAGCCTGTAACCGCCTGGAATATGGGCTGCACGCACGACTTGACCCACATTGTCTTTCTGTTCAGAAGCCAGTGTATCGCCCGGACTGGGGGCGTCTTTGCAGTGGACCTCAGCAAGGTACATCGGTTTTTTTAGCTGGCCGCGATGCTGCAGGCGGGTGACGATCTCCTGTCCGGTGTAGCACCCTTTGGTGAAACTGACGCCGTTAATGGCTTGCAGATTTGTCATCTGGGGAATGAATGCCTCAGAGGTGACAGGTGCCAGCTCGGGTACGCCCGCATCAATTTCAAGAAGTTCCCAGTCATTGCGCTGTGCAGGGCTGGCGCTCTGCTCTACCAGTTCCAGCACTTGTGGCATCAGCCGGGTTTCAAACCAGCATTCACGCCGGGCTCCGGGGCGCTCCGTGACCAGCAGGTGTGCAATCCCGAAGGCGTTACTCAAGCGGTCGCCAATCTCGGATGCGTTGGGGCCCTGCAGCCCTATGCCGATCAGGTCTTCTTCCAGCTCGGCCTCTGCCTTGGAGAAAACAATGTATTTCTTGAGCAGTGTGAGGGCATTTTCAGCCATGTCGGTTCGAATACGCAGCCAATAGCCCGAGTCGCTGGCACGCATCACCTGATACAGGCTGTGCATGTGGCCCTTGATATTGCAATGAGCACCAGGCAAGGCCCCCATACGGTCCACTTCGCTCAGGTCACAGGTCAGCTGTCCCTGAAGGAACTTGTGAGCATCAGGTCCTTTCACTGAAATAATGCTGTAGTCGGTCAGGGGCACATAATGGGTACTGTGCTCGGCAGACGGCACCTTGATCAGTCTGTTGCCTTCCAGTTCGAACTCCGGCTGCTTGAGCCGATTAACCCAATGTGTATTCATGCTTTTCTCCGTTGCGACCTGATCTGGTTGCAGTGTAATGCATCGGCCAGCGCCTATCAGCCGACAATTGGCAGGGCTATTGGTTCTGCGTTGCCTGACCCAATTGCTCACCCATGCGAACCGCGCTGCCGGCCTTGAGTGTGTCCTGCCAGTTCATGCTGTCTTTGGGGAACAGTAGAATGACGGTTGATCCCAGCTTGAATCGGCCCATCTCGGCACCCTTTTCAAGCTGTGGCGGGGTGGTCGAATCAAATCGGTCCAGTCTCAATGGCTGACGTGGAAGCGGTGCGACTTGCCCGTTCCAGACGGTTTCGATACCGGCTACGATCATAGCGCCCACCAGCACCATTGCCATGGGGCCCAGTTCAGTTTCAAAGATGGCTACCAGGCGCTCATTACGGGCAAAGAGGTTATCGACACCCTCGGCCGTAGTGCCATTGACCGAGTATAGATCACCCGGAATATAGACCGTTTCCTTCAGCGTCCCCGTCAGTGGCATGTGTACACGGTGATAATCACGCGGTGACAGATAGATGGTTGCGAACTCGCCATTGATGAAGGGTTCGGCGCGCCTTGCATCCCCGCCCAGCAGGGTTGTCAGGGCATAGCCGCGTCCCTTGGCCTGAAAAATGCGGCCATGCTCAATCTTGCCCAGCTGACTGATGGCGCCATCGGCTGGTGACAGCACGGCGCCCGGTGTTGTGTCCAGAATACGCGCATCGGGTTTCAGGGCGCGTGTAAAAAAAGCATTGAAGTGTTCGTATGCTTCAGGATCGGGCTGCAAGGCCTCACTCATGTCTACGCCGTAGCGTTTGCGGAACCAGTTGATAAACAGGTTCTTGAACCAGGGGGTGCGGCACTCGGCGAGGCGCCCGACCAGTCGCGACAGCAGATGCTGTGGCAGGAGGTGTTGCAGCAGAATAAACAATGTATCTTTCAACGCGAATTTCACTTATGCAGTAGTGGATTGTTCAACGGGCAGTTCGGGGCGGTTGCCCCATTCAAACCATGAGCCGTCGTAGCAGGAAAGCTGTTGCATGCCCAGCCAGGTGCCGACCAGCCAAGTGAGGCCCGAGCGTCGATGGGTCTGGCAATGGGTCACGACGGGTTGGTCAAGGCTGATGCCAGCCTGTTGCAGCAGCTGCTTCAGTTCGGCTACGGGCTTTAGCCGCGGCACTGGGCCAGGCTGCACTAGATCGGTCCACTCCAGATGGCGTGCCCCCGGTATATGTCCGCCCTTGAGGGCATTGACCACTTTTTCACCGGAAAATTCGGCAGCCGAGCGAGCATCCCACACGGTCAACCGCTCCTGTTCCAGAGCGGCCACAATGTCCTGAGCGCTCATGAGCAGTTCGGGACGGCTGAAACTGACCTGGCGTATGGCTGGGGTTGGGATATTGGCCGATGTCTCCAGCTCAAGGCCAGCTGCCTGCCAGGCGGGCAGTTGCCCGTTCAAAACCGATGCGTGGCTGTGACCGATGCAGTTAAGTGTCCAGACCAATCGTCCAGCCCAGGGGCCCATCTGGTCATCATAGGCAACGACCTGGGTTTCGGGGCGGATGCCAAGCTCTGAGCACAGATCGGTAAGCTGCTCTTCGGTCGGTATCAGGTTGGGGACGGGGCCAGCACCGCGCAAAAGTTTGGCCGCATCCAGCCGAACAGCGCTGGGTACATGGCCCCGATCGTAATGTTCCTGGCTGGAAAGGTCGATGATCAGCAGGTCAGGGTGGCTCAGTTGAGCCTGTAACGCCAGCGGCTCAATCACCAGAGGGAGTGTCAGCATAGTATGGACGACCGTTCGGATGTGATGGAGTTGATCATAACGAAGCCTGCGATAAGTCTCAAAGGCTCTGCCTATAGATGTTTCAGCGCAAGGGTTGCCGCGGCGCAGAGCTGGCGGAATTGCTCATACTGGAACTCCGACAGATGCTCGGCATCATCGCCGTCATCGGCATACAGTATCGCCAGCGGCTCGCCCTTGTGGAAAACAGACATCAGTAAATAATCACCGCTGTGTGCCGCCTCAATAAAGGGATCCGGCAGCATCGGGCGCAGGGTTTTGCGTTTGGCTCTGTCCAGCCATATGCCGGCAGGCTTGTCGGTCAGGCGCTTGAACAGGCTCGGAATTTCGATGTCGATTATGAGCTGGTTAATCGCAGCCGTATCAGCTATCCCCAGCGTGCGAGCACAGTGTAAAAGCCGTTTTTTAGGGTTGATCAGCAACAGGGCGATGCGACCAAGACCGAGGCCCTGGTGTAACCCCCGCAGCAACGCCTGCAGTATGTGTGCCGGCTTGGTATAGAGTGAGTAGCCATCCTGAAGACGCTGCAGGATCTGTGTGTAGAGACCCTCACTCGCATGAGTGGTGACTGCGGGGCGCTCACGTGTATGGTGCTCTTTGCGGGGCGGCTCGGGTTTCTTGAGCACGGGTTTCTCGGGTGGCGGGTAATGCTGCTTAAGTTGTTGCAGTTCCCGGCTCTCGATCAGCCCCGAGAGGGTTTCTTCAGAGGGAAGAAAAAGCATCTGTGCTGCCGGGCTCAGGGTTCCGGGTATATGATACTGGCGTGAGGCCTCGGCACAGGTCTGGTGCAACTGTGCGACCAGTCTGTCGCGTGGCCAGCTCAGAAAGTCAGCGGCGATGTCGTAGAGGCGAAGAGTTTTCTTGCTTTGCCAGCCGCGGGTGCTGGTCAGAGCCAGCCAGTTGCCCAGTTTGACCGGGAAAAAGCGCTCCTGAGTCAGCTGATTGATTTCGCGTTGCTCCAGTTGGCCCAGTCTGGGGTCTTTCAAGGCGCGACGATGCAGCAGCTGCAGGTCGGAACGCGATGGGGAGGTATCGTGGTCCAGCGCAGCCAGGGTAAGCTCTGGCAGGCCCCAGTGTTTTGCCAACTCGGCACTGAGTGCCTGTACCGTGCAACCAAACACATCCTGCTCTGCCAGTGCAACATCCACTTTTTCCAGCAGTACCTTTTTCTGATATTCATGCTTGTGTAGCGGCGCATGCAGCCACAGCAGCCAGTGGCCAAAGCCATACAGCAGAGCAGCCAGCCGTACCTCCTCGACGAAAGGCAATCCGCGTTGTCGGCACAGTTCGGCTGCCTGGCTGGAGGCGTGCAGGCTGTCGGCGATGGCACGGAAGTACATTTTTTGCTGCATGTTGCGTGGGCTGATTTTGAGGCTTTGCAGGCCCTCTGCCAGCAAGGCTAGTTGATCGAGCCCCACTGAGTTGACAGCGTGGTCGATGCTGGTAACGCTTGAGCCCTTGGCTGCATGTAATTTTTGCGCAATGCGCGTGACCTGAAGGCTCAGTACTGGGTCGGAACGGATCAGTTGCGACAACTGTCGCAGCGTTGTGTTGTCATCTTGCAGCAGGCGCTGGAATCGGGTCAGTATGCTGACCCGGACCGGCAGGGTGCGTTCGGCCAGATACTCAGTCCAGGCTTCGGATCCGTAGAGGCATGGGGTGCTGCTCATGACTGTGCCGAGCCCTCCATTGTTCAGCGGTTGTCCTGCATGGAATTGAGAATCTGGCGGTAGCTGTTGAAGCGCTGCTCACTGATACTGCCGTTATCGACCGCTTCAAGGAATGCGCACCCCGGCTCCTGCTCGTGCCGGCAGTCTCTGAAGCGACAGTGCCCCTGCAGATCCGCCAATTCACGAAAGCCGCTGAGCACCTGATCTTCAGTCATGTGCCAGAGGCCGAATTCGCGGATGCCGGGTGAGTCAATCAGGTCCCCGCCATCCGGGAAGTGGAACAGCCGTGCAGTGGTGGTAGTGTGCTTACCCTTGCGGGACTGTTCTGAAAGCGCGCCGACACGCAGATCGGCACCGGGAAGCAGGCTGTTGATCAGGGATGATTTGCCCACGCCGGACTGGCCTACAAACACGCTGATGTGATCGGCCAGCAGGGCCTTCAATTCATCCAGGCCATGGCTGCTGGCCGTCGATGCCTGCAGCGTGCGGTAGCCGAGTGAACGGTACTGCTCCAGCAGAGGCTCAAGCCGCTGGCGGTTCTCGTCATTGAGCAGATCGGCCTTGTTCAGCAGCAGCACCGGCTCAATGTCGCTGGCCTCGGCCGCAACCAGATAGCGATCAATCAGGTTTGCATGCGCATAAGGCTCCACGGCGATAACAATGACGATAAAGTCGATGTTGGCAGCGACCGGTTTCAATTCGCCATGGTTGTTGGGGCGCAGCAGTTCACTGTGACGATCAAGTGCGGCCACTACAACACCGCTGTCAGGGGATCGACGCCAGATGACGCGGTCGCCTGTGACCAGTTGGCCCAGATGGGTACGCAGATGGCAACGCAGGATCTCGCCCTTGCTCTCACCCTCAAGTGCCTCCACATCGACCTGGCGGCCAAAGTGGGAAATGATCAGACCATGCTGCTCAGGGCCCAGTTCGCCCCCTTCCAGTTGATCCTCAATCAGGGCGTCTTTACGCTCTGCGCGGGCAGCTCGTTCAGACTGAATCTTGTCGATGCGCCAAGCCTGGCGACGATTAACCTTGCGTTTTCCCATCCTGCGGGTATCACTCGCTCACAGCTTTATTCATTGACGTGCTAAGGTATTCTAATCCGAGAAAAATTGACAGTCTTGCCAGGGGAGAAAGGGTGCATGGCGCTGAAGGAAAATCTGGTTTGGGTGGATCTGGAAATGACCGGCCTGAATCCGGACACAGACCGGATCATTGAAATGGCTGCCATCGTGACGGATGCGGATCTGAATCTGATTGCGGAGGGGCCGGTGATCGCGGTACACCAGCCAGACGCCGTATTGTCGCGCATGGATGAGTGGTGTACTCGCCAGCATGGCCAGTCCGGGCTGACTGACAGGGTGCGTGCCAGCACTATATCCGAGGCCGAGGCGGAACAGCAGATGCTGGCATTTCTGCTGCAATACAGTGAAAAGGGTGCATCACCCATGTGCGGTAACAGTATTGGTCAGGATCGCCGCTTTCTCTGGCGTCATATGCCTGAACTGGAGGCTTTCTTCCATTACCGAAACCTTGATGTGAGCACGATCAAGGAGCTGGCCAAGCGCTGGAAGCCTGGCATTCTGGATGGCTTCAAAAAGCAGGGTGCGCATTTGGCGCTTGATGATATCCGCGAGTCGATCGAAGAGCTGCGCCACTATCGTCGGCATTTCTTCCGCCTTTGATGTCGGGGCTGTGGTCGATCTACTCGGGCAAGCGGCCTGCGCCGGGGTGATCGAGCAGCGGCAGCGAGCGTGGTGCATGGCGTTCGCTCAGCTGCTGCAGGGCCCAGTCGATATGTTCGATCAGCATCTCTGAAGCTGTTGCTCGGCGGTTGCGCAGCGCTTCCATGACAGCGTCACTTCCATTGCTGTTGCCCAGCGCAACCGCCAGATTTCGCTGCCAGCCTTCATAACCGGTACGGCGAATCGCCGACCCCTCAGTACGTTTCAGGAAAGTGGCCTCGTCCCAAAGAAACAGTTCCAGCAGCGATGCCGTGTCGAGTCCGTGACGGGGCTGAAAGTCAGGTTCGCTGGAGCGGCGGGCAAAGCGGTTCCAGGGGCAGATCAGCTGGCAGTCGTCACAGCCAAAAATACGATTGCCCATCAGGGGGCGCAGCTCGTGCGGGATGCTGCCCTTGTGCTCAATGGTCAGATACGAAATACAGCGGCGGGCATCCAGTACGTAAGGTTCGGGAAAGGCGTTTGTTGGGCAGACATCCAGACAGGCACGGCAGCGGCCACAGTGCTGCTCTGTCTCAGGTGCGTCCACAGGCAGAGGCAGGTCGATGAACAGCTCCCCCAGCAGGAACCATGAACCTGCATGGCGATTGAGCAGCAGAGTGTGTTTGCCGATCCAGCCCAGCCCGGCATTGCGAGCCAGCGGCCGCTCCAGCACCGGGGCACTGTCCACAAAGGGTCTGAACTGTACTTCGATTCCCTCTATCTGGCTGTTAAACCACTGGCCCAGCTGCTTCAGCCGCTTGCGCATCAGTTTGTGATAGTCGCGCCCAAGCGTGTAGCGGGCGATGTAAGCCTTGTCAGGGTTGCGCAATACGCCGGTGATCGGGGCTTCTGTCGGCAGATAATTCATTCGCAGCATGATGATGCGGCGTGTGCCTGGCAGCAGCAATGTTGGATCGAAGCGCTTGTCCAGGTTTTCGTTCAGGTACGCCATATCGGCCTGGTAGCCTGCTTCAAGCCATCGCGTGTAGGACTCACTTTCGGCACTGGCGTCGGGCAGGGTAATCGCACAATCGTGAAACCCCAGTTCTCGGGCCTTTTCTTTAAGGGCCAGGCTGAGCTGTTGCAGTTGTGCGGTTGTATAGTCAGACATGGGGAACCGGTTGCCATGGCACTCAGTCCATCCACTATAATGAACTGATAACAAAAAGGAGTTCGTGAATCATGAGCAGATCAGACCTGCCCGGTGCATTATACACGGCTGCCCAGAGTCGTGCCCTGGATCGAACCGCAATAGAGCAGTTCGCTGTCCCCGGTTTTCGGCTGATGCAGCGAGCAGGTCATGCCGCCTTTGCCGAACTGTTGGGGCGCTGGCCGGGAGTGCGCAGTCTGACCATCGTCTGTGGTACCGGGAATAATGGTGGCGACGGCTTGATTATGGCTGGTCTGGCCTGGCAACAGGGCATTCAGGTTCAACTGCTGGTGCTGGCGGAAGATTACGTTGATCGTTTGCAGGGTGAGGCGCTGGACGCCTGGCGCTGGGCGGACGCGGTGGGTGTGCAGTTGCAGTGCTGGCGGCCTGGCATGGAATTGGCCGGTGAAGTGCTGGTAGATGCGCTTCTGGGGACTGGTATCAGCGGTGAAGTCACTGGAGAAGCAGCTGAGTTGATTACACATATCAATCGAAGTCATCGGCCCGTACTGTCGGTGGATATTCCTTCAGGCCTCTGCAGTGATACCGGTGCCGTATTGGGTGTGGCGGTCAGGGCAGATATGACGGTTACCTTTATTGCCCTCAAGCAAGGGCTGTTGACCCATGCCGGTGTGGACCATTGTGGTGAGCTTAAATTTGATGGGCTGCTGTTACCTGATGAAGTGTATGAGGAGATATCGCCCAGCGCTTTTCGTACCGATCGCGACGATCTGGCCAAACTGCTGCCGCCACGCAGACGGTCGTCGCATAAGGGGCTGTTTGGGCATGTGTTGGTAATCGGTGGCGATTACGGCATGGGCGGTGCTGCTTTGATGGCAGCTGAGGCCGCTGCGCGCAGTGGTGCGGGGCTGGTATCGCTGGCGACCCGGCCCGAGCATGTAACCGCGGCGCTGACCCGGGCACCGGAGGTGATGGCGTCAGGGGTCAACTCGGGACAAGACCTGCAGCCGCTGCTGGAGCGGCCTGATGTGCTGGTAGTAGGCCCTGGCCTTGGGCAAAGTGCGTGGGCCGATCAATTACTGCAAAAGGCACTTGCCAGTGGCAAGCCGCTGGTTCTGGATGCGGACGCACTCAATCTGTTACAGCAGCGCCAACATCTGCAGGCGGGTCGTCACGACTGGGTTCTCACCCCACATCCGGGGGAGGCGGCGCGCCTGTTGGGACAGGAAACCGCACAGGTGCAACAAAACCGTTTTGACGCAGTACGTGAGCTCCAGCAGCAGCTCGGTGGTACGATTGTACTGAAAGGAGCGGGTAGTCTCAGCTTTGATGGTGATGGCATGCACCTGTGCAGTGCCGGTAATCCGGGTATGGCCTGTGGTGGCATGGGGGATGTGCTCTCCGGTATCATCGGTGCCTTGCGGGCGCAGCGGCTCAGTGCCATCGATGCTGCGCGTGCCGGTGTGTATGTACATGCGCGTGCAGCTGACCTCTGTGCTTTGGAGCAGGGGGAGCGCGGGTTGCTTGCAACTGATCTGATCACCCGAGTAAGGCGTGTGCTCAGTGGGCTTGACTGAGGGTAACAAGGGGATGGAGTTTTTTCTGGCCGATGAAGCCGAAATGGTACGCTGTGGTGAACAGCTGGCTCAGGCCGTCGATGCTGGTGGTGTAGTCTTTTTGCATGGCGACCTGGGCATGGGGAAAACCACGTTCAGCCGTGGTGTGCTGCGTGGCTGCGGTCATCAGGGTTCGGTGAAAAGCCCGACCTACACGCTGGTCGAACCCTACGAAACGCCGGCAGGCCAGGTGTATCACTTTGATCTGTATCGCTTGGGTGACCCGGAAGAGCTGGAATATCTGGGTATCCGAGACTATTTTGCCAACGATGCTCTTTGCCTGATCGAATGGCCGGAAAAGGGGGCGGGGCTGCTGCCGACGCCGGATCTTGAGATCCAGATTACGGTTGATGGCATGGGGCGCAGGTTAAGTCTGGTGAGTAATACTCAAAAAGGGGCCGCTGTTGCCGATACACTATTGAAAATCCGCAATACGGATACGGGTTGATGAATACATTGCGCATACTGAGCTCACTGCTGTTGATGTTGCTGCTTGTGCCGCTTGCTCAGGCAGCGCAGGAAATCCAGAATGTTCGTGCCTGGCTGGCACCGGACAACACACGTCTGGTGTTTGACCTCAGCGGCCCGGTTGAACATAAACTGTTCACGCTGTCAGGCCCTGATCGAGTGGTTATTGATATCGACAAGGTCCAGTTGCAGGCTTCCCTGAATGATCTTGGGCTGGAGGATAGCCCGGTCAGTCAAATCCGTCACAGCACCCGCGGTGATGGTCTGCGCATTGTGCTGGATCTCAAGAGTGATGTGCGCCCCAAGAGCTTTGACCTGAAACCGAATGAACAGTATGGCTATCGGCTGGTGGTGGACCTGGCGATGCGCGAAGAAGCGATAGTCACCAAATCCGTTGTACCGGTGCCGGGCGAGGAGAACAAACGGGATGTTGTCGTGGTCATAGACGCTGGACATGGCGGTGAAGACCCGGGCGCCATCGGTCCTGGCGGGGTCAGAGAAAAGGATGTGGTGATCAAGATCGCTCAGGAGCTCAAGCGCCTGATTGATGCTGAGCGTGGCTACCGTGCAGTACTGACCCGTACCGGAGACTACTATATCAGCTTGCGTGGCCGTACAGGCAAGGCGCGCAAGAGCAACGCTGACCTGTTTGTATCCATTCATGCAGATGCCTTCAAGGATCCTCGCGCCCGTGGTGCTTCGGTTTGGGTGCTTTCTGGCCGAGGTGCGACCAGTGAGATGGGTCGCTGGCTGGCTCAGCGTGAAAACAGCGCCGACTTGATCGGTGGTGTGGGCAGTCTGAGTTTGGGTGACAAGGATGACGTGCTGGCCAGCGTTTTGCTCGACATGTCGATGAACGCTAGTCGCAAGGACAGTCATCAGGTAGCGTCCAGAATCCATGCCAACATGGCCAGCTTTGCGCGCATGCACAAAAAGCATGTTGAGCAGGCCGGTTTTGTGGTGTTGAAGTCACCCGATATTCCCTCGATTCTGGTTGAAACCGGCTTCATTTCCAACCCGGAGGAGGCGCGCAAGTTGAAAACTGCCAGCTATCAGCAGCAGATGGCGCAGTCGATCTTTCGTGGCATAACAGGTCATTT
Organism: Marinobacterium iners DSM 11526; assembly: GCF_900107855.1. Taxonomy (GTDB): domain Bacteria; phylum Pseudomonadota; class Gammaproteobacteria; order Pseudomonadales; family Balneatricaceae; genus Marinobacterium; species Marinobacterium iners. The sequence goes on along the minus strand of NZ_FNRJ01000020.1, from coordinate 26,921 downwards.
CTGGGAAAAGCCTCCCACTGGCAGCTATATCGCCTGGGCAAAACAGTCCGGCAGTCAGCTGGCGGGTGGTGAGCGTCTGTATAAGGTGGTCTCGGGTGATACTCTTTCCGTCATTGCGCAGCGTAATGGAGTGTCACTGCAGCGCCTGCGGCAGGCTAACCAGCTAAGCAGTGACAGTATCCGCATCGGTCAGGTATTGCGTATCCCGACCGGCTAACCCTTTCAGGTTTCTGATGACACGAATACATCTTCTTTCCCCTCAGCTGGCCAACCAGATTGCCGCTGGTGAGGTCGTTGAACGTCCCGCATCCGTAGTGAAAGAGTTGCTGGAAAACAGTCTGGATTCGGGGGCTGATCGAGTTGATCTGGACATCGAGCAGGGTGGTGTCAAGCTGATCCGTCTGCGTGACAATGGTGGCGGTATCGACAAGGCTGACCTGCCGTTGGCGCTGAGCCGGCATGCCACCTCCAAAATTGGCATGCTTGAAGATCTGGAGGCCGTAGGCAGCCTCGGCTTTCGTGGCGAGGCGCTGGCCAGTATCAGCTCCGTATCACGGCTTACGTTGACCTCTCGGCCGCCAGAGCAGGAGAGTGCGTGGGCGGTGTCTGCCCAGGGGCGTGAGATGTTGGCAGAAATTATTCCTGCGGCACACCCAGTCGGTACCACGGTTGAAGTACGTGATCTGTTTTTCAATACACCAGCACGGCGCAAGTTCCTGAAAACTGAAAAAACCGAATTCCGCCATCTGGAAGAGGTTGTGAAACGGCTGGCCCTGAGTTGCTACCGGGTAGGTTTTAGCCTGCGCCATAATGGCAAAGTAGTGCATCAATTGCGTGCCGCCGACAGTGAAACGGCACGTGAGCAACGTCTGTCCCAATTGCTGGGCAAGGCGTTCGTGGCCGAGTCAGTGGCACTGGATGTGCAGGCCGAAGCATCGGGATTGCGCCTTTGGGGCTGGATGGGGCTGCCAACCTTTTCCCGTGCGCAGCCTGACCAACAGTATTTCTTCGTTAATGGCAGGGTTATTCGCGACAAGGTAGTGACCCATGCCGTGCGCCAGGCCTACCAGGATGTGCTGTACCACGGCCGTCATCCGGCTTACGTATTGTATCTGGAACTCGATCCGGCGCTGGTGGATGTCAATGTGCACCCGACCAAGCATGAGGTGCGTTTCCGTGAAAGCCGACTGGTACACGATTTTATATTCCGCACCCTTTATCGCGTAATTGCAGACATGCGTCCGCAGGATACTCCTCCGCCTGCCGGCTCGACCGAAGCGCCAGTACAGTCGGCCCCAGCGAGCTGGTTCCAGCCGGGTATGACTGATGCGGCGGTCGGTCCGGCTGCCGGTCATGCAGCTCAGTCTGGTATTGCGGGCTATGCCGGGAATGCCGGGCGCGCCCCAAGCGGTCCACAGGTGCGCGAGCAAATCAGTGCCTATGGCGCTCTGCACCGGCCTTCTGGTGTTGCACCGCAGCCTTTACAGGCAATGCCTGCGGTCGAGCAGGGGGTTGAAATGCCACCGCTGGGCTATGCGCTGGCGCAGCTGCACGGTATCTATATTCTGTCTCAGAATGCACAGGGGCTGGTGTTGGTGGATATGCATGCGGCACATGAGCGCATCGTTTACGAACGCATGAAGCTTGCGTTCGAGCAGGACCGTATCCGCAGCCAGCCCCTGTTGGTTCCGGTCAGTGTGGCTGTCAGTGGTCGTGAAGCGGATCTGGCAGAGGAGCAGCCCGAATATTTTGAGCGTTTGGGCTTTCGGCTGGAACGTATGGGTGAAGAAACGCTGGTGATTCGTGAAGTGCCGATAGCTTTGGCCAAGGCGGATGTGGCGCTGTTGTTGCGTGATGTGCTGGCGGATCTGTCCCAGGTGGGAGCCAGTGATCGAATTGAGGCGCATCTGAATGAACTTTTGGCCACAATGGCCTGTCATGGTGCAGTACGTGCCAATCGACAACTGACACTGCCCGAGATGAATGCACTGCTGCGTGATATGGAGCAGACTGAGCGCAGTGGACAGTGCAATCATGGGCGACCAACCTGGACGCAGTTGAGCCTGGGGCAACTGGATAAACTCTTCATGCGGGGCGAATAATGCAACAGTTGAGCGTGAACCGGCCTCGGGTGATTTTTGTGATGGGACCGACTGCGTCGGGCAAGACGGATCTGGCCATGAGGCTGTGTGACACATTGCCCTGTGATCTGATCAGCGTCGACTCGGCCATGATCTACCGAGATATGGATATCGGTACCGCCAAGCCCACCCCGGATGAGCTGCGAGCCTATCCTCACAGACTGGTGGATATTCTGGATCCGGCAGGGGCTTACTCGGCGGCGCAGTTCAGGGCGGATGCATTGGCAGAGATTGCCGATATTCAGTCGCGTGGGCGGATACCACTGTTGGTGGGGGGGACCATGCTGTATTTCAATGCTCTTCAGCAGGGCTTGGCCAACCTGCCAGAGGCGGATCCGAAATTGCGTGCTCGGCTTGAGGCTGAAGCTGCCGAGCTGGGCTGGCCGGCCATGCATAAGCGCCTGGCTGAGGTGGATCCCGAGGGTGCGCGTCGACTCAAGCCAACCGATGCTCAGCGGCTGCAGCGGGCGCTGGAGGTGTTTGAATTGACGGGCAGGCCGATCAGCGATCACTGGCGAGAACAGGCTGAGGCAAAGCTGCCATTTGATATTTTGCCGCTGGCGCTCATGCCGCAGGATCGCTCCAGGTTGCATCAGCGAATTGAACAGCGTTTTGATCTGATGCTGGCAGCCGGTTTCGAAGAGGAGGTGCGGCAGCTATGGGAGCGAGGTGATCTGCATGAACGGATGCCATCAATTCGTTGTGTTGGCTATCGACAGATGTGGTCCTGGTTCAGCGATGAATATGATCGCGACACCATGCGTTACAAAGGGGTAGTAGCTACGCGACAGTTGGCAAAGCGGCAATTGACCTGGTTGCGCAGTTGGCCGGATGTGAATTGGCTTGACAGTGAGGCGTCGAATTTAGTTTCCCATGCCTTGAAACTCGCGGACCCTGCCGTTATATAATGAATTGCGGTATGATCGCGCGCAAACTCTGTGCATACAGGTGTATGATGCCGGGTCAGTAACAATAGAATTAATTACAACTACATAAACAGCTATCCATTCTGGAAGGAGTTTGCAATGTCAAAAGGGCAATCACTACAAGACCCTTATCTTAATGTTCTGCGTAAGGAACGCGTTCCGGTATCCATTTTTCTGGTAAACGGCATCAAGCTGCAGGGACAGATTGAGTCTTTCGATCAGTTCGTGATTTTGCTGAAAAATACCGTCAGTCAGATGGTTTATAAACATGCCATTTCCACAGTAGTGCCTTCGCGTCCGGTCAAGCTGCCCGTGGCCGATGAAAAGCCTGCTGAATGAGGTATTAATTGTTTTTCGAACGTCCTGAATCTGGCGAGCGCGCGATCCTCGTCCATATCGAACTGGCCCGTGAGGCTGATCGCGAAAACCCCCGTGAACTTGAAGAGCTGGCATTGTCAGCCGGGGCCGATCCGGTTGAGTTTCTGACCGGGTCGCGCGCCGATCCCAGTCCCAAATTCTTTCTTGGTAAAGGCAAGGTGGAGGAGCTTGGTAATCTTGTGCGTGAGCACGAAGCCGAGCTGGTGATCTTCAATCATTCCTTGAGCCCGGCACAGGAACGTAACCTGGAGCGTGAGCTGCAGTGTCGTGTGCTGGACCGTACCGGCCTGATTTTGGATATTTTTGCCCAGCGTGCGCGTACCCATGAAGGTAAGCTGCAGGTCGAGCTGGCTCAACTTGAGCACATGTCCACCCGACTGGTGCGAGGCTGGACTCACTTGGAGCGACAGAAGGGCGGTATCGGCCTGCGTGGTCCTGGTGAAACCCAGCTCGAAACCGACCGTCGTCTGTTACGCGTTCGCATCAAGTCCATTCTCAAGCGACTGGAAAGGGTGCGCAAGCAGCGTGAGCAGGGGCGGCGGGCACGAAAACGCTCGGAAATACCCACCATCTCTCTGGTGGGGTATACCAACGCTGGCAAGTCTACCCTGTTTAATCGTCTAACTACGGCCAGTGTCTATGCGGCTGATCAGCTGTTCGCAACGCTGGACCCAACGCTGCGCAAGATTGAACTGGCTGATGTGGGGCCGGCTATTCTGGCGGATACGGTGGGATTCATTCGTCACTTGCCGCACAAGCTGGTCGAGGCTTTTCGTGCTACCTTGCAGGAAACCACTGAAGCGGGTCTTCTGCTGCACGTGATCGATAGCTATGACGAAGAGCGCCTGGGTCACATCGAGCAGGTTGAAGCGGTGCTGGAAGAGATCGGTGCGGCAGAAGTCCCTGTACTACAGGTGTACAACAAGATTGATCAATTGCCGGATGCGCAGCCGCGCATAGACCGAGACGAGAACGGCGTGCCTTGGCGTGTGTGGGTGTCGGCGGTTAGCGGTGAAGGTATTGACCTGTTGCTGGCGGCAATCAGCGAACGCCTGGGTGAAGAGATGTTCCACCAGAAGCTGACCCTGACTCCAAGGCAGGGAGGTCTGCGTTCGCAGCTGTATGCGCAGGGCGCAGTGGTTACTGAAGAGGTGGATGACAGCGGCCAGATGCAGCTGGAGGTAAGGCTGCAGGTGAAAGATTTCAGACGGATACTCAGTCGTCTGGGGATTGATCAGGAACAATACCTGCCGCAAGGGGTCGACTAAGCGGGTCGGTTGCGGCGACAATGATATCCAATACAGTTAATCAAGCGGTTTAGTACGGAGAGCACTATGGCCTGGAATGAGCCCGGCGGGAATGGCAATAACCATGACCCCTGGAGTGGCGGCGGTGATAATCGCGGCAAGCGTGGTGGTGGCAATGATCAGGGTCCGCCTGATCTCGATGAGGCGCTGCGCAAGCTGCAGGATCGCCTGGGCGGTATCTTTGGGGGCGGCAAGAAGAAAGGTGGCTCCGGTGGCGGTTCGGGCAAGGGGCCGAGCAAGGCTGCAGGTGGCGGCTTCTTTGTTGTCATCATCGTACTGGCAGCCCTGTTTTGGGCAGGTATGGGGTTCTACACCGTCGACCAGCAGGAGCGTGGTATCGTGCTGCGCCTTGGCAAATACCACGACACGGTACAGCCGGGTCTGCAGTGGAATCCGCCGCTGATCGATGATGTTACCAAGGTGAATACCACCCGTATCCGTTCCTATGACCATCGCTCGTTGATGCTGACTGAAGATGAAAATATCGTTGATGTCGATATGACCGTTCAGTATGTGGTGGCGGACCCGGTCATGTACATTCTCAAGATTCGTGACCCGAGCGACAGTCTGGCACAGTCTTCGGAGTCGGCGCTGCGTCATGTGGTCGGTACTTCCGAGATGCACGGTATTCTGACGGAAGGGCGTGACACCCTCGCCCTGCAGGTGCAGGCACGCTTGCAGCGCTACATGGAAGATTATTCGACGGGTCTGCAGATCTCCAAGGTTAACATCAAGAATGCTCAGGCACCTCGCCAGGTGCAGGATGCGTTTGATGATGTGATCAAGGCGCGAGAAGACGAACAGCGTGTAATCAACGAAGCTCAGGCCTATGCCAACGGTATTATTCCTGAGGCAAGGGGTCAGGCGCAGCGTTTGATGGAAGAATCCAATGCCTACCGTGAGGAGGTTGTTGCCAAGGCAACGGGTGAAGCCAGTCGCTTCACGGCACTTCTGACCGAGTACACCAAGGCGCCAGAGGTAACGCGTGAGCGTCTGTACATCGATACCTTGCAGGATGTGCTGAGCCGTACCGGTAAGGTGATGGTCGATGTGGAAGGGGGTAATAACATGATGTACCTGCCACTGGATCGCTTGACGGAGCAGCAGCCGTTGCGCGATACGTCTGGAAGGCCGGTCAGGTTGGATGAAAATACCCTGAATCAGCTGGCTGAGCAGGTACTGCAGGAGGCGCGTCAGCGTGCTCAGACAACCTCTGGCCTGAGGGAGGGACGCTAATGAAACCGACAACATTGTTTGGGCTGATCGCCCTTCTGCTGGTCGTCATGGTGGGCTCCAAGTCCGTTTACATCATCAAGGAAACCGAGCGGGCAATTAAGCTGCGCTTTGGCGAGGTGGTTGAGGCTGATATCAAGCCGGGCCTGCATTTCAAAATTCCGTTCGTGAACACCATTCGCAAGTTCGAAGGGCGTATCATGACGTTGGATGCGCGTCCACAGGCGTTCCTGACGCTGGAGAAAAAACGTCTTATCGTGGATTCCTTCGTCAAGTGGCGCATTGATAATGTAGAGAAATACTATACTGCGACATCCGGTGATGAGTTCCGGGCGGCTGATCTGCTATCAAGCCGCATCGAAACCAGTCTGCGTAACCAGTTCGGTGAGCGCACGTTGACCGAGGTGGTTTCAGGTGCTCGTGAAGAGGTGATGGGTGCGGTCATTCGTGCACTGAGCCAGCTGGCGCAGAATGAGCTCGGTATCGAAGTCATCGATGTGCGTGTCAAGCGTATCGAGCTGCCGCAGGAAGTTTCTTCCTCCGTATATGAGCGTATGCGGACCGAGCGTCTGCGTTTGGCGCGAGAGTTGCGCTCACGCGGTAAAGAGCTTGCCGAGGGTATTCGTGCTGATGCGGATCGTCAGCGTACGGTGATCCTGGCAGATGCTTTCCGTGAAGCCGAAATTGTGCGCGGTGAAGGTGATGCCGAGGCAGCGGGAATCTATGCTGAGGCGTTTAATCGTGATGCTGAGTTCTACGGCTTTTACCGTAGCCTCAATGCCTACCGTGAGGCTTTCTCTGGAGCAGGTGACCTGTTCGTGCTGGATCCGAAGAGCGAATTCTTCCGTTATCTGAACAGTGCGACCGGAAACCAATAAGGCAAAGTGACTGTTGCCCAAAACCGGGTGCCTTTGGCACCCGGTTTCATGTATAGTTGAACAACCGGGTTTGTGCCCGGTTTTTTTGTGATTCAGATCAACTGATGACAGCGGAGTAATGCATGGCCTTGGCAGATCGCTGGTTGCTGCCCGACGGAATTATGGAGCTGCTGCCGCCGCAGGCGCGGCAGGTGGAGCTGATGCGGCGCAAAGTGCTGGATCTTTATGACAGCTGGGGTTACGACCTGGTCATGCCGCCCATTGCAGAGCATCTGGAGTCCCTGCTGACTGGCGTAGGGCATGATCTGGATCTCAATACCTTCAAGGTCACCGATGGTATCAGTGGGCATACACTGGGCGTACGCGCTGACATGACACCCCAGGTAGCACGCATTGATGCCCACCGTCTTCGTACGGAAGGCCCCAGCCGCCTCTGCTACTGTGGCTCGGTACTGCACACTCATCCCACCAACATGCTGGCTTCTCGCAACCCGGTCCAGCTGGGTGCGGAGCTTTACGGCCATGCGGGCCCCGACAGTGATGTTGAGGTGATTGCACTAATGCTGGAAACGCTGTCGGCGGTAGGTGTTGCCGGGCCAATCAGCCTGGACCTGGGTCATGTAGCGGTATTCAGCCGGCTGATGCAGCTGTGTCAGTTGAATCAACAGCAGCAGGCTGACTATCAGGATATGCTGCAGCGCAAGGCACTGCCTGAGATTGATCGGTTTGTTGCCGCACTCGGGCTGGATGATCGCTCAACTACCTGGTTACAGACGTTGCCTCGCTTGAATGGCTCGGTGGATGTCTTGGCGCGTGCGCGTGACTTGTTTGCCAGCGATGTTGAGCTTGTGCGTGCAGTTGATGCGCTGGACACATTGGCGCAACGCGTTGTGCTGCGCTGTGAGGGTGTATCAACCTATTTTGATCTGAGTGAGTTGCGCGGCTACCACTACCACACAGGCGTGGTGTTCGCGGCATATACTCCCAGCTATGGTCAGGCGCTTGCCAAGGGTGGACGTTATGACAACATCGGTCGTGATTTTGGCCGTGCTCGTCCGGCAACCGGCTTCAGTGCTGACCTGAAAACTTTGATTGACCTGTCTGCTTCCCGGCCTGCTGCCAACACCAACGCTGTGCTGGCTCCCGCAGGTGAGGATCAGACGTTGCAACAGGCGATTCGTCTGCTGCGTACCTCCGGTGAGCGAGTTGTACAGCAGCTGGATGGTGAGATTTCCGAACCCGGTCGCTTCCGGCGGCAGCTGGTTCCAAAGGGTGGTGACTGGGTCGTTATCGACCTTTGAGCGCATTTTTTTCTGATATCTAACGAGCATTCGAGACAGCAATGGGTAAAAACGTCGTTGTTCTGGGCACCCAGTGGGGTGATGAAGGCAAGGGTAAGATCGTTGATCTACTGACCGAGCAGGTCGCTGCCGTAGTCCGCTTCCAGGGAGGTCATAACGCAGGCCATACACTGGTGATTGATGGTGAAAAGACAGTCCTGCACCTGATTCCATCCGGTATTCTGCGTCAAAATGTACTTTGTCTGATCGGCAACGGAGTGGTGCTGTCACCGGAGGCTTTGCTGAAGGAAATTGCTGAGCTGGAAGGGCGTGGTGTGCCGGTGCGTGAGCGTCTGCAGCTGAGTCCGGCCTGTCCGTTGATTTTGCCCTACCACGTTGCGCTGGATCAGGCGCGTGAGTTGGCGCGCGGCAATGCCAAGATCGGTACTACTGGTCGTGGTATCGGCCCGGCATACGAAGACAAGGTCTCCCGGCGTGGTCTGCGCTTGGGTGATATGGCCGATCCTGAGCGTTTCGCCACCAAACTGCGGGAAGTGCTGGAGTACCATAACTTCGTGCTGCAGAACTACTACAAGGTAGATGCCGTCGATTTCCAGCAAACGTTTGATGAAGCCATGGAAATGGCCAAGACGCTGGTGCCGATGATGACGGATGTGACGGCCAAGCTGCATCAGTTGCGCAAACAGGGTGCGAGCATCATGTTTGAGGGCGCACAGGGCTCCTTGCTGGATATTGATCACGGCACCTATCCTTACGTGACATCGTCCAACACCACTGCAGGCGGCACTTCGACCGGAAGCGGCTTTGGTCCTCTGTATCTGGACTATATTCTGGGTATCACCAAGGCCTACACCACGCGCGTTGGTGGCGGGCCTTTCCCGACCGAGCTGCATTGTGGTGTGGGGCAGCGGTTGGCTGAGCGCGGTCACGAGTTTGGCTCAACCACGGGGCGTGCTCGTCGCTGTGGCTGGTTTGATGCGGTGGCACTGCAGCACGCTATTCAGATCAACTCGGTTTCCGGTATCTGCCTGACCAAGCTGGATGTTCTGGATGGTCTTGAAGAGATCAATATCTGTACGGGCTACCGTGACAGTAACGGCAACAGTGTGAGTTCGCTTAACGGCAGTGAAGACTATGAGCAGATTCAGCCGGTTTACGAGACCGTGCCGGGCTGGCAGGAGTCGACCCTTGGTGCACGTACACTGGAAGAGTTGCCGGCTAATGCGCGGGCATACATCGCCCGTCTTGAGCAGCTGATTGAAGCGCCGATCGATATTATCTCGACCGGCCCTGACCGTAACGAGACCATCGTACTGCGTGATCCGTTCGATGCCTGAGATTCACTGATCTGCAGCTGAAAAAAACCGCATCCAGGGATGCGGTTTTTTTTGGCTTAAAGCAAGCTCGATCAGGAGCGAGCTGAATGAATCAGCGTAACCCTTCGGCAGTGGCCGGGTGCAGTGTGCGCAGCAAGGCCTTGAGAATCTTGGAGTTGGCCGTGACCAGGTTGCCGCGTTCGCTGTAGCTGTTGCCGCCAGAGAAGTCGCCGACCAGGCCTCCAGCCTCACGGATCAGCAGCAGTCCTGCCGACAGCTCTGAAGGGCTGAGACCGATCTGGTAGAACCCATCCAGCCGTCCTGCTGCCGTGTAGGCCAGGCTCAGTACAGGAGATCCGCTGTTGTGGAGGGTTGCGCCTGCCTGCATGATTTCCTGCATCATGCGAACATGAGATTCCAGCCAGGGCTTGTCGCTCTTGCGTGCGTGATAGCCGGTACCGATGATGGCGCCTTCCAGTGAAGTGCGGTTGCTTACTCGCAGGCGCTTGCCGTTCAGCTGTGCGCCCTTGCCGCGGCTTGCGGTGAACTCTTCGCCAAACATGGGGTTGAGTACCACGCAGTGTTCAGCCTTGCCGTTGACGAAACCGGTGATGCTGAGCGCGAACATTGGCAGGGCGTTGGAGAAGTTGGTCAGGCTGTCAATCGGGCTGATATGCCATTCACAGTGGCCTGGGCCTTCACCAATCGGTGCATGTTGACCCGTATACTCACCGATCAGGCTGTGGTGCGGGTACGCCTTTTGAATGGTGTTGGTAATCGTGCGTTCAGCCTGCTGGCACAGATCACTGATGAACTCAGCAACATCGGCCTGTTCGGACTTGATCAGGTCAAGGCGTTCGAGGGTGCGGGAAATCTGTTCGCCTGCGAGTCGTGCTGCCCGCAGTGCTATATTAACCATCGGTTGCATCAGTGTCGGTTTCCGGTCTTCGTGGTTGTCAAAGTCCTATTGTAGCTTAGTCGGAGCCTGCGCTGAACAGGTGGTCTGCAACTCGGTGATGTTCTGATAGAATAGCCAGCTTTTAACGGCGTGCCTCCCTATGTCTGATCACATCAGAATCGTACTGGTTAACACAACCCATCCCGGTAATATCGGTGGTGTCGCGCGAGCGATGAAGAATATGGGTGTCAGTGATCTTTGTCTGGTAGAGCCCAAGAGCTTTCCACATCCTGATGCCGATGCCAGAGCCTCGGGTGCGACCGATATCCTTGAGAAGGCCCGCGTGGTGTCTACCCTGGATGAGGCATTGGCGGATTGTGGGCTGATTTTCGGTACCAGTGCACGTGAGCGTCATATTCCCTGGCCGCTGGTAAATCCTCGCGAGCTGGCTGCCATCGCGATTCCGCTCGAAGGTAAGGCGCGTGTTGCCATTCTGTTTGGCCGCGAAGACCGGGGATTGACCAACGAGGAACTGCAGCGTTGTCACCACCATGTACATATCCCGGCTGTTGAAAGTTTTAGCTCGCTCAATATTGCAGCGGCTGTACAGGTTATTACCTACGAGTTGCGAATGGCACAAGTGGCCGATCAACAGGCGGCCCGCCCCCAGTGGGGGACTGACTGGGATATAGAGCTGGCAGAGCAGCGTGAGCTGGAACTGATGTTTGAACACCTTGAGCGTACGTTGGTGGAGATTGAGTTTCTTGATCCGAATAACCCGCGTCAGTTGATGCCTCGCTTGCGACGTCTGCTTCAACGTGCTGTGCCGGATAAAGTCGAAGTGAATGTATTACGCGGTATCCTTACGGCCATCGAGCGCCGTTCGGGGCAAGTGAAAAAGGACAAATCCGATGTTTGATCAGGTTCGTGAAGATATTCGCTCGGTATTTCACCGGGACCCTGCTGCACGTAATGCCTTCGAGGTGTTGACGGCCTACCCTGGATTGCACGCAATCTGGTTTCACCGTATTGCCAACTGGTTCTGGCACAAGGGCTTGAAATGGCTGGCGCGAATGATTTCCAATCTTGCGCGTTGGCTGACAGGTATTGAAATTCATCCAGGTGCGACCATTGGACGGCGTTTTTTCATCGATCACGGCATGGGGGTTGTGATCGGGGAAACCGCCGAGATTGGTGATGATGTAACGCTCTATCATGGCGTGACTCTGGGCGGCACCACCTGGAATAAGGGGAAGCGCCATCCCACGCTTGGAAATAACGTGGTATGCGGTGCAGGTGCGAAGGTGCTGGGTCCCATTATGATCGGCGAGGGTGCGCGTGTTGGCTCCAATGCCGTAGTTACGCGTGACGTGCCAGCGGATGCCACAGTGGTCGGTATTCCCGGGCGCGTGATTCGACGCCATCCCGATGAAGACTCTCCTGAAGAGCAAAAACGGCGCCAAATGGCAGATAAGGTTGGGTTTGATGCCTATGCGGTTTCCCGTGAAGTGTCTGATCCGGTGGCACATGCCATTCGTTGTCTGCTGGATCACATGCAGGCGATGGATCACAAGGTTGAAACCATGGGTAAGGCGCTGTGTGAGCTCAAGCCGGGCTATTGCAACGAGGAGCTGCCTGAGCTGAAGTCGGAAGATTTTGAAGCCGCGGTGGATGAGCCTGAAACGTTGCGTCCTGCAGCGGAGCGCAAAGACCCGGTGAACATGTCGGACAAATAGTTGACTAATTTAGTAGGAATTTGCATAATACCCACAGACTCGCAAGAGTGGGTGTGAGGGATAATTATGCGATTGACAACTAAAGGGCGTTACGCCGTAACGGCGATGCTTGATCTGGCATTACACGAAGGCAAGGGGCCGATCAGCCTGGCTGATATCTCCGAACGGCAGGGAATCTCTCTGTCTTATCTGGAGCAGCTGTTTGCCAAGCTTCGCCGCAACGAGCTTGTGCGCAGTGTGCGTGGGCCTGGTGGAGGATATCAGCTCAAGCGAGAGCAGGGTCTGATCAATGTGGCTGAAGTGATCGATGCGGTCAACGAGTCGGTGGATGCAACCGGCTGCCAGCACAACGGTGGCTGTCAGGGTGGTGAAGTATGCCTGACGCATCATCTCTGGTGCGACCTGAGTGATCAGATTCACGGCTTTCTGAGTAGCATCAGTCTGGCTGATCTGGTTGCACGACGAGATGTCCAACAGGTGGCAGATCGTCAGCAGCGGCTGATCGCCAGTACTACCGAACAATCAGTGCGCCACAAAGCCGCTGTGTGAGAGTTTTTTGGAGAGATGAGATGAAACTGCCGATCTATCTTGATTACGCTGCAACCACACCGGTTGATCCGCGCGTGGCTCAGAAGATGACCGAGTGTCTGACACTGGACGGGAACTTTGGTAACCCGGCGTCCCGTTCCCACCTGTTCGGCTGGAAAGCTGAAGAAGCGGTGGAAAATGCGCGTCGTCAGGTGGCTGATCTGCTGGGTGCGGACCCGCGTGAAATTGTTTGGACATCCGGTGCCACCGAGTCTGACAACCTTGCAATCAAGGGTGTTGCCCACTTCTATAACAAGAAGGGTAAACATATCATCACCTCGAAAATTGAGCACAAGGCGGTGCTTGACCCCTGCCGTCAGCTGGAACGTGAAGGTTTTGAGGTGACATATCTGGAACCGGACAGCAACGGTATTATCAGTCCGCGCCAGGTTTCCGAAGCGCTGCGTGATGACACTATTCTGGTGTCCCTGATGCACGTGAATAATGAAATCGGCACCATTACCGATATCGCGGCCATCGGCGAGATTACCCGTGAAAAGGGTGTTCTCTTCCACGTCGACGCGGCTCAGAGCGCTGGCAAACTGCCAATCAATCTCAACGAGCTAAAGGTGGATCTGCTGTCGGTCTGCGCACACAAGATTTATGGCCCCAAGGGTGTTGGTGCTCTTTATGTACGCCGCAAGCCGCGTGTACGCATCGAAGCACAGATTCATGGCGGTGGTCACGAGCGTGGCATGCGTTCCGGTACCTTGCCGACCCATCAGATTGTAGGGATGGGTGAGGCTTTCCGTATCGCAGGTGAAGAGATGGCGGCTGAAACTGCCCGGCTTGAAACACTGCGCGCACGTCTTTGGGATGGTGTGCAGAATATGGAAGAGGTTCACGTTAACGGCTCCACCGAGCAGCGCGTACCGGGAATCCTGAATATCAGCTTTGCCTTCGTGGAAGGCGAGTCGCTGCTAATGTCGATAAAGGATCTGGCGGTTTCCTCAGGCTCTGCCTGTACCTCAGCAAGCCTTGAACCGTCCTATGTGCTGCGTGCACTGGGGTTGAATGATGAGCTGGCACACAGCTCCATCCGTTTCTCGCTGGGTCGATTCACCACTGAAGAAGAGGTGGATTATGCAGTTGAACAATGCCGTCACGCAGTGGAAAAACTGCGTGAACTGTCGCCGCTGTGGGATATGTATAAAGACGGCGTCGATTTGAGCAAGGTTGAGTGGGTTCACCACTAACACCGCTAAAGTTTTTGGAGGTTTATCATGGCTTACAGCGAACAGGTAATTGATCATTACGAAAATCCGCGCAATGTCGGTAAAATGGACGCCGATGACCCGCATGTAGGCACCGGTATGGTTGGTGCCCCGGCGTGTGGTGACGTAATGCGACTGCAGATCAAGGTCAGTGACGAGGGTGTAATTGAAGATGCACGCTTCAAGACCTACGGCTGCGGGTCAGCCATTGCATCCAGCTCTCTGGTGACCGAGTGGGTCAAGGGGATGACACTGGATCAGGCATCCGAGCTGAAAAACTCTCGTATTGCCGAAGAGCTGGCATTGCCGCCGGTGAAGATCCACTGCTCGGTTCTGGCCGAAGATGCGATCAAGGCTGCAGTAGAAGACTACCGCAAGAAACAGCAGAAGTGAGTGAAAGCGGGGGCTGGTGCCCCCGTTACTGGGGTGATTATGGCGATTAGCATGACACAGGCCGCGGTTGACCATGTCGCGCGCTACCTGGAACAGCGAGGCCACGGGGAAGGTATACGCCTTGGCGTCAGAACCTCGGGCTGCTCCGGCATGGCTTATGTGCTGGAATTTGTTGATTCCGGCGAGCCTGAAGATGAGGTGTTTGAGTTCGGTGGAGTGAAGGTAATGATTGACCCCAAAAGCCTGACTTACCTTGACGGTACTGAGCTGGACTTTGTTCGAGAAGGGCTCAACGAAGGGTTCAAGTTCAACAACCCGAACGTACGAAGTGAATGTGGTTGCGGTGAAAGCTTCAACATCTGACCCGTTCGGGGTTATTGAGGTCGGTTGATGGATATCACGCGCAACTATTTTGAATTTCTCGGCCTGCCGGTCGGTTTTGATATCGATCAGGCCGAACTCTCCTCGCGTTACAGGGAGCTGCAAAAGCAGCTTCATCCTGACAGACATTCACATCAGTCTGACCGAGAGCAGCGTCTTGCGGTTCAGTATACTGCCTATCTGAATGAAGCCCTCTCTACTCTCAAGTCACCGTTGCGGCGAGCGCAGTATCTATTATCCCTCCAAGGTATCGATACACTGCATGATTCACGCGTACAGCTCGATCCCATGTTTCTCATGGAGCAGATGGAACTGCGTGAGCAGGTAGCTGAAGCGCCTGAATGCAGTGACCCCGAAGCGGAGTTGGAGCGTTTGACGGCGTTGGTAGAGGATGAGCTGCGCTCGCTGGAGTCCGGCTTTGCTCGTGCCTGGGAAGCCCAGTCGCTGGAGCAGGCGGAGCTACAGGTGCGCAAGATGCAATTCATGTCCAAGCTGCAGACGGAAGTCGCAGCGCTCGAAGACAGACTGTTCGAAGACTAACGGAAGCACTATGGCACTACTGCAAATAGCTGAACCCGGACAGAGTCCGGAGCCGCACGCGCGCAAGCTGGCGGTCGGAATTGATCTGGGTACGACGAACTCACTGGTAGCATCGGTGCGCAGTGGGGCTGCTGTTACCCTGGCGGATGCGCAGGGGGTACATCTGTTGCCCTCAGTTGTGCGCTATCGCGCCGGCGAGGCTCCTCTGGTAGGTGCTGGAGCGCTGGCAGGTGCAGCCCAGGATCCACACAATACCATCAGTTCAGTCAAGCGCTTGATGGGGCGTGGCGTAGAGGCGATGAAAGGGCTGGGTGACGAAATGCCGTATCATCTGGTCGCGTCCGATTCTGGCATGCCCTATCTGCAAACGGCGGCCGGGAACAAGAGCCCGGTAGAGGTATCGGCTGATATATTGTCTGAATTGGCTGAGCGTGCGCGTGCGGCGCTGGGTGGTGAATTGGAAGGTGCCGTTATTACGGTCCCTGCCTATTTTGATGATGCTCAGCGTCAGGCAACGAAGGATGCGGCGCAGCTTGCCGGACTTAAGGTGCTTCGCCTGCTGAACGAACCGACGGCTGCAGCGGTTGCTTATGGTCTGGATCAGGAAGATGAGGGCGTGATCGCCGTCTATGATCTGGGCGGTGGAACCTTTGATATCTCCATTCTGCGACTGAACCGTGGAGTGTTTGAAGTGTTGGCTACCGGTGGCGATACGGCGCTGGGTGGTGATGATTTCGACCGCATGCTGGCGGAATACCTGTTGCAGCAGAGTGGTTTGGCTGAGCAGTTGGATGCGTCATCGGCACGCAGCGTTTCAGCCCTTGCGCGACGCATAAAAGAGCGCCTTACGAATGAAGCTGAGATAACTGAGACCCTTTCGGCCGGTGGTCGGGAGGTGGAGGTGCATGTTTCCCGTGCCCAGTTTGATGCGCTGATCGAACCGCTTGTGAGCCGTACCCTGCGTACCTGTCGACGTACATTGAAGGATGCGGGCATAGATAAGGCTGATATCGCTGAAGTTGTCATGGTGGGCGGCTCAACCCGCGTACCGCGTGTACGCGATGCGGTGGGCGAGTTCTTTGGTCGAGCGCCACATATTGATATAGATCCGGATCGTGTGGTGGCGATCGGAGCGGCGCTGCAGGCGGATGTGCTGGTTGGCAACAAACCTGACAGTGACATGCTGCTGCTGGATGTCATTCCCCTGTCCCTCGGACTTGAAACCATGGGTGGGCTGGTTGAAAAGATTGTACACCGTAATACGGCGATCCCGGTTGCAAGGGCGCAGGAGTTCACCACCTATCAGGATGGTCAGACCGCAATGGCGATCCACGTGCTTCAGGGCGAGCGTGAACTGGTCAGTGACTGCCGTTCACTGGCACGCTTTGTTCTGCGCGATATTCCGCCGATGGCCGCGGGTGCAGCCAAGATTCGTGTGACTTTTCAGGTTGATGCCGACGGTTTGCTCAATGTGTCCGCACAGGAGCTTTCAACAGGTGTGGTCAGCAGCATTCAGGTGAAGCCGTCCTATGGCCTGAGCGATGACGAAATTGCACGTATGCTGAAGGAGTCCTACAGTCATGCGGCAGAAGATCTTGAGGCTCGAAATCTGCGAGAGCAGCAGGTTGAGGCCGAGCGTATTATTGCTGCACTGAGGGCGGCCATGTCGCAGGATGGAGGCCTCCTGAATGAGGCTGAAGTCTCCATGCTGCAGTCCGAAATTGCAACGCTTGAGCGACTGGTTGCAGAGGCTGATTACCGTCGCATCGAAGCGGGGGTTGAGCAGTTGGCCAAGGCCAGTGACTTCTTCGCTTCACGTCGGATGGACCAGAGCATTTCCCGTGCCCTGTCCGGCCATACCATTGATGAAATCGATAAGGAGACCCGCTGATGCCACAGGTAATCTTTCTTCCGCATGAGGAATTGTGCCCTGAAGGCAAGGTCATAGAGACAGAAGGCGGCATCACAATCTGTGATCTGGCACTGGCCAACGGCATCGAAATTGAACATGCCTGCGAAAAATCCTGCGCCTGTACCACCTGTCATGTCATTGTACGCGAAGGCTTTGATTCTCTTAATGAGGCGGATGAGCTCGAAGACGACATGCTCGACAAGGCCTGGGGGCTTGAGCCGGAGTCGCGTCTCAGTTGTCAGGCGGTTGTGGATAGTATGGATCTGGTAGTTGAAATTCCCAAGTACACCATTAATCAGGTGTCAGAACAGCACTGAGGTGAGTTATGGGTCTCAAGTGGACGGATGTAAACGATATTGCCATAGAGCTGGTTGAGCGCTTTCCGGAACAGGATCCGCTGAGAATCAGTTTCCCCGACCTTTATAGTCGGGTGATGGAACTCGATGAGTTTGATGATGATCCTGATCACTGTGGCGAAAAAATCCTCGAAGCGATCCAGATGGCCTGGATCGAGGAAATGGATTGACAGCTTTGAGAGTCGCTGCTGTTCAGTAAGAGGTGCTTTGCGTATAATGTTGCGCCTTATTGACCTTAGTACTATAGATTGGGGATGTTACCTATGGCAGTTGAACGCACACTTTCCATCATCAAACCGGACGCAGTGGCAAAAAACGTAATTGGCGAAATCGTTAGCCGTTTTGAGAAAGCTGATCTGAAAATTGTCGCCATGCAGATGAAGCAGCTGAGCAAGCAAGACGCTGAAGGCTTCTACGCTGAGCATAAAGAGCGTCCGTTCTTTGCTGACCTGGTTGCCTTCATGACTTCCGGTCCGGTTGTTGTTCAGGTGCTGGAAGGCGAGAATGCAATTGCTCTGAATCGCGAACTGATGGGCACGACTAACCCGAAAGAAGCGGCTGAGGGCACCATTCGCCGTGACTTCGCCGAGTCCATTGATGCCAATGCGGTACACGGCTCCGACTCTGCCTCTTCTGCCGAGCGCGAAATCGCCTATTTCTTCGGCGCCTGATAGACCCTTCGGGCTGCCCGTCCGGGCAGCCTGTTACCCCAAAGATGAGTAAACATCCGATGTCCGAGTCCCCCACCAAGATCAATCTGCTGGGACTGTCGCCCACCAAGCTGGAAGACTTTTTTGAGCAGATGGGCGAAAAGCGTTTTCGTGCCACTCAGGTACTTAAATGGCTGCATCAGCAGGGCGCATCCAGCTTCGATGAGATGACCAATATCAGCAAGGCGTTGCGTGCTCGATTGGCTGAAATGGCTGAAATTCGCGAGCCTGAGATCCTGTTGGACAAGGTGTCCAAGGACGGGACCCGCAAATGGGTCATTCGGATGGATGGTGGTTCGGCGATCGAAATGGTACTCATACCTGATGGCGACCGACGTACGCTGTGTGTGTCATCACAGGTCGGGTGCTCACTTGATTGCAGTTTCTGTTCGACCGGCAAGCAGGGTTTCAACCGTAACCTGTCAACGGCTGAAATTATTGCTCAGCTCCGTGTGGCTATTCGTGCCTATGGCCCGTTTGATCCGTCAGAGCGCCGGGTCAGCAACGTGGTGTTGATGGGCATGGGTGAGCCGCTTATGAACTTCGACAATGTTGTTGATGCGACTCAATTGATGATGGATGACAATGCCTACGGTCTGTCTAAACGTCGCGTTACGCTGAGTACGGCGGGTGTGGTGCCTGCACTGGACAGGCTGCGTGAAGTCAGTGACGTATCATTGGCCATTTCGCTGCACGCACCAAACAATGCATTGCGTAACGAACTGGTTCCAATCAACAAGCGTTACCCAATTGAAGAGCTGATCGCCGCCTGCAATCGTTATCTTGAGGGATTGAATGACAAGCGTGTAATTACGGTCGAGTACACTCTTATTGAGGGTGTTAATGATCAGCCTGAGCACGCGCGGGAGCTGGTTAAGGTGCTGCGCCAGGTGCCCTGTAAGTTGAACCTCATTCCGTTCAACCCTTTCCCCAATTCTGATTATCGTCGCCCATCGGAAGGGGCGATTCAGCGCTTCAAGGATATTATGCTGAAAGCTTCGATCATTACGACGGTAAGGCGTACCCGTGGCGATGATGTGGATGCAGCTTGTGGGCAGCTTGTGGGTCAGGTTGAAGACCGTACCCGGCGTAGCCAAAAGTATATTCCTGTGGTACAAGAAGAGCCTGTTCACGGAAAGAGTCAAAGGTTATAAGGGGGTAGAGTGAAACGATCCGGTGTGTTGATGTGGCTGCTTGCAGTAACGCTGATGGCTGGCTGCGCGAGCCAGACCACCGGTTCCGGCAATGCTGCCAATTCACCTCAGGATGCACTGGAGGCCTATACCAATCTTGGTCTGCAGTATCTTCAGGCGGGCAATACCGTCAATGCCAAAACGTCGGTTCAGCGTGCCATAGCAATCGATTCCGGCTATGCCCCGGCCTATAACGCAATGGCGCTGATTTTTCAGACCGAGCAGGAATTCGAGCTCGCTGAAGAATATTTCCGCAAGGCGATGTCGGCTGACAGAACCTCCGCCATGATTCATAACAACTACGGAGCCTTCCTGTTCTCGCAGCAGCGTTATGGAGAGGCATGTGAGCAGCTTAACCAGGCAACCACTGATCCTTTTTATCAGCAGCGTGCGCAGGCATTCGAGAATCTGGGCCGATGTTACCTTTTGATCGATTCACCTGAGAAAGCGGAAGAGGCCTTCAGGCGCTCTCTGGCAATTAATGGTAACCGGCCGGTTGCGTTGGTCGAGCTGTCTGGGTTGTTGCTGGATAAGGGCGAGAATGCAGCATCCAATCGTCTGTTTGAACGTTTTCGTGAACTGGTTGATCAGCAGCGTACAGAGCACAGCTCCAGAAGTCTTTGGTTGGGGATACGGCTGGCTCGCGCAGAGCGTAATGTGTCCCGTGCTGCAACCTATGCGCTGCTGCTCAAGAATTTGTACCCGAAGTCGCAAGAATATCGGCTTTATGAGGAGACAGCTCAGTGAGCGAAGAAGCCCGGTCCGAAAGCACAAGCAGCGATTTTCCAGCAGTTCAGTTCACTCAGGCCCGTGAGCAGCAAGGGCTGAGTGTTGAACAGGTATGCAGGCAGCTGAATTTATCCAAGGCGGTTGTACAAGCGATTGAAAAGGGGGACCTGCAGTACCTGTCTGACCCTGTTTTTTCGCGTGGCTATATACGTTCCTATGCCAAGTTTCTCAGGCTTGACGCAGATGCAATCGTTGCCAGTTATAATCGTGCAAGCGGTAATGTCCAAATGGCCAGTGCGGTTAAGGCCATCGGTACGGTTTCAACCGTACCGGGTCGTCATCAGGGGCGTCCATTGCTCAAGATTGGCAGTTGGCTTTTTGTACTGGCACTGATTGCAGCCAGTGTCTGGTGGTGGCAAACCCAGCAGGGCCTCACGACAGCAGATCGTGAACCACTGGATAACAGGCCTTTATCAATAGAAACCAGCGATGGAAACACCTTGATTTTACCTCAGTTGGATGATGTTGCCCCTGAGGGGTCTGCTTCAGACAAGAGTGAGGACGTTATTGCCGCGCCCATCGCAGCGGCCGATGAGGAAGAACCGGTCTACCTTACTGAAGAGCAGATCGAACAATTGCAGGACGAGCAAGGGGCGGCGTCCTCTGCGGCTGAGCAGGAGCGGGAGTCTACTCCTGCTACGTCGGTTTCCAACGGTCTCGAAGTGGCATTCAGCGATGACTGCTGGATCAGCATTCGTGAGGTTGGTGGGCGCACGTTGTTCAACGGTGTGGCGCAGGCAGGCCAGTCGCTCAATTTCCAGAGCGACTCCACGTTGGCTGTGGTTATCGGTAAGGTCAATGCCGTACGTATGCTCAGCTATGAAGGGGAGTCCATTGATCTTGCCGTGTTGAGCAAGGACAATGTCGCCCGTTTTAGTCTACCTCTTTAAAAGTTCCCACATATTCTCATCGAAACAGGAAAGCTGACGTTTTGAGCAAAATTAAAGCCATTCGCGGCATGAATGACATCCTGCCGGACCAGACACCGGTTTGGCAGTACCTTGAAAGCACTGTAAAAAATGTACTTGGTAGCTATGGCTATGCTGAAATTCGCATGCCGGTGGTAGAGCAAACTGATCTGTTCAAGCGCTCAATAGGTGAAGTAACCGATATTGTTGAGAAAGAAATGTATACCTTTGAAGATCGCAATGGCGAAAGTCTGACATTGCGGCCAGAGGGGACGGCATGTTGTGTTCGTGCCGGTGAAGAGCATGGCCTCCTGTACAATCAGACGCAGCGTCTCTGGTATCAGGGGCCCATGTTTCGTTATGAAAAACCACAAAAAGGTCGTTATCGCCAGTTCCATCAAGTAGGTGTTGAAGCTTTTGGTATGGCCGGACCGGATATTGATGCTGAAATTATTCTCATGAGTGCCGCTTTGTGGCGTCAACTGGGCCTGGACCAGTCTGTAACGCTGCAGCTGAACTCACTGGGCAGCAACGAAGCGCGCGCACGTTACCGCGATGCACTGGTGGAATATCTTAGCAGGCATTCTGACCAGCTTGATGAAGACAGCCTGCGCAGGCTGGAATCAAACCCTCTGCGTATCCTGGACTCCAAGGACGAGGGTACGCGCAAACTGCTTGAGCAGGCCCCGGTACTGACAGACTACCTCGATCAGGAGTCTGCGGCTGACTTCGAGCAGCTGTGCGCAATTCTGGATGCTGCCGGAGTGCAGTATGAGGTTAACCCTTATCTGGTTCGTGGTCTGGACTATTATTGCAAAACCGTTTTCGAATGGGTAACAGACCAACTGGGGGCTCAGGGTACTGTATGTGCCGGTGGTCGCTATGATGGGCTGGTAAAGCAGCTTGGCGGGAAACCAACACCTGCGGTTGGTTTTGCAATGGGTGTTGAGCGTTTGATTCTTCTGCTTGAGACTCTGGCGTTGGTTCCCGATCATGTGCGTCAGACCTTTGATCTTTACCTGGCGGCAGAACACAAGGGGTTGCAGGCGGACCTGATTTTGCTGGCCGAGCAGCTGCGTGAATGCCTGCCGGGGCTCCGTATTCGAACCCACTGCTCGGGACTGAAAAATATCGCGGCCAAAGCTCGTCAGACCGGAGCGCCGGTAATAGCGCTACTCAAGCAAACCGAGTCCGATGAGATGCAGGCATCTCTTTGGTATCAGGAACAGACAGTATATGATCTTGGCATTCAGCAGCTGACAGACCAGCTGAAACAAATCTTTACACGCTGAAGTTTAGCCAGGCGATTCAATTTAGCAGGAGTGGACAGTGGCAGAATTGCGTACCGAAGAAGAGCAGGTGCAGGCGCTCAAGGATTGGTGGAAGGAAAACGGCAAGGCATTGGTAGTTGGTGTCGCGGCTGCGGTGGCAATCGTGCTCGGCTGGAAAGCCTGGCAGAGTAATCAGGAGCAGAAAGCAGCCAATGCGTCTGCCCTTTACCAGAATCTGACAGAAGCGGTACAGCTGTCTGCCGGTGGTGTGAATGACTCTCAATATGCAACAGCGGTTCATCTGAATGAGCAGCTTCGCTCTGACTACGCTGACACGGCTTATGCACGCTATGGTGCCCTCATGATGGCAGCAATGGCCGTTGGAAATGGAGAGGTTGAGCGCGCGTTGCAGGAGCTGGACTGGACCTTGGGCGCAACGGATGAAGTCGATAATATTGTTCGTGTGGCTACACTGCGAAAGGCAATGCTGTTGAGCCAGCAGGGGAACGCGGATACTGCTATTAGCCTGCTGGAGAATGCTGATGCGGGTACTTATGAGGTGCAGTATCAGGAACTTCTGGGAGACCTTCATGCCAATAACGGTCGACCGGCTGAAGCTTTCGCAGCCTATGATCGAGCCCTGCAGCTGGGCGGCGGCGAACAGCTGCGTCCGCTTCTGAAAATGAAACGGGATGACCTTGCAGGAGCCGAGTCATGAAATGCTGGGTAAAAACAGCCGCAGCGATTGCCGTGAGTGTTTCCCTTGCTGGCTGTGGGTTGTTCAGTAGCGAAGAAACCGTTGAGCCAAATCCACTGGTTGACTTCGAAGCCGAACAGCAATTTCAACAGCTGTGGAGTCTGAGTACCGGTGGTAGTTTGGGCTCCAAGTTTCATCAACTGGTTCCTTCCATTGATGAACAGCAGATTTTTGCAGTCAATGTTGAAGGTGATCTGGTTGCAGCGGATCTGGCATCCGGGCGTATCAATTGGCGTGTCGAGTTGGAAACTCCGATAGGAGGTGGTGTTGGTGCCGGAAACGGTATCGTGGTCCTCGCGACAGAGTCGGGTGAAGTGATCGCTTTCGATACCACAGACGGTAGTGAGCGTTGGCGCTACCAAGCTTCCTCCGAAGTGATTTCCCAGCCGCAGATGAATGCGGAGCTCGTTGTTGTACAGCAGCTGGATGGCAAGATTACGGCACTTGAAGTGGGCAGTGGTGAACGGCGCTGGAGTTATGACAGTCAGATACCACGTCTCAGTCTGCGCGGTACAAGCGCCCCCATTGTGGCTGCTGACCTGACTCTGGCCGGTTTTGCCAATGGCAAGCTTGTTGCCGTCGAGAATGCATCGGGGCGGCCTGTCTGGGAGCAGCGTATTTCGCTGGCTGAGGGGCGGTCGGAGCTTGAGCGTATCGTTGATATTGATGGTAAACCGCTTGTCTACAACCGTATCGTTTATGTTGGCAGCTATCAGGGACGCTTGGTGGCACTGAATCCAGGTAATGGACAGGTTGTCTGGAGTCAGGATTTGTCTACCTATCGTGGGCTTGCTGGTGGTTTCGGTAATGTGTACGCAATTTCGGATGAAGACCATGTGCATGCATTCGATGCGCGTAACAGTGCCAGTGTGTGGAGCCAGGATGGTCTTCAGTATCGACGCCTGACTACACCGGTTGTGCTCGGTAACTCTCTGGTTACGGCTGATGCAGATGGTTATCTGCATGTGTTGTCTCAGGTTGACGGTCATTTTACAGCTCGCCATCGCGTCAGCTCCTCCGGTGTCCAGAGTGATCTGCTGGTACGTGATGATGTGCTTTATGTGCTCAGCAATGATGGTCGTCTGACTGCGCTGAAATTTAAATAATCCGGATCTGTGGGTCCATTATCGGCGGCCGCTGTTATCCACAGTGGCCGCCGAGTTGTTTTCAGGTGAAATCCTATGTTGCCCGTAATTGCACTGGTTGGTCGTCCCAACGTTGGCAAATCCACACTGTTCAATCGTTTGACACGCTCGCGTGATGCACTTGTTGCAGATTTGCCGGGTTTGACCCGTGACCGCAAGTACGGAGAAGGCCGTGTTGGCGATTGTGACTACATTGTTATCGATACTGGTGGTATTTCAGGGGATGAGGCCGGCATTGATCAACGGATGGCCGAGCAGTCACTGTTCGCGATAGAGGAAGCGGATGTAGTTCTGTTCCTTGTAGATGGTCGTGCAGGCCTCAACCCGGCTGATGAAATGATTGCCGATCACCTGCGGCGCAACAATAAGTCATGCTGGCTGGTTGTGAACAAGACCGACGGGATCGACCCGGATACCGCAATGGCTGATTTTCATGCGCTCGGTATTGGTGAGCCTGTTGCCATAGCCGCTTCACACGGGCGTGGTGTCAGTCAGCTGATTGACGAAGTGCTGGCGCCCTTTGTTTCTGAGGAAGAGGAGGGCGGCGAAGAGGCGGCTAAGGAAGCCTATACAGATAATATTCGAATTGCCGTGATCGGACGCCCGAACGTGGGTAAGTCAACCCTGGTTAACCGGATGCTGGGCGAAGACCGCGTGGTTGTCTTTGACCAAGCGGGCACAACACGTGACAGTATCTACATTCCTTATGAACGTGATGAGCAGAAATATATTCTGATCGACACAGCGGGTGTACGAAGGCGGAAAAATATCAAAGAAGCGGTGGAGAAGTTCTCCATCGTAAAAACGCTGCAGGCAATCAAGGATGCAAATGTTGTTATCAGCGTGATTGATGCGCGTGAGGGTGTAACCGAGCAGGACTTGAGCATGCTTGGGTTTGTCATTGACTCTGGGCGGGCATTGGTTGTTGCACTTAATAAATGGGATGGCATGAGCCCGGACGATCGTGCCGATGTTAAAAAGCAAGTAGAACGAAAACTGGAATTTGCTGCATTTGCTCGCTTTCACTTTATTTCTGCGCTGCATGGCTCGGGTGTTGGTGATCTGTATATCTCTGTTAACGAAGCTTTCGATTCAGCAATGGCGAAATGGTCTACCAATCAGCTGACTCGACTGCTGGAAGATGTAGTGGCTGACCACCAGCCGCCGGCAGTAAACAATCGACGCATCAAGTTACGCTATGCACACCAGGGTGGCTCCAACCCGCCAATCATCGTAGTGCATGGTAATCAGACGGATGCGTTACCCGGCTCTTACAAGCGCTATCTTGAAAACCGCTTTACCAAATATTTGAAAGTACGTGGAACACCGATTCGATTTGAGTTCCGTACGGGCGACAATCCTTTTGCTGGACGCAAAAATACCCTGACTGCTCGTCAAGAAGCCAAAAAGGAGCGCAGTCGTCAACACATCAAAACGCTGAAGCATAAAGCCAAGAAGCGAGCTCGACGTGATGGCTAAGTCTGTAGATTCACGATCAGAATATGCCATTGGTGTATTTGACTCCGGTGTTGGCGGCTTGACCGTCCTTAATGCGCTCAGGCAAGCCTTACCGGAAGAACATCTTGTCTATCTCGGCGATACCGCAAGGGTGCCGTACGGTACAAAAAGTGCCTTGTCGGTCCGGCGTTATGCCGAGCAGGCTGTCTGTGCTCTGAGTAGTCGCCAGATAAAGGCTATCGTTGTTGCCTGCAACACAGCCTCGGCCATGGCGCTTGAGCATTTGCAGGCCTGCTACCCGGATCTTCTGGTACTGGGTGTAATCGAGCCAGGTGCTGATGCGGCGTGCAGAGTGAGTCAACAGGGGCATATCGGTGTTATCGCGACCGAAAGTACAACAAACAATCAGGCATATCAGAAAGCTATTCTTCGTTTGAGGCCCGATGCACGTATTCGTGCTCAAGCATGCTCTCTGTTTGTTGCTTTGGCGGAAGAAGGTTGGCATGAAGGCGACCTGGTAGAGCAGATAGTCGCGCGTTGTCTTCAGCCCCTGCTGGTGGCTGATAGTCAGTTTCCGTTGGATACGCTGGTATTAGGCTGTACTCATTTCCCTGCATTGAGGGGTGCTATAGCAGCAGTGACTGGTGACGATATTCAGTTGGTTGATTCAGCTCAGACCACCGCTGAAGCGGTAAAGTGCGAGCTGGAAGCCAAAGCGCTGCAGAACAAGAACCAAATACGGGGCAGTCTGACTTTTTTGGTGACAGATGGGCCAGAGCGCTTTGCACGAGTGGCGACGAACTTTTTCAATGAGCGAATCGATCCGGGTTCGGTTGAACTGATCGATATCCAGCACTACGCTTCTGAGTGTTAAAAAAGTTTTGACAGGGCGTTGACAGCGATCCGAATCGCTGTAGAATACGCCACCTCATCAGCGCTGACCGCGCGTTGTTTTCTCCGCCAAGGCAGTGAAAACAAACGAAAAAATGGTTGACACTGAAACGGGTTGCGGTAGAATACGCGCCTCGCTTGAGACAACAGGTTGCACCGAACGGTGCGGTTGGCCAAGCCCGCTCTTTAACAAATTGATCAGGTAATATGTGTGGGCGCTTGTCAGGATTGAGCACACAAAGCTTAATCAAGGCAAGCAACCTAACTGAATATTCATTTAGCGTTGTGTAATACCTTGAGC
>NZ_FNRJ01000022.1 GCF_900107855.1 Marinobacterium iners DSM 11526 | reverse complement strand
TGGCTGTATCTGGCTGCGGTAATCGACCTATATTCCCGTCGTATTGTGGGTTGGTCTTTGGGTAAGCAGAAGACGGTATCACTGACGAAGGCCTCATTACAGATGGCGCTGCGTAACCGACGACCTGATCCTGGTCTGATTTTTCATACGGATCGTGGGGTTGAATACCGTGCCCACGAGATCCAGTCGCTTCTAAAGCAACACGGAATTCTAGCCAGTGCCAACCGTCCAGGTATGTGTACAGACAATGCGGAAATGGAGTCGTTCTTTCATACCTTGAAAGGTGAGCTGATAAAGGAAAATGTCTTTTATGGCGAAATGCATCTGAGAGATAAGCTGGTCGGATACATCCAGCACTTTTATAATCGAGTTCGACTACACTCAAGCTTAAATTACCTAAGTCCAGTTGAATATGAAGTAATGACGGTATGAGCAGCGTAGGTGTCCGATTTATCGGGGGAAGATCACTGGTTTTCCGCTGCACTC
This sequence comes from Marinobacterium iners DSM 11526, assembly GCF_900107855.1. Classification (GTDB taxonomy): domain Bacteria; phylum Pseudomonadota; class Gammaproteobacteria; order Pseudomonadales; family Balneatricaceae; genus Marinobacterium; species Marinobacterium iners. The sequence continues at coordinate 44,653 of NZ_FNRJ01000022.1, read as the reverse complement.
CAAACCAGCCGCAAATGCGGGCGTTAAGTGCCAAAGGATTGATCGATGCAAGGTGAATGTCTCTGCGGAAGCGTGAAATTCGAAATTGATGGGGAGATACGGAATCTCTATCAGTGTCACTGCTCGCTGTGCCGCAAAGCCACTGGGGCTGCCGCTAACGCTGCCACATTTGTGCAAGGTTCTAGTTTTCGTTGGGTCTCAGGCCAAAGCGAGATCCGGTCGTACCAAAAGCCAAGTGGTTTCCGGAGCGATTTTTGCTCAAGTTGTGGAAGTCCGGTTCCAAATAGCCTGCGGGGCACCGAGATGGTTTGGGTTCCAGCCGGTTTGCTCGATGAACTCGCCGTATCAAGGGTTTCTGTTCACCTCCACACAGCCTCCGCCGCGCCATGGGAGCAAGAATTCGCTGAGTGCGTTCGATTGGAGGGCGGCCCTGAGAGCCTGGAATCACTTAACAAATTGTTGTAGTACGTTCCGGGCCTTCGGTCCTACACCGGACGCCCATTTCGCTGCGCTACACGGGCGCCGCTTAATATTGGCGTTATGTTTGTGAGGCAGTATGATATTTAAGAGTTTCAGATTGAGTGCCCGTTTTGGTAAAGCTCATGGGCTACTTCTTCGGGAACAGTACGACCAGTCTTATAATCTGCTGATCAGTATCCTTGAAGCCGGTCCTGAAGACTCCATGTTGCCATTAGTCCATGAAGACCTGGGCATTATTGAATATCATCGCGGTAATTTCGCAGCATCAATAACGCACATGGACTATTGTATTCGGCACTCAGTAGAATGTCCAAGCCAGTGGAATTCTGCTGACGACGTAGATCGGCTTGAAAGGATTTCCTGGTATAAAAAAGTCTGCGAAGGGAAGCACAATGAGAATAAAACATAACAAAAGCCTGATGTTCGCCGCTATCCCGGCTGGGACCTCCACTTTGCTGGCGCTACGTTCGGCCCCATAGGCAGGGGTTAATGTGCAAAAAGAATGGAGGCATTAATGAAATACGGACTTTTTCTTCTAACGGCGCTAGCTTTTTCTATTCCGGTAGCTGCTGGTCCTCTGACATTTAATGAGGCAAAAGTTAGGGCAGACTCTTCGGAAAGTGCTTTGTCTTCTTCCGATATCCAGAAGTTGGTAAATGCTCAAGGGGAGCTTGCATCACGTGCCTTCCCGGTTTGTGTCCAACGAACAAGCTCAAATCCCACCGACTTCATTGTTGTGGTTCAAATAGATATACGAGGGTCTGTAGTATATTCTTGGCGCGAAGGTGAATCTAGATTCGCTCAGTGCTTCCAAGAAATTATGGAAAAATCGTTTTCATATAGGCCGCAAGCAGAGCCGTTTTTCACAGCATTTGAGTACACAAATACACATTAACAAGTGACTGTGGTGTCTAGTTAAATATTTAAGCCATATTTTCGCCCCATCGTGTCTCATTCTTGAGCATGGTGTTGAGCACCACGATCAGCTTGCGCATGCAGGCAATGATGGCCACTTTGGGTAGCTTGCCCTGGGCTTTCAGATGCTCGTAGAAGCGTTTGAACACAGGGTTACACTGGATTGATGACAGCATCGCCATGAACATGACCGTGCGGATACGGTGACGGCCTCCGCGGATGCGCCGTTTGCCATTCCAGGAGCCGCTTTCGCGGTTCATGGGTGCGACACCGACGAGTGCAGCGATCTCTTTGCGATTGAGTTTGCCAAGCTCTGGTAGATCGCTGAGCAAGGTATAGGCGAGGACTTTACCGACGCCCGGCACGCTGGTCAGGATCTCCGTTTTGGTGCGCCAGTGTTTGACCTGCATGACGGCTTCATCGATCTGTTTGGTGATGGTACTGATTTGGGTTTGTAATGAGCGAAGCAGTGTTTTGATGGAACGATGCAGCGCTTTGGGCAAGATTTGGAGTCGGTTTTTCTCCATGGTTTGCATCTCAAGTAGCTGGCTGCGGCGAATCAGTAAGTCCTTGATAAGGCGAGACTGCTTATCAGGAATTGGCTTGATGTCAGGCTGTATGGTGGCGGCAAAACGGGCGATGACACTGGCATCGATCTTATCCGTTTTAGCCAGTACGCCAATGGCTTGGGCATATCGCCTGATGCTGATTGGATTGACCACGACAATGGGAAGATTGGCCTGGTCACAGGCGAAAACGAAGGCGTGCTCATGGCGCCCTGTGGCTTCGACCACAATGCGTTCGATGTTGCGCTTTTTCAGTACGTGAATGACTTTGAGAATGCTTTCCTCGTCGTTCGGAATTTGGAAATGGAGGTCCAGCGGATGCAGGACGATATCGAGTTTGGATTTGCCGACGTCTACGCCGACGTTGATTTGGATTTGGCTTTCTGTGTGTATGGTCATAAGCTAACTCTGCCTTGCTATGCGGGCTCGGGGCCTGTGATGCCCTTTGGGTGCCGATGACTGTTCGAGTTATCGCTAAAGAGTCATGCAGCGCTACGCACTTGTTATCGGTCTCTCGCAAGAGGAGCCGGCGCTACACCGAGCTGCTGCATGAAGGCCCTCAATGGCCGTTGAGGGTGGGTCCCAATTCACCCGGAAAACGCAGAGAATTATCCATACAAGTCAATCAACTTCGCGCCTACGGCGCCGGACGCAGCAAAGCTGCGCCGATTATTGAAGCGTTATGTGTATCCATATGGCTCTTGACTGAATTTAAAGCATGCCTGTTCATCTGGATGCATCAGGGAGCTGAATTCGCGTGCCCCTTAGATTATTTGGGCAAAAAACCACCTAATAAGAGCCAGTAATGACCCAGTATTTCAACCGAATTAGTCGCTATTTTCGCCAGTCATTAATCGACGCCGACAGGCTCTGCCCTGAAGATAAGGATATTCTTCCGGTATTGGGTCCGGATAAAAATCAAGACCCCAGAGCGGATTATATGGCACTCTCTGCTTCCCTTTGGCAGCAGGGGCGAGTCGATCCAGACTTAGCAGAGAAAATCATTGAAGAGCGGCAACCTAAAAATAAGCCGCCTTTACAACAGCTGGAAATCGTCATTTTTCCCCGTATCGATCACCTTAATTATCAGACAGGAGAACGCGACCAGAGAAAACGACGTGTACTGATGCCCTTGGTTGTGTTTGTTAGTTTACAGCGCGATGGCAGTTTGCAACCAACCAACAAAGCACCTTGGATCCCACGTATCTGGATTGGTCCAACCCAAAGTGCCACGCAGCCTTTCACCGAAATGGGCTTACTGGATGCATTTTTTACTCAGCATCCATTTGAAGGCATAGCAAACTGGTCGCAGCTCACTGCCTATTGCACCAGGCTGTTATGCAAAGCAACCGGTGAAACCTACCGTGAAGCCAGTGATGAGCTACCTGCTACACAACTGAGTGAGCTGGCTATATCGCCCGAATATACATTAAGCGACCAGTGCTTATTGCAGTTGAATACGCCCATTGTAGGTGCGAAAGCCAAGATGCTAAAGGTACTGGACTTTATGGTAGATAAAGGGTGCTTCCCTAAGCTCTATCAAATATACAGTAATCGTAAGAGCTCCAAGCTCAGTGCATACGCTGACAAACAGGACAATGCAGAACTAGCAAAACAGCATGTGGGCCAGATGTCGGGCGAGTTTCCGCTCTCGGTGAAACAGCGCAATGTACTGCATCACTTTATTGAACAAGAGTCAGGTGAGATTCTGGCAGTAAACGGGCCGCCAGGCACGGGAAAAACAACCTTGTTGCGCTCGGTTGTCGCTAATCTCTGGACACAAGCGGCACTGAGTCAAAGTGAGGCACCATTAATAGTCGCCACCTCAAACAATAATCAGGCGGTAACAAATATTTTGGAAAGCTTTGCTCGAATTGACGAAACAGGGCTGGATGAATGCCTGAAGGGGCGCTGGCTGCCAGAGGTAGACAGTTATGGTTTGTATTTCTGCTCGGGGAAAAAAGCTAACCAATATAATCCCTATCGCTACGCTGGTCCTAAAGGCGAGGGCTGCATGGAAGGCTGGCAAACTCAGACGTTTATCATTGAGGCGCAGAAAAATTTCCTCGCCAAAGCCGAAAACTGGAAGCAAATTGAGTGTAAGAGTGTTGATGATGCACTGGCTACTTTGCACAAAGAAATGTGTGCGACTCAGCATAAGATCAGACAGGGCTTTGACTATTTAGAAGCTTGGCAGTTGGTTTTGCGTAGTATTGAACAGCAGTATGGTTCAGTGGAATCCTTGGAAACAAGCATAACTGAGTTCAAAGCAGCTTTTACCGAACACTCTCAGGCCTATAAGCAAGAGAAAGTTCTACTGGATGCGGTTTATGAACTTTGGGAGTCGCGCAAATGGTGGGTCTCTTTATTGATGTGGTTGCCTGGGATTCGAAAGCAAGAATCACGTAAGACAGCACGATTGTTGAACCAATGGGACAAGACACTCGAAGTTTTCAGCGATGATGAGGTAGAAGCGGCGCTGAACCAGCAAATAGAGGGAATCCGCACCAAAATGAGCCAACTGCAGCAACAGCTCACTAGGGCGGAAGGCTGTTTATCGAGCTTCCATTTGCAGCAGGACAATCTTAATACTTGGCTTGTGCCTGCAGAAAAGCTGGCGCTTTTTAGCAAAACAGTACCCGAGCAAGTAGCGGAGCTGAATGACCGTTACTACCGTTTCCGCCTGTTTAAGTTGGCGACACACTACTTTGAAGGACGTTGGCTAAAGGAGACCAGAGCTTTTGTTGAAAGCAACGATCAGGACAAAAAATCACCATTCAAACTACTGCGCAAGCTTCGACGCTATGCCAAGTTAACGCCTTGCTTTGTCTCTACCTTTTATATGGTACCAAATACATTCATGGGGGGAGAGTTTAAAGATGGGAGTTGGGCCGATTTACCGCAGCTAGAAGAGATTGATTTGCTTATTGTAGATGAAGCAGGCCAGGCCCTTCCAGATATTTCTGCGGCCAGCTTTGCTTTAGCGAAACGAGCCTTGATAGTGGGTGATACCGACCAAATCGAACCGGTATGGAGCATCCCCGCCAGTGTTGATCGCTCTAACTTGGCTATGTTCAATCTATTGGAGGATGAGCAAGATTATGAACAATGGCTGGGTAGTGGCATGCTTGCAAGTAGTGGTAGCGTGATGCGACTGGCGCAAAGACAATGTCATTATCATCAGTTTGAACAGCTGCAGCGTGGTTTGTATCTCACTGAACATCGTCGCTGTTTTAACGATATTGTGAGCTATTGTAATGACTTGGTGTACCAGGGAGTACTTGAGCCTCTTCGTGGTAATGCTAAACATGAGGTTCCTTGGGGTACCATGGCTTTACAGCCTGTTTATTCGCCCTCCCAATCGCTTGGTGGCAGCCGAGGCAACGCTGGAGAGGCAAAAGCGATTGCTCAGTGGCTAGTAGAGCAACATCAAGCGCTGCTGGCTTATGCAAGGCAGCAAGATAAAGAGTTTAAAACCTTGGACGATGCCAGTGTGCTTCGTCGCGCTGTCGGCATTATCACGCCTTTTAGCAAACAGGCCGACTTAATTCGCACTGAACTCAGAAACGTAGGCATTGAAGGGCTTACCGTGGGTACTGTACATAGCTTGCAAGGCGACGAGCGTTTGATCGTACTGTTTTCAAGTGTATACGGCGAAAACAATAAAGATAGCAGCAAATTCTATGATGCTGGTCCGAACATGTTGAATGTTGCCGTTTCTCGGGCAAAAGATGCATTTATAGTATTTGGTGATCCGAATGTGTTCGGAGCGAACGCTGCAGGCTCGCCGTCTGGTTTGTTAAGACAAGGCCTTGTCTTAATACGTGGTGTTCAAAGAGCAGAAAAAGCGAACTAATTGCTTTAAGCGGGGCAAGTCACGTTTGATTGATCGAGGATACATACTTAGAGGCATGCGAGCATGCAGATCGATACCGCAATAATACTGATGAGTGCTATGGTAGAAGTTCATGAGTCTTCTCCTTTTTGTGCTTGGTCGCCATCCAGCTTAGCGGGTGAACCGCTGAGCTGGGGAGAAGGCTCAATCAGTATCAAGTGACAGTAGTCGCCTACAGGGGGGCTGGGGTCACCGCTGCCACGCAGTTCCGGCCTCTAAATTACGAGTTATCACTCAAGGAAAGGAATCCATGAAACAAACAGGAAGTTGCCTCTGTGGAGGTGTTCAATACGAAATCAACGGTCCGCTGACAGATGTTCTGCACTGTCACTGCTCAATGTGTAGGAAGCTTCATGCCTCTGCCTTCAGAACCCGTGCTAAGGTCAATTCCTCGGATTGGAACACCATACAGGGCCAAGAGTTGATAAAGTTTTATGAATCATCTCCGGGGGAGCACAAAGGTTTTTGCTCTAATTGTGGCTCCAGTCTCTACACGAAATTCGATGCACACCCTGAGATTTATGGCTTCCCCCTCGGAACACTTGATACTGACCCAGGTGTACAGGCCAAATGCCATGTGTTTGTAGGCAGCAAGGCCTCTTGGTTTGAGATTACAGATGATTTGCCTCAATACACTGAATATGATTAAAAATTGATAACAAAGCAATTAAACTAGTTCCGGCCCTTTGGTCCTCCACTGAGCCCAAACAACTACGCTTTTCCGCCCGCTTGTTGCGGGTTAAAAGTACAAGGAAGTCATGAAAAGTATCGAAATATTATCAGTAGGAATTAGGTTGCTAGGTATTTATGTGTTTGTTAATGTCTTTCGTTTAGGCGCTAATCAATACCAAGCAGTAATTCAGTATCGTTCAATATCTGAAGAAGATATGAGCCTCTTTGCCTATGTCTCTATCGGACTGGTGGTTTTGATGCTCATGGCTTCAATTACTATGATTAAATACCCTGCTCTTATATCTAGATGGATATTGCCTAAAACAAAAGAAAATGAAGTGATTTTTGATGGAACAGCTAAAGATATTGAAGTATCAATATTTACTGTAATTGGTGTATATATACTTTCATGGGCTATTCCTGATTTCGTTCAAAACGCCCTCTGGTGGTGGTATTCCTCCCATAGCAGAATAAGTGGAATGTGGCAGCAAGGAAGGGGCAACGAATACATTATTGATCAAATAGTGACCGTTCTTGAAATGGCTATAGGATTTTATCTTTGTTTTAGGTCGCAAGGAATTAGTACCTTATTACGAAAATTTCGTGAGGCTGGTTTGAAGTGATTTTTAACAAGGCACCGAAAGTCTGTTTCTTCGCTCCCTGGGATCTCAATAGCTTCGCTATTGAGATCCTTTAACACGGCCTTATGTGGCGCAAGATAATTGAGGGATATTCATGAATATCGCACAACTATGGATTACCGGGACGCATCTGACCTGGCCAAGTTGTGTGGACACTTGGAGCTCGAATCCCGCAGGTTAGAAAAGTTTGCCGAGCAGGCCCTTGGCCAGGCCGCCGACAGCGTTGCCCAACAGGTCGCCGTTTTCGCTGTTCTTATCGATCAGTTCCGGCAGCATCTGCGCCAGGCCGCTGGTGGCGGTGTCCTGCCCCAGTTCCAGGCTGTTGGCAAAGTTTGCAATGCGGTCGTTGCCGAGCACATCCAGCAGGGTCGAGGGTGAAAGGGCAGCGTTGTCACCTCCACTCAGCCAGGAAGAGGCCAGGTTGGCGAGCCCTTCGTTGCCGTTGGTAAATTGTGCGATCAGGGCACTTAGGTCCAGTTCGCCATTCTGGGTCGGCAGCAGGTTCTGCAGGGCCGTGACGACACTGCCCAGATTGAGTTGGTCACCGTTGCTGCCCAGTTTGCTGATGAATAGTTGTGCTGCCATGTTGATTAGGCTCATTTTATATCCTCGTGTCCCGTGAGTGTGTTGCACTCCGGTGGTATCGGTGTAAGTGCCGGCCAGAACGCTGCGCCTCTGACCGGGTGCGTGTGGGTTAGAGCTTGTCCAGCTCGGTATCAAAGAATGCCCGAACTACGTTTCATATTCGAGTCTTAGTTGTCGAGCAAGCCTCCGTAAGCAGCAGGTGACACCGCCAGCTCACAAGAAAAGACTGACGAATATTGTCAGAAATGGTTAGATAACATGGTTTCGTTGGAGTACGGGGCTCATGACCTGTATCGAAAAGTCAGGCGCTTATGAAAAAAGAATACAAGAAACGTATAGACCGAGTAGTTCAATACATTGAAGGGAATGTATATAAGCCAATATCGCTGGCTGAATTGGCAGATATAAGTAACTTTTCTGTATACCACTTTCACCGAATTTTTACAGGCCTTGTTGGTGAAACCGTCAACGATTACATTGCCAGGAGGCGAATTGAAAAAGCAGTAAATTTATTGGTTTTCAAACGTGACTTGTCTATTACCCAGGTGGCTCTGGAAAGTGGCTTTTCATCAGGTGCCAACTTTTCAAAAGCGGTAAAACTGTATTTTGGTTTTAGTCCATCAGAGATAAGGAATCCAGATAAAATAAAAAATAGCAAGATTGGAAAAATAAATAGCAAGTATGGAAAAGATTTTGATCCTTCATGTTTGTATCCTGCTCGCATCACTAATGGTGTGATGAATGAATTAAACATTGAGGGGAAGAAAATGAATGTTGAAGTAAGAGACCTTGAGGCTAAAAGAGTATGTACTTTAGCTTCAGAGGGAGGCTATGAGCCTGAGTATATATATAAAGCATGGGATAAGCTTATAGAGTGGGCTTCTAATAATGGAATCGAAAGCAAAGAGCAGGAGCGATTTGCGTTTGCGTTTGATAATCCAGCGGTTACACCCATCGATAAGTGCCGTTACACGGCTGCGATAGTGGTTGGCGCGGATATGCAGATTAAGCCGCCATTTTCACAGTCTGAAATACCAAGTGGAAAGTATGCGGTGCTCTATTTCAAGGGCACTCCAGAGGAAACGCTTCGAGCTCAATTAAGTATCTACTCCGACTGGTTGCCTGATAGCGGATTTGAGCCCGATAATTTTCCATTAATGGAACGATATATTAACGATGCAAGAGTGGATGGCTACATAGAGATGGAAATTTACGTCAAGCTCAAAGAAATTTAAGCAGCATTATGCTGCATAACCCTGGCTGACATGGGAGGAGGTTCAAAACTCTGTGTCAGCCAACCAGCGGAGAGCTTGCAGAACTGGCGATGTACGGCTTTCACCGTCTTGGTGCTGTAAATCGCCTTGCGCAAGTAACCGAGGTATTGCCGGTTGATCAGAGAATCACGGCGCAGCGATAAAAGCCCCGCACTAGGCGAGGCTTCTGTTGGCTGCTTGAGGAATTGATCAGTCAGCTTTGCGCAGCTGACGCATTCCCAGAAGGCCTGCTAGACCGCCGAGCAGCAAGAGTGCGCCAAGGGGCAACACTGGCACTGGCGTGACAGACCCAGAGGATAAGACAGGACTGATCAGCGCAACAGGGTCTTGAATCCTCCCTGCAGTGGGATCTAGATCCAAGACAGGGTCGTTATCGGTCACAGTATACGTAACGGTGGTTTCCCCAAATGTGGCTGTGGTGATCTCTGTCCAAGTTGAGCCGTTGACCTTATAAATCTTAGTGCCAGCTGCGATCGGAGCACCAACATCAATCGTGATTGTTAAAGAACCCGAGACCCCGGTCGCGGTAAAGCTGTAAGTGCCAATCTGATCGCCAACCAAAACGCCACTTGGAGGCGTTGGGTCTGTAATCTTGCTGTAGGAGATAAGCGATCCATTGCCAGCAGGGATAGTAACGTTACTGCCGCCGGGCTCTGGTAATGTGAGCACAGCGTTAACGGTTACATCAATTGCAGCTGAGGTTGCTGAGGTATAGGTTGAGTCAGCGGCTTTGGTGGCTGTAATGCTACAAGTGCCGGCTCCCGTACCAGTTAGAGTGCTACCAGAGACTGTACAAGGGCCGGAAGCAACAGAATAAGTTACTGCGCCGGTACCGGACCCGCCGGAGGTAGATAGTGCGCTGGTATTTCCGACATTGATTGAGGTCGGAGTGGCTGAGACTGTTAGCGTTGCCTGAGGTTGTGGTGAGCTACAGTTTGCAGATGTCTGGGTTGTCTGGGTCGTTGTGTTTGCGAATGCGTTTGAACTAAAAGTGGGTTGAGTGCCAATAATTTGTGCTGTACCAAAGTCTCCAACGACTGGGCAGATCGAATTCCCCTCGAATGTAAAGAGTGCGATTAAGCTTCCGCTCCCACCGTAATTACCGGAATCACTATCTGCCGGTAGGCCAGACCCGCCGTTGTATAGTGCAGCTACTTCAGTATCAGAAAGTGCCCGGCTCCAAATCGCGAAATCATCTATCTCACCGTCAAGTTCGCTACCTGTGGAGGTCGATTGCCCACCAAGAAAAAGGCCGGAACTGCCGGTGTTGATAACGTCTGTTTTTTCGTGCGTTCCGCATTTAGTGCCATTTATATAAATGTCGTACTGGGATCCTGTCCATACAACCACCTTGTGCACCCAGGCTTGAGCATCCTGTGTATATCCACACGTTAAAACTGAACTCGGGGACCCACTGCCACCATTAATCGTCGGCCATGGCCTCTGATCGCCGAAGACGACTCCCATACCCATGCTTGAGGTGACCCCAGCTGCAAATGCATAGTAATCGCCCGATGTACCCGCAGTGTGTTTGAACCACACCTGTGCGGTGTATGGCTGGCTAGGATCTAGATTGCCTGTGGCACCTAAAGTGAAATCCGGGAATTTCACGATAGAGTCTGCTGCACTCACCATTGAATCAGTAGCAAATACACTGCCACAGAAAAACAGCAAAACCAGTGCGGATATGAGTTTTTCAAGTTTTCGACGGACGCACTTCATTAATTAACTCTCCTAAATAAGACAAACCAGCAGTAATATTTTTCCCACAGAGTATACCAACAGTGAGTATTGGTGGTAGCTTGAACAACGTGGAAGGTGTTCAAAACTCTGTGTCAGCCAACCAGCTTTATAGGCTGATGTGATGTTCCAGTCGCCCTGGGAAGTGGGTGGCCACCTGTGACAGGGTCAAGTTCCAGTTCTGCACGGGGTTCGTCCAGTGCTCAGAGGCCTTGAGTACACACAAAGACGCACTTGGTCTTGTGCCTGTGGAGCTGGCCGGCCTGAGCTAATATAGTGGCACCCTGTTCAATACCACAGAGGTCGATGTTCAGCCGTGACGCATTCAAGCCAGTATGGCCATCTGGTTCATATCGCAACCCATGAGGAATTGCGGCTCTATGAGCTGATTCCCAACGTGGTGTGGGTGTTTGATATCGACAAGCACGGCTGGTGGTGGGGCAACTCGGCGGCGGTAGAGTTCTGGGGACTGGGTTCGTTGCAAGCGCTGATCGACAAGGACCTGTCCGGTGATACTCAGGGTGCGCGCGACCGGACGCTTCAGACCTTTGAATTGGCCGTGCGTGATGGCCTGACGGTTGATCCCTGGACGACCTACCCGAATGGCAAGCCCAAGACACTGCTGATGATGCATCGGGCGGTGTTGCTGGGGCCGGAGCGGCATCGCGGCATCATTGCGTATATCAACGAGCAGGTGAACATGGGCGAGCAGCCCGAGAACCTGCTGTTGATGGAGGCGATGCGCTATACCCGTGTGCCGGCCACCACCTTTACGCTGGATGGCGATCCGGTGGTGGAAAACCCCGCCGCAACAGACGCCTACAATTACCTGTACAACCAACCGCTGGACGAGGGCATGTGTGCCTTTGTTGCCCGCTTTGCCGATCCAGCTCAGGGGCACGCCTGTCTCCAGCGGGTGCAGGCGGGTGAGGAGGGACGCTGGGACTTCATCATGCAGACTGTCGAGGGGCCGCGGCGGCACAGTGTGGATATACGCCGTACCCGCCATCCGCTCAACGGCGACTTTCTCTTTCTGATGGTGGAGTATGACTTCACCGAACTGTACGAAGCGCTGGAGGCTGTCGAATCCGCCCGTGCTGAGCTGCATGATATTGCGATGAAGGACAGGCTGACCGGTGTGCACAGCCTGCATTACATGCAGGAAGCGGCCAAGGCCGAACTAGCCCATGCGGACCGTCATCAGCAGGTGCTCTGGCTGATGTTCATTGACCTGGATGGCTTCAAGTCGATTAACGACAATTTTGGCCACAACACCGGTGATGAGGTTTTGCGTGAAGCGGCGCGTCGCCTGCAGGCGGTGATCAGGGAAGAAGACCTGCTGGCGCGAATCGGTGGTGACGAGTTTGTGGTGCTCTTTGCCCACGACAACACCGAAGCGGATGCCTCCTCCATTGCCCAACGCATGCTCGATACGCTGACGCAGCCGATCCATGCGCTCGGCCATGAGGCCCATATCAGCGCCAGTATCGGCATCGCGCGCTTCCCGGATGACGGGAAAGATCTGGAGTCATTGCTGAAGGCCGCGGATGGCGCCATGTACCGGGTGAAGAAAAGCGGCAAGAATGGTTTTGTATACGTGAGAGGATGATCCACAGATGAGCCAAACACAGCCCAACAATCCACTGCACGGCCTGACCCTTGAAAAGATCCTGACGCGCCTGGTCGAGCATTATGGCTGGGAAGGGTTGTATGACGAGGTTCGGGTGAATTGCTTCTGTAACGAGCCGTCCATCAAGTCGTCGCTCAAGTTTCTGCGTCGCACGCAATGGGCACGGGACAAGGTGGAAGCCTTGTATATCAATACGTTCTGCTGAAGGCGGATATCGCATGAACACCATACTGATCGGCAAGGGTGAGCAACCGGTACGGTTGCTAGGCCAGTACGGCAACCGACATGGCTTGATTGCGGGGGCCACTGGTACCGGCAAAACAGTATCGCTGATGGTGCTGGCCGAAGGCTTTTCACGCATGGGCGTGCCGGTGTTCATGGCGGATGTGAAAGGTGATGTGTCGGGCCTTGCCATGGCCGGTCAGTCCAGCGACAGGCTGATGCAACGTGCCGCCAAAATCGGCATGGAAGGGTTTTCCACCGAGGCGAGCCCGGTGCTGTTCTGGGATCTGTACGGCCAGGCCGGGCACCCGGTACGCACCACCATCAGCGAGATCGGGCCCACACTGCTGAGCCGCATCCTTGAGCTGAATGATACCCAGACCGGTATCCTTGAGGTGGCCTTCAAGCTGGCCGATGATCAGGGCCTGTTGCTGCTCGACCTTGACGATCTGCGCGCCCTGCTGAGCTTTGTGGCGGAAAACCGCAAGGATATTTCAGCTCAATACGGGCTGGTCAGTGCCCAGTCCATTGCCGCCATCCAGCGCAGCCTGCTGTCACTGGAACGCGAGGGCGGTACCGCCTTCCTGGGTGAACCGGCGCTTGAGATCATGGACCTGATGCGCACGGATATGAGCGGCCGCGGCGTGATCAGCATCCTTATGGCGAACCGTCTCATGTTGAAGCCGCGTCTGTATTCCACCTTCCTGTTGTGGCTGCTGTCAGAGCTGTTCGAAAACCTGCCCGAGGTGGGGGATCTGGAGCGGCCCAAGATGGTGTTCTTCTTTGATGAGTCCCACCTGCTGTTTGATGACGCGCCGGCCGCGCTGCGGCAGAAGGTGGAACAGGTGGTGCGGATGATTCGCTCCAAGGGCGTCGGCATCTATTTCTGCTCACAATCGCCCGATGACATACCGAACGAAATTCTGGGGCAGCTGGGTAACCGCATTCAGCATGCGCTGCGTGCCTACACACCGCGTGATCAGAAAGCGGTGAAAACCGCTGCCGAAACCTTTGTGGCCAACCCTGGGCTGAACGTGGCGGAGGTAATTTCACAGCTGGCCGTAGGCGAAGCGCTTGTTTCCACCTTACAAGAGGGTGGTGTGCCCATACCGGTCGAGCGCACACTCATCTGTCCACCGCGCTGTCGCATGGGCGCCCTCACCGCGGAAGAACATGCAGCCGTACTGGCACGCAGTCCGGTCGCGCATAAATATGACACGCCGGTCAATCGTGAGTCGGCCTATGAAATTCTGGCCCAGCGTGCGGCTGAAAGCTCAGCGGTTAAGGAGACAGCCAAGCCGGAACAGGATGAAGCATCTGAGTCCAAGGGGGTGGTCAGCGACCTCCTCTGGGGCAGCAAGCGGCGTCAGGGACTGGTCGAAACCATGGCCAAGCAGGCGGCACGTACGGTCGGGAGTCAGTTGGGCCGCAAGATCCTGCGCGGTCTGTTGGGCGGACTGTTGGGTGGCAAGGGACGTTAACGGACAGATTAGCAGGCCCGCGACCAGTGGTAGTGGGCTCAGGGAGTAATGCCATGAAAAAAATCCTGCTCGCACTGGTTGTCGTATTTGGCCTGTTCCAGTTACAGGGTGGTCACCTTGATGGACTGCTGGGCAGTGCCCCCGCGACAGGACAGTCCCATCTTTCTGCGCAAGAGCAGGAGCTGTACAACACGCTTGAGCGGATTCGCCAGAACGGCCCTTATCCCTATCAGCGTGACGGTATTACCTTCGAGAACCGCGAACGATTATTGCCGATCAAGCCAAGGGGCTATTACCGGGAATTCACCGTCGATACACCCGGGCTGTCACACCGTGGGCCACGCCGTGTGGTAACAGGCGGAAACCCTCCTGAAGTGTTCTATTACACGGAAGATCACTATCGTTCCTTCCGGCGTATTCAGGGGTACCAGAATGACTGAAAAGCCTGCTCCCATCATCTGGCAACACAATGCCCAGCCCGACCCGCAGGCTATCCCGTTGGATGAAAATGGTTGCCTGAACAAGGCTTCAATCCTGCGCCGCCTCAAAGCCGCGTTTCAGTTTCCGGATTACTTCGGTGAGAACTGGGATGCCGCCTATGATGTGCTGCTGGATCATGTCGACCAATTGGAGGCTGAAACCGTGTGGCGGTTTTCAATTGGTCGTGACACCAAAGTGAATGAGCCGGAGCTGGCGGTGTGGGTTCAACTGATGACGGATCTGTGTGCCTACGCCGATGCGCAAGGGCTGACGTTACAGGTGCTGATCCAGCAGCCTGCGGCAACATTCAAAACATAAAACCTGACTATCGTGGCCTAAAACCGGATAATACGGCTCAAGTTAAGCATTCACCCATCCGGTACCTCGCTCATGGAAATCAAGGTCAACTATCTCGACAATCTCCGGCTTGAAGCCAAATTCGACGACTTCACGGTGATCGCCGATCAGCCGATCCGTTACAAGGGGGATGGCTCGGCGCCCGGTCCGTTTGACTATTTCCTGGCATCCTCGGCGCTGTGTGCGGCCTATTTCGTCAAGGTGTACTGCAACGCGCGTGATATTTCCACCGAGAATATCCGCCTGTCACAGAACAACATTGTTGATCCTGAAGACCGCTACAACCAGATCTTCAAGATTCAGGTGGAGCTGCCGGAGGATATTTCCGACAAGGACCGGCAGGGCATTCTGCGCTCCATCGACCGTTGCACCGTGAAGAAGGTGGTGCAGACCGGCCCCACGTTTGAAATCGAGGTTGTGGATAACCTGGATGAAGACGCGCAGGCGTTACTGCTGGCCAAGCCGGAAGGCGAAGGTGCCACCTGGATCGAGGGCAAGGATCTGCCGCTGGAGCAGACCATCGCCAACATGACGCAGATTCTGGCGGATCTGGGCATGAAGATCGAGATCGCCTCCTGGCGCAATATCGTGCCCCATGTCTGGTCGCTGCATATTCGTGATGCGGCGTCCCCCATGTGCTTCACCAACGGCAAGGGTGCCACCAAGGAGAGCGCGCTGGCATCGGCGCTGGGTGAGTTCATTGAGCGACTCAACTGCAACTTCTTCTATAACGACCAGTTCTTTGGCGAAGAGATCGCCGATAGCGCGTTTGTGCACTACCCCAACGAGCGCTGGTTCCAGCCCGGGCCGGATGACGCATTGCCCGAGGGCATTCTGGACGATTACTGTCTGGATATTTACAACCCGGATGGCGAGCTGTTCGGCTCCAACCTGATCGATACCAACTCAGGCCGTGTAGACCGTGGCATCTGTGCGCTGCCGTTTGTGCGTCAGTCTGATGGCGAAACGGTGTACTTCCCCTCCAATCTGATCGAAAACCTCTACCTCAGCAATGGCATGAGCGCCGGCAATACGCTGGTGGAGGCACAGGTGCAGTGCTTGTCAGAGATTTTCGAGCGTGCGGTGAAGCGAGAGATCATCGAGCAGGAGCTGGCGCTGCCGGATGTACCGCTTGAAGTGCTTGAGCAATACCCCGACATTCTGGAAGGCATTCGTGCACTGGAAGAGCAGGGTTTCCCGGTGCTGGTGAAGGATGCCTCCCTCGGCGGCCAGTTCCCGGTGATGTGCGTGACCTTGATGAACCCGCGCACCGGTGGCGTGTTTGCCTCGTTTGGTGCCCACCCCAGTTTCCATGTGGCACTGGAGCGCAGCCTGACCGAGCTGCTGCAGGGCCGCAGCTTCGAAGGCTTGAATGACTTCCAGCCGCCCACTTTTAACAGCCTGGCCGTGACTGAGCCGAACAACTTTGTCGAGCACTTCATCGACTCTTCTGGCGTAATCTCCTGGCGCTTTTTCAGTGCGAAGTCGGACTATGACTTCAGCCACTGGAACTTCTCTGGCAGTAACCAGGACGAAGCCGATACTCTGTTCGGCATTCTGGCCGAGATGGGAAGGGAAGTGTACATGGCGGTGTATGAAGACCTGGGCGCGCCGGTCTGCCGCATTCTGGTGCCGGGCTACTCCGAGGTCTATCCGGTGGACGATCTGGTGTGGGATAACACCAACAAGGCGCTGGACTACCGTGAAGAGATTCTCAACCTGCACCGCTTGAGTGATGATGAACTGGCGGATCTGGCCGAGAGGCTGGACGAGAGCCAGCTCGACGTCTACACCGACATTCGGACCTTGATCGGGGTGGAGTTTGACGAAAATACCGTCTGGGGTCAGCTCACCATTTTGGAGCTGCGACTGCTGATCATGCTGGCGCTTGAACGCCATGAAGAGGCACTGGAGCTGGTGGAGCAGTTCCTGCAGTACAACGACAATACCGTTGAACGTGGCCTGTTCTACCGTGCCGTGCAGGCGGTGCTGGAAGTGGTACTGGATGATGAACTGGAGCTGGCCCATTTTCTGCCCAACCTGTCCCGCATGTTCGGCGCAGAACGGATGCAGGCCGTGGTCGGCTCTGTCATGGGCGAGGTACGTTTCCATGGCCTGACGCCCACCAGTATGAAACTGGAAGGACTGGACAGACACCTGCGTCTGATCGACAGTTACAGGAAATTGCACGCCGCGCGTGCAGCAAAGGCCGGTTTGTCTTGAGGGGCGGTCGGTTTCATCAGATCTGTGGAGGTAAGGAATGCTGACAACAAATCGTTCATCGGCGTTGATTCTGGGCGTGTTTCTTCTGCTTGGGCTTTCAGCGCTGGGTGGCCTGCTGGGCAAGGCGGCGCTGGATCATAAACAGCTTGATCGCACGGTGACGGTAAAAGGGCTGTCGGAGCGAGAATATCAGGCCGATATCGTAATCTGGCCGATCCCCTTTGCCGTGGCCAGTAATGATCTGGACTCGCTGTACACCGATCTGGAGGTGAATGCGGCACAGATTCGTGATTTCCTGACAGAAAATGGCATCCAGCCGGACGAGATCAGCTATGCGCCGCCGGTGATTACCGACCGTTCGGCGCAGCAGTATGGCGGCGACAACCGTGCCGAGTTCCGCTATGTGGCCAGCCGCATGGTTACGGTCTATTCGGAGAATATCGAAGGGGTGCGGGCTGTGATGAATGAGCTGCCCGAGCTGGGCAAGCGCGGCATCGTATTGACCGGGGGTGATTATCAGTCACAGACCGAGTACATCTTCACACGCCTCAATGAGGTCAAGCCGGAGATGATCGAAGAGGCGACCCGTAATGCACGTGAAGTGGCGCAGAAGTTCGCGGCCGACTCACAAAGCCGGCTGGGCAAGATCCGACGTGCCTCTCAGGGCCAGTTCAGCATCAGTGAGCGTGACCGAAACAATCCGCACATCAAGCAGGTACGAGTGGTGTCCACGGTCGAGTATTACTTGTCCGATTAAGTCTTTAAACAGCTGTTTTTGATCCAGCCCGGCGTCCGGGGCTTCAGTCCCGGGCCGCTTTGTGGGACAGTGTCGGCTGACAGCAGCATTGATGGAAACACAGCGTTCGATGAGCAAACTCAATATTCTGGTGGTCGATGATGCTCGCTTCATCCGCGAGCGCGTGACCTCCATGGTGCGGGAAGCCTTTCCCGACTTCAGCGTAATGGCAGTGGAAAACGGTACCGAAGCCACTCGGGCCATGCAGCAGAAACGTTTTGATCTGATTTTGTGTGACTGGGAAATGCCCGAGATGAGCGGGCTTGAGGTGCTGCAGTGGACCCGGTCGCAGGACGATTACAAACAGACGCCGTTTTTGATGGTGACCAGCCGTGGCGAGCGTGAATATGTGCTCAAGGCCATTCAGGCAGGCGTGAACGACTATCTGGGCAAGCCCTTTACCCGTGAGCAGCTGGTGCAGAAGATGGTCAAGGCGCTGGATAAGCGTCAGCAGCTGAGCCCTGAGCAGCAGGCGCGTGCGGCGGCCATGCTTGAGGCAGATAAAAAGGCTACACCTGCCGAGGCTTCGGCGCCTGCCAAGATGCGCTCCAAGCCCAAGGGGCTGGCGCAGCTGCGCAACAGCGAACAGACCTTCCGCTGCGCCATCAAGGATCTCAACCTGCGTGAAGTGAAGGTTGTGATCAAGAATGAAGGTGCGTTTCCGCAGGTGCTGGAACAGGTGGTCGTGGATATCGAACAGCTGTCAGGCGACAGCGTAGCGCGTATCAATGGCTTCATCACCTCGATACAGGCCACGGAACAGAAGCTGGATGCGGCCTATGTGGACGTGAACGTATTTTTTATGGACGATGACCCGGACAAACTGGCGCATCTGTCCAAATACATTGCCAGTGTGCGTTAAGTCATGAAACTGCGAGTTGCATTCCTGTTGACCCTGTTGCTGGGCGGTTGTGCCGCCCCGCCACCCCCGATGTCTGAGCCAAGGCAACAGGAGCTGGGTGTCTCCCCATTGCCACTATCGATCGTGCCCGTGTATGACAGCCGTGCCGAGGTACAGCTGGGGCAGGCGCTGGTGCAGCACTATCTGAGCGGCCCCTATTACCGCATTTCGGCTCCACTGCTGCTGTCGCAGCAGTATCAGGCCCGTTATGCCGCTGACACCTCTGACCCGCAACGGATGCTGGCGCTGTTCAGTCACCCGCAGGGGCATTGGGGTTTTGTGGCCGTGAGTGTAGCGCAGGGCAGTGTAATGAACCTGTTCGAGCTGCAGCATCGTAACGAAACCGGTTATGCACTGGTACTGAAGCGGGCGCGGATCTGCTTCAACACCGGCGCCGACCAGCCGCCACGCTGGCAGGGGCGCAGCTGGGTGTATGCATCACAACCGGGGCAGTTCGAGTGCAGTGGCCAAACCAACGGCTCCCTGTTTCAGCTTGGCTCCGGCCTGCCCGGTGCGCTGGGGCCCTATGCCGAGTCTGGTGATACCGTGCTGTACAGTCGCGACCGCGAGTCGCTGCAGCAAATCGCCAGTCTGTTGAAGCACCAGTTCCGTCATCTTCGGGTTCCGCAGATCCGGCCCGACCCGCTTTGATCCCATTTCAGGACACACCATGCTCAGCTATCAGCACGGCTTTCATGCCGGCAATTTTGCCGATGTTCACAAACACCTGACGCTGGTTCTGCTGTTGCAGGCGTTGAACCGCAAGGCCAAACCCTGGAGTTATCTGGAAACCCATGGCGGGCGTGCGCAGTATGATCTGCACGGTGATCAGGCGGCCAAGACCGGCGAATTCCAGCAGGGTATTGCCCGCCTGTGGCGTCAGTCGGTTCCCGAAGCGGTGCAGCCCTACCTTGAACAGGTCGAAGCCGTAAACGGGAAGGCGTTGCAACATTACCCCGGCTCTCCGCTGATCGCGGCCCAGATGGCGCGTGATGCCGATCAGATCAGTGTAATGGAGCTGCACCCGGCCGAGGCTGAAGCGCTGAAGCAGGTATTCCGTCAGGATGGCCGAGTGGCGGTACATCATCGTGACGGCTATGAAGGGGTGCTGTCGCTGTTGCCGCCAAAACCCAACCGTGGGGTGGTGTTGATCGACCCTGCCTACGAGGTGAAGCAGGAATACCAGCAGCTGGTGCGTTTTGTCAGCAAGGCGATCAAGCGTTGGCCCAATGGCTGCTTTGCCATCTGGTATCCGTTACTGCCGGCAGGGCTATGGCAAAAGATGAAGTCAGAACTGGCGGCGAGCGGGATTCGCAACATTCTCTGTTCCGAGCTTGAAATGGCGGCAGCAGAAGGCGAACGGGGCATGTATGGCAGCGGTATGCTGGTGATCAACCCGCCCTGGCAGCTGGATGCCACACTTGGGCAGGTTTCACCCTGGCTGCAGGCAACGCTGCAGCAGGGGGAAGGGCGCTGGCGCGTGGAATGGCTGGTGCCTGAGTGAGGCTCAGTACAGCGCTTTCTCGTCACGCACCACGTCGATCAGCAGCTCCAGAAACAGGCGGTCGGCATCGCTCTGTTCCAACGGAATCTTGACGTTGGTGGTGGATGACAGCTCTTCGGCGATCAACACGCCGGCGTTCTTGTCATTGAAATGCTTGCGAGCGATCTCCAGCGCTTTCTCGCTGATATCAGGCTCGACCAGCACCTTGCGGATAAAACGCAGCAGCTCGTTGATCACGCGCTCCTTGTTTTTGATCTCGGCAATGCTCATTGTTTTGCTCTCCGGCATGTAGAACGTGGACATGCGCCTACTATAACGCTAATGCCCGACAACGCCCAGAGGGCTGTCCTGTACAGTATCGGCGTCGTTCAATGGTCGTAGGCGGTTGATCGCAGCTTGTCAAGGTGCGAGAATGTCAGGCTATTTTCTTGACTTGTGGCATGCAGGAAATCCCGACGTCACAAGGGGTTATTAAGCGAACCCGGCTTAAGTCTCAGAACAGGTCTGTCAGATAAGAGATCCTCATCTGACCAGCACCGAACATGATCCAATGATGCCTGCGGGCAGGGCGCGGCCGGCGATACGATTGCTCCGCGGCCGGGTTATGTTCTCGTTGCAGAAACGCTGAAACTGTTAGTTCGCCGGCAGGTGGCCGGCGCTGAGTAGAGGGTACAACAGTGGAATTACTTTCAGGCGCAGAAATGGTGGTACGCGCCCTCAAAGACGAGGGTGTTCAGTACATCTATGGTTATCCGGGCGGGTCGTTGCTGCATGTGTACGACGCTCTGTTCCAGCAGGAAGATGTACAGCACATTCTGGTGCGCCATGAGCAGGCTGCAACTCACATGGCGGATGCTTATGCGCGTGCAACCGGTAAGGCCGGTGTCGCGCTGGTGACATCCGGTCCGGGTGCAACCAATGCCGTGACCGGTATCGCGACCGCGTTCATGGACTCCATCCCGATGGTGGTGATCACCGGCCAGGTGATGAGTCATCTGATCGGTGAAGACGCCTTCCAGGAGACCGACATGCTCGGTATCTCCCGTCCCATCGTGAAACACAACTTCAGCGTCCAGCGTCCGGAAGACATCCCGGCGATTGTGCGCAAGGCGTTCCATATTGCCGAGAGCGGCCGTCCCGGTCCGGTGGTAATTGACCTGCCGAAAGACATGACCACACCGACCGAGCGCTACCCGTACGAGTTTCCGAAACACGTCAAGATGCGTTCGTACAGCCCGATCACCCGTGGTCACAGCGGTCAGATCAAGAAGGCAACCGACATGCTGCTGGCGGCCAAGCGTCCGGTGATCTATACCGGCGGTGGTGTCATCATGGGTGACGCCAGTACCGAGCTGACCGAGCTGGCCAAACTGCTGAACTTCCCGGTAACCAACACCCTGATGGGGCTGGGCGGTTATCCGGGTACCGATCGTCAGTTCATCGGTATGCTGGGGATGCACGGCAGCTACGAAGCCAACATGGCGATGCACCATGCTGACCTGATTCTGGCTGTGGGCGCTCGCTTTGATGACCGCGTAACCAACGCCTGTGACAAGTTCTGTCCGACTGCCAAGATCGTGCATATCGATATTGATCCGGCCTCCATTTCCAAAACCATCCAGGCGGATGTCCCCATTGTGGGTCCGGCCAAAGTGGTACTGGAAGAGATGGTGCAGCTGGTCAAGGGCAGCAAGAAACAGCCGGATCAGGATGCACTGCACGCCTGGTGGCAGCAGATCGACGAGTGGCGTCAGCGTCACGGTGGCCGTTACCGCACTGATGACTCCGCATTGATGAAACCGCAACAGGTTATCGAAATGCTGAGCCAGGTGACCAATGGCAACGCCTTTGTAACTTCTGACGTGGGCCAGCACCAGATGTTTGCGGCGCAGTACTACAAGTTCAACAAGCCAAACCGCTGGATCAACTCCGGTGGCCTCGGCACCATGGGCTTCGGTTTGCCGGCGGCCATGGGTGTGAAGATGAACTTCCCGGATGACGACGTTGTATGCGTCACCGGCGAAGGCAGCATCCAGATGAACATTCAGGAGCTCTCCACCTGCAACCAGTATGATCTGCCGGTGAAGATTCTGTGCCTCAACAATCAGTCGCTGGGCATGGTGCGCCAGTGGCAGGACATGAACTATGAGTCCCGTCACTCCCAGTCCTACATGCAGTCGCTGCCTGACTTCGTCAAGCTGGTGGAGGCCTATGGTCATGTGGGCATGAAGGTCGAGAAATACTCTGACCTGGAAGGCGCCATGCGCGAAGCCTTCGCGCTGAAGGATCGTCTGGTCTTCATGGATATCGCGGTCGATCCGTTCGAACACGTATATCCGATGCAGGTACCGCGCGGTTCCATGCGTGACATGTGGCTGACCAAGACAGAGAGGACCTGAGCATGCGCCATATCATTTCAGTCCTGATGGAAAACGAGCCGGGCGCCCTGTCGCGCGTGGTAGGGCTGTTCTCCCAGCGTAACTACAACATCGAGTCGCTGACGGTCGCACCGACCGAAGACTCCACCCTGTCACGTCTGACCGTGACCACCATCGGCAACGATCGTGTGGTGGAGCAGATCACCAAACAGCTGAACAAGCTGATTGACGTGGTCAAGGTGGTGGATCTGTCCGAGGGTGATCACATCGAGCGCGAAGTGATGATGATCAAACTCAAGGCCAGCGGCCAGATGCGCGCCGAGATCAAACGGACCTGCGACATCTTCCGTGGTCAGATCATCGATGTGACCCCGACGACCTACACCGTGCAGCTGGTGGGGGCATCCGACAAACTGGATGCCTTCATCAATGCGCTGGGCAGCGCTTCCATCATGGAAGTGGTGCGCTCGGGTGTGTGTGGTATTGCGCGTGGCGAGAAAGTCCTGAGCCTTTAAAAGCTATCGGCGTCACAAAAAAACCGCTGGCCGTGCAGACGACCAGCGGTTTTTTGTTGCCTGAATCCCACCATTGATCAGTGGGCGTCGAGGCGGTTGCGTCGGTCCTGCCGCCACAGCAACACGCCGGTAATCAACACCGCGATGCTGACCAGCCCAACAATGATCGTTGCCAGCGCATTGATTTCAGGACTGACTCCAAGGCGTACGCTGGAGTAGACCACCATCGGCAGGGTGGTGGCACCGGGACCAGAAACGAAGCTGGCCACCACCAGGTCATCCAAAGACAGCGTGAAGGCCAGTAGCCAGCCAGCGATCAGCGAGGGAGCGATGATCGGCAGGGTGATGCTGAAAAAGACCTTCAGCGGGCGGGCCCCCAGATCCAGCGCCGCTTCTTCCAGCGACAGGTCCATATGTGCCAGTCGGCTTTGCACCACCACGGTGACATAGGCCATCGCGAAGGTGGTGTGGGCGATCACGATGGTGGTCATGCCGCGTCCGGCCGGCCAGCCGATCACGCTTTCCATCGCCACGAACAGCAACAGCAGCGAAAGGCCGATAATCACCTCTGGCATCACCAGTGGCGCGGTTACCATCACCTCCAGCGAGCCCCTGCCGCGAAAGCGACGGAATCGCACCAGTGCCAATGCCGCCAGTGTGCCCAGCACTACTGCTATTGTGGCGGTCAGGGCAGCAATACGGACACTGAGCCAGGCGGCGCTGAGCAGCTGGGTATTCTGCAGCAGTTCGCCGTACCATTTGGTGCTGAAGCCGCCCCATACCGTGACCAGCCGACTTTCATTGAATGAATACACGATCAGGCTGATGATCGGGCCGTACAGAAAGGCATAGCCCAGCAGCAGAATGGTAATCAGCAGTGGCATGCGTTGTTTCATGTGGCACCCTCCTCGGCGGCTCTGCGCTCAAAGTGGCGCAGCAGCACAAAGGGCACAATCAACGCCACCAGCAGCAGTGCCGCCAGCGAAGACGCCAGTGGCCAGTCCTTGTTGTTGAAAAATTCGGTCCACATCAGCTTGCCCAGCATCAGGGTGTCCGGCCCGCCCAGCAGGTCGGGAATCACGAACTCGCCCATCACCGGAATAAACACCAGCATGGCACCGGCCAGTACGCCCGGCAGTGACAGTGGCAGGGTGATCAGCAGAAACTGCTTCCAGGGGCGGCAGCCCAGGTCGGCGGCCGCTTCGAGCAGGGTCAGGTCCAGTCGGATCAGGGTGGCATAGAGCGGCAACACCACAAACGGCAGATAGTTGTAGACCACGCCGATATAGACCGCGAACGGTGTGTGCATGATCTCAAGCGGGGTGTCGATCAGGCCGGTCCAGAGCAGGAAGTTATTGAGCAGCCCGTTGCCCTTGAGGATACCGATCCAGGCATAGATGCGAATCAGGAACGAGGTCCAGAACGGCAGAATGATCAGCATCAACAGCGGCAGACGCCAATGTGCCGGCGAACGCGCGATGGCATAGGCCATGGGATAGCCGATCAACAGGCAGCAGACAGTGGAGATTGCGGCTATTTTGAGCGAGCCCAGCAGGGCGCTCAGATAGAGTGAATCTTCCAGCAGCAGCTGATAGTTGCCGAAGTTGACCATGATGGTCACCAGCCCGTCTTCGATTTCGCGGATCAGGTCCAGATAGGGAGGCTGTGCCAATACCGGCTCGGACAGGCTGATCTTGAGTACGAACAGGAACGGCAACAGGAAGAACAGCGCCAGCCAGAACCAGGGGATGGCGATGATCAGGTTGCGCGCCGGTGGCAGGTGCTGTTTCAGCTTCATTCCGTCAGCACCCCGCAGCTGTTGGCCGACCAGCCCAGCAGTACCTCTTCGTCCCAGGTCAGTGGCTGCTCGGCCAGTGCCTGCACGTTGGACTGGGTGAACTGCACTCGCTTACCGCCGGCCAGCTCCACATGGTAGATCGATACGTCGCCCAGATAGGCGATCTCTTTGATGACTCCACGCAGCTGGTTGGGCGCATCGGCATCCAATTGACTCAGTACCCGAACTTTTTCAGGACGCAGCGCGACCGTCACGGCCATTCCTGGTACCAGTGGCTGACTGTGGCGTACCAGCAGCTGAGAGTCGGCCTCGTCACACTGCACAATCACCTGATCGTCGTCCTGTTGCACCACGTAACCGTCAAACAGATTGACCGACCCGATAAAGCTGGCGACATAACGGGTGGACGGAAACTCATACAGACGTCGAGGCGGGTCGACCTGTTCTGTGCGTCCTTCATGCAACAGCGCGATGCGCGAGGACATGGTCATCGCCTCTTCCTGATCGTGGGTCACCACGATAAAGGTGATGCCGAGGCGTTCCTGAATGTTGACCAACTCAAACTGGGTTTGCTCACGCAGTTTCTTGTCCAGCGCCCCCAGCGGCTCGTCCAGCAGCAGAATCTTCGGGTGTTTGGCCAATGCGCGGGCCAGTGCCACACGCTGACGCTGTCCGCCGGAGAGCTGATGCGGTTTGCGTTGAGCCAGCTTCTCGATCTGAACAAGTGCCAGCATTTCGGCGACGCGTGCCTGACGCTCGGCCTTGGGCATGCCTTCCTGCTTCAGGCCGAAAGCGATGTTGTCTGCTACGGTCATATGCGGAAACAGGGCGTAGGACTGGAACATCATGTTTACCGGGCGCTCATAGGGTGGCACATCGGTGACATCCTGGCCGTCGATAAAAATGCGACCACTGGTCGGGGTCTCGAAACCGGCCAGCATGCGCAGCAGGGTGGTTTTGCCGCAGCCTGAGGGGCCAAGCAGAGAAAAGAACTCACCCTGATGAATGTGCAGGCTGACATCGTCGACCGCATAGAATGAGCCGAAGCGTTTAGTGAGGTTTTCGATTCGAACCAGAGGCTCCCCTTCGGGGGCCTGCCAGGGCTCTTCGGGTTTGAACTGGCGCAGTGTTGCCATCAGTGGTGGGTACTCCCGATAAAAAAGATGCCCCTGATTTCAGGGGCATCTCAGGTTCAGGTGATCGACTGGATTCAGCGGCCGGTTTTGACTCGGGTCCAGCTGCGGTTCATGTCGCGAATCTGACGTTCTGTCGGCGTTTTCAGCACGATCAGCTTTTCACGCGTTTCCTGCGGCGGATAGATGCCGGCGTCGTTGCGGATCTCTTCGTCGATCAACTCGGTAGCCGCCGCATTGGCGTTGGCGTAGGCCACATAGTTGGTGATCGGTGTGATGACGTCCGGCTGCAGCAGGAAGTTGATGAACTGGTGCGCGGTATCCGGGTGCGGTGCATCTGCCGGAATCACCATTACATCGGTCCAGACCACGGCACCTTCGGAGGGTACAGCATAGGCCACTTCAACCCCGTTGCCGGCTTCGGCCGCACGGTCACGGGCCTGCAAAATGTCACCGGAGTAGCCGTGGGCTACACAGATATCGCCATTTGCCAGATCGTTGATGTACTGCGAGCTGTGGAAGTAACGAATATTCGGACGTACGACCATGACGGTTGCAGCCGCCTTTTCCAGTGCAGCCTTGCTGAAGTCGGTGGTATCCTCGCTCAGATAGGCACGTGCCGCGACAAATACTTCGGTCGGATCGTCCATCAGCGTCACGCCACAGCCGGCCAGTTTGGCTACGATTTCCGGATCAAACACCAGGCGCCATGTATCCAGTGGCATCTCATCGCCCAGAATCTCACGCACCTTCTTTACGTTGTAGCCAATGCCGGTGGTGCCCCACATATAAGGCACCAGATGTTGGTTGTCCGGGTCGATGTCGGCCAGTGACTTCATGATGACCGGATCAAGGTTATCCAGATTGGTCAGCTTATCTTTGTCCAGTTTTTGATAAAGGCCTGCCTTGAGGTGACGGTCGGCAAAAGGGCGTGCTGTTGGGAACGCCAGATCATAGCCGCTGCGACCGGCCAGCAGTTTGGCTTCAAGCACCTCGTTGGAATCATAAACGTCATAGACGACCTTGATTCCGGTCTCCTGTTCGAACCGCGCCAGTGTGTCTTCAGCGATATAGTCAGACCAGTTGTATACGTTGAGTTCCTGCGCTGATGCGGCTCCCGCCAGCAACATGCCAGGGAGCAGTTTTCCGAGTTGCTTGAACACTTTTTTCATCGCCATGGGTCTCCGGCAACGCTGTGAATGGTGGAGGCTCAAGAGTGCCTCACGGTGTGTCCGGCAGCGAATGCAGCGGACGGATTCAAAGCGTGAATATGGAACAAAAGACTGGCAAAAAAAAGTTTTTTTTTGCAACTGCGGTTAAACAGGGCGGTTGAGCCTGATCAGTTTTATGAGTTGATCGCGTACAGCTGACTGAAGCAGTGTGTGGTCTATAGTGAGACACACCACAGGACGACAAGGAGAACGGGCATGTGTGATATCAAGGGGTGTGGCAACACGCAGTCGAGCCAGCCTCTTCCACGGGCAACCGGTGAAGAGCGACGCAGTTTCCTGAAGGGGATGCTGGCACTGCCACTGGCAGTGGTGCTGGCGGATCCGTTGCTTGCGCAAGCAGCGGGCAACCGAACTCGGTCAGTGCAGCTGGCACTGGGAGGCGGCGACAAGGTGCAGGCACACTTGGCCATGCCCGAGGGTGATGGGCCTTTTCCTGCGGTGGTGCTGATTCACGAATGGTGGGGGCTGAATGACCAAATCAAAGCGGTGGCGGCTGAGCTTGCCAATTTAGGCTTTATGGCGCTGGCGGTGGATCTTTATAAAGGCGGTGTGGCTGATACCCGTGAGGATGCAATGGCACTGATGCAGGCGGTCAATGAAGAAGAGGCAACAGACACACTGACCGGCTGGATTGACTGGCTGCGGCGGCACCAGCGCTGTAATGGCAAGGTCGCTACCATGGGATGGTGTTTTGGCGGCGGCTGGTCGCTCAATGCGTCCATGGAAACCCCGGTCGACGCGACCATCATCTATTACGGCAATGTCACCCGTACCCCAAAACAGCTGTCACGCCTGCGAGGGCCGGTGCTGGGTCATTTCGGAACGCTGGACAAGAGTATCGACGAAGCGATGGTGGGCGGCTTTGAGCGGGCCATGGCCGAAGCAGGCAAAGCCGATAGGCTGAACGTTTACTGGTATGTGGCGGACCATGCCTTCGCCAACCCCACCGGCGCCCGTTATGACGCCGATGATGCAGCCTTGGCATGGACGCGTTCGGTCAGTTTCCTGTATCGACAGCTTGGTTAAGCTGCTATTAGAACGGAAACAGCAGAGGCGTCAGTATCAACGTGAGCGCCAGTGCCAACAGCTGCAACGGAATACCCACCCGAGCGAAGTCGGCAAAGCGGTAGTTGCCCGGGGCCAGTACCAGGGTGTTGACCGGTGACGCGATGGGGGTGGCGAATGCGGTCGAGGCTGCAATAGCCACGGCCATCATCACCGGTTCCGGGTTGACGCCGGTCAGCTGGGCGGTAGTGATAGCGATAGGTGCCAGCAGGACCGTAGTGGCAGTATTAGAGATGAACTGACTCAGCAAGGAGGTCAGCATGAAAAGGCTGGCACAGAGAACCAGCGGACTGCTGTCGCCGACCAGGCTGACGAGGTGTTCAACTACCCAGGCTAGGGCGCCGCTGCGCTCCATCGCCAGTGCCAGCGGCAGCATGCCAGCGATCAAAATCAGACTGGTGGCGTTGAGAGAGCGGTAAGACTCCTGCAGTGATACGCAACCGGTGAGAATCATCGCCAGCGCTGCCAGCAGAATGGCGGACAGGTTGTCCAGCCAGCCCGTGGTCATGCACACCAGCATTGCCAGCAGAATAATCAGAGCAACCGGCCCACGGCTGCCGTGGGTGGGAATCTCTTCCAGCTCGGCGGGTGTCTGCAATACCACCAGCTCGCGCGAACCCTGCAGGCTGCGGATCTGTTCCCAGCTGCCGGCCAGCAGCAGGGTGTCGCCGGGTGTAAGCCGAGTTTCGGTAAAACTTGTATCCATGGCGGCCTGGTCTCGGCGGATACCCAGCACGCTCAGTCCATAGCGCTCGCGAAAATGTCCTTCCTTTATTGAACGATCACACAGCGGTGACTCAGGGGGCAGCAGTACTTCGGCCATACCGAACCGACGTTCCAGTTGACTGATCTCCCGCGCCGGAAAGCCCATCCGCTTCAACTTCAGTGTTTCGCACAGGTGTTCCAGCCGTGCTTCGTCGGCATATACGATCAACTGATCCTGATCCTGATCCTGATACTGCATGCGGGTGTTGCTCAGTACCGGCACTAAACTGGAGAGTAGCCCGCCACTGCGGGAAATGGCGATCACGGTGACATCATATTCGGTGCGCAGTGCCGCTTCGGCCGGTGTTTTCTGCGCCAATGGGCTGCCTGGCGTGATCATCAGCTTGTGTAGCTGACGACTCAGGGCATAACGGCCACTGATGGCGGCGACGCCCGGTGCGGTGTTTTCCGCCAGTTGCTGTGCTCGTTCGGGCAGCAGCTTGCGGGCCACCAGAATCAGATAGCCCATGCCTGCAATCAGAATCGCCAGCCCCAATGGAGTAAAGTCAAAGAAGCCAAACGGCTCAAGGCCTGCACTGCGCATCTGGCTACTGACGATAATATTGGGCGGTGTACCGATCAGCGTCAGCATGCCGCCGATAAGGGCGGCGAAGGCCAGCGGCATCAGTAACTGTGAGGGTTGCATGCCGGAGCGGCGTGCCATGCTCAGCACCACAGGAATCAACAGTGCAACGGCACCAGTGGAACTAATGAATGCGGACAGCAGCGCCACCACGGGTAACAGAAACAGCAGAAGCCGGGTTTCGCTGCTGCCGCCCATGCGCAGTAGCCAGTTGCCTGCGGCAGCGGCGATGCCGGTGCGAAACAGCGCTTCACCGACCACAAACAGGGCGGCGATCATGATCACCACCGGCTCACCGAAGCCGGCTACTGCTTCCGCCGGAGTGATGATGCCGGAGAGTGCCAGCGCAACCACAACCATAAGTGCAACCAGATCCATGCGGATACGATCGCTGACAAACAGGGCGATGGTAATGCCGAGGGTGGCAAACACAAACAGCATGTCGGGTGTCATGGAGCGGGGGCCTCTTTGAAAGTTCAGCCGGCAGTGTAGGGGTTAATCCGTGACAGAGCCATTATCCAGCAGTGACCAGAACGCCCGGATCAACGGTGAGCGCAGTTTGCGCTCCAGTGCAAACAGGCCGATTTCGTAGGGCTCCAGTGCCGGTGATACCGGCAACACCCGTACCCGATCTGCCAGAGGGCTGTTGTCCAGCACTATCTGGGGTACAACGCCGATGCCGAAACCCAGGCTGACCATGCTGACGATCGCTTCGTTGCCGGCGACCTGGGCATAAATGCGTGGCTGAATATGGCGGCGGCTGAACCACTGGTTGACGCGATCACGTGAGATACCGCTTTCCGGCAGGATCATCGGTTGGCGGCTCCACTGTGCTTCATTGCCGAGGGTATCGCTCGGCTCGCTGGCAGGGGCGATGAACAACAGCGGGGTGCGGTCGATGGGCCGAAAGGCCACCCCAGCCGGCAGGTGAGCGGGGCGGGCGGCGATGGAAATCTCCTCACGACCGCTCTGCACCCGGGCGATGGCATGTTCGGGGTCGCCGGTATGCAGCTTGATCTCGACACGTGGGTACAGCTGGCGAAACCGGCTCAACAGTGAATACAAAAAGCTGTAACTGGCAGTGACCGAGCAGTATACGCTGATCTCGCCCTGCAGTTCGCTGGCGCTTTCCAGCAGTGAATGACGTACCTGTTCCCACTGCTGCAGCGCTTCGCGGGCGTACTGGGCAAAGCGCATACCCTCGGGCGTGAGCTGGACGCTGCGGTTGTCACGCAGGAAGAGTTCAACCCCCAGCGAGTCTTCCAGCTGCTTGATGGCGCGACTCAGGGTTGAGGGGCTGACATGGCAGGCTTCACTGCTGCGACCGAAGTGCAGGGTGTCGGCCAGGCTCAGAAACAGGCGCAGGGTACGGGTATCCATTATGTTTCTTTAAATGAAATATGATGTTGCAAATATATCATTTTACGCAATGATTCCTATCCCTTAATGTAGGCGCCATTGCTATAGTCATCACGGCTAGATGCACCCAATCACTCCATTCAAGTCAAAGGATCAGAACCATGCAGGTTTATTACGATAAAGACTGTGATCTCTCCATCATCCAGGGCAAGAAAGTTGCCATCATCGGCTACGGCTCTCAGGGCCACGCTCATGCGTGCAACCTGCACGATTCCGGCGTTGATGTGACCGTTGGCCTGCGTGCCGGCTCTTCTTCCCGTGCCAAGGCTGAAGCCCACGGCCTGAAAGTGGCTGACGTGGCTGACGCCGTTGCCGCTGCCGATCTGGTGATGATCCTGACTCCGGACGAATTCCAGGGCCAGCTGTACAAGGCCGAGATCGAGCCGAACATCAAGCAGGGCGCTACTCTGGCCTTCGCTCACGGCTTCTCCATCCACTACAACCAGATCGAGCCGCGCAAGGATCTGGACGTGATCATGGTTGCTCCGAAGGCACCGGGTCACACCGTGCGTAACGAATTCGTCAAGGGCGGCGGTATCCCTGACCTGATCGCGATCTTCCAGGATGCGTCCGGCAACGCCAAGAATGTTGCTCTGTCTTACGCTTCAGGCGTAGGCGGCGGTCGTACCGGCATCATCGAAACCACTTTCAAGGACGAGACTGAAACCGACCTGTTCGGTGAACAGGCTGTTCTGTGTGGCGGCTGTGTTGAGCTGGTCAAGGCCGGTTTCGAGACTCTGGTTGAAGCTGGCTACGCGCCGGAAATGGCTTACTTCGAATGTCTGCACGAACTGAAACTGATCGTGGACCTGATGTACGAAGGCGGCATCGCCAACATGAACTACTCTATCTCCAACAATGCCGAGTACGGTGAATACGTAACCGGCCCTGAGGTGATCAACGAAGAATCACGTCAGGCGATGCGTAACGCGCTTAAGCGCATCCAGGATGGCGAGTACGCCAAGATGTTCATCAGCGAAGGTGCGACTAACTACCCGTCCATGACGGCCCGTCGTCGCAACAACGCTGCTCACCCGATCGAGCAGACCGGTGAGAAACTGCGTGCAATGATGCCGTGGATCGCTGCCAACAAGCTGGTCGACAAAGAAAAGAACTGATCCCGCATTTGGTTGTGTGATTAGATCAACTGCCGGGCTTTGCCCGGCAGTTTTGTTTCGGCGCTGCGGTGCTCACCAACGGTGCTGCTTGCACCGGTTTGACGCAAAAGCTGAACTGCCTTCTCTTCTTTCTGCTGCAATATCCCTGTCATCCTTGATAACCATAATTCCCGCAGGGTTTTGGCACGGCATCTGCTTGTGTCACCCATGCGTAATAAAGTGACAGGCCCAGCCTTGCTTGGGCTTTGTTCGTATTACGCCAAAGTATTAGAGGAAGAACCACTTTTCTTGATCCAGGTCGTGAAGTGGATTCCGGAAACTTGAACTCCGGTATGGGCGTGCTATGAATGGCTTCACTAATAAAAATAAAACGCTTGGTAGTGCGCCCCGGCCCTTAGGCTGTAACCGGATGTGCTTGTGCTACCAACAGTCAAGGATGCGTCCATCATGAGTAATGTCGATTTTTCCGTTCTGTGTGAGCAGGCGAAGGCCTATGCCGGGTTTGAGCCGCAAGATGAACTGATCCTGGTTCAGGAGGCCTCCAGGCTACAGCCACACTTCTCCGCCATCACCGATGCCTTTTACGCCGAGTTGCAAACCATTCCAGAAGCCCTGCCATTTCTGGAGGGGCGTGTCGATACTTTGAAAACCACCCATACTGCATGGCTCAGCAAGGTTTTTACCGGCCCTTACGATGCCGATTTTGCTGCCTATATGCACCATGTTGGCGTGGTGCATGTGCAGGTGAAGCTGCCTGAGAAGTTCATGACCAGTGGTATCGGACTGATCAGCAAACACCTCATTCCGTTGTTGCCTGAAATCTATGCCAATGATGTGGGTAAAATCGGTCAGGTACTCAAGGCGCTCAACGCCGCTACCAGTTTTTGCCTGTTGATCATGCTGGAATCATACCGCGGTCATGAACTGGAGCGTTTCATGGAGGTAACCGGCATCAGTCGAGTGCTCTACAATAATTTGGCGGCCGCCTATCGCAGCCATCATGGCCATGCGGCCTGAGTTGAATCGAACTCCCCCTGTATCCGTCACCCGGCGCCTGTATTCATCCACCGCTGGGTGATCCTTAAGTGATAGACGTTTCGAACCATAACAAGTCAAAATCAGCCTTTTCTGGAAAGGACTCTGCCACTGTGTGCCGGGTCCATTGCAAGGATGTGTTTAATGCGACAAATCGATTTTTCCCACCTGAATCAACAGGCTAAGCTGTTTGCCGGCTTTGATGCTCAGGATGAGCATGAATTATCACGTGCTCTGCCTCAGTTGATGGCAGAGCTGGACTTCGTGACGGATGCCTTTTATGCGGAACTGGCCGGGATCCCCGAAGCAATGCCCTTCCTTGAAGGGCGACTGGATGCGCTGAAAGCGACTCATCGGAAGTGGCTTGAAAAGATATTTACTGGTCCCTATGACGATGAATTTGCCGCGTACATGCATAAGGTGGGTGTTGTTCATGTACAGGTGCGCCTGCCTGAGCGCTTTATGGCCAGTGGCATTGGATTGATCAGCAAACACCTTATTCCTGTATTGGCACAGCAGTTCCGTGATGACCCGGAACGCTTGGGTACGCTGATGAAAGCCGTGAACGGTGTTACGGTGTACTGCCTGATCATCATGCAGGTTTCCTATCGCGAACACGAACTGGAACGGTTTATGGATGTGACCGGGATCAGCGAAGCGCTCTATGCCAACTTGTCGGCAGCTTATCGCAAGAAAACAGGTGTGTCGTCAGACTGAGTCAAAGCGACATGCAAGTGAGGCATTGATTGTTTTCTTTAAATAACAGTGGCCTGTATTAGTTTAGCAAACCTTGATATTTGTGGTTGGCGTGAGAAAATAGCGCCCCTTTCGAGGGTCGCCGGGAGTGACCCTGAGCCAACACATGCAAGGACGTACCTGATGAGCCAGACAGATTTTGCCACCCTGTGCCAGCGTGGGAAGCTGAATTCCGGGTTTGATTCTGAAGACGAAAAGCTGCTGATTCAGGAGGGAGGCCGGCTGCTTCCCTACTTGGCGGAGGTGACCGAAAAATTCTATGACGAATTGCAGCAGATACCGGCGGCAGTGCCTTATCTTGAAGGTCGCGTCGAAGGGCTTAAAGCGACTCACTTGGCTTGGC
Organism: Marinobacterium iners DSM 11526; assembly: GCF_900107855.1. Lineage (GTDB taxonomy): Bacteria > Pseudomonadota > Gammaproteobacteria > Pseudomonadales > Balneatricaceae > Marinobacterium > Marinobacterium iners. The sequence continues at coordinate 10,151 of NZ_FNRJ01000022.1, read as the reverse complement.
TGCAAACCATTTTCAGTGGTCCCTACGATGCGAATTTTGCCGCCAGTATGCACAAAGTGGGGGAGGTACATGTCCAGGTCAAGTTACCGGTCGAGTTCATGGCCAGTGGTACCCTGCTGATTAAGAAACATCTGGTACCGATCCTGACACAGGTTTATGCCGGTGATGCCCTGCGTATGGGGTTGATGATGAAAGCGGTTAACGGTGTAACGGGGTTCTGCCTGATCATCATGCAGGAGTCCTATCAGAGCTCCTTGCTGGCACAGGAATTGGATAAATTCATGGCGATTACCGGTATCAGCCGGGCGTTGTTTAATAATCTTGCCAATGCCTACAAGGATGATGGTGGGGCTGGGATGGTCTGATCTTCTCGGGGCGTTGGGTTTGGCCCTTGCTGTCGGGTAGAATGAGGCTTCCGGTTACACCAAAGAGGCAGCCTTGAATGAGTGATCAGCAACAATCGCCGAGAGATGAGAGTGAGCATCAAGACAACAGTGCCCAGCGTCACCGTGGTGTTTACCTGTTGCCAAACCTGTTTACCACCGGCGCCCTGTTTTCGGGTTTTTATGCCATCGTTGCTGGGATGAACGGACAGTTCATACCTGCTTCCATTGCCATATTTGTTTCCATGCTGCTTGATGGGCTGGATGGGCGAGTGGCTCGCATGACCAATACTCAAAGCGCATTCGGTGCCGAATATGACTCGCTGGCCGACATGGTCTCCTTTGGAGTGGCGCCGGCGCTGGTAGCGTATAACTGGTTGCTGTTCGATCTTGGCAAACTGGGCTTTTTTGCCGCGTTCGTATTTGCGGCGGGTGGTGCATTGCGGCTGGCGCGTTTCAATACTCAGATCGGTTCGGTCGACAAGCGCTATTTCATCGGTTTGCCAAGTCCTGCTGCGGCAGCGGTCGTGGCTGGGCTTGTCTGGACGTGTGCTGAATACGAGCTCGACATGAGTGGTACCGCCTATCTGGTGGCGTTCTATGTGGCGCTGTGCGGTGTATTGATGGTCAGTAACGTGCTGTATTACAGCTTCAAGGATATTGACTTCAAGGGCAAGGTACCGTTCTGGATTCTGGCGGTGATCGCGCTGGTTCTGGGGGTCATTTCGATCAGTACTTCTACTTTCCTCTGGTTGCTGTTCCTGCTGTATGCCCTTTCTGGACCACTGCTGTGGTGCTGGCGCCGCTTTAAACATCGCCACTGATTCTTAAAACGGGCTTCGGCCCGTTTTTGCCATCTGCTCTTCACCATCACTGGCCGTTTGGTGTATTTGTCAGCTATACCTCAATTGAGGTGATTACCATGGCAAACAAGCCTGATTGGCTGCAGGCGTTGCTGAGCGTGCTGGCAGCCTTCTTTGGTGTGCAGTCTGAACGTAATCGTGAGCATGATTTCAGCCAGGGGCGCCCGCTGCATTATGTCCTGGCGGGCCTGCTCTTGGCGCTGGTGTTTGTGCTGGGTGTGATCCTGCTGGTGTGGTGGGTGCTCAGTCTGGCGGGTGTTTGACTCAGATCATTGCGCTTGCGATTTTTTCAGGGCTGCTATACTCCAGTTACCGGATCGCCTGTCGGGCAGCATGATGAGCCTGGCCGCAGGCCAAGACGGGGAGGCCTGGAGATGGGACTTAGAATAATAAAAACCATCGGCTCAGGGGTTGGATTGGCGCTGCTGGCACCTGCATCTTTGCGTGCGGAATGGGGGCTCAATCTTACACCCGGTGTCACGGATGTCAGCCGTTCGGTATATGACCTTCACATGACAATCTTCTGGATCTGTGTCGCCATAGCACTGGTGGTGTTTGGTGTCATGTTCTGGTCGATCTTTCATCACCGCAAGTCGCGAGGGGCCAAGGCCCACCACTTTCATGAAAATACACTGGTTGAAGTAATCTGGACGTTGATACCGGTACTGATACTGGTTGGTATGGCTGTTCCTGCAACTGCCACCCTGATCAAAATGTACGATCCGTCCGAAGCTGAACTGGATGTGCAGATTACCGGCTATCAGTGGAAGTGGCGTTACGACTATCTGGATCATGAGCTGAGCTTCTTCAGCAACATGTCGACCCCGCGTGAACAGATCACCAATGTCGCTGAAAAGCAGGAAAACTATCTGCTTGAGGTTGACCGACATCTGGTGTTGCCGGTGGACACCAAGATCCGATTTCTGCTGACCGCCAACGATGTTATCCACAGCTGGTGGGTGCCTGCGTTGGCCGTCAAGAAGGATGCCATTCCCGGTTTTATCAATGAGGCCTGGACCATCATTGATGAGCCGGGTATCTACCGGGGGCAGTGTGCCGAGCTTTGTGGGCAGGATCATGGCTTCATGCCAATAGTGGTCGAAGCGGTCAGCAAAGAAGACTTTGATGTCTGGCTGATGGCGGCTCGGGCAGAAAAAGAGGCTCAGGTTCAGGCTGCTGAGCGCAGCTGGACACTGGATGAGTTGATGCAGCAGGGCGAGCAGGTGTATCTGCAGGCCTGCGCGGCCTGTCACCTGCCGAGCGGTGAGGGGGTGCCGGGTGCATTCCCTGCCCTGAAGGGCAGTCCAGTCGCATTGGGTGATGTGTCTGCACATATCGATATCGTGCTGAACGGCAAGGCGGGTACCGCCATGCAGGCGTTTCGTGATCAGCTCAGCACCGTTCAACTGGCCGCTGTGATCACCTATGAGCGTAATGCCTGGGGCAACAGCTTGGGTGAGGCGGTATCACCGGCTCAGATCTCGCGCTTGTTGCAGTCGGCCGATGGGGAGGGGGAGCAATGAGTACGCTTGATACCACTCTGGAAACGCATTCAGATGAGCATCATGGCCCTGCCAGTGGTCTCGGGCGCTGGTTGTTTACCACCAACCATAAAGATATCGGCTCCATGTACCTCTGGTTCAGCCTCTTGATGTTTCTGGTGGGTGGCTCCATGGCGCTGATGATCCGCGCCGAACTGTTCCAGCCGGGGCTGCAACTGGTGGAACCGGGCTTCTTCAATCAGATGACCACCATGCACGGGCTGATCATGGTGTTTGGGGCGGTGATGCCGGCGTTTGTGGGGCTGGCCAACTGGATGATACCGATGATGATCGGTGCCCCGGACATGGCGCTGCCGCGAATGAATAACTGGAGCTTCTGGATCCTGCCATTTGCGTTCGCCATGCTGATCTCGACCCTGTTTATGACGGGAGGCGCGCCAAACTTCGGCTGGACCTTCTATGCACCACTGTCGACGACCTATGCCCCGCCGAGCGTGACCTACTTCATCTTCGCCATTCACATGATGGGAATCAGTTCGATCATGGGCGCGATTAACATCATTGCGACGATTCTCAACATGCGGGCGCCGGGCATGGCGATGATGAAACTGCCACTGTTCTGTTGGACCTGGTTGATCACCGCTTTCCTGCTGATTGCGGTCATGCCGGTGCTGGCGGGGGTGGTAACCATGATGTTGATGGATATCCATTTTGGCACCAGTTTCTTTGATGCTGGTGGCGGTGGGGATCCGGTGCTGTTTCAGCATGTGTTCTGGTTCTTCGGTCATCCCGAGGTCTACATCATGATTTTGCCGGCCTTCGGCATTATCAGCCAGATCATTCCCGCCTTTGCTCGCAAGCGTCTGTTTGGCTACGCCTCCATGGTATATGCCACCGCTTCGATCGCGATACTGTCGTTTCTGGTTTGGGCGCACCACATGTTCACGGTCGGTATTCCGCTGGCCGGTGAACTGTTCTTCATGTATGCCACCATGTTGATCGCAGTGCCTACCGGGGTGAAGGTGTTTAATTGGGTGGCTACCATGTTCCGCGGCTCGATGACCTTCGAAACGCCAATGCTGTTCGCGCTGGCATTTGTAGTGCTGTTTACCATCGGCGGTTTTTCGGGGTTGATGCTGGCGATCGCACCGGTGGATTTCCAGTACCACGATACCTACTTTGTGGTGGCTCACTTCCATTATGTGCTGGTACCGGGGGCCGTTTTTGCCATTATGGCAGGTGTCTACTACTGGTTGCCGAAGTGGACTGGTCACATGCTGGATGAGCGCATGGGTCGGTTTCACTTCTGGCTGAGCTTCATTGGCGTCAATATCACCTTCTTTCCCATGCACTTCATCGGGCTGGCCGGCATGCCACGCCGCATACCGGATTACGCACTGCAGTTTGCCGACTTCAATATGGTGGCCTCGGTGGGTGCCTTTCTGTTTGGCCTGTCACAGTTGATCTTTGTCTGGAACGTGATCGCCTGTGTACGCGGTGGCCGCAAGGCTGAAGCCAGAGCCTGGGAAGGTGCCGAAGGGCTGGAGTGGGAAGTGCCATCACCGGCGCCTTACCATACCTTTGCCGAGCCGCCGAAACTGCCGGAGTCGCTGCGATGAGCCCGCAAGCAGCCAATCGCAGGCTGGTAAGGCGGCTGGTATTGGGTTGTGTGCTGATGTTCGGTTTTGGCTTTGCGCTGGTCCCTTTGTATGACGTGTTTTGTGAAGTGACGGGGCTAAACGGAAAGATTACCAATACCGGCCCGGTTGCGGCATCGGAAGCGGATACCAGTCGAGAGATCAGGGTGAGATTGATTGCGGTTCATAACGAGGCAATGCCCTGGAAATTCGGGCCGCAGCAGAATCTGATTCTCACCCACCCGGGAGAGATGAAGCAGACAGCCTTTATGGCAACCAACCCGACCGGCCGGCGTATGGTGGCGCAAGCTATCCCGTCGGTTGCTCCTGCAGAGGCTGCGCGCTATCTGCATAAGGTGAACTGCTTCTGTTTTGAGCAGCAGGTCCTTCAGTCTGGTGAATCGGTCGAAATGCCGCTGCTGTTTGTGGTCGACAAGAACCTGCCGGAGCATATTCGCTCGCTGACCTTGTCCTACACCCTGTTTGATATCTCGCCGGCGATTTCATCAACAGAGCAGGTTGAAAAGGAGCAATCGTTATGAGCAGTTCAACCTATTACGTGCCTGAGCAAAGTCGCTGGCCGATTTTGGCATCCATTGCACTTTTCCTGTTGGCCTATGGTGCCGGTACCCTGATGAATGCGTTGAGTGCGCAGCAGGGAGGTGGGCTTGGCGTCGCGCTGTTGTTGGCGGGGGCGTTGATGATGGGGCTGATTCTGGTGGGATGGTTCGGCAATGTGATTCATGAAAGCCGCAGCGGGCTGTATTCCGAGCAGATGGACCGTTCCTTTCGCTGGGGTATGAGCTGGTTCATCTTCTCGGAAGTGATGTTCTTTGCCGCGTTTTTTGGCGCTCTTTTCTACGTGCGTGTGCTGGCGCTTCCCTGGTTGGGAGGTGAAGGTGACAAGGGGGTAACCGAGCTGCTCTGGCCCGGGTTTGTGGCAGAATGGCCCCTGCTCAACCCGCCCGACAGTGCGCGTTATCCCGGACCTGAAGCTGTCATCAGCCCCTGGCACATACCGCTGCTCAACACCTGCCTGCTGGTGACGTCCAGCTTTACTCTGACACTGGCACACAAGGCCCTGTTGCGAGACGAGCTGATTATGGTGCGCCGCTGGATGACACTGACAATTCTGTTGGGTCTGATTTTTATCGGCTTCCAGGCTTATGAATATGTGCATGCGTATCAGGAGTTGGGACTGACGCTGCAGTCCGGTGTTTACGGTGCCACCTTCTTTATTCTGACCGGCTTCCACGGTCTGCATGTCACCTTGGGTACGCTGATGTTGATGATCATTCTGGGGCGCGTGGTATTGGGTCATTTCAGCTCACGCCAGCACTTCGGTTTTGAAGCGGTGGCCTGGTACTGGCATTTTGTGGATGTGGTCTGGATTGGGCTGTTCCTGTTTGTGTATGTGCTCTGAGCTCTGCCAGGGAGCATGTGAGCGAAGACGGCCGCTGCTGAAACCGTAGACCAGAAGCAGTATCAGCAATACGCTGAAAATGACACGCCAAAGCAGGCGATTGGCCGTGGTGCCATCGGCTGAAGGTCGTCGAAGCAGAGACCAAAGACTGCTGAACAGTGCGATCAATATGGCAATAAACAGCAGGACGATCAGAAGATGCAACATGGAAATTTCCTTATGTCTGATCAACCAAGTAAAGCGGATAGCCCCGCTGCATTCAAATATCTGCGCTGGCTGTTGGCGCTGCTCGGTGTTCCGTTGCTGTTTGGTCTGGGCTACTGGCAGCTGCAGCGTGCCGAACAAAAGCAGATTTGGCTCGATCAGCAGGCCGTTGAGCCGATGACGCGTGCAGCCACTGCGCTCAGGCAGCTTGAACGCCAGGCGTGGGTGCCGGTACGACTGGAGGTTGAGCTGTTGCCATATCGTATTTTTCTGCTGGATAACCGTACCCTTAATGGGCGTGTGGGCTACGAAGTGATCGTTCCGATGCGCGTCGATGAGGGCTCCTTGTGGCTGGCCAGTTTGGGGTGGGTTGAAGCGCCATCCCATCGAGACCGGTTGCCTGCCTTGCAACTTGAACAACAACGCATACAGGTCGATGGGGTGCTGGCTCATCCAACCGGGTCGATGACGCTGGCAGACCTGCCCGCTGAAGTAGGCTGGCCACGACGAATTCAATCCGTCGATCTGGAGCAGATCAGGCAGGCTTTGGAGATGGAAGTTGAGGCGGTCATGCTGCACCTCAAGACGCCAGTGAGTGATCAAATCACGCCAAGGAACGCTATTCATCAAGGAGTCAGTCCACAGCGGCATCAGGGCTATGCAGTGCAGTGGTTTGCGCTGGCCATCACATTGCTGCTCTGGCTGTTCTGGGCGGCTCGACATGGCAGGAGGCAGGGCGATGGCAAGTAATAGGTGCACTTTCTGGGCTATCTGGGCATTGGGCATGTTGCCAGTGTTGCTGGCCGTGGCGGTATATACCACAGGCGTCGGTATACCGAATGAACAGGTGAATACTGGCAGGTTGTTGCAGCCGGCAGTGCCGCTGCAGCAATGGGGCGGGCAGGCTGACCGCTTTACGCGTCATTGGTCGTTGCTGCTGGTGCACCGGGGTGGGTGTGACCATGGATGCTTGCGGCAGGAGGAAAGGCTTAAACGTATACATGATGCTTTGGGTCGGGATGCTGATCGCTTTCGGGTAAGAATGGAGGCTTCAGACGCATTGGCGCCAGGTGTTTGGGTTGTTGATCCGTTGGGCAATCTGGTACTGCATTACGGACAAGCCTATGAGGGCAAGGCAGTGCTGACTGATTTGCGACGACTGCTGAAAGCATCGAGGCTGGGATGAGTGCACTGAAGCTGGTAAGAAGCGCGATAGTACTGGCGTTGATTGTTGTGCTGCTGGGCGGCTGGACACGGCTGAATGACGCAGGCCTTGGCTGTCCCGACTGGCCGGGATGTTATGGAACGTGGGTGTTGCCATCAGATCATGTTGAGCTGGCTCAGGGCTATCCAGGAGTTGTGATTGATCTACGCAAAGGCTGGATCGAAATGATACATCGGTATGCGGCCGCTTGTCTGGGACTCGTTGTACTGATGCTGGCAGTCATCGCACTGAAAAATCGCACGGTGACAGGGTATCCGTCGAAGCTGTCGCTGCTGTTGCTGGGGCTAGTAGTATTGCAGGGGCTGTTTGGAATGTGGACCGTCACATTGAAGCTGTTACCGGTCATAGTGACGCTGCACCTGATGGGTGGTCTTGCGACATTGACGCTGCTGGTACTGCTGGAACAGCGATTGAGTCATTTTTACAACCCACAAGCTCAACCAACAGGGGGTCATATGGGAACACGCATACTGCTGTTCTGCCTGTTCCTGCAGCTGCTGTTAGGTGGCTGGACCAGTACCAATTATGCCGGCTGGGCCTGCAGCGATTGGTTGTTGTGCAATTCAGATGAAACAGTTGGATACGACTTTTCAACCGGGCTTAATCCTTTCATGGCCATAGGGCCCAACTACGAAGGTGGGCTGCTGGATGCTCCGGCAAGAGCGGCCATTCAGGTTTCACATCGCTTGGGGGCGTTACTGCTTATAGTGGTGTCGTGTTGGGTTGCGCTGTCGCTTTGGCGAAGGAGGTATCTGCGCTTTCATATCACGTTGTTTCTGGCTGCGCTGGGTGTGCAGGCGCTGCTGGGTATTGCCAATATTGTATGGATGTTGCCACTCGGGCTGGCAGTTGCACATCACGCGGTAGCCGTGTTGCTGTTGTTGTTGGCGCTGAATCTGCACGACCGGGCGAGAAGTCCGGTAATGGAGGCAAATCATGAGTATCGTGTCGTTTGCGGGTAATACCGTTTCAGATGCTGGCTGGAGAGACTATCTGGCGCTATGCAAGCTGAAAGTTGTCGCCGTAATGTTGCTGACATTGGTGGTTGGTTTCTGTCTGGCTGAACCCGGAATGCCATCGCTGCCATTGCTGCTGATAACCAGCATGGGAGTCGGGCTAGCTGCAGCCTCGGCAGCGGCGGTCAACCATGTTCTGGATCACAATATCGATCGTTGTATGGCAAGGACCGCGCGACGACCGCTACCGCAGGGGCGAGTCAGTCCGGGTAATGCACTGCTGTTCGCTGCGGTTATTGGCTGCATCGGGCTGTTACTGCTGGCCACATTGGTGAACCCGCTTACGGCGGGTCTGACACTGGCATCACTTATCGGCTATGCCATTGTATATACAGCTGTTCTGAAACGAGCCACACCGCAGAATATTGTGATTGGTGGCGTTGCGGGTGCGGCTCCACCGTTGCTGGGTTGGACGGCCGTAACAGGCTCGCTGGACTCGCAGGCATTATTGTTGATGCTGATTATTTTTGCCTGGACACCACCTCATTTCTGGGCGCTGTGTATTGCTAGAAAGGATGACTATGCCCGTGCCGGAGTGCCGATGCTCCCCAATACCCATGGTGAGTCCTATACACGGCTGCAAATTCTGCTGTACACAATACTCACAGCAGTGGTGACATTGCTGCCGTTTATTAATGGTATGAGCGGACTTATCTATCTGGCAGGGGTCAGTATCATCAACTACCGCTTCATTGCCTGGGCTGTACGATTGAATATTTCACGTAATCCGGGCGATCCGATGAAAATGTTTCGTTACAGCATTGTGTACATCATGTGGCTGTTTGCCATACTGCTTGTAGACCATTATTGGCAGCTATTCGTATAACGGTTGTGGAGAAAGTAACGCGAACGGATTCGGGCTGAATCAATACAATAAAAATTGTAGCCCGGGGCCAACCCGGACTGCGAGGAGGATAGTGATATGTTCCTGCAGCACATGATGGGGGTGTTCTATCACCCGAAGCAGGAGTGGCGCTCGATACGCAAAGAGCATTACTCGGCGATGCATGTATTTCTTGCCCAAATAAGTGTACTGGCAGCAATACCCGCCGTGTCACTTTTCATTGGTACCACTCAAGTTGGCTGGAGTCTGGGAGGGTCAGAGTTTGTCAAATTGAGTGTGGCCAGCGCGTTACCGGCAGCACTCGCATTTTATGTGGCAATGTGGGTGGCTGTCGGTTTCATTGCCTGGTCCATTCACTGGATGGAGAAAACCTATGGTGGGAATGTAAGCTATGAAGAATGCTTGGTGCTGACAACCTTCACCGCGACACCACTTTTTCTGTCGGGTCTTGCAGGCCTCTACCCGATGCTTTGGTTCAACGTGATTGTTGGCATGATGGCATTAGCCTATACAATCTATCTGTTATACACGGGCGTACCGGAAATCATGCAAATTCCGGAAGAGCGCGCATTTTTCTTTGCCACTTCAATTCTAACGGTTGGAATCTGTGTGTTGGTTGGGTTGCTCGCGGCAACCGCCATTCTATGGGGCACGTTTGTGCCACTTACCTATACCGCCGGTTAGGACGCTTCCAGTACATGAGCAACAGGCGCCCTGGCGCCTGTTGTTGTTTTGGGGTCGGGCAATGCCGGTTTTCATCTTTCTGAAACTTTTTTACACGCAGGTGTTGACTCCCTCAGTGGTGTCTGTAGAATTCGCCTCCTCGCTTGAGACGCCCACCGGAAACGGTTCAGGGCAGATCGATTGAGCAAGTGGTAAGATGTTGAATTAAGTGGTTTTTTGGTTCATTATTACGCTTCTTGAGTGACTGCCGAATCGTTGTTTGAGTGCTCAGCACTGAAACAGAAAACGAAAAAACGGTTGACACTGAAACGGGTTGCGGTAGAATACGCGCCTCGCTTGAGACAACAGGTTGCACCGAACGGTGCGGTTG
>NZ_FNRJ01000050.1 GCF_900107855.1 Marinobacterium iners DSM 11526 | reverse complement strand
GTTGCGCTTACCGTGCCGCTCACACTGGTGAGACTGTTGTAGCGGTCGTAGCTGAAGTTCAGGCCACCTTTACTCAGTACATTGCCATTCGCGTCTTATTCCCCACAGTTTCCTACGTGGATTTATCGCGTTTCTGCATCAAAAAGTTGCTGCATCAGCCTATGAGGCTGGTTGGCTGATACAGAGTTTTGAACCCTCTTCCTATGGCCAGAATCTATAAATCTTATGTTTTGACTCCTATTTATTAACCCGGCGGCGGTTCCTGTCGGATAAGGCTCTGCTATGACGGGGCTCCGAGCTATGATTGACAGACCTAAATTACCGCTGGGTTAATATTATTTCAAATGGCGTATAGATCTATATCGACTGATGCACCTATTTCACTCAACCATGTAATTATTTCCTTTTTAAAGAAAAGAGGGGGTTCCTCCTCGTAATAAATCACAGCTGACAGTTGAACATCTGTTTCGTTCAAAGTGGATATTTCTTTAAACTTATATTCAATTCCTTTTATTCGATTTATAATGGAATTAATTTGGATATCCAACTCAACATTTTTAATTTTTTTTGATTTTATTAGCCACCCACTCTCTTTTTCCACCATGATGGTGTTTTCTATTTTGTCACCTGTATTCCAATTCTTATCAGCAGGCATACCCAGAAAATTAACAATTTCATCAGAGCATAAGATAGAGCTAATAACAGATAGTTCAATGTATGATTCCATGAGATTACCTAAAAATTATTTATATTATAACCTGTTGGATCCCCCGGACCTTTACCATTTCTAGGCCTAACTACAATATTACCATCTTTGTCTTTGAATAAATCATATCTTGATCCTTGTTTTTTAGGTTTTAAATCATGAGGATCAACTCCAGCGCCCTTGAGCTTATCGATTTTTCCAGGAGAAAGCTTTTTGTCAGATGGTGAGTCAGATTCATTATATGCCCCCCCGGGAGTTCAGATAATAAGTGCGACACTCATGGTTGAACGGCGAGCGGTGGCCAACTGCTGATTAGTGGTACGCTTTCGCTCGCCAAAGTAAAA